>NZ_CP063204.1:2642500-3842500 GCF_019904275.1 Zunongwangia sp. SCSIO 43204
CAGTAATAAAATCTTTAAACTCTAGCCAAAACATTTCTAGTTGATGCATATTTTCAGCAAAAAAACTCTTAACCTGTGGCCAATCATTTCTGTTAGTAATACTTACTTTATCTTCTAGTTGTACGTAGATTCTTGAAACGCTTTTTCCTTCAGGTAATTCATACTCAGCATCAAATACGATATCAGGCAGGTATTCAGATTTCAGTAAATTTTTTAGAGATTCTAGTTTTTCAAAATAATAGGATTGAATAATTTCATCTTCAGAATCAACATCTAAAGATACCATTGCTGTTTTTCTGGTAAATGTAAATTTTAGTTGAATTTGCTTAACTTTGGTGTTATAAAGAATCCATTTTCGTGAATATTCCTGTCCAAAGCTTGTCCAAAATTCCTGTCTAATTTTTTTACTTTCTTCTTTACTGAACATAAATTACATAAAATAAGCTAGTAGAATTCCCAAAATAATTACGCATAATTTCGAGGCATTAAATTTATGATCTTTAGAAGCTTCGAATAAAATAGTAGTTGATATGTGTAAAAATACGCCTATAACTACTGCATTTATATAGGCGCCGTAATTTTGTATGGAATCGAATTGAATTTTTAGAAAACTTCCGATTGGGGTCATTAAAGCAAATAGAAGTAAGAATAGAGCTGCTTTAAATTTTCCCAGTTTAGAATTGAACAAAAATATACTTAGAATAGCTGCTACTGGTATTTTATGAATTGCAACACCATATAATAGATGAGAGCTCTCACTTAGAGGAAAACCTTCTAATAAAGAATGTATTCCCAAACTAAATAAAAGCATTATGGGGAATTGTTTAGAATTTGGATCATGGTGCATATGACCATGCTCCAATCCTTTCGATATAAATTCTAATATGATCTGGAATAATAGACCTAACAAAATAAAGACGCCTATCTCTTTTCCTTTATTCTCGTAAACTTCTGGAAGTAGCTCAAAAACTGTTACAGATAGTAAATATGCACCACTAAAGGATAATAGAAGTTTAAAACTTGTGGACGATGATGGTTTTAGAAATTTTGCAATTAAATAACCTAGTAATACAGCTAAAAGGGGTAAAATAAATATCATCAATCGTTTCCTGTTAATTATGGCGCTGCTTAGTCGATCTTTTTACTGAATGATTTCAGAAAAAATTAATTTTTTAACCAATTAAGCTAAGGTTATTATTTGCTGCGAAAATAACGTAATTTTGCCATTCTTTAAAAGATGATCGAATATGGATGGTAACTTTAAAATGATAGCGAAAACTTTTTTTGGTTTTGAACCAATCTTGGCAAAAGAGCTTAGAGATTTGGGTGCAATGGATGTGAAAGAGGGGAATAGAATGGTAAGTTTTGTAGGTGACAAAGGTTTTATGTATAAGGCTAATCTTTGCCTGCGTACGGCTATAAAGATCTTAAAGCCCTTTGCTGGTTTTAAAGTATTTTCAGAGGAGGATTTATACAACAATATTAAAAAGCTAAATTGGGATGAAGTTTTAGATGTTAATGGAAGCTTAGCTGTGGATGCTACATTACATTCTGAAGTATTTACCCATTCAAAATATATCTCTTTAAAGACCAAAGATGCTATTGTAGATCGTTATCGAGAGCAATATGGTAAACGACCTAATGTAGATTTAAAATTTCCAGACTTACGAGTAAATATTCACATCGAAAAAACATGGTGTAATGTCTCATTAGATACCAGTGGAGATTCGCTGCATAAAAGAGGATATCGTACGGCCACCAATATTGCTCCTATAAACGAGATTCTTGCTGCTGGTATGATATTGAAGTCAGGTTGGAATGGCCAGTGTGATTTTTTGGATCCTATGTGTGGTAGTGGAACCATTCCTATTGAAGCAGCTATGATTGCGTGTAATATTCCTGCAAATATTAACCGAAAAGAGTTTGGGTTTGAACGTTGGAAAGACTGGGATGAAGATTTATTCGAAAAGATAGAAGCTTCCATTCTTAAGAAAGTTAAAGATTTTCATTTTGAAATTCTTGGGTATGACAAAGCGCCATCTGCAGTAGAAAAAGCAAAGGACAATGTGAAGAATGCCAATCTTTCAGAATTTATAAAAATAGAGCGAACAGATTTTTTTGAAACTGAAAAAAGAAATGATCGCCACCTGCATATGGTTTTCAATCCACCATACGGAGAAAGATTGCAGGTAAATATTTCAGAATTCTATAGGAGAATAGGTGATACATTAAAACAAAGTTATCCTGGGACTGAAGCCTGGTTTATCACTTCAGATGATGAAGCTCTAAAGAACGTAGGTTTAAGACCTTCACGCAAAGTGAAAATGTTTAACGGAGGTTTAGAATCTCGTTTTTTGAAATATGAAATTTATGAAGGTTCTAAGAAGCGAAAAAAGCAATTCTAATTTTTAGCCTTTCTGAAAATAGGAATTAGGTAAGAGATAGAGTATCCGTAGCCAATTCCAAAATTACTATCGTCGAACGTACGCCCAAAACCGGGTATGGTAAGATTATCGAAACCATCGGGCGTAGTTTGGCTTAGTCTACGTTTAAGCTGAACGTTAGCCGAAAGATATAGATTTTTCAGCACTTCAACTTTAAAGCCGGCCATCAGTTCGATCCAACTTGCAGTTAAACCTGAAGTTTCTTCACCGTTAAACCTTATATCATCGTTAAAGTAATCATTAGTGGTGTATATACGATACTCTTCAATATCCTGGCTAAAGGTCGAAAATCCGTAGCGTAGACCTGCAAATACGATATTTTGCATGCCTTCCCAGTTTTCATAAGCATTGTAATTAGCTCCTATCTTTATAAAGCTTCCTGAGGCGGAAACTCGAATATAGTCTTCGCCAAAGGGTAGTGTTTCATTACCAATCTCGGCCGCCAGATAATAATTATCATAGATTCTCATATCGGCTTCAAGCATAAAGCCTGTGTAGTCTTCATCTAATGCGGTTCTGGCTAATTTACTTAGGTCAATTCCCACACGTAAGCCATACTTTTCTTTGTACACGGTATCGGCTTCCGCAGCTATTTCAGCAAATTCTTCTTCCTGATTCTGTGCAGACAAAATATTAGTGCTCAGTAAAAAGAGTAGAAGACTAAAAACTAGTGCTGATTTTATATAATTTCGGACTGTTTTTTCAGGCATTATTCAAAATAGATATTTAAATGTGCGGTTATGGCATCTTCATCATCTTCGTCTGCATTTTCAAAATTATCTGAAACGACATCATCGACTAAAAATTCCATCCTGGTGATCCATCGATCGTCTTCGCCCCCGTCTGTGATGTAATCTATATTCAAATAGTTTACTTTAAATGAACAAGCTCGGTTGATATATTCTTCTTCTGGATCGTAATTAAACTCGATAATATCTGTATTGGTCTCTAGATTATCATCTTCATCTTCTACAACCTCACCATTTTCATCATAAATAGGGCCGTTATATACAAATTCATACTGAGTTGAATTTTCGCCTGTTCTTAACGGAAGTCGTATACTTTGGCTATTCTCGCGATATAAAACCAGATCTAGTGGATCTCTTCCTGCTTCACGAACCGTTAAGTTAACTGAAGTTCTCGGCTCCCGAGTGGTAGCATCAAAGAAATTGATTACTAACATAGGAGTTGTATCTACTGTTTCTGGGCAAATGTCATCCCTTTGGCATCCTGCAAAAATTACCAGGATGAAAATCGATAAAATTAAATGACTTTTATAATTAGTAAACTTCATTATTTTCTTTCTAAACAAACCACATTTTCAACATGAAATGTTTGTGGGAACATATCGACAGGCTGCACCTTGGTTACCTTATAATATTCGTCTAGCAAAGCAAGATCTCTTGCTTGTGTAGCCGAATTACAACTTACATAAACGATTTTTTCTGGTAATATTCCTATAATTTGAGCGACCACGTCTTTATGCATTCCGTCTCGTGGTGGATCTGTTATTATAACGTCTGGATGGCCATGTTTATTGATAAAGTTTTCAGTAAAAACTTTTTTCATGTCTCCAGCAAAGAATTCGGTATTTGTTATGTCATTTCTTTCGGCATTTTCAATCGCATCACTAATCGCTTCAGGAACTGCCTCAACACCAATAACTTTTTTAGCTTGTTTTGCCACAAACTGAGCGATAGTTCCTGTACCTGTATAAAGATCGTAAACTAATTCATCTCCTTTAAGATCTGCAAATTCTCTTGTGATCTTATAAAGTTCGTAAGCCTGGGCAGAATTTGTTTGGTAAAATGATTTGGCGTTGATCTTAAATTTAAGACCTTCCATTTCTTCGAAAATATGATCTCTACCTTTGTAACATATCACTTCCTGATCGTAAATTGTGTCATTTCCTTTGTTATTGATCACGTACTGTAATGAAGTGATCTCTGGGAATTCTTCAGCCACGGCATTTAATAGCAATTCTCTAGCATCCCTATCTTCTTCAAAAAACTGAATAAGAACCATAATTTCACCAGTGCTAGTAGTTCTAATCATTAGAGTTCTAAGTAGACCTGATTGTGCTCTGGTATTAAAGAATGGGATTTCATTTTGCGTCGCAAAAATCTTCACAAAATTTCTTATCGCGTTACTAGGGTCTTCCTGAAGGTGACATTTCTTAATGTCTAAAATTTTATCCCACATTCCTGGAATATGGAAACCAAGCGCATTTTTATCGTCAAAATCTTTACCACTTTGAATTTCTTCTAAAGTCAACCAACGGCTATCACTAAAAGAGAATTCCATTTTATTACGATAAAAATAAATTTCCTTACTGCCTAAAATTGGGGTTATTTCGGGTAATTCTATTTTCCCTAGACGCTGAAGATTGTTTGTAACTTCCTGTTGTTTATATTCAAGTTGATATTTATAATCCATAAACTGCCATTTGCAACCACCACAGGTCCCAAAATGTTGGCAAACAGGTTCTACTCTTTTATCTGAATATGAATGAAAATTTATAGCTGTACCTTCAAAATACGACTTACGTTTTTTGGTAGTTTGCACGTCGATTACATCACCAGGTACGGCATTATTTACAAAAATTACTCGGCCATCTGGTGACTTGGCAATGCTTTTTCCTTTAGCACCGGCATCAACAACTTCAACAGCTTCAAATAGCTTATTTTTATTCCTTCTTCCCATATCGCAAAAATAGAATAATTGCAGGATTAATGGTGGCTGTCATTAAAAAAATCAGGAAACATTTAGTAAATTGCGAAAACATTAAAAATGGATGATTTCTCTCCTAATCTGTAAGAGCAGAACAAGAAGGAATTGTATATATTAATGATTAAAATTTGAAAAAGAAATGCCATTAACAGAAATTAATTCATCACAACAAGCTATCGAGTTAGAAGACAAGCATGGTGCGCATAATTACCATCCGTTACCAGCTGTACTAAGTAGAGGAGAGGGCGTGCATGTTTGGGATGTAGAAGGAAAAAAATATTATGATTTTCTTTCGGCATATTCTGCAGTTAACCAGGGACATTGTCATCCAAAAATTGTAGAGGCATTAAATAAACAAGCGGCTACTTTAACTTTAACTTCAAGAGCATTTCATAATGATGTGCTTGGTCCCTTTGAAAAATATGCTACAGAGTATTTTGGGTTTGATAAGTTGTTGCCAATGAATACTGGTGCAGAAGCGGTAGAAACTGCTATTAAAGTTGCCAGAAAATGGGCTTACGAAACTAAAGGAGTAAAAGAAACTGAGGCTGAAATAATTGTTTGCGAAAATAATTTCCACGGAAGAACAACAACGATTATTTCTTTTTCTAATGACGAGGAAGCACGTAGAAATTTTGGACCGTATACACCAGGATTTCAAAAAATACCTTATGATGATATCGATGCATTAGAAAAGGCACTGAATGAAAATAGTAATATAGCAGGATTCTTGGTAGAGCCAATTCAGGGTGAAGCCGGAGTTTATGTGCCTTCTGAAGGGTTTTTAAAGAGAGCAAAAGAGTTATGTGAAAAACACAATGTTCTATTTATAGCAGACGAAGTTCAAACAGGAATCGCCAGAACTGGGCAATTACTGGCAGTAGATCACGAGGAAGTAAAGCCTGATGTTCTTATCTTAGGGAAAGCAATTTCAGGTGGGGTATATCCTGTCTCTGCTGTTTTAGCGAATAACAATGTGATGGATGTGATCAAACCAGGTCAGCATGGTTCTACTTTTGGAGGTAATCCACTTGCTTGCGCAGTTGCCCACGCAGCATTAGAGGTAATAAAGGATGAAAAATTGGCCGAAAATGCAGAAAAGTTGGGAGGTTTATTCCGTAGACTTTTTGATGATTATATAAGAACTTCTAATATTGTTGAATTAGTAAGGGGTAAAGGCCTTTTAAACGCAATTGTAATAAATGATTCTCCAGATAGTTCGACAGCCTGGGATATTTGTGTTGCTCTGAAGGAAAATGGTTTGTTAGCAAAACCTACTCACGGTAATATTATTCGTTTTGCACCACCTTTAGTAATGAATGAAGAACAACTTAGAGATTGTGTAGATATCATTACAAAAACTCTAAAAGAATTTGAGAAATAAGAATCAAATAAGATTAAAAAAATCCCCGGTTTTTCCGGGGATTTTTGATTTATAGCAGTTTAGAACTTATGATGTATTATAATCCTGAACTATATATCTCTCTTTGCATTTCCATCAAGCCTTCTATTCCGCCGGCAGAAATAAGTGCAATTATTCCAGAAATAAATGAAAGTGCACTAAGCACTAAACCAATAATACCTAGAATACGACCGGTTTTTACATTTTCGTAACCTGTATAAAGTTCTGGATTCGCATAGTAAAGTTCTTTCGCTTTATTGGCTAATACGATGGCTAAAATTCCAAATACAATTCCGAATAATCCATAGCAACAACAGCCTATAATAGATAATATTCCGAAAACTAAAATGAGTGTGGAATTAGGTAATTTTTCTTTCATGATTGATTAATTGGTTAGGTTATAAAATTGGCTCATTTTGAAAACATACGAAATAATCATTACCGATGCATTCAAAAAAATAAAAGCGATCTTAACTTTAAAATCGCCTTTAAACTTATATTTAATATTGATGATCAAGAAAATCGCAAAAATAACTAAGGTGTAAATTGCAGGATACATTAGAAAAGCCTCTTTGAAATTACCCTGAAAAAGTAAAATTGCAGCTCTTTGCCCACCACAACCATAACAATCTACACCCAGAAGTGTCTTGTTAAGGCAAGGAAGCATATATTCTTCGTAACCGGTATTAATTTTTAACTGTTATTTTCTTGGTTACTGTTCTATTATCTGCGGTATTGATCTGAACAATATAAATAGCATCTCTAAGATTAGAAGTAGAGAAGCTGAAATCTTTTTCAGACGTTGAAACATCCTTGCTAATTACGGCTCCAGCATTCAAATTGTACACCGAAATATGTTTTACCTGTACGTTTTGTGGAACTAATACCTGTAAGCGACCTTCGTTATTGTTTTGGAAAACATCAATTGAAGTAATAAATTCTTCTTCTGCGGTTGCCTGAACCTTTTCTTCTTCGGTTGGTTGATCATTTTCAAATGCAATGAAAAAGCGATCTTTAAAATCACCATTTAATTGTACTTTGTAATGTTCTTTTTTTATATCGGTGTATCGATTATTTTCAGAATCGTATAAAAAGATGTTTTCGTTTTCGAGATTTTCATTTTGAACAATAAAAAAATCTACTTCCATGTTATTATTTGTAATCAAATTAACAGGTATTAATTCATCTCTTCTAAAGGGTTTATAATTAATCACATATTCCTGATCATCGATATTCCATGCTGCATCACTTGATAACTTACCATACATGGCAGCATCCATGGCTCTATCATAACCGTTAGTAGCCCTGTCGCTAAATGCTAAAACTAATTGTCTAGTATAAGTGTCATTAAATGATATATTGAGCCTCAATCTAAGAGCATTATTTTTTTGAGGTATGATAATAGAAGAGTTTTTAGTTTGATTGGCTAAAGGAGTTTGAGATTTTTGACTTGATTTCAATTCTAATTCAGGCTCATAAACTCTATACTTATTACTAAAAACAATATTTCCACCTCCATTATCTCCCACTACCATAAAACCTTGTGCAATTGGAATATTTTGTTTTAAAAGATTTTTACCTTGATTGTTTGTATTTCTTTGGTATGTACCATTACCATTGTACTTAGCAAAAACCGCTCTAGTATAAACCCCAGAATCATTGCCATCTCCGGGAGCATAGTAGCCGTAACCTCCTTCGTATTCATTTAATTGATGAGAATTCACATTTTCTTTACTATCCCAGAAATATGCAATTCCAGTAATTTTGTCGTTTTCTATCAAAAACTTCTGGAGATCTAATGATGAAGGATAAGGGTTTCCAATTAAAACTGAATTACCTTCATCAACCCATACCTTGATATCTCCGTTGTTAGGGAGACCTCTAAAATCATATCTTTGTGCACTTCCAGGATTGTTTGGTACTCCATTTACAATATCCGATAAATTATCATCGTTAGTCCCTTTCATTGAAAACCCAAAACCAGGTTTTATTTTCTCGACATCATTTCCGACATGTTCCCAATTACTATAACCAGTTCCTCTAAAAATATACAACCATCTTTTTGAAATGGTTAACGGTAATGCCTGCCCGTTAAGACCGGAAGTGAAATTAGCTTTATTACTTAATGTTTTAGTTTTAGGTTCATAAATAATTTGCTTCCAGGTTTTATTCTCCGTACTTACAGGTAAAGACCAATAATTATAATCAAAAGCATTTGAAGTTCCTTCTTGAAAGACAGAAAGGTAACCGTCCCCGGAACTTTTAATGGTATCCCCCTGAAGTAATTGAGCTTCATTTCTTAAATAGATACTGGCTTCTGTAGAACCTGTACTATTTTTCTTAAGTTTAATTCCTTTATTTACGTACAATATTTCATCATTAACATAAACATAACTGTCACCATTGCTAGACGGTGAAACAAATAAGTCAACCTGTGCATTCACAAGCATCGGAAAGATTAATGCCAATATTATGTAATATTGCTTCATAATTAAATTAAATTTGCATGCAAAAATAGTTCAATTTTCCTTTTAATATACGAAAATTTTTAAAAATTAGACTAAAGGCTTAAAAAAAAGATGAAAAAGAACAAGTCGCAAATGCTTAATACTCTTATTATTATAGTTGGTGCTGTTATTTTGATCTACGGAATGTCAGTTGCCGATGATACGCCTTATGCGAAGATCATTGGACTGGTGATTTTGATGTTCGGTTTATATCGCGCAACTCAATTCTGGTCGGCTACCAAAGATGATTATAAAAAAGAACAGGAAAACGAAAACGAGTAATGAAATTTGCAGTAGGAGATAGCGTCCAGGTGATCGATGATGATATCGAAGGTGAGATTGTTGAAATTCAGGGTGATATTTTAACGATTGAAACTTTAGATGGATTTCCTATGAAGTTTCCTACGAAGGATCTGGTTAAAATACAACAAGATGTAGAGCCATTACTAGAGCTGGAGAGTGATACTATTGCCGAAGCACTTCAGGAAAAAGAACACTTCAGAAAAAATAAAAAAAGAGCCTCGAATAAGAAAAAGGAAAAGCAAATTCCGCCAATGGAAGTCGATTTGCATATCGAAAAATTACTTCCTTCGAAAAAAGGTCTGTCTAATCATGATATTCTTACCAAGCAATTAGATACGGCACGAGGTCAATTAGAATTTGCCATCCGAAAAAGAATCCAGAAAATAGTTTTTATTCACGGTGTAGGCGAAGGGGTATTAAAAGCTGAACTAGAATATCTTTTTAGTAGATACGAAAATGTGAAATTTTACGATGCCAACTATCAAAGATATGGATTAGGAGCTACTGAAGTTTATATTTTTCAGAACCCCTAATCCCTAATTATTTAGTCCCTGATTAAAGTTTTTATTTCACGAGGCTTGTCTCGAAATTGAGAAAATTTTCTCCTATTACCTCGAGGGCTTGGCCTTAAGTTCAGGTTTTATTCTACTTCAGTTTCTTCATCATCTTCTTCTGTATCTACATTTCTTTCATAAATGATGGTATACGAAGAATTATAGCTTCCCATTACGAAGGCAACATTAGTATTGATATCTGGCGCATTTCCATCACGGTCTCTTAAGCTAAATCCAGAGATTGTAACTTCTGTAATCACACTACGCTGAATTTCATTTTCTATATAGGTAGGATTGTCAAAATCTCGTTGAAATTCACTATTTAGATAATCTGGAATTCCATCCTGTTGGTCGTAATTTAAAGGATTCAAATACTGACCTTCATCCAGGTTTGCTAAGTCGTTACCATTTACCTCATTTCTTGTTGGTACACCGTCACCATCGTCATCTGGATCAAGGTAATCTGGAGTACCATCACCATCTGTATCTAAGAAACCAAATTCTTCCCAAGATCCTTCTTCAGGATTTAGTTCATCTTCGGTAAGTACATTATCGCCATCATCGTCTATATCAAGATAATCTGGAATTCCGTCGCCATCGGTATCCAACATTTCAGCATCGGTTAGATTTGGATCAAAACCTTCTACATTATTAGGAACTCCGTCTCCATCGGTATCGTCTGTTTCATCAAGGTTATCGGTATATGCAACGCTAATGGTAACTGTACCCGCATTTCCACTAATAAATTCCTGCACAACACGAGGTGTGCTTGGCGGTACCGAAGAACAAAAATAATCACTGTCTATTGGTCCATCATAGATTCTGTAAATTAAGCGATTATTATCATCCAAATTAAATGGGTGATCTCCAATTTCAGAAATTAAAGCTCCATTTACCGTATCATTTATTGGCCCCGTAGCATCAAGAATCAGTGAAATACTTTCGTAAACACCATCATTATTTACAGCGAATATTACTTTTTCATCTAATCCACAAACATCAAGTTCGGCATCTTCAATAGCAAAATCGGTTACCACAATATCTCCATCATCACAAGAGAACATTAAGAGCGCAAGGCTTAAAACGCCTAATATCTTTTTCATAAAAAAGCTTTTGAACAAAAATAGAAGTTTTATAGATTTTCAACGGAGCTTCTTTAAAATTATTTTAAATACCACTACCTTTGTCCGCCATGGAAAAAGTATATTTAGACTCTGCCGCCACAACGCAAATGCGTCCTGAAGTTATAACTAAAATAACTGAAGTGATGCAGGATAATTATGGAAACCCTTCATCAACTCATAGTTTTGGGCGTTCTGCTAAATCGTTAATTGAGAAAGCGAGAAAGACGATCGCAAAACAGTTAAATGTTACTGCTGCTGAAATAATTTTTACTTCCGGCGGAACTGAAGCCGATAATCTTGCGCTAAACAGTGCTGTGAGAGACCTTGGTGTAAGACGTATAATAACTTCGGAAATTGAGCATCATGCCGTTTTATATTCAGTAAATCAACTGAAAGATTGTTTTGACATTGAAGTTGAATATGTTAATCTTACTGCGGAAGGTGAAGTTGATCTAAAGAATCTGGAAAATCGTCTTAAGAACTCTGATGTTAAAACGCTGGTAAGTTTAATGCATGTAAATAATGAAGTAGGGAATAAGCTTGATCTTAAAAAGGTAGCCTTACTTTGTAAAGAATATAAAGCTTTATTTCATTCAGATACGGTACAGTCTATTGGTCATTACGAGATCGATCTGCAGGAAATTCCGGTAGATTTTACTGCAGTGAGCGCACATAAATTTCACGGACCTAAAGGTGTTGGTTTTGCTTTTATCAGAAAAAATAGTGGTCTAAAACCGCTAATCTTTGGGGGAGAGCAGGAACGTGGTTATCGGGCAGGTACAGAAGGTCTACACAATATTGTAGGTTTAGAGGAAGCATTTAAACTGGCTTATGCAAATCTTGAAGAAGAAAAAGCTTATACTACAGCTTTAAAATCTCATTTTATCGAAGCGCTTAAAAAAGAAATTCCCGGAGTGAAATTTAACGGGAAATCTGGTGATTTAGATAAAAGCACCTATACCTTGATTAATGTAAATCTTCCGGTAAGTGAGGAAAAAGCTTTAATGTTGTTGTTTCAGCTGGATTTAAAAGGAATTGCCTGTTCTAAAGGTAGTGCCTGCCAAAGTGGAAGCGATAAAGGTTCGCATGTTTTAAATGCTTTCCTTTCAGAAGAAGATTTAAAAACCCCTTCCATTCGTTTTTCATTTTCAAAATATAACACCAAAGAAGAGATCAATTATGTGGTAAAAACACTTAAAGAATTTATCGAATCTTAACTCGATAATCGAGTTTTAGTAAATTATCTCGAGACAAAATTCGGAGTATTATAAACTTTGGTGGTACCAATAAAAACGCCTCGCAATTGCGAGGCGTTTTTGGTTATTTTAAAGATCAATTTTTTCTGAAGAATTTGGCTTCGTAAGTTGTGGCGTTTCCAACATTATCGGTGACAATTAGTTTGAAATCATTTTCGGTTTCAGAGACTACTCCATCAGAAAAATCGTGCGTTAGTGTATTGTTTTTGTATTCATATTCCATTAGAATCCATTTGCCGTTTACGGTTGCTCTAAAACTTTGGATTCCGCTTAGATCATCACTAATTTTTACTTTTAAATCACTATTTCCTGAAATCCACTGGCCGTTATAAAAATTAACCGGTCTTACTGAAGGTGGATTAACATCTGAAACTAGCGTATATTCTCCAAAACTGCGTGTGCCGGTGGTAAAACGAGTTGGTTTCTTGTAAGTTGTGGAATAACTAGGACGACCGTATTTGTTTAACCTGGCCACAAACATTTTTTCCTTTTCTTCAGTCGGGATATCGCTTACATCAAAACCAATGGTCATGTTTTTGTGTAATGGCACATCGTCATGATGCACTTTTACCGTGTCTCCCATAAATTCGATATCTAAAAATGTATCGTAATACAATGCATTTTTAGGAATGTAAATGTCTATTCCGTTTTCTTCAATAGAAAAAGTCTCATTGTAATTAGTAAAGTAGTCGGTTTTCACGTCATCTTTCGGGGTGATCTCACCAGAGAAATTACCTTTGATTGGGATTCTAATCGTTTTAGAGTTTCCTTTAAAATCGTTTACTTCAACCACGTAATTATAATCCAATCCATCTTCAATATCTAATTTTCCTTCATTTACAACACCCTTATAAATACTAAGCGGATTATTACTTTCTTTGAATAATTTCTGAACTCTTTTTCTGTGATTCGAGTAATATTCGTAATCAATAAGGAAATTCAGATATCTGCTTTCAGCAAAAGAAAAACGCTGAAAATCTAAGTTCATCACCGGACTTCCGTTTAAGGTAGCTTCAATTTTATAAACTCCATTTTTATTGGGAGCAAGACTTTTTTGATCTACAGTTGAAATTCCGAAGCCAATTTCTCCACAAGCTTCCACTGTATTGGTGCTATAGGAACCATCATTCTGCGGAATTAAACGTAATTTTTGTCGATTAGCCGAATTGTTTACATGAGCACCTTCGCCAATAGGATAAGCAAATAATCCATCTACAATAGGATCTCGAGTATCCTGAATATCAATACCAAACATTTCAGGGTTCATTGGTCTCTGGCTGCCGTCCCGAATTTCAAAATGCAGGTGTGGGCCGCCGCTACCGCCGGTATTTCCGCTATAAGCAATTACTTCTCCCTGATCAACCTGTAATTCAGCAGCGCCGGGAAACAATTCGATTTCGTAAGATTCTTTATTGTATTGGCGTTCTTTCAGGTATTCTTCGATTTTTGGTGCTAACTTTTTCAAGTGACCATAAACGGTGGTGTAGCCATTTGGATGTTGTACGTATAAAGCTTTTCCGTAGCCATAATGCTGAATTTTGATTCGGCTTATAAAACCTTTCGCTGAAGCTTTTACTTCTAATCCCTGCCGTCCCTGTGTTTTAATATCTAATCCTGCATGAAAGTGATTAGACCGTAATTCGCCAAAAGTTCCAGATAAAACTAGGGGAATATCAAGTGGATCTTTAAAATAATCCTGAGGGACATTATCGATCTGTGCATTAGCTACCAGGGAAAAAAGGCCAAGAAAAAGGCTGAAAAATCGCTTCATAAATCGTCAAAAATCATTAAATTCTACTTGCGTAAAGGTAATCAAACTTCGTGCAAAATTAAATCACTATAATTTAGAAAGTTAGAATTTATAAGGCTTAAAAACGAAAATTGAAATAAAAAATCATTGCAAATTTAAAACGGTATGTTAACTTTGTAAGGATTAGTATCGAGTTTGACTTTTATGAGCGAGATCACCGAAATTGTTGATAATCTTGAAAATAGGATTAGTAAGTTACTGCACAGGCACGAGTTGCTTAAGCAGGAAATGCAATCACTACAACAGGAATTAACGGCGGTTCGATCTGAAAATAAGTGGCTAAAGGGCGAATTGGAAAATTCGAACGGCCAGATAAAAGATCTAAAAGCAGCAAACGCGATGCTTGGCAGTAATGATTATAAAAAGGAAACTAAGCTTAAAATAAATAGTCTTATTAGGGAGATCGATCAATGTATCGTTCAGTTATCTGAATAAATGTAGATGGAAGACAAGCTTAAAATAAAGATTTCGATCGCAGACAGGGTGTATCCCTTAACAATCAATCCTAAACAAGAAGAGGGATTGCGTAAAGCTGCAAAGAAGATCGAAGCCATGATTAAGCAATTTGAGCAAAGTTATGCCGTAAGGGATAAGCAGGATGTTTTGGCCATGTGTGCCTTACAATTTGCAGCCCAAACGGAACAAAAAGATATAGATAAAAGCGAGGAAATGCAAAAAGCAGAAGACAAGTTAAGATCACTTAACGAATTATTGCAAAAGCATATGGCCTCATAACGTTCTTTAAATAAAACTAAGGTTACTGCCTGTATTAGTTACTTTTTGATAAACTCAACAGATAATTCTTTAAAGAGGGTGAGTCTAAGTTGTAAAAGCGCGCCGTTCCCGTTTGGGACTACGGATTCTTGATCAGCTTGTTAGCCCTAAACTTGATTTTAAGGAGTTTAAACAAAACAACGACTAATACAGGCTTTTTTTTTATATAAACAATAAGTATGGATATAATAATATTTGCGATAGTAGGAGTAGTTGTTGGGCTTGGTATTGGTTTTGCCATTGCTAAATCTTTGGAAAAGAAGAAAGCCTCGGGCACTATTCAGGAAGCTGAAAATAGAGCTTCAGGAATTATAAAAGAGGCAAAAAATGAAGCCGAAAGTATTAAGAAGGATAAAATACTTCAGGCTAAAGAGAAATTCATCGAATTAAAGTCTGAGCACGAAAAAGTAATTCTTGCCAGAGATAAGAAAATTGGTGATGCAGAAAAACGTACTCGAGATAAAGAATCTCAGGTTTCTAGTGAGCTTTCTAAAAATAAGAAGTTAAATAAAGAATTAGAGAACAAAAGTAAGCAGCTGGAAGACCAGATCGCAGACTACGAACATCGTAATGATTACCTGGAGAAAAAACAGGAAGAGATCGATAAATTGCATAACAGTAAAGTACAGCAATTAGAAGTGATCTCTGGCCTTTCTGCTGAAGAAGCGAAGTCGCAACTGGTAGAAAGCCTTAAAGACTCTGCAAGAGCTGATGCCATGGCTTTAATTCAGGATACGATTGAAGAAGCAAAACTTACCGCACAGCAGGAAGCTAAAAAAATCATCATTAACACAATTCAGCGAATAGGTACAGAAGAAGCCGTTGAAAACTGTGTTTCTGTATTTAATCTTGAAAGTGATGATGTAAAAGGTAGAATTATTGGTCGTGAAGGTCGTAATATTAGAGCACTAGAAGCTGCAACTGGGGTAGAAATTATCGTGGATGATACTCCTGAGGCAATTATCCTTTCTTGCTTCGATTCTGTTAGAAGAGAGGTGGCAAGATTATCTTTACATAAATTAGTAACAGATGGTCGTATTCACCCAGCTCGTATTGAAGAAGTAGTGAAAAAGACCAGAAAGCAGATCGAAGAAGAAATTATCGATATAGGAAAACGTACTGTGATAGATCTTGGAATCCACGGTTTACAACCAGAATTGATTAAAATGGTTGGTAGAATGAAGTATCGTTCTTCTTATGGCCAAAACTTATTGCAACACTCTCGTGAAGTTGCAAAACTTTGTGGTGTGATGGCAGCAGAATTAGGTATTAATCCAAAATTAGCGAAACGTGCCGGACTTCTACACGATATTGGTAAAGTGCCAGAAACCGAAACTGAAGTACCTCACGCAATTTTAGGTATGCAATGGGCAGAAAAACATGGTGAAAAAGCAGAAGTTTGTAATGCTATTGGTGCTCACCACGACGAGATAGAAATGAACTCATTACTTTCTCCAATTGTTCAGGTTTGCGATGCAATTAGCGGTGCAAGACCAGGTGCCAGAAGACAGGTGTTGGATTCTTACATTCAACGTTTAAAAGATCTTGAAGAAATTGCTTTTGGATTTGGAGGCGTTAAGAAAGCTTATGCAATCCAGGCGGGTAGAGAATTACGTGTAATCGTAGAGAGTGAAAAAGTGAACGATGAAAAGGCAAGTAACTTATCTTTTGAAATTTCTCAGAAAATTCAAACAGATATGACGTATCCTGGTCAGGTTAAAGTGACCGTGATTCGTGAAACAAGAGCAGTAAATATTGCAAAATAATTAATGCTAAAATTATATAATCTTGGACTAACTTTTATGTCAGATTTTTAATAGCGCTTATAAAAACAAAAATCCCCGGAATTTCCGGGGATTTTTGTTTCAAGATGTTACTTCAAATTATTCATCGTAAATATTGGAGTACGAGTTTCCTTCAGTAACAAAGAATTCTCCTGTAACATATCTAAAATGATCGTCTAGTTTATCGATTTCAGCAAGATCATCTTCATCTAATTGATATCCAGAACTCGCAAGATTTTCTTTAATTCTTCCTTCATTCGTAGATTTTGGGATTACAGCCGTTCCTCTTTGTACAGCCCAGTTAATTAAAATCTGTCCTGCAGAAGCTCCGTGTTTTTTAGCGATCTTTACTATTGTTGGATTTTCAAGTAAGCTTGGTTCGTCTTCAGCTTTCATGGCATCAGAACGATCTCCACTTCCTAATGGGGAATAAGCAGTAACATTAATCCCATTTTTACTGCAGAATTCCAGAAGATCATTTTGATGAAGATAAGGATGTAATTCTACCTGAAGTGCTTCAGGATTTTCACTAGTTTTACTTATTAGGTCTTCTAATTTTTCTTTACTGAAGTTAGAAACACCAATATGTTTTACCAAGCCCTGCTTTTTGGCTTCAACCATGGCTTCCCAGGTTTCGATAATTGGTACTTCTTCTAATGAATAAAATTCATCATCACTTTCTGGAAAACCAACTCCTTTTTTAAAAGCTACCGGCCAGTGAATTAAATATAGATCCAGATAATCTAATTTTAGATCCTTAAGACTTTGTTTTAAAGCCGGGATCACATCTTCCTTTTTGTGCGCATCATTCCAAAGTTTAGAAGTGATCCATACTTCTTCTCTTTTTATCTTACCTTCAGTAAAAACCTTTTCAAAAGCTTCACCAACTTCATTCTCGTTACCATAAGTGGCAGCACAATCTATATGTCTATAACCGCTATTTAAAGCGATTTCTACTGCTTTTGCAACTTCTCCTTTACCAGATTTCCAGGTACCAAGACCTATTGTTGGTTGTTCATCACCATTCTTATACTTAAGTGTTCTTAGTGGTTTCATAGTTTATAGTTTTTCTCGAAATTAATCAGAGTAACAGGCAAAATAAACTAATAACTAATGTTTAGCAGAAATTTAATAGTAGTTCTTAACCTACGTTAAGTTTTCTTTGGATGATATTTCTCCAAAACTTCCCGAAGATAGGTTCTATCTACGTGCATATAGATTTCTGTAGTGGTAATACTTTCGTGACCTAGCATTTGCTGTATGGCTCGCAGATCTGCTCCGTTTTCTAAAAGATGTGTAGCAAACGAATGCCTAAAGGTATGCGGACTAATCTTCTTCTTAATGTTCGCTTTTTCTGCCAGCTGTCTAATAATAGTAAAGATCATCGCGCGAGTTAACTGGCCGCCTCTTCGGTTTAAGAATAAAGTGTCACTGGCCTCAGGTTTTGCATCCTGGTGCGATCTTACTTCATCTTTATAAATATTGATATATTTTATGTTGTAATCTGAAATGGGTACAAAACGCTGTTTATCGCCTTTACCGGTTACTTTTATAAAGCCTTCGTCAAAATAGAGATCTGATATTCGAAGATTGGTTAATTCTGAAACTCGTAAACCACATCCATAGAGCGTTTCTAGAATAGCACGGTTTCGTTCACCTTCATTTTTGCTGAGGTCGATGGCAGCAATAAGCTCATCTATTTCTTCTACTGAAATTGTTTCAGGTAATTTTCTGCCAATTTTCGGGGCTTCAATAAGATCTGTAGGATTATCTTCTCGATAATCTTCAAAAATAAGATAATTGAAGAAACTTTTTAATCCTGAAATTAAGCGCGCACGCGATCTTGCGTTTAGCTCTTTTGCTATTTCGTATAAAAATAATTGAAGCGTTTCCTGATCAATTGTAAGCGGAGTTGTATAAATGCCTTTAACTTTTAAAAAATTAATTAGCTTGATTAGATCCAGTTCATAACTGCTAATCGAATTAATTGAAAGTCCGCGTTCTAACTTTAAATAGGTAAGGTAATCCTTTAAAATTTGCTCCCATTTCATGTGTTAAAGATACAATTTAAGGTGGTTTAAACTTAGTAATACTTTAGCCTTTGCTAAGTTTTCTTTAAGAAGTGCGTGCATACATTTGCCCCTGTAATCAAAAACAAAATGTTATTATGAAGAAGTCAATTTTAATTATTGCTTTAGTATTATTTGGAGCGACTACTATGAGTGCTCAGGAAGCGTGGAATTTTGGTATTAAGGGTGGTGTGAACTTCGCAGATTTTACCGGGGATGATTTTAGTTCAGATAATTCCAGAACAAGCTTCAATGTAGGTTTACTTGCAGAAATTCCAGTAGTTAATGGATTTTCAATCCAGCCAGAGGTTTTATATTCAGGACAGGGATATGAGATCTTTGAGATCGATCAGGAAAATTTTGCTGATACAGACGATAATGTGGAGTATCAACTAGATTATGTAAGTGTACCAGTTTTAGCTAAGATCTATTTAGTAGATGGATTAAGTGTACAAGCAGGTCCTTCTTTTAACTTTAAAGTAAATGAAGAAATCGATTACCAACCATTAACCGACGGTGGAGACATTGATAATCCATATCCAGAAGCTCAGGATTTTGAATTTGGTGGTGCAGCAGGTATCGAGTACAAATTCAACAACGGATTCTTTATCCAGGGTAGATATACTTATGGGTTTTCTGAAACTTTTGAAGATGCAGACGTACATAACTCAGTATGGCAAGCAGGTGTAGGTTTTATGTTCTAAAAAACTGAAAAACCAACTACAACTAACTAACCAAATTATGAATTAAAGCGGAAGATTTTTCTTCCGCTTTTTTTATACCTTTACTTTTCCTCGATGTAAATAGGATTTTTTAACGAATACATCATAGGATTAACTAGTGGTATTCTAATTATATAAAGCATGAAATTACTGATCATCAACGGGCCCAATCTCAATCTTTTAGGAACTCGTGAACCTGAAATTTACGGAAATCAGACCTTTAAAGAATATTTTAATGATCTGCAGAAAAAGTTCGATAGTGTAGAGCTTTCTTATTATCAAAGCAATATCGAGGGGGAACTTATCGATATGCTTCATGATGCCCGCAAAGAATTTGATGGTGTAATTTTAAACGCTGCAGCATATACGCATACTTCAGTGGCTATTGCAGATGCCATTAAAGCGATCGAAACTCCGGTTATCGAAGTGCATATTTCCAATACACACGCTCGTGAAAGTTTCAGGCATAAATCCTTTTTATCGCCGGTGGTAAAAGGCGTAATTTTGGGATTCGGACTCAAAAGCTACGATCTCGCGATACAAAGCTTTTTATAATTTGGGTCGAAATTCGATAATTTCAGCATTAATTTAATTCGAGATTCCTTCAGATAAAGAAGGAATTTTTCATTTTCAATTCGGTATGAAAAAAGCCTATTTAAATTGGAGTAGTGGCAAAGACGCTGCTTTTTCTTTATATAAACTTAAGCAGGAAGACGATTTTGAGGTCGTTAAGCTATTTACTGCAATTAATACCGATGTAAACCGAATTTCAATGCATGGTGTGCGTGTAGCATTACTAGAAGCTCAGGCAAAAAGCCTTGGCTTGCCTTTGCAATTGGCTAAATTTTCTGGAAATGTTTCTATGGAAACTTATAATGAAGTTATGGAAACCGAAACTAAAAAACTGAAAGCAGAAGATATCGAATTTGCATGTTTTGGCGATATATTTTTAGAAGATTTAAAAGAATATCGAGATGCGCAGCTGGCAAAAGTCGGTTTAAGCGGAGTCTATCCGCTTTGGAAAAAGAACACCAAAAAATTAGTTGAGGATTTTATCGAATTAGGCTTTAAAGCGATTGTTGTTTGTACTAATGCGAAATATTTGGACGAATCTTTCTGCGGAAGACTGATCGATCATCAATTTCTGGCCGATTTACCTAAAAATGTAGATCCATGTGGTGAAAATGGCGAATTTCACAGCTTTGTTTTCGACGGACCAATTTTTTCTGAAGCTATTAATTTTGAAATTGGAGAAAAAGTCCACCGAACTTATCAAAAAGCAGAAGAAGGCGAAGATAATTGCTTTACAGATGAAGAAACCAATTGGGACACTGGATTTTGGTATTGTGATTTACTCGATTTGTGATGAAACACTAATCATAATTTTCTAATCTGAAATTATCTAAAATAGAAGAACAACCTTCAACTTAAAAATGAATAAATTATTTATAATCTTAAAAAAAGTCTTTTTCGTCTTACTATTTACCATTCTTATTTTAGGAGTTTTTGGATATGTTTACTTATACGTGCTTCCTAAAGGTCCAGAGGTTACCGAAGTAGAAAAACTGAAAACAGGCACCGATTCTTTTGTGATGTATGCTTATAAAACAAATGAAAGAAGATCGATAAAAGTCTGGACGTATAAACCTGAGAATTGGAAGAATAATGATAGAATTATTTTTGTAATGCATGGCGGAGGTAGAAATGCAGACGATTACCTGGATGCCTGGAAAAATATAGCTGAAGAACAGAATATACTGGTTCTAGCACCTGAATTTGCCAACAAATTTTCAAAGTATACCACCAACGATTATCAGGAAGGTAATTTATTTACCTTTTTCGGAACGACTAATCCTAAAGAAGAGTGGGCATATACAGTAATAGAAAATATTTTTGATCACGTAAAAGAAACTAACGACATTAAAAATGAAAGTTATGATCTTTTTGGGCATTCTGCCGGCGGCCAATTTGTACATCGTATGATCCTGCTAATGCCAGAAGCCAGAATCAATAAAGCAATCGCAGCAAATGCCGGATTTTATACTCTACCAATCAAAGATTTAAAATATCCTTACGGATTAAAAAATACTCAGATTTCTTTTAATACTATTCAAAAGTCTTTTGAGAAACAATTAATCGTTCTTTTAGGAGAAAATGATAACGATCCAAGCCTTGGAAATTTTAGAGAAACAGAGCTAGCCATGCAACAGGGTGGACATCGCTTAGCGCGAGGTTCGTATTTTTATAAAACCGCTTCCAATTTAGCAGAAAAAGAAGGATGGTTTTTTAACTGGAAAATTGATACGGTTTATAATGTTGGTCACAACTACAGAGAAATGTCTCAGCAGGCAGTTAAGTATTTCGAGAAATAGTATTCTGCAAAATAATTACATGAAAAAAGCCCTGAAAATATCGATTTTCAGGGCTTAAATTTTTTATAGAATCAAAATCAAAAAGTCTATACTCTATGTTCTAAATTCTATTATCTGTTTTAGATATGGATCACTTCATCATAAGCAGCAGCAACAGCTTCCATTACCGCTTCACTCATTGTTGGGTGAGGGTGAACTGCTTTTAATACTTCGTGTCCTGTAGTTTCTAGTTTTCTACCAAGAACCGCTTCTGCGATCATATCGGTAACACCGGCACCAATCATGTGGCAACCTAACCATTCACCGTATTTAGCATCAAAGATTACTTTTACGAAACCATCAGATTTTCCGGCAGCTTTAGCTTTACCAGAAGCAGAGAATGGGAATTTACCCACTTTAATTTCGTAACCAGCTTCTTTAGCTTGCTTTTCAGTGAAACCAACCGAAGCTATTTCAGGAGTAGCATACGTACAACCAGGAATATTTCCGTAGTCTAAAGGCTGTACGTTCATTCCTTTAATTTTTTCAACACAAATAATTCCTTCCGCAGAAGCAACGTGAGCAAGCGCTGGGCCATGTACTACATCACCAATTGCGTAAATTCCGTCTTTATTTGTTTTATAGAAATCGTCTACTACGATCTTATCTTTATCGGTTTTGATTCCTAATTCTTCAAGACCAATATTTTCAATATTTGTTTTAATTCCAACTGCAGAAAGTACGATATCAGCTTCTAAAGTTTCTTCACCTTTTTTAGTTTTAACTTTCGCTTTAACGCCATCGCCAGAAGTATCAACGCTCTCTACAGAAGAGTTTGTCATTACTTTAATACCAGCTTTCTTAACGCTACGCTCAAATTGTTTAGAAACATCCTCGTCTTCTAAAGGCACAAGATTTGGTAAGAATTCTACGATCGTAACCTCGGTTCCCATCGAGTTATAAAAATGAGCAAACTCGACCCCAATCGCACCACTACCAACAACGATCATTTTCTTTGGTTGTTTATCCAAAGACATAGCTTCACGATATCCAATAACTTTTTTACCGTCTTGTTTTAGGTTTGGCAATTCACGAGAACGAGCACCAGTTGCAACGATAATATTATCTGCAGAGTATTCTGTCTTTTTATCTTTAGCATCGGTAACTTCAACCTTTTTACCAGATTTTAGTTTACCGTATCCTTCGATAACATCGATCTTGTTCTTTTTCATAAGGAATTGTACTCCCTTACTCATACCACCGGCAACATCACGACTTCTTTTAATTACAGCACCAAAATCCTTATCTGGATTCTCTAATTTTAAGCCGTAGTCTTCTGCATGTTTAAGATAGTCAAAAACCTCTGCACTTTTAAGCAATGCTTTTGTTGGGATACATCCCCAGTTTAAACAAACACCACCAAGGTTTTCTTTTTCCACAATAGCTGTCTTAAAGCCCAATTGTGAAGCACGGATCGCAGTTACATAACCACCCGGGCCACTACCTAAAACAATGATATCGTATTTACTCATATTTAGATTTTTTTTAAACAAAAAATAGTTCCTGCGAATTTAAGGAATATTAGCTTAACCGAAAAGTTTTGCACTTACAGGATTCCCTTAAAATCGCCTTTATTTTTATGCCGAATTTAATTGCTGATCGTTTGTTTAAAGTTCGAAAATGTGAATTTTGAAGCATATTTTTTTGCTGAAATCTTTAAATTGAATATGCTTTTTTCCTGAAGCAATTTTCTACGGAACAATAAAGGCTTTACCTAAAAAGATAAAGCCTTTATAATTTAAAATATATTGAAGCTTAATTAGCCATTTTAATATCTGAAGTTTTCAAATTCAATTCTTTGATCACTGCATTATAATTTGTGATGTCAAGATCTGCATTAGAAGCTAAATAATCTGAAGGAACAACAACAATTCTAAAAATTTGGTTGTTGGTGTAATCTGTACTTAGGTTACTTAAATCAAAATTACCTTCAATAATGATCTCAACATCTGATGGAGTATGATTATAAACGTATTGAATTGTTCCTTCGTTAAAAAAGAAATTTTGAGGAATTAAACTCCATGTGTCAATAAAATTTCCATCGTTATCCTGAATTTCTCGGTATCGATACACTAAAACTGCATCAGCTTCAGGGTTAATTGTTGCTACATCATCAGGAATTGATATTAAACGTGAATAACTATTGCTATCAGAATAATAATCAAAAGTAATTTGTTCTTCTAACGTATAACCAAGTCCATCAAGACCATCTTCACCCGGAGGTCCTTGTGGTCCTACTTCTCCATCATCTGAACAGGAGGCAAATAAAAATGTGCTTACAAATAATAAAGTGAATATCTTTTTCATAGTGGTAGTATTTAAAGTTTTTAATTATTTTTTAAAATCTATGCTGGCCGAGTTTACGCAATATCGTTGCCCGGTATCTGTTGGTCCGTCATCAAAAACATGACCTAAATGGCTTCCGCAATTGGCACATAATATCTCGGTTCTTATCATTCCAAAGGTGCGATCCTGGATATATTCGATCTTACCATCTATAGCTTCATCGAAGCTTGGCCACCCACAACCGCTTTCAAACTTGCTATCGCTTTCGAATAATTGTTCATTACAAGCGGCACATCGATATTCGCCATCTTCAAAGTGAAGATTATATTTTCCGGTGTGTGGAGCTTCAGTTCCTTTTTTTCTAAGCACGCGATATTGCTCTTCGGTAAGCTGTTCTTTCCATTCAGCTTCCGATTTCTCGATATTATATTTCTTCATTGGTTATTTTATTTTTCGGTAGGTTTAAAATCCATAGCGACACCATTTATACAATGTCTTTTTCCGGTAGTTTCTCGTGGTCCGTCATCAAAAACGTGACCTAGGTGTCCACCACATTTTGCGCAGTGAACTTCATCACGCTGGTATCCTAGTTTAGAATCAGATCCAAAAGCCACGCCACCTTCAATAGCACGATCAAAACTTGGCCAGCCCGTACCGCTTTTAAACTTGTATTTATTTTCGTAAAGTTCGTTTCCGCAGGCAGCACAAACAAAGGTTCCGTTTCCTTTTACCGTTAACAGATCGCTGGAAAAAGGACGCTCGGTCGCAGCTTTTCTAAGCACTTTAAATTCGGCGTCTGTAAGTTCTTTTTTCCATTCGCTTTCAGATTTAGAAATTTCGAACTTTTGCGTCTTTTTCGCGCTTTCATCCTGGGCGTTCCCTTTGCAGCTTACCAGAGTAAACATGGCAATTAATATGAATAGTAACTTTCTCATTTCTTTTTATTTTGAAAGTTACAAAGATTATGCCGTGATGAACGTTGTGATTTTGTTAATAACATTTTGGTCTCCCAGGATTCGTCGATGTCCTAGGCCTTCGGTTAAATAGAGTTTGCTGTTTTTTAGTTGATTATGGATTTCTTCAGCACATTTGTAATGTACATCTACATCATCTTTATCATGAATTACCAAAGTTGGAATATGTACACTTTGCGCTGAAATCGCTCCGGAATAATTATCCATATTTTGCCCGAATTTTTCATCAAAGTGCGCTTTCATAAGAAAAGCTACTTCTTTATCCATATGAAGGTTTTGTACAAATTCTTGTGTAATTGCGGTAACGCTATTTGCTGTTCCAATAATTACTGCTTTTTCTGAAGATACTCCTTCTTTCAACGCTTTTAAAGTAGACATTCCGCCTAAAGAATGGCCAATAATCGTATGAAACGGACCGTGTTTTTTGCTTAAATAATGAATAGCTTCTATAAAGTGTGGCATCATGCTCATTTTTCCCGAAGCTTTCCCGTGGGCAGGAGCATCGAAACTAATGGTACTAAAACCTTCTAAAAGCAAAGCATCGGCAATTTTAGAAAGTTGTGTGCCGCGACCACTCCAACCGTGTACCAGCAAAACTTTTTTATCACTCTTACCATATTCGTAAACCACAATTTCCCTTTCACTTTTAGGTAAAACTTGTGTGGATTGCTTTGAATTTTGATCCATTCCTTGTTCCCGCTGCGGTAATTTATATTTTAAGGGCGTTAGGAATAATTTACCCGCAAATTTACTCGCAAGATAAGGTGAGATCCAGTTAAGAACTTTCCCGGTATATAAAATGTACCAGGGCAATAATAACTGCTGAATTGGGGTTTTATCTTTATGTTTTTTTGCCATCTTTTTTATAAACACTTGCTAGATAGATTCTAAGAATCAATAGTTTTTGAACCGTTTTTGAAAGCTATAATTTGTTAAATCCTACTTAAACAAAACTTTTAAGCGACTTGGCTTTTGTAATTTTAACAAAACTAATCTAATTAACTATGAAAGTAAAGAAGTGGATATTAGTTCTTTTTGTTACTGCTTTAACAGTAGTCGCCTGTAAAGTAAATCCTTTCACAGGAGAAAAGAATTTAAATTTTGTAAGCAACGATCAATTATTCCCATCATCATTCCAGCAATATGATGCCTTTTTGGATAGTAGTAATGTGGTAACAGGAACTACAGAATCCAGAATGGTAAAGAGGATAGGGGATAAGATTAAGACAGCAGCAGAACGCTATTTAAACGCCAATGGATACCAGGGATTTTTAGAGGATTTTAGATTTGAATATAATCTTGTTAAGGACGATCAGGTAAACGCATTTGCGATGCCGGGAGGTAAAACGGTAGTTTATACGGGAATTTTGCCAATAACCCAAAATGAAACCGGTCTCGCCGTAGTAATGGGACACGAGGTTGCTCATGCACTTGCCGATCACGGAGCACAGCGAATGAGTAGAGCACAAATTCAGCAATTGGGTGCGGTTGCGGGTACTGTTGCTTTAAGCGGAAAAAGTCAACAAACTCAGCAAATTTTTGCCCAAGCCTACGGAATTGGTTCTCAGGTAGGGGTGATGTTACCTTTTAGCCGAAGCCAGGAAGCTGAAGCTGATAGAATTGGTCTAACCTTAATGGCGATCGCCGGCTATGATCCAGATGAAGCAGCCGATCTTTGGAGAAGGATGCAACAAAATAGTGGAGGAGCTTCTACACCAGAATTTTTAAGTACACACCCTTCAAATCAAACAAGAATCAATAATCTTGAGGCCTGGGCTCCTGAAGCAAAAGCTGAGGCCAGAAAATACGGAGTAACAAGTTTTCAGTAAGATTTTACAAATAAATAAATTGAAAAAGCTGCACTATTGGTGTAGCTTTTTTATTTTTAGTCCATGAAAAATCTTCCAAAGGGTAGTAAAAAACTACTTAACGCATGGGCATTTTACGACTGGGCGAACTCGGTTTATAGCCTGGTGATATCTTCAGCAATATTTCCTATTTTTTATGGAGCGCTTACGATTTTAAAAGATTCTGAAGGAAATATTATTGATGATAAAGTTCCATTTTTAGGATTTGATTTGAATAATGATACTGTAATTTCTTATGTAACCGCGGCAGCATTTTTGGTGGTCTCTGGTCTTAGTCCGTTTTTATCTGGAATTGCCGATTATGTAGGGAACAAAAAGAATTTTCTTAAGTTTTTCTGCTACCTGGGTGCGCTATCTTGTATAGGTCTTTTTTGGTTTAACCTTGAATTTTTGTGGTTTGGCTTACTTTGTTATTTTCTAGCTTTAATTGGTTTTTGGTCGAGTCTGGTGTTTTACAATAGTTATTTACCAGATATTGCTTTCCCAGAGCAACAGGATAAAATAAGCGCAAAGGGTTTTTCGCTAGGTTATATTGGTAGTGTTATTTTATTGGTTCTTTGTTTATTAATGATCCTTAAATATGAACTATTTGGTTTTGAAGATGAAGGATTACCAACCCGACTTTCTTTTGTGTTAACCGGAGTATGGTGGATTGGTTTTAGTCAGTATACCTATTACTATTTACCAAAAGGAACAAAAAAAGCAAAACTGACTAAAAATGTGATGTTTAATGGATTTAAAGAACTTCGGAAGATTTGGAATTCTTTAAATCATAATCTTCAGCTTAAAAGATATTTAGGTGCTTTCTTCGTGTACAGTATGGCGGTGCAAACCATTATGCTTATTGCAACCTATTTTGGAATTAAAGAATTAGACTGGGGAGAACAGGATTCAACCACCGGGTTAATCGTAAGTATTTTATTGATTCAGTTGGTGGCTGTTTTGGGTGCAACGCTAACCTCTAGAATTGCAGCTAAGATTGGTAATATTAAGACCTTAATTTTTATAAATATAATTTGGGCACTTATTTGCGTTTACGCCTATTTTATTACTACGCCAAATCAATTTTACGTAGCCGCCGCCAGTGTTGGATTGGTAATGGGAGGGATTCAGTCACTTTCTAGGTCTACTTATTCTAAAATGCTTCCTGAAAATGCTATCGATACCGCCAGTTATTTCAGTTTTTACGATGTTTCAGAGAAAATTGGGATTGTTATTGGAATGATGATACATGGTGCAGTTGCTAACTATACCGGAAGTAGCCGAAATTCGATATTATTCCTGATCATTTTTTTTATCGGTGGAATTATTTTACTGATTAGAGTACCGAGGATTAGAAGTTAGATTTTAGATCGCTTCGCTGTTAGAATATAGAGTATAGACAAGAGAAGAGAGAAAAAAGAGGTAGGAAACAGGATTACATTAAGTTTAATTCTGAACTCTATATGTCTTTAAAACAAATAATACCGATACATTGTAAGATGATAGAACAGAAAAAAAATAAAAATTTTATTTCACTGATTTTTTATTTTGCGGACAAAAGTAATACATTAAATTGCTGATTGCTGATTGCTGATTGCTGATTGCTGATTGCTGATTGCTGATTGCTGATTGCTGATTGCTGATTGCTGATTGCTGATTGCTGATTGCTGATTGCTGATTGCTGATTGCTGATTGCTGATTGCTGATTGCTGATTGCTGATTGCTGTCAACTCTTCGCCATAAACAAAATCTAAAAAAAATCCCTCCTGTAGGGTAGAAGGGATTCGCATTCAAAAACTAAACAATAATTGCCAGTATTGGGAATTAGTACTTTGAAATATCTCCAGATCCTGAAGTTTTAAAATTTTCTTTACTAGGATTGCCTTTGTAAGAAATGTCTCCAGATCCTGCAATTCTTGCATTCAATTCTTTTTCAGCATAAACCATAATGTCCCCAGAACCAGATACCTGAGCGCTTACAATAGCTGCTCTGAGTTTGTAAGCGTCAAAATCTCCAGATCCTGTAACGTTACAATCTAATTCACTTGCAGTTCCTATTAATTGGATATCGCCACTTCCCGTAACTTTTCCGTCAATTTCATCAGCTTCAATTTCAATATTCATATCACCGCTTCCGGTAACCGATAGTGAAAAATCTCTCGCCGTGATTTTATCTTCTGTCCAAATATCACCGCTTCCGGTTAAATATGCACCTTCTAAATCTTCAAAAGGAACTGTTACTTTAATGGTTTTGTTTCGTGACGGACTTATATTTACGCCTTTCTCTACTGAAATTTTTAAAGTGCCGTTTTTAACTTCTGTAGTGATGTATTCTTGTAAATTGCTTTCGGCTTCGATAGTTAAATTTCCTTCACTTCCTTTTACCAGTGCAACATCCATAAAACCTACAAGGCTTACTGCATCGTAATCTGATGTTTTTCGATTTTCGGTAACTACATCTCCATTTCCTTTAATACTTTTATCGCTGCTCCACCATTGGGCATTTGCTGAGGTGATGCTGATGCATAAAATGACTGCTGCTAAAATTGATTTTTTCATGATTTGATTGATTAATGGTTATGCCTTTCGGCGAATATTTATTGCTGAAATTATATATTTTTAGAATTCTTTTCTGAAGCTTACACTACCGTAACTTGTGGTGATATTTATTGAATTTGAGCTGTTTTGCTTTCCGTAATATCCTGAAATTTCCTTACTGGTATTACGATCATGCTTTTTTTGAATTTCCAGATCATCTGTACCTTTTACACTCCCGTAAGAAGTTTTTACATTGAAGGTGAAATCCATTTCGGCATCAAAACCAAGTTTAATTCCGGCATAATCGGTATCGATATTTACGTTTCTCACACCGTCGATTAATTTTTCGACAGAGATCGAACCATAATCCTGATTTAAGCTCAGCGAGGTAAATACACGGCCAATTTTAGTGCTAAGGTAATCTCCGTCAGCTTCCAAAACTTTTACTTTATCTACTCTAAAGCTTCCGTAGTCGCAATTGTATTTTAGACGTTCTACCTTTTCAACTCTGGAATCTGAATAATCTGCACTTATTCTTAGATCTTCAGCTTCTTCAATGGTAAATTCAGAATAATCGGCGTCAATTTCCGCAGTAGAAATAAATCCGAAGTGAGAATTACGGGTGTAATCAAAATTCAGCATATTTCGTGATCCTCTTAACTCGCCAATATCAACTTTTCCGTAGTCGCAGGAGATATCGGTATTTCCGTTCACTTTATCAATATAAATCGCTCCGTAATCATTATCGATCACCATATCGTGGTTTACCGGTGCTTTAATTATATAGTTGATTTCCATACTAATCCCGTTACCGCTGCTAAATAAACTGCTCCACCAGGATCTTTCTTCTTTTTGATATCTGGTTTTGGCGCTTACACGATTTCCATTTTGCTGAAAATCGACAGAAATATCATCTAATTTTTTCTGAACTCTCTCCAGATCGTCGCCATTGGTTTTTATAAATACCTGAATTACAATTCGGTTTTCATCCCAGGTAGAAATATCTATATTTCCGTAGTTATTATTAATATCCAGAATTCCTCTTTGTGATACTTTAAATTCTCTTTTTAGTGTTTTTTCTTTGGTATGTCTACCATCAAAATCCCCATTGGCAAAGCTTATTGCCGGCACTAAAAGCGCAAGGAATAGTAATTTATATAATAGTTTCATTTTCTTGTGTGTTTAGTTGTTTAATAGTCTCAATTTGGTCTAGTACCTGGTTTAGCAGGTCGATCCTTTTCTGAAAGTTGTTAATCATGGCATAGATTACGCGTTTATCCTGGCCACTTTCTAAAAGATCTTTTTTTAGTTTGTTGTATTCTTTTTCTAAAGTTTCTAATTGTACCAATGCATCGTTAATGATCTTATTGGTTTTTGGGCTGCGCTCTCCTTCTATAGATTTTAACTCTCTTTCTATAAGTGTGCTGTAAAAATCTTGAGTTTCTTTCATTTGGGGAGAAACTGCAGCAAGATCTGCTTCTTTTGCAAATGCAGGCGTATTAAAAACATTACCAAAAGCTATAAATGCGATGATAAGTGCGGCTGCTATACTGCTTAGCGGAATCCAAAGTTTTCTTAGTTTTCCTGTTTTAGAAGCTTCATTTTTATGTTTCTGTTCGAGTTTTTCAAGAAATCGATCTTTATGTCCAGAATCTGGTTCAGAAATATCAAAGTTCAATCCCTTTAGATCCTCAAAGAATTCGTCATTTTTCATCTTTCATCATTTTTTTTCTTAAACTTTCTTTCGCTCGGGAAATGGTTGTCCTGCAATTGGCATAAGAAATATTTAAAATATCGCCTATTTCTTCATAATCATAACCTTCGATTAAGTGAAGCGTTAGGCAGATTCTGTAATTTTCTTTAAGCTCTTGCATGGCTTTTAAAACCATTTTCACTTTTTTATTTTGAGTATCGGTAGTAGTTATTCCTTCATTTTCGTCTGTTTCGTTTTTTAGATAATCCTTATAGCTTACTTCTTCGTACTTCGATTTTTTATTGTGGGCATTAATACTGTTGTTTACCACAATTCGCTTCAGCCAGGCGCCAAAAGAAGCTTCAGCTTTAAATTGATCGATCTTTTCGAAAGCACTTAAAAAAGACTCTTGCATAATATCTTCGGCCTCGGCACTGTGATGTACGATTCGCAATGCAGTATTATACATGGCTTTGTAATACCGGTTGTAAATCTCCATTTGCGCACGCTGGTTTCCCTGCCGGCAGTCGTTTACAAGATCGTTAATATGTGTGATGGTTGATTGCAAAAAAATATCTTGTTTCTAGTATAAAGATAGGATGAGTTTCTGTTTGTTACAGTTTTTGAAAATTATTTCAGAAAAAATATGCTGGCATAGGAATTGACACATTTAAAAAGCGACAATTTTAATCGCCTGGAATCTAGTATTTGCAGGCGTAGAGGTCTCAAAACAAATTAAAATAAACAAACTGCAATGACAGTTTGACTATTAAAGATAACTTATGGCTAAAACAAAGTTCACGGATATTGACAGTTTGTCATTACAGGGTATAAATGAAGATGCAGAGTTGATACCGTTAATGACGCCTGAAGATGAAGAAGAAATAAATAAAGAAAAATTACCCGAAAACTTACCAATATTACCTTTAAGAAATACGGTTCTTTTCCCAGGAGTAGTGATTCCTATCACGGCTGGAAGAGATGCTTCGATCAAGTTAATTAACGAAGCAAATAATAATGAAAAGATCATTGGTGTTGTTTCGCAGAAAGATGAAGAGGTAGAAAATCCGGGAATCAAAGACATTAATAATATAGGTGTTGTAGCTAGAATTCTTAGGGTTTTAAAAATGCCTGATGGAAATACAACAGTGATTATACAGGGTAAAAAGCGTTTTAATATTACTGAAGTTACTCAGGAAGAGCCTTTTATGAGGGCGAATGTTGAAGAAATTCCTGAAACAAAACCAGATGCTGAAAATGAAGAATTTGGGGCAATAATCGATGCGATTAAAGATTTAGCGCTGCAAATTATTAAAAGCAGTCCTAATATTCCTTCTGAAGCTTCTTTCGCCATTAAGAATATAGAAAGTAATTCTTTCTTAATCAATTTTGTGTCTTCTAACATGAATCTTTCTGTAGAAGAGAAACAAAACTTATTAGCGACCAACGACCTTAAGGAACGTGCTTTAGCGACCTTAAAGTTTATGAATGTTGAAAATCAGAAACTGGCACTTAAAAATGATATTCAGTCTAAAGTGCAGAGTGATATGAGTCAGCAGCAACGCGAATACTTTTTGCATCAGCAAATGAAAACCATTCAAGAAGAATTGGGTGGTGTTTCTCATGAAGATGAGATCGAAGAAATGCGCGTACGAGCTAAAGACAAGCATTGGAGTGAAGATGTACAAAAGCATTTTGAAAAAGAGCTTTCAAAAATGCAAAGAATGAATCCGCAGGTAGCCGAATATTCTATTCAGCGTAATTATCTGGACTTATTTCTAGATCTTCCTTGGGATGAATTTAGTAAAGACAAATTTGATCTTAAGCGAGCAAAGAAAATTTTAGATCGTGACCATTATGGTTTAGATGATGTAAAACGTAGAATTATAGAATATCTGGCAGTTTTAAAACTGCGTAATGATATGAAGTCTCCAATTCTTTGTCTTTACGGTCCTCCAGGAGTTGGTAAAACCAGTTTAGGAAAGTCTGTAGCCGAAGCTTTAGGGCGAGAATACGTTCGAATCTCTTTAGGTGGTTTAAGAGACGAAGCTGAAATTAGAGGTCATCGTAAAACCTATATTGGTGCGATGCCGGGTAGAATTATCCAGAGTCTTAAAAAGGCGGGAACCAGTAATCCTGTTTTTGTTTTGGACGAAATCGATAAGCTAAGTATTGGTAATGCAGGGGATCCTTCTTCAGCATTATTAGAAGTTTTAGATCCAGAGCAGAATAGCGAGTTTCACGATAACTTTTTAGAACTAGGTTTCGATCTATCTAAAGTGATGTTCATCGCTACTTGTAATAGTCTAAATACGATTCAGCCTGCATTGCGTGATCGTATGGAAATAATAAATGTGACCGGTTACACGATCGAAGAGAAGATCGAGATCGCGAAAAGACATTTGCTTCCGAAGCAATTAAAAGAGCACGGACTAACAAAAGATGATCTCAAAATTGGTAAAGCCCAGCTAGAAAAGATCGTTGAAGGTTATACACGTGAATCTGGTGTTAGAGCGCTAGAAAAACAAATTGCAAAAGTAGTTCGATACGGTGCGAAAAGTATCGCAATGGAAGAGGAGTATAATGTAAAAGTGACTAACGAAGATATTATCGAAATTTTAGGTAGTCCTCGTTTAGAACGTGATAAATACGAGAATAATGAAGTAGCCGGAGTAGTAACCGGATTAGCCTGGACGCAGGTTGGTGGTGATATTCTTTTTATTGAATCAATTTTATCGAAAGGAAAAGGAAATTTAAATATTACCGGAAACCTTGGTAAAGTGATGAAAGAATCTGCTACCATCGCGATGGAATATATTAAAGCCAATGCGGATACTTTAGGTATTGATTCAGGTATTTTCGAAAAACATAATGTACATATTCACGTACCAGAAGGTGCTACTCCAAAAGATGGTCCAAGTGCGGGTATAACTATGCTTACTTCTTTAGTTTCTTTATTTACTCAGAAGAAAGTGAAGAAAAGTATAGCCATGACGGGAGAGATCACCTTAAGAGGAAAAGTACTTCCGGTAGGCGGAATCAAAGAAAAGATTCTTGCAGCTAAAAGAGCCAGAATTAAAGAACTTATTCTTTGTAAAGAGAACGAGCGTGATATAAACGAGATCAAAGAAGAATACTTAAAAGGTCTTACTTTTCATTACGTGAACGATATGAGCGAAGTAATTGATATCGCAATCACCGACGAAAAAGTGAAAAACGCGAAAGAATTATAAATACAAAGTAATAGACAAAAAGCCTCGAAGAAATTCGGGGCTTTTTCGTTTAAGGTAATTTCAAATCTCTATTTTTGTAGAAACTTCAACTTAATGACCAAAAAGATCACTATTGCCATCGATGGGCATTCTTCAACGGGAAAAAGTACGGTAGCCAAACAGTTAGCTAAAAAGTTAGGTTATATTTATGTAGATACGGGAGCAATGTATCGAGCAGTAACTCTTTATGCGATGCGCAAGGTGATAGTTACAAATGAAAAAGTAGATGAAGAAGCTTTACTCCGACATTTAGCTTTTATAAGCGTTAAATTTAAGTTTGATGAAGATCTTGGTTATGGAGTTGTTCATATAAATAATGAAAATGTAGAAGAAGAAATTCGACTCATGGAAGTTTCTAATAACGTGAGTAAAGTTGCGGCTATTCCTCAGGTTCGTGAAATGTTGGTGGCTCAGCAGCAAGAAATTGGTAAAGAAGGTGGGGTTGTAATGGATGGTCGAGATATTGGTACTGTGGTATTTCCTGATGCCGAATTAAAATTATTCATGACAGCCTCAGCTGAAAAAAGAGCAGAACGTCGCTATAACGAGCTGAAAGAAAAAGGCAACGATGTTAGTTACGAAGAAGTGCTTAAAAACGTACAGAAGCGAGACCATTTAGATTCTACACGGGAAACTTCTCCCTTAATAAAAGCAGATGATGCTATAGAGATCGATAATTCAGATTTAAGTAAAGAAGAGCAGTTTGAAAAAATTCTTTCTCTAGTAAAAGAAAAAACAGACGCCTAAAATGGCCAAAATCGATACTACCTCTGAAGAGGGAATAGGTAAATCGGTACTTTATTTAATGTCGACTGGTGCAGGATTGGTGGTAGCCAACAATTATTACAATCAGCCTTTATTAAATTTAATGGCAAAAGATTTTGGAGTTTCAGAGTCTGCTGTAAGTAATATTCCTCTTTTTACCCAACTCGGCTATGCTTTTGGATTACTGTTTATTATTCCGTTAGGCGATAAATTTCCGCGTAAAAAAATGGTAATGATCGATTTTGTATTCATTATCGCCAGTCTTTTAGTAATGGCCTTAGCGCCTAGCTTACCAGTTTTAGTGATTTCGGGTTTTTTTGTGGGATTTAGCTGTGTAGTACCGCAGGTTTTTGTTCCCATGGCCGCGCAATTAGCAAAACCGGAAAAGAGAGGAAGCGCAATTGGGATTGTGATGAGTGGTTTGCTTATTGGAATTTTGGGAAGCCGTTTTATAAGTGGTTTTGTGGGAGAGTATTTTGGTTGGCGAGTGATGTATTTTATCGCTGCCGGAATCATGCTTATTTTCTGGGGATTATTAAAGCTGAAATTACCTGAATTACAACCTAATTTTTCGGGATCTTATAAAGAACTTATGCAATCTCTATGGGGTTATTTTAAAACTGAATCTTCAGTACGATTAGCTGCGCTTCGTGGAGCCTTAGGATTTGCCGGTTTTAGTGCATTTTGGACCACTTTGGTCTTTCTTATGGAAGATAATTTTAACTACGGAAGTGGGGTAGCGGGTACTTTTGGCGTTTTAGGAATCGCAGGTGCACTAGCCGCCAGCTTAATTGGGAGATTGAGTGATAAAATGAATAAAAACAGATTGATCATTATTTCAACAATAGTAATGATCTTCGCTTGGGTAGTTTTTGAGTTTTCTGGGTATTCAATTATAGGGCTTGTTATCGGAGTGATTTTGGTTGATATGGGCCTACAATCTTTACATATTACTAACCAAAATATTATCTTTTCCAGAAATCCAGATGCAAGAAATAGGATTAATACCATTTATATGGTGGGTTACTTTATTGGTGGCGCATTAGGAACAACTACGGGAGCATATGCATGGGAGCTTTTTCAGTGGAAAGGGGTCGCTTCTTTAGGCTTAATTTACAGCGTTTTGATCTTAATTTTTCACCTTCTTTTCAAGAAATCTTTACCTGAAGAAAATTAAGTTTTTAGTAGGTTTGAAAATATTAAAATTAGTTGTATTTTTGCACTCCTTTTTGGCAAAAGAACGGAAATGCAGAAGGGCTTGAAAATCAAAACGTAAAACATCTTCTTAGTTTTATTTTGCTTACATGTTTCCGAAAAACTTAGAATACAAATTTTAATCAGCAAATAATTATGGCTGAAGAACAAAAAGAACAGGAAGTTCAGGAAGTAGCTGGAATGGCTACAGCATCTCAACCAGAGGTAACTGAGCAACAAGCTAACCCTGAAAAATTCCTAAAAGAATTTAACTGGCACAATTACGAAGAAGGAATCGATCCAATCGCAGATGATAAGCTGGAAGAATTCGAGAAATTAGTAGAGGAAAATTTCGTAGACACTCTAGATGATGAGGTTGTAAAAGGAAAAGTAATTAATATTACTGATCGTGATGCAATTATCGACATCAACGCGAAAAGTGAAGGTGTAATTTCTCTTAACGAGTTTCGTTACAACCCAGATCTTAAAGTTGGTGATGAGGTAGAAGTTTTAATCGACGTTAGAGAAGATGCTACCGGTCAGTTAGTTCTTTCTCACCGTAAGGCTCGTGTTATCATGGCATGGGATCGTGTGAACAAAGCACATGATGAAGGTCTTATCGTTAATGGTTTTGTTAAGTGTCGTACTAAAGGTGGTATGATCGTAGATGTATTTGGTATTGAAGCTTTCTTACCAGGTTCTCAAATCGATGTGAAGCCTATTAGAGATTACGATGCTTACGTAGGTAAAACAATGGAATTTAAAGTTGTGAAAATCAACCACGAATTCAAAAACGTTGTTGTATCGCATAAAGCACTTATCGAAGCTGATATCGAAGAGCAGAAGAAAGAAATTATTGGTCAGTTAGAAAAAGGTCAGGTATTAGAAGGTACTGTTAAGAACATCACTTCTTACGGTGTATTCGTTGATCTTGGAGGAGTTGACGGACTTATCCATATTACTGATCTTTCTTGGTCTAGAATCAACCATCCAAACGAGATTGTAGAACTAGATCAAAAACTTAACGTTGTAATCTTAGACTTTGATGAGGCTAAGACTAGAATCCAATTAGGTCTTAAGCAATTACACAAACACCCATGGGAAGCTCTAGATGAAGAGTTAAAAGTAGGTGATAAAGTAAAAGGTAAAGTAGTTGTAATCGCAGATTACGGTGCATTTATCGAAGTTGCTGAAGGTGTAGAAGGATTGATCCACGTTTCTGAAATGTCTTGGAGTACGCACTTAAGATCTGCTCAGGATTTCGTAAATGTTGGTGATGAGGTTGAAGCTCAAATCCTTACTTTAGATCGTGATGATCGTAAAATGTCTCTTGGAATTAAGCAATTAACTCCAGATCCATGGACAGATATCACTTCTAAATATCCTGTTGGATCTAAGCATACAGGTGTAGTTCGTAACTTTACTAACTTTGGTGTATTCGTAGAGTTAGAAGAAGGAATCGACGGACTTATCTATATCTCTGATCTTTCTTGGACTAAGAAAATCAAACACCCATCAGAATTCTGTAATGTTGGTGATAAACTAGAAGTAGTTGTATTAGAATTAGATGTTGAAGGACGTAAACTAAGTTTAGGTCACAAACAAATAGAAGATAATCCTTGGGATAAATACGAAACTGAATTTGCTGTAGGTACAACTCATACTGCTGCAATTTCTGAAATCGTAGACAAAGGAGCTACTATCGATTTTAATGAAGATATTACTGCATTTGTACCACAAAGACACCTTGAAAAAGAAGACGGAAGTAAACTTAAGAAAGGTGAAACTGCAGAATTCCAAATCATTGAATTCAATAAAGAGTTTAAACGTGTTGTAGCATCTCACGCTGCTATCCACAGAGAAGAAGAGCAAAAAATCGTTAAGCAAGCTGCTAAAAAAGCCGCTTCACAAAACAACGACAAAACCACTATTGGTGATGTAAATGCAGACCTTCAGGCTCTTAAAGATAAAATGGAAGGAAAATAATTCTTTCAGTTTATAAGACTAAAACCTCCTTTTTCAAGGAGGTTTTTTTTATGTTTTTTTCTAAGTAAACAACTTACTTCAATTTATAATTCAGTATTTGTTTTTCCCCCTGAAAGCTTGAAACCAAGGTCATTTTTTTATCTTCAGTAGAAATCAGCAATCTTTCATCTGTGATGAAGTCATTAGTATTCAAGATATTTTCTTCCTTGTTGAACTCAAATCTTAAATAGGTTTCTCCGTTTTGTTTTTCAGTATAAAATTTCCCCTCGGCAGTAATTGTTTCAGTAGTTGTCATTCTTTTCTTTAAGAATGTGCTATCGGGTAATAATAGATAGCTTTCCTGCCATGCCATATTTAAGCCTTTTTGCAGCTTATTTTGAGATGGATAATGCATTTGCACCAATTCCCATTTTTGAGGAAAATTATTAGCTGTGTGTAATTCTGGATAATCGGGCTTCTCGATATTGCACGATAATAAACTAAGAGATAAGATTAGCACTAACAGGTATTTCATGATTGATGATTTGATGTCTATTACTTAGATACCAAAATCATGAAATGGTTGCGTAAATAGTTAAAGTTTTCTAAAAAGAAGCTGATTAATTTTGTGAAGTATGATTTTGAAGCACGCTTTTTAAGCTTTCAATTGTTACAGGCTTTACGATATAGTTACTCACGTTATCGTATGATTTCGCTTTATTAATATCACCGGGATCGATAGAAGAGCTTACAATATATATTGTAATTACTTTTTCACTTTCGATCTTAATGAACTCTTCTAAAAACTCCCAGCCATCCATTACGGGCATGTTTAGATCGAGCAAAATTACATCGGGAAGTTCTTCTCCTGTTGAAATTACAGCATCCAGGTGATTTAAAGCTTCTTTCCCATTATGAAAAACCATAAAGCCATTACAGAAATCAGCAAGTTCCATTATTTTTTTTGCACTAAAAACGAATATGGGATCATCATCTATGATGCAGGCAAGATAAATTTTCTTCATTTTTAAAAACTATTTTAAATATGGTTCCCTGGTTAACTTCACTTTCTACCTCGACCTTAGCTCCAATGGCTTCAATCTGGCTTTTTGTAATGAATAGCCCAATTCCTCTAGAATCTTTATGTCTATGGAAGGTGTTATACATCCCAAATAATTTGTGTCCAAATCGTTGAAGATCGATCCCTAGTCCGTTATCCTCAATATTCAGTATAATATTTCCAGTGGCAGCATCCTTTTCGGTAAACAATTTAATAAAACTTTTTCTTTCTAAAGAACGATACTTAATTCCATTAGTAATAAAGTTAAGCAAAATGCTATCTAAATATGCTGGTATTCCCTGTATTTGAATATTCTTATCAATATCGAAATCAACCTTAACGTTCGCTTCTATGGCAAGTGCACTCGTATTTTCTACTGCGTTCTCTACGAAGTCTCGCAGGTTTAGATCGTTTAAATTTTCTTTTACTGAAGTATTTATAACAACAACCTCATTAAGATGTTCTATTGTTTCCCTAAGATTTTCACTAGCTGTGCCTAGTAGCTGTATTATCTGGTTCTCATTAAGTTCTGGATGTTCCACATTAAATAGTTCCAGTAAAGAAGAGAAGTTACTGGAATGGCTACGTAAGTTATGAGAAACAATATGCGCAAAATTCCTTAATCTTTGGTTTTGATCTTTTGTAACCTCTAAGAGATTTAAGATTTCGTTTCTTGCTTCTTTCAGGTCTGTAATTTCTAAGGCCGCATGCAAATAGCCAATTAATTCGTCATTTTCGAGGATTGGCGTAATAGTTAATAGAACTGGAATTTTATTTTTATGAATATCAACATAACTCCATTCTCTGGTCGTACTTTTTCGCTTTTTGGCTTCATAGATCAATGCTTCAAAATCCTTAATTTCTTGTTGAAATTCTTTATTAAGATCGTCTATTTTTTGGTCTAGTTCTTCTTGATCATGAAAAAGAAGTACAGATCTATTTTTAACTTCCTCAGGATTGTAGCCTAATAAATTCTTTGCACCCTGATTAAAATCGGTGATTAAACCTGTTTTGTCTGTTGCGATAAAGCTCACCTTTGTACTGGCAGCTAAAAGCGCTTTTTGATGAGCTAGGGTTTTATTAAGTTGCTGCTGTGCTAATTTACGTATGCTAATATTTTTTATTTGTGTGGTAATTAGCAATGGTTCACCATGTCCATCCTTAATTAGGGAAGCAAATATGAGTACATAGATCTTTTTATGCTGTTTAGATCTAAATTGAAGCTCAATATGAAAGTGATCTTCTTTTTTATTTATTAACTGATTTACTTTTGCATCAAAAGCTTTTTGATCCTTTTTATCTACAAGATCAAATAAAGATCTTTCCAAAAGATCATTTTGATCATAATCCAAAATAGAGCAAAGACTATTATTTACTTTTAGAGGCTTAGTATTTAGATCGCAAATAGCCATTCCAATCGCTGCATTTTCGAAATTACCACGAAAAGTTTCTTCGCTTAATCGTAATTTCTCCTCGGCCATTCTAAATTCAGTAATATCATACATGGCAGCTACAGCACCTACTACATTACCATTTTCATCCTTTATTTGCGAACCGTTTACAGAAACGATCCTGTTTTTAGCATTATTCGGTTTTATTTGGATATCCTGATTGCTTGCTTTACCTGTTTTTAATATCTGTAAAAGCGGAATTTCCTCGGTTTTAAGGGAAGTTACACCATCTGCCTGGTACAATCCGTAATAATCTGAAAGTTGCTCTGGAGGAATGTTGGAGACTGGCAGGCCGTGCCATTCTTTCGTGGTTCTATTAAATAATTTTAGTTCACCATTTGCATCACAGGAAACAATACCTACCTCTAGCGACTCTAAAACAGTTTCTAAAAATTGTTTACGATCTTCACTTACTTTTTCAATCTCTTTTAAATGCGTTATATCTGAAGTGTGAAGGATGATTCCTCCAATTTTTTGATCGTTAGTGTACCAAGGGTTCATAGACCATTTTATATAGCGTTGCCTGCCAAAACGATCTGTAAATTCTTCTTCATCATTATGTAGAGAATCACCTTTTAATCCGCGTAAGTGTATTGCTTTCCATTCCTCCTTTACATCTGGAAAAATTTCGTAATGACATTTATTTTTAAGATCTATATTTTCTACCTGGTAATCCTGTAACCATTTTTTAGAAGTTACAATGTATCGCATTTTGGTATCGAACATGGCAATAGCCGTTGGTGCCTCTTCAATAAATTTCTGACTACGCTCTGTTTCTTTTTTCTGCTGAGTGATTTCCTCATGATAACCAGTCATCCATTCTGGCTTACCATCTTCTGTCCAGCTTACTACTTTTCCGCGATCTGCAACCCAAATCCAATGGCCGTTTTTGTGGCGCATTCGGGCTTCGGTTTTATAAACTTCGGTCTTTCCTTCAAAATGTTCGTTCAATATTCGCTGGCAACGATCTGAATCTTCCTTATTAGCAAGTTTATGCCAGGTTTCTACAGAAGTAGGCCTTAATTCTTCAAGATCGTAACCTAAAATTTTAGCCCATTGTGCATTAAATATGGTTTCACCTGTTTGCACGTTCCATTCCCAGACACCAATTGCTGTTCCTTCTAAGACATGCTCGTAGCGTTTAACTTGCTCCTGTAAATTGAGATCTGGTTTTTTAAATTTGGTGATGTCTTTTATTGCGGCAAGAATTCTTTTTTCTGAAGTTGAATTGTTAAAGCTAATGACATTACATTCTAGCCACAAAATGTATTTATGACTGTGAACAAATCGAACTGTAATTTTGTTATCTTCTAGATGGCAAATTTCTCCTGAAAGAATACGATCTCTAAATGCAATTTGATCTTCAGCAAAGATTAGATCTTTCCAGCTTTCATAAGTATCTTTAATATCGAAGCCTGAAGCATACCCAAGTAGTTCGAGTAGTTTATGGGAACAAAATAAGTGGTCACCGTTTTGGCAATTCAAAATGAAAAAACCATCTAAAGCATTGTGCTGTAAAAAGTCGAAATAATCTTTATTTACAGTTATAGCCTGGTATAATTCATCATTTAGATAATCGAAATTATCTGTTTTAGGGGCATTTATTGTGTATTTAGGGCACATTATGTATTTATAGGGGCTTCAAAAATACATAAAATATAAATAATGTATTATTTTTTTAGGAATTATTTAATACCCTAGCTTGATTGTAATCTAATTCGAAAAAAGAAGCTCGATTTTTAAGGATACCACAAAACTACCATGCTTCTTTAAAGCCGTTTTCTAAAGCCTCATTATAGATTTCAGCATTAAATGTATATAGGTTTGGAGCCTTATGCGCGCCACCCTTTCTGGTTTCCTTCAATTTATTTAAAATACCGTATTTAGTCATTTTACGATAAAAATTTCCTCTGTTTAGTGGTTTATCCAAAATGATTTCATAAAGCCTTTGAAGTTCTGGCATCGTAAATTTTTCAGGAAGAAGATTTAATCCCACAGGACGATAGTTAAGACCTTTTCGAAGCTCTAGTAATGCGGTATTAAAAATATCTTCATGATCCATCATTAGTTGTGGTAGTTCGTGTACATTCTTCCATTCACAACGATCAGAAAGATCATCTACTTTTGGTTCTACCTTAGCGAAGTTAGTTAAAGCGTAATAACCAATGGATAAAAATCGTTGTTTATGCCAAAGATCATCAGGAAATTCATCAAAAAAGTCTTCATTTCGATTTATTTTACCAAAAGTTTTAAATTGGTTTAGGTAGATTTCCTTAGCTCCTGTACGTTGGTCCAAGATTCTGTAAGCGCCATCGTCTAGATTTTCGTCTTTCCACAGATAACCACCAGGTAGTGACCATTCATCCTTATCCTTTAGTTTTACTAACAGGACTTTTAAAGAAGAAGTATCAAATCCAAAAACAACGCAATCGATAGAAATACTTGGTAAACTGTTTTCTTTGTTTAATTTTGAATCTTTATCTAAAATTGTAGCTAACTCCGATTTCATTGAAATTTGTTTAATTATCAAAATTACGTTTAGATTTTAATAATTCAAACTTAATTTTGATAATATGTGAAATTATTTGATAAGAAACGGAGTAAAATCTAATATATTTTAAGTTTAACAAAACATTATGTGATTTTCTAATTTTAAATTATTCGTTTGCAAATGACAGATTAAACTCATTTTATCTATGATTTTGTGTTTTTTGTCGATAAATTGATATTTTTTGGAAGAAAAGTTTTATTTATTTGAAGTATTATTTTAATATTGTCGCGAGATGAAGCATTGAAATGTGATTTATCTTATAATATCATTCATTTTTGGTTAGGTTGGTATGATATTAGAAAACTGGTTAGTTGCGAAAACGGGATGCAAGTGCATCCCGTTTTTATTTGATATTAATTATTAATTCATTACAATTTGGCAATCGGGTAGGGAAGTGAATAAATTTTCTTTGTGTTCTTTCTTTATACTATAGATTCCCGTTAGTCCCATCTTCCTAAGATTTTTCATTTCACATAATAATCTGGTGCTTTCTAAAGGATTATTCCCAAGATCGATTACTTTTAAGCGATTCAAATTTTTAAAATGAACTGGTAGTACTACGATCTCTAGGTCAAAAAGATTTAATTCTTCTAGATTTCCTAACCGTTCGATAGAAGCGGGAAGATTTGTAATAGGATTTTGACTTACATTCAAGATCTTTAGTTTATTCAGGCTTGTAAGAACCAAGGGGAATTCTTCAAAGTGATTTCTGCTGATATTGAAGTTTTCAAGCTGACTCATTTTCGATAAATTATCTGGTAAATTTTTGATATTATTGAATTCCAGATTCAATATTTTCAGTCCGCTTAGCTTTGAAATTTCTTTCGGTAAGGTCTCTATAGAATTATGCTTAAGGTTTAGTGTTTTTAATCTTTCCAGACCTAAAATTGCTTTCGGAAATTCCTTTATATGATTCTTTTTTAGTGAAAGACTTTTCAAATTTTCGTAGCCAGAGATATGTATTAGAATCTTATCCAAATTTGATCGTATAGAACCGTCAATTTCCAAAATTTCCAAGCTTTTCATTCCTTTAGGGATAGAAGCTATAGGATTAAAACTAATCGAAAGTTTCTTAAGTTTTGGTAGGTTAGACAATGATTCAGGTAAGCTTTCTAGAAGATTATCACTCAAATTTAAGGTTTCTAGATCCTTAAATTCTGAAATAAACTCGGGCAGTGTCTCAAGATTATTAAAAGAGAGATCAAGTTCTTTCAGGTTTTTCAGGTTTCTAACTTCTTCTGGGATTTCAGAAAGTTGACGATTAGAAAGATCTAAAATTTTTATCTCTTTGGCAGATTCAATTGTAAACGGCAAAGTGGAATTACTACATTAGACCGGACACTAAGTTGAGAGAATATTTTTGCTAGTTATTACCTTAGCAATTATGAGAAGAAAATCTAAACATTACACCTTAGAATTTAAACAAAAAGCAGTCGAGTTAAGTTATGCTAAAGGCAATGTAAAACAAGTATGTGAAGACTTGGATATATTTCCATCTGTACTTTACCGTTGGCGTAGAGAGTTAAAAGATTACGGTAACAACAGTTTCCCTGGCCGTGGTAATCCTAAAATGACCGATGAAGAAAAAGAGATAGCCCGATTAAAAAAGGCATTAAAAGAAGCCGAGTTAGAACGAGACATCTTAAAAAAGGCCATCAGCATCTTCTCCGCGAGCGACAAGAAAAATACAGGTTTATAAAACAACACCTTATGAGATTTCCTGTCGAGACGATGTGTAAAATATTGAAAGTAAGCAAAAGTGGCTATTACCATTGGTTACAATCGGGACCAAGTAAATTATGGTTAGAAAATCAAAAGGTAACTGGGCTTATTAAATCTATATTTAAAGATAGCTTTCAAAGCTATGGTTCACCTAGAATAAAAACAGAACTAGAGACATTAGGCTATAAAATATCAAAGCCTAGAGTTGCACGTATTATGAGTGCTAATTATTTGTTTGCAAAACGAAAACGTAAGTTTAAAGCAACCACATATAGTCAACATAATTACCCCATAGCTCCTAATTTATTAAACCAAAACTTTGAAGTAAGCCGACAGGATCAAGTTTGGGTAAGCGATATAACCTATATCAAAACCAAACAGGGCTGGTTATACCTTACTGTCATTATTGATTTGTTTAACCGCAAAGTTGTTGGATGGGCTCTAAGCGATAATCTAAGTACAGAAGACACTATTATTAAGGCTTGGCATATGGCTATAAAGAAAACTACTTTAACCCAGTCTTTAATTTTTCATTCCGACCGAGGTATACAATATGCCAGCCATAAGTTTACCTCATTAATTAAAAGTTACAATGGCTTAGTAAACCAATCTATGAGCAGAAAAGGTAATTGCTGGGATAATGCCATTGCTGAATCGTTCTTTAAATCATTAAAGGTAGAATGGGTTTATAGGCACAATTATAAGTTGAGATCTGAAGCGGAGTTATCCATCTTTGGATGGATAGAAACTTGGTATAATAATAGAAGAAGACATTCCTTTTTAGGAAATAGAACTATAAGAGAATTTGAATTAGACATGTATAACCTTAAACTAGCAGCGTAGTCATTCAACTATTTGTCCAGTTTTTTGTTGCAAGTCCAAAGGGCAGATGTCAATCTCTTTGCCAAATAAATTTGGAAGAAAACAGGCACAAAATAGTGCGAGAAAGTAATATTTTTTCATAATGACGATCTTTAAATTAATAAATAGAGATTAATTCAAGCAGATTTGGGTGTCATTGTTTGGATTGAAAAAATGTAATAAGTTGAATTCTTCTAAAGATAGTGATTTTTTTAAATATCTGGTTACTAATAACTTAAAAAAAACTACTCCTCATAAAGTTCTAAAGGAAGATCATCTGGATCACTGAAGAAGGTAAATTTTTTACCGGTGTGAGGATCTATGCGAATAGCTTCTGTTGCTACACCTTTTCTATTAAACTCTTTATCTTCAATAAGGTGTGTTTTGGACTAGATTTAGTTGGAGTGATATTTAGTTATCATAACTAGTTTTACTATATATCGGCAATTCTAGATATATCTTAATTTAAATATTGATCCAGTCTTTATACTTTAAATAGAATTTGAATATTATTTCTTTCCAATAATCAAATGCATATTAATAAAAAAAGGGACTCTCTAAAGAGTCCCCAGTTAATTTTATATTTCACTAATTATCGTAATATTAAAAATTAATTTCGCTGCATAAATCACTATCGACGTCAAATTGATAATTAGTTGAGCTAATGAACTCTTCATAGGTATATGTTTGACCATCAAACTGAACTTGGAATTCGTAAGTATTTCCTGCCTCCATTTCGTAAGATTCTAATTTAAGGTTTTTAATAACACCATTAATCCATTGTGACTCTCCTTGCTTACGATATTTAATTGGATAACTAGCGATGTTCAAATCTACATCCTCACAGGGTATATTTATTGTAATAGTTAATAATTCACTTTCAGGTTCAGGTATTTCGATTGCAGGAGATTCTCCACAAGAAATGTTATCTATTGTTAGTACTTCACCAGAAGTGTAAAGTTTTAATGAAATATTACTGCCTATTCCATTGTACGGTATTTTATTTATACCTGGGGTAAGGTTTTGCTCGATAATAGTATATACTCTTGTTTCAGAACTACCAGTAATTTCTAATTCAATTTTTGCCTGAATATTAGAATCAGTAGGATTATTTATTTCAAATATATCAGAACACACAGGTAATTCCGCAACTATAGAATAGTCTGTTAGATGGTTAGTATCAAAATTCGCATAAAACTTATTACCTGTTTTCGATACAGTAACATCTTTTTCGTAAACCCAAGTTCCATTTTCTATCTCGTAACTATAGATAGCTAATTGATCTCCAGCTTTTATATTTCTTCCGGTTTGAGGGTTAAATAAATTTTGGTCAATTTCCATACTAATGTCTATAGAATTGCTAAAATCTTTCACCTCTTCATTATCAACATACATATTGATAGAAGTATAACTCATAGGTAGAAAAGATGTTTCTTCTGAAGCTCCATTTTTAAGAACCGTTTGCTTTGTAAAACCGCCAGGGAAAACCTTGGTTAGTTTTTCTGAATTAGCATCTACATCGATAATTTCTATGTTTACAGAGCTACCTTTCAAAACTTTACCATTAGTATTCAAAAAGCGTGTTCCAGCTTTTACTTCTACTGTTCCACTTGTTCTTTTAGAGGAATTATCGCCAAATGTTATCTTTTTATTTTCTTTAAGTTCGCTCTCAGAAATTTCGGCATTACCAGATACAGCACTTACACCATCAGAATCTTTAGTTTTACTTAATAGATGAATAGGAACCTGCACAGTTTTGTTGTTCTCTGAAAAGTTAACTTTTACTATTGAATTTTGATATCCCGGAGCAGATGCAACAAATTTAAAACTCTTTACCTCATTAGACGCTTGCGGCCTATCAGCGGGGTTAAGAATAAGTATGATATTTCCATCAGATACTTTAAAGTTTTTTTCTCCAGCAGAATTTAATATTGAAGTGCCATAATCTGTCACAGGAGTTAGGGTAACATTTTCTGGATAACTACCATCTTCTAAATCTTTAATTTCTAATTGAGCAGTATATTCTAAAAAATTTACATCAAGCCCTAATTTAAAATCGTCTGCAATTTCGTTCGGCATTTTTTCACATGCTGTTGGAATCATAGCCACAGCAACTAACATCATTAATAACAATACTCTTCTCATTTCTAAGGGATTTAAATTAAATTCTAATTGATAATCTTAAATTAATAAAGGGAAACCATCTATAATCTTTTATATCTTCCTGAAGAGAATCTGCTTCATTAGCAGTTGGTTCAAGCATACCACTAGCAGTAATCCCTACTTGAGGTTCTGGTAAGTAAAAGCTTCCAGCTTCAAAGGCAAGACCAATTTTGCGTTTAGGAACAGCTCTCCCAAAGCCTAAGCCAAAATATGGTGCGAATCCATTATAGTCTAGTGATAACTGTAAATCACCAATCTCTTCAGGTCCTAAAACAATTTCTCCGTATTCAAATGTACCATCATAAGTAGCGAAAGCTTTGGTGTTACCGTCACTAAAATGGGAGGCCCCTCCTACTAGTTTAAAACTACTTGCTTTAAATGGTAAATATTCTAAGCTAAGGTCGAACTCAAGGAATCGGGTATTTGCAGTGACATTTAAATTAGCATCATCTACCTCAATTTCTTGAACAAAATTTTTAATACTAAGTGTGTTACCTCTAAGCCTTATGTTGAAATGTGGAGACAAATTTCTAGCAACTTCTATACCGCCTCCTAAAGTTGAACCATTTAATGCTACGGCATATTTATTTGCGTAATTGAGGTCTACATTTCCCTGGCTTATAGATTTCCAGGAAATTAGAATTAAAAATAGATACAATAAAGATTTTCTCATCGACATTTTCCTACTTCTTTAAAAATCAATTATTAAAAATTAATTTATGAAAATATTAACAGGTGCAAATATATTCATATATCTGAAAAATGCGCATTTTATCGGTAAAAAAAATCAAAATTGACATTTTTTATGTTTTTAGTGTCAATTTTATACGTTTTGCGTGAGAAAATACATGTTAAAAAAATAAAAAGGCCTCACGAAGAAAAGCGAGACCTTTATGATTAGGAAAAGTTATAAAGCAAAATTGCATATTTCATTACTAATTATATCAATGAAATTTTCGTTGTTGGTAAGAGTATATTCTGTTGTTACCCAACCTCCAAAATAGGTTCGGAATTCATATGTTGTTCCAGTTTTCATTCTATAGGTTTGGAATTTTCCAGAATGCATATAACCATAATTCCACCACCGAGCACCTTTTTCTCTATAATAGAACCAATATGATGGTTTAAATTCAAAATTAGAGTTAGGACATTCTATAGTTACTTCAGCCGATACTAATTGAGGAAAGGCACTTGAGGGAAGATTAATTGTAGCGCTCTCTGTACAAATAATAAAAGGCTCTGTTTCGGTTATCAAATTTCCTTTGTTATACCAATTAGATCCATTAAAGATTCTAACTTTCATAGGAATGTTGTTGGGAACTCTTAAATAGTTGATTTGCGCGCCATCATATAAATACATACGTTTTCTCGCATAGTACCCAACTGGTTGATTGTTGTAGGCATATACAAGTTCGGTGTAAAAATAAGATCCCATAGAGCTACCGGGAGCATTTACAGTAATTGCATTTGATCTATAACAGGTATATGAATAAAAGTCTAAATTATACCAAGTAAGGTGGTCCGTTTCAAAGCTAACTTCCATCTTCGCGTTATTAGATACCACAGTTCCAGTTTTTTCATATACCCAGGTGCCACTTTCTACTTCATAACTCCAAACGGGTATTTGATCACCAATTTTAATATCAGCATCTGTATCTAAATTAAATCCGTTGGAATCAACTTCCATAGTAACTTTAATAGGTTTACTAAATTCCTTTACATTTATTCCATCAATATCCATGTCGATTGAAGCAAAACCAGCAGTTACGAAGTATATATTTTCTTCCTCTCCATTTTCACCAATTACACTTTCAGGTGTAAATCCTCCAGGGAAAGCACTTAGCGAAGCATCTCCACTTGCATCAAAATGTGTGAAATTTATATTTAAAGACTCTCCAAATATTTGATTTCCGTTAGCATCATAAAAAATAGTACCCGGTTCAAGTTTTATTGCCGCGCCTGTAATTTTTTCATCGCTTACTGGTATCTCAATAGTTGCACTACTATTCAAAGTTCCATTGGATAAATTTAAATTTTCTATTGAAGAGCCAACTCCACTAGGTGGGGTTTCCGTGTTTACCATGCTTATAGTTAAATTCTGATCTTTAGAGTTTTCTGTAAAATCAACTTGAAAATTAACTGGTAAAAAGCCGGGAGCTTCGGCGTATAAGTTGAAAGACTTTACATCTTCTGGTCCATTTGGTTTACTATTCGGGTTCAGTATAAAAGAAGCTATACCAGCATCCACGCTAAATTCAACTTCACCTTCAGAATCTAATAAGCCATTATTTTCATTATCTAAAATTTGTAATTCTATGTCGTGTGGAGGATTTTGTGGATTAGCTGCATCTATAAATTCCACAACCAGAGTATATTCGAGGAAGTCTGAATTAATTCCCAGATTAAAGTCGTCTACTACTTCATTCGGCATCTTTTCGCAGGATGTCGGTATTACCAGTGTAAGAAGTAGAAGGATGTAAATTATTTTTTTCATTGCTTTATTTTTAAATTCTAACAGATAATCTTAGGTTCAAAAAGGGATACCATCTATAGTCTTCGATATCTTGCTGAAGAGTTTCTGCCTGATCTGCAGTTGGAGCAAGCATTCCATTAGCTACTATGCCTACCTGTGGTTCTGGTAAATAAAAACTTCCAGCTTCGAATGCCACACCAAACTTCTTTTTAGGTACGGCCCTACCAAACCCTAATCCAATATATGGTGCGAATCCATTATAATCCAGAGTTAGTTCTAAATCACCAATTTCATCTGGACCAATAGTTATTTCACCATATTCAAAAGAGCCATCATAAGTAGCATATGCGGTCGTCTCTCCGTCACTAAAATAGGATGCTCCACCTACAATTTTGAAACTACTGTTTCTAAATGGTAGATATTCTAAGCTAAGATCGAATTCTAAAAATCTTGAGTTTGCGGTAACATTTAAATTAGCATCGTCTACTTCAATCTCCTGAACGAAATCACTTATATTAAATGTATTTCCCCGAAGTCTAATATTGAAATGTGGAGAAATATTTCTTGCGATTTCAATCCCTCCACCAAGGGTTGAGCCATTAACACCTATGGCAAACTTGTTTTCATAGGTAGTTTCTTCAACCTGCGAAAACGTAGATATCGAAAAACTTAAAAAAAATAAATAGAGTAGTAATTTTTTGACCATGTTAAAATTTTTATGTTAAAAATTAATAGGGTCAAATATAAAATCTTAATGTATTCTTAAAAATACCCAATTTTGGGTATTTTGTACGAATCTTTATCAATTGGGATTAATCTGTGGGATCATGTAGGAATTTTCACTCCTCATAAAGTTCTAAAGGAAGATCATCTGGATCACTGAAGAAGGTAAATTTTTTACCGGTGTGAGGATCTATACGAATTTCTTCCGTTTCGACTCCTTTTTTGTTAAGTTTTGAGACCGTTTTTTCAATGTCTTCCACCTGAAATGCCAAATGCCTTAAACCTTGAGCTTCCGGGAAGCTTGGCCGTTTTGGTCGATTTGGGAAAGAAAAAAGTTCGATAATGTATTTTCCGTTTAGTGCGAGGTCTAATTTGTAGGAGTCTCTTTCTTCGCGATAAACTTCTTGTAAAATCTCTAAATCTAAAATTTCAGTATAAAATCTTTTTGAAGTTGGATAGTGAGAACATATGATAGCGATGTGATGAACGGCTTTAAGCATTGTCGATTTTGTGGTTTTTTAGATCAGATTTTAAAGATACACCACTAATTTTTTTCGCAAAAGATTCGGTTATTAAAAACTCCAATAGCTCTGCTGCCGCTGCGGTACTCATTCCATCGCTATGAATATTCGAAATACAATTTCTTTTTTCGTCTGTAGTGCCACTTTTTGGGTCGTAGGTGGTATAAATACCTAAACTTTTTGGACTGGACAAACCGGGACGTTCCCCAATAAAAGTCGCTGTAAATTTTCCATTCAATTTTTCTGCAATTTCGTCTCCAATGGCAACTCGTCCATTTTCAACAATAGTTATAGCTGCGGAATATTTCTCTTTTAACTTCGGAAGCAATTTTTTAATGATTTCTGCGCTTTGTAAAGTAGCTTCTGGCGATAAACCATCCACAATATTAAAAATGATATCAAATCCTGAAGCATTTTCAAATTTACTTTCTGCTAAAAGTTTCCCCAGATCCGGACGTTTTAAATATTGCTCACGGTCTTTTGCCTTACTTTTAAATTTGAAAACCTTTAAGCCAAAATTCGATAAATCTGACTCTATTTTTTCAACATTGAAGTCGGTATAGATCGCATCTCTTGCTTCAGCGTGATCCAACTGAAATTGCAAAACATCCTTTATAGATTGGCTACCGCCGGTATTTCCAAGTGCAATTCGAGCTTTGGAAAGTTCACGTAGCCGAGTATAGGGATCTTTTTGGATTTCACTTCTATAGATTTCAGGTTTATCCATTGCTTATTAATTTATGAGATTCGGGTAAATTTTGGCGATTTCCATTTTCATCAAAAATCCCCATTTTTAAAAGCCATTTTTCAAATTCCGGGGCTGGTTTTTTATTCAAGACTTTCCGTAGATACATGGCGTCGTGAAAAGATGTGCTTTGATAATTCAGCATCACATCATCGGCACCGGGAACGCCCATAATATAATTGCAACCAGCAACGCCCAAAAGCGTTAACAAAGAATCCATATCATCCTGGTCGGCTTCAGCGTGATTGGTATAACAAACATCGCAACCCATGGGGAGTCCCATAATTTTTCCGCAGAAATGATCTTCTAAAGCGGCACGAGTGATCTGTTTTCCGTCGTAAAGATATTCTGGCCCAATAAAACCAACCACGGTATTTACTAAAAGCGGATTGTATTTTCTGGCCACAGCATAACATCGAACTTCACAGGTTTGCTGATCGATGCAGTGATGCGCATTCGCTGAAAGTTCAGATCCTTGCCCGGTTTCGAAATACATCATATTATTACCAATATCGCCTCGATTAAGCTGAATTCCTGCATCGTAAGCTTCCTGAAGCATATTTAAATTGATCCCGAAAGATTCGTTGGCTTTTTGAGTACCGCCAATTGATTGAAATATAAGATCTACAGGAGCTTTTTCGATAATTTCCATCGTTGTGGTAATATGACTCAAAATGCAGGTTTGCGTGGGAATTTCGTATTGCTGTCTAAAATTGTCTAATAATTTAAGCAATTCTGAAACTGCGTTTGGGCTATCGGTCGCAGGGTTAATGCCTATCACCGCGTCACCACAGCCGTAAAGCAATCCGTCGATCGTACTCGCCGCGATCGCTTTTGGATCATCTACAGGATTATTGGGTTGCAATCTTACCGAAAATCGATCGTTTAAGCCAAGTGTGTTTCTAAATTTTGTGATGACTTCACATTTCTGCGCAACTTTAATAAGATCCTGATTTCGCATTAATTTCGAAACTGCGGCAACCATTTCAGGAGTTAAGCCTGGAGCTATTTCCTTTAAAATTTCGGGAGTTGCATGGTTACTCAACAGCCAATCTCTAAATTCTCCTACACTAAAAGCTGAAATTGGATAAAAAGCTTCAGCATTATGATCGTCCATAATTAAGCGGGTAACTTCGTCTTCAGCATAGGGAATAATTGGGTTTTCAAGAAATTCTTTAAGTGGCACTTCGCTCAAAACATATTGCGCGGCAACTCGTTCCTTATTGTCTTTTGCAGCAAGGCCAGCAAGAACATCACCCGATCGAAGCGGACTAGCTTTTGCCAGTAATTCCTTTAAACCTTTAAAAGAGTAGGTGATGTTATTGATGCTGAATTTATATTCCATAACGGCAACTTTTGAAGTAAGTTACCAAAAACTACATCTACGAGATGTTTAAGGAATATTAATTTAAACTGAAATTGTCTAATATTGATATTTCTGAAATTTAAAGCTCTAGAATTAATAAATCATAAAGCCATCTGGAGAATTTCTTATAAAGCTATAATTTCATAATGTTAAAATAATTGGTTATATTACAGAAAATCAATTATTTAATGATTAGACTTTTACTTACCTTATTTTCAAAATCAAATTTTAAAAAAATTGGCTTCGTGTTTATTGTTTTGAGTTTCACTTTTAGTTGCTCAGAAAATAAAAATATTAGCTCGAAAGTTTCAGCCGATATAACGCCAACTGAATACACTAAAGATTTCTCAGAAATCAAAAAAGATGGGAAACTTACCGTTATTACCATTTATAATTCTACCAGTTACTTTTTATATCGTGGGAAACCGATGGGTTTTGAATATGATTTGGTAAAAAAACTTGCCGATCATTTAGAACTCGAACTCGATATAAAAGTCGCAAAAGATATCGATCATTTATTCGATATGCTGAATGCCGGTGTGGGTGATCTTATCGCCTTTGGACTCTCAGTTACCGAAGACCGAAAAAAACTCGTCAATTTTACCGAATATCATTATTTAACGCATCAGGTGTTAGTGCAACGTCGCCCGGAAAATTGGCGAAAGTTGCCAATGTACAAGATCAAAAAGCAAACGCTAAACGATCCTATCGAGATGATTGGCAAGACCGTTCACGTACGTAAAAACTCGTCGTATTTTGAACGTTTAGAAAATTTGGAAGACGAGATTGGTGGGCAGATTGATATTCAACTGGTTTCTGGAGATAAAACTACGGAAGATATCATTAAAATGGTGGTCGATGGTGAGATCGATTATACCATTTCAGATTATAATATCGCTGCGATCAATCAAACCTACAACCCGATTCTAGATATTGATACCGAGATCAGTTTCTCGCAACGTATCGCCTGGGCAGTGCGTAAAAATTCACCGGAACTTTTAGCTGAAATCAATTCGTGGTTAAAAAACATTAAGAAAAAAGACTTTTATTATGTGGTGTACAACAAGTATTTCAAAAATAAGAAATCCTATCGCCGCCGAATTAAAAGTGAATTTTACAGTAAAAACCAGGGTAAAATTAGTCAGTACGATGCGATCGTAAAAAACAATGTAGAACGTTTAGGATGGGATTGGCGATTGCTGAGTTCACAGATCTTCCAGGAATCACGTTTTAAACCGAATGAAAATTCCTGGGCAGGCGCTGGCGGATTAATGCAAATAATGCCGGCAACCGCAAAAGATTTAGGAGTAAATGATATTACCAATCCTTCAGAAAATATTCGTGGCGGCACCAAATACTTGGCACAATTACGAGAGAATTTTAACAGTGTTGAAGATAGCATTCAGCGTATCAAATTCACCTTGGCAGCGTACAATTGTGGCTTAGGTCACGTTCGTGATGCGCAACGACTTACCAAAGCCTTTGGTGAAGATCCCAATGTTTGGGACGATAATGTTGAAGATTATTTACTGAAGTTAAGCTCGCGCGAATTCTTTAATCGCCCTGAAGTGAAATATGGCTTTGTTCGCGGCCGTGAGCCGTATTTGTACGTGAAAGAAATATTCTTGCGCTACGAGCATTACAAAAAATTAATTCCGTTTGAAACTCCCGAAACCGAATCTCAGGTCGCTTCAAATTAACTAGAGTTTAACGTGGTAAGTCCTTTTTTTACTACTTAATAGCCTTTTTTTACAAGAAGGTTCAGACTGTTTTTTGTGAAATTTGAGCTTCAATAAAAACCAAAAATATGGCTAACAGAAGAGACTTTTTATACAAATCTATTTTAGGAACTGCCGGAATGGTTACGGCTCCTTCAATTATAAATGCAGCAAATTCTACGGAAACTGCAATTCCTTCAGCAAAAATTAAAAACAATTTTTTACGCGATAAATTTAAACCCGAATGGAAATTTGGGATGGGTGGTGTTGCCGCCGGTAATGGTTTTCACGTAAATAGTGACGAAGACATTCGTGGCGCAATGGATGCCGCGTGGAATAACGGCGTTCGTTATTTTGATACTTCGCCTTGGTACGGTTTAGGAATTAGCGAACGCAGAATGGGAAGTTACCTTTTCAATAAAAACCGGGAAGATTTTGTGTTGTCCACCAAAGTAGGAAGAGTCTTAACACCAGATCCAGATTTTGAATTGCCGGGTGCACTCTGGAAAGGGAAATTGAATATGAATTACGAATACGATTATTCGGCTGAAGGAGCCAGAAAATCGGTAGAACAAAGTCTGCATCGTTTAGGTTTGGCCTATATCGACATTGTTTTTATTCACGATCTTTCGCCAGATAATCCAGATTTTAAAGAAGGAGATTACGAAAAATATTTTGAGCAGGCTAAGAATGGCGCGATGCCAGAGCTTACCAAAATGCGTGAGGAAGGTTTAATTAAAGGCTGGGGATTAGGCGTAAATACGACCAGACCAATTTTAGAAACCATCGAAGTTGCCGATCCAGATATTTTCCTTTCAGCAAAACAATATTCGTTGTTGGTGCACGAAGACGATCTAAATAATGTGTTCCCGGTTTGTGAAAAAGAAGGAATTAGTTTAGTGATCGGAGCCGCTTTAAATGCAGGATTTTTAGCCGGAAAAGAGCGTTATAATTACGGCGGGAATATTCCTGAAGAAATGAAAGAAAAGCGTGCAAAATTGCAAAAAGTAGCCGATAAACATAATGTAGATCTAAGAACGGCGGCATTGCAATTCTCGGCAGCGCCAGATGTGGTAGCCAGTGTGATTCCGGGAGCGAGTAATGGAGAGCAATCTGAAGCAAATGCAAAATCGATGGAAGTGAAAATTCCGAAGGCATTTTGGAAAGAGTTAAAATCGAAAGGACTAATTGCTGAAAACGCTCCAGAACCTAAATAAAATTAGAAAATTTAATTACAATGAAAAAGATAAAAATAGGAGAGACAGATTTAAACGTCGCACCCATAAATCTTGGTGGTAATGTTTTTGGATGGACTTTAGATGAAAAGAAATCTTTTGAAATACTAGATGCTTTTACCGATAAAGGGTTCAATTTTATTGATACGGCAGATATGTATTCGTACTGGGTAGATGGCGGTGAAGGCGGCCAATCTGAAACTATTATTGGTAATTGGCTAAAAAGATCTGGTAAACGAAATGATATTGTGTTGGCTACAAAAGTAGGTGGCGAAACCGGAGTTCATCCCGTAGATACCAGTAAAAAGCATATTTTAGAAGCGGTAGACAAATCACTTCAACGATTACAGACCGATCATATCGATTTATATTACACGCATTTTGATGATGAAAAAACACCGGTTGAAGAAACTTTAGAAGCTTATGATGAAATTATCAAAGCCGGAAAAGTAAGATACATTGCGGCTTCTAATATTTCACCAGATCGTCTGGAAGCTTCTTTCGCCGCTTCAGAAAAAAATGGCTTACCAAGATATCAGGCATTACAACCGCATTATAATTTACTGGAGCGTGCAGATTATGAATCTAAATATGCGCCACTGGCTGATAAATATAATCTAACGGTTTTCCCATACTGGTCATTAGCCGCAGGTTTTTTAACCGGTAAATATCGCTCTGAAGATGATCTTGGTAAAAGTGTTCGAGGGGATAGCGTAAAAAAATATTTGAATGAAAAAGGTCTTGGTGTTTTAAAAGCTTTAGATCAGGTTTCAGAAAAGCACAATACCACTCAGGCTACCGTTTCTTTGGCGTGGTTAATGGCACAGCCACATATTGGTGCGCCAATTGCAAGTGCGACCAGCGAGCGACATTTGGAAACTTTATTTGAAGCTCCAAAGCTTAAATTAGATCAAGAAGATTTGCAGCTTTTAGACAAAGCCAGCAAGTAATTGAAAAGTAGAAATGAAAAAAACTTCCTGTTGTAACGGCGGAAGGTTTTTTCATTTTTTATAGTATTTAAAAAATCGAATGATGAATAGGATTATATTTCCAATTTTAATTATGCTTTTTCTTCAGCCTATAATGGCTCAGGAATATCATAGCGATCAACTAGAAACTGTTGCCAATTTAGGCGAATATATGGCGATTGGTTTGAGTGTTTCTTCTGAAAATCGTGTGTTTGTTTCTTTTCCTTATGCTGAAGATCGTCCCTATAAATACGGTTTAACTGAAGTAATCGATGGCGAAACCAAAGCCTATCCTAACAAGAAATTGAATAAACATTCGGGAAACGAGAAAAAGCGTTTTGTAAAGGTTCAGGATTTGTATGTTGATGCGAATGATATGCTTTGGGTATTGGACTCGAAACCTTCACCTGGCGGATCAATCTTTGGCGATAGCGGAAAAGCGGAAGAAGGAAAATTCAAATTACTGAAAATCAATTTAAAAACTGATAAAGTTGAAAAAGTCTATCATTTCGAAGATTTAGATAAAACAATTTCAGGTTTAAACGATATCAGAATCGATACTGATAAAAGTTTAGGTTATCTCTCAGATCCTGGTCAGGCGGCTGTTGTTATTCTCGATCTAAAAACCGGAAAAACTCGCAGCGTTCTTAAAAATATTGAAGCCACGAAAGCAAATCCAGATGTTGTGTTAAGCTATCACGGCAAAGAGATGCGTAATAAAGAAGGAAAAGCCTTTAGCTCGAATGTGAACGGAATTGCGTTAACTTCAGATAATAAATACTTCTATTTTAAACCGATTAATAAGCTGAATTTATACAGAATTGAAACCAAATATTTGGCTGATGCTTCCCTTTCTGAAGAAAGTCTCGCAGCAAAAGTTGAAGATCTGGGCGAAGTTGGGATTACGCACGGACTTATAGCCGATAAAAAAGGACGTGTTTATTTAACCAATTCTACCGATTATTCGGTGAAATATTTTGATCCTGAAGATGGGGAAGTACATAATTTGGTACAAGATTCTCGTTTGCTTTGGCCAGATTCTTTGGGCATTGGCAACGATGGTTATTTGTATTTTTCGTGCTCGCAATTACAACGCCAGCCGGTTTGGAATGATGGTAAATCGAAAGTAGAATTTCCTTATCAGATTTTTCGGGTAGAACTACCATAAAAAACTTTCAGAGAAGCTTAACACACTTGTTAGGCTTCTTTTTATTATATTTGTATCGTGAACGATTTAATCGTAAAAGATTTTAAAATTTATTATTATGAAAACACAATATCAAACAACTGTTTCTGCCACAGGAGGTAGAAACGGACACGTAAAAAGTGAAGACGGATTTGTAGATTTCGACGTTTTAATGCCGAAAGAATTAGGCGGAAAAGGCGGAGCAACTAATCCAGAGCAATTATTTGCAGCAGGTTATGCGGCTTGTTTTGATAGCGCTTTGAATTTGGTAATCGGGAAAGCCAAAGTGAAACCAGAAGGCGAAACTACCGTAAACGCAACTGTAGGAATTGGGCCTAATGATGCTGGAGGTTTTCAGTTGGCCGTAAAACTTTCTGTAGAAATTCCCGGAGTAGAGAAGGAGAAAGCGCAGGAATTAGTAGAACAGGCGCACCAGGTTTGTCCTTATTCTAACGCAACTCGCGGAAATATCGAGGTAGAATTAGAAGTGATTTAATTCTTTTTTCGTCACCCTGGACCTGCCCGTCCGGCAGGCGGGCTAGATTCAGGGTCTCATCCTGAAATAGTATTATTCAAACTTCTTTGACTTAAGTGTGAAGATGAACTAAAACTCATATTTAAAAATCCCTTTTGGCTTACGGCGAAAAGGGATTTTTTTTATTACTTTCAAGATTGAAAATTACTACTGAAAACCTCGAAAATCGCTGAAAAATGAATGAAAAATATGAAGCTTTAAAGCTGGATCATCAACTTTGTTTTCCGTTGTATACGGCTTCACGATTGGTTATTCAGCGTTACCAGCCAATGCTGAGAGAGTTGGATATTACTTATCCCCAATATTTGGTTTTAATCGTGCTTTGGGAAAAAGATGAGGTGAATTTAAGTACAATTGCTGAAAAACTTCAGCTACAATCTAACACGCTTACGCCGCTTTTAAAACGACTACAACAACGCGAACTTTTGGAGCGTAAACGTTCTGAAACCGACGAGCGAAATATCGTAATTACACTTACTGAAAAAGGAAAAGCTTTAAAAGATCAAGCTTGTGATGTACCGGCATTGTTGGCCGAGCAACTTCCTTTAAAAGAAGAGGAAGCCAAAGAATTGTACCGATTATTATATAAAATGATCGGGAAAATGAGCGAAAAGTAGTTTTTTAACAGGAGATAGCAAGCTGAAAAATTAAAATAATAGTTGAAAACGATAAAATTTCATAAGACAGAATGCGGAGTTGACTTCTTGTTAAACGTATTGCCTTCAGAAGAAATTAAGGAAAATTACCTCACGGAAGAAACTTTTAATACCGACTTCTTTGAAATCGCCTTTTTTGAGTCTGGAACCGGATCAGTTATTATTAATCAGCGAAAAGTACCTGTAAAAGACAATTCGATTATTTTTATCTCACCATTTCAAAAGCGAAAATGGGAGTTAGTTGATCACGGCTTGAAATTTAAAATTCTGGCTTTTCAGGAGGATTTTCTTAATGATTTTTTTGCAGATAAATTATTCACGTATCGTCTCTTATATTTTTATCAGTTGGATTATTCGTTATTGATGCAGATCGATAATGATTTATTTGATAAGTATAACGAACAACTCAGCGAAATTAAAACAGAACTTATCGCCACCAAAGCAGATAGTGTACATATTATTCGGTCTTTATTGTACTATTTACTTCAGAAATTGAATCGAGAATATGCGCAGTTAAATAATTTATCGATTGACAGTTCAACGAATAATTATGCCTTCGAGTTTAAAAGATTGCTTGAAGTTCATATTAAAGAAAAACAACGAATAAGTGATTATACAGATTTGCTTAACATTAGTCGTATTACTTTAAATAAGGCTGTAAAAAAACAATTTAATGTTACTGCGACTAATCTTTTAAAACAACGTTTATTGTTCGAAATCAAGAATTCACTAATTCATTCCAACAATACAATTCAAGAAATAGCTTACCAATTGAACTTTTCAGAACCTAACCATTTAATGCGTTTTTTTAAAAAACAAACCGGAATGACTGCTTCTGAATTTCAAGACAGTTATCAAAATGGTAGGCTTTAGCAGATAAAAGGTAGCGATCTAATTTGTTCTGCTCTATACTTTTGTACCCTCATCAAAACAAAAATTATGAAGGTACAATTGATTAGGAATGCCACTATGATTGTGGAATATGCAGGAAAGAGAATGCTGGTAGACCCTATGTTCGCCAAAAAAGGTGAATTAGCAAGAGGACCGATGCCGGCAAAAGATTGGAATTGGAAAAGAAATCCCAATCACGATTTGCCCATTTCTGTTGAAGAAATCCTAAAAGATATCGATTTTGTGTTTCTAACCCATTTACATTTTGACCATTGGGATGAAGCGGCAGCAAATGCATTACCAAAAGATATCAAAGTATTTGTTCAGGATGAAAATGATAAAAAAGTCATTGCCGAAGCAGGCTTTACCAACTTAGAAATTCTTGGTGAAATCTCTAGTTTTGGAGATATCAAATTAACCAGAACCAAAGCAAAACACGGTAAAGGATTTATTCTAAAACTTGCAGGTCAGGTTTGTGGAATGGTGATGAAACATCCTTCAGAAAAAACACTTTACATTGCTGCCGATACCGTTTGGTATGAAGAAGTTGATAAAACTATTCAAAAATTTAATCCTGAAGTGATTATTGTAAACGGCGGAGATAATCGTTTTGTAATTGGTGATCAATTAATTATGAGTAAAGAAGATATTTACCAAACACATTTAGCAGCTCCTAATGCTGATATTGTAGTAGTGCATATGGAAGGTGTATATCATAACACACTTACGCGAAAAGAGCTAAGATCCTTTGTGAATGAAAAAGCCATTGAAGAAAAGATTCTAATTCCAGAAGATGGAGAAACGCTAAGTTTATAATGAAAAATACACGAGAAGAAAACAAACAGTTGGTACGTAAATTTTACGCGGCCGTAGATAAAGAAGATTACGAAGCAGCCAGTGCATATTTACATAAAGATTTTACCTTTTATGTACAGGTAGACCAACCTATCCCGGGAGCAGATGGTTTTGTAGCTTCAGAAAAAAAGAATTTTGATGCCTTTGGCGAATTTGATTTCAAAATTGTAGATCTTATTGCAGAAGGTAATAAAGTTGCTGCCTTTATGATACACGAAGGAAAACATTCTAAAAATCCTTTGATGGGATTAGCACCTAAAGGAAATAACATACGTTTTTCATTAATGATGTGGCTCACTATTGAAGAGGGGAAGATTATTGAAAAACGTGCACATTTTGACCGTACTGATATTGCAGAACAAGCCACAATGTAATGCGGTTCTAAATGTTTAAAATTTAAATAATAAAAAATTAAAAAAGAAAATTATGAGTAAACAAGCATTAATTCTTATTGATATTCAAAATGAATATTTTGAAAACGGCGGACTCGAATTGGTAAATCCGATTGCGGCGAGTTTAAATGCAAAAAAGATTCTGGATCGTTTTAGAGCTGAAAATTTACCGATTGCTCACATTCAACATCGATCAGCAGATCCAGATCAAATGCCCATTTTTGTTGAAGGAACCAAAGGAGCTGAAACGCACGAGAATGTAAAGCCATTGGAGGGAGAAAAAGTATTTCAAAAATATTTCCCGAACAGTTTTAGAGAGACAGGACTTTTAGACTATCTTAAAGAAAATGAGGTTACTGAAGTCATTATTACCGGAATGATGACGCATATGTGTGTAGATGCGACAACAAGAGCCGCGTTTGATTTAGAGTTTAAATGTACCGTAATTGGCGATGCGTGTACTTCCAGAGATTTAGAAATTAACGGTAAAACTGTAAAAGCAGATGATGTACATCACGCGATATTAGCTGCATTAGATTTTATTCCGGCAGATGTGATCAATACTGAAGAGTACCTTTCAGCTTAAAAAGAATAGACAGACGAAATTATAATACAAAAAGAGCTCGAATGTAAATTTGTGCTCTTTTTTTTGGCACCGCCAAAGGGTATAATACCCCGAGGCTTGCCTCGAAATTATAAAATTGTGTTCAACGAATGCCTCGGGGGCTTGCCCCAAGGGTTACTAAAATGTATTGCCATCTGCTACTAATATTCAAAATTCAAATTTAAAATTAGTATGAATTCGTTGTATTTCTTCCGCAGAAAACTTATCTAATCTTCAGATTTTCGAGTTTTCACATTGAAACTCGGCGCTTCGTAATCGTTCGGTAAATAATCTTTGGGGATGGTCGTCATATTCCCATCACGTTGAGCACGATAGTGTGGTGACAAAATTTCGATATCCATTTCGTTGCAACAATCCTGAATGTTTTGATGCAAATCTGAATAGATAAGCGCTTGTTTATTGGCGTGTTTTGTGTAAGCGTTTAGTTGATACGACACATAAAAATCGTCTAAGCTTGTTTGTAAGACAAAAGGTTTAGGCTGTTTTTCGATAAGATTGGTGCGCAAAGCCGCTTCGATCAAAGCTGCATAAACCGTTTTATACGGAATATCGTAACCCAAAGTCACCGTGGTATTGATAATTAAACCTTCGCCTTTTTCTTTAGTGAAGGTAGAATAATTTACGGTGTTTCCGCTTAAAACTGCTGAATTTGGAATAGTGATTTCTTCGTTTTTAATTGTTTTAAGTCGGGTAACTAAAAGCGTTTTTTCGATCACATTTCCGGTGGTGTTCCCGATATTAATACGGTCTCCAATTTTAAACGGTCGCATATAGGTAATCACCAATCCGGCAACCATATTGGCGATGGCAGAAGACGATCCCAGCGAAAGCAAAACCCCAAGAAATACAGAAACACCTTTAAAAATCGTCGAATCTGAGCCCGGTAAAAGCGGGAAAATCAGTACGAACATAAACGCATACAGCAAAAACCGAATAATTGTAAAAGTCGGCATTGCCCAATCTGGGTGAAAACCTGAGATTTGAAGTTTTTCGTCTTCAATTTCAGCAAAAATATAACGTACAGCTTTTACAAAATAACGCATTACGATAATGATCGCAGCGATCTTAATGATATTGGGGAAATAGTGCCAAATGGCTGTAAATATTTGTCCGAATGAAGAGAAAATTAGGTCAAACAGGTAATTAGACCAACCTTGTGTAAATTCGAAAACACTAAAAATAAGCGGAAAGAAAATGTAAACCACCAGCAGAATCAAAAACCATTTTAGGATCTTTAAAATGAATAAAATCACATTGAGTTCCTGCTCTGGCGTGATAAACGTGTAGTTGTTATAGGTAAGACTTTTTAGCCATTTGTCTTTTTTACTTTCTATAAAACGGATGCTTCTTTTGTTTAGAAATGCGATCAATTTTAAGGCTAGCCAAAGTCCCAAAAGAATGAGCGCAACAAAACCAATTTTTAGAAAGACGTTTTTTGGGATGTATTTACTTTCAGCAATATCAAGATTTGCAGAAATCACTTCCGCATAAAAATTTGCTAATTCCTGCTTCGATTTTTTAGTGCCAATCGTATCGAGATTAGTGATGTTGAGCAAAATTTGACTTCCGTAGATCACCTCTAAACGCTCCTGATCTTTTAAAATCTGAAGTGAATCTTTAGAAAATGTATTGGCATCGATACGCTGAATTCTTTCAGAAATAATACTCGCACGTTCTGCCGCAGGTAGATCGCCCGACTTTTGAAAGATCGAAAATAACTCTTCATTCGCTTTCCCAATCACCGGGAAACCTTGTGGAGAAAGTGGAGTAGAATTATTTATAGAATCTCTTTCTAAAGCTTGAGCATTTAAAATTTCATGCTGAAAGCAAAAAAAAAGAAGGCTTAAAATAACTAATCTTAAAAATAAAAAACGCATAAATTTTGAAAGATCGATTTTTATGAATTGCCGATCATATTGTGGTAAAAATAGTAAAATATCTTTAAGACCAATTATTTAGCATTTTGCCGATTTTGGATGTTTTTTAAGCGTTTTTAAAAGGTGACTTTCATCTGTAAAACCAAATTCTGTTGCGATTTCTCGTTTCGTGTAATTACCGTTTGATAGACGATTTTCTATTAGTTGAAGCTTATATTGTAAAAGATATTCTCGTAAAGGTACCTTCATGTTGCGCTTAAAAAATTTACCAAAGTAATTCTTCGTGGTATTAAATTCCTGTGCTAAATGCGATAATCTAAGGTTTTTAGGATAGTAAATATTATTGTGGATGTAGTTTAAAACCGGCTCCATTCCTCTTTTTAAACTTTGGGTTTCTGTTTCTTTTTCTGAAATAGAGGTATAATTTTCTAATACTTCTAAAATACTTATTAATTGAAAAAATAGAATACGTTCGTATCTGTGCCCTGCATTCTGTAAATCTGAAACCACCGCAAATTGTTTAGAAAGTAAATCTTGATCGTTTTTAGATAATTTGATCTTAGCATTTCTTATTTCTCGATTGTCCAAAATCGTTTTGTAGAGCGGAAGGGATTCAGCAGCAATTAACTCATTGTCTTCTTTGAAAAAATCTAGTGTGAATTTGCAATAAATAAACCTGGTTTCATTTTCTATTTCAAATTCATGAGAATCATCTGGTCCTAAAAGAAAAAGTGCGCCTTTTTCGTATGCAATCTCATTTTTATTGATTTTGTGTTTTCCAGCTCCTTTTTCGATAAAAATAAGTTCGTAATGATTATGGTTATGCCTGGGATGCGTCCAAACATTAGTTGTAAAATCACTAATAATAAAGGAAGTAAATTGTTTAAAACGTTTCATGAATGTTGAATCTATTCAGAAAAATAGGATAATAATGATTCTAAATGAAGTAATGAAGAGCTCTTAACAAGTATTTAAGAGGTAGAAATAAAAAACCACCTCGGTTAAGGAAGTGGTTTTTAAAACTAAATAATCTAATTAACCAGTTTGGATAGGTTGGTTATGATTATAATAAACAACATAATTTAAATTCGAAAAGGATAATTAATGGTGTGAACTCTAATAAATCCTTCTCATAGCAATTTTCTCCAAAGGTCTTGATATTTCTTGGTTTCGGGTTTGTATAAAACGGATATAAACTGGTATAAATAAGTCAATTCAGGTTAAATATCTGTTAAAGCAAATGTGTAGAATTAACTAGAATCTAACAGCAATTTGAAACAATTGCCTTTACCTTTAATAGAAAATATATAAAATGAATAAGCTAGGGATTTGTTCCTGGACGTTGGGAATATCAGATATTAAAGTCCTAATGGAAAAAGTAAAAACTTTGGGGCTTGATGGCGTTCAGTTTAGTGAAGATTGGCGTGATTACAATGCTAAAGAAGTTAGAGCAGCTGCAGATCTTTTTGATTTAGAAATTTTTGCCATAGATCCATTCAATTGCGAACCTCCAGAGCCAGAGAATGCAAATGTATCATCTGCTATAGAATTTTATAAGAATGTTATTGATTTTGCGGTAGAGACTAATACTCCCTGGGTTACATTACAGGGTTTGCCTAAATGGACAAACAATTGTAACACGAGACAAGAGTGTTGGGAAATGTTGGTACACTGTTGTAAAACCTTAGATGCTTACGCTCAGCTAAAAAAGGTTAAGATCGCATACGAATGTGTAAATCGATATGAGTCCTCAATGATCCATACTTCGGAAAAAGCCAATCAGCTTATTGCAGCTGTTGGGCATCGTAATTTCGGATTGATTCTAGATAGCTTCCATATGCATATTGAAGAATCAGATCCCGCTGAAGCACTTAAAAATTCTAAGGATATTTTATTCAGTTATCATATTTCAGATTCTAATAGGTCTGGAATAGGTAGGGGGCAGGTTGATTTTGTAAAACATCATAGCGTTTTAGAAGATATAGGGTTTGAAGGCCCTGTAATGATCGAAGTGGTGTTGCCTGAATTGGTGCCTAGGTCTACGCCTAAGAATGATTTGGAAAGAGAACGTTTAGACGAAGAGATTCGCCGAAGTGTTAGAGTTTGGAGAAACCTGAAGGAGAAAGAGTATTTTAAAGAAATTTAAAGCAAAAAACCGAATCTTAATAATCGATTCGGTTTTCTTTCTGATCCCATTTTTCAAATACGGGTAAACCTTCTTCTCGCAGTATATTTACAAAAGGAACTTTCCTATTATCGATATCCTTATCTAATTCTTCATATATAAATTGATCGTCAAATCCTATTTTAGCGGCATCACTATGCTTTAAAGCATAATAAACTTTTTTAGGACGTGCCCAGTAAATAGCACCCAAACACATAGGGCATGGTTCGCAACTGGTGTAAAGAATACAGTCTTCTAATTGAAAGGTATTTAGATTTTCACAGGCTCTTCTTATAGCAGTGATCTCGGCATGCGCTGTTGGATCGTTACTGGAAGTTACAATGTTCCATCCTTCAGCAATAACTTCACCGTCTTTAACAACTACGGCCCCAAAAGGCCCTCCAGCACCGGTACTCATTCCTTCTTCTGCTAGCGCAATAGCTCTGCGCATAAACTTTTTGTCATCTTCTGTCATGATCATTTTTTTCTATACGATCAAAACTAAATAAAAAAATAGAGTAAAAACTGTACAATTTCGATCTTATGATATTTATAACTTTAAATGAGTAGCAGAGGTTTTATAAGCCCTAATTATTTGTATGTTTCAAAATAGCATCTCAGAAGGTATGAGATACCTTTTACTTTTACATAAAATTTTTAGCGATAGAACCAAAATTTGCTGGTAAATTGGCTCCATCGTTTAAAGGAATAATACGAGATAATTGCTCCTGTTGATCTAGAATTAAGAGATATTCTCCGATCAACTGCGCTAAAAGCGTTCTATGTGATTTGCTAAGATGTGCCGTGTTAATTAATATGTAATCATCTTTTGCTCTTAAGAATCTTCTACCAATAGGATTCCAAAACCCTTTAACATCTACTTCTCTATCCAGGGATCGAAGCTCTCTCAAAAAAACAGATGATCTATCTTCATCGTAATTTTGTTGAAGGTATTTCTCTATTTCGATAAAATAAAAACTACTTAATAATATTTCATTGGCACGTTTAACAACTCGGGAAAGCTTACGGTTTCCACCATTGTAAATTAATTTCATTTTTGATTTTTTTTTTTAGGATCTATGTTTGGTTTTTTGGTCGAATTATTTTTTTAGTAAAATGAAATAACTGTGTTTAATGTTAAGTAATTTGTAGGGGGCTTTACTTACTAAAAGTACTTTTTATCTTTCTGAATATCAAAGAAATATTCATTTGTACATAAGAATTGTATTTTCAGTATTTTTTGCTGTTATTTATTTTAATAAAGCGATAAAATGATGGTGTAATATTTATTTTTTTGATAAAATCTATGATCTTATTTGATTAGAAGAATCAAAAAATACCTTATTTTTGCTCTCCGAACCTTCATTTCAACCCAGTATATGAGTCAAAAAGTGCTACTTACCGCTAAAGAAGTACAAATAATTTTGCAACGACTGGCTTGCCAGCTTGTAGAAAATCACTCTGACTTTTCTAATACTGTTCTTATAGGGATACAGCCTAGAGGAATATTTTTACTGAATAGACTTCAGGAAATTCTCGAAAAAGAATACCAGATAAATAGCCTTAAAACCGGCCAATTGGACATTACTTTTTACAGGGACGATTTCCGCAGAAGTGATAAACCTTTAGAAGCTAATAAAACAAGAATTGATTTTGTGGTAGAAGACAAACGCGTAGTTTTTATAGATGATGTGTTGTACACAGGAAGGAGCATACGTGCAGCGCTTACCGCGATTCAATCTTTTGGAAGACCTAAGGAAATTGAGTTATTGAGTTTTATCGATCGTCGCTTTAGCAGACATTTACCTATTCAGCCGGATTATAATGGTAGGCAGGTAGATGCTATAAACGAAGAAAAAGTAAAAGTAAACTGGATAGAAAACGAAGGTGAAGATATTGTTTACCTTATTTCAAAATAATTAGCGTAATGAGCGAATTAAGTGTTAACCACTTACTGGGAATTAAGTATCTGCAAAAATCAGATATCGACTTAATTTTTAATACTGCAGATCATTTTAAAGAAGTTATTAACCGGCCTATTAAAAAAGTTCCTTCATTACGAGATATTACGATTGCCAATCTTTTTTTCGAGAACAGTACGCGTACCCGCCTTTCTTTCGAACTTGCCGAAAAGAGGTTAAGTGCAGATACGATAAATTTTTCAGCAGCATCCTCTTCAGTAAAAAAAGGGGAAACGCTTATCGATACGGTAAATAATATCTTATCGATGAAAGTTGATATGGTGGTAATGAGGCATCCAAATCCGGGAGCAGGGATTTTTCTTTCTAAACATGTAAAAGCGAGTATCGTAAATGCAGGAGATGGAGCACACGAACATCCAACTCAGGCTTTACTGGATTCGTATTCTATACGTGAACGTTTAGGTGAAGTTGCAGGCAAAAATGTTGTTATTGTTGGTGACATTTTACATAGCCGTGTAGCGCTATCCAACATATTTGCGTTGAAGTTGCAGGGCGCTAATGTAAAAGTTTGCGGCCCAAAAACATTAATTCCAAAATATATCCATTCTTTAGGTGTAGAGGTCGAAACCAACCTTATCAAAGCATTGGAGTGGTGTGATGTGGCAAATATGCTTCGAGTACAGAATGAAAGAATGGATATAAGCTATTTCCCTTCAACTAGAGAGTACACTCAACAATTTGGTTTGAATAAGAAGATTCTAAATAGCCTTAATAAAGAGATCGTTGTAATGCATCCCGGACCAATTAATCGCGGCGTAGAAATTACAAGTGACGTTGCAGATAGCGACCAGGCGATCATTTTAGACCAGGTGCAAAACGGTGTGGCGATACGAATGGCTGCGATTTATTTGCTTGCATCTAAAATTAAGCAATAGATTTTTATTAAATTAGTACATCCCATTTCAAAAAGAGGCTAATGAATATTGAAAAGAGAGAAAAATATCTTTTGATTACCGATGATAAAGATTCTATAACCGATTTCACTTCTAGATTAACAACAAATAACCACCAATTCGAGACCGAAAATGTGGTTGTTGATATCCTTAAGTACGGCGCTTTAGAATTAGAGGAGCTTTTAGGGTTCTTAGAACTTTCTACAGTACATCGAGCCAGCAAGAAATCTTTTGTGATCGCTAACGATGCCATTAATATCGATAAGATCCCAGAAGAACTGGTAGTCGTACCAACGTTAAGAGAGGCTGAAGATATTATACAAATGGAAGAACTGGAACGAGAGCTTGGCTTTTAAATTCTTAATTAAATATCCTCTATTTTCTTCCAAAATCGATTTAAATGAAGCTTGATATTTTGGGCTGTTATGCAGCTACTCCACGTTCTTTAACCAATCCTACTTCCCAGGTTCTAACCATGCAAAATCAAATGTTTTTGATTGATTGTGGTGAAGGGACTCAGGTACAGCTTCGAAAAAATAAGATCAAATTCGGTAAAATTGAGCATATTTTTATTTCTCATTTGCACGGGGATCACTTTTATGGATTAATTGGACTTATCTCGACTTTCATGTTGCTTAATCGAGAAAAGGAGCTTCATGTTTACGGTCCAAAAGGAATAAAGGAAGTTATTTTACTTCAGCTAAAACTTTCTAATGCCTGGACGCCTTATCCATTATATTTTCATGAGTTAACTTCAAATAAACCAGAGAAAATTTACGAAAACGAGAAGCTTTCCGTAGAAACAATTCCGCTTAAACACAGGGTGTATACCAACGGTTTTTTATTCAGAGAAAAAGAAGGGGATCGCAAACTATTGATCGATGAAGCACAAAAATATAAAATCGACGTAGCACTTTTTAAAAGTCTTAAAAAGGGAAAAGATGTAGTTTCTGAAGATGGCAAATTAATAAAGAACGACTTGGTCACAGCACCAGGTGAAGCACCAAAAAGTTATGCGTTTTGTAGTGATACTGTTTTTTCTGAAGAAATTATCCCACAATTAGCCAATATCGACGTGTTGTATCACGAGTCTACTTTTTTACAGGAACAGCTTAAATTAACAGATCCTACCAAACATAGCACCGCAATGCAGGCAGCAACGATTGCTAAAAAAGCGAATGTGAAACAGCTAATTTTGGGGCATTATTCTACTCGTTACCCAGACATTCAATTATTTAAGACTGAAGCTGAAGAGGTTTTTCCTAATGTCGCGTTGGCTGAGGATGGAAAGAGCTTCGAATTTTAATATTTTCAGATCCTTTTTCTGAATTCTTCAAAACCAGTTTATCAAATAAGAAAGCTTGGTTTAAATTTTACTTAAATCCTAATATTGCTCGATTAAAATTTATGGCTTTATTACTAAAACTCGTAAATTGCAGTAGGCTATTGCTGTGAAGTGCGGTAATAAGCTACAAATGATTACTTGTAGAAAAGCTGAAATATAAAGCGATGAGTAAAGATCTTCAGGATTACAGACAATCTTACGAAAAAAGTGAATTATTAGAAAGTAGTATTTCTAGTGATCCTTTTGAATTATTTGAACAATGGTTTAACGAAACCGAAGCCGAAGGCGGTTCAGGAGAAGTTAATGCGATGACCATGTCCACGATTGGTCTCGATGGTTTTCCAAAATCCAGAGTAGTGCTTTTAAAATCTTATAGCGCAGATGGATTTGTTTTTTATACCAATTTTAATTCTGAAAAAGGAAAAGCTATTGCTCAAAATCCACATGTTTGTTTATCATTTTTCTGGCCTTCTACAGAGCGACAGGTAATCATAAAAGGTCTGGTAGAAAAAGTAGATGAAAAAACAGCAACGAAATATTACCATTCTCGCCCTCGTGGAAGTCAGCTTGGTGCCTGGGCATCACCACAAAGCACTGAAATTGCCAGCCGTGAAGTATTAGAAAATAATCTTGCCGAAGTCGAAGAGAAATATGAAGGGCAGGAAGTGCCAAAACCAGCGCATTGGGGAGGTTATATTGTTAAACCGGTTAGTATGGAGTTTTGGCAGGGAAGACAAAATAGATTACACGATCGTATTGCCTATATAAAGGAAGATGCTAAATGGAATTCTAAACGTTTGGCACCATAATTATGAAGCGATTAGTTGTTGTAAGGCATGGTAAATCTTCTTGGAAATATGATGTTCCAGATCACGAAAGACCTTTAAAGAAAAGAGCTAAAAAGGATGCTAAGGCTGTTTTGGGTGTTTTTAAAGCTTTTTATCTTCAAAATATAGAAAGCGCAACATTTTGGAGTAGTTACGCTGTAAGGGCACATGAGACCGCTAAAATCTTTAAAAAAGAATTAGAGATAAAAGATGAAGATTTTGAGGTTAAAAAAGCCTTGTACACATTTAGTAGTGGCGATCTAAAAAATATTATTCGAAAGGCGCCAGATTCTATAGAAACCCTGGTTATTTTTTCTCACAATCCTGGCATTACGGGTCTGGTAAATCATTCAGGAGATCAAAAGTTTCATAACATTCCAACTACCGGATTGTGCGTTATAGAGTTCGAAGAAGATCATTGGGATTCTATAAGTACAGGTAAAACTTTACTAAGCCTTTTCCCAAAGAATTTACGTTAAGCATGCAGGAAAATAAATATATAAACAGAGAATTAAGCTGGCTTCAATTTAACACCCGAGTTTTACAGGAAGCTGAAGATGAAACGGTCCCCTTAATAGAAAGACTTCGATTTTTAGGGATTTTCAGTAATAATTTGGATGAATTTTTTAAGGTGAGATACGCAACCGTAAAGCGTATCGATCTAGCAGGTAAGGCGGGTAAAAGTGCATTAGGCGGAATGAAAGCAAGTAAGCTTTTAGAAGATATCACCAAAGTGGTGATAAAACAACAATCTGAAAGTTTAAAGATCTTAGATAAGATTCAGCAACGACTTCGCGATGAACATGGTATTTGCGTGATCAATGAACAGGAAGTATCTGAGTCCCAACAAAAATTTGTAAAAGATTATTTCCTCTCACATGTTAGTCCTGCTTTAGTAACCATTGTTCTTAACGATTTAGAAGAGTTACCGAGTTTAAAAGATAGTGCCGCTTATTTGGCTGTAACTATGGAAATGAAACCTGTAAAACCTTCAGGGAAAATTTCGAAATTGGTTAAAGGGGCAAAGAAAGAGCGTAAATATGTACTTATTGAAATTCCAAGAAGTATAGAGCGATTTGTGGTGCTACCATCAGATAATAAAAAGCAGTATATCATAATTCTGGATGATCTTATAAGGTATAACCTTAATAGTATCTTCAATATTTTTGAATATGAAACTATTTCAGCACATATGATAAAAATTACAAGGGATGCTGAATTGGATATTGACAGCGACCTGAGTAAAAGTTTTATCGAAAAGATTTCTGAAAGTGTTAAAGACCGAATTAAAGGGGATCCTGTAAGATTTGTCTACGATAAGAATATCGATAAAGAAACACTTACTTATTTGATGAATAAGATGGGAATCGATCATGCCGATAGTATTATTCCTGGTGGGCGTTACCATAATCGTCGAGATTATATGGGGTTTCCACGATTAGGAAGCAAAGAGCTTCTTTATGATACTAAAGAGGCATTGCCAATTCCTGGGCTTGCTTTGCAAACCAGTTTGATCCAGGGAACCGGCAAAAAGGATCATATGCTTTATGCACCGTATCAAAGTTTTTCTTATGTCGTAAAATTTTTAAGGGAAGCAGCCTTAGATCCTAAAGTAAAAACTATAAAAATTACTATCTATAGACTGGCAAAGATCTCTCACATCGCCAGTTCTTTGATCAATGCGGTGAAAAATGGTAAGAAAGTACTGGTGCAGATAGAACTAAGAGCGCGGTTTGATGAAGCTGCAAATATTAAGTATGCCGAACAGATGCAGCGTGAAGGTGTAAAATTGATCTTTGGCGTTCCGGGATTAAAAGTACATTGTAAAACCTGCGTGATCGAGCGCGAAGAAAACAATGGAAAATTAAAGAAATACGGCTTTATAAGTACGGGGAATTTCAATGAGTCAACATCAAAGATCTATACCGATTATACCCTTTTTACCGCCAATCAGGAAATACTGAAAGAGGTAAATAAAGTATTCGACTTTTTTGAGACCAATTATAAGGTGAGTAAATACAGGCATTTGATCGTTTCCCCGCATTATACAAGGGCAGCTTTAACCAAGTTGATTCAAAATGAAATTGATAATCAATTAGAAGGAAAACCCGCTGGTATCAAATTAAAACTGAATAGTCTTTCAGATTATCCAATGATAGATAAGTTATACCAGGCGAGTAGAGCAGGGGTAAAAGTCAAATTGATCGTTAGGGGGATTAATTGTTTAATTCCGGGAGTACCGGGAATGAGCGAGAATATAGAATCTATTAGTGTTGTGGATAAATTTTTGGAACATCCACGAGTATTTATTTTTGAAAATTCAGGAAATCCTAAGGTTTATATAGCTTCAGCAGATCTAATGTCCAGAAATCTGGATAATCGAGTAGAAATTGCCTGCCCAATTTACGATAACGACATTAAACAGGAAGTGATCGATGGCTTTGAAATTAGCTGGAGCGACAATGTAAAAGCGCGTGTTTTTTCAGAAAAACAAAATAATGCGTATCGCAAAAAAACAAAGCCAAGAGTGCGTTCACAAGAAGCACTTTACGATTATTATTTAAATAAGAACGAAAATTTTAAACAGTGATAGTACAAAAGAAATATGCAGCAATAGATATTGGTTCTAATGCCATAAGGTTACTGGTATCTACAATTACTGAAAAAGAAGGAATGGAAACTAATTTTAGAAAAACATCCTTAGTGCGTGTGCCTATTAGATTAGGAGCCGATGTTTTTTTAAAACAAAATATTTCTGAAAATAACCAGGATCGTATGATAGATGCGATGCATGCATTTAGTCTTTTAATGAAGGCACATGGGGTTGAAAAATATAAAGCCTGTGCAACTTCGGCAATGCGAGAAGCCAAAAATGGCGATGCAGTTACAGATGTGATTAAGGATAAAACAGGGATTGAAATTGAGATCATTGATGGTACGCACGAGGCTGCCATCATTGCAGCTACAGATCTTCATGCTTTAATCCAGGATGATCATAACTATTTATACGTTGATGTTGGTGGTGGTAGTACAGAATATACGCTTTATAGTAATGGAGAATCGATAGCTTCAAGATCATTTAAAGTAGGGACCGTTCGATTATTAAACGACCTGGTAGAGAACAAAACCTGGCGCGAAATGGAAGCCTGGGTAAAAGAAAATACAAAAGGCTACGAGGATATTAGCTTAATAGGTTCTGGTGGGAATATTAATAATATCTTTAAAACCAGTGGTAAAAAGGATGGCAAACCTTTAAGCCTTGCTTACTTGAAAAAGTATGATGAATTATTAAATAGCTATACCTACGAGGAAAGAATTACTGAGCTGGATTTAAAAAATGACCGTGCAGATGTTATTATTCCGGCATCAAGAATTTATTTGAATTCGATGAAATGGGCTAAAGCTAACCAGATCTATGTGCCAAAAATTGGATTGGCAGATGGGATAATCAAGTCACTCTATCATTCAAATTAAGATCTCATCTTAGATTTAGAAACAAATAAAGCGGACATTTGCCCGCTTTATTTGTTTATTCATTGACTTTTTCTAACCGTGAATTGTTTCCTTATTTCCTAATCCCTGTATCATTTTTCCTTCAAATTCTAAGAGATCATTCCATTTTTTATCGACCACTTCACGGTCACCATACTTTCTGGCGAATTTTAGGAACATGGTATAATGATTAGCTTCACTTATCATCAGGTTTTTATAAAATTCTGCCAGCTCTTTATCTTCAAGTTTTTCGCTAAGTAATCGAAAACGCTCACAACTTCTTGCTTCTATGAGTCCCGCAATTAATAGGCGGTGCACAAGTTGAGTTTTTCGGCTACCTCCTTTAGGAAAAAACTTTAAAAGCTGAACAACATATTCATCTTTACGATCCCACCCCATTTCAATACCGCGGGTTAAGATTTTATCGTGCACCATTTTAAAGTGCCCCATTTCTTCGCGAGATAATGCGATCATCGCTGTAACCAATTCTGGGTATTCAGGATAATTTACGATCAGAGAAATAGCTGTTGATGCCGCCTTTTGCTCACACCACGCATGATCGATCAAAATTTCTTCAATATTTTTATTAGCAATATCTGCCCATCTGGGATCTGTAGGAAGTTTTAAACCAAGCATAATTATACATCTAGATCAAAAGTTGTTCGTAATTTATCCAAAAGCGGATTTTTCTCTTTCAGCTTATTATATTTTTCTATAGGTGTAAAAACAAATTTTTTCGCTGTTGTTTCATTAACATTGATCACCAATGTGATGGTCGTATTTTTCAGTCTGGCTTTTAAAAATCCCATTAATTTATGCTGACCTCTTTCCAGATCAAGCTTCATAGATTCTGCAGGTAATTCCAGATGAATTTCGTTATCATTTTTTAATGTAGGAAGATCTGTTTCTAAAATTGAAGCAAGGATCTTTTCTCCCCGTTTTTTCAATTTATGAACATAATCATCCCAGGCGGCTTGTAACTGAGTTTCAGTAAACTTGCCAGTCATCACTGCTTCCCGCTCTGGAGCTTTATCTTTAACCTGGGCTTCCAGTTGTTTTTTCTTACGAATACTAGCTAAAGAAAGTCCAGATACTCTTTCTGGTTTAGCATCGGCTTCAGTAACCGGATTTGTTTTAGGGAATTCGTTTTGCTGAGGTTGAGGTAGAACTTCTTTTGTTGGTTCTTCTTCAATTTTCTCTTCGGAAGTATTCGGCACTTCTTTACTAAAATATTCCTGATTTGCAGGTGTAGTTTCAGGAGCACAGGTGTCATTTTCTGTACGATTTTCAGCTGAAGGTTGTTGCGCTTCTTTAGGAGCAGTATTGTTTTGCCCATATTCGTTATTCCTGATGATCGATTTTTCTTCTTTCGAGATCGATTTTGCAGGCTGTTCGAAGTGAGAAGCAGGAACTATTTTAGGACTGCTGTTTTTTTTTTCTCCGTCGAAAGTGACAGAGGCAATTTGCATTAAGCAGAGTTCAACTAAAAGCCGTTGATTTCGGCTGGTCTTATATTTTAAATCACATTCGTTAGCAAGGTCGATTGCCTGAAGCAAAAATTGTTGCGAAGTCTTTTGAGATTGTTCAAAATACTTGGTTTTTGTTTGTTCTCCAACTTCCAAAAGTTGAATGGTTCTTTGATCTTTACAAACCAGCAAATCTCTAAAATGTGAAGCTAAACCAGCCACAAAATGATGACCATCAAATCCATTAGAAAGGATGTCGTTAAACAATACCAGTAGTTGCGGAATGTTATTATCCAGAAGTAAATCTGTTACCTGCATGTAGGTATCGTAATCTAAGACATTCAGGTTTTCTGTAACCGCCTGTCGTGTTAGATCTTTTCCGCTAAAACTTACTACACGATCGTAGATAGAAAGGGCATCACGCATGGCACCATCTGCCTTTTGTGCGATGATCTGCAGGGCATCCTCTTCAGCATTAACACCTTCCTGTTCCGCAATATATTTTAAATATTCTTTTGCATCAGTTACGGTAATCCTTTTAAAATCAAAGATCTGGCAACGCGAAAGAATGGTAGGAATGATCTTGTGTTTTTCGGTCGTAGCAAGGATAAAAATCGCATGTTTTGGTGGCTCTTCTAAGGTTTTAAGAAACGCATTAAAAGCCGAAGTCGATAACATGTGAACCTCGTCAATAATATAGACCTTATAAGTTCCAACTTGTGGAGGAATTCTTACCTGATCGATAAGATTACGAATATCATCAACCGAGTTGTTAGAAGCGGCATCAAGCTCAAAAATATTAAAAGCAAAATCTTCATCTGGACTTTGAGTACCGTCCTGATTTATCATTTTTGCTAAAATACGGGCGCAGGTAGTTTTTCCCACTCCACGCGGACCGGTAAATAAAAGCGCCTGTGCAAGATGATTGTGAGCAATAGCATTAGCCAAAGTATTGGTAATGGCTTGCTGCCCAACAACATCCTTAAAGGTTTGTGGCCTGTATTTACGCGCCGAAACTACAAAATGCTCCATCTAACAAGTTTGAACGACAAATATAAAAATAGCCAGCTTAACTTCGAAAATATGAACTAGTATTTATAAACAAATCATCAATTTTATAAAGATGAAATCAAAGCGAATATGCTTCATATTGAATTATATTTGGAAATGTGCTAATTTTAAAATTATCTTCTAAACTAAAGGCTAAGATTATTAACTTTCGAGATATTTTTTTAACAGCTAAAAGCTTAAACCTTTTCTGTAAGCCGTAAACTGAGAACTGTAAACTGTAAACTGATCACTGAATAATTAATTTGTTGATACGTTGATTTTAAATTATTTTCTAAACTAAGTGCTAAGATTGTTGATTTCTGAATGTTTTTAAAGCTGACTGCTGACTGCTAAAAGCTTGAAATCTCTTCTGTAAACCGTAAACTGAGAACTGTAAACTGTAAACTGATCACTGAATAATTAATTTGTTGATACGTTGATTTAGAAATTATCTTCTAAACTAAATGCTAAGATTGTAGGTTTTCAGGGTGTTTTTTTAAGCTGATTGCTGATTGCTAAAAGCTTGAAATCTCTTCTGTAAACCGTCAACTGAGAACTGTAAACTTGGATCCATAAACTGTGAACATTTACTCTAAACTTTCCATTAAAATTAGATACATTTGCAGCCAAGCAGGTCGGCCCTATCGCTAAGCTCATATTTGCGGCTTGGAGGAAAGTCCGGACACCGTAGAGCAGCATAGTGGGTAACGCCCACCGGTCGTGAGGCCAGGACAAGTGCAACAGAAAGAATGTACAGGTAATGCTGTAGTGAAACCAGGTAAACTCTATGCGGTGCAATGCCATGTAAACCAACATTATCAAATTGCTCGTTTGTTGTTGGAGGGTAGGCAGCTAAAGGGCTTTGGTAACAAAGTTCTCAGATAAATGACAAGGGCATCCTGATGTATTTCAGGGTGAACAGAATCCGGCTTACAGACCTGCTTTTTTATACACTCTTACATAATCGATCAAATATTCCTGCGGAAAAATAGTATCATCGATGTCTCCCGCCCATTTACCACCAAGTGCCAGGTTGATAATTAGGAAAAATGGCTTTTTAAAAGGATTGTTTTCAGTATCTGCGTCGTCGATCTTAAAGGTGTAATACACATGATCGTCGAACGAAAATTGAATTTTTTCTGAATCCCAGTTCATTCCGTAAACATGAAAATCTTCAGTAGGCGAGGGGTCTAAACTTAATTGTCCGCCTTCGCTTTTTATAGTTGATCCTTTACCTTGCGGATAATGTACCGTAGCATGAATGGTATATGGATCCTTTCCTACAAATTCTAAAATATCGATTTCTCCGCTATAAGGCCACTCGATATCGTGAAAATTAGATCCTAACATCCAAATCGCTGGCCATACTCCATTTCCCTGTGGAAGTTTAGCACGTACCTCAATTTTACCGAAATTTAAATCAAATTTTCTATGTGTATGTAGACTGGCTGAAGTGTAAAAGGCCTTTTCTGTATTATAACGATAGTTCTGAATATCTGGATCGTATTTCTTATTTCGATATTCTTCTTTTCTGGCAATGATTTTAAGAACATCATCTTTAACGATTGCATTCTTTTTACGTTTCGTATAGTATTGTTCTTCCAGGTTCCGAATAAATCCTAGTTCATGAGTCCATTTATCTTTATCGGGTTTGCCTCGATAATCAAACTCGTCATTCCAAATTAATTCGTATTCCTGAGCATTTATACTCATAGGTAAGAAAGTAGGTAAGAAAGCTAAAATTGTAATTAGAAAATAAAGAATATTAGCTTCAGTATTTTTATTCTTCTTCACTGGTTTCGTAAAAAAATGAAAAAACAGAACCTCCATATCCTCGCTTCTCTACAAAATTTGGGCCACTAGATAGATCGGTATGTTTTCCAGATTCTATAACAAGCATTCCGTCTTCGCTAAGAAGATTATTTTCAAATACGAGTTCGGCTATTTTTAAAAAGTCTTCCGTAGAAAAATCATAAGGAGGGTCAGCAAAAATTACATCTGCCTTAATCGGTGCTCGTTCCAAATATTTAAAAACGTCACTTTTTATCGCTGTTATCGAATAATCTAGTTCGCCTGCAGTTTTTTTGATAAATTTTATGCATTCAAAATTACCATCTACAGCCGTGATCGCTTCTGCACCACGAGAAGCAAATTCGTAAGCGATATTACCTGTACCAGAAAATAGATCTAAAACTCGCAAAGCACTAAAATGATAATGGTTATTAAGGATATTAAACAATCCTTCTTTTGCCATATCTGTAGTTGGCCTAACGGGTAATTTTTTTGGGGCAATAATTCTTTTGCCTTTGTTACTTCCTGAGATTATTCGCATTTAAAGCGTGTTTAAAAGTATGTATTCTTCAGATCTATTAATATTCCAGCCTTCTTCTATTTCATGCTCTGTTTCTGAAGATAAGAAAGAAATATGCTGAATATATTCCTGAAGTAATTTATAGATTTCGCTCTCTTTATGAATTTCACCACCAAGATAAAGCCTGAATCTTTTAGGATCTAATTCTAATTGTTCTGCAGCGAAAAGCAGATAATAAAGATAATCTTCTTTGCTAAAGAACGTAAAGCTATTGCATAACAATAATTTCCCGTCTTCAATAATAAATAAATCTAATCGATTTTTGCTATTATGAGCATATACTTTAATGCCTTTAGCATCTTCAAAAGAAAGAAATTTATTTAGCAGAATCGATAAATGGTGAGAATATTCAAATTCACCATATTTTTCAAAAAAGTAGTTGATGATGTTAGTGTAAGGAATATAGATATTCACCATTTCCTTAGTTTCAATTTCATCTACAGCAACAAAATCTGTTTTAAGGATTTTGGTATTAAATTTTAGATAAGAAGCAGCGGCTTCTTCCTTAAACCATTTTTTGGGCACCAGCGTAAAAAGAGTATTGCAAAAGCACAATTTTACCTCATTTACTGGCGATTTAAGTTGTGGTTGGGTGTTATATTCTTCTTCTATCTTTTGAAGAAGATTTACTGGATCCAGTTCTTTTTCAAAGACTTTTTTATGATAATAAACTACTGTATTTGTTTTTGTATTTAGGGTACAAAAAGAAAGTCCATTCAGGCTAACCTGAATGGACAGTTTCAAAAAAGTATTTTCTGGATTATTGGTCACCATATGTTTGTGGCCAGTTTCCGGTGGTTTTAATTTCATCCATAGAACCAACACTTATGTAACGACCATTAACTTCTTCTACAGATTGTGCCTGGTTTTCCATGTTGATCATTTGTTTGTCTTGATCAAATAGAATTACACTTTTAGCAACTTTCGCTTCAAAAACAGGAATCTTATTATCTCCTTTTTGAATGCTACCAGCTTCTAACTCGATCTTAGCATCTGTCCCTTCAGTAGGAACATTAATCATATTAGTGTAACGATCACGATCTCCTTTGTATAAAGAATCTTTTACAGATACGAAGTCTAGAGTATCGATAAGTACTTTTTCTATATACTCGTCGACACCGTAAGTTGCTTTGTATTCTTCATCTAAAACTGTAGTATCTCTACGTTGAGTAATAGCAAATTCTGCAGTATCAATAAATTGTACAAGTTTATCAAAATCACCTTCAAAATCACCAACGATCTCTTTGTGAGCAAGCTCTGCTGCTCGTATATCTTTTAGGTGTTCAATTACTTTAGGGTAACGTTGTTCTTTAACCTTGTTAAATTGAATTGGTCGGTATACAGCATCAAAAGTTAACCAAGCCAGGAAAGCTATAACCGCCCACAATAGTAATTGAATTACAAGTCTCATGCTTCTAAGAAATTAATTTAAGTTATTAGAGTTATACGACAAATCTACAATTTTTTTTTATTCGCAAAAGTTTCTTGCCTAAAAATCCATGATTATCTTTGGTTTTTTAAGGATTCAGCTATGGAAAAACCGAATGTTTCAGCATTCTATAAAATATTGATTAATGATATAGGTTTCCAACCACGTGCAAAACAGGATATTGCCTTACAGCAGTTAGCCCAGTTTGCAGTAGAGGGAACTAATGACGATCTTTTTTTGTTAAAGGGCTTTGCAGGAACTGGAAAAACCACAATTATTAGTGGTTTTGTTAAAAACCTATGGAAAATTAGGAAATCCGGCGTTTTAATGGCACCAACCGGGCGTGCTGCAAAGGTAATTGCTAATTATTCGAAAAGAGAAGCTTTTACGATCCATAAGAAAATCTATTTTCCGAAGAAATCTGGGGCAAGCGGAATTCAATTTGTTTTACAACCTAATAAGCATAAGAATACCATTTTTATTGTAGACGAAGCTTCTATGATCGCCGATCATCCAGGTGATTCCAAAAATTTTGATAATGGATCTTTGCTGGATGATCTAATGGAATATGTTTATAGCGGTCATAAATGTCAATTGATTTTCATTGGAGATACGGCGCAGCTTCCACCGGTAAAAATGGATATGAGTCCGGCCTTAGATCAGGATAAATTACGCACCGGATTTTTTAAGGAAGTTGGTCATATTCAGTTAGATGAAGTGGTAAGGCAAAGTGAAGAGAGTGATATTTTGCATAACGCAACTTTAATCAGGGAGGCTATTCGTGAAGAATTTTACGAAAGCTTCAAGTTTGAGCTTGGTCCAAAAGCAGATGTTATAAGGCTGGTAGACGGTTACGAGATTATGGAAGCGATCCAGGATGCTTATCATACTTTAGGGAACGAAGAAACCAGTATTATCGTAAGATCGAATAAACGAGCCAATCAATATAATCAGCAAATTAGATCCCGAATTCTGTTTCAGGAGGAAGAAATTTCTGCCGGGGATTATTTAATGGTGGTTAAGAATAATTATTTCTGGGTAAAACCAACTTCAGAAGCTGGTTTTATTGCGAATGGAGATATTGTAAAGGTTTTGGAAATTTTTGCGATAAAAGAACTTTATGGTTTTCGTTTTGCTGAAGTTTCTGTTCAGATGGTCGATTATCCAAAAATGCGTCCTTTCGAAACGGTGGTGATGTTAGATACGCTAACCAGTAATACTCCTTCACTTACTTTTGAAGAATCCAATCAACTTTACCAGGAGGTAATGAAAGATTATGAAGATGAAACGGCCAAATACAAGAAGTTTTTAAAAGTAAAAAACAACAAATATTTTAATGCACTGCAGGTTAAATTCTCGTATGCCATTACCTGCCATAAAAGTCAGGGTGGGCAATGGAACACCGTTTTTATAGAACAGCCTTATTTACCTAATGGCGTGGGGAAAGAATATCTTCGCTGGTTATACACAGCGGTGACGCGTGCAACCGATAAATTATATTTAATTGGTTTTAAGGATGATTTCTTTGTTGCAGAGGATTAACTAAATTTAAACAGACTGACTGTCTTTAAAAGCTTATTTTAGAAAAAACTAATCAATATTTTTGATGAAAGAAAAACTTAAGATCGTCGCGATGATTCCGGCAAGATATGAAGCTTCTCGATTTCCGGGGAAATTAATGCAGGATTTAAACGGAAAACCGGTAATTCAAAGAACTTACGAAGCTGCTAAAAACACCGGACTTTTTGACCAGGTGTATATCGTGACCGATAGTGATCAAATATTTTTTGCTGCTTCTAAATTTGGCGGTAAAGTTATAAGAAGTAAAAAAGAACATGACTGCGGAAGCGACCGTCTTGCAGAGGCCGTGCATGACATGGATGTAGATATTGTTGTGAATGTGCAAGGCGACGAGCCATTTATCGATAAAATAAGCTTAGAACGATTACTGAATGTTTTTCAGGATGATGATGCGGCAAGTATCGATCTTGCTTCGTTAAAAGTAGCAATACAGGATAGCGACGAAATTACCAATCCTAACAATGTAAAAGTAATTACAGATCATAATGATTATGCATTGTATTTTTCCAGATTTCCTGTTCCTTATCCCAGGAATACAGATATCAAGGTGATTTATTACAAACACATTGGTATTTATGCGTTTAGAAAACAAGCACTTTTAGATTTCTATAATTTACCGATGCTGCAATTAGAGAATGCTGAAAAAATTGAGTGTATTCGTTATTTAGAATATGGTAAGAATATAAAAATGGTAGAGACTGAAATGCAAACCATTGGGATAGACACTCCTGAAGATTTAGAGCGAGCAAAAAAATATCATCAATCTTTAGAAAATTAGATTTAAGCTGAAAAAAATAGAAGCTAAAATTCTATAAAAACGGCCAGTATTTTAGAATACTAGCCGTTTTTCTTTGGCAATACAGAACATATTACTAACTAACAATTAATTGTTGCTCACTGCTGCTTTGTAAGTAGAAAGGGCACGTTCTCTGGCTTCTTTATGATCTACCATTTTTTCAGGATAATCGTCGGTGCCAAATTCTTCAACCCATTCTTTTATATATTTTTTTTCTTTATCAAATTTATCGATTTGTGTCGTAGGATTAAAAATTCTAAAATAAGGAACCGCATCTACACCGCTTCCGGCAACCCATTGCCAGTTTCCTACGTTGGAGGACATTTCGTAATCCAGAAGTTTTTCAGCAAAATAAGCTTCTCCCCAACGCCAATCGATTAGCAAATGCTTACACAAAAAGCTTCCTACCAACATTCTAACCCTATTGTGCATAAAACCAGATTTATTTAATTGGCGCATACCAGCATCTACAAGTGGAAAACCAGTTTTTCCTGCTTTCCATTTTTCAAACTCATCTTTATTATTTCGCCAATTTATATTGTCGTATTTGCTTTTAAATGCATCGGTAACGGTAGAAGGATTGTGATAAAGAACCTGCATAAAAAATTCTCGCCATACCAGTTCCTGTAAGAAGGTCTTGTTATTTTCATTATTAGCTTTCTTAACCATTTTTCTAACACTCACTGTACCAAATCTTAGATGCGGCCCTAATCGGCTTGTGCCATCTTTCGCTGGGATATTTCTGGTGTCTTCATATTGCTGAATAAGGGTTGGAGTGGTATCGAAATTGGGCACTTTTAAAGATGATTTTTTAAATCCAATATCGCTTAAACTTAAGTTTGGAAGTCTGGTGTTTTGAACAAGATTATCTAGATACTGACTAGTATAGTGTATTTTGAGATCGATATCTTTAAAATGTTGCATCCAGGTTTTCATGTAGGGTGTATACACTACATAAGGAGCGCCATCACCTTTTACAACCTCGTCTTTTTCAAAAATAACCTGATCTTTAAAAGTCTCAAATTCAGCATCATTTTCTTTCAATAATTTCTGAATTTTATCATCACGATCTTTAGCGTAAGGCTCGTAATCACGATTAGTAAAGACTTTACCAACATTGTTATCTTTCAATAATTCTTTGAAGACTTCTTCAGGTTTACCATGATACATGGCAAGTGATGAATTATGATTCTCCTGAAGTTCACTTCTCATATCCTGAAGCGTTTCAAAAATAAAAGTCACTCGAGCATCATCTTCTGGTAAGCTATCTAAAATTTCAGAATCGAATATAAAAATTGGTAAAACTGGGAGGTTGTCTTTTAATGCTGCCAAAAAGCCTACATTATCGTCTAATCTAAGGTCTCTACGAAACCAAAATATATTTATTTTGTCTTTACTCATTACGAAATGTTTAGTGTTGAAAGTCCGCCGTCTACACCAAGAACCTGTCCTGTGATCCAACTACTTTCTTCACTTAATAAAAATGCCGAAATATTTGCAATATCGGCTGTAGTTCCTACGCGTTTAAGAGGATGTCGCTGATCCATCTTTTCTTTTTTCTTTTCGTTATTGAGAAGCTTTTCAGCAAGTAGAGTATCGGTTAAAGAAGGGGAAACTACGTTAACTCTTAAACTAGGGGCATACTCGGCTGCCAATGATTTAGCGAAACCTTCTATAGCACCTTTTGCTGCCGCCACGCTAGTATGAAATGGCATACCTACTTTTACCGCCACACTACTAAAAAATACCAGGCTAGCCTGATCTGCCGATTTTAATTTCGGCATTAAAGCATTTACAACTTTAATTAAACCAAAGAAATTGAGTTGCATTTCCTCTTCGAAATCTTTTGGTTTTAGCATCTTAAAAGGCTTTAGATTTATACTTCCCGGGCAATAAACAAGTCCGTCTAATTTTTCGGGAAGATCAAGAGAAGAAATATCATCTTTCAATACATCGAATTCAAAATGTGTAACTTCTAGATCTTCAAGATCAGCTTTATTTCGGGAAGCAACATAGATATGATGATCTTTGTAAAGTTTTTTAGCAATTTCGAATCCAATTCCGGTAGAACCTCCAATAAGTAGAATATTCTTTTCCATGTTAGTTTAATATATCTTGTTTAAGTGTAGCATCTTTATTTTGTTGTGGTGCCTTATATTCTCCAAAGAGCTCGACCAATTTCTTTTTACGATACGCAAATATTTCTTCAAGTTTAGGTTTCACCATAAAAGGATGAGCCAAGTTTCCCAATTTTCCCATAGGTAGTTTGTAATCTACAATGTCTTCCATCTCTACGCCACCTTCGATTTCTTTAATAAAATGTTTGTGATGCCATAAAGCATAAGGTCCAAATCGCTGTTCGTCTACAAAATATTCGCCGTCTTTTACATGAGTTATTTCGGTTACCCATTTCGTTTTAATACCGGCAATTGGTGTCACGATATATTGAATGATCTGACCTTCGAACATTGGGCGATCGCCACCCGAAGTGATATCAAATCCCATATAATCTGGAGTAATAGTTTTTAGATTTTTAGGATCAGACAGAAAATCCCAAGCCTGTTTTTTTGAAATAGGAAGTTTTTGGAATGTATGAATTTGGTACATTTCGTATCGTTTTAAGATTTGAATAAAATTACGATTCAAAATGTTTAATGAAAAATTATATTAGTTAAACAAATTATAAATGATAAGAGTTAATTATTATTTTTCGATCATAAATTGAAATCTAAATTAATTTAAATGCTAATGTTGCTATCTTTAACAAAACTTAATCTTACGCAACAATGAAAAAACTACTACAATTATTTATTTTAATTTTAGGTATATCTGTATCTGCACAAATACAGGCACCGCAACCAAGTCCGTCAGCAAAAGTAGAGCAGGTGGTAGGTTTAACAACCGTAACATTAGATTATTCCCGTCCTGCTATGCGAGGTAGAACAATCTTTGGGGACTTAGTACCATTCGGAGAAATCTGGAGAACAGGAGCTAACGAAAACACGGTTATCGGTTTTTCTGATGATGTAGAAATCCAGGGACAAACTTTAAAAGCTGGAAAATACGCTATTTATACGATTCCAAATAAAGATAGCTGGGATGTAATGTTCTATAAATCGACCAATAACTGGGGGAATCCTCAAAACTGGGATGATAATATGGTTGCTTTAAAAGCAAAAGCTGAGGTTGTTAAAATGCCAACGGAAATGCAAAGCTTTACTATTCTTATCGATGAGCTTACAAACGATGGCGCAAACCTAAATTTCTTATGGGAAAATACGGTGGCATATCTTCAATTTTCCGTACCTACAGATGCTAAAACGATGGCTAGTATCGATAGAGTAATGAGCGGTCCTGGAGCAGGCGATTTTTACGCTGCAGCTGCTTATTATCATGATGCCGATAAAGATTTGAACAAAGCCTGGGATTGGATTAATAAAGCTACTGAATCTAATCCAAATGCCTACTGGATGCTAAGAAAGAAATCTTTGATCGCTGCAGATCTTGGTAAAAAAGATGAAGCTATTGCAGCTGCAAAAAAATCTTTAGCTGCTGCTGAAAAAGCTGGAAATAAAGATTACGTAAAAATGAACAAAGATTCATTAGCAGAATGGGGAGCAAAATAATTAAGCTCTAAAACGCACAATATCAAAAAAAGCTGTTCGAGAGAACAGCTTTTTTCTTTTATTGGCACCGCCAAAGGGTATAATACTACGAGGCTTGCCTCGAAATTAAAATTTGTTTCCAACGAATGCCCCGAGGTAGTTTACTACAGTGTCGATATTATCAATATTCTAAACCAATTTTTTCCCGAACGCTATCCAGCATTTCGATGAGTTCTAAACTTTTGGCAAAAGTCATTTCTGTACTTTCTTTTCTGCCTTCCAATAACATTTGGCCTACATGTTCGGCTTCAAAATTGTATCCATTCGATTCTACGCCGAATTCTTTCGTGAAACTTTCATTTTCAGTAGTGGTCACGACCGAACTTGGCTGGTGAAATCTTGGTTTTATATAAATTTCAGCCTTTTCTAATTTTATGGTAGCTGAAACTTCAGTAGTCTTATCTACAGAACTATAAAGCTCGGCTTTTACATTTTCAGGATATATAAAAGTAGCGTGGCATCGCGCATCAACATCGGTTTTGGCCATTTTAGCCGTAGCTTCAATTTTTTCTGGTTTTCCTAAAAAGCTTAGCGCAGCGAAAATGGGATAAATTCCTATGTCCAGTAAACTACCGCCTCCTAAAGATTTGTTGTAGATCCTACTTTCAGCATTAAAAGGTGCATCGAATCCAAAATCGGCTTCCATCGAAAGTACTTTACCGTATTTCCCAGATTTGATAATTTCAGTAGTATATTTAAAATGAGGAAGAAAATGAGTCCACATAGCTTCCATTAAAAATGTATCCTGTTTTTGTGCAAAATCGATCATCTCTTTTACCTGATCTTTATTCATCGCAAAAGGTTTTTCACACAAAACAGCCTTCTTATGCTTCAGGCAAAGCAGCGTATGCTCGTGATGAAAAACATGAGGAGTCGCAATGTAAATTGCATCTACTTCAGGATCATTAAGCATTTCAGTATAACTTCCGTATGCTTTATCGGCGCCCATTTCTTCAGCAAAATCCCTGGCTTTTTCCAAAGAACGGCTGGCTGCTGCATACAAATTCGCATTCTCAACATGCTCTAATCCTAAAGCAAATTTTTTGGCGATCTTTCCCGGTCCTAAGATGGCCCAGTTTATCTTTTTACTCATTTTATGCGTTTTTAGGTTGAATTCTGGTCATTTGCAGTAGCAATGCAATGCTAATTACTAATAGACAGCCCAGAACGTTTAACCATAGATACGGTAGAATATCGAAAAAATAAACTGCGATTACAATTATTTGGGTGATTATTGCTGAAATAAAAACAGCATTGCTTTTAACGAATTTGATAAAAAAGGCGAGTAAAAATATACCCAGCACGTTTCCGTAGAAAATTGAACCAATAATATTTACAAGCTGAATTAAATTATCAAAAAGATCGGCCACGCTGGCAAAAATTATCGCCAAAGCGCCCCACATTAGGGTAAACCATTTTGATGCTTTTAAATAATGATTTTCATCTTTATCTTCTTTTATATTTCTGCGATAAATGTCCATTGTGGTGGTCGAAGCTAGCGCGTTAAGTTCTGATGCCGTTGAAGACATTGCAGCACATAAGATCACCGCCAGTAAAAGACCAATGGCACCTCGTGGTAGATTATTCAGTATAAAATGGATAAAAACATAATCTTTATCATTACTCTCGGCATTGGTTTTTGCCGCATCGATAAACATCTTTGCTTTTTCTCGATTTTCAAATTCCTTATTGGTTAATGCTGACAATTGATCTTTAAATTGCTGATTTTCGGTTTCAGAAATATTATCGAGTTTATCAGCATAATTTAAAGTCAGTTTTTGCTTTTGCTCCTGAAGTTCACGATGAGTTACCATAAGATCTTCGTACTGCTGGGCATAATCTGAATTCAATACCGCTTCAGTCGCTGCTGGATTGAAGTTTAGCGGAGTATCATTAAATTGATAGAAAACAAAAACCATCACTCCAACAAGTAAAATGAAGAACTGCAATGGCACTTTCAGGAATCCGTTAAAGATCATCCCAAGCTGACTTTCCCTTACGCTTCGTCCAGAAAGATAGCGTTGCACCTGGCTTTGATCTGTTCCAAAGTAAGAAAGCGATAAAAATGTACCACCAATAATTCCGCTCCAAAAAGTATAGCGATTATTAAAATCGAAGGAAAAATCCAGCACATTCATTTTGCCTTCGCTTCCGGCAATTTCTAAGGCTTTAGTAAAAGTTATATTTTCTGGCAGGTAATATAGGATGATAAAAAAAGTAGCGATCATTCCTGTTAAGATCACTGCCATTTGTTGTTTGTGCGTTACACTAACGGCTTTTGTTCCTCCAGAAACCGTATAAATGATTACCAGTACACCTATCAATAATGTAAGTGTGGTAAGATCCCAACCTAAAACGGCAGAAAGGATTATCGCTGGTGCAAAAATTGTAAGTCCTGCCGCCAATCCACGCTGAATTAAAAACAGCAAAGCGGTTAAAACTCGTGTTTTTTGGTCGAATCTGGATTCTAAATATTCGTAAGCGGTGTAAACCTTTAATCTATGATAAATAGGAATAAAAACAATACAGATAATAACGATAGCGATAGGCAGCCCAAAGTAAAACTGCACAAATCCCATCCCGTCATTAAAAGCCTGTCCCGGTGTAGATAAGAATGTGATAGCACTGGCTTGTGTTGCCATTACCGATAATCCAATTGTCCACCATTGGGCATCGTTACCACCTTTTATAAAATCCTGTACGTTTTTACTACCACGGGATTTGTAAACACCATACCAAACAATCGAACTTATGGTAACTATTAAAATTATCCAGTCAATTAATTGCATGTTAGGCGAAAGATTTCATTATAAAATAAAAGGCAATAATATAGATAGCGTTAGCAATAAGCACTGCGGTGTAACGCATTTTCCATTCGTATTTCTCTGGCTTTTCTTCCATTATTTTCCTAAAGAAAGCAAGTTAGCAAAAAGGCGATACGATCCTGCAACTCCTGCAGGAAATTGTCTAAAGAAACTTAATCCGGTATACACATAATGTCCTTTACCATATTTAGCCACCAGAAGACTACCTTCTGTAGATCCTTCATTTTTATCGTGCATCGATAGAACAGTGCTGTAATTTTCGTCCCAGGTGTGCGGAAAGTACAATCCGCGTTCTTGTACCCAGCCTTCAAAATCGGTTTTGGTGATTTTATTGGGCGAATTTAAAACAGGAGAATCTGGAGCTACAAAATTAACTTCAGCGTCTTCCTCAGTTACGCGATCGTAAGATAATTCGAACGGAAAAGGTCCAATTTGATTAACCGTAATTCCGCGATCTTTATTGTATTGAGCAACCAACGTTCCGCCATTTTCAACATATTTCAATAATTCGTCATTCTTATAGCGAAGTTCTTCTAAAACATTATAAGCTCTAACTCCGGTAACTACAGCGTCAAATTTTGCTAGAGATTCCGCGGTGATCGTTGCGGGGTTAAGCACACTTACCGTATATCCAATTTGGCGTAAAATTTCTGGAACTACATCACCCGCACCGGCAATGTATCCAATATTTTCTCCTTTTTTCTGAATATCGATCTTTGCTAATTTCAGTTTAGAAGGGACAACCAAAGTTTGTGTCGGGATATGAGGATAATCGATCGTGATAACCTCCTCTTTGTATGTTTCTCCTGAAGTTTCAAAAACTGGATTCACCCATATTTCACTTTGCGCTGAAGGTGGCGTAATTTTAAAAGTATAGGTAATACTGCTTCCTTTCTGCGGAAGATTTACTGCTTCAGATCTTGGTGATATTTGCCATCCTGAAGGTAAATTTAATTTTAGTGTTCCCTTGGTATTATCTTTTTCAGCAGTAACTTTTATTCTGATGTTTTTACTTTCCTGATTAGGGAAAAGAATCACATCGTCAAGAAATCCAACCGATACCGGCGGAATAATTTCAAAATTCTCGTAGTTCTCACCCGTTACATTATCATTGTATTTATAAACGATCTCTTTTTCAAACGGAATATAAGTGCCGTTAATACTGATCTTAAATGTTACGCTACTGGTATGCGGAGTTTCTGGTTTCCCAATAAGTTTCCTGTTATCTACACGATACATCCCTACCGTACCTTCTTTGTTTAACCAATATGGCGAAGTGTAAGAGGCATCACCAGGAACTTTATATTCAAAAGATTTTTGCCAGTCTTCATTATCGCGAAGAACAGTAGCGATTTCCTCAATACGATTTTGCGGATTTAAAGCGATAGATTTTAATTCAACTTGAGCATTACTACGATTTATAGCTTCAAGATTAAGACGAATATTATCACCCGGAGAAACAAATTCTGAATTTGATACCGCTTCAAGATAAAGCCCTGCACAAGCCTCGATAATCGATTTTATTTCCTCAGATTTAATGCTTTTCCAGTGCTCATCTTCTAATTTCTGAATTAAATTATAAGCTTCTAAAAGCTGTGGTAAACTTGCAGAAGGATTGGTGAAGTCAAAATTCTGCTGTACATCACCTAAAATTTCACCAATTTCAGCCCCACCTTCAACACGTGTCCAGCTGGTGTTTATTCCCGAAAAAACATCTTCTCTTGAAGCTGGTTGAGAACCTTTAATAAGCTCTAAATATTCCATTTCACTACCACGAGAACCGGTGCTTCCAAATCCTTGTGATTGATGCTGACTACGGCTTAACGAGGCAATTTCAGGATTAGAAAGTCCTTTTAAAGGGAAATATACTCCTGTGTCAAACGTCAGGTATTTTTCGTCTTTAGTCGCTTCTCTAAAAGCCTGCTGATTGCTAAAGAACCAAGAGGATGTATTAAAGAACATTCGCTCTGGTTGCCAGGTGCTGGTATATTCCAGTTGATCTGGATAAATAGATTTGTCTTTGGTGATATCGAAAGCTTCAACACTTAAAATAGCCGAAGATGTATGGTGACCGTGCGTGGTTCCCGGCGTGCGATGGTCAAAACGATTAATAATTACATCGGGTTTAAAATTTCTTATTACCCAAACCACATCGCTTAAAACTTCATCTTTATTCCATGTTTTTAAGGTTTCATCTGGATTTTTAGAATATCCAAAATCATTAGCTCTGCTAAAAAATTGTTGTCCGCCATCAATACGACGCGCTGCAAGAAGTTCCTGAGTTCTAATTAAACCTAATTGCTCTCTAATTTCTGGACCAATAAGATTTTGACCACCATCACCTCTTGTTAAAGAAAGATAAGCCGTTCTTGCATGTTTTTGGTTCGAAAAATAAGAGATTAGTCGAGTATTTTCATCGTCTGGATGTGCTGCCAGATATAAAACTGAACCTAAGAAATTCAGTTTTTCGATCTTTTCGTAAATTTCTGATGCACTTAGTTTTTGGGGTGCCTGTGCATTTATATTTAATGATAGTAATAAAAATAAAAAGGGTAGGATTTTGCGCATTTTTATGGCGTATTTTATACAAAACCAAATATAAAGGTTTTACCGTGCGAATGGTAGTGTTTTATACCGAATTCTATAAAATAGCAAGTTAAAACTTATAGCGCATTTTTGCCTTCGTCCAGAAAAACATCTTTTTGTACTAAAGAAACTGCTTTTTGTAAAATAAGATTATTAGGATAGGTGATAAGCTCACCATCGTCTGTTCTTAAATGAAGATGAAAAGCTTTAATATCTTCGATCAATGCTTCAATAGGCATGTCTTTATCATGAATTTTAATTTTATCACCAATCTTATACGGGAAATTAAAGAACATGATTATTCCTGAAGTAATATTGCTAAGGATCGACCAAATTGCAAATAGCGCAACGCCAATAACCGCAAATACCGAAGAGAAAATTAAGGCAAGATCGCCAAGATCCATTCCCCAAACAATGGCCAGTAAAAATATTGCGATAAACACAATTAAAATATTAATGTATCGAAACATTAATCGAATCCTGGTAATATGAATTTCGCCTTTATCACCAATACGTTTGGCTGTTTTTTTTAGAATGATATTAATAACCAGTAACACAATTAAGGTAAGAATTGTGTAGAATAATTGATAGGTGTAGGTTAGTTCCAGAATCTTCATTTTTTCAAGCCCAATTTTTCGCGCAAAGATAGATCATTCTTGCCATTTTTATTCCAATAATCGATCTTTAGACGCTTATTTTTTATAGCTTTTGTAGTCAGCATTTTTGCATTTTCTCCGCTGCCAGACGGAGTGATCTCTTCCCACTTTTCGATCTCGAATGGAAAATCTTTCTGATAAAATATTTTCAAAGTTCGGTTTAGATCAGGATAATTTAATGTGTATGTAGAAAGTGAATCTTCTGTAGCTTTTTTTGCTGAAACTTTATAAGCTTTTGCTTCCTGGTGATTTAGTTTTAAATATTCAAAAGAGGGGATCATATCTATTTCCCCGGTTGGTAATTCTGCCGGATCGATGCGTATTAAATTCCAAGTTTCGTTTTCTAAATGCGCTTTTGGAAGATTGAATTGTTTATCGGCTTCACCTTCAAAATATGAATGAGAATTCATTTCGAAATGAGTGCGATTGTTTAGCTGAATAAACTGTTGCCCGCACCATTCCTGGATCGAAGCCGAAACTTTTGTAGCGTGACCTTCTTTATGAAGCGGAAAAAAACTGCTCTCCATTATCGAATATGGATAAATACCGGTAATAAATTCTTTGGTGCTATTCAGTTTTAAAACCGGGAAAGTTCTTTCTGAAGTTTCATTGGCTTTTACCTGCTCTTCAGGAAGAAAATCTTCTTTTACAAAGATCTTTACGGCGGTTCCTTCACGCATTTCGCCATAACGCGCCTGTTCCAGGTCATAAGAGGTAATTTCAGCAGTACCATCAAACCAATATTCTTTAAATTCCGAAGATAATTTTCGGTCTTGAGCAGGATCCGGAATTTTATCACATCCAATAAAAATCAAGAAGAGTATAAAGGCGAATTTGGATATTTTAAGCATCATTTTTTCTATTAAAAATAAAAAACTTTAAGATTTACTTTCAGCTTTTTAAAAGCGAAACAAGTTTTATTAGCACCTTTAAAAGGTATAAAACACTGAAGCCTGCCTAGAAATTAAAAATTTGTTTCCAATGAATCCTTCTTGTGCTTGCCCCAAGGTAATTCACTCAAGATAAACTTCAGATTATTAAAATTTGATAATCGTGTAAAAGTTTTAAATAGAAGCTAGTTTAGTTAGAGTTTCGTAAACCAAATGCGTTGGTAGGCCAACAACATTAAAATAACTCCCTTCGATATGCGTAATGCCAATAAAACCAATCCATTCCTGGATGGCGTAAGCACCAGCTTTATCAAAAGGTTTGTAATTAGAAACATAAAAATCAATCTCTTCTTCGGTAAACTCTTTAAAAGTCACTTTGGTTGAAGAATGAACAATTTCCTGAACTTTTTCCTGGTTTTTTAAAGTCGTAAAACAAACCGAAGTTTCAACGCTATGTGTTTTTCCGGAAAGCGATGCGATCATTTTTTTTGCTTCTGCTACATCTTTAGGTTTTCCCATCGCAACACCATCGTTACTCACAATCGTGTCGCTGGTAATTAAGATTTGATCTTTTCTAAGATCATCAAAAGCTTCAGCCTTTAGTTTGGCCAGATAATCGGTGATTTCTGTACCTTTTAAATGTTCTGGGTAAACTTCATTTACCGGCCTAACATCAGCAATAAAGGGGATGTGTAAATCTTTAAAAAACTCTTGTCTTCGCGGAGAACCCGAAGCCAAAATGATCTGTTTATTTTTTAAAATTTCATTCAGCATAAAAAAATCAGGACATTAAATATTCTGGAAATCCTAAAGAAAGCAATCCAAAAAACAGCATGCATTTTAAAATAAGACTAAATTTTGAATAATCTTTTTTAGAATTTGCTTTTAAAATTCCGGCGACTAAAGCAAGTAGGGGAGCAATGATAAATACCAGTGCATAAACTACTGCTTTGGTATTACTGTAAAGGTCTTCGCCTAAAAAAATGATACTAAAAATTAATAAAATAAGGCAAAAGATAAAAACGAACATATTGGTTCTCTTTTGCCCAATAAGCAGTGGTAAGGTATTGCTTTGCGTTTTGTAATCACCATTGATATCTTCCTGATCTTTTACGATCTCTCGAACAAAATTCAGCAACATTGCGTAAAGTGCATAATACACTAAAATATTAAACAATAAACGCTGATTTTGGATGTTTTCGGAAGTGATTTCTGGATAAAGATCAAATATAACTGGTAGTAAAATCACCAGACCAACCAGGAAACTAATCACTAAATTCCCTACAATTGCAATATGTTTTAAATATGTGGCATAAAGGTAGAGGAGGGCAGAAGTGAAAATAAAAATCGCAGAAAATGCCGGCGATTCGATAATGTTGGCGATATAAAAACCAATCCCCACACCAATAATATTGAGTGCAAAAAACAGGTTATAAGCCGATTTTTCACTAATCTTTTCTCGTATCACCAGTCGCTTGGGAGCGTTAATACGATCTGCCTCGTAATCTAGAATATTATTGATCACATAACCAGATGCTGCGATACAAACTACAGCAATGATCAGCAAAATAAATTGGGTATTACTTAGCGCTGTACTGGCATCGAACTGGTTAAAAAAACCAAACCGAATAAGCAAAAGGCACAAAGCTATAAACAGCAAATTGCCATATCGTACCAGTTTTAAATATGGCATAAAATATCCTTAACGTTGTTTAGATTTATTGTTCTATCCATTTACCCTGTACTTTCATTACCTGTTCGATCACATCGCGAGCACAGCCATCGCCACCTTTTTTGTGAGAAATATATTTAGAAATTTCTTTAACCTCTGGCACGGCATCTTGCGGGCAGGTTGGTAAAGCAATCAATTTCATGGGATACATATCTGGAATGTCATCGCCCATATAAAGTACATTTTCTGCCTTAATATCGTAAATATCAAAAAACTCGTCTAGTTGCTCTACTTTATCATCGATACCAAGATAAATATCAGTAACTCCCAATTCTCTTAATCTAGTACGCACACCTTCATTTTTTCCTCCAGAAATGATACAAACGGTATAACCTGCTTTTACTGCCTGTTTTAACGCATAACCATCTTTAACGCTCATGGTTCGTATTAAATCGCCTTCTGTGGTTACTTGTACAGATCCATTGGTTAGCACGCCATCTACATCGAAAACAAAAGTGTTTATATCGTTTAGGTATTCTTTATAACTCTTTTCCATAGCTTTTTAGTATTGCTTCAGATATTGTTTTATATAATTTTTGTTGGTCTTCGTTTAAATAACTTAAATGCGCTACCATCGTTTCTTTATCGTTTCTTCGGGCAGGGCCAGTTTGTGCCTCTTTAGGAGAAACTTTTTCGATCTTCTGAAAAGTTTCTGCTATTAAAGGTTTTAAAATATCAAATGGGATTTGGTGCTTCTCACAAATTTCAGAAGCAGTTGAGAACATAAAATTACTGAAGTTATTCGCAAAAACCGCAGCTACATGCGATATTCTACGTTGTTCAGATGAAATTTTATAAACTGAAGCTGAAATTTGTAAAGCTAGCTGTTTGATCTTTTCTAAGTTTTCTTCGGAATTTGCCTCAATGCAAATCGGAATTTGTCGAAAATCGACTTCTTTTTCTTTTGAAAAGCTCTGTAAAGGATAAAAAACACCAAAGTTGTGATGTTCAGCTAAGACATTAATGTCAATTGCGCCTGAAGTATGCAAAACAATTCCGTTTTTCGGTTTTAATTTTGAAGAAACTTCAGCAATAGCATCGTCTTTTACCGATATTAGATAAAAATCGGCCTCTTTTATTTCAGCAATCAAAGTGGTGGTAGCAACTTTATCTGCAAAGTCGGTCAATTTTTCCTGGCGATGATTAAAAACCTGGACGATTTCTACGGCTGCACTGGCTTCTAAAACCCTAAATAGGTGATAAGCAAGGTTTCCGGCGCCAAGAAGTACGACTTTCATCATTTCGCTAAATTATTAAAAAAATAACTCAGGCAAAATTAACATTTGAAACCAGATATTGCTTGGATTTAAGACTTATTAACTAATACAAAATCCTTAAATTTGCAGCCATTTCAAAGATTATTTCTTCATGCAGAAAAAAATTGCTTCTGTCATATTTTCCACACGTATCATGGCAGTGTTGTTCGTCGTTTTTGCAATTGCAATGGCGTTAGGAACATTTATCGAAAACTGGTATAGCATAGAAACAGCTCGTTTAATGATTTATAACACCTGGTGGTTTGAAGCCATAATGGTGTTTTTTCTTATCAATTTTTTAGGAAATATTAAACGATACAATCTACACAAAAAAGAAAAGTGGTCATCACTATTATTACACCTTTCTTTTATCCTTATTTTAATTGGTGCTTTTGTAACACGATATATTAGTTACGAAGGTGTAATGCCAATTCAGGAAGGCGAAACCACGAATAAATTTCTTTCAGAAAAGACTTTTTTTACCTTTTTTCTTGATGGGGAAATAAATGGCGAACCAAGACGTAGAGTGCTGCAGGAACCGGTTTTATTTGGGCCAGAATATGACAACGAATATGTGCTGAATACAGATTTTAACGGTCAGCCGGTAACGTTTGAACTTACTAATTTTATCTACGGAGCTGAAGAAAAATTGATTGAAAATCCTAATGGCGATAATTATCTAAAAATAGTTGAAGCTGGGGGAGGTTCACGTCACGATCATTATTTAAAAGAAGGAGAAGTAAGTAGTATTCATAATGTTTTATTTTCTCTGAATAACAAGACTGAAGGTGCGATTAATATTCAGCTTACAGAAGATGGCGAGTATTTGATCGAGTCTCCTTTCGAAGCCGATTATATGCGAATGGCAGACCAAAAGCAGGGGAATCTGGTAGCAGATTCTATTCAGCCATTAATGCTAAGGTCACTTTACACGATGGGGAATATGCAGTTTGTAATTCCAGATCCTGTAGTAAAAGGAAGTTACGATGTAGTAGCTACCCCTCAGAAAGAAAAGAATCAGCCAGATGCGGTGAGTCTTAAAATAAGCAGTAATGGCGAAACAGAAAATGTGACCTTAATGGGAGCAAAAGGTCTTGCTACCGAACCAGAAAAAGTAAACGTGGGAGGATTAGATATTTATCTTAATTATGGTTCTAAAGAAATGGAACTTCCATTTTCCTTAAAACTGAACGATTTTATTGCTGAAAAATATCCCGGAACAGAGAATAGTTATTCTTCTTTTAAAAGTAAGATCGAAATTATCGAAGAAGGAAAAGAACCAAGACCTTACGAGATCTATATGAACCATGTATTGGATTTAGAAGGATATCGTTTTTTCCAGTCTAGTTTTATGCCAGATGAAAGCGGAACGGTACTTTCTGTAAATCACGATTTTTGGGGAACCTGGATCACTTACATTGGTTATTTCTTATTATATATTGGTTTGATGTGGATCATGTTCGCAAAAGGTTCGCGATTTGGAAATATAAAAGTAATGCTGGATAAAGTAAAAGCTAAGCAAAAAACTTTAGGGCTAATTTTAGCGATTTTCGGAACTACTTTTGGCGCTTTTGCTCAGGAAACTCAGGATGATCATTCCCATATCCAAACTACCCAGGAGCAACTGGATTCTGTGATCATGGCTAATGCAGTGAGTAAAGAACATGCAGCGAAATTTGGAAGATTAATCATTCAGGATGCTGGTGGGCGAATGAAACCTGCCAATACTTTTTCTTCGGAATTATTAAGAAAGCTAAGTAAGAAGGACGATTATAACGGACTGAATTCAGATCAGGTTTTCTTATCGATGACCGAGAGTCCGTTTTACTGGTACGACATTCCGCTTATTTATGTGAAAAAATATAACGATAGTATTCGTCATATAGCCGGTGTGCCAGAAGAGAAAAAATATTTGAGTCTGCTTGATTTTATGGACGATGAGGGAAGTTATAAACTTTCACCTTATTTACAGGAAGCCTATAGAGCACCGGTGCCAAACCAGTTCCAAAAAGATTTTATTGAAGCAGATAAGCGTGTAAATCTTTTATGGCAGGCTTTAGATGGGAATATTCTAAGAGTTTTTCCTGTACCGGGAGACGAGAATAACAAATGGGTTTCTCATAAAGAGGCTCAGGATTCTGGGATGCTAAAAGGAATGGATTCGGTTTATACAAAGCAAATCATTCCACTTTACATGAATGCTTTAAAATTGGCAAGACAAACAGGTGATTACGAGCAAGCCAATAAATATTTACAAAGCATAAAAGATTACCAGAAGAAGTTTGGAGAAGAGGTAATGCCTACAGATAAAAAAGTAGAGGCTGAAATTTTATATAATAGATACGATATTTTTAGAAACCTGTTTTGGATGTATATGCTAGCAGGTTTAATAATGTTGGTGTTCGTAGTGGCACAAATCTTAAAAGATCGTAAGGGCATTAGAATGGTAATTAATGTCTGTACAGTAGCCATTATTATCTTATTTATTTTACATACCGCAGGATTAGGTTTTAGGTGGTATATTTCTGGTCACGCACCCTGGAGTGATGCTTACGAATCTATGATCTACGTTGGTTGGGCGACCATGTTTTTTGGATTAGCTTTTGGTAGACAAAGTAAATTAACGATTGCTTCTACAGCATTCGTGGCTTCGATGATCTTAATGGTAGCGCATTGGAACTGGATGGATCCTGCAATTGCCAACCTTCAACCCGTTTTGGATTCTTATTGGTTAATGATCCACGTATCGGTTATTGTAGGAAGTTACGGGCCGTTTACTTTAGGAATGATCTTAGGAGTAGTTTCCCTGCTTTTAATGATCATGACTACAGAAAAGAACAAAAAGCGTATAGAACTAAGTATTCGAGAAATTACCATAGTGACAGAAATGGCATTAACAGTAGGATTGGTAATGCTTACTATTGGTAACTTTTTGGGTGGCCAGTGGGCTAACGAGAGTTGGGGACGTTATTGGGGCTGGGATCCAAAAGAAACCTGGGCCCTAATTAGTATTATGGTCTATGCTTTTGTAATTCACATGCGTTTGGTGCCAGGTTTAAGAGGTCGATGGACTTTCAACTTTATGGCTGTTGTTGCGTATGCTTCGATTATGATGACGTATTTTGGTGTGAACTTTTACCTCACAGGATTGCATTCTTATGCCAGTGGTGATAAAGTAATTACCCCAACATTTGTTTATTATGCAGTGCTTGTAGTTGCAATATTAGGTGCAGTTTCTTATTGGAGATATAGTGTTCATTATAAGAAGAAAGCTAAGAAAGAGATCAAAGAGAAAAAAGAAGAACGAATTTAATTGGCACCGCTAAAGGGTATTATACTCCGAGGCTTGCCTCGAAATTAAAAAATTGTTTCTAGTGAATGCCTCGTGGGCTTGCCCCGAGGTAGTTTACTTAATCATTATTACTTCGGAATTGAATATAAAAAAGGCTGTCTAATTTAGACAGCCTTTTGATTTTATATAAAATTGAAGCTAATATTTATAAAAACTATTTTAAGCTACCAACCATATCTTTTGGTTGAACCCACTCATCAAATTCTTCTTCAGTAAGATATCCAAGATTTACAGCTTCTTCTTTTAGCGTTGTACCGTTCTTGTGTGCAGTTCCGGCAATTTCAGCAGCTTTATAATATCCAATTTTGGTATTTAAAGCAGTGACCAACATTAAAGAGTTATTTAAATGCTCCTGAATTCTTGCGTGGTTTGGCTCGATTCCCTGAGCACAATTTACATCAAAAGAAACGCAGGCATCACCAATAAGTTCTGCACTTTGTAATAAGTTAGCAGCCATTACAGGTTTAAAGACGTTAAGTTCGAATTGTCCTTGCATTCCGCCGGCGCTAATAGCTACATCGTTACCAATTACCTGAGCGCAAACCATTGTTAAGGCTTCACATTGTGTTGGATTAACCTTTCCAGGCATAATAGAAGAACCAGGTTCGTTAGCAGGAATATTAATTTCTCCAATTCCGCATCGAGGTCCACTGGCGATCATTCTAATATCATTACCAATCTTATTTAAAGAAACGGCTATTTGTTTTAAAGCAGAATGAGTTTCTACTAATGCATCGTGAGCCGCAAGAGCTTCAAATTTATTAGCTGCAGAAGTAAAAGGTAGGCCGGTAAATTCAGCGATCTTTTCTGCAACTTTTACGGCATAACCTTCAGGAGTGTTAAGTCCGGTTCCAACAGCCGTTCCACCTAGAGCTAATTCTCCAAGGTGAGGTAATGTATTTTCTAAGGCTTTTATTCCGTAGTCTAACTGCGCAGCATATCCACTAAATTCCTGCCCTAAAGTAAGCGGAGTAGCATCCATAAAGTGGGTACGACCAATTTTTACTACTTCTTTAAATTCTTCAGATTTTTTCTTTAAAGTATCTCTAAGTTGTTTTACTCCCGGAAGAGTAACCTCGATCACTTTCTTATAAGCAGCGATATGCATTCCGGTAGGGAAGGTATCGTTAGATGATTGTGATTTATTTACATCGTCATTTGGCTGAAGAGTTTTATCACCTTCTCCAATAGTTTTACCTGCGATTTGGTGGGCACGGTTTGCGATTACCTCATTAACATTCATGTTAGATTGTGTACCACTACCAGTTTGCCAGATAACCAAAGGAAATTGATCGTCGTGCTTTCCTTCTAAGATTTCGTCACAAACTTTACCAATTAGATCTCTTTTCTCCTCAGCAAGAACACCTAATTCGCAGTTGGTATACGCAGCAGCTTTTTTAAGGTAAGCAAAGCCATAAACAATTTCTAGAGGCATGCTAGCCGCAGGACCAATTTTAAAATTATTACGAGAGCGCTCGGTTTGTGCACCCCATAATTTATCTGAAGGAACTTTAACTTCCCCCATGGTATCTTTTTCTATTCTAAAGTCCATAATTTAAATATTGATTGTTACACAAATTTAAGGTTTCACTCACTTTTACGGTATAAAAAAGCTTTAAAATTGGTTGAAAATGAATGATATTATTTATTGTTAATAGGATTGTTCAAAAATTCGTAATTTAATTGTGATAGCCATTTTATAAATTTTATCTTTGTAATCCAAATACTGAAAATTATGATGTTCGAATTCGATCAATTTCTGGGTTTTTTGGCGTTTTTAACGATCCTTACTATGGGATTTTGGTTAATGATCTTCCTTACAGCGGTGATCGTGCCGTATTGGTTAGGAGGTTCGATCATGGATCTTCTTAAAGAGAAGAAAGCTAAACGAAAAGCTGCCAAAGAACAAAAAGCATAAAAAAAGGGACTTTTAAAAGTCCCTTTTTTTATGTCCTGTTTTTTCTCGATATAAAGTCGATTTGCGATTGATCGAGATAGTTTCCTGAAAACCAAACACAGGAAAAATGAAGGAGATTAAAAATCTCCTTCCATATCATCATCATCCATATCTCTATTCTCTCTTCTTTGTTGATTCTTTTGTTGGTTGAATCTGTAGATCAAAGATACGTTGATTTGGCGTTGTCTCCACTGAAACTCGCTATACTGGGTAAACATATCTGTAGTTGTAGTTCCCTGTCTTTTTCTTGAATTTAAAAGGTCACTTACGTTTGCAGATATTGTAGCGTTGTCGTTAAAGATATCTTTACTAAGTGCAAGGTCGATAGATAGCATTCCATCTCTTTGTCCCTGGATCTCGTCTGATGGTCCCATGTAAAACGCATTTGTTTGCCATTCGATACCAAGTGGTAAACTTACTTTAGAGCTAAATCTACCAAACCAACTATTGTTTTCCTGGCTATAGCTTTGACCTTCGTATTCCCCATCAATATTAAACTGGAAGAAGTTAAAACTACCGTTTAAACGTAACCAGTCTGCGGGGTTATAAAGTAAACCAAATTCAGCTCCAATTCTATCATTTGTACCAAGGTTAATAGGTAATGTTCTAATTACTTCAACCTCTGTATTATTAGGTCCTGAAATCGTGATGTTATCCTGAACTCTTTGGAAAGCATCAGTCTCTCTTTGGAAATATACAGAAGAAGTAAGTGTTAGTTTTTCCCATCTTTTTAGGTATCCAAGATCGAATGCATTAGAAAATGCAGGTTGTAAATTAGGATTTCCCTGGAAGATGTTAGTTCTACTATTTCTTGAAGGGAAAGGGTTAATAAACCATCCACGTGGGCGATTGATCCTTCTGTTATATCCTAAAGTAATATTTTCCTGTTCTCCTAATTCGTATATAATATTTACGGTAGGGAAGAGACCTAGATAGTTATTATCAAAATCTGTATTGATCTGAAAACCGAATTCTTCACGTAATTCTGCTTCAGTTAATTCTGAATCGATGTTTCCCTTAAGATTGGTGTTCTCTAAACGTAAACCTAAAAGAAAGCTGAAATCACCGAATTTTGAACCATATTGAGTGTATAATGCCTGAACATTTTCAGTATAATCAAAAATATTGGTTTGATTTTCATTGATAGCAAGAACTCCATTGTCGTTCTCCTGGCGTAATTCGTAATCTGTTACCGTGTTTTCAAAGTTACCGCGGTATCCAGCTTCAAATTGAGAATTCTCTCCAAGTGGTAAAACATAATCTGCCTGAAGTAAATATTCTCTTTGTTCTTCTAAAGTATTGGTTTCTTCTCGAGGAACATTAATTTCATCTCTTTCGGTATTGTTGTAGTCTACCAGCTCGTTAATAAAAGCAGCCTGCTCTTCATTATCGATGTCATATTGGAAATCTGCAGTTAGCTGGTGACCTTCGTCGTTAAATTTATTGATATAATTTACAGCAAACTGGTAACTCTCATCTTCTTCGGTCTCTAACTCGGTTCTTGTAGTCCCTAATCGCTCTTCACCATTCAGAAAATAATCGTTGATGTTTGTAGTAAGATCTTCATCATCACCATTTCTATAGAAAATAGAACCTGTGATCGATGATTGATCGTTAATGTAATATTCTAAACCTAAATTAGTATTGAAACCTTTGTTTTCACGATCCATATCTCGATCTTCGATGTTACGGTCGTAATTTATATCTTCTAAAAGAGGAATTTCTCTTTCTTCAAAATACTCAGTTTCGTTATATCCATTTCCAGGGCTTTCTCTGTAACGGTATCCTGTGGTATTAAAAAGGTTGAACTTTTCTGTACGATAGTTGATGTTTGCAGAAGCTCCGGCATTTGCAGGATCACCACCAGTTAAGGTAAGTGAACCATTAAAACCTAATGTTTTGTCTTTTCTAAGAATGATGTTAAGGATACCGGCAGTACCTTCAGCATCATATCTTGCAGAAGGTGATGTAATTACTTCTACACGCTCGATCGCATCTGCAGGAAGCTGACTTAATACATCTGTAGAACCAAAACCAGCCATCGCTGAAGGTTTCCCATTAATTAAGATTCTAACATTTTCGTTACCTCTTAAACTAATTCCTCCTTCTACATCTACAGAAACAGATGGTACGTTATTTAAAGCGTCACTCACTGTCCCACCGGCAGTGGTAAGGTCTTTACCAATATTGTATATTTTTTTATCTAATCTTACATCAACCTGGGTGGTTTCTGCACGAACAACAACTTCATCAAGACTCGCTGAACTTACTCCTAAGGCAATGGTGCCAAGATTAAGGTCTGAGTTTACTGTTCTATTTTTAAAGATTTTACTTTCGTAGGAGATAAATTCTACTTCAATATTATAGGTCCCTTTTGCAACTTCGATGGCAAAGTTACCATCGATATCTGTAACTCCTCCGGTTACTTTGCTTGGATCATTGACGTCTGTTATACTTACCGTAGCATATTCTAGCGGAACTTCAAGATCATTATCAATTACTTTACCCGATATTGTATAATCTGCACTCTGCGCAAAAAGAGTGATGTTTAGGCTTAGGAAAAATAAAAGCGCTAAACTTTGTCTAAAATTAAATTTGGCGGTCATTAAAACTTTTTCTTGTATGACCGCCTATAATCAAAAAGGTTTAAAGCCTATTGGTTAAACTTGCGTTAAAGAAGCCCGTAAAACCTGTTAAATAGGTGCTTTAGTGGTTGAACCTCAAAGCCTAGGATTTTTTTCGAATTTCTTTATTTATGTTAAGATATTTTTCGAATTGTTCTTTAGATAAAAGCTTTCCTAAATTACGGTGCTCCGCTTTTTGAATACTTTTAAGCTTTCTTACCTGTGCAATAGGATTCATGCTACTATTAATGATCTCGTTTTTCTTGATCGTATATTCAATGATAAGATCTTCCATTTTACTGGTTTGCTCTTCATCTAAGAATAAACGGTCTTTCCATAATAAGGCAAGCTCTTCAGCGATGTCCTTTATTTCTTCCCGGCTTTTTTTGTTCATATAGATCTGTGAAGCTACAAATCCTGCAACAAGCATTCCTGCCAGGCTTATTAATGATATTCTTTGGTTAAGTGTAAGTTTCATGATTTAGGTTTTTAATTAGGAGTTGCTCAGTTAGACTATTTTCTTAATATCTTCTGGAGGTCTTCCTACAACAGCTTCGGTTTCATTTTCTACGATTGGCCGTTCTATTAATTTAGGGTTTTCCACCATAATTCGTACCAATTCGTTTTCACTAAGATCTTTATCTTTAAAGTTCTCTTTCCAAATCTTCTCGTTTTTTCTAACTAACTGAATCGCTGTCATATTCAGTTTGATTAGTAAGGCTTTTAATTCGTCCTCAGATAGAGGCTCTTTTAAATATTCTCTTACCTGAAATTCTTTGCCCGAATTTTCTACAATTTCTAACCCCTCTCTGGATTTTTTACATCGGGTATTATGATAAATTGTAACCATATTTATTTCTTTTATTTAAAATAAACAATTTTAATTTTAGACTGTATTATGATGAAAAACTAACGTATTTGCTATATAAAATACTATTATTTTTTAACAAAATCAATCTTCATCTTTTTGTCCCATCATCATTAGATAAGCTTTTAAGAACTGGTCTATATTTCCATCCATCACACTATCCACATTTCCAGTTTCTTCAGCTGTTCTAACGTCTTTTATCAATTTATAAGGATGCATTACATAATTTCGAATTTGCGATCCCCATTCGATCTTCTTTTTACTGGCTTCAATATCTTCTCTTTGCTCACGTTGCTTTTCAAGCTCTATTTCGTAAAGCTGTGATCTAAGCATTTGCATGGCGCGATCACGGTTGTCGTGTTGTGATCTTGTTTCTGAACAGGAAATTTGAATTCCGGTAGGGTGGTGAACCAATTGAACTTTTGTCTCAACCTTATTTACATTTTGGCCACCGGCACCACTGGATCTTGCTGTTGTGATCTCGATATCTGCCGGATTAATTTCAATTTCTATCCTATCGTCTACCAAAGGATATACATAAACCGAAGCAAATGACGTATGCCTTTTCGCATTACTATCAAATGGCGAAATACGAACTAATCGATGTACACCATTTTCACCTTTTAGCCAGCCAAAAGCATAATCTCCTTCAATTTCCAGCGTTACGGTCTTTATTCCTGCCACATCACCTTCCTGGTAGTTAAGCTCTTTTATTTTAAAGCCCTGCTTTTCTGCCCACATTAGGTACATACGCATTAGCATTTGTGCCCAGTCACAACTTTCAGTTCCGCCTGCTCCTGCGGTTATTTGCAATACTGCACTTAGATCGTCACCTTCTTCAGAAAGCATGTTTTTAAACTCCAGTTCTTCAATGATATTCAGTATTTTCTCGTATTGTTTTACAACATCTTCTTCTTCAGCTTCATCTTCATTATAAAACTCTAGCAAAACCTGTAATTCTTCTAATCCACTTTTAGCCGATCTGTAATCATTTACCCATTTTTTCTTCCCTTTTAGGGTTTTCATGAATTCTTCAGCTTCAGACGGATTGTCCCAAAAACTGGGATCGAAAGTTTTTTCTTCTTCATTCTGAATTTCAATGAGCTTTTGTTCAATATTTAAATGAACTTTTAATTTATCTATTCGTGTTGCTATATCTTTTACCTGATCGGTAGTTATCATATATCTGAATTTAGTGCAGTATAATTCTTTTTGCGTAATTTAAATTTGAAGAATTTGTTAATTCTATTGCTGGGCATTTTGTTGTGCGTGCACTTCTACACTATACTTCGTGTGATTTTTTCCTGAAGTATAAACAATTCCTTTAATGGGGGGACAATCTGAATAATCCTTACCATCTGCCACTTTAATATGATTCTCTGCAGCAATGAGGTTATTAGTTGGATCGAAGCCAACCCATCCACAACCTGGTATAAACGCTTCTGCCCAGGCATGCATTTGGGAATCGCCAAAATAGCCATTTCCCTGATGTAAATATCCTGAAATATATCGTGTAGGAATACGATATGAACGTGCGATTGCGCAAAATAAATGCGTGAAATCCTGGCAAACTCCCTGTTTTTCTTCTAAGATCATATCAAGGTCGGTATCGACATCGGTCACATCGGTCTTAAAACTAAAAATATCAAAGATCCATTTGTTTAGATTTTTCAGGTTTTCAAAAATGGATACCTCTTCATCGTAAACAAAGTCTATTTCGTGGGATACAGGAAGTTTAGTAAGTGTAGTAGGCTTTAGAAATGCTGAATGTTCTACCTTAAAATTTAAGGAATTAAGTTCTGAAATTTCTTCCTCGATACTATGATCACTCGTTTTTTCGAATGGATTGAATTGATCTTTTATTACATGAAATTCAGCCTCAAAATCGATAGATTTAAAGCGCTTTTTTGGATGAACTCTAAAGGTTTCAAATCCATATCCATTAATAGATTTTTCTACCGGAATATGCAGGGAATTCTTAAACTCTGAACTAATGACCTGCTGAGATTTAGCATTTAAAGGGGCAATTAAAAATTGCCATAAGGCCTCGTCTACAAAATTCTCGTAGGTATTGGTTGCTGCATATTTTATGACGTAGTTTAGTACCATGTTATAAAAATGAATGCGAATTTAAAGATTCTGGGCCTTATTCATTCATAAAAAATACTCAATTTCTATTTTTTTTGCAATGTCATTTAAGGTATTGAGTATTTTTTCGATGAAGCTTTGCAGATCCTCTTCTATTTCTTCGATTAATTTAAACTGATATTCAGCTCGTACTTTTCCCACAAGAAATTCAGCCGAGTTTTTATCTGGAGTTTTAGATTTTGACAGATCGCTTATATGCCTGCTTACCTGATTTAAGCTATTCATAATCGATCTTGGACAATTTGGATTCAGAATTAAAAATTCGAGAGTAGTTAAACTACGGGGTGCTTTTTTATAATATCGCCTCATCATATCGTATGATTCGGCACATTTTAGCAAAGTTGTCCATTCGTAGCTATTCTTTAAGTGATCACCATAACTGCCACCGGCTAGATTCGCATCGTTATATTTTGCATTAATGATCCTAATGATCTGTGTTGCACGTTCTATATTTATGCCCAGCATAATAATGCTGTATACATCGTCGTGTAAAAGCGTTCCTCTAATTTTCCCTCTTAAGATCGAAGTAGATTCGGCTACATGAACAGTAAATTCATACAGGCCACTTTTCATAAATTTTTCAGGGGAATAATTTAACGTGTAATGGTAAAACTTGTTTAGAGATTCATATAATTCCGTAGAAATTAGATCCCTGGCACTATTGGCATTTTCCCTGGCATATTGTAGGTAATTAATTATAGAATCTGGCTTTTCTTTATTAAGGGCAATATCAAACAAAACCTGACCTTCATCAAGTTCGATATTAGGATCGGTTACAGGATCGCTTGCCATAAAAAGCATAGATCTAAGTACAAATTGTCGAGATTGTGAAAGCTCGTTTGGAGCATCCAGAGACGAAAAGTAGTTTACATTTAAATATCGTGCTACATGTTCAGATCTTTCTATATAGCGCCCCATCCAGAAGAGGTTATTGGCAACTCTTGCTAACATAAATTTTGTTTATTTTTTTAATACCCAGGTATCTTTAGAACCACCACCTTGTGATGAATTAACGATAAGATTCCCTTTTTTAAGTGCCACGCGGGTTAAACCGCCTTTTAAAACAAAGCTTTTATCTTTTCCTAGCAGGCAGAAGGTTCTAAGATCTACGTGCCTTGGTTCAAAACTTTGACTGTCTTCTATGTAGGTTGCATGTACAGAAAGAGACATTATAGGTTGTGCAATGTATTTTCTGGGGTTTTCTTTAATAACCGCTTTTACTTTTTCGATTTCGGCTTTGGTTAGTTTATTTCCAATCGAAATTCCATATCCTCCGGCTTCGTCTACCGGTTTAACAACCAGCTTGTCGATATTTTCTAGAACATATTTTAATTCATCTGGGCGATTACAATGGTAGGTATGAACATTATTCAAAATAGGTTCTTCTCCAAGATAATATTTTATGATCTGCGGCATGTAAATATAAATAGCCTTGTCATCTGCGACACCGGTTCCCGGTGCATTTACCAGGCAAACATTACCCAGTTTGTAGGCTGCAAGTAGGCCGGGGACACCTAGTGTAGAATCTGCTCTAAACTCTAACGGATCCATAAATATGTCGTCGATCCTTCGATAAATAACATCTACTTTTTGAGGGCCGTTGATGGTTCGCATATACACAAAATCATTTTCTACAAAAAGATCGCGACCTTCAACAAGTTCAACTCCCATTGCTTTAGCCAGGTAAGAATGCTCGTAATAAGCTGAATTGTATATTCCCGGAGTAATAACCACACAGGTTGGATTATCCACACCCTGAGGTTTTACAGATTCCATGATCTCTAAAAGATTTTCAGCATAATCTGTAACCGTATGTGTTTGGTAATGATTAAAAACTCCGAATAAAGCACGTTTTAAAGCAGTACGATTACAGATCACGTAACTTACTCCAGAGGGGCATCTAATATTATCTTCTAAAACATAGTAATTACCATCTGAATGTTTGATAAGGTCTGTACCACTAATATGATTGTAAATTCCGCCAGGCGGATTTAAACCCTGCATCTGGTCTAAGTAGTTAGCCGAAGAATTGATAAGATCTAAAGGAACAATACCCTGTTTTAGGATCTTCCTGTCGTGGTAAATGTCCCAGAGAAAATGATTTAGGGCCTTGCTTCGTTGTAGAACACCTTTTTCGATATGGCACCATTCTTTGTGATCTATGATTCTTGGGAACAGGTCGAAAGGAAAGATCTTCTCTTTGGTTTCATGTTCTCCATAAACCTGAAAAGTAATTCCCTGATTAAAAAAAGAGGCTTTTGCCTTTTCATTTAATCTTGCGTAATCCTGAATAGAATGTTCGCTATAAAGATTTAAAAGCGTTTTATAAACTTCTTTAACTTCATCATTTTTAGTAAAAATTTCGTCGAATAAATGCTTATCTCTTTTATAAGACGAAAAACTTGGCTGGTTAGTGTTAAGCTTCATATGAACTTATTTTCACTTAAAATACAGAAAATCTTTAGTTTAGGCTGTAAATATTTAATATTAATAAGCTCCCTGAAGTTTCATTTTCGTAAAAATAGCAGGTCTTTTAAATTGAATTAATAGAAATAGGCATGCGAGACTAAAAATCCTTCTTAATCGATCTAAAAAAATTAAATTTGAAAACATCTAAACTACCCTTATGAAAAAATTACTACTATTTGTTTTATTGTTTTCACAGAATATATTCTGTCAATTCCTGGAGAAAAAAGGAGATCTAAAGAAATACGAAGGTTATTATGATTTCTATTACAATCCAAAGACCGATGAAATCTATCTGGAGGTAGATAAATTAGATAGCTTGTTCTTATATAATCATGCGCTGAGAAGCGGAGTAGGAAGTAACGATATAGGATTAGATCGTGGCCAGTTAGGAGGCGCTTCAGTAGTAAAATTTCAACGTGCCGGTGATAAATTATTATTGGTTGAACCTAACCAAAGATATCGTGCGGTAACCGATAACGAACTGGAAAAACAAAGTATTGAAGAAGCTTTTGCAAAATCAGTGATCTATGGTTTCGACATTAAAGAGGAAAAAGACGATACGTTTATTATCGATCTTACGCCTTTTGTTATGGAAGACGCGCATGGTGTTGCAGAGCGTTTAAAACGTGGTAACTACGGAAGTTATAAAGTAAGTAAAAATAAGAGCGCCTTACAATTAGATAGAACCAAAGCATTTCCTAAGAATGTTGAGTTTGAAAGTTTACTGACGTTTGAAGGTTCACCACAAAGTGGAACAGTAAGAAGTGTTGTGCCAGATGCGGCTAATATTAGCGTAATTCAGCATTATTCTTTTGTAGAATTACCAGACGATAAATATGAAAAACGACTTTTTGATCCTCGTAGCGGGGTTAATTCAATTTCGTATTACGATTATGCATCACCGGTTTACGAACCAATTTTAAAAAGATATGCTGTTCGTCAACGATTAGAAAAGAAAAACCCGGAAGCCGAAGTTAGTGAAGCAGTAGAGCCAATAATTTATTATTTAGATCCTGGTACGCCAGAACCTGTTCGATCAGCTTTGTTAGAAGGAGCAAGTTGGTGGAACCAGGCTTACGAAAGTATAGGTTACAAAGATGCTTTTCAGGTAAAAATGTTACCAGCAGATGCAGATCCTTTGGATGTTCGTTATAATGTGATCCAGTGGGTACACCGATCTACACGTGGTTGGAGTTATGGTGCCAGCGTTGTCGATCCAAGAACGGGAGAGATTATTAAAGGGCATGTTAGTTTAGGAAGTTTAAGAATTCGCCAGGATTTTATGATCGCCCAGGCTTTGCTTAATAAACCTTTTGCTGAAAGTGATGAGAATCACGAGAAAATGATGGAAATGGCGATTGCCAGAATCCGACAGCTTTCGGCGCACGAAGTTGGTCACACTTTAGGTTTTGCGCACAATTTTGCAGCCAGTGTGAGCGATAGAGCTTCAGTGATGGATTATCCACATCCGCAATTCAGCATTGAAAATGGAGAAATTACTGCTGCAAATGCTTATGACACCAATATTGGAGAATGGGATAAATTGATCGTAAAATATGCATATTCAGATCTTCCAGATGAAACTTCAGAAAGAGCTTATTTAAATTCTGTTATCCAGGAAGCTTACGATCAGGGAATTCAATTTATAAGTGATCGTGATGCCCGCCCGCAAAATGGAGCCCATGTAAACGCACATTTATGGGATAACGGAAAAGATGCTACGGCAGAATTAAATGACGTTCTTGAAATTCGTGAAAAAGCGATAGCAAATTTTTCTAAAGATAACTTTAGAACTAACGAACCATATTCGGTTTTAGAAGATGTTTTTGTGCCATTATATTTCTTCCATCGTTATCAAACTGAAGCAGTAAGCAAATTAGTTGGTGGTTTAGATTATAATTTTGCGGTAAAAGGAGGTGCTGAAAAAGTGGTAGAAACTTTATCGCCAAAACGTCAAAAATCAGCTTTGGATGCTTTGATCAAAACTTTAAAAGCAGAAACCTTAGCTATTCCGCAGGAAAAATTAGCGCTTTTCCCACCAAGAGCCTTTGGTTACGGGAGATCGCGCGAATCCTTCAAAAGTAATACGGGAGTGGCGTTCGATGCTTTGGGAGCACCGGCCACAGCAAGCGATATGACCTTAGGATTATTACTGAACCCGGAGCGTATGGCCAGATTGATTCAGCAAAAATCATTAGATAAAAAGCAACTAGGCTTAGAGGATCTACTTGAAAAATTAATCGCTGAAACTATCCAATATCAGCCTAAAGATTCTTATTTGCTTGCAGCACAATACACTATAAATTATAATGTGCTACAGCATTTATTTAACTTAGCCGCAAGTAAAAAGAGTACGCCATTGGTGAAAGCTGAGGTTAATTACCAGTTAGCCGAATTAGAAGATTGGTTAGACGAGCAGGATGATGCTATTTATGAGCAAATGTTAGAAGAAATAGAACTGTTTTTTGATAAACCGGGCGAATTTGAACCAATGCCAGACGCACCTAAAATTCCGGATGGATCGCCAATCGGAAGTTTTATGTGTACAGGATTATAGAAAACCACATAGATTTTATGAGCGAAATAGATTTAAGAAGTGACACGGTAACAAAACCAACCAAAGGAATGCTAAAGGCGATGATGAATGCCCAGGTTGGTGACGATGTTTACAAAGAAGATCCTTCGGTTAATGCATTAGAAGAAAAATTAGCCAAACTTTTTGGGAAAGACGAAGCTTTATTTTTTCCTACCGGAAGTATGGCCAACCAGGCAGCGATAAAGTTGCATACACAACCAGCCGATCAATTAATTTGCGATAAATGGGCGCATGTTTATAATTATGAAGGTGGTGGCGCCAGTTTTAATAGCGGCGTGAGCTGTAAACTTGTAGATGGTCATCGTGGGATGATCACTGCTGCGCAGGTAGAAGAAAATATAAATCCGCCAGATTTTTATCATAGTCCGCTTACTACTTTAGTTTGCTTAGAAAACACAACCAACAAAGGTGGTGGCGCTTGTTACGATATTGAGGAAATCAAAAAAATAAGAAAAGTTTGTAATTCGCATGGTCTTAGTTTGCATTTAGATGGCGCAAGATTATTTAATGCTTTGGTGGCAAAAGGAGAATCGCCAAAAGATTATGGGAAGCTTTTTGATACAATTTCGGTATGTCTTTCTAAGGGATTGGGAACGCCAATGGGATCTGTGTTAATAGGCAACAAAGATGTTATGAAAAATGCGATGCGCGTTCGTAAAGTTTTAGGAGGCGGAATGCGCCAGGTAGGTTTTATGGCTGCAGCTGCAATTTATGCTTTAGATCATCATGTAGATCGTTTAGCCGAAGATCATAAAAGAGCTGCTGAAATTGCTGAAACCCTTAATGCACAATCTTATATTGGTGAAGTAGAGCCGGTTGAAACCAATATTATTATTTTTAGTTTGAAGAGTGCTTCCAATGAAGAGAAATTCAATAAAATGCTTCAGAAAAATAATATCAGGATAAGTGCTTTAGGAAAAGGAAAATTAAGGATCGTTACGCATTTAGACTATACTGAAGAGATGCACCAAAAATTCCTTTCAGTTTTAAAGAATATCAGCCTTTAGTTAATCTTAACGCAAGCTTACAATGCCTTTAATACAATTTTCGTCTATTAGTTATTAGCTTGAAAAAAACAAAAAGCTATAGATGATGAAAAATGTATTGCCAAGAAAGCAAGCGCCGCAGTTAAGAGTTCAAACAACAAAAGGAGTAGAGTGGAATCTTGAAGATGAAAAACCAGAGAATTTTACAATGGTCGTTTTTTATCGTGGAATTCACTGCCCGGTTTGTAAGAAATATTTAACCGAATTAAACTCGAAGATCGATGAATTTAAAGAGCGAGGAATCGATGTAATTTGCATAAGCGCAAATACTGAAGAATTAGCTAAAAAAACAGTAGCATCCTGGGATGTAGATCAACTAAATATTGGCTATGGTTTATTAACTGAAGACGCCAGAAAGTGGGATCTTTATATTTCTGAAGGGATAAATGATAAAGAACCAGAGGCCTTTTTTGAGCCAGGATTATTCTTGATCAAGCCAGATAATTCAGTTTACGCAGCGAGTATACAGTCCATGCCATTTGCCAGGCCAGAGTTTGATGCTGTTTTAAAAGCTGTCGATTTTGTTCTGGATAAAAATTATCCGCCTAGAGGTGAAGCTTAATATTCAGAAAAAAAGAACTAAAAAAACCTGCAATATCGATATTGCAGGTTTTTTTTATGTGATTTTTAAAAATGATCTAAAATCTAATATCTCAGATCTCAAATCTATTTTATAATTTGAAAAATCTTATTTAAACATATCACCAAGACCAGGAATATCCGGCATCCCGTCTTTTGCAGCTGCTCCAAGCTCTTTTTCGTTGATATCTGAAGCTTTTGCGATAGCTTTGTTAAGCGTAAGCACTAAATAATCTTCTAATTGCTCCTTGTCTTCTAAAAGTTCGTCAGCAATATCGATACTTTTCACTTCGCGTGCCGCAGAAACGGTCACTTTTAATAATCCGTCACTAGATTGCTCATCAATAAGCACCGTTTTTAGGCGTTCTTTTGTTTTTTCTACATTGTCCTGGGCTTCTTTGATCTTGTTCATCATACCCATCATATCTCCAAACATAGTCGGTTTCTTTTTTAGTTAGAATTACAAAACTAGTAAAATCTAAGCTTAAGTTGTTCTAAGAAATTGTGAATCTGTGATTACGATTTTAGATTTGAAGCCTTACCTTTGCCAACATTAAAAATTGAATTGATTTTGAATAAAGAAGTGCAGCCACCAAAGGCTAGAAAAATACCTGCAGAATTAACGATTCACGACGATATTAGAGTCGATAATTATTACTGGATGAACGATCGTGAAGATCCAGAAGTAATTGCTTACTTAAATGCCGAAAATGAATATAATGAGAAGCAAACTGCGCATACCAAAGATTTTCAGGCGAGTTTGTTTGAAGAAATGAAGGCAAGGATCAAAGAAGATGATCAATCTGTTCCTTATCGTTTAAATGGTTACTGGTATATCACGAGATTCGAAAAAGGTGGAGATTATCCAATATTTTCAAGAAAAAAAGAATCTCAGGATGCGCCAGAAGAAGTGATGTTTAATGTAAACATCATGGCTGAAGGTTTTGAGTATTATCGCTTGGGCGGCTTAAATGTGAGCCCCGATAATAGAATGGTCGCTTTTGGAACCGATACGGTAAGCCGTAGAAAATATACCATCCAGATCAAGAATTTGGAAACCGGGGAATTGTATCCGGAAAAAATAGAAAATACCACCGGTGGTTCTACCTGGGCTAACGACAATAAGACTTTGTATTATACCAAGAAAGACGAGCAAACCTTGCGAAGCTTTCAGATCTATAAGCATATTCTAGGTACAGATCCTGCACAAGACGAGCTGGTTTTTCAGGAAGATGATGAGACCTTCAATACTTATGTTTATAAGTCGAAGTCTAAAAAATATATAATCATTGGTTCGCATAGTACTTTAACTACAGAATACCGAGTTTTAGAAGCCGATAAACCTGAAGGTGAATTTAAAGTGATTCAGCCAAGAGTACGCGGATTAGAATACAGTATTTCACATTTTGGCGAGTATTTCTATATTCTTACAAATAAAGATGAAGCCCAGAATTTTAAGTTGATGAAAACATTAACTTCAGCTACAGAGATGGAAAACTGGGAAGATGTGATTGCGCATCGTGAAGATGTTCTTTTAGAGGACATCGATATTTTTAAAGATTTCCTGGTGATTGGGGAACGCAAAAACGGACTTAATGAAATAAGAATTATCCGTTGGGATGAAAGTGATGATTATTTTATTCCGTTCGATAATGAAACTTATACGGCATATACCTCTATAAATCCAGATTTTGATACAGAGGTGCTTCGTTATACCTATAACTCGATGACTACGCCAACTTCAGTAGTAGATTTTAATATGGTCACTAAAGAAAAAACCGTATTAAAAGAGCAGGAAGTTTTAGGCGGAAAATTTGATAAAAATAATTATACTTCAGAACGTATTTGGGCCACGGCCGAAGATGGAACAAAAGTTCCTGTTTCGTTAGTATATAGAAAAGGAATTAAAAAGGACGGAACTAATCCTTTACTTCAGTATGCTTATGGATCGTACGGTTCTACAATTGATCCTTATTTTTCAACAGTAAGATTAAGTTTATTGGATCGTGGTTTTGTGTACGCGATCGCGCATATTCGCGGCGGTGAATATTTGGGGCGAAATTGGTACGAAGACGGTAAACTTTTTACCAAACGAAATACATTTACAGATTTTATAGACGTTTCTAAGCATCTTATCGCAGAAAAATATACTTCCGAAGAAAATTTATTCGCTATGGGAGGATCTGCAGGAGGTTTATTAATGGGAGCGGTAATTAATATGGCGCCACAGCTTTACAAAGGAGTAATTGCTGCAGTTCCTTTTGTAGATGTAGTAACAACGATGTTGGATGATAGCATTCCATTAACTACTGGAGAGTATGATGAGTGGGGAAATCCTAATGAAAAAGATTATTATGAGTATATGTTATCCTATTCGCCATACGATAATGTAGTTGCTCAGGATTATCCTAATATGTTGGTAACTACAGGTTTGCATGATTCGCAGGTGCAATATTGGGAACCAGCAAAATGGGTAGCCAAATTACGTGAATTCAAAACAGATAATAATCTTTTATTAATACATACAAATATGGATACCGGTCATGGTGGGGCTTCAGGGAGGTTTGAAGCTATAAAAGAAGTGGCAGAAGAATATGCATTTTTATTCGATTTAGCCGGAATTAAGGAATAATTAAAAAAATTTGCCTTAACTTTGAACGGTTTTGAAACATTTTTCCCGGCTTTCAAAAGGCCAACCTTAAAACGTAAAGAACTTCATTTATGAAAGAAGATTTGCATGTGTACGATAATGTTCTACAACTTATAGGAAAGACACCGCTAGTACAGCTTAATAAGATCACTGAAGGTTTCAAAGGAGATTTCTACGCTAAAGTAGAAGCTTTTAATCCGGGGCACTCTTCTAAAGATCGAATTGCTTTATATATTATTGAAGAAGCAGAAAGAAAAGGAATATTAAAACCCGGAGATACCATTATCGAAACAACTTCTGGAAACACAGGATTTAGTATCGCAATGGTTAGCCAGGTTAAAGGTTACGATTGTATTCTTGCCGTAAGTTCGAAGGCGTCGAAAGACAAGATCGACATGCTTAGAACGATGGGAGCAAAGGTTTATGTATGCCCAGCCCACGTAGCAGCAGACGATCCAAGATCTTATTACGAAGTTGCTAAAAGACTTCATAGAGAAATAAAAGGTTCTGTTTATATCAATCAATACTTCAACGATCTAAATACAGAAGCGCATTATAGATCAACCGGTCCAGAGATCTGGAACCAGACAGAAGGAAAGATCACTCACCTTATTGCTTGTAGTGGTACGGGAGGTACAATTTCTGGAACTGCAAGATATTTAAAGGAGCAAAATCCAAATGTAAATATTATTGGGATCGATGCTTATGGTTCAGTATTAAAAAAATACCACGAAACCAGAGAGTTTGATTCTGAAGAAATCTATCCATACAGAATCGAAGGTTTAGGGAAGAATTTAATTCCAACAGCTACAGATTTTGATGCAATAGATCGTTTTGTTAAAGTTACTGATGAAGAAAGCGCGCATACCGCTAGAGAACTTGCAAAAACTGAAGGAATGTTTGTAGGTTATACGAGTGGAGCTGCAACACAGGGAGTAAAACAATTGGCTGATGAAGGCGAATTTGATGAAAACTCGAGAGTAGTTATTATGTTCCCAGATCACGGAAGTCGTTATATGAGTAAGATCTATAGCGATGATTGGATGGAAGAGCAAGGCTTTTTTGATACCAAAAATGAAGCTGAGGTTAAAGCAATAGAATTTATAAAATAATATTTTGCATTATTTTTTAAATAAATAATAATTTAAAGCATCCTTAGCTAAGGATGCTTTGTTTTTTAAAAGCTATACAAAATACTTTGTAGAATTGAACCGAATTTCAGTATTTTTGCGGTTCGTATAAAAAAATTTCAATGAGAGATCTGTTTGATAAAATATACAAAGATAAAGGGCCATTAGGAAAATGGGCAGAGCAGGCAGAAGGATACTTTGTATTCCCAAAGCTGGAAGGACCTATTTCTAATAGAATGAAGTTTAGAGGGAGAGATGTGATCACGTGGAGTGTGAACGACTATTTAGGTCTTGCAAATCACCCAGAGGTAAGAAAGGTAGATGCCGAGGCTGCAGCCGAGTGGGGTTCTGCTTATCCAATGGGGGCAAGAATGATGAGTGGTCATACTAGTTTGCACGAAAAACTTCAGGATGAGCTGGCTTCTTTTGTACACAAGCAGGCTGCTTATCTTTTAAACTTTGGATATCAGGGAATGGTATCTACGATCGATGCACTAGTATCTAAGCAAGATGTTATAGTATATGATGTAGATGCTCATGCTTGTATTATCGATGGTGTTCGTCTTCATTTAGGACAACGCTTTACCTACAAGCATAACGATATGGAAAGTATCGAAAAGAACTTGCAAAGAGCTACAAAAATTGCAGAACAAACCGGTGGAGGAATTCTTTTGATTTCTGAAGGTGTTTTTGGAATGCGTGGTGAGCAGGGAAAACTTAAGGAAATTGTAGAGCTTAAGAAGAAATATAAATTCCGTTTGTTCGTAGATGATGCTCATGGTTTTGGAACTTTAGGAAAAACAGGAGCAGGAGCAGGAGAAGAGCAGGGAGTGCAGGATGATATCGATGTGTACTTTGCTACTTTTGCTAAATCTATGGCAAGTACCGGTGCATTTATTGCTGGAGATAAAGAAATTATCGACTATTTAAAATATAACCTAAGATCACAGATGTTCGCCAAATCACTGCAAATGCAGTTAGTAATTGGCGCACTTAAACGTCTTGAAATGCTTAGAACAAGACCAGAGCTTAAAAATAAGTTATGGGAAAATGTGAACGCGCTTCAAAACGGATTAAAAGATCGTGGTTTTGATATTGGAACAACACAAAGTTGTGTAACTCCGGTTTACCTTAAGGGAAGTATTCCTGAAGCAATGGCGCTAGTAAAAGATCTTCGTGAAAATTACGGAGTATTCTGTTCTATAGTTGTATATCCGGTAATCCCAAAAGGATTGATCTTGTTAAGAATGATCCCAACAGCAACTCACACTTTACAGGATGTTGAAGAAACCTTAGAAGCTTTCTCTTCAATTAGAGAACGTTTAGAGAATGGTACGTATAAAAGATTATCAGCTTCTGTAGCTGCCGCAATGGCAAATAAAGCTTAAACAGAAATCTCAATATTACATAAAAAAACCGCTATTTAATAGTGGTTTTTTTATGCTTTCATTTTATCAAATTTTAAAAATCATACTGTTGCTGTGTTCTGGCTTTTCTTTGGTCTCCGTCTTTAGAAAGATTTTTAAACTCGGTATCCTTGTGAAAATTTAATCGTACAGATAACCCTGCCTGTACCTGCCATCTGGATGGTGTATCTTTTATATTGGTTAATCCTGCAACATCTATCTGTAAATAATCAGTAAGAAGATATGCGCCGCCCGCTCTAAAAATATCATCAGCATAAAGATCACCAATAATCGCTTGGTATTCCCCAAAAACGGCAAATTTAGGGTTAAAGGCATGGGTTAGTGTACCTATGAACTCGTAATTAGAATAAGTTTCAGTAAACTTTTCTGCCGTGAAATTCATTACCCAAACCCATCTTCCCCAGTTATGCTGAGTAATAAGTGTTACTTGCGGAGTATATTTATTTTCTCCTTCAAAACGATAAGGATTGTCATCCTGTATAGTAATGTTGGCTCCTCCATAAAGAGAGATCGCCGGAATTAATCTACGCCAATCAAATCTTTGGTTAGCATCCCAACTTTTTAGATTAACTTCTCTGCGGTTATCTCCATTTTTGTTGGGATCGTATAATAATAGTTTTGCACCAAAGGTGTTGAAAGGAAAATTATTTCTTTCGTAAATACGATTTTGGCCTCCCTGAAAAATTGTTGTTTCTTCAGATTGATATCTACCCTGTATGCTTAATTCTAAAATATCGGTTAGAAGTCCGGCTCTAATCATGTAATTTGCACCATAAAGATCGGTATCTGTCTGTCTAAGCTCGTGCGTGTCGTTACCATAAAATCCACCTGCTTCTAATTGGTAAACTCCCGTTCCTACGGCAAAAGCTCCTTGCGATTGTCCTGGTCTATTAGAGTTAATAGTTTCGGTGAATTGCGCATTTGTAATCGCTGTACCAGCAAAAAAAGTAAGTGCCAGTGCCTTTAATTTATGCATAGATATTGGGTTTTTCTACTCAAATATAATCGAATTTATTGTTTATTTAAGAACCTTAGATTCCAATTCTAAAGCTTAATTTCTATTTTTGCTAAAATTAGAATTTTATGTTTCATGCAGATTTTAGCGGAGTAATAAAAACGATACTTATTGTTTTGTTAGTATACTTCGGTTTTAAAATATTGCTTAAGTACTTTGGGCCAATCTTGCTTAAGTATGCGATGAAGAAGATGGGGAGAAAGTTTGAGCAGCAGTTTAGTCAGCAATTCAATGGAGCTCAGCAAAAAGCTCAAAATAAAAATACCAGCCAGGAGGGGAATGTTAGTATAAAAAAGAAGCCACGAAATCATAGAAAATCAAACAAAGAGGTTGGTGAGTATATCGATTACGAAGAAATTGATTAATTTCGGGATTCTTAAATATGTGCGTCTCTTTTTCCAGAGACAAAAAATAATCTGTAAATGGCTAAGTTAAAACAGTTTTTTCCTCATCTTCTGGTTTTACTGGGATTTGTGGTTATCGCTCTTTTTTATTTTAATCCGGTTTTAAAGGGAAAAGAAATCTTTCAAAGTGATATTGTTCAGTACATAGGGATGGCTAAAGAACAATCTGATTTTAGAGCAGAAACTGGCGAAGAACCATATTGGACAGATGCTGCTTTTGGTGGGATGCCAACCTATCAATTAGGAGCTTATTACCCACACAATTATATTAAAAAATTAGATTCGGTTTTACGATTTTTACCAAGACCCGCAGATTATCTGTTTCTTTATTTTATAGGATTTTATATCCTGCTGTTATGTCTAAAAATCGATTATAAATTAGCCTTTCTTGGTGCTATAGCTTTTGGGTTTTCGACTTATTTTATCATTATTCTTGGTGTAGGCCATAATGCAAAAGCACATGCTATTGCTTATATGCCAATGGTTTTAGGCGGAATTATCCTCACCTTTAGACAAAAACTAATAGGTGGTTTTAGTTTGCTTGCTATTGCGATGGCTTTAGAAATTCAGGCGAACCACTTCCAGATGACTTATTATTTGTTATTGCTGGTTATCGTTCTTGGAATTGTTTATCTAATTGATGCTTTTAAAAAGAAAAAACTTCCGCAGTATTTTAAAGCTTTAGGCGTGATGGTTGTTGCAGTTATACTGGCGATAGGAACAAATGCAACTAATCTTATTGCGACACAGGAATATACCAGCCATAGTACCCGTGGTGATACTGGTTTAACCATTAAACCAGACGGTAATGATAAACCTGAAGTTGGTTTGACCTATGATTATATTACCGAGTATAGCTACGGAATCGCAGAGACTTTAGATCTTTTTATTCCCGGTTTTATGGGAGGAAGCGGCGCTGAAGATGTAGGCGAGGATTCTGAATTATATTCTGAATTGCAAAAAATGGGAGCATCACCTGTTCAGGCAAAGAACTTTACTCAAAATGCACCAACTTATTGGGGACAACAGCCTATTGTCGCTGGCCCGGCATATATTGGCGCTACTATTATATTTCTATTCGTTTTTGCGCTATTCTTAATTAGAGGGCGATTAAAATGGTGGGTTGTTGGCGGAACTGTACTTACACTTTTACTTTCCTGGGGTAAAAACTTTGGGTTTTTTACTGAATTCTTTATCGATTATGTGCCACTTTACAACAAGTTTAGAGCAGTTTCTTCGATTCAGGTGATCGTAGAACTTTGTGTTCCGTTATTAGCGATTGCAGGATTGTCCTGCTTGTTTGCTAATAAGCATGCAAAAGATGAGAAGATTGAAGCGCTTAAATGGAGTTCGATCGTAACTGCAGGATTGGCTTTGATTTTAATCCTCTTCAATTCGGTGCTATTTGATTTTAGTGGTCTTCGAGATGCACAATTACGTCAGCAATTAGGGATGGATCTTATGAATGCGCTAAAAGAAGATCGCCAGTCGATGCTTGTTGGTGACGCTATTCGTAGTTTTATTTTTGTAGCGCTAAGTGTTTTTCTTATCTGGTTTTATCTTCAGGAAAAAATATCTAAAAAACTTATTATTGGAGGTTTTGCGCTCCTGTTTTTAGCCGATCTAGTTCCGGTGGCAAGGCGTTATGTAAACGGAGACGATTTTGTGAATGCTCGCAAAATGGAGCAGCCTTATCAACCAAATTCGGCCGACCAGCAAATTATGCAGGACACTTCAAGATATCGCGTTTTCGATCTTAGTGGTGATCCTTTAACAAGTTCTCGAGCTTCTTACTTTCACAATAGTATTGGTGGTTATCACGGTGCTAAGCCAGGTAGATTACAGGACTTATACGATTTCTATATTTCACAAAATAACATGAAGGTTTTAAACATGTTAAACGTGAAGTACTTTATTATCCCTACTGAAAATGGTGTGCAGGCACAGCAAAACCCGGGAGTTTACGGCAATGCGTGGTTTGTAAGAGATGTGGAATGGGTAGACGATGCAAATGCTGAAATATTAGCCATTAAAGAAACAGATTTAAAAGATGCTGCCATTATCGATAAACGTTTTAAGGGCGATATAAAAATGGACTTTGTTTACGATGAAGTTGGAACGATCGAACTAGTTAGTGAACAACCAAACGAATTGGTTTATAAAACAAAAGCTTCCATTAGGCAATTAGCTGTTTTTTCTGAAATGTACTATCAACCAGGATGGCAGGCTTATATCGACGGTGAAAAAGTAGATCACGTTCGGGCAGATTATGTACTTAGAGCGATGAATATTCCGCAGGGAGAGCATACGGTAACTTTTAAGTTTGAGCCAGAAGTAATTCAAACTGGCGGAACTATTGCTTTAGCAAGTACGCTTGTTTTGGTGATTCTTATCGTGGGCGGATTTGTTTTTACCTATCGTAAAAAAGCCTAGTTTATGAAAAAAGTGCTGATTATTACCTATTACTGGCCGCCGGCTGGTGGTCCCGGTGTTCAGCGCTGGTTGAAATTCGTTAAATATCTTAGGGATTTTGGAATAGAGCCTGTGGTTTATATTCCTGATAATCCTAATTATCCTTTGGTAGATGAATCTTTTTTAAATGAAGTTCCAGTGGATATCGAGATCATTAAGCGACCAATTTTTGAACCTTATAAATTCGCTTCTCTTTTATCCAAAAAGGATACAAAAACCATAAGTTCTGGAATTATTAAGCAGAAGGAAAAGCAGAGTTTTATGCAGAAACTTATGCTTTACATTCGAGGGAATTTTTTTATTCCAGATGCCAGAAAGTTTTGGATAAAACCATCGGTCAAATTTCTAAAATCATATCTTAAGTCAGCCAATATTGATACTGTGATCACAACAGGGCCACCGCATAGTTTGCATCTTATTGGTTTAGGATTGAAAAGGCAACTTCAATTACAGTGGATTGCCGATTTTAGGGATCCGTGGACTCAGATTGGTTATCAAAAAGAGTTGAAACTCTCTAAAAAATCAGCTGAAAAACATCAAAGATTAGAAAAGGAAGTTTTGAACTCGGCCGATAAGATCATTACCACAAGTTTTACCACGAAAAAAGAATTTGCTTCAAAAACATCGAAACCTATTGAAGTTATCACTAATGGTTTTGATTCGGATTTGAATGAATCTACCGCATTATCGAAATTAGATGAAAACTTCAGTATTTCTCATATTGGCTCATTGCTTTCAGGAAGAAATCCTAGCTCACTTTGGAAGGTTTTAGCTGAAATTTCCGCAGAAAATAAAGATTTCAGAAATGATCTTAAATTGAAATTATACGGAGCGGTTAGTGATGAAGTGGTGCAAAGTATTACTGAAGCCGGTTTGGAAAAAAACCTACTTTTAGGTGGTTATATTAGTCATTCTGAAGCCTTAATGCTTCAAAAAGCATCTCAACTATTATTGATAATTGAAATAAATTCCGAAGAAACCAAAGGCATAATCGCCGGGAAACTATTCGAATATTTAGCCGCAAAACGTCCAATATTGGCTATTGGCCCATCAGAGTGGGATGTAGCAAAGATCATAGAAGAAACAAGTTCAGGTGAAAGCTTTCAGTATCAGGAAGAATCGGCCCTAAAAGAATATATCTTAAGTTCTTATCAAAAATATCGGGAAAACAAACTACTTTCGGATAGCAAAAATATCGAGGATTATCACCGCAAAAACCTCACAAAAAAGCTAGCGGAATTGATCAAAAATTAGTGTATGGGCGTGATTATTAACCAGTCGGTCAAAAATATGGCGACCACCTATGCGGGGTTTGGGCTTGGTGCTTTGAATACGCTTTTTTTGTATACCTATTTTTTGGATCAGCAGTATTATGGTCTGGTAAGCTTTCTACTTTCGGCCGCAAATTTAATGTGGCCATTTATGGCATTTGGCGTTCATAGCACCATCGTAAAGTTTTTTTCCAGTTATAAAACAAAAGAAGAAAAGGATAAATTACTGAATCTGGCGTTGATTTTGCCTTTGGCGATTTCACTTATTCTAGGTTTAATTGGTCATTTTACCTATGAATTTTTACTGGATTATTTTTCTGACGGAAATGAATTGGTAAAACCTTATGTGTGGTTAATCTATCTGTTGGCGATTGCAACGGCGTATTTCGAGATCTTTTTTGCCTGGGCAAAGATCTACTATAAAAGTGTTTTTGGGAATTTTATGAAAGAAGTAGTACATCGATTGGGTACTACGATTTTACTATTTCTAGTTTATTTTGAAGTGCTGGAAGCCGATAATTTTATGTACGGGGTAGGAGTAGTGTTCCTTTTTAGATTGGTGGTGATGGGAGCTTATGCGTTTAAATTACACCGGCCATCGCTAAAATTTAGCTTTCCTTCTAATTTAAGCAGAGTTTTAAAGTATACCGCTTTAATTTTAATCGCGGCATCTGTTGCTACCGCTTTGCTGGATTTGGATAAAGTAATGATCGAATCTTATTTGCCTATTGAAAATGTGGCGATCTACGGAATAGGAATTTATATTGCTACCGTAATTTCGGTGCCGCAAAAAGCGATGCACCAAATCACCAATCCAATTACTGCCGAATATTTAAATACCCGGAATTTCGAAAAACTTGAAGATTTGTATAAAAAAAGCTCGATCAATTTATCGATTGTTAGTGCCCTTATTTTTATACTGATTATTACCAACGTGCATACACTTTACGAACTAATTCCTGAAGAATATTCGCTAAGTATTTTGATTGTGCTTTTAATTTCTCTGGTAAAACTTTACGACAATATTTTAGCGATAAATAATAGTATACTTTTTAATTCAGATTATTATAGGTTAGTGTTGGCAATCGGAGTTTTACTGGTGATATTGGCCTTTTTACTGAACTTATTTTTTATTCCAAGATTTGGAATAGAAGGTGCTGCAATGGCTACTTTTATCGCTTTTTTTATTTACAATACTTCAAAGATTATCCTGGTTCAGAAGAAATTTAAAATGAATCCTTTTACGAAGCAAAGCTTTTTGTTATTTGCTTTAATTATTTTATTTGCGATTGCATTTTATTTTTGGGAGTTCCCGTTTCATCCAATTTTAAATATAGCTTTAAAGGGCAGCATTACTTCAGTCTTATATATTTCTGCTATTTATTTTTTCAAGTTTTCCGAAGAAATAAATGCAATGCTAAAGTCGATTTTAGCAAAATTCAGGTAAGGTTTTTTTTTTCAGTATAAATGCAAGAGTTCTAAAAAAAAGAAAACCCCCGGGCTTTCGCCGCTGGGGGTTTTCCAACTAACCAACCAAAAAATTAAATTATGAACTCTAATCTCTACTTCTCACATTTCGTGCCGAACTTTGTGAGAGTGCAGATTTTTTTATGTTATTATTTGATCTAGAGCTTCTTGCAGAGGTGTTTCGGCTTCTGCTTTGTGTTACTCTTTTTACTTGCTTTTTCTGAGTAGGACGCTGAGTATTCACCGTTCTCTGCGTTCTGCTAGAACTTCTTGAAGTTCTTTCCCTTTTAGCTACTGCAGCTTTTCTCTGGTTTGTAGCGGCAGTATTTCGATTTCCAGTAGTCATTCTATTAGTATTTGTTCTGGTCGATCTGCTACTGGCAGCTCTTGTATTGTTTTTTCTTTCTACCGCCTTTCTATTAGAAATTACGGCATTATTTGAAGATCTACTACTTCTATTATTTATTCTTTTACTTCTGTTATTAGAGTCTCTTTCTTTTCTTGCACCAATCACTACCTTATTTCTTTTACGAGAACTGGTTGCTCTATTTACTTCTCTTCTGCTATTCGATCTATTAGCATTTCTGGTTCTTGCCGCAACATTGCTACGTCTGGCACTAGTGTGATTAGATCGTATTTCTCGTTTTTGTGCAACTCTTCTTCCGCGGTTATAACTTCTCACTTTTTGCCCAGGTCTGTAAAAATTCTTGTAGGCTTTTTGGTGATGGTGTGTGTTATAATAATTTACGTGGTTTACGTAAGTGATTCGGTTTGGTTGATAATAGGCTCTATAAGGTCTATTAAAAACAATACTAAATCTAGCTCGTGGTCTTCTATAATATCTGTGCCAAGGGCGATAAACGTAGTTACGATTGTATGAATTAATATAACCTCTATATCCTGCGATTCTATGATAAGGATCGTATCGAACAAATAGGTTTCCTACACTTACTACATATCCATATCTATCGTAATCGATGATGATATTACCAGCCTGTGTGATTCTACCGTAATAATCGTAATATATCGGAACTTCTTCAATCTGGATAACAGCACCGTAATCATCGTACTGGATATATGGGTCGTAATTATAACCTGAGTTAAAACTTATGTTTACGTGAGGTACAGATATATTTACAACACTAGATCTTCTAAATGCGGGGTTATAATAGAAGTCAAATTCTCCATTTGGATAAACTGAAAATTCAACACCACCTTCGGTAAAAATGAAGGATTCATTATAGCCATATCTGCTCGCAGTTTCATCGGCTTTGGCAATACTTACCAGTCCTAGAAACAAAATCGAAAATATTAAGGAAAATTTTTTCATGGCTTTACTTTTAAATTAATATTGAAGTAGTAGCTATCTACATCTTAATAGAAACAAAGCGCATGCCAAAAAAGAAAAAGGAGCCTTTTAGAGGCTCCTGTAAGTAAATTTATAAGATTTGCTAAAACGAGTTAATGTTTTGAACTCTAGTAATTTAAAAATTAAAGGAAATTATTTTAGTTTAGGCTTTAGATAGGTCGCCGTATACGAATCTTTGCTCTTTACAATCTGCTCTGGCGTTCCCTGAGTAACCAGGTATCCACCGTTTTCACCACCTTCTGCACCCAAGTCGATCACATAGTCTGCACACTTTACCAGATCCATATTATGCTCGATCACGATCACGCTATGCCCTTTATCGATCAAGGCATTAAATGATTTTAATAATTTCTGAATATCATGAAAATGAAGTCCGGTTGTAGGTTCATCAAAAATGAATAAGGCCTTATCTTTAGTATTTCCTTTTACTAAAAATGAAGCTAATTTAATACGTTGCGCCTCACCACCAGAGAGCGTTGAAGAGCTTTGTCCTAACTGCACATAGCCTAAACCAACATCCTGTAAAGGTTGCAGCTTATTTGCAATTTTAGTCTCATTATGCTCGTCGAAAAAGTCGATCGCATCGTCAATCGTCATATTTAGGATGTCATCGATGTTCTTTTCTTTGAACTTAACTTCCAGAATCTCTTTCTTGAATCGTTTACCATCACAAGCTTCACATTGCAAATGAACATCTGCCATAAACTGCATTTCGATGGTTACTTCGCCTTCACCTTTACAAACTTCACATCGCCCACCATCTACATTAAAAGAAAAATGTTTTGGCTTATATCCTCTAATTTTGGATAATTTCTGAGAAGAAAATAGATTTCTTATATCGTCGTAAGCTTTGATGTAGGTTACGGGATTAGATCTGGAAGAACGACCAATAGGGTTTTGATCCACAAATTCAACCGAACCTAGATTTTTAAAGTCTCCTTTTATATCGCTAAACTGGCCAACTTTTTCGCCATAACCACCCAGTTGTTTTTGTACAGCTGGATAAAGTAATTTTTTAACCAACGTACTTTTACCACTACCAGAAACTCCTGTTATCGCTGTAAATATGCCCAGTGGAAACATGACATCGATATTTTTTAAGTTATTTTCTCTGGCACCAAGAATGTTTATTTCTTTTGTCCATTTTCGACGTTTACTAGGAACTTCAATACGTTTTCTATCGTTTAGATATTGCGAGGTAAGCGAATCTGATTTTAAAATCTCTTTTAAAGTTCCTGTCGCTACCACATGGCCGCCGTTAGTACCGGCTTCTGGACCAATATCTATTATTTCATCTGCCTCTTTCATGATCTCCTCATCATGTTCTACCACGATAACCGTATTGCCTAGATCACGAAGATTTTTAAGCACGCCAATTAAGCGTTCTCCATCTCTTGGATGCAAACCAATAGAAGGTTCATCTAAAATATACATCGATCCCACAAGACTACTTCCCAAAGATGTCGCAAGGTTTATACGCTGCGATTCCCCACCAGAAAGCGTATTCGATTTTCTATTCAGCGTTAGATAATCTAAACCAACTTCAGATAAAAATTTAAGTCGGTTATTAATTTCAGTAAGTAATCGTTTAGCGATCTGCGCATCGTGTTCGTTTAACTCAAGATCTGCAAAGAAAGCTCTTACTTTATCTAAAGGTTTAACAACAAGCTCGGTAATACTTGTGCCGTTAATCTTTACATATTCCGCTTCTTTACGAAGTCTTTTTCCCTGGCAGGTCGAACATTTTGTTTTACCACGATAACGAGATAACATTACTCGATTCTGAATTTTATAAGCTTTACTTTCCAGGAATTCGAAGAATTGATTTAGCCCTTCGAAATATTTATTACCGTTCCAAACTAAATCTTTTTGATCCTGAGTTAATTCGAAATAGGGTTTATGAATAGGAAAATCGAATTTATGCGAATTATTTACCAGTTGATCACGATACCAACTCATACTCTCGCCACGCCATGGATAAATTGCGTTGTCGTAAATTGAAAGTCCGGTATTGGGGATCACCAAATCTTCATCTATACCAATAACATCACCGTACCCTTCACATTTTGGGCAAGCACCATAAGGATTATTGAAACTGAATAAATGCACATTAGGTTCCAAGAAACTCATTCCATCCAATTCAAATTTATTGCTGAAGTGATGTAACTTGTTGTCTGAAAGTGTTTCTATGTAAAGTTCTCCTTTTCCTTCAAAAAAAGCAGCTTCAATAGCATCTGCTAAGCGATTAAAGAAATCTTCATCATCTTTTTTGATCACACGGTCTACAACCAAAGATGTATTTTCTGGCTTCGCTTTGCTAAGATCTGCTTCATCGATACGTAAAACTTCATCGTCAACTTTTATTCGGCTATATCCCTGCTGAGCAAGAATCTTAATTTTTTCATCGAGATCTCGACCTTCTTCAACATAAATAGGAGCGAGGAGAAGCAATTTGGTGCGTTCTGGAAATTCCTTTACAAAATTAACAACATCGGTAACCGAATCTTTTTTTACTTCTCTACCCGAAACAGGAGAATAGGTTTTACCAATTCTGGCATATAGTAATTTCAGGTAATCGTAAATTTCGGTAGAAGTCCCTACCGTAGATCGTGGATTTGTAGAGTTCACCTTTTGTTCTATGGCAATAGCCGGGGCAATTCCTTTAATATAATCTACTTTGGGTTTATTTAATCTGCCCAAAAACTGGCGAGCATAAGAAGATAAACTTTCTACATATCGTCTTTGCCCTTCAGCATATAAAGTATCAAAAGCTAAACTGGATTTACCAGAGCCCGAAAGCCCGGTGATCACTACCAGTTTGTTACGAGGTATTACAACATTTATATCTTTAAGATTGTGCAATTTTGCACCTTTAATGATAATGTTTTCTTTGGGGTTTATCTTTTCTAAGTCAGTATTCATGTTCACTTTCTAGCAATAAGTATGCAAAGGTACTCAATCTAAAGCAGTGCGAAAAGCCATTAAAATCCTATAGTATTGTTAAAATTTTAAGCTTTTATTTGTATTTCTCAAATTTAGTTTACTATATTTGGAACCGAACTCAAAAATAGAATTGCCTATAGTATACTGTTACTTTTATATCTAAATAACCTAATCTAAGACAGGGCCTTGCCCTTTAAAAGTAACTGTATGGAAAAAACTAAGGTAACAGATGCCGTTTTGGTTAAAGATTACATTAACGGAAACGAGCTGGCTCTCTCAGAACTTATTCGTCGTCATCAACACAGAATTTACAGTTTCATTTATTCCAAGGTATTTGACAAAGATATTGCTGAAGACATCTTTCAGGACACATTCATCAAAGTCATCAATACATTAAAACGAGGAAAGTATAACGAAGAAGGTAAATTTTTACCGTGGGTAATGCGAATAGCCCATAATCTTGTGATCGATCATTTCAGAAAAAATAAAAGAATGCCCAAATTCGATAATAGTGGGGATTTTAATATTTTTTCAGTCTTAAGTGATTCTGGTTTAAATGCTGAAAAGCAAATCATAAAAGACCAGATCGAGAGTGATTTGCGTGAAGTAATTAGAGAACTTCCTGAAGATCAATTAGAAGTTTTAACAATGCGTATCTATAAAGAGATGAGCTTTAAAGAAATTTCAGATAGAACAGGAGTTAGTATAAATACGGCACTAGGCCGCATGAGATATGCACTTATCAATTTAAGAAAGATCATCGAAAAGCATAATTTAGTTTTAACAAATTAAGTTTATACTATTCCCTATAATCCTACGTTATTAAGATATAAATCATAATAGCGGAATTAATGGGGAACCTTTACTTTGAAAAAACTTCGAAAGAAGAAAAACTTAAAAACTTGAATCCTAAAGAAGAAACAATAAAGTTTCTATTAGATTATTCAAAAGCCTTAAAGGTCTTACCTGGCGAAAAGGAAGACTTTGAGATGCTTCTAAATTAAAAACTTAAGCCTGCTGAAAAGCAGGCTTTTTTATTGCCATCATTCATTTTAGACAGAATTATAAAAATTTTAAAATTTGTTTTTCTGTAGCTCTCTTCTAATAAGTTTAAATTAGAAAAAAATGAATTATGGAAAATGTAAAACTTGCTATTATTTATTATAGCTCAACCGGAACCAATTATCAATTATCTAAAGCAGCTGAAGAAGCAGCGAAAGATCTCGGGGTGAAAGAGATCAAGTTTTTAAGGGTAGAAGAGACCGTTCCAGAAGATATTATTAAAACCAATGAAGATTGGCTAAAGCATTATAATGCTACGAAAGAAATTCCCGTGGCTTCAGCCGATGATTTAGATTGGGCAGATGCCATTATCTTTTCTGCACCAACACGTTATGGTAATTTACCATCACAATTTAATAGTTTAATGGATACCACCGGGCCACTTTGGCAAGAAGGTAAATTAGTAGACAAGGTGGTAAGTGCAATGACCAGCGCAGCGAATCCGCATGCAGGACAAGAAGGAACATTACAATCAATCTATAAAGCGATGATGCACTGGGGAGCAATTGTTGCAAATCCAGCATTTACAGATCCTATTATTTTTGAAACAGGAGGAAATCCATACGGCTTTAGTGTTGTGGCAGGAAAAGAATTAGACGAAAAAGACAAAAAAGCCATTAAAGCACAGGTAAAGCGAACATTAAGTGTTGCTGAAAAAATAAAGGCTTAAAATCACCAATATTGATAAACTAAAAAGCTCCGATAATTCGGAGCTTTTTAGTTTTTTAGAAATTGAAACATAGTCGAAAAAATTACTTTTTCTTTTTAGCCAATTTTGCCTCGTATTCTTTGATAACCGATTTTCGGCCAATTGTTTTGGTAATAATATCCTTTTCAAGATTCCATCCTCTGGCTGGTGAATATTGCCTGCCGTACCAAATGATTTGTAGATGAAGATCATTCCAAAGATCCTTCGGGAATAATCTTTTAGCATCTTTTTCAGTTTGGTCAACGTTTTTTCCGTTCGAGAGATTCCAACGATACATAAGGCGGTGAATATGTGTATCAACCGGGAATGCAGGAACATTAAAAGCCTGCGCCATCACTACACTTGCCGTTTTATGGCCAACAGCTGGAAGACTTTCCAGGGCTTCAAAATCTGCAGGGACTTGCCCATTATATTTTTCGAGGAGGATTTCAGAAAGTCCGTGTATTCCTTTAGATTTCATTGGTGATAATCCGCAAGGTTTTATGATTTCTCTAATTTCCTCAACACTTAGTTTCACCATTTTTTGAGGCGTATCGGCCACTTCAAATAAAAGCGGAGTAATTTGATTCACCTTAACATCGGTACTTTGGGCAGAAAGTAAAACAGCAATTAATAATGTGTAAGGATCTTTATGATCTAACGGAATAGGAATTTCAGGATAAATATTTTGTAAAGTATCAATTACAAATTGCACTTTTTGCTGTTTGTTCATAAAGCTTTAATTTTAGGCAAAAATAAGAATTATGACGACATTAAAAGCAGGAGATAAAGCACCAGATTTTGCGGTAGAAGATCAAGATGGCAACCAAGTAAAACTTTCAGATTTTAAAGGAAAGAAACTGGTTTTATTTTTCTATCCAAAAGCAAGCACACCTGGATGCACGGCAGAAGCTTGTAATCTTAGAGATAACTGGGAAGTTTTTAAGGAAAAAGGTTACGCAATTTTGGGAGTAAGCGCAGATTCTAAGCGTAGACAAACCAATTTTAAAACGAAGAACGAACTTCCTTTTCCGCTTTTAGCAGATGAAGAAAAAGAAGTGATAAATGCTTATGGCGTTTGGGGACCTAAAAAGTTTATGGGTAAGGAATACGAAGGTATTCACCGTACAACTTTTGTAATCGATGAAGAAGGTAAAATAGAGGAGGTGATCGGCAAAGTAAAAACCAAAGATCACGCTGCCCAGATTCTATAATTTCTGAATAAGTTTTTTCGCTTCGGAATTAATTCTGAAGAACTTTCAAATAATGCCTGCTGAATTTGTATAATTTTGGCAGGCTTTTTTTTGGCATCACCAAAGGGGATAATACCTCGAGGTTTTTTATTTTTCCGAATAAAAATCAACTTCCTGGATCGTAGCGATACTGTCGCAATTTTCAACTTTAAATTGAATTGGTTTTGTTGCAGTTTCTCCTGAAATCAGGTAAACATTACAAGAATCCCTATCGGTAATACTTTCACCAAAATGAACTTCACCATTTTCTAAAATTGAAGAGATATTGCTGGTATCGATCTTATTTTCAGTAAAGAATTTCATCGCGTTAGCATCAAAATGACGCTCTTTAACTCGAATACTTTTTAAAGTTCGGGCGTTTGGAAAATACGAACAACTTGTTTTTTTACCACTTAAAAAGAAAATGAGAATAATAATTCCCATAAAAAGTCCCACTGAAAAATATCCAAGACGCTGAAAAATGTTCATAGAAAATAGCTAAAATCGATTCTGGAGATCAGAAAATCAAGAGATTAATATCTCGATAAGTAAGATCGAACCAGTCTGCAATAGATTTGTTGGTTAAAACTCCGTGGTAAAAATACAAACCATTTCGCAATCCGCGGTCAAAACGAAGCGTGTTTTCTAATCCGCCTTCTTCACCAATATGCAATAAATAAGGAGTGAAAATGTTACTTAAGGATAACGAACTCGATCTTGCATATCGTGAAGGAATATTTGGAACACAATAATGAATTACATCATGTTTGGTAAATATTGGTTTTTCATGGCTCGTTATTTCGCTGGTTTCAATACATCCACCAACATCAATACTAACATCGATTGCTACTGCGCCACGTTTCATTGAAGCCACCATTTCTTCGGTTACTAAAACCGGCGAACGGTTGTTCCCACGCACCGCACCAATAAGCACATCACATCGCTTAAGGGCTTTTGACAAATTTTTGGGCTGAATAGTACTGGTGTAAAAAGTTTGTCCCAAAGCCGATTGAAGGTTTCTTAGCTTGGTGATCGAGCTATCAAAAACTTTGATATTAGCGCCAAGCCCAATAGCAGATCTTGCAGCAAATTGGCCAACTGTTCCAGCACCAAGAATAACAACTTCTACCGGTGGAACGCCACTTATATTACCAAATAATAGTCCGTTTCCATCACCATTATTACTCATAATTTCTGAAGCAATAAGCACAGAAGCCGTACCGGTAATTTCGCTTAAAGCCCTAACTATTGGATAACTGCCATCGTCGTCTTTAATAAATTCAAAACCAAGAGCAGTAATTCTTTTAGAAGCCAGTTTTTGAAAATAAGCTTTACTCTGTGTTTTTATTTGAAGCGCAGAGATTAATATAGTTTGTGGGTTCATCATCTCCAATTCAGAGATGGATGGCGGCTCAACCTTTAAAATTGTAGGACAGGAAAATACCTTTTGCGTGTCTTTGGTGACTTCTGCACCAGCATCTGAATAATCTTTATCGCTGAAATTAGCATAATTCCCGGCACCAGATTCTATCATTACGCGGTGACCATGCGCAGTTATAGCTCCAACAGCATCTGGACTTAAGCAAATTCGCTTTTCCTGATATGAGGTTTCTTTAGGAATACCTATAAAAAGCTCTCCTTTGTTTTTAAAAATTTCAAGTTTTTCTTCCTGCGGAATAAGCTCTTCTTTAGTAAAAGGAGAAACCTGTTTGGTCATAATTATCTTTTCAGCTGATTAGAAAAGTTAAATTACAATTATTTTTGAAAAGGCAAGAAGAGATTTTCTAAAGTTTAGCGTAATAATCTTCGTCGGTATTAGAAGAATTTTTTATTTTGTCAAATTCCGCCTGATCTTTTTCAGGAATTGATGAAAAAACGGAAATATTTGTTTCTTCGATCTCACTAAGATCTATGCCATAAATCTTATCGAAAACTTTAATCCTAATGAGATATACTACGGATATAATTAATATGAAAAAAGGCGCTAAATAAATTAACTGGTTAGTGTCCATAAAATCTGTTCTCACGTATACATCTTGATAGAATGCTACAAACAGTTGAAAACTATACATACAGATCGGCACTAAAATAACGTGATACCACCAATGTTTACAGGTGAAAAACCAGATAGAAAGCAATAATAGTGGAACAATTTTACCTAAGTAAGTCCATGCTGCGGTTAACACATCTTCATAATATTTACTTTCGTATGTAAATAACGAATTTTCCCAAACAGGTCCGTTTGGGAAAATTTCATATAAGTAAAATAAATATGGTGAAAAGGCTATAAATAAAGCCATTATACTACCCAGCAGCAGGTACTTTGATTTTTGATCTTTGTACGGCTTGTTTTTTAATCGCATCTTTATTAGTGTCGTTATCTGAAGTTGTTGAAATTACGAAAAAAGATGCTCCAAAAATAGCTGCTCCGAATAATAATGCTTTTAATTTCATAATAGTAGGTTTTGTTTTGTTCTTATTAAAATTTTTAAATCGTATTTCGTTTTGTTTTCTGATACAAACGTACTACGAGATAACCTACGATTAGTAATTACATTAATTGTACTTTTGCGCTCGCTTAGGAGAATCTATGTTTTTTCGTGTTTTTTTTATTATTCTATAATTTTTTAACTGTTATGCTTAAAAAATTTAACTCTTTGGGCTATATATAGATTTTATTATAAGCAAATCTATAAAAATTTATGTCCAGAATGCCCATAATAATTGTTTCAAATATAACTATATTCACATTTCTTTAACTTAATTTTAACACTCTCGTTTCGAAATCTTTTTTCTCTAATTCCAATTTTTGATGATCCGTAGGGATTAAATTCTGGATTTTTTGTGGCCATTCTATAAATTTCCAGCCATTTTGATCTAGATAATCTTCAAATCCTATATCATAAGCCTCATTTTCATCTTCAATTCTATAGAAATCAAAATGAAATATTTGTTCGTTTTCAGATCTGTATTCATTCACCAATGAAAATGTAGGACTTGCTACACGATCTTCAATATTCAATTTTTTTACAAGATTCTTGATTAGGGTAGTTTTGCCAGCACCCATTTCTCCGTAGAAAAGAATTGTTTTGCTTTTGGCATGCCTCAAAATGAATTCAATAGCCTCATCGATATTCGATAAACGGTATTCAAACTCCATGATTAACAAAAAATTTAGTATACAAATATATCAAAAAAAAACCTGATAAGACTATCAGGTTTAATTTCAAAGGCTTGTAAGAATTGACGTGAAAGAAAATTCTTTCGGAATTTTCCCTATTTAGGCGAAAGAACGCTAAACGGAATGATCATCTCTTCTAAGGACACCCCGCCATGTTGATAGGTGTTACGATAATAACTTACATAATGATTGTAGTTATTAGGATAAGCGAAAAATAAATCACTTTTAGCGAATATGAAGGAACTACTCATATTTATGGTAGGAAGATGTAAGGATTTAGGTTTTGTAGCCGCCAAAACATCCTTTTTCTCATAGGTTAAACTTTTACCTGTTTTGTACCTTAGGTTTAAACTGGTGTTTTTGTCGCCTATTACTTTACTAGGATTCTTCACGTTAATCGTACCGTGATCTGTAGTGATAATTAATTTAAAGCCTAATTGCTGGGCTTGCTGAATGATTTCTAATAGTGGAGAGTTCTTAAACCAACTCTCCGTTAGAGATCGATAAGATTTATCATTAGAAGCCAATTCTTTGATAACTTCCATTTCTGTTTTGGAGTGCGATAGCATATCTACAAAGTTGTAAACTACCACAGTTAGGTCGTTATTCTTTTGAGTTTTGAAGTTATCGACAAGTTTTCTTCCGGCTTTAAGATTACTTATTTTATGATACTCGTGCTTAATATCTTTTCCAAGCCTTTTTAATTGTTCAGCTAAAAATTCGGCTTCAAAATTATTTTTTCCTCCTTCATCGGTATCGTTTTTCCAATATTGTGGATACAATTTTTCCATTTCACTAGGCATTAATCCAGAGAAAATAGCATTACGAGCGTATTGCGTTGCAGTTGGTAAAATACTACAATAAGGTTGTTCTTTTTCTTTTTTATAATAATTGGAAACGATAGGCTCAAAAGCTTTCCATTGGTCGAATCGTAGATTATCAACTACTACTAATAGTGTAGGCTGATCTTTGCTAATTTCAGGAAGAATTTTTCTTTTGAATAATGTATGGGACATCGTAGGTGCATCTTCCCCATCTAAGAACCATTCAGGATAATTCTTATCGATAAACTTACAAAATTGGGTGTTTGCTTCCTGCTTTTGGGTTTCTAGTATTTCGAACATGCTGCTATCTTCGATATTTTCTAGCTGAAGTTCCCAATAAATAAGTCGCTGGTACATTTCTGTCCAATCTTCATAAGTATTAACGTTCATCAGATCCATCGCTATTTTTCTGAATTCCTGCTGATAGTTTGATGTCGTCTTTTCTGAAATTAGTCTGGAATGATCTAAATTCTTTTTTATTGAAAGTAGAATTTGGTTAGGATTTACCGGTTTTATTAGGTAATCGGCAATTTTTGAACCTATGGCTTCTTCCATAATATATTCCTCTTCACTTTTCGTGATCATCACGATAGGAATATTGGCTTGTTTCTCTTTAATTTCAGAAAGGGTTTCAAGGCCAGTTAATCCTGGCATGTTTTCATCTAAAAAAACAATATCGAATCGTTCTTCATCTATTTTATCGATAGCCTCTGTACCACTTTGGCAGGTAGAGACCTCGTAGTTTTTAGATTCAAGAAATAAAATATGAGGTTTTAAAAGGTCGATTTCGTCATCTACCCATAATATTTTGATCGTATTCATGTTCGGTTAAATTTATAAGCCGGTTAAAAATTTATATTTTTAATAAATATTGATTCTTTTGGTTATAAAATGATTCAAAAGAAGATCAATGTTTACATTTGTTCTATCATTAATTTAATAAAGCTTGGCTTCACAAAACAAACTCAAGATTTTAAACGATCCAATTTACGGATTTATTACCATACCTAATCAGCGTATCTTTAACATCATCGAGCATCCGTTCTTCCAAAGATTACGAAGAATTTCACAAATGGGATTATCATATTTGGTATATCCTGGCGCTCATCATACCAGATTTCATCATGCTATTGGTTGTGTGCATCTAATGCAGAAGGCCGTGCGAGTACTTCGTTATAAGGGAGTTGAGATTAGTGAAGATGAAGAAGAAGCTTTACAAATTGCTATTTTATTGCACGATATTGGGCACGGGCCTTTCTCGCATGCCATGGAGCATAGCATCGTGGAAGGGGTAGATCACGAGTCGATTTCACTCCTTTTTATGAAGGAATTGAATACTGTTTTTAACCAAAGTTTAACGCTCGCTATCGATATCTTTACCGGCAAATATCCACGAAAGTTCATGCATCAACTAATCACAAGTCAGTTAGACATGGATAGGCTGGATTATTTAAAAAGAGATAGTTTTTATACAGGGACTACAGAGGGAAACGTAAATAGCGATCGATTAATTACAATGCTGAATGTTGTAAATAATGAATTAGTGATCGAAGAAAAAGCGATTTATTCTGTAGAAAAGTTCTTAGTAGCCAGAAGGTTAATGTACTGGCAGGTGTATTTACATAAGACCAGTATGGTTGCCGAGCAGCTTTTAATTCGGGTCTTAAAAAGAGCTAAAGAATTAATTGCTGAAGGTTCTAATCTTAACGCAAGTACAGCATTAAGCTATTTCCTAAATAATAAGGTCACCGAAGATAGTTTTGATACAGAAACACTGAAGATCTTTTCCTGTTTAGATGATTACGATATTGTTTTGGCTATGAAGGAATGGGTGAATCATGATGATTTTGTATTAAGTAGTTTATGTAAGATGGTGATTAATCGCGATCTATTAAAAGTGAAGATCAAGAAAAAGCGACCTGCTACTGCCAAGATCGAAAAGCATTTAAATAATTTGAAAGAAAAGTATAACCTCTCAGAAAAGGAGGCTTCCTATTTTGTTTTTACCGGAGAGATTTCAAATTTAGCCTATACTCGAGAGAAAAATAATATCAATATTCTTCATAAAAACGGGAAGATAAACGATGTTATAAAGGTTTCAGACCAACTAAATCTAAAAGCATTGTCCAAAACAGTGACGAAATATTATATATGTTACCCCAAGTCTAAACATTAACTCATTTTTTTTACTTTTGCCAGAATGAAATTTAAAGCATCACAAATAGCCGAAATTCTCGAGGGGACCATCGAAGGGAATCCCGATGCAGAGGTTTCAGAATTGGCTAAGATCGAAGAAGGAAAAGAAGGATCGCTTACCTTTTTAAGCAATCCAAAATATACATCATATATATATAGTACCCAGGCTTCCGTTACCATCGTAAATGGTAGTTTTGAAGCAGAGCAACCTGTAAGCACAACATTAATCAAAGTAAAAGATGCCTATAAGGCCTTTTCTACTTTATTAGAATATTATAACCAGGTAAAACTTCGTAAAAGCGGAATAGAGCAACCAAGTTATATTTCAGATTCTGCGAAATATGGCGAAGATATTTATCTTGGCGCATTTACCTATTTAGGAGAGAACGTAAAAATAGGAAAGAACGTAAAAATTTATCCCTATGCTTATGTAGGTGATAATACCGTTATTGGCGATAATTCGACTCTTTTCGCAGGAGTTAAAGTATATTCTGAAACTGTTATAGGTGAGAATGTAACGTTACATGGTGGTTCAATTATAGGTGCAGATGGATTTGGATTTAGTCCTAATGAAAAAGGAGAATATTCTAAAGTGCCACAAATAGGAAATGTTATTATTGAAGATAACGTAGATATTGGTGCGGGTACAACGATCGATAGAGCAACATTAGGATCTACGATCATAAGAAAAGGTGTGAAATTAGATAATCATATCCAGATCGCTCATAATGTAGAAATAGGTGAAAATACCGTTATTGCAGCGCAAACAGGTGTTGCAGGCTCTACAAAAATTGGAAAGAACTGTATCATTGGTGGGCAGGTTGGAATTGTTGGTCACATCACTATTGGTGATCGTGTAAAGATCCAGGCACAAAGTGGTATTGGCCGAAATGTAAAAGACGATGAAGTTTTACAGGGGTCACCAGCAATAGGATATTCAGATTATAATAAATCCTTTATTCATTTTAAAAACTTACCAAAAACTGTTGATCTATTGCATCAGTTAGATAAAAAAGTAAATAAGAATGGCTGAAAAAGTATTGAAGCAGCAAACTATTCAGAATGAAGTTTCCTTAGAAGGTGTAGGGCTTCATACTGGGAAACAAGTAAAACTTACCTTTAAACCGGCTCCCGAAAATACCGGTTATGTTTTTAAACGTGTAGATCTTGAAGGAGAGCCAATTATCGAGGCTGATGTAAGTTATGTAACCGATACTAAAAGAGGGACCAACTTAGAGAAGAATGGTGTTAAGATTCAAACTTCAGAGCATGTACTTGCTGCCTGTGTTGGTTTAGAGATCGATAATGTTATTATAGAACTTAATGCCTCAGAACCTCCAATTATGGATGGTTCTTCTAAATATTTTGTGCAGGCCTTAGAAGAAGCAGGAATTAAAGAACAGGAAGCTGAAAAGGAAGAATATGTAATTAACGAAGTGATTTGTTACCGCGATGAAGAATCTGGTAGCGAGATCGTCGTAATGCCTGCAGATACCTATAAAGTGACCACAATGGTCGATTTTGGAACAAAAGTTTTAGGAACACAAAACGCTTCTATAGAACACGTTTCAGAATTTAAAGACAATATTGCAAATTCCCGAACCTTTAGTTTTCTTCACGAAATTGAAGCACTTTTAGAACACGGACTTATAAAAGGTGGTGATCTAAACAATGCAATTGTTTATGTAGATAAAGAAATTGGTGAAGAGACTTTAAAAAAGTTAAGAGTAGCTTTTAACAGGGAAGAAATTTCTGTAAAACCAAACGGAATTTTAGATAATCTTACCTTGCATTATCCTAATGAGGCGGCAAGACATAAATTGTTAGATGTTTTAGGAGATCTTGCCTTGGTAGGAACAAGAATTCGTGGTAAAGTAATCGCTACAAAACCAGGACACTACGTTAATACTCAGTTTGCAAAAAAGCTGTCTAAATTTATAAAGGAAGAAAAGCGTAATAAAGTTCCTAAAATAGATCTTAGTGCCAAACCAATCATGGATGTTAACGATATTATGGATACGCTTCCGCATCGTTCTCCGTTCTTATTAGTAGATAAGATTTATGAGCTTACAGATTCTACTGTGGTAGGTGTAAAGAATGTAACAATGAATGAGCCATTCTTTGTAGGACACTTTCCAGGAAAACCAGTGATGCCAGGAGTATTGCAGGTTGAGGCAATGGCCCAAACCGGCGGGATCTTAGCCTTAAAATCTGTACCAGACCCAGAAAATTATCTTACGTTTTTTATGAAAATAGATAATGTAAGGTTTAAGCAACAGGTAGTACCAGGAGATACTTTAATTTTTAAATTAGAACTTTTGGCGCCAATACGAAGAGGAATTTGCCAAATGCAGGCCTATGCTTATGCAAATGGAAAATTGGCGACAGAAGCGGTGCTTATGGCACAAATTGTAAAATCAAAATAAAGAAGAATGAATCAACCTTTAGCATATGTGCATCCAGGAGCGAAAATCGCAAAGAATGTAGTGATCGAGCCGTTTGCAACGATTCATAATAATGTGGTGATTGGTGAGGGAACCTGGATAGGTTCAAACGTTACCATTATGGAAGGTGCACGTATTGGTAAAAATTGTAGTATTTTTCCCGGTGCGGTAATTTCTGCTATTCCGCAGGATAAAAAATTTGATGATGAGGATACAGTAACCATTATTGGTGATAACACAACCATTAGAGAGTGTGTAACCATTAATAGAGGAACTACAGATCGTATGAAAACAGTGATTGGTCAAAATTGCTGGATTATGGCGTATTGCCATATCGCCCATGATTGCATTGTAGGGGATAACTGTATTTTTTCAAATAACAGTACGCTTGCAGGACATATTAATGTTGGTGATCATGTAGTTTTAGCAGGGATGGCAGCCATACAACAGTTTTGTAGTATTGGTAAGCATGCTTTTGTGACCGGAGGATCTTTGGTTAGAAAAGATGTACCGCCATTTGTAAAAGCTGGGCGTGAGCCATTATCTTATGTAGGTATTAATTCTATTGGTCTAAGACGTAGAGGTTTTACTACTGAAAAGATCAGGGAGATTCAGGATATCTACAGAATTTTATATCAGAAAAATTTAAATAACTCTCAGGCGGTTGCGATTATTGAAGCAGAAATGCAGGCAACAGCAGAGCGTGACGAAATATTAGAATTTATTAAAAACTCTCAGCGAGGTATCATGAAGGGATACTTCAGTTCAAACTAAATAATTAAAGGAATGGCAAATACAAGTGATATTAGAAACGGACTTTGTATAAGATACAACCACGATATTTTTAAGATTATTGAATTTCTTCATGTAAAACCAGGAAAAGGTCCTGCTTTTGTTAGAACAAAACTTAAAAGTGTTACTACAGGTAAAGTAATCGATAATACCTTTTCAGCAGGGCATAAAATCGAAGATGTTCGTGTAGAAACTCATAAATACCAGTTTTTGTATCAGGATGGTGAGTTTTATCACTTTATGCATGTAGAAGATTACACCCAGATTCGTCTTTTAGAGAGTGCATTAGATATGCCTCAATTATTAAAAGAAGGAGAAGTACTTACCGTAATTATTAATACTGAAGATAATATGCCACTTTCTACAGAGATGCCTGCAAGTGTGGTATTAGAAGTAACACATACAGAGCCTGGTGTAAAGGGAAATACTGCTACTAATGCTACAAAGCCTGCAACAGTAGAAACAGGAGCTGAGGTAAATGTGCCACTTTTTATTAACGAGGGGGATAAAATTCGAATAGAGACCGAAAAAGGTACCTATAAAGAACGAATTAAAGAATAAGATTTATAGTGAATAATTGAAAAAGGAAAGGTAAATTTATCTTTCCTTTTTTTATTGGCACCGCCAAAGGGTATAATACCCCAAGGCTTGCCTTGAAATTAAAAATTTGTTTCCAACGAATACCTCCAAGGCTTGTCCCGGGGTAGTTTACATAGATATTTTTAAAATGAAATTTCCACAAACTCATACATTAGAACAAATTGCCACAATTATTTCCTGCGATTTTGTAGGAGATAAAAATTTTCCGGTTGAAGGGATTAATGAAATTCATGTAGTTACACCGGGAGATGTTGTATTTGTAGACCATCCAAAATATTATGATAAAGCATTAAAATCTGCAGCAACAATTATTTTAATTAATAAACAAGTTGAATGTCCTGAAGGTAAAGCACTTTTAATTTCAGACGATCCTTTTAGAGATTTTAATAAGCTTGCAAAATACTTTAAGCCATTTCTAAAAGCCGAAAAATCAATTTCAGATTCCGCAGTAATAGGAAAAGGAAGTTATGTTCAACCTACTGCTTTTATTGGAAATCATGTAAGTATTGGGGAAAACTGTATAATTGGCGCAAATGTAACCATTAATGATCATACTGTGATTGGAGATGATGTAGTTATCCAGTCGGGAACCGTAATTGGTGGCGATGCATTTTACTACAAAAACAGGCCAGAAGGTTTTGATCGTTTACTTTCCAGCGGGCGCGTGGTGATAGAAAATAACGTTGAAATTGGTTGTAATTGTACTATCGATCGTGGTGTTAGCGGGGATACAACAATAAAAGAAGGCGCTAAATTAGATAACCTTATCCAAATTGGGCACGATACGGTAATTGGCAAAAAATGTCTTATCGCTTCTCAGGTTGGTATTGCCGGTTGTGTGGTTATTGAAGATGAAGTTACCATTTGGGGACAGGTTGGTATTGTTAGTGATCTAGTAGTCAAAAAAGGAACGGTGCTAATGGCACAAACGGGTGTTACGAAGACTTTAAACCAGAATGTTTATTGGGGAACACCTGCAAGAGAGGTGCGCTCTTTTCTAAAAGAGCAAGCTTACATTAAGCAGTTGCCAGAATTTATACAGTCTTTTAAAAAGAAATAATAAGCTATAATTTCATTCAAATCAAAACCGTCATAAAATTATGGCGGTTTTTTGTTAAATATTAGTTCTATGTTTGTAGAATTAAAATATAATTCTACATTTGTAGAGGTAATTCTAATATTGTAGAGAAATGAAACTTTCAAACGCCGAAGAAGAATTAATGCAAATATTATGGAAGCAGAAAAGAGCTTTTATGAAAGATTTAATTGATGCTTATCCAGACCCAAAACCGGCAAGTACTACCGTAGCAACTTTATTAAAAAGAATGCGTGATAAAAACTTTGTAGATTTTGTGCAATATGGGCGTTCCAGAGAGTATTTTCCTTTGGTGAAAAAGACAGATTATTTTTCGAAGCAAATGAACGGACTAATAAAGAATTTCTTTAATAATTCGGCTGCGCAGTTTGCTTCTTTCTTTACTGAAGAAACAGATCTATCTGAAGATGAGTTAAAAGAACTCAGAAAAATTATAGACGAAAGAATCAAAAATCAATAATAGCCTATGCCTTTTTATATTCTAAAATTTACCGGTTGTCTTTTGGTTCTATATTCGTTTTATAGATTATTCTTAGAAAACGAAAAAAATCATGGGTTTAAGCGATTTTACTTATTGTTTGCGCTGGTAGCCTCTGTAATTATTCCGCTAATTACCATAACTTATAAGGTAGAAGCGCAGGCCATCCAGCAAACAGGAATTTTATTGCCAGAAACCATCACTAATGTCGAAGAAGTAAAAGTAACTTCCTGGAAAGATCATCTTCCGGCCATATTATGGACTATTTATAGTATTGGTTTTGTAGTTTTTTTGATACGATTTTTAAAAAATCTTCAGCATTTAAAATGGCTTATTCAGCAATACGAAAAAGTAAAAGAACCACAAAGCACAAAGATTTTACTGCCATTTCAACAAATTCCGTATTCATATTTCAGGTATATTTTTGTAGAAAAAGAAGCTTTTAAATCGAAAAGCATTCCGCAGGAAATTTTAAAACACGAAGAAGCGCACGTACGTCAAAAACATATGCTGGATTTATTGATTTTGGAGATTTTACAGATCATTTTTTGGTTTAATCCGCTATTTATTTTCATCAAAAAATCAATACGCTTAAATCACGAATTTCTGGCAGATGAAGCCGTTTTAAATCAAAATATTAGTGCATTATCATATTCAACATTATTACTAAACAGCTCGTTTGGAAAACATCAGTCCACTATGACGAGTTCATTTAAACATTCATTAATCAAAAAACGAATCGTTATGATTTCAAATTCATTTTCAAAAAAGAGAGTAGGTTTAAAACTTGGATTTTTAGTGCCTGTTCTATGTTGTTGTATTTATTTTTTCAATAATGATATTGTTGCTGAAACCATACAGCAGGAATCGCCTATTGTTACTGAAGCTTTAAACGCTTTTACGCTTAAAATTCACGGTGAAAAGATCGAACTAAACGGAGAGCAGGTGGCGCTAAAAGAATTTGCCTCGAAATTAGATAAAATCACATCTCAATATCGAGATAAAGATTTACTGAAAAATAATGTGCGCTTAGATCTAAAAAACGTTCCTGAAGATTTTAAAAAGAAAGTAGGGACAGAGTATCTTAAAACTCATTATTACCAGGTGATGAAGAAGAATTCAAGAAATACTTCTTTGTTTCCTTCAGGAGTTCCAGCTCCACCAGCGCCACCAATGCAAATTGCGGGAAGAAGCGGAACTTCATACATCACCACAGATAGTCCTACTAAACAACAAATTAAGGAATGGAAAAATAAAGGATATTCATTTTATTTTGATGATAGTCCAATTTCAAAAGAAAAGCTTGATGCTATCGATTTAAATACGATAAGTCTCTATTCTAAGCAGATTGATGAGACGGGGACTAAAATATATCTAAATACGGTGTATTCGCAATATTCTAAAACGCCGCCTTCAAAGTCATTATTATCAGATCAAAATTTGAAGATTTATGGGCATGTTTTTATTGACGGTAAAGAAGTGTCAAAAAAGAAAATAAGAGATTTTTCTCCGCAGGATTTTAAGGCCTATTGGATCGTCAAAGATGGAAAGTTACCTACTAACGAGCGCTTAATTTTAAAACTTTCTACGGAAGAAGTTCCTGAGGTGATCGAAAAAGTCGAAACAATAGAGATTATTGAAGATAAACCACAATCCCCGCCAAGTCCAAAAGCTCCTGAAGTTATCGAGGTAATAGAAGATGTGCCTACACCACCAAAACCAGAAATAATAGAAGTTGTAGACGACGTTCCAAATCCTCCAGCTCCGCCAAAACATCCTGAAATTATTGAAGTGATTGAAGTTGTAGAAGATGAGGCTTCTATATCTAACGAAAAAGAAGTTATCGAGGTAGTTGAAGAAGAACTAGAGATGGAGGTTAATCATCAAGATCAGGAAAAATCGGTTAAGGAATTAATTAAAGATTATCATGTTCAGCTAAAAAAAGTGAAGTCACTTTTGCCAGAAGGATACCCCATGTCATACTTGAAATTAGAAAAAAAGGAACAGGATAATATTTTGAAAGAGTACAACAAAATGTTTACGATCTATATTCTTTTGCAAAAAAAAGGGGCTGAGAAGGAAGTTGATCGTATGCCACCGCCACCACTGAGTAGGGAAAATAAATAATTCAGATATTTTCAGATTTTAATAAAGAAAGGTGATTTTGTTAAGTCATCTTTCTTTTTTGGTTAAACAAAATCCTAGGTTTTGTTAGAATTAAATAAATGTGTATTTAATATTTTTAAATAATTTTCAATTTTTCTAAATAATTCCTCTATGAAATATTGAATTCTTAAGGCTAAACCGATTAGTTAAGGATAATCTGTTAAAACTATTTTATTAACTTTTGTTTATCCTTTTTTTAGGTTTATATTAACATAAATTTGATATTGATAATATGCCTTAAGAAATGGACCGTATTCTTTTAATTATGATCGCTTTAGAAGTAGTTATAGCAATACTGCTGATTATGATTTTTATTCAAATTAAAGCTACTTACTTTCAGGATATCAAAAAAGAAAAACGGATCTATCGCATCCTTAATGATCTTATAAAAAGGAAAAGAGGCTTCTAACTTTTAAACTTTAAAAGTATAGAATCTACGGTCTTGTCTCTTTATACAGTTATTTGTAAATCACTGAATAAATATCAAAAAAGCTTTATGTTTTATCTTTAAAAACATATTTTTGTGTACGTAATTACAAAAAATACTTATGAGCGTTTTAGTAAATAAAGATTCAAAAATAATAGTGCAGGGATTTACCGGTAGTGAAGGTACTTTTCATGCAGAGCAAATGATAGAATATGGTTCCAACGTAGTTGGAGGTGTGACTCCGGGTAAAGGTGGTCAAACTCATTTGGATAGACCGGTGTTTAATACAGTTTCAGATGCTGTAAAAGAAACAGGAGCAGATGTTACGATCATCTTTGTTCCGCCAGCATTTGCTGCAGATGCAATTATGGAAGCTGCAGATGCCGGGATTAAAGTAATCATTACTATTACCGAGGGTATTCCAGTTTCAGATATGGTTAAGGCTTCAGATTACATTAAAGGTAAAGATTGTCGTTTAATTGGTCCTAACTGTCCTGGTGTTATCACTCCGGGTGAAGCTAAAGTTGGAATTATGCCAGGTTTTGTTTTCAAAAAAGGAACTGTAGGTATCGTTTCTAAATCTGGAACTTTAACTTACGAAGCTGCAGATCAGGTTGTAAAAGAAGGGCTAGGAATCACTACAGCAATTGGAATTGGTGGAGACCCTATTATTGGAACGACTACTAAGGAAGCTGTAGAGCTTTTAATGAATGATGATGAGACTAAAGCTATCGTTATGATCGGTGAGATTGGTGGACAGTTAGAAGCTGATGCTGCTAAATGGATCAAAGAAAACGGTAACAAAAAGCCTGTTATTGGATTTATCGCTGGAGAAACTGCTCCTGCTGGTAGAACAATGGGGCATGCTGGTGCTATTGTAGGTGGTAGCGAAGATACTGCACAAGCTAAGAAAGCGATCTTGAAAGAAAACGGAGTTCATGTTGTAGATTCTCCTGCCGAGATTGGTAAAAAAGTTGCCGAGGTTCTTGGGTAAAAGTTAAAATTTAAGATAATTTTAAATAATTTTAGTCCGTAAGCGTTATATGCTTACGGACTTTTTTATTTTTATACATATTTATCAATCAAAACTTTAACTATGAGGAATTACTATCTACCTCTCATGGCAATCCTTTTCTTGACGGTTGCCTCCTGTAAAAAAGATCAGGGAGAAAATGAAAAAACTCACACCGATGCTAACGGATTTTCTTACGAAACTTTTGAGGATGATCCCACCGGTTTACGCTTGTATACATTGGATAATGGTTTAAAGGTTTATTTAAGCCGAAATAATGAAGAACCGAAGATTCAAACCTTAATTGCGGTTCGTGCCGGCTCTACTTACGATCCTGCAGATAATACAGGTCTTGCGCACTATTTAGAACATATGGTTTTTAAGGGAACCAGCAAAATAGGCACTCAGGATTGGGAAACAGAAAAAGTACTTTTAGATTCCATTTCAGATCTTTACGAAAAACATAAAGCCACTACAGATCCAGAAGAGAAAAAAGCAATTTATCGCCAAATCGATTCGGTTTCACAAGAAGCTTCAAAATATTCTATCGCTAATGAATATGATAAAATGGTAAGTTCTTTGGGAGCTGAGGGAACTAACGCTTTCACTTCAAATGAACAAACGGTTTACGTGAATAAAATTCCGTCTAACGAATTAGATAAATGGCTCACCGTAGAAAGCGAAAGGTTTAATGAGTTAGTGCTGCGTCTATTTCATACCGAATTAGAAGCGGTTTACGAAGAGTTTAACCGCGGGCAGGATAGTGATTCCAGAAAGCAATATTATGCAGTTTTAGAAGGTCTTTATCCAACACATCCTTATGGTACACAAACTACATTAGGGAAATCTGAGCATTTAAAAAATCCATCGATGGTGGCCATTCATAATTATCACGATAAATATTATGTGCCAAATAATATGGCCGTGATCCTTTCGGGAGATTTAGAATTTGATAGCACAATTCAGAAAGTGAATGATGCATTTGGCGGCTACGAGTCTAAAGAAGTTACGCATCCAACATTTCCAGAAGAACAGCCTATCACTGCGCCTATTGAAAAAGAGGTATTTGGGCCAACATCAGAATCTGTTTATGTCGCTTTCCGTACCGATGGTGTCGGCAGTAAAGATCAAAAAATCGTTTATCTTATCGATTATATTTTGGCAAATTCACAGGCGGGTTTAATAGACTTAGATCTAAACCAAAAGCAAAAGGTACAGCAGGCTTCTTCATTTACCAATTTCGATAATGATTATGGTTTCCATTTATTATACGGAATGCCAAAGGCAGATCAATCTTTAGAAGAAGTGAAGGATTTGTTACTTGCTGAAGTAGAAAAAATTAAAAATGGAGAATTTGACGATTGGTTAATCGAAGCGGTAATTAACGATTTAAAGTTGTCTGAAATTCGCCAATATGAAAATGCATCTTCTGTAGCTTATGCACACATGGATGCATTTATTCATTTTCAGGATTGGCAGGAAGTAATAGATTTTACAGATGATCTTAAAAATATAACTAAGGAAGAACTGGTGAATTATGCGAACGAGCATTATAAAGATAATTATGTAGCAGTTTACAAGCGCCTGGGTGAAGATCCAAATATCGCTAAAGTTGAAAACCCGGGAATTACTCCGGTTCAGTTAAATCGTGATAAGCAATCTGCTTTTATAACCGAATTCAATAAAACTGAAGCACCTGCTTTAACTCCGCAATACGTAGATTACGAAGAAGCGATCAAAAAAGAAGAGACAGAAAATGGATTGCAGGTTTCTTATATTCTGAATGAAAATAATGATCTTTTTAACCTGTATTTCATTTTTGATATGGGACAGGATAACGATAAAGAAATTTCATTAGCTACCGGATACTTGGATTATTTGGGTACCGATAAATATACTCCTGAAGAATTGAAGCAGGAATTTTACAAACTCGGTATCAATTATTTTGTAAGTTCAGGTTCAGATCAGATTTATGTTGGGATTAGTGGATTAAAGGAGAATTTACCTAAAGGCTTAGAATTGTTAGAGCATCTTTGGGAAAACGCAAAACCTAATCAGGAAACTTACGAGAAATACGTAGCATCTATTATGAAAGGTCGTGATGATGCCAAAACTCAAAAAGGAAATATTCTTTTTAATGGATTGCTTAATTATGGTAAATATGGCGAAGATTCTCGTTTGCGTAATATTTATACTGAAGCCGAATTGAAAGCTTTAGATCCGGCTGAATTAGTAGAAAAAGTTAAAGATTTAAGAAATTATAAGCAACGTGTTCTTTACTACGGAAAAGATCCGGATGCTGCAGTAGCTGCGGTAAGCGAAAAGCATAATGTACCGTCTGAACTAAAGGATTATCCAGAAGCCAAAGTTTACAATGAGCAAAACACTGGCGGGAATGTTTACTTCGTAGATTATGATATGGTGCAAAGTGAAATGGTTTTCCTTGCCAAAGGCGATAATTTTGATGCTGAAGAAATGGCGGCGACGCAATTATTCAATACGTATTTTGGAAGCGGTTTATCATCAATCGTATTTCAGGAAATCAGGGAATCCAAGTCTTTAGCATATTCAGCTTACTCGAGCTATCAAATGGCTTCAGAAATGGATAAACCTAACTATACGATGGCCTATATCGGTACACAAGCCAATAAAATGCCACAGGCAGTAGATGCAATGATGGAATTAATGACCAATATGCCTGAAGCAAAAGAACAATTTGAAGCAGCTAAAGAGGCTACACTTAAAAAGATAGCAGCAGATCGTATAACAAAAACAAGCATCTTTTGGAGTTACGAAAGTTTAAAAGATCGGGGCATAGATCACGATATGCGTAAAGAAATGTACGACGCTATTAAGGATATGAGTTTCGATGATTTACAAAGCTTTTTTGATAACAATATAAAAGGCCAAGATTATAATGTCTTGGTAATTGGTAATAAAAAAGATGTAGATATGCAGGCACTTCAAAAATTAGGAGAGGTAAAAGAACTTGATATCGATTACTTATTCAATTATGAGAAAAAAGAAAATCAGGATCTAAAATTGTAATTCGGAATAAAGGAAAATTAAAGACCTCCTTGAAAAAGGAGGTTTTTTTATACCTAAACAATGCTTATTCTTATCTTTGGCGAAGATTAATCTAACTTACTATAATACATATGAAATTATTAGAAGGTAAAAATGCTATCGTAACCGGTGGAAGCCGTGGTATTGGTAGAGGTATAGCAAAAGTATTTGCAGAGCATGGTGCTAATGTTGCATTCACGTACAACTCTTCTGAAGAAGCTGCTAAAGAGCTGGAAAATGAGCTTTCTGAAACCGGAGTAAAAGCTAAAGGTTATAAGTCTAATGCAGCCGATTTCGAGCAGGCTCAGGAATTAATTAAAAACGTAGCTGAAGACTTTGGTGCTATCGATATTCTGGTAAATAATGCCGGGATCACTAAAGATAACCTGCTAATGCGTATGAGTGAGGAAGATTTTGATCGCGTGATCGAGGTAAATCTTAAGTCGATATTTAATATGACCAAAGCGGTACAGCGTACTATGCTTAAACAACGTAAAGGAAGCATCATTAATATGAGTTCTGTTGTTGGAGTAAAAGGAAATGCTGGCCAGGCAAACTACGCAGCATCTAAAGCTGGGATCATTGGTTTTAGTAAGTCTATGGCATTAGAGCTTGGTTCTCGTAATATTCGTACCAATGTAATCGCTCCTGGTTTTATCGAAACCGAAATGACCGAGAAATTAGACGAAAAAGTAGTGCAGGGATGGAGGGATAATATTCCTTTAAAACGTGGTGGTACGCCAGAAGATATCGCAAATGCCTGTGTATATTTAGGTAGCGATCTTAGTGCGTATGTTACCGGCCAGGTGCTAAACGTGGATGGCGGAATGCTTACCTAAGCAATTAAAGAAGTTCGTACGTTGTTTTTCCAATTGTGGTTGGTAGAATCTTAATATTCTCTTAAATTACAACCCAAAACCGATTAATGACGATACTAAGCATAATATATATAACCCTGGCTGCATGCGTTGCGCTGGGGTTTTCTTATTTTCAATATTATGTGAAGTCTAAACGTAACGGGAAGGAACGGTTGATCCTTTTTATTTTACGTGCTTTAAGCGTTTTTACGCTTCTTTTTTTATTGATCAATCCAAAGATCAAATCGGTTTTTGTTGAAAGAGAAAAGCCAGATTTGGTACTCGCTTTAGATAATTCTGAGTCGATTTCTCATCTTAATCAGGAAAATAATTTATCTAAAATTGCTTCATTTTTCAATCAGGATGAAGAAATAAATGAACGTTTCAATGTTCAAAATATAGGTTTTGGGACTGAAATTTCTACCCAGGATTCGGTCGATTTTAGTGCAAAACAAACCGATATTTTTAAGGCATTAGATGCTATAAAATCGAGCTTTAAAAACAAGCAAAATGCAACGATCTTAGTCACCGACGGAAACCAGACTTTAGGAAGAGATTTTCAATATTTTAGTGCTGCAAAAAACCAAAAGATCTTTCCGGTGATCATTGGAGATACCACAAAATTTCCAGATCTAAGCATCTCAAAATTGAATGTTAATCGATATGCTTTTCTTGAAAATAAATTTCCGGTAGAAGTTTTTGTGAATTATTCGGGTTCAAAAAATGTCGCTTTAAGATTTACAATATCGACTAATGGAAAGACAGTTTTTTCTGAAGATCTAAATTTTTCAGAAGAAAACAGGTCGGTTAGAGTAGAGGCAAATTTACCAGCTTCTCAATTGGGAACACAAACTTATTCCGCAGAAATTCTTCCGTTAGAAAATGAAACGAATACGATCAATAATCAAAATAACTTTGCAGTTGAGGTGATCGACGAGCGAACTTCGGTTTTAATAGTAAGTAGTATTGCGCATCCAGATCTTGGCGCTCTTAAAAAATCTATCGAAACTAATAAGCAGCGAAAAGTTACGGTAAAATACACTAGCGAAAATAATGTAAAATTAAATGAATATCAGTTAGTTATATTTTATCAACCAAATAATAACTTTAATAATTGGTTTGAGTTGGTAGACAAGGCTAATTTAAACTATTTTATCATAACCGGAACTAAAACTAATTGGAGTGCAATTCAAAAATCATTGCCTTTTTTATCGAAAACTGGCAGTAATACTGAGCAGGATTTTTATGCAGAAATGAATGCGAATTTTAACCAATTTCAGTTTGAAGATATCGGGTTTTTAGATCTTCCCCCACTTCAGGATAAGTTTGGGGATCTGAAAATTGATACCGATTTTGAGACTTTGCTCTACCAAAATATCGAAGGTGTTAGCACCAAAGATCCTTTACTGTTGATTGCTAAAAATAACGATAGAAGTTCTGCGTTTTTGTTTGGAGAAAATATTTGGAGATGGCGAACTAAGATTTTTGTGGAGAATCAAAGCTTCGAAAAGTTCGATAATTTTATTGGCGGCTTGATTCAAAATCTATCTTCAAAAAAGAAAAAGGAGCGCTTAAATATCGAATATGAATCTTTTTATTATTCCAATGAAATTGTAAAATTTGACGCTCAATTTTTCGATGAAAATTATCAATTCGATCCTAATGCAAATCTTCAGATCGAACTAAAAAATGATAGTTTAAATTCAGTATTAGATTCAAGATTTTTATTGCGAAATAATTTTTATCAGGTTAGTTTTAATGATCTTCAACCCGGGGAATATCACTTTACCGTTTCCGAAGAAAATTCAGGAATAAAGAAGTCCGGTAAATTTTCCGTAATTTTGTTCAATGTAGAAGAGCAATTTTCTTCAGCGAATTTTTCGAAACTAAAAAATCTGGCTGATAAAAATGAAAGTCAGGTATACCTCCCCGATCAATTGGAAAATTTAAAATCTGAACTTTTAAACGATAATCGTTTTTCGATCATAAGAAAAGAAAGCACCAAATCCCAGCCAATAATCGAATGGTATATTTTGTTATTTATCTTAGTCGGGTTGTTGGCAGGAGAATGGTTTTATAGAAAATATAAAGGTTTAATTTAACATCAAATATTAATGGAAAGATTACCCAAAATTGCAATACCAATTTTTATAGGATTGGTTGTTTTAATCATATTTATTTCGAAATCTACAATAACCATTGGCTCTGGTGAAGCGGGAGTTTTATATAAAACATTTGGAAACGGAGTAGTTATAGATGAGCCACCTTTAAACGAAGGTTTTCATTGGGTGTTACCCTGGAATAAAGTTTTTGTTTACGAGGTAAGACAGCAATCTTTAGATGAGAAAATGACGGTTTTATCTTCAAATGGGTTGGAGATCAAATTAGATGCTTCGGTTTGGTTTCAGCCGGCTTACGACGATTTAGGAAAATTACATAAAGAAAAAAGTGAAGCTTATATCGAGCGATTACTAAAACCTGCACTACGATCTGCAACTCGTGCCGTGGTTGGGCGTTATAATCCAGAGCAATTATATTCTAGTAAGCGTGAAGCGATTCAGGAAGAAATTTTAGAGGAAACACAAATTCTTTTAAGAGATCAATACGTTCAGGTAAATGAAGTTTTGGTAAGAGACGTATCACTTCCTCCTACGATCAAAGAAGCTATTGAGCGTAAATTGAGACAGGAACAAGAATCTTTAGAATATGAATATCGTTTAACTAAAGCCGAGCAGGAAGCAGAACGCCAACGTATCGATGCTGAAGGTAAAGCACGTGCAAACCGTATTTTAAGTGAGTCTTTAACTGAAAAGGTATTAATGGAAAAAGGAATCCAGGCTACTTTAGAATTGGCTAAATCTGGCAATGCAAAAACTGTAATCATTGGCTCTGGAGAAGACGGATTACCACTGATTTTAGGAAATAACTAAAATTTATCTTAGAAATTTTAAATTCTGATTTTGAATTTTAAAATTAATACTTAGATTTGCTTCCATAATGAGAACGATACAATTACATCACCATCATCATATTTACTGCTGCGCTCAGGCGAGGTAAATTTGATATGTGGTAATGTTAAGCATATTTAGAAACCCGTTTGAGCTACTCAAACGGGTTTTTTATTTGTTCAAATTTGACAACTGAAATTAAACTAAGCACTAAAAATAAAATGCTTTTGTGATGAAAAAAGAAAAACTAAGGATCGCAATTCAAAAATCGGGTCGTCTTAACGAAGATTCCCTTAAAATCTTAAAGGATGCGGGGATTTCGATAGATAATGGAAAAGAGCAGTTAAAAGCTTCGGCACGTAATTTTCCGGTAGATGTTCTTTATTTAAGAAATGGTGATATTCCGCAGTATTTAAGAGATGGCGTGGTAGACGTTGCAATTCTTGGGGAGAATGTGCTGGTAGAAAAAGGAAAGGATATTATTCGAGGAGAGAAATTAGGATTCTCGAAATGCCGAGTTTCACTAGCGGTGCCAAAATCTGTAAAATATAATGGAATTGAGGATCTTGAAGGAAAGAAAATCGCGACCAGTTATCCAAATACGGTTAAAGAATATTTAGCTGAAAAGGGAATTTCAGCCGATCTTCATATCATTAATGGCTCTGTTGAAATTGCACCAAATATTGGTTTGGCCGATGCGATTTGCGATATTGTTTCCAGTGGAAGCACGCTTTTCAAAAACAATTTGAAAGAAGCTGAAGTAATGCTGAAGAGTGAGGCGATTTTGGCCATTTCACCACAGATTTCTGAAGAGCGTCAGCAAATTTTAGATCAGCTGCAATTTAGATTGAAATCGGTTTTAAACGCACGTACTTCAAAATATATCTTGCTAAACGCACCAAACGATAAGCTAGATGATATTATCCGACTTTTGCCAGGAATGCGTTCTCCTACCGTTTTGCCATTGGCAGAAGAAGGATGGAGTTCGATTCATACGGTAATTAACGAAGAGCGTTTTTGGGAAGTGATCGACGAGTTAAAACAACACGGCGCAGAAGGATTGCTTGTAGTACCAATTGAGAAGATGGTGTTGTAAATTTAGATATTAGATCGCTTCGCTTTTAGAGTTTAGAATATAGACTCATGGTCTATTTCGAATTATTAAGCTGAAAACTGAAAGCTAATTGCTTATAACCAACCAAAACTGTAAACCGTAAACAGTTAACTGTAAACTTAAAGAAATGAACAAAATATATAATCCTTCAAGATCTGAATGGGATGCTGTTTTAAAACGGCCGACCAAAACCGTAGATGATATTGAAGACACGGTAAACCAAATTTTTGCTGAAGTAAAAGCTAAAGGAGATGCAGCGGTAGCAAAATATACCGATATGTTTGATGGGATTAAGCTTGAAAACACCTTGGCAACTTCAGAAGAAATTGCAGCTGCAGAAGCTGAAATTTCAGAAGAATTAAAATCTGCCATTCTTTTAGCAAAAAAGAATATCGAAAAATTTCATGCAGCCCAGAAAACCGAGAAAGTTGAAGTTGAAACAACTAGCGGAGTAAAATGCTGGCAGGAAAAAAGACCTATTCAAAAGATCGGATTATATATTCCTGGCGGAAGCGCACCTCTATTTTCAACAATTTTGATGTTGGCGGTACCGGCGGCAATTGCAGGTTGTAAAGAAATCGTACTTTGTACGCCGCCAAATAAAGAAGGAAAAGTTCATCCAGCTATTTTATACACCGCAAATTTATGCGGAGTAACAAAGGTCAATAAGATTGGCGGGATTCAGGCGATTGCAGCGCTCACTTTCGGTACCGAGACCGTTCCCAAAGTGTATAAAATTTTTGGTCCTGGGAATCAATTTGTAACGGTAGCGAAACAGTTGGCAACTCGGCATAATGTTTCGATCGATATGCCGGCAGGTCCATCAGAATTGTTGGTAGTTGCAGACGATTCGGCTAAACCAGCTTATGTCGCTTCAGATTTGTTGAGTCAGGCAGAGCATGGAGGTGATAGTCAGGTGATCTTAGTGTCGACCTCAAAATCATTTTTAGATGAAGTAGAGGTAGCTGTTGAAGATCAATTATCAGCGCTTCCAAGAAAAGCCATTGCAGAAAAAGCGATCGAGAACTCAAAACTGATCTATGTTGAAAATAATGAAGTTGCTTTAGATTTGATTAACGAGTATGGCCCAGAGCATTTTATAATTTCTACTGAAAATAATGAATTTTACACTAAAGGGATCATTAATGCCGGTTCCGTATTTATAGGAAATTACACGCCTGAAAGTGCAGGGGATTATGCTTCAGGAACAAATCATACACTTCCAACAAATGGTTATGCAAAGCAATATAGTGGTGTAAACCTGGATAGTTTTATGAAAAGTATGACGTTTCAGCAAATTTCGGAAGAAGGAATAAAAGGCATCGGCCCAGCAATAGAGTTAATGGCAGAAGCCGAAGGTTTACAAGCACATAAAAATGCAGTGACTTTGCGATTGAAAGACTTGAGTTAACGTGTTAACTAGATTTTAGATCGCTTAACTGTTAGAAGTTAGAATATAGACCGAAGAAAAAGTGATCAGGATTTATTTTGAATGCTGAATGTTGAAATTTGAATGAGGTATTGAGGTTATGCTTATCTCGTTTCAGCATCTCATCCAGTTGAAACCAAGCATGCTGAGATCCCGGATCAAGTCCGGGATGACTAAATGAACTTGCTTCAACATCTCATCTAGCCAAGAAGAGAGGGAGATGAGATCTGGTGAAGTCGCGAATAACTAAAAGTTGTCATGCTGAACCTGTCCGTCCGGCAAGCGGGCTTGTTTCAGCATCTCATCAAATTTGTAAAAGGATATTGATAATATTGGTAAGATCTCGAATTAGTGCGGAGTAGTAATTAACTAAGTAAAATGAAAATATCGTTTGTATACATTTTGACTAATAAATACAGGACGGTTTTTTACACGGGTGTTACAAACGATTTAAGAAGGAGAATTTCGGAGCATAATAACGGAACGGGAAGCATATTCACTGAGAAATATAAAACTAAAGATCTAATTTATTTTGAAGAGTTTAATGATTTTAATCACGCAATAGCTAGAGAAAAACAGCTTAAGAACTGGAAAAAAGAATGGAAGTTAAATTTAATTAAATCTTTAAATCCGAAATTGCAGACATTAGAATATTAATTTTGAAAAATGAGTAGTAATGCAGAACCTATTCGTTTCATTTGAAAGAGAAAAAACACGATGAGATCCCGGATCAAGTCCGGGATGACCAAATAAGTCGTCATGCTGAACTTGTTTCAGCATCTCATCCAGATGAGTTCAAGCATGATGAGATCCCGGATCAAGTCCGGGATGACGAATAGAAAAAAATAAACTGAAAGCCATAAAACAAAAATGCCCACCAATATAAACATACAAAACCTTGTTCGGGAGAACGTGAAGAAATTAAAACCATATTCTTCCGCTCGTGACGAATACAAATCAACCGGAACCCAGATGGTTTTTCTTGATGCCAATGAGAATCCTTATCAAACTGATGTAAACCGCTATCCAGATCCGCATCAAAGAAATGTAAAGGATGAGTTGGCAAAGATCAAAGGCATAAAACCAGAGCAAATCCTGTTAGGAAATGGTAGTGACGAGGTTTTGGATTTGTTGTTCAGGGCGTTTTGTGAGCCGGGAAAAGACAATGTGATCACGCTTCCGCCAACTTACGGAATGTATAAAGTGCTTTCAGAAATCAACAATATCGAAAATAGGGAAGTGCTACTTTCACAGGATTTTGAGCCTCAGGTTTCAGCGATATTGGATAAATCTGATGCGAATTCTAAACTGCTATTTCTTTGTTCACCAAATAATCCTACGGGTAATACTTTTTCAGAAGAAAAGGTAGAAGAATTGCTTCAAAATTTTAACGGATTGGTAATTATTGACGAGGCTTATATAGATTTTTCAGGAAAAGAAAGCTGGTTAAACAGGCTTCAGGAATATCCAAATTTGGTGATTACGCAAACACTTTCTAAAGCTTACGGGATGGCAGGAATTCGTTTGGGAATCTGCTGCGCTTCCGAAGAAATTATTGAGATTTTAAAGAAGATCAAACCTCCTTATAATGTAAATGAATTAACGCAGCAACGTGCTTTAAACCGAATTTTGGATGTTGAAAATGTGAAGAGTGAAGTCGCCGATATTCTAAAAGGTAGAGAAGAATTATTTAAGGTGTTGATGGAAGTTTCTTATGTTGAAAAAATCTATCCATCAGATGCGAATTTCATTTTAGTGAAAGTAGATAATGCGACGGCCAGATACAATCAATTGATCGAAAAGGGAATTGTAATTAGAAATAGAACCACACAACCGCTTTGCGAAAATACCCTTCGTTTAACCGTGGGAACCACTCAAGAAAATCAAAAATTAATTACCGCTTTAAAAAGCCTAATCTAATTAAAATGCAAAAAGTTTTATTTATAGATCGTGACGGAACGATTCTCCTGGAGCCTGAAGATTACCAAGTAGACAAATTAGAAAAACTGGAGTTTTACCCGGAAGCATTGTTCTATTTGTCGAAAATCGCCAAAGAATTAGATTACGAATTAGTAATGGTAACTAATCAGGATGGTTTGGGAACCGAGGTTTATCCTGAAGATCAATTTTGGCCGATTCAGAATTTCGTGGTAAAAACCTTCGAAAATGAAGGCGTGAAATTCAGTGATATTTTAATCGATAGAACTTTTGCGAAAGATAATCAGCCTACCAGAAAGCCAAATACAGGTTTGTTGGAAAGAAAATATTTGAATTCCGAAGCCTACGATATGGCGAATTCGATCATGATCGGTGATCGTATGACCGATATTGAATTTGCTTATAATTTCGGCGGAAAAGGAATCTTTATAGATACCCACGAAGATTTAGCGACGGATGAATTGAAAAATGATGTTTCTAAACTGAAGGAAACAATAGCATTGAAAACTTCCAGCTGGAAAGAAATTTATGAGTTTTTAAAACTGAAAGATCGTACTGCTGAAATTGCCAGAAAAACTAACGAAACTGATATTAAGATCAAACTGAATCTTGACGGCACCGGGAAAGCTGAAATTTCTACCGGAATTGCATTTTTTGATCATATGTTAGATCAAATTGCTCGTCATGGGCAAATGGATTTGGTGGTAAAAGTAGATGGCGATCTTGAAGTAGATGAGCACCATACGATCGAAGATACCGCAATTGCTTTGGGCGAAGTATATGCAAAAGCTTTGGGGAATAAATTAGGAATCGAGCGATACGGATTTTGTTTGCCGATGGACGATTGTTTAGCACAGGTAGGGATCGATTTTGGTGGCCGAAATTGGTTGGTTTGGGAAGCCGATTTTAAGCGTGAAATGGTTGGAAAAATGCCAACAGAAATGTTCTATCATTTCTTTAAATCATTTACCGATGGCGCCAAGGCAAATCTGAATGTAAAAGCAGAAGGAACGAACGAACATCATAAGATCGAAGCGATTTTTAAAGCCTTTGCAAAAGCGATAAAAATGGCGGTAAAAAGAGACACAGAAAAAATGATCTTACCTTCAACAAAAGGAATGCTTTAATAGTATTGAGAATTGAGTATAGAGTAGTTAGTAGCTAAACTCAATACTCAATACTCAATACTCAATTCCAACTACTAACTACTATAGAAATGAAAATAGCAATTATAGATTATGGCGCAGGGAATATTCAGAGTATCAAATTCGCAGTAAAACGACTTGGTTTTGAAGCTGTGCTTACAGATGATGCTGAAGAAATAAAGTCGGCAGATAAGGTGATCTTCCCGGGAGTAGGAGAGGCGAGTAGTGCGATGAAGATGCTAAAGTCAACCAGATTAGATAAAGTGATACCGCAACTAACACAACCAGTTTTGGGAATATGTCTTGGGATGCAATTGATGTGTGAATATTGTGAGGAAGGAGATACGCCAGGATTATCGATCTTTGATGCGAAAGTGGTGAAGTTTGATAATACGGTTAAAGTGCCGCAAATTGGCTGGAATCAGATTTACGATCTACGATCTGATCTGTTTGAAGGCGTGAACGAAAAAGAATATGTGTATTTGGTGCATAGCTTTTACGTGAAGGAATGCGAAGAAACGATTTGTTCTACGGAATACGGAGTAGAATATACTTCAGCAATCAAAAAGAATAATTTCTATGGTGTACAATTTCACCCTGAAAAAAGCAGTAAAGCCGGAGAAAAGATTTTGGAGAACTTTTTAAAGTTAGAATTACGAAGTTAGAAGTACGGAATAGGATTCTTGAATTAGGAAAACAAAAAATATCATGTATGATTTAAAAGAAAGAACTAAAAAGTTTGCTATTGATGTTTGGTCGTTGTGTTCCAATATACCTAAAAATAGAGAGTTCGATGCTTATGTGAGGCAGCTTATTAGATGTTCTAGTTCTGTTGGAGCAAATTATAGAGCTGCTAGAAGAGCTAAATCTAACGCAGATTTCATAAATAAATTAAAAATTGTGGAAGAGGAAGCTGATGAGTCGATGTACTTTTTAGAATTACTGCAAATAGTTTATCCTAAGGAAAAGAGTAAAATAAAAGAGTTGCACACAGAAGCTAATGAATTAGTAGCTATAATTGTATCTTCGATAAACAGGGCAAGAAAAAATAATTAAAATGCGTAAACCTAACTTCCAACTTCCAACTTCCAACTTCTAAATTCTAACTTTATATGCGTTTAATACCAGCAATAGATATAATAGACGGAAAGTGCGTAAGACTTTCTAAAGGTGATTATAACACCAAAAAAGTATATAATGAAAATCCGCTTGAGGTTGCAAAATCTTTTGAAGCTCACGGTATCGAGTATCTTCATTTAGTAGATCTTGATGGTGCAAAATCGAAGCATATTGTAAACCATAAGATCTTAGAAACAATAGCTTCAAAGACCAATCTAAAAATTGATTTTGGGGGCGGATTAAAAACCGATAAAGATCTGGAAATCGCATTTGAATGCGGAGCAAAACAAATTACCGGTGGAAGTATCGCTGTAAAAGATCCAGAGACTTTTAAAAGCTGGTTGGAAAAATTTGGTTCAGAAAAGATCATTTTGGGCGCCGATGCGAATAATGAAAAAGTTGCTGTTGGCGGATGGTTAGAGGAATCTGAGAAAGAATTGATTCCATTTATTTCTGCATATCAGAAAGAAGGCGTAAAGTATGTAATTTGTACTGATATTTCTAAAGATGGGATGCTTCAGGGACCTGCATTCGATCTTTATGATCGTATTTTAAGAGAGAATCCAGAAATCAATTTAATAGCTTCGGGAGGAATATCGAAATTCGATGAATTATTAGAACTTTCTGACCTGGGATGTGAAGGAACAATAATCGGAAAAGCCATTTACGAAGGAAGAATCAGCTTAAAACAATTAGAAAACTATATTCTAAACGACGGACAGTAAATTAGATTTTAGAACGCTATGCTGTTAGAAGTTAGATTTGAGAGATTAGACCTAAGAACCAAGAATAAGGGTTTATTTTGAATGCTAAATTTTGAATTTTGAATTTTGAATGAAATGCACTAAGATTTCACGACTTTATTTCATTACGCCTGCCTGCGGCAAGGCTGGCTCGAAATGACAAATAATTGAAAAGTAGCTGATAACCAAAAAAAACTGTAAACCCTTAACCGTACATCGTAAACTAAAAAAAATGCTAACAAAAAGAATAATTCCCTGCCTGGATATAAAAAACGGAAGAACCGTTAAAGGGATTAATTTCGTTGATCTAAGAGATGCTGGTGATCCGGTAGAATTGGCTGCGAAATATGCTGAAACCGGCGCTGATGAGCTTGTATTTCTGGATATTTCAGCTACTGAAGAACGTCGTAAAACTTTAGCGAATCTTGTTTTGCGAGTGGCCGAAAAAGTAAACATTCCATTTACAGTGGGCGGCGGGATTTCTTCCGTAGAAGATGTTGATATTTTGTTGAAGAACGGTGCAGATAAGGTTTCGGTAAACTCTTCTGCAGTAAAAAATCCAGATCTAATTAATGAGCTTTCTCAAAAATTTGGCGCGCAATGTATCACTGTGGCTATCGATGCAAAACAGGTAAACGGTCAGTGGATTGTTCATTTAGTTGGTGGTAAAGTACCAACCGAACTCGATCTTTTTGAATGGGCGAAAGAAGTAGAACAGCGCGGTGCAGGAGAAATTTTGTTTACATCAATGAATAATGACGGTACTAAAGATGGTTTTGCTAATATTGCACTCAAGAAATTATCTGAAGATCTAAATATTCCTATCATTGCTTCGGGCGGTGCCGGTAATATTCAGCATTTTGTGGATACGTTTAAAGAAGGAAAAGCAGATGCGGCTTTGGCAGCGAGTGTTTTTCATTTTAAAGAAATAGAAATTCCAGATCTTAAAAAAGAGCTGGCAGACCAGGGAATACCTGTAAGAATATAAAATTATAGAGATGAATATCGATTTTGATAAAAATAGCGACGGATTAGTACCTGCGATTATTCAGGATGCAACTACGAAAAAAGTCCTGATGTTAGGGTATATGAATGAAGAAGCTTATCTAAAAACCAACGAAACGAAGAAGGTTACTTTTTTTAGCCGAACTAAAAATCGTTTATGGACCAAAGGCGAAGAAAGTGGAAACTTTTTGCACCTTGTTTCGATAAAAAATGATTGCGATAATGATACGCTTTTGGTGATGGTGAATCCGCAGGGACCAACTTGTCATAAAGGAACCGATACTTGTTGGGGCGAAGAAAACGAAACTTCTTTTGGATTTTTATCAGAATTAGAAGGCATTATTACTCAGCGTAAAAAAATGAGCGAAGTAGAACCCGAATTACGTGAAGATAAAAACTCGTATGTGGTTTCCCTTTTTGATAAAGGTATCAACAAAATCGCTCAAAAAGTCGGCGAAGAAGCTGTTGAGGTAGTGATCGAAGCAAAGGATGATGATGAAGATCTTTTCCTTAACGAAAGCGCAGATTTGCTGTTTCATTACTTAATTCTTTTAAAAGCGAAAGGCTACGGATTAAAAGACATTTCTAAAGTTTTAGAGGCAAGACACTAAATGAAGCTGTACCGGGAAACGTATAAATCTGAGGCGCAGGTCGTTTTGTTTATCAACGGCCAGTTTCCTGAAAAAATGCCTTTGCTAGATGGATTTGAGAAGATTTACTGTACAGATGGCGCATATTCCAAGCTTTTGAAAAATGGAATTCAGCCAGATTTGGTTTCCGGAGATTTCGATTCTTTAGCAATTTCTGAAATTAAAGCCGAAACCAAGATCGTTGAAACTCCAGATCAAAATGCGACAGATTTCGAGAAGATTTTAAGGATTATTATCGAAGATGGTTTTAAAAGCGTCGCAGTTTATGGCTGTAGCGGCTTAGAACAGGATCATTTTTTGGGGAATTTGAATTCGATGCTGAAGCATAAAGATGAAATTGAAATTCGCTGTTTTGACGATTTTGGCTTTTATTTTTTTGCTGAAAAGAATATCGAAATTATCGATTTTCAGGATGAAATTATTTCACTATTTCCTTTTCCTGAAGCTAAAAATATCTATTCTGAAGGTGTAAAATACCCTCTATACGGTGAAGATTTAAGTATTACCACCAGAATTGGAACCCGAAATACGATTATAAATGAAAATGTACACCTAAAGTTTACTTCAGGTAATTTATTGGTGTTTGTGCAATCAAAACAGGCTTAAAAAGTTCAGATTTTAAGCAGTCTACCTCGGGGCATGCCCAGGAGATAATCACTAGAAACAAATTTTTAATTTCTAGGCAAGCCTCGGAGTATTAAACCCTTTGGCGGTGCCAAAAAAAGCTAAAAACAGCAAAGTTTCGATGCCGTTTTTAGCTTTTTCTATAGTCTTTGCTGAAATTGGATAATTTTGAAGCAGATTTTAAAAGTCTATTCTACAATCCTTAAATCTTCATATTGACTTTGTGGCTGCTTTTAGAAATTGGTAAAGTAGCTATCCAATATTCGTTAATTTTCCTCACTTTTATTTTTTTGCTATCGATAGTGATTACTGGTTCTTTTTCAGTTTTAATTTTAAGCTGAGTAGAATGTGTATCGCTGCTTCTGTTTTCAATAATGAAGTCAATCACATCAAGTTTCTTTGAAACTTTGATAGGCTCTAAGCTTGAAAAGCCGTCACGATCTAGCTCGATTCTAAAATTCTTTTCAGTATTAATAATGGCAAACTTTTGGTTAATTCCATCTGCTGCGAAAACTTCAAAAGAGTCGACATTTGTTTTTAATTTTCCGCCGTAAGCAATCCAATCAAAAAGCGGATCTTTAGCCAAAATAATAATTGCCATTCGCTTTATAGCGCCCATACCAAGATCTGCTTCGCCATCGTAAAACCAGGGACCACGTGGAGTTTTCTTTTTAATCCAGGTATCTTCGTACTGCGAAGACATAAACGCCCAACCTAAAGCGCCATCATTTTCTTCTCCAGGATACCAATACCCGTAATTATTTTCACTGGTTCCTGTATTCATTAAAGCGTACGAACTTAGATAACTTGCGTATCCCAATTGAAGCCAGTCGAAAGGATCTTCAGAAAAATTAAGAGCATAATCTAAAATTCCCCAGCCGCCCATTCTGGCCATATAAGAAAGTGTATGCGTATCTGAAGATGCGGTAAAATCTGATCCTAATAAGTAATATTTAGTTTCTAACCAACCGCGGCAGGCAAGATTTGCATATAGTTGTTTATCCATAAACGCCCGTGAATCTGCTTTTTCAACTTTTGGATGCGAATACCATTTTTCTAATTTCTTATCAAACCATAGATTTTCGTCTGTTGGCATCTCGTGGGTTGCGCCATATTTAGCAACGGCATAGCTGGTTTCAAAAGCGGTTCTATCAGTACTGTATTCAGATCGAAAGGGATATTTATCATCGTACACAAAATACTTCACCTTTTTTTGCCATTCATTTTCCAGGTATTCAGCATCCTTTTTTCGGTTTTCTTCTTTTAGAACGTCGATAAGATCAAGAATAAAAAGTTCGTTATAACATCCCCATTTGTAGGTTTCGTACCACGGTAGAATTTCGTAAGGATAGTCAAAATAAGCTTTAGCTGTTTGATAAGCACGCTCTAGATATTCATCGGCATCTGCATAAGTGCTCATTTTAGGATACATTTTTGCGATTAGATACATATTGTAATAGAGCATCACGATATGCGGATAATCGTAAGAGCGCCAGATATTCATTTTATCAAGATTGCTGTTTTTTACGCCAGCTCTTAAAACAGGATTACGATCTACATACCAATTTGGCGTTCCGTAGATTCCGTAAGGATATGGCTCTTCTTTATCTGTTCGCTGCAAACCGCCCCAAACAAAATTCTCGATATAATATTCTAAAGATTCGATTTCCTTTTTATCAGGATAAACACTGTTTTTTGAAGCTACATAAGGCGCTTTACAAAGTGCAGGATCGTCACTCGCCAAAACATAACCCCACCAACCGGTGTAACCATCGTTATTATCTGGCCCACGCAGCTGCTTATTTTTCATGTCGTAGATAGAGTAGAGTCCGTCGTACCATTTTTCGGTTTTATGCTGCTGTTTGTTAGTGATAAAGTCACTTCGTTTTTTTACCAAAGTCTCCAAATCTTCTGTTACAAAAAACTCTAAATACGTTTTTCTATTTTTTTCGAAATAAATACTGAGTTTGTTTTCGCCGAGTTTCTGAAAGTTTACTTCATAAATAAAATGATCCTTTTTAGGTTCGTTTAGAAAATTGATTTTTGTTTCTGAAGGAAATTCAGCAATAATAGAATCGATTTTAGTTTTAGTATGTAAGGAAAATTTAGCCGGTTGCTTTGCGGGAATCGTCATTCCCGGAACTACCCGAACATCTATAAGATCATTTGCATAAATATGTTCTCGAAGCGCATCGTAAGATTTTGCGCTTTGCAGTTGAAAAGAATACGAAATAGTATCGCCAGTTTGACCTTTTGGAGCTAATTGTGCTGAAGTTTGCGGTTGTCGCCAGGTTCCATTTTTGGTTTCTTCTTTAGTTTTTGCTGAATGAATAAACGCCAGGTAATTACCACGTTCAGATTTAAAATATTCTAATTGTGTCCCGGGATTTACACTGAACAAATAATAGGGAGGTTCGCCATTGGGTTTGGTGAAATATAAAAAAGAACCATCACCAGAGATATAATGATGTTTGGTAAAATTCTGCTCAAAGATTTCATTTGGATTCCCGCCACCAGGTGCTCTCCACGGAAAATTTACCGCCATATCTCCAATCTTAACAGGAAACTGCATTTGGTTAATGATATCGATCTTCCAGGTGAGTCCGTTTTCATTTAAGCTAAACGTTTGCCTGGTTTCAAAAGGCATCCCACTTTCATAATCAGAATAAATGATGGTTTTCTCATTATTTTCAACCAGTTTAGAAGCACCATAAGGTTGCAGCCATTCACCATTACCGATTTTGTAAGAAATAGCGAGGTTTCCCAAAAGCTTTCCGCCAGGAATTAAATTGGCGTCGTGGGGATCTATGGTGTTTTTAAAAAGATGAATTCCTCTTTGGTTAAAATTAAGCTGATAATTTCCAGCGGTAATTTCATTTTCCTGCTGGGAGAACGTGAAAAAAGGAATTAGAAAAAGTAGAAAGAAAAGGAGAGAGGATTTAAAAAGGCTCATTCAATTATTTTTAGAGAAACTTAGAAATCTAAATTTTATAAAAATAATTAGATGAGCCTGGGCAAATATTAGCCGTATTTTATAGTATGTATGCGATTATTCTGTCCAACGTCCCATTTTACCGGCCTGAAAATCCTGATAGGCTTCTTCGATTTCCTGCATGCTGTTCATCACAAAAGGACCACGAGCCACTACAGGCTCTTCAAACGGAGTTGCGAAACCGAATAATAAAATGCTTTCTTCTTTTGCTGAAATTTGAAGTTTTGGATCGTCATTTTTAAATTCAGCTAAATGTCGTTCTTTGATCTCGGAGCCGTTCACTTCAAGATTTCCTTTGATCACATAAAAGAAAATGTTTTGGGAAACCGGAATTTCAAGTTCTAAGTTAGCATCTGCCTCAAAAAATAAAGTAGAAAGATTGATATCGGTAAAGGTGTCAAAAGCGCCTTTTTCGCCAAGAAATTCGCCAGAAACCACCTGTGCTTTTACTTTTTTATCTTCGGAAAATGCTACAGGAATTCCATCTTTCTGCATACCTATATATTTAGGTTCTGCCATTTTATGTTTTGCCGGAAGATTTACCCAAAGCTGAAGAATTTCAAGATCTCCGCCTTTCTTTTTAAACTCTTCCGAAGAAACTTCAGCATGAATAAGTCCGCTTCCTGCCGTCATCCATTGTACGCCACCACTTTCGATCACGCTGCTGTGACCACCAGAATCTTTATGAGCGATATCACCATCTAAAATAAAAGTCACGGTTTCCATCCCGCGATGCGGATGCGGCCCAAATGGGAGTCCGTTATTATTTTCAGGATAAACCTGCGGTCCATGATGATTTAGAAAAATAAAAGGATCTATCATTTGCAGGCTTGCTGTTGGGATTGGAGAATAAGTTACCAGATCACCAATTGGACGCCATTCTGCCTGATGTATTTTCTTAATACTACGCATATTCTTTTTGCTCCTAAAGTAAAAAAAGATGTGATTTTTTATCGAATTTCGACCTTCAAATTAGCTAACATACAAGTTAGTGCTAGTCTTTATTACGCACAAAAATGAGTTTGAATTTGCTATTGTTGTTGTTTTCGCGAGATTCAATTTCGAATTGATCTATAGAAGCGATCATTGGCGTAAGTTTTTGATAGCCGTAGTTACGAGAATCAAAATTAGGTTGCTTTTTTTGGAGTAAACTCCCCACATCGCCCATAAATGCCCAACCATCATCATCTGCAACATCAGAGATGGTATTCGATATAAATTTGATCACACGAGGTGTTAATCGGTCTACGCTTTGTTTTTTATTCGACTTGCCTTTAACGGCACCAGGCTGTTCTTCTTCCTTGTCTTTATTTTTTAAGATTTCAAGATAAATAAAACGATCACAGGCAACAATAAAAGGATCTGGTGTTTTCTTTTCGCCAATACCAATTACATTTTTACCGGCTTCACGTAAGCGGGTGGCTAAACGTGTGAAATCACTATCACTGGAAACCAGGCAAAATCCGTCTACTTTATTAGAATATAAAATATCCATCGCATCGATGATCATGGCAGAATCTGTTGCATTTTTTCCCTGTGTATAACCGTATTGCTGTATCGGACTAATAGCATTTTCCAACAAGACTGATTTCCATTTAGAAAGATGAGGATTCGTCCAATCACCGTAAATACGTTTTATGGTAGGATTACCATGTTTTGCGATCTCTTCCATCATTTCTTTAACGTATGCCGATGGAATATTATCACCATCAATAAGTACAGCCAGATTATTGTCCATGTATTTAATTTTATGTAAAGGTAAAAATTAAAAAGAAGGGTGACCGTTTTTGATCACCCTTTACTTAATCAAATTTTGCTAATATTAGCTGCTAAATCTATATAGTGCATTAAGCTTTTCTTTTTTATTCGGCATAAACTGATGCTCTATCAAAAATACTTCTCCGCCCTGTTTTATAACATTTACTACGGCATGGTTTAACAATGAAGAATTTTCTAGTGACTGTTCGTTATGCTTTTCTATTTTCATATTATCTGGACTATATGTACCCCAAAGTTCTTGACGATTTTCAACAAATAGAGTATCTACTTTTCCTTGCTGAATGGCCGGAAAAATATCTCTGATATCTGCGGAAGCAAGATCGGTTCCCTCATTTTCTTTAAAAGCATTCATTTTTTCATCGAGCTTTCTTCTCATTTCTGGCTCTAATAGATTTAAAGCTTTAGCATGAAGATCGAGCATCGACAAATCTGCCGGATTTCCCGGAACAGATTTTTCATATAATTTATTATACGTATTGGCTTCTTTATATATAGGGAATAAAGAATCGTCACAAGCAACTATTAATCTAATATTATCTTGTTCCAATAAATCATGAATACCCTGATCGATTGCCCTGAAATATAATTTTATTTCTTCCAGGCGATTGCGCTCATTCGCCCCATGGCCATGATAAACCGGCGTACCGCTGTTAGGATTTTGAGTTTTAAACTGCAAAGCTTTTTCTTTATAGTCAAAGCCTACACGTTCTTCGAGTCTTTCTGGGGTAAGATCTTCGATGTCAACTTTTCCGATACTATATTGGGTGGCTTCAAATAAACTCACCTCTTCTAACTGAAGTGAAAGTAAGTAAAAACGTTCATCTTTATTGTAAAGAGGAACTAAAGGTTTAATATAAAATTCATTCATTACATAAACCGAGGCTTCAAAATTAATGGGAACGGTATAGTATTTAAAGAAATCTTCAGAAGCAAATATTGCCAAACCATCAGATTGATTTCTCCAAAATTCTGGATCATTAAGTAAAGATTCTATTCGACTGGCTATTTTTTGTAAAGCTTCATCAGAAATATTTCTTTCCTTTAGCGTTTTTTCGGCTTGCTGCCACTGTGATTTTAAATGCGTTTGATCCTTTTTTTCCAATACATCTTTACCCCCTCGTTCAGTAGGAATAAAAATTGAAACACAAAGTTTACCACTATAATCTATTAGTTTATGAAATTCTTCTTTCTTAATAAGTGACATAATTTTTCTTTTTTGGTTTCTTTCTAAATTAATTTAAAAAGAAGGCTATTCAAAAAAAAGACACTTAAGGTCTTACTAAATATTTCCTAAGAATTATTAAGAAAGCTGGTTAATCTACAGGTTCTACATGAATAAGAACATCAGCAATTTCTGGGATATCCTGTAGCATTTTGTCTTTAACCTTGTGCGCAATGTCGTGACCATCTTTTACGCTCATATCACCTGCTACGTTGATATGTAAATCTACATGAAAGGTCATTCCGGTTTTGCGAACAAAGCATTTTTCGGTACCTAAAACACCTTTTACGCTATAGGCCGATTTACGAATATCTTCAATAAGATCGTTGTACATATGCTCGTCCATAATTTCACCAAGTGCCGGTCTTAAAATAAGGTAAGCATTAAAAAGAATAAATCCTGAAGCCACTAAAGCCGCCCAATCATCGGCACTTTCGTAACCATCGCCCATTACTAACGCAATTGAAATTCCTACAAATGCAGTTAGAGAGGTAATGGCATCGCTGCGGTGGTGCCAGGCATCTGCTTTTAGTGAGGAGCTGTTGGTTTCTTCACTTTTTTTAGAAACAAATCGATAGAAAAATTCCTTTATAGCAATAATAATTGCCAGTACAATTAACGTGTAAGGCTCTGGAACTTCATGCGGAGTCTTAATATTTTCAATACTTTCGTAAGCGATCACAGTGGCCGAGACAATTAAAAAACCAACTACCGCAAAAGTGATTAATGGTTCTACGCGCCCATGACCGTAAGGATGATTATCATCGGCTGGTTTAGCCGCATACCGTAAGCCAACAAGTACTAGAAAAGAAGAAAAAACATCGGCAGTAGATTCAATAGCATCGGCAATTAGCGCATAGGAATTTCCAAAAAAACCAGCCAGGAATTTAGCCAAAGCCAGGCATCCATTGCCTGCAATGCTTAAATACGATGTTCTTATTGCTTCTTTTATTTTCTCGCTCATTTCTAAAAGTAGGAGGGCAAAGGTACAAGCAAATGCGGTATTGCGTAAATTTTTGTGTCATTTTTAATTGGCACCGCCAAAGGGTATAATATCCCGAGGTAGTTTACTCAACATTACTTTTTTAAAATTAAGGGTAGATCTTACCACCAAACTACAAAGAATCGTTCGAAAGTGTCTTTAGTCTTCATCCATAAGAGCGGCGATCTTTTTTGCTGAATAAAAGATCTAATCTGCGGAAATATCTCTGAATACGACAACCAAATATCGTTCTTAGCCGGATCTACAGGCCAAAATTGTTTGCTGGGACTAAAGAATTTTGATTGGCTAAACTCGTCTGATTCAAATTCTGAAAAATGAATCCAGAATCCGATTATACAATCATTATTAATTGAAGAAAATGAATTATACTGAAGTTTCCTTGGAACAAATAAGTTTGCCTTATAACACACTTGCTGGGATATCGATCTTGTAGAAATATGCTTAGAGTTTAGGATTTGTTTCGTCTCGCTGTTGTGAAGAAGTGGAAGTTGCCTGGTTTTAAGTTTCTCCACTTTTTCTAGTAAAGAATCTTTACGATTAGGACCGATCCATCGGGCTAATTCTTCTTTATAGCTAGGATCATAAACATAGAATTTATAAACCAATTCTATATGGATTAGTTGTCCTGTATCTTTTTCTTCTACAATAAAATCTAATTCACCTAATGTTTTTTTATGCTGAATGATCTGAAGGTTGCTAATTCTTAGATCATACTTTTCGGAATGCTGAATTTGAAATTCAAAAAAACGTTCGGCTCTTTTTCCAAGAACAAAAATACGATCAACTTTTTCTGCAATTTCAAATTGATCTTTTGTAGCCGGAAATCTATCAGATAGCGCAAAGATCTGAAGATCAAAAGCTGCGTCTTTTTGCTTCCAGATAGAGGGAGTTTTTAGAAAACCTGATATTTCATCTAAAAGTGTGATAATTACAATTTAAAATTTTCTTCAAAATTGAAACGTTTTAGCCATTTTAGATATATAATTTAACAAATTATTAACCATTTAAAGCTGTCAAGGGTGATTATCCCCTCAAGTCCTGTAGAGTCTATTTTCTTCAAAATAAAACATTGATGATTATTTATTTTTAAACGTTTTTAACGAAAAATTCCCGTATAATCAAGTTATTTATTGATAAATAACTTGATTTGATAGTTAAATTTAATTAAATTTAAGATAATCCCTAACAAGTAAATTAATGTACAAATTGGCCCCTAAAAGCTATAAAATGAGTCTAGTGAGAAACCTTGAAATCCTATATAGTTATGCGTTATTATTACATTATAATTTTGATTCTAGTTAATTTACCATTGTATTCTCAAGTAGGTGTGGGAACAGAAGATCCACAGGCTACTTTAGATCTAAACGGAAATATGAAAATTAGAACTGTTGATGAAGCCTCAACTATAAATGACAGTCTAAAATTTTTAGTACGTGATATCTCGTCAACTGGAGATTACGAAGTTAAAGAAGTCTCGGGTAATAATTTGTTTAATTCTGCCCCTATTTTTTCTGCTCAAAATGATGGAAATTGGAATTTACTAAGTGCAACTTTATTATCTAGTTGGAGAGCTATAGATCTTACCAGTGCAGATACCAGAATTGGAGATTCCAGTCTATTAAATAACGGAGTTTATACTGCACCGCAATCTGGTATTTATAGAATTAATTTCGAAGTTCAAATGGAATCTGGAATCAGTCTATCTGCTTTTGGAGGTAAAAGCTTGGCATTAATAAAAAATGGAACCAGCATCTGGGAGCGAAAATATTTTGATGCTGTTAGAGCATCCATTTCTGGTCTCGGTATAACCACTATTCCTATAACTTCTACTAATTTGGATACTTTAATTGAATTGAACAAAAATGATACTGTTACTTTTGCAATGAGCAGTGGTTTACTTAATCTATCTGTTTTAGGAGATGCTAAGGTTTCATTGCAAGTTTATAAAATAGGTCAATTAGAGGGCGATTAGATGCAAATTTTAGGCTAATCAAATAAACTCTGCTATTTTTGAGCAAAATCCAGAAATGCAGAGAATTCGGTATTATTATCTTATTAAAGTTCAGTATTTAGGTTATCGCTTACATGGCTGGCAAAAGCAGCCAAACCTTAAAACCGTAGAAGGTTTGATCACAAAAACCCTGCGCTATGTTATGCCAGAGGCCAAATACAAAATACTGGGTTGTAGCCGTACCGATGCAATGGTGTCTTCTAATGGTTCTGCTTTCGAGCTTTTTTTAGACGAAGAACCACTAGAAAATTTAGAAGAGTTTTTAGCGCTTTTCAATCTTAATCTTCCCCAGGATATCCGTGTTACCCATATTGAAGAAGTAGATGCGAATTTAAATATTATTCAGCATTCAAAAATTAAGGAATACGCATATTTATTTTCCTTCGGAAGTAAAAATCATCCGTTTTGTGCGCCATTTATGGCTAACTTTCAGTTTGATCTGGATATCGAACTCATGAAGAAAGGTGCACAACTTTTTAATGGTACGCATAACTTCAGGAATTACTGTGTTCGGGTTTCAGAAAAAAGTACGTTTGAGCGAGAAATTTTAAAGGCTGAAATTGTCCAAAATCAACTTTACACGGCGAATTTTTTTCCGAAGAAATCATTTATATTTCATGTTCACGGAAAAGGTTTTTTACGTCACCAGGTTCGTTTAATGATGGGCGCTATGATTCAGCTTGGCCGCGGCGAATTTACTTTAGAAGATATTGAAAATAGTCTTTTAGAGAATAATGATCATTTGCAAATGAACTATAGTGCCCCAGCAAGCGGACTTATCCTTAACGACATGCAATTTGAATAGTATTAAGCTTCATTTTCGATGATTTTGAGGGCAATTTTTATGTCATTGTATGGTATTGCTTCTTCAAAATGTTCGAAATACGGCTTTAATTTATCAGGATCGCCCAATTCTTTTTTTGCTTTTTTAACCGCTTCAAGATCAGCTTTACTAATAAATTGGTTTAGATCGATATCTTCACCTTCATCGTAGAGTTTTAGAAGATGTGACATGATGGTAATTTCTGATAGTTCACGTTCCTTCGCAATTTCTTCAGGAGTTTTTCCTTCAGCATAAAGCTCGCCGGTAATTTTATAGGTTTTGCCTTTCTTTTGTGTTTTACGCGTGCGTTTTTGTTTAGAAAAAGAAATGATCTCTTTGATAAAACGATAGCCATATTCTTCCATTTTCTTTCGTCCAACTCCGTTGATCAGCATAAAATCATCATCGGTCATTGGTCTGGCGCGCTCCATTTCCTTAAGTGTAGCATCGTTGAAAATAAGGTAAGCCGGAATTTCTTCTTCACGGGCAATTTCTAGCCTAAGTTGTCTAAGTTTCTCAAAAAGTGAATTTTCAGCAGTTGTTTTTTCTGAAGTTTTTCCATTAGCTGCCGTTTGTACCTTACGATCTGGAACTTTTGCCAGATGTACTTTTTTACCTTCAAAAAGAACTTCTTTAGCGTGTTTTGTTAATTTTAATGCATTTCCCTGATGAAAGGCAATTTCAGCATACCCCAGATTTATAAGTTGTAAAATGTATTGTTGCCAGTTATTCCAGGAGATATCCTGGCCAATTCCGTGTGTTTTTAATCGATCATAATTTTTAGATAAGGTTTGTTCGTTTTGGCTACCTCGCAAAACATCTACTACAGTGGTAATTGGTTCCTTTCCTTTTAAACGATAGATGCAGGATAAAGCTTTTTGCGCTGCTACTGTACCATCGAAAAATTGAGGCGGATTTTTACAAATATCGCAGTTCCCACAATCTTCTTGTTTGATCTCGCCAAAATAACTCAGTAATATCTTTCTGCGGCAGGTTAGCGCTTCAGCATATTGCTTCATGCGGTCTAACTTAGCCACTTGGATATCTTTATTTTTAGTGTTTTCGGCAAAACGTTGTAATTGCACAACATCTGCATAACTATGAAAAAGCAAGGTGTCAGATGGCAAGCCATCACGACCGGCACGACCAATTTCCTGGTAATAACCTTCCAGGTTTTTAGGCATGTTATAATGAATTACCCAGCGAATATTCGATTTATCGATACCCATCCCAAAAGCAACGGTCGCACAAATAATTTCTGTCTTATCATTTATAAAATCATCCTGAATTTTTTCACGTTCTTCATGTTTCAAACCGGCATGATAAGCTTTTGCATCGAAACCTTTTTGCTGAAGTTTTTCAGCTAATTCTTCGGTGTTTTTTCGACTTAAACAGTAAATGATCCCGCTCTCGTTGGGACGATTTTTTATGAACTTAGAAATCTGCTCAAAACGCTTAATTCCCTGGCGAACTTCCAGACTCAAATTTTTTCGGTCGAAAGAAGAAATATGCTTTTTGGCATCAGGAATATTAAGTTGCTGGCATATGTCGTGTCTGGTGGCTTTATCTGCGGTTGCAGTTAAGGCTACAATTGGCGTTTTAGAAAATCGTTTCTTCAAATAACCAAGCTGAGTATAAGCAGGTCTAAAATCGTGTCCCCAACTCGAGATACAGTGCGCTTCATCGATAGCAATAAGGCTAATGGTTTCTTCGGTTAAAAAACGATCTAAAACCTGTAAACTTTCCGGAGCAATGTAAAGTAGCTTTAGTTCATTTTTGTCGATCTTCTGGAAAATACTTTCCTGGTCTGCAGCATCCTGACTACTATTTAGAAATTCGGCTTCAATTCCGTTTGCTTTCAATCCATCTACCTGGTCTTTCATCAAAGCGATAAGCGGAGAAATAACGATGGTCAGTTTTGGCAAAAGAATAGCCGGTAGTTGGTAACAAATAGATTTACCGCCACCGGTTGGCATGATCACAAGATTATCGTTTCCGTCGAAGATCGATTGGATAATATTCTCCTGTAAAGGCCTAAAACTATCGTAACCAAAATATTCTTTTAGCGTGTTAAGCATCTGCTGTTTCTCCATAAATGCAAAGTTAAAAAAGAATGCAGGCCGTAAAAGCTGAAATTGAATTTTAGGCTGGTTTTGAATGATTATTATTACATTTAACATTAAAAACCTTTTATGGCTAAGAGCAAGAAGAAGCGACTTTCCCTGCGACGCCCCAAATCCAGTAAAGCGCTTAACCAGATCCCGGGAACGGTGACCTATGTTGGTAATAAAGAATCTAATGAAACTTTATTAGATGTCATTGATTTTAATGCTGAACATTATGAGCGTTTTCGATCTAAAAATCCGCAGGACGCTTTAAAGTTCGAGGATGAATCTAAAATTACCTGGATCAATATCGACGGACTTAATAATACCGAGGAAATCGAAAAACTTGGTAAATATTTCGAACTGCATCCATTAATTCTTGAAGATATCGCCAATACTAACCAAAGGCCAAAAATCGATGAATATCAGGATTATTTATTTGTGGTGGCAAAAATGCTGTATTACAATGGTGACGGCACTCTGCAAATAGAACATATAAGTTTAGTGATTGGGCAGGATTATGTACTGACTTTTCAGGAAGCCGGTGGGGATGTTTTTGATGGTGTTAGAGAGCGAATTGAGCATAAAAAAGGCCGAATTAGAAACCGAAAAGCAGATTATTTAATGTTCGCATTGTTAGATGCGATCATCGATAATTATTTTATTGTAGTTGAAGACATTAGCGAAAAGATAGAAGGTTTTGAGGATCAGATATTTTTAAACGATCAGGACGAAGATTTGGTTAGGGAAATTCAGGAATTAAAAAGAGCGATTGTAAGAATTAGACGATCGGTTTTTCCTTTACGCGAAGTTCTTGGACGATTAGAAAAGCTTAACCACCCGATAATCGATGAAAATACGGGTAATTATTTAAGAGACCTTGTAGATCATATAATTCAAATTTCAGAAAACATTGATATTTATCGTGAGATGATCTGGAGTTTAATGGATATGTACATGACCACGATAAGCAATAAAATGAACGAGGTAATGAAGGTTTTAACCATTATGGCCTCTATTTTTATTCCGCTTACATTTATAGCTGGTATTTACGGAATGAATTTCGAATATATACCAGAATTGCAATGGAGATATAGTTATTTTGTGCTTTGGGGCGTGATGATTATTGTTTTCTTTGTGATGCTCTATTATTTTAAACGCAAAAAATGGCTTTAAGCCGAATCTATAATCTAAATCAAACATCAAAAAATGATTAACCGTAAGTTGGCTGTTGCTATCTTAATTGCTGGCCTTTCGTTGAGTAGTTGTAAGAATGACAAGAATGAAAATGCTGAAGAGGATGCTTCTAAAAACACCGAAAAAATGTCGAAAATGAATACTGCGTTTATAGGAACCTACACAAAAAAAGAAGGTCATGTAGATGGAAAAGCCGATGGGATCCTAACGATAAAACAAGATCCTAAAACTGGGAAAATTAGTTTAGGGAAAACAGTTGCTGAAGTTATAAATCCTTCTTTCGTTAAACTTTCCGGTGATAATAAATATCTGTATGCCGTTAGCGAATTAGGTGACAAAGATGGAAAATCGGGCTTTATACACAGCTTTCAGGTAAAAGAAAATGATAGCTTGATAGAAGTTGATAAGGTTTCTACTGAAGCTTTTGCGCCCTGCCATATCGAAATTGATAAGACCAACAAATTTGCTTTTGTGTCTAATTACATGGGCGGAGTAGTGGTGATGTATCGCATTCAGCAGGATGGTAGTTTAGAAAAACGCAAGCAGTTAAATATGCCAAATTCAGGTGAATCTCATACTCATTCGGTTTCAATTTCAGCAGATAACAAGCACATTTATATTTGTGATCTTGGTCTAGATAAGATCTGGATCTATGATCTTGATGCTGAAGAAAAAACAATTCAGAAAAACGAACAGGAATCGGTTTCTTTAGCCGAAGGTGCCGGGCCAAGACATTTTGCGTTAGGAAAGAACCAGAAGTTCGCTTACAGCATGAACGAGTTGAATAGCACTGTAAGTATTTTTAAAATTGAAGAAAATGGAGGTTTAAGTTTACAAAATTCAGTTTCCAGTATCCCTGAAGATTTCACTGAAAATAATAGCGGGGCAGATATTCATATCTCAGACTCTGGAGATTATTTATATGTATCCAATCGAGGACATGATAGTATTGCCATTTTTAAAATCGACCAGGATACTGGCGAATTAGAGAATATAGATTATGCAAGTACAAATGGTAAAACGCCACGTAACTTCGCGATTTCTGAAGGTGATAGTTATTTATACGCCGCCAATCAGGATTCAGGAGATATTCAGGCTTATAAGATCAATGAGGAAACAGGCGAGTTAGATGCTATTGGAGAACCGGTTGCTGTACCTACGCCGGTTTGCATTGAATTTTTAAAATAGAGAGCTAAAATGAACAAAATCAGGATTACAGGAATACTATTTTTAATCGTAGGATTAGCGCTTACCTATTTTTTGAGAAACACTGAAGTTTATTTTTTCTCTGGGATCTTAATAGGAATAGGTTTGCTTTGGGCGATCACCGGAAAGACCAAGAGAACAAAAAAGAATAATAGTTAAATAAAAAACCGGCTTTTTAGCCGGTTTTATTTTGTTTAGCATCTTTTAAAATTTAGTAAGCTGTTTCGACTTCTTCAACAACAAAAAAACCGTCATTTCCCTGTGCCTGGTATAATGGCATAAATATTCTGGCATTCCATTCACTTTTAATTTCTTCATCATTTTGAATAGCCAGTAGTTCTCCTTTTTCTATTTTCTGAAAATTCTCATATCCGGGCTGCATTTTAAAATGATCATCATTCGCTAATCCATGTCGATGTCTTATTTCAAATGTTTTTTGATCTGGAGCATTTTTTTCAGAAAAGCGTGTTACACATTCTGGATAAGATGGAATTCCCTCTAATTTCAAATCGCAGGCTTCTTTAAGAGCCAGCCAGATCATTCCTTCATGATTTTCTACAGATTCTTTAGCGGTATGCTGCCCAGCTTCAAAGACAAAGCCTGTAACACCAATTCTAGTTAAATAATGATCTATACATCCATAAACTAAATCGCTAAAACCTCTAATGATATACGTTGGGAATCGATGTGCCCAGGCGTCGTTATCATTTTTTACCTGCACCGAGATATAAGGTGCACTGGCTGCAGAGGTGGTATGACAATCCAAGAAATATCGCTTGGTGAAATCTGCTTCGGGATATTTTTCCAGTACCTCAATGATCTCCCACATTTCTTTTTGTTCGTGGGTTTTAGTTTTATGATCCTGGATGTTTTCTTCAGTCCACGCACGATTTAGATCCTCGTCGATATATCGCTTGTTTTGATTAAGCGCAACTTTATTTCCGGAGACTCCAACGATGGTACCTTTTATTTCAGGTTTTGCTTGTTCCAGTTCTTTAAAAACTTTCAGTAAAGCTTTCACACCGCTTGGTTCATTTCCGTGTATTCCGCCAGAAACAAATAATAATGGACCTTTTTTTCCGCTGGTATAGGTTCCTAAGATTCTGGGAATTTCTTTTTCAAGTTCTTCATTCATATCCAAAAGATTTACTGGCACCGCCAAAGGGTTTAATACCCAGAGGTTTGCCTAGAAATTAAAAATTTGTTTCTATCGAATGTCTCGAGGTCTTGCCGCGAAGTAGTTTACTCCATCGTTGCTAGTACGCGATTCGACAATTTACCATCGTACATGTGTTTATAATGTAATTTTCTTTCGATGGCTTCGATAATTTCATCGGTAAAATCTGGCATTCCAATTTCGCTCATGTGATCTAGGCCGCCGGGACTTAAGACATTAATTTCGATCAATTTATCTTTAACCACGTCCAGCCCAACAAAAAATAATCCGTCTCTAATAAGTTTGGGAGCGGTAAGGCTTACGATTCTTTCCATTGCTGGTGTAAGTTCACTGCTATCTGCTGTGGCTCCCTGTCTAAAATTACTACGGAATTCGCCTTCACCACTAACTCTTCTTATGATGGCTTTTTTGCCATCCCTGTCGATTACCCGGCCATTCATAAGTAAAATTCTTACATCACCATCTTTTACAGCCGGTAAAAATTCTTGCGCGATGATGTAACCACTTTTACTTAAATGTTCAATGATCTGGTTAATGTTTTTTTCGTTCTCATCAATAAGATAAACATCTTCTCCGCCAGAGCCTTCTAAAGGTTTTAAAACCATTTTACAATCATGCTCTTCCCAAAACTTTAAGATATCTTCCTTACTTCTGGTGATTAATGAATCTGGTTTGATATCTGCTGGCAATTCTTCAAAATAAAGCTTATCGATAAATGCGTGAGATAGGGCATAGGCGTCATTTAAAACCAGAACGCCTTCTTGTTGTATCATTCTACCAAATGCTACCCCGGCTTGCTCTGCCCATTCGCGTCCAGATTCTTCTTCGGTAGGGTTATTCCTTATAAATAAGACATCCAGATCTTTGGCGCTTATCTTTTTCTTTTTTGCCTTGCTACTTTGCAAGATTTCCAGATACTTTTTAGGAGACTTGGTCTTAGTTGATTTTGGTACCTGGGTTGCAGAAACAGTAATAGGTTTATCATGGTGAAAATTAAAATCTCCTACACCCATTACCGAAACATCGTGCCCACGCTCGTGAGCTTTGGTAATCAAAAACATAGATGTACCAGCGGTTTCAGATTGGATATCATTTAATACAAAACATATTTTCATTGTGTTGTCATTTGTGAGATGGGTAAACCATCTCTGATTAGGTTGAGTTTATTGGTTACGTCTTCATCATTTAAATAGCTGGGCCGTAAAGCACCAGGTTTTAAAACACGACGTTCTGTTAGTTCTTCAATAATTTCGGTGTGTTTAAGAGAGAATTTTCCAGATAATAAAGATTCGTATAATCCGCCATTTTGTAAATATTCTCTAAGCTGAACCAATCCTTTTAAGTAGATAATATCTTTTAGAAATCCGCCACCCTGCATAATTCTGGAAACAATATTGAATGCACGCTCTGGAGAAAATCCGTATTCGTTGTGAAGCAGTTTAAAGATGCTATGAAAATCGCCACCTGCAACTAAAGCCTGGCCCGCGATCACACGCCCAGCTAAAGTTCTTAAACGATTGCCAGTAAGTCCGCCAACAAGATATTCGGCCATTACCGCTAATCCTTCCTGTAGAGGATCGTAATCTGCCAAACCAATACTCATTTGCTCCAAAGGTTGCCGGCTACCGTTAAAATAAGTGAGCACGTGAGTTCCCACTTCGTGCTGAATAAGTGCTTTGGCTTCGGTTTTATTCATTTTATAATCGTGGGGAATGTAAAGTTCACCATGCGAAACCATCATGACATTCACATCTTTTCTAATATGAACTTTGCATTTAAAATGCTCGTCCTGCCCACGGAAATAATCAAATTCTCTTCTCGCTAAGCTGCTAAATGCTTTAGAGTCCAGTAGATTTTCAGCTTCAAATTCTTTCTCTGGAATAGCGTTAAGGATCTCTTTTGCAGATTCACATAGTGCAGTATCTACTCCCTTATGCAGTCTTATACTACTGTAGAAAAAATTTTTTGTACCACGCTCGCTAAGCATCGTAATTTGTTTGTCGAGCTCTTCTCGTTTTTCCCTAAAGATGTATGACATCGCAGGATCGTCGATATCTTCGATCTTCAGATTATATAATTCACGCTTTAAAACATCTGGATCGATAGGTAACAATCTGTAATGGTAATCGAGTACTTTCTCGAAGTTAGATTCAAAAAATGTATTCTTTATATCTTGAATATTAGAAGGTGAAACCAACCATAAAAACTGATAAGAACGTTCGATTTTCGCCAGTTTCTTATCGATCTCAAAAACTTTTTCCTTTAAATATTTTCGGCCTAAAGCATTATAACTGGCTACTCCGCCAGAAGTTTGGATTCTTATATATTCGAATATCGATTTATGGATCGCTTTAATGATAAAGTCTTTAAAGTTTCTAAAAAATACCGGGTATAATTCACCATTTTCATTTCGATAGATAGGAGGGACTTCTAAACCTGTGATCAATGCGCCGCACTTTTTTAATTCGTCGATGCTAAGAAGGTCTGGTTCTCCTTCTGGCTGGCGGTGAGGTGTATTTTTTATTTCAGCTTTTAAATAAATTCCGCTATAGGCCTTATTGATATCGTTTAGTTCTTCGTTTAATTTTTGTAATGTATTAGGAAGTTTATTCTCTGGACCTTTAATTAAAAATGTGCTGCTATTTTCTTTACCGGCGTAAACTTCAAAAAGCATATACGATTTAAATAGTCCTGAAAGTTTATTTGCGATCTCAAACAACAGTTTCTGATAGCTTTCAAAATCTTTTGTGCCAATGATGAGGTAAGAAGATTCGCTTATCACTAATCTAGCGGTGCCTGGGTCTTTATCTTTATGTCGATAAATTATTAAGTAGGGAAGTTCTTTTTCTATATGTAAAATTCCTCCTCCTGGAAGTGAGCAATTAATTTCTTCCTCTTTATCTATTCTTGTTAAAACTTCATTAATTGAATTTTCTGTAATCTCTGAAAATTCCAACATAATTTGCAGGGTTTTTGATTTTTTGGTTTTAGTTAAGTTGATCGATAGCCTGCTATACCACGATAATTCTTAAATATGGTATTTTAGCGCTTACTTAAATTTAAGTATTTAATATGCTGAATATTAGCAGGATTTTAAATTTGACTTTTATTTAAGAGCTTTTGTAAAACTTGTGAAATAATTTATGGAACGGTTTTAGCAATATTTGAGAAAAAATTGAGTTATTTGTATAAGTTATAGTCATTTTACCTTTAACTTATATTGATAAAACAAAATAGAAGATTATAGGTTGATTTTATGGTCGCGATTAACCAAACCTTATAATTTCCAACTTTAAGCGACTTAGAAAAAGCTTTAGTTAACCGCTAAAGCTTTTTTGTTTTCCAGAATGTTCTCTTGCGATCAAATATTACGTAATTAATAATTTAGAAATATATTATTATTAATTTGTTAATATTGAGTGTTGTTAATATTTAATTCTTAAATTTATCTTTGTCGTAAATAATTGATATGAAAAAGAAGGGGGCAATTCTGAAATGATAGTCACACCCCCTTTTTTTAGTATCGATAAGATAAAGAATTAGCCAGGGGATGGAGTTGGAGGAACTGCATCCTTTTCTTTTTTTATATACAATTAGAAATTTAATGAGATTCTACCTCAATTATTGTAATTCAATTAAAACTTCGCAATGTGCTGTTTAACAGTTGTTTTTAATTAGGTACACCATTACATTGCGTAAGAAAGCTTCTTTAATATTTATTATCCTCGATTATTTATCTTAAATTTGTACGTATTTCGATGGTTTTGCCCATTATTTTCTAACCAATTCGCTTTGATTTTAGCACAACGGGCAACTTAGATTAATCAATAATCAAGATTTAAATCGATCACACGGAGTTACTTAGGTAAAAAGCAGTTATTTTTATTTGCTTCAAAATTCCGAAAAATTGATAGTGGTAGGATTATTGTTTAATAACTTCAGAATGTTTAGCTGAATGATTAATTTCTTCAGCATAAAAAAGAATAGTAATCTAAATTTATATATGGCAGACACTTTTTCTAAAAGACAAAAAGAAAAAAAGAAATTATTAAAGAAGAAATTAAAAGCTCAACGTAGAGAAGAGCGTAAGCAGGATAACGATAAGGGGAAAGACTTTGAGGATATGATTGCTTATGTAGATGCGAACGGAAACCTTACAGATACGCCGCCAGATGAGCAGCAAAAAGTTGAGGTAAGTGCAGAGGATATCGACCTTAATTACCAAAGGGAGACGAAAACAGATACTAGAGATACCGGAGTAGTAATTTCGTTTTTCGAGAATAAAGGTTTTGGATTTATTAAAGATGATGTTTCAGGAGATAACATTTTTGTGCATCATCTAGATTCGATCAAACCTTTATCAGAACGAATGAAGGTAAGCTTTAAAAAAGAACGTTCTCCTAAAGGATTTCAGGCAACTTCAGTAGAAGTTATAGATTAAAGACAAATGATATATTTCTTATAAAAGGCTTTTCGTGAAAACGGAAAGCCTTTTTTGATTGTAGTTTTTTTGAATTCAGGATATATAAATGGTAGATTTCGCAATAAAATTTTAATTTTTTTGCAGCCCGAATTAAGAGCGCTTTAACTGAATTACTTATTTTTGGGTATGAAGAATTTCGAAGAGATCAACAAACATACCTTTGGCGTTTTATTCAACGCAGTTTCTGAAGGTATTATCGTTATTAACACTAACCAGATCATCGTTGCCTCTAATCAATCTGCAGACGAAATTTTTGGTTTTTCTACCGGAGAATTGAAGGGAGAGCACCTGGATATACTTATTCCGAAGAAAAAGCATGAAGTTCACCATGCGCATATGAAAAAGTATCTTAATCACAAGACTCATCGGCAAATGGGGCAGGGCCGAGATCTATTTGGTACTAGAAAAGATGGAAGCACTTTTCCTGTAGAAGTAGGCTTAAATCCTTTTGAGTTGAAAGGAGGTTCTTATGTAATGGCTGTGGTTATTGATATTACGCTTCGAAAACAGCAGGAGCAGGAAATATTGAAGCTTAATAATGAGCTGGAATCCAGAATCGAGAAACGAACGCAGGAATTACAAATTGCAGTAAAAGGTCTTGAGGAGGAAGTTATCAAAAGAAAAGCGGCAGAAAATAAGATCAAAGAATCTTTGCGTAAAGAAAGAGAATTGAACGAATTAAAAACCAAATTTCTTTCGCTGGTATCACATGAGTTTAAAACACCTTTAAGCGGGATATTAACCTCTACAACACTTATTGGTAAATATACTGAAACCGAGCAGCAGCATAAGCGCGAAAAGCATTTAAAAACTATTGCAGGCAAAGTAAAATACTTAAATAATATTCTTGATGATTTTTTAAGTGTAGAACGCCTAGAAACCGGAAAGGTAAATTACAAGTATTCGCATTTTCCAATTACCAAGACACTTAACGAAGTAATTTACGATGCGAATATGTTGCTAAAGGAAGGGCAGGAAATTCTTTATCCCAAGCAAATAGATGATATCGTTCTATATTTTGATGATAAAATATTAGAGCTTATTTTAACGAATCTTATCAATAACGCTATTAAATATTCACCCGAGAATTCGGTTATCGAAGTCGAGAGTTATGAAGAAGGCGATTTGGTTCATGTTTTAGTAAAAGACCAGGGAATAGGAATTCCAGAAAATGAGCAGAAACATATCTTTAACCGGTATTTTAGAGCCGAAAATGCATTAACCAATCAAGGAACAGGTATTGGTTTAAATATCATTAAAAGTCATTTAGAGAACCTTGGTGGAAAAATTACTTTTAAGAGTAAGCAAGACCAGGGAAGTACCTTTCATGTACAGATACCAAAACAATAAAAACCTCCAAAAATTATGATACTTCTTATAGAAGATGATACAGTCTTACGTGAGAACACCGCTGAAATTTTAGAATTACAGGATTACGAAGTCATTACCGCTCCAAACGGTAAAATAGGAATTGAAAAAGCAATTAAGCACGTTCCAGATATCATAATTTGTGATATTATGATGCCAGAAGTAGATGGTTATGGTGTTTTACAGGCATTGTCTTCTAACACCGAAACACATCACATTCCTTTTATTTTTCTTTCAGCAAAAACAGAACATAAAGAGATAAGAAGGGGAATGAATATGGGTGCCGACGATTATCTTACTAAACCTTTTGATGAAGAAGAATTAGTAGAAGTAATAGAAACCAGGCTTAAAAAGGCCAATTTGGTCTCTCAGGTTTTTGTGGCACAGGCTCCAGACGATTCAAATCCTGAAGAGGATATTCGAAATTTGAACGAACTGAAGAACTTTTTTGATGACGAGGGTGAAGACCAGGAATTCAAAAAAAAAGATAGTATTTACGAAGCTGGCGATCACTCTAACTATGTGTATCTAATTTTAGAAGGGACAATTAAAACCTTTCAGCGAGATGAAGAAGGAAAAGAATTGGTTACGGGATTGTATAAGCCAGATGATTTTTTAGGCTTTACATCTTTAGCTGAAAATTATCCTCACCAGGAGTCTGCCGTAGCAGTAGAAAATACCAAGCTCGTAAGAATTTTGAAATATAAATTGAAAGAGGTTCTAGAACAGAATAAAAATGTGTCTTTAGAACTTATAAATATGCTTTCTGATAATCTTTCTTTGATCAAACAGCAGTTGTTGATTATGGCTTATAGTACGGTTCGTAAAAAAACAGCACAAACCATACTTCAGTTTGCAGATATTTTAGGTAAAAAACCAAACGAAGATATTCGTATAACACGATCTGATCTTGCAAGTGTAGCCGGTATTGCTATCGAAACCTTAATTAGAACCCTTTCTGCCTTTAAGAAAGAAGGACTTATTGAAATTGAAGGTAGAGTGATACGAGTTTTAGATCTTCATAAATTAGAAATGGTCGACTAAAAATTTAGCTAAAAACCTACAATATTGATCTACGATTTTGTAGGTTTAAGAATTATTTTTTTCATTCGATCTCTCCATTTTTCTTTGGATATTTAGGTATAACGTAAAAACCTGACGCCAGTCATATTTTTGCAGGTTAAACGGCTTTAATATTGCAGAAAAATGCAGAGATGATCAATATACTTTTGCCTACAGATTTTTCTGAGAATTCCTGGAATGCGATGGTCTATGGGATTAATTTTTTTAATACTACAGAAGTTCATTTTCACATTTCACATATTTTGGATGAAGATGGAGCTAATGACGAATTTACGCGAAATAGCGCTTTATACAAATTGCAAGCCTTTTTGACACGACTTAGAAAGATAGCTAATACCAAACTTCATAAATTTTCATTTTCGATACAGGAGACTTCTTTTGTGTGTGGTTTACGCAAAATTATAGAAGACGTTAATGTTAACTTGATCATCATGGGAACGCTTGGAGCCAGCCTAGACCAGCAATCTTTAGTAGGCAAAAATACGACGGCTGTAATTTCACGAATTAAATGCCCAATATTGGTTGTTCCAGAAGAGGCAACTTATAAAAAGCCTCAAAATATCGCTTTTCCAACAGATTTTTATGTGACCTATAAAGCCCGAATATTGCGAGGATTAAAATTTGTAAGTAATTGTCATCAATCAAAACTAAAAGTACTTTACTACGCTAAAAAAAGTGAAGAGCTTACTACTTCGCAAAAATCGAACAGAGATTTTTTAAAGGAACAGCTTTCTGATATTCATCATGGCTTTTACTATTCAATTAATGATTCTTTGGAAGATGCAATGCAGTTATTCGTAAAAAGTAAAGATGTTCAGCTTATTATGATGATGGGGAAAAACTTAAACTACTTCGATCAATTGTTATTTTATCCCGTCTCTAAAGCACCAAAATATTTCAAAAAAATCCCATTTTTCGTATTACACGAATAATTTAATAGCTAAAGTATAGCAGTTGTTTCTCCTAAATGAAATGATATATTTTCAGCTTACTTCATGTATTTAAAAAAAACGATATGAAAAAAATCGAATCTTAAGATTCGACCTTGATATTTCAGATAATCTAAGTTTTTCTTAGTTGGCTACATCAATAAGTTCGATATCGAATATTAGCACAGATCCACCAGGGATCCCGCGAAAATCAGAAGAACCATATCCTAGGTGTGCTGGTACAAATAGTGTCCCGCTACCACCTTCACTAAAGTATGTGATACCTTCGGTCCAACCTGGGATAACTTGTCTTAAGCCAAACGTAGCGCCAGAATCGGTACTTTGGTCAAAGATATTTCCATTTAAAAAATAACCTCTATAAGCTACTGTTACGGTGCTGCTGGTTGTAGGTTGTTCGCCTGTACCTTCTTCTTCAATAATATAATAGAGTCCGGAATCTGATGTTTGAGCTTCTAAGTTATTTGCTTCTAAATAATCCTGAATTTCCTGATCATTTATCTCACGATAATCAGTTATTTGTTCATCATCGTCTCCGCAGGAAATTAAGAAAAGACAAATAAAGGCAAAGTATAAAGTTTTCATTTTGAAAATATAAAAGTTAGGTTTCAAAATCATTATATATGATCGACGCAAAAATGCTTATAAATTTTGAAATTAGGTAAGGTAAATGAGATTAAATTTTTTTTACACCACCCCTTGTAAGAAAATAATGTTTTTAAAGAATAGGGGAAAAATAGGAATAAAAAAGTACTTTCTCATAAAAAGAAAAAGCTTCACATTTCTGTGAAGCTTTCATTTTCTAGTAGCGAGACCGAGATTTGAACTCGGGACCTCCGGGTTATGAACATCGACAAGTAGTTATTCAAAATAGATTAAAAACCGTTAAAATATATGATTATCAGTTAAATACGTAATTTTTGCAATCAATTGAATTCTGTTAAAATCAAGTGATTCTGTACTTATTCTGTACTTATTCTGTACTAGTTTATAAACTAATTATTTATCTTTATAGAGTTCAAAATTAAATAGTTATGGCTAGCATAAAGATAGTTTTAAGGAAGAATATGATTCGAAAAGATGGAAGAATTCCTTTAGCACTGAGAATTAGTGAGAATTATAAAACTAATTACAAGTGGCTCGGACAATATGTTTTTGAGAAAGATTGGGATAACAATGCTGGAATGGCTAAGAAAAGTCATCCAAACTCGCAACAGCTCAACATTTTTTTAATGAAGAAAATGGTTGAGGCTAATAACCTATTTTTCCACTCTGAAGATCGTGTTACTCCAAAACAGATCAAGCAAAAATTAAAGGGAGCCAGGGGGCAAAAATCATTTTTTGAATTAGCGGCTGAACGTATAATGGAAAAATATGAGAGGGGAATATTCTCAGTTGCAAAAGGTGATTTATCTATACTGTATAATATTGAAGAATTTTTAAACTTTAAAAGGACTAAAAGGAAGTCAGCGATCATTGAGGATATAAAGGAACGCAGATTGAAACGTATCAGTAATGCTCGTCGTAATAAATATGTATGGATGGATGGGGTAGAGCATTTCAAAAAAAGTAAAGCTCTTTCTTTTAGAGATATCGATGAAGTATTCATTAATAAATACAAAACCTTTTGCTATTCTTATTTAGGACAAAAAACCAGAACTATTACTAATCAGCTTATTTTAATTAGAACCCTGTTTAATTTAGCAATTAAGCAAGGAATTATTGATCAAAAATATTATCCTTTTGCCGGAGATAAGGAAAAAATTAGAATTGGTTCTGGTAATAAAGTAGGACTTAGCGTAGAAGAGGTTGAGAAAATTGAACAGTTGAAATTGGAGGAAAATACTTCTATCTGGCATACGCACAACATATGGTTATTTTCTTTTTATTTCGCAGGAATTCGTATTTCCGATGTGGTTAAAATGAAGTGGTCTGATTTTAAGGACGATCGTCTTTATTATGTGATGAACAAAAATGAAAAAGCACTCAGCCTTAAAATTCCTTTGAAAGCGGAAAAAATTTTAAATTATTACAAAAAGGAGAAACACCTTAATAAAGGTTTTGTATTCCCCTTTTTAAGAAATACCAATCCTAAGGATGCTGAACAAATTTATATAAAAACAAAAAGTGCTACGAAGGTTTTTAATAAATGCTTAAAGCTAATTGCCACGGAATGTGGAATCGAAAAAAACTTATCTAATCACATTGCTAGGCATAGCTTTGGTAATATTGCTGGCGATCGAATTCATCCATTAATGTTACAAAAGCTCTATCGTCATAGTGATTTAAAAACTACCTTGAATTATCAAGCTAATTTTATGCACCGGGATGCTGATGAAGCACTTGATGAAGTTATTAATTTTTAAATTTATATGGATTAAAAGTCTGTAATAACATGATTTATGATGGTTAATCAACCGTTGATAAATATCTGACATTTGGTAATACCAAGTTTATAACCAGAAGGTCTCTCGAGTCCAAGTCCCTCTACTGGCATTGACAAGGTTTCAAGAAATTGAAATCTTTTTTTTTGGACTGGGTACAACATTTTTTGAAAGTCCGAATTCCCTGAAATTTAATATTAATTAAAATTATTCAGAATAAAACCTTATGATAACCGGGATAAATATGGTCGCCATAGCCCAGACTTGGTTATTTCGTTTTATCAAATATTGTGGTGAAGTGACTACAGAATGAACTTTATATTTTAATTGATATTATTAAGATTATTCTATTGTGCCTATCGCAGCTTTGAGACCTTTAGAGGGAAATCCCTATTAGTGAATCCCGCTGATACAGACCGTAAAGGAAAGGAGCAATACACCACAAATGACAGGATGGACACTCAGCTCATTAGTCGGAAACTTATAGACGGTCGTCTGGATAGTATTACTATACGTAATATAGAGCGCGAGGAATTGTGAAGTCTTTTCCGTCGTAGTATTGAACTGATTCTTATGAAATTGGGGTGATATTACAATATAAATAAATAGCTAAAATCAGAATAGTAAAAGTTTGTACCACAAAAAACGTAGGTGACCAATTAGGATCACATTTTTTAGCAGATGGACGGACTTATTTCACCAATCAGAGTGATGCTGATGGCGCTCTGGAACTGCCTTAAAAAATTAAATGATTATGAGATAATAAAAATTTAAATATATTTTTAAGAAATAAGATTATTGCTTTTCTTAGGATACTTTGTTGTCTTGTCCTATTTTAGTTGTTTTACTATTAAAGCTTTTATAAAAATAAAGTAATCCAATGGCGGTCAATATAATGATGCCGGCAATAATAAAGGGAAAATAAAACCCACCTGTAATAAGCCAAGTCCCTATAACCGGACCTAAAATTTGTCCCACACTGTTTGCCGAGGTCTGTACAGAAATATTACTGCCCGCCTTTTCTTTTGAAAGTAAGGAAACGGCTGAAAGTAGGTTAGGGGTTACAATTGCTCCACCAGTGGCGAATGTTACAATCAGTACATAGACATAAATTTCATTGCCGAAAAAAGGAAATGCGATTAGTGAAATGCCTGAAATCAACAATCCGGCTCCAATTTGTTGTTTTGCTGTCAATATTTTCTCTCCATAGGTCGCAAATACAGGTTGTAATACAGCCATTACTATCCCACAGACCATAAAACCAATTCCTATCTGATTACTTGAAAATAGCAACTGATTTTTTCCATAAATTGAAAAAACCGTTTCAAAGAGGGTCACTACAAACTGCATAACAAAAGAGAGCAGTAATAGGACAATAAAGAACCTACTAAAACTAAAATTTAATTTTTGTTTTCCTGAAACAAACCTGCTAACCGGTTTTGTATTCCTAAACGATTTAATCAAAATAACCAATACAGTAAAACCTAAAAGTGCAACCAAAATAAAAGGAACTGAGAACCGGTCCAGATGTAATATCCAAAACGAATATTTAAAGTGTAGGTTAGTTTGGGATAGAAAACTGCCTAAAACAGGGCCAAAAATAACACCAGAGCTAATAGCAACACCAGACCAGGCCATTATTTTGGTTCTCCGTTTTTCTGAAGTAATGTCGCTTAAATATGCGTTGCTAACAGGAATAACTGAAGACGTAAAAATACCTCCAAATATTCGAGCAATATATAGCATTGTCAAAGATGTTGCTAGACCAGTAAGCAATTGCATTATAACAAACCCAATTAGACCGATTAATATAATTGGTTTACGTCCATATCTATCTGAAAGCTTTCCCCATACCACAACAAAAATTAATTGAAATAATGGATAAATGCTTGTAAGCAGTCCAATATGAAAATTGATCGAATTAGTATCGAGGTTAGCTCCTAAAGCAAGCCTTTCGGTATAGTAAGGAAGGGTTGGCAATAATATACCATAGCCCAACATCACTACAAATAAACTCAACAGGATTAAAAATATCCTGTTGAGTTTTTCTTTTTTGTCCATTTATTTTTTACCGATTTTTCGCTTTAATAGTTGCGCATTAATGGCCACTATAATCGTACTTAAACTCATAAATACCGCTCCTACAGCTGGTCCTAAAACAAAGCCTGAAGAATATAATACACCGGCTGCTAAAGGAATAGCCACTACATTATATCCTGTAGCCCAAATCAAATTCTGAATCATTTTATTGTAGGTGGCTTTTCCAAAGAGAATTAAGTTGGCAATATCCTGTGGGTTACTGTTGACCAGAATGATATCTGCTGTTTCGGCGGCAACGTCAGTACCTGAACCAACGGCAATACCAACATCAGCTTTTGCAAGTGCAGGCGCATCGTTTACACCATCGCCAGTCATAGCCACAAACTCTCCCTTACTTTCCAATTCTTTTACTATTTCCACTTTTTGATGTGGCAAAACTTCGGCGTAGTATCCATCCAAGCCGAGTTTATCGCTAACAGCTTTGGCAGTTCTTTCATTATCACCGGTAGCCATTAAAACTTTTATATTATTCTTTTTAAAGACTTTTATGGCTTCGGCAGATTCTGGTCGTATTTCATCGGCAAGAGCAATGTAACCAGCTAATTTTCCATCAATCAAGACAAAAACAACTGTTTCAGCGGCATCACTGTATGCGTCTTCGGGAATAGTGATTTTTTCATCCCTTAAAAAACCAGGACTAACCACTTTTACTTGCTTACCTTCTACATTGGCCTCAACGCCTTTACCTGTAATTGCATTAAAGTTTTCAGGCTTTGGGATGGTCATATTATCTTCTTTGACTTTTTTAATAATACCTACGGCGATAGGATGTTCCGAACTTTGTTCCAATGCACTCGAAAGCCTTAAAATTTCTTCAGATGAATAAGTTTCGCTAACAGACTCAATTCGAGTAACGCCAAAATCGCCTTTGGTCAATGTTCCCGTTTTATCAAACAATAAAGCTGATATTTTTCGGGATTCTTCAAAAGCTGTCCTATTTCGAATTAATAACCCGTTTTGAGCTGAAACAGCAGTAGAAATAGCAACCACAAGTGGTATGGCAAGACCTAATGCGTGTGGACAAGCAATGACCATAACGGTAACCATTCTTTCTAAAGCATAGACAAATGGAAAGCCTAAAATCAGCCATACCGCTAATGTTCCAAAACCAATACCTAATGCGATATAGGTAAGCCATTTTGCAGCTCTATCCGAGAGGTTTTGCATTTTTGATTTGGTTTTTTGCGCTTCTTCGACCATTTTGATGACCTTGTTGAGATAGCTATCTTTTCCAGTATGCTCAACCTTTACTTTTAAGGTACTGTTACCATTTACCGAACCACCAATAACCTTATCGTTTTCATCTTTTTTTACAGGTTTGGATTCGCCTGTAAGCATAGATTCGTTCAGGTAACTTGAACCGTCTACTATAATCCCATCAGCAGGAACTTTTTCACCTGGTTTTACAAGTATTACGTCATCTTTCAGTAAATCTTCCAGAGGAATATCTTCAATAGTGTCTCCTTTAACACGATGTGCCTCGGCAGGCATCATGCTTACTAACAGCTGCAAGGCCTTAGAGGCGCCTAGAACGCTTTTCATCTCTATCCAATGACCTACAAGCATAATAGCAATAAGCGTAGCCAGTTCCCAGAAAAAATCGACACCTTCTAAACCAAACACCGTTGCCGAACTATAAACGTAAGCCACGGTAATGGCCATAGAAATAAGGGTCATCATCCCTGGTGCACCTTTTTTGATTTCAGACCAGAATCCTTTTAAAAATGGCCAACCACCATAGAAATATACGATTGTGGAAAGTGCAAAAAGGATATATGGATTTCCGGGAAGCAAAAACTCATATCCAAAAAAGTCCTGAATCATCGGCGAGAAGAACAGTATGGGAATAGTAAGTACAAGGGTTACCCAAAACCGTTTTCTAAAATCGGCAATCATCATTTTATGATGGTCGTGCCCGTGTTCTCCGTGCCCTGGATTGTGGCCAGAATGGTCTCCACCTTTGTGGTTCATTTTAGAATGGTCTTCTTTTTTGTGTTTCATCTTCGAATGGTCCATTTTAGAATAGTCCATTTCATCGTGATTGTGGTGTTCGTGATTTTCCATTATTGTCTTGTTTAAGTGTTATCGTAATTTTTTTCTCATAGCTTCCGAAATGTTTTCGGCATAGACGCCATAGGCATCTACCAAAAGTCCTTTAATCCCATTTTTTGATGAAATAGTATAAAGCACACTATTATCGTCGGTACTGCTCATACCCTCAAAACGATGCATCTCGTCAACATTAAAATCTTCTGGGTGTATTTCAATTTTTAGTGAGGCACACTCCAAACATTCTGGTTTTAGGTTAAAATCATATGTATAGCCATTTCCCTGTAAATCGTTTATGGCTTCAGAAAGTGTATCGTAATTTTTCATCTGTCTTTAATTATAGTTTATTGTAAAATAGCTGTTATCTGCTTCTGAAAATTTCTGAAAAGTCAATAAACCTTTTTCATTTAATTTTTCGATAACGGTATAATTGAGTTGCTTAATGCGAATTCCCCAGGCATAGGCTTTAATATTAATTTTTGATTTTATAGTGTTTTTCCCATCCTCTAATTTTCGGTCATAAATTTTTATGATGCTTTTGGAACCAAAAAAGTTTAACAAGCCCGAGTCAAAACTCATTTCCAATTTAATATCTTTCAAGTTTTGTAAATCGTAGAGCTTTTTAAAATTTTCAGAAATGGTATTAATTTCGGTTTCTTTTGATTTTGGCTTGGAAAACGGAAAAGCCATTATCATTACATTGGCGTCATCTGGCTCACAACGGTAGGTAGTAGTGTATTTATCGGTTGATTGTTTGTTTTTGTCAAACAATTCTGTAACTACCTTTATTTCATAATATCCATTTTCCTTTATTGTTTCTCCAGCTTCAAAAGTTTGTTTATTGAGAAAATCACCTTCTTTATCAAAGTTTTCCCGAATAACAACTCTGCCTGAAATCTGCCCAATGAGCATTTCAGTTTGTCCAGTCATTGTGATGCTGAATAAAGTGATTAGTACTATAAAGCCTTGTTTTCTCATATATGGTGCATTAATTTTTTTACCTCTTTTGCCATAATATCACTTAAATCAATTCCATTTGAAGAGTGTGGGATGGTATTACAAGTCACTATTTTTTCTACTCCGGAATCCAATAAATCTTGATAGGCGTTTCCTGAAAAAACGGCGTGAATGCCTACACAAATAGGTGGTTTCATTCCTGCTTTTTTAAGATGTTGTACGGTTTCAATCATTGTTCGGGCTGTGGAAATAATATCATCTACCAAAATGGGTGTAGCATCTTTATATATATCCACATCGGGAACAGAGACTTCTACATCACGGTCACCGTGACGCACCTTTTGTAATACCGTAAATGGTGCTCCTGCATTTTTGGCGACTTCTGATACCCATTGTTCACTTTCAGAATCAGGTCCGATAAGTACCGGGTTTTCGATATTTTCTTTAATCCATTCTGAAATTGCGTCGGCAGCGTGAATCACTTTATTTGGAATTTGATACACTTCTCCCAACGAACTAATTCTGTGCAAGTGAGGGTCAACTGTGGTAATGCTATCGGCGAAACCAGAAATCAATTTTCCGAAGAAACCGGAAGTCACTCCTTCTCCTTCATTAAATACTTTGTCCTGCCGCATATACGCCAAATAGGGTGCTACCAAACAGGTACACATAGCTCCTAATGATTTGGCTGTGTGGCTTAAAAAATATAGTGACAACAGTTTTTCGTCCGGTTCGTGCAAGGTGCATACCAGTACCACACATTTATCTTTAACATCAGACAATATGCGCGTGTATGATTCCCCGTCAGGGAATTTCCTTAATGTGGCTTGACCCACTTCAGCATCCATTTTTGTAGCCATTAGTTCTGTGAGTTCTTCATTTCCGGGAAGACTGAATAATATTGTTTTCATAGTATGTTCTTTAATTTATAGTTATGATGTCGTTATGGTTGTTTTCATATTCCAAGGCATAATTAAGTTCACCTTTGGATTCAGCATATATGGTATAAAGCAGTTGGTTCTCTTCGATTTGTTCTCCCAAATGCACATTTAGAAGAATCCCTGCCGATTTAGATTGTGGTGCTCCAGAAAGCTTGGCCAGTTTTGCAATTTTACGGTTATCAATTCGTTGCAAAACGCCTGACTTTTCAGCTTTAATTTCAATTTTATAAGGTGCTAAAACTGGTTTTGAAAATTGACCTTGCGCCTTACAAATGGCTACGAATTTTTCATATGCTTTTCCAGATTTGAGAATTTTATGTGCGGTTTCCTGTCCCTTTCCTTTTTCTACTTTTCCAGAAAGTTCTAATAGTTCAGTAGCTAAAAGCAATGCTCTTTCTGTTAAGTCTTTAGGTGCATCTTCCTCATTTTTCAAAACTTTTAATATATCTATGGCTTCTAAAGTTGGACCGATACCTCTTCCAACAGGCTGCGTGCCATCCGTAACTACAACTTTTACATTCAACCCAACAGCAGTTCCAACGGTTTCCATATGATTTTTTAGTTTTTCTGCCATTTCGGTACTGCGAACCTTGGCGGTTTCTCCCACGGGAATATCAATGACCACGTGAGTAGAACCAGCTGCTGCCTTTTTAGAGAGTACTGAAGCGATGAGCTGACCTTCGCTATCAATATCCAAGGCTTTTTCAATTTTAATGAGCACATCATCGGCAGGACTTAACTGCGCTGTACCGCCCCAAACAAAACATCCGCCTTCTTTTTCTACTACGGTCTTTATTTCCTCGGAAGAGAGCGTAACATTGGTCAGTACTTCCATTGTATCTGCTGTGCCTGCTGGCGAAGTGATTGCCCGTGAGGATGTTTTTGGCATAGTAAGCCCATACGCGGCAACAATGGCAACTACCAATGGTGTTGTCCTATTGCCAGGCAATCCGCCAATACAATGTTTGTCGACCACGATATCCTTGTTCCAGTTCAGTTGCTTTCCGGAAGCAATCATTGCTTTCGTTAGGTCGGATATTTCATCAATATCCATTCGGTCGCCAGCACAGGCAGTAATAAATGCCGAAAGGTGGATGTTGGAATAATCGCCTTCCACGATATCGGTTATGATGTTGTTATAGGCCTTATAATCCAGTTTTTTGTTATAGATTTTTGCCCTGACGTGGCTTAAGGATTCAATAGGCTCTAAATGGGAAACATATAATGTATCGTTTGGGGAAACATTGAGTTTTTTCGCAGCAGCATCTGATAGTCCGATTTCATTAGGCAACAGAATATCAGAATTCAGGACATTAAGACTTGCTACGATTGATGTATTTGCATTGGATATTCTTATTCGGGTAAGTGCCTCAAACCCTTCTGAAATACAGACGTGGCAATCTTCGCGCATATACACTACATTTTCGTTTTGGGTATAGATTCCGAGATGTTTATATTTTAATATGTTTGAGTGTGTGTCCATATTTTATTGGTTGTTGTGATTTTTCGATTTATTCTATTTCTTCGATGGTGTATAATTGCTGAATTTCTGCATCCCACCCATAGGTTTCCTTGATGCCTTTTTGCAATGCTTCTGCACTCTCTTTTTCACCGTGTACAATGAAAATACGTTCGGGTTTGTTTTTTATCTTATCCATCCAGTCCATAAGTTCTGCGTGGTCTGCGTGTGCCGAAAGCCCTTCAATTTCTGCAACTTCCATATCAAAGGGCACCCATTTTCCATACACTTTAAGTTCCTTATCGCCTTCCAATAATTTTCTGCCTCGCGTACCTTCAGCTTGATAACCCACAAAAAGCAAGGTGTTGTTGGGGTTTTGTGCCTGTGTTTCAAGGTAGTTTAGCATTCTTCCGCCTGTGAGCATTCCGCTTCCTGCAATCACGATTTTCGGTTTATTATCTGTTCGTAATTCCATTGTTTCCCGATAACTGCTTACGACCGTAAAGTGCGAGCACATTTCGTCACATTCGTTATCTTCCAACCTGTGCCAATCTCTTGTGCGATGAAACAATTCTAATACACTTGCTCCCATTGGGCTATCCATTATCATTTGTATTTTTGGTATTTTCTTCTCTTTCAATAATTTCCAAAAAATCAGCATCATCAATTGGGCACGTTCTACTGAAAAACTTGGAACAAATAGGCTGCCACCTCTGTTGATGGTGTCATTGACCAATTTTTCTATCTGTGGAAGTGCTTCTACTTCATCAGGATGAAATCTTCCTCCGTAGGTGGATTCAATAAATAATACATCTGCCTTTTTTGGCTTTAATGGCGGAAACAGTAATAAATCGTTTGTTCTGCCTATATCGCCAGAAAACACAAAACGTTTCCTGTGTACATCCAACTCAATGTAAGTTGCTCCCAGAATGTGTCCATTATATTGAAATCGAGCCCTTATGCCATCAAACAATGGAATCCATTGTGATTGCGGAATTCCTTTAAAATGAGGGATAGTTTTTTCTACATCCTTTAGGTCGTACAATGGTTCAGCAGGATTATGTTTGGAATAGCCTTCTTTATTGGCACGTTCTGCTTCTTGTTCCTGAATTTTTGCACTATCATTCAAAATGATTTTTGCAATGTCCAAGGTGGGATTGGTACCATAGATGGGCCCTTTGAAACCTTGCTTTACCAATCTCGGCAGATAACCTGTGTGGTCCATATGGCCGTGGGTGAGCAAAACAGCATCAATATCAGCAACATTAACAGGTGGGTACTCCCAGTTTTTAAGGCGTAATTCCTTTAGCCCTTGAAAAAGTCCGCAGTCTATGAGTATCTTTTTATCTCCTGTGTCCACTAAATATTTTGAGCCGGTTACCGTACCTGCTGCACCTAAAAAGTGAATATTTATTTTATTGTTATCCATCTTTATAGTATTTATTTAGAGTCCACCACAGCAGGAAGGTGTATTTCCTTTATCTTGTTTTGATTTGCTCAATTCCACTATTTCTTTATATAGATTACGAGAATCCTCTTTAATAAAAAGAGCCAATTTCTTTACTGATTTAGGTTCAAAGTGAACCATTTCCAATAATATCTCAAGGGCTTCTTCAAGTAGTTTTGAGTCATCTTCCAATGCCTGGTAAAATGGTTCTAAATCTATGTTGCCCTGTTTTTGCAATTCTTCAGTTTTCATTTGTATTATTTTTAAAAATTAGTAATTATTCATTATTTGAATTAATGGGATCTACATAATTCTCTTGAATCTTCGAGTATCTTATTTTGCCTTAGCTTACTGATACCCATTTGTTCCAAAAAGTCTGGATTTTCGTGTAGCTCCTTGCAGAGTATGATGCCTAGATCCAATAATTTTGTTTTTTCAGCTTTGGTAAGTGTTGTTAAAGCGGTTAAGGGATGTAGCCCCGATTTATCTATTCTGTCCTTGAGACCATTTCCTCTTGGATAATCCCAACTGGTCATAAGCATTCCAACACATTTCCCGTACTGAATGGCATCGGTTGTGAAACGCGTATTGGTGTAAACCCCGCCTTTATGAAGTTTAGCCTCGTGACCTTTTTGGTGTTTCCATTGCTTTTCCACGTCCAAAAACCGTGAATGGATATATAATGGGATTTTTACATTGCAAAACCTGCCTTGGTCACTATGGTATTTACATTCAATCATATAATGTTTATTTCCTTTTTGCGCTATCACATCCACTTCGTGCTGAACGCAATTGCCTTGAACTATGACACCAACCTGTGTTGAAAATCCTTCGTGTGCCAATAGTTTGCCTACTAACTTTTCAAATGGAAAACCGGTTGGACCTAGTTCCATTAAAGCTTTTTTGAGCTTGTACTTTGAGGCACTTACCCTAGATTTTCGTTTTAGCATCTTGAAAGCCAACTGATAGATTTTTTTGGTTGTCATTCCTTCTTCAATCTGCTCTTGTACTTTCCGGGCTACATCCTGAATAATATCCTCATCTGCCCGTGAACGCCGCAGGGAGTTGATGAGTTTGTTTACATCAAAGGCTTCGTACTCACCAGAGTATTTTTTTATTAGGACTGGTTTATTCATTGTTATACCTTAATGGTCATTACCGGCAATTCGGAATGATTGGTTACGCCCTCGGCGATACTTTTGGAGAACAGGCTTAAAAAACCTGTACGGCCACTAGTACACATTGCTATTAAATCGGCATCTTTATATTTCAAAAAATTGTTTATACCTGTTTCTACATCAGGTTCATTATATACATTCATTGAAAAGTTATCCAAATCGGGGAATTTCTTCAAGAATTCCTTGATGGGGTCCAAACCCTGTTCTATACTGTTAAAATCAGTTTGGGTATTAACCCTCAATAAATGAAGATGTGCACCGCACTTTTCCGCAATAGAAATAACCTGCTTAAATGCTTCGCTCACATCTTCCAGAAAATCTGAAACAAAAACAATATTATTAAAAGGAAAAGTTACTTTTTCATCCTTAACCACAATTACAGGGACATCGGCTTTTCTTACAATTTTCTCTACATTGCTTCCCAGTAATTCGCGCACTCCACCTCGGGTGCCGCTGCTTCCTGTAACAATAAAGTCGTGGTGAAAATGACCGGAGTGTTTAAGTATATTTGCCTGTCCGCCATCAAACTCAAGGAACGTCCTGCATTCAAGCTCTTGTTGTTCTGCTTTTTTTTCCAGTGCTCTCAAGGAGGCTTTTGCACTTCCTATTTCTTTTACTGTTTCTGGATATCTTTTTTCTTTTTCCTTATCTAGCTCAACCCAGTTTACGGGGGTGTTAATTAAGTGAAAAAAATGAATTTCTGAATTGTAAAGCTTTGCCATTTCAATTCCGAGTTCCTCTGCTTTCTTGCAGTTTTCTGAAAAGTTTGTAGGTACGAGTATGTTTTTCATGATTTATTGGTTTTAAATTGTTTTCGTTATAATTAAGCTATGGTTATACTATCTTCCAGATATACCTGTTGGACGGAGTGCAGTAACTCAATCCCTCTAATAAAAGGCTTTTGAAATGCTTTTCGACCCATAATCAATCCAGAGCCGCCAGCTCTTTTATTGATTAATGCTGTTGTTACCGCTTCGGTCAAATCTGATTCACCTTTAGAGCCACCGCCGGAATTGATCAATCCTATTTTGCCCATATAGCAATTGGCGACTTGTAATCGACAAAGGTCAATGGGATGTTCTGTGGTAAGGGTTTTATACATTTCATCATCATATTTTCCAAACCCAATTTCCTTAAATCCAAAATTGTTTGTAGGTAATTTTTGTTTGATGATATCTGCCTGTATCGTTACGCCGATATGATTAGCTTGTCCGGTAACGTCGGCGGCAGCGTGATAATCTTTCTTTTCGGTTTTAAAATTTTCATTGCGGGTATAGCACCATAAAATGGTAGCCATTCCTAAACTATGGGCTTCTTCAAAAGCTTCGGCTATTTCCTTTAGCTGTCTATTACTTTCTTCAGAACCAAAATAAATGGTGGCACCCACAGCAACGGCTCCCATATTCCAAGCTGATTTTACTTTTCCGAATAGTGTTTGGTCATATTTGTTTGGGTAGGTAAGCAGTTCATTGTGGTTAATCTTCACGATAAACGGAATTTTATGGGCATATTTTCGTGCGTTTAATCCTAAAACCCCAAAGGTGGAAGCCACTCCATTACATCCTGCTTCTATTGCCAATTTTATAATATTCTCCGGGTCAAAATAATCCGGGTTTTTATAGAATGAAAAAGCAGCACTGTGCTCAATACCCTGGTCTACGGGAAGGATGCTCAAATAGCCTGTACCGCCAAGGTTTCCGTGGTTATACAATTGCGAAAGACTTCGCAGTACCTGTGGATTTCTGTTACTTTGAACAAATACCTTATCTATGTTTGCTTTACTGGGGGTTTGCAGTTCATCCTTTGTTATTTTTTCACAAACGTGTTCCAAATAGAAGTCTGCCTTTTCTCCTAAAAGTCCTATTATGTTTTTGCTTATTTTCATCTCGATAGTGTTTAATGGATTCCTAAACTTTCATTTGTTTTGGCGATGGATTTAGCCTCATCTGTTTCAATTCCGGTTAATGCCCTAATAGCATCAATTGTTTCCGGAATTACAATAGCTTGATTATCGACTACATAAGCATAGAAAAGTTCATCGCCATGTACTTTTAGCATATCTTCCCATAGGGCTACTTCGTACATATCGCCCCAAGGCCTTCCCATATCCAAGAACATTTCTTTTATGGTATTGTTGGAAACCAAACCTTGGTCATATTGAATCAATTTGATACGGCTGGACGTTTTAAAAGCATTAAGCACTTCTTCTTTAGAGGCTTGTTTTTTTAACTTCACGTTCCAGTAGTGTAAATGGCTTAAGGTTTGGGGTACCTTTATTGCGGTAGTAATAACATCCAAATCAGGATCTACACTTTTGGCGTCTGGTCCTTGATGGCTCGGAATATCCTTTTCGGGAACCATCGTATTCATAATACCACCCAAATGACTTTCCCAAGGGTCTGTAGCTCTTCTTAAAAGTGTACCTCTGGCATAATCCAATAAATCGGCTCTTTTTAAAGCGGTCAAGGTTCTTAAAATAGACGTAGTATTACAGGAAACTACTCTTGTCGCATTCAAGTTTAGAGCTGATTTGTAATTATTTTCTGCACTAAAGGAATGCCCTGTGGTTTCGTGTTTTTCGCCACCGTGTAGAATAAATTTGATGTTTTGCTCCTTGTAGATAACGACATTCTGAGCGGCAATTTTTTTGGGTGTACAGTCCACAACAAGATCTGATTTCTTTAAAAGTTCCTGCATATCGCCTTTTACCGAAATCCCTTCAGATTTCATTTTATCAGCAGCATCTTTAGTTGCTGCATAAATGTCGTATTCCTTTCTTACGGCATTTTGAATTCGCCAGTCGCTAATGATATCACATACTCCCGAAAGCTTCATATCGTTTTGTAAGTTGATGGCATCTGCCACCCTTTTTCCAATGACTCCGTATCCTATAACTGCTATATTTTTCATATAAATTGATTTTTATTAATTATGTTTTATTGTTCGTAGTTTCCATTCCCATTGGCATATTACCTTCATTGTCTGTGTGTGAAATCATAAAAAGGCGTTCTGCAACAAGTATTAGAACAATCCCAATCGCTGCTACGATAAGCACCAAAGGATCGTTCAGATATTTTATATAAAGAAAAGCTGCCAATACCGCAATGTCCAATACGATGGCTATTAATGGGATGATAGGCTGAAAAACCACTTTGTTTTTAAGGTGACGGAACAGCCCCCAATGGATAGCGATATCCATAATAAGGTAAAAAATAGCCCCAATGGATGCTATCCTTGTCAAATCGAAAAGCACGGTCAGTAAAATGGCGAGGGAAGACGTGAATATTAGTGCTGGATTTTTTAAGCTACCAAGTTTGGTTAAAGAAGGCACCTGTTTCATATTGCTGAGCATTGCCAACAAGCGTGAAGAGGAAAAGATACTGGCAATGACCCCAGAAACCGTGGCAATAATGGCAATGCCAATGGTAATCCAGGAACCCCATTCCCCAAAAACAGGTTTTGCGGCGGCTGCAAGGGCATAATCTTTAGCTTCGATTATTTCAGGAATGCTTAAACCTCCCGCAACAGCTAATGCCAAGGCTACATATATCAGTGTGCAGATAAGTATGGAAAACACGATAGACCTACCAAGATTTTTATGCGGGTTTTTAATATCGGCCCCTTGGTTCGTGATAGTGGTAAAGCCTTTATAAGCAAGGATAGATAACGCCAAAGCGGCCACAAATCCGAAGCCTTGTGGTAATGTCTCAGTATTTTTGGGAATATAGTTTCCCGTAATATCGGCAAAACCTGAAATTGCAAGGCCGGCAATAGCTAAAATTGCTATTCCCACTACCTTTATAATAGCGGTAAATGTCGCGGTGGCACCAATAACCTTATTGCCCAGGATGTTCACTATATAAGCAACAACAATTAGCCCAACACCCAGGGTAGAGGCATAACCTGCATAGGACTCGGGAAATAGTCTCAACGTATATGCTCCAAAAGTGCCCGCCACCAGACTTTCGGAAACTACCATTGATACGTACATCAGCAAAGAATAAAACCCTGTTGTTGTTCCAGGTCCATAGGATTTGTTAAGGAATTTAACCACACCTCCAGATGATGGAAAAGCATTTGAAAACTTGACATAGGAATATGAGCTAAAACCCACCACAACAGCACCTGCAATAAATGCAATGGGAAATAGATCACCCACCAATTCTGCTATTTGCCCCATAAGGACAAATATGCCAGCACCAATCATTACGCCTGTACCAAGAGATATGGAACCTAATAAGGAAAGCTTATTATTTTTATCTGTGGTGTTTTTCATTTCAAAATTATTTTTCCCTGTTTTTAATCGAAGATTTCGGTTTAAAGTTTCTAATAATCAGGCGGTTGCTCTTTTCATAAGTGAAATAGCTAACCGCCCAATTAAAACCAACCATCAATCTATTTCTAAATCCACTTATGGACATCAAGTGAACAACGGACCACAGCAACCAGGCGAAATAGCCTGCAAATTTAAATTTGCCCAAATCGGCAACTGCCTTGCGTTTTCCTACAGTGGCCAAGGAGCCTTTGTCTTTATATTCGAAAGGTTGTGTGGGTTTATTATTTATGAGGTTTAATATAGAATTACCCAGATATTTTCCTTGTTGAATTGCTGCCTGCGCCATCTGTGGATGCCCTTTGGGTCTTTCTTCAGAAATAAGCGCAGCTATATCGCCTATGGCAAAAATGTTTTCGTAGCCTTCTACTTTTAAATTAGCATCGGTTTTAATCCGGTTGCCCTTGACCACGTGTTTTTCATCAATACCTTTTGGGAATTGTCCTTTTACGCCAGCCGTCCAGATAAGATTTTTAGCCAAAATGGTCTTACCACTTTTGGTAGTGACTTCGTTGCCGTCATAATTGCTTACAGCTTCATTTAATAATACCTTTACATTCAAATCCTCTAAATATTTGAGGGTTTTCGATGATGCCTTGTCTGACATTGTGCCTAACAACTCATCAATGGCTTCTATTAGATAAATATTCATAATGGAAGAAGGGTACTCTGGGTAATCTTTGGGAAGGATGTATTTGCAAAACTCTGCCAAAGCTCCTGCCATTTCTACGCCTGCTGGACCACCACCTACTATTACAAAATTTGTCAGCGCGTCGCGTTCTTTATCATCACAAGTAATAGCTGCCTGTTCCAAATTTTGCAACATCATATGACGGATGTTGAGGGAATCGCGAATATCCTTCATCCCCAAACTATTTTCGGCCACAGAATCCATCCCAAAGAAATTGGTGGTCGTGCCAGTAGCCAACACTAAATAGTCATAAGAAACACTTCCCTTATTGGTCAATATAGTATTTGAATCAGGTTGAATTTCCTCAACTTCAGCCAAACGAAAGAAAACATTTTTATAGCCATTGATTTGTTTTCTGAATGGAAATACAATACTGTCAGGCTCCAGGGCACTCGTTGCCACTTGATATAATAAAGGCTGAAACTGATGGAAGTTATTTTTATCGAGTAAAACCACTTGAACTTCTTTGTGTTTCAGTTTCTCAACCAATGCCAAACCTGCAAATCCTCCACCAACGATAACCACACGAGGTAATTTAGTATCGGGAAGACATATCTCATCTGTTATCTTACAGGTGGATTCCAACGTAATGCTATGTGTTTGCTTTTCTTTCATTTTTTATTTCTATCTCTTGCAATCAGTACTGAACATTTGGCATTTGTGGTTAAATATTGGGATACTGAGCCCAATACTAAGCGAGAAAAAGCACCGTGACCCTGAGAGCCTACTACAATTAAATCTGCACCCCAATTTTCTGATTTTTCATTAATAGTACTTTTGGGCAGTCCGCTAACAACACTTGTGGTTATGGTAAGTGCCTTGTTTTCGGCCTTGATTTTATCGGAAGCTTCTGAAACGATTTTGTTTCCCAATTTTTGAGCGTTACTTTTAATTTCTTCTATGTAATTTCCTATCTTGCCGTCCATAGTATGCAATCCCAGACCGGTTGTTTTAGGAAGTTCATAAACATTTATAATATGAATTTCACTATTTGAGGATAAAGTCATTTTCTTAAGCTCGTTAATGGCTACTTCACTAAAATCTGAACCATCTATGGCCAATACAATTTTCATTTTTTTCGTCTTTTTAATCTCTGATTTCGGGTTTAATTCCACTAATTCTGTCCGAATTAGATTTACATGTCAAGCCAAAGAATTTAGTAATCGAATCATTTTGGATATTTCATTTCCAACCTCTCTTATAAACTAGTTGTATTGCATAAGCTTAAGCTTTTTGGTTTTTAAATAATCCACTGTTTCTTTTACCGATAGTGGATACGTAGCATTTCCTGTGCGTACATAAAAAGTGGTGTTTCCTTCATCACTCACATAAACCGGTTCGTTGGAAGGTTCGATATCCACCACGCACACATCTTTCTCATCAATACTGTAGAACGAAATATGGTTGCTGAAACAAGCCTCGTGACCCAATTGTGTAGAGATAATCCTGAACACCGCACGTTCATACCCATCCATGTTTTTATGCTTTAGGGTTTTATAATCTTTTTCCAATCCCAGAACATTTCCGTCGTCATCAACACCAATTATAAGTTTTCCACCCTTGGCATTCATAAAGCCCACAATGGTTTTGGCAATGACCAACTCCAGTTCCCGATTGGTTGTTTTACGGTAATAATCATAGCGTATGGAAGATTTGAATTCCACCCGTTCATTTTCACCGGCCTGGATTAATTCTTCAATATCACGAACAAGCAGCCGCTGTTGTGTGCCAATAATTTCATTTTTCTTTTTCAGGTTTATCCAGAATAAACCTGAAACTATCCCCAAGAATCCTCCCAATAAAGTTAAGAGTCCGCCCATGCCCCGCATATTGAAACTGAAAGATTCCAAAAAACGTTCTTCTAAGACTTGCTGAAACAAGGGGAAAGAGAAGGGCGTATCACTGAACTCAAACCAGTAGATTACCATTGTAAAAGGGTGTACCAGGAAATAAAAAATACCTGCCCCAATAAATAAATGAGTCAAAATGATCTTAATATTTTTATAAGTATTACTGTTTATCATTTTTAGCGGTTTATGAATCTTTGATATAATTATGTTCTAAATTCAAGAGGGCCTTATCTAAACTTTCGATTAAACAATCCTATTTAATGCAAAATCATCTGTTTTTTATTTGGGCATTATAAAATGCCGCAATACACGCTCCAATCAACCAGCCTAAAATGAAGCTTTGCACAATACCAAAAAATGCTTCTAATAGTGGCACGTCCATTCTTATAATATTACTGGTGTCCAGACCGTGTAAAAGGCTGTTGAAAAATATAATCGTTCCTTCCTGTCCTGCTGTAGCCATCACGATCATACAGCCCAAATAAATTAAGGATACTGTTAGACCGAGGGCAAAACCGAATTTTTTTACATTTAATCGATACATAATTTATATGTTTTAAGATTGGTTATCTGATTTTAATAATTTTTTGGATTCTTCAAATTCCTCCTTTGAAATTTCGCCCTTGGCAAACCTGTTTTTTAGGATGTCCAATGGCTTTTCTTTTTTTGGTTTTTGGTATGGGATATCAGTTGGGATAAAGAAAATCCAAATGATAAACGCCATCCAAATAATCCACCATATCAGGTGCATACCTCCGAAACTTCCGTCGTGAAAAAACATAATTTTTGATTTTAAGTTACTTTTATAGTTTTTCAATTGTGTAACCCTCAAGGTTGCTGAGTTGTTTTTGTAATTCATCTACTGAAAGCGTTTCCTTCATAGTGATGATTGTAGCTCCTTTTGGTGCCAGAAAAATTTCTGCCTTTTCAATCTTTGGATGTTCTTCCAATGTCTTTTTGCCCCTGCTAATGCAGCCGCCGCAACTAATACCATTAATTTGAAATTTTCGTTTCATAACATAAATTTTAGTGATGTTGTCCTTCTTTTTTTTTATCCTTCTTTTTTAAGTTCTCATTGGACAATCCGTGCGTATGGCTCCCGTGCCGCATGGGCATTAACAAGTGTACTGCGAACATTATTATAATAAATGCAAAAAGCCAGGTGCCACCACCAATTCCAATAGATGGTGCTAAAAAGATGAGTAAAAGCGGCAGTCCACAACCGAGGACCATCCATAACCAGTGATTTTTCATTGTTTTTTATTTTAATTAATGTTTATTCCTCGCCTTTTTAAGACCTGAACTGGCTTATGTTGTAATTGGGGGATTATCAACACAAGCCTTAGGGAGTTCAGGCTTTAGGGTTTTTAATATTATAATTAACACGAAAGCTATCTGTTTTTATGCTACTTCATCTGCATAACTTTCGTTGTTATTTATATAATTTCATCATAGAAATTTCGTTTCCATTTTTCTGTGTTTTTATAGTCGCTCATACTCATTCCCACAATCTCTTTAAACTGTCTTGATAAATGGTTAATGCTACTATAATCCAGCATATATGCCACATCTGAAAAAGAATATTGTTTTAATTGAATAAGTTCTTTTACTTTTTCAATTTTCAGTTTTATAAAGTATTTTTCAATGGTGGTGTTTTCATTTTTAGAAAACAGCCTGCTCAGTATTTTATAATCCCTGTTGAGCGTAGAAGACAAATGTTCTGAAGTATTTGTTTTCAAATGAAGTGGTAACTGAGTAAGCAGTTGGATTAGAATGATTTTTACTTTTTCAACCAGCATTTCCCCTTCACTTTGTACTATTTCAAAATCATTGGAATGAAGTACTTTGGTAACTTTATACGTAACCTCGGTGTTGGTGTTTTTTGAAGATTCAACCAATAGTTTACCTAATTCCAAAGAGAGTACGGTTATTCCCATCTCTTCCAGTTCTTGCGTTATTACTTTTAGACAACGGCTACATACCATATTCTTTATCCAGAATTCTCTCTGTAAATCCATAGTATTAATTATTTATTCTTAGAATGGTATTTATTCTAATAGATTATAAATTTCTGTTTTTCAAATAGTTGAAAGTGTGGTATGCTCAGGATAGAGCGCACCAGTTGTTAGCCTTTGCGTAGTACAGGCCAACATATAAGGTAGGTTGTTTGAAAAAGAACCTACTTAGGATGAAATCAAATTAAATATACCTCGTGGAGTACTTGAAAATCTTTCGGTATGAGGGGTGGGTCATAATCCCTAAAAGGGATTATATTTTGTTCCAACCCTTCGAATAGATTTACGTAAGTGTAAAAAAATGTGTGTAGGAAAATCAGTTTATGATTTTCCATCTCAAATGAAGCTTTTTGAAAGTTATCGCCACTTTCTTTAACTATAGATTTATTAGCACAGCAACCTTTTTTTTCGAACGAACATTTTTTTGAAGGATTGGTCTGAGCCTTCACCGCATTATCACAAACCTGAGCTTTATTTAAAACCGCCATATCCACGAGTTTATCACAGCAGAAATGCATATTCACAGTAAAAGACGATGAAGCAAACATTACTGCAAGTACCAATGAAACAGCTATTATTTTATTAAAGCTTTGCATAATACGAATATAAAAAAAATTAACAAATGTTAACTAATTTTTAATAATGAATTTTTTAGAACTTATTTTTGCCGAACATACTGCAAAAAAGAAATAAAAATATGATATTTATCATATTTTTAGAAGTTTGATTCTCTTTTTGTCGAAAATAGTATAAGAAGTAAAAGTTTACATAACGAAAAAGAATTATTAATGTTTTTATATTTCGTTGTTTTATATATTTTATCATTACTGTCCAGTTAAAACAGACTGAGTGACAGTTGGTTATAATCAAGTTCTTTGACATTACTATAATTTATATTCATAAAAAGCTCATTTATAGGGGCTTTATCTAATAATGAGGTGCCTAAAACCTGTAATATTTCGTAGGTTGAACGCTCCAATTTTAGTTTATCTGCCACGATAGAGACCAGACAGTAAGCACTTATCGCACAGTAGATCTGGATTTTACGGCATTTTCAGATGTTCCCCAGAAGGATTTTATTTTCAAGTGTTGCTTGACCCATTTAAAGAAAAGTTCCACCTGCCATCTTTTTTTGTACAGTAAGGCAACCTCCTCGGCAGTAACCTTCATGTTGTTTGTCAAAAAGATAAAGGTTCGGTTTGACTCTTTATCATAATATTTCACTCTGCGAAGTTTTTCTGGATACTCTTGGGAGGTATAAAAACCACTTAATTTTCCAATCTGGTCACATCGGATCCCAGTTAGCTTATCAACTTTATTAGAGTACATCCGCCTGAATTTGGTATTCGATTTTGCTCGAACTACAAAGTAGGCTGAGCAACGTTCTATTTTGTACAACCTAGTGTAATCAAGATATGCACGATCAAATATATAGTGGGCACCCGCTTCATAAACCAGCTCATCCATTGCCTTCACGTCATGAACGTTAGCAGGGGTAATATGCAGAAAGGCTGGTATCTGGGTGTTTACATCATATAAAGTGTGAAGTTTGATTCCTCCTTTTGCCTTGCGAAATTTCGCCCACCAAAAGACATTTAGACAAAGATCTATGGTGGAGGAATCAAAGGCATAAATGTTTCCTTTGATTTTAAAATCATCACTAGAATGCAATTCCCGGGCTATAGCGATCAGATGATAGGCAAAATCTTCAAAAATTTTTGAATTGCGAACTTCGTTGGCTTTTGCAAAATTACTTCTGGTAACACTTTTGCCCAATCCAAGATGATACGATTTTCCACTATGAGCATCAAGCGCAACGATTAGGTCTCGGAGGCTTTCTCGATTAGTCAGCTGACCGAATAGCATACAAAGTAGTTGATTCCAGCAAGTAAAATGTTTCACATACCTGTTTCCATCATGCTTTTTGACAAACCTATCAAAAACTCGTTGGGGTAAATATCCCGTCAATTGGGAGAAAACGTATTTTCCTTGATTCATGGCCGCCAAATTTTAGAGGCTAAACCTAATCAATTCAAATCGTCACGCGCCAATTAGACTTGTAAAGTATAGATTATCAGTAATTTCAAAGAACATTTAAAAATTTTTAATGGACACTAATGATATTTTATATATATTTGCAGTCTTATGAAATCATTTTTCCATAAAATATTATCTGTAGCCTTAGCGAGCTTGGTATTTGTTACCACTATGTCTTTTACTGTAGATATGCATTATTGTGGAGATTCATTGGTTGATTTTGCTTTATTTCATAATGCTCAAACCTGTGGTATGGAAAATCAATCATCCCAAAAAAGTTGTGAAGCAGGTTTTTCGGAAAAATCTTGCTGTTCAGATGCACAAATAGTGAATGACGGTCAAGATGATTTAAAAACATCTTACACCAATTTAAGCTTTGAGCATCAAGCCTTTGTTGCTACTTTCTTTTATACTTATATTAATCTTTTTGATGGACTGGATAAGAACATTGTTCCATTTAGAGATTATACACCTCCTTATCTTGTAAGGAACGTACAAAAACTACACGAAACTTATTTAATTTGATTTTAAACAGTTTCCGATAATTATCGGAAAGATTTGCTCTATGGTTACTTCCATCTTGGGCTTACTTTGTTGCGTTTAATTTTCTGATATTATCAGAAAGTTATTCAATGTATAACTGTTTAATTATCAATAAAGATGCTAAATAAAGGCATAAAATTTCTTATAGAAAACAAACTAGTAGCAATTATCCTCCTAGTCCTTTTTGTAGGCTGGGGCGTGGTAAATGCCCCTTTTAATTGGGAAACCGGTTTAATTCCGCGCGATCCCGTGGCGGTAGATGCCATCCCCGATATTGGCGAGAATCAACAAATTGTCTTTACCAAATGGGAGGGGAAATCCCCCCAGGATATAGAAGACCAGATTACCTATCCCCTTACTACTTCGCTCCTGGGAATTCCCGGTGTGAAAACCATCCGGAGTTCCTCTATGTTTGGGTTTTCCAGTATTTATATCATTTTTGAAGAGGATATTGAGTTCTACTGGAGCCGTAGCCGGATTTTGGAAAAACTCAATTCCCTGCCGGCAAACCTGCTTCCCGAAGGTGTAAACCCTGCCCTGGGTCCCGATGCTACCGGGCTGGGCCAGGTTTTTTGGTACACCTTAGAAGGACGTGACAAAGATGGCAATGTTACCGGGGGCTGGGATTTGCACGAACTGCGAAGCATTCAGGATTATTATGTGAAATATGGACTTTCCGGTGCCAGCGGGGTTTCCGAAGTTGCATCCATAGGTGGCTATGTGCAGGAATATCAGGTAGATGTGGATCCCGAACTGATGCGTCAATACGATATTTCCCTGGCACAGGTGGTAAAGGCCGTAAAGGAAACCAACCGTGATATTGGTGCACAAACCTTGGAAATAAATCAGGCCGAATATTTGGTACGTGGGCTGGGCTACGTTCAGGAAATAGAAGATATTGAAAATGCCGTGGTAACTTCAGAAGAATTTACCAGTATCAAAATAAGCGACATTGCCAAAGTAAACCTGGGTCCGGAAACCCGCCGTGGTATCCTGGACAAAGAAGGTGCCGAGGTGGTTGGCGGAGTGGTTGTGGCTCGTTATGGCGCAAATCCGCTGGAAGTAATCAATAATGTAAAGGATAAAATAAATGAACTTAGCCCCGGCCTGCCCACCAAGGTGCTGGAAGATGGTCGCGAGTCGCAGGTAACTATTGTTCCATTTTACGATCGTACGCAACTGATTCAGGAAACCCTGGGCACGCTTAATGAAGCCCTTACATTGGAAATCCTGATTACGGTACTCGTAATTATCGTTATGGTTTTTAACCTACGCGCCTCCATCCTCATTTCCAGTTTATTGCCAGTAGCGGTTTTAATGGTCTTTATCTCGATGAAGTTCTTTAATGTCGATGCCAATATCGTGGCCCTTTCCGGTATTGCCATTGCTATTGGGACCATGGTGGATGTGGGCGTGATCTTATCTGAAAATATCATCCGGCATCTCGATCAGGACAAAGAACGGAAATATTTGACCACGAATGAAATCGTGTACAATGCCACTGCCGAGGTTTCCGGGGCAATTATGACGGCCGTGCTTACCACCATTATCAGTTTCCTTCCCGTCTTTACTATGGTGGGGGCAGAGGGGAAACTGTTCCGCCCACTGGCATTTACCAAGACCATGGCACTGGTGGCTTCCCTAGTGGTTGCGCTTTTCCTTATTCCGCCATTTGCCGCATCTTTCTTTAAGAAACGGACCCGGCGTACTTCCGCGGGCTGGGTAATACAGGGGATTCTGATAATTGCAGGGCTTACCGCTATTGTTTTTGGATATTTCATCGGTATTGTCCTAATTGCTTTTGGCGTAACCGGAATACTGCTTCTTAAAAAGAAAATTAGTTCCAAAAGATCAAATGTTATCAATATAGCTATTTCGGCTTTCGCCATAGTGCTACTTTTAGCCGAGTATTGGCGTCCGTTGGGTCTGGAAAAAAGTGTTTTCTGGAATTTTATTGTGGTAGGGATTATATCCTTTGGTTTGCTGGGTGTTTTTGCCCTGTTCCAAAAATTTTATACCCGCATCCTCAATTGGGCCTTGCGCAATAAGTTGTTGTTCTTGTCGGTGCCCACCGTTTTGGTTATTCTCGGTTTTATGATTATGCGCAACATCGGGCAGGAATTTATGCCCTCACTCAATGAAGGCTCCTTCTTGTTGATGCCCACTTCGCTGCCCCATGCAGGTGTAGAGGAGAACAAGCGGGTCTTGCAGCAGCTGGATATGGCCGTGGCCGCTATCCCGGAAATTGAGACGGTAGTGGGCAAGGCAGGTCGTACAGAGTCGGCCCTGGACCCTGCACCTATATCCATGTATGAAAATACAATCCAATACAAACCTGAATATATGCTGAATGAACACGGCGAACGCCAGCGCTACCAGGTAAATGAAGACGGTTTATTTATGTTAAAAAATGGCAAATTGGCAATAAACCCAAGTTTAGAGGTGGACGAAGATGCAGCTGGCAGTTATAATGACAGCGAAATCGTGGAATTCCACCGCGTAAAAAACAAACAGCTCATTCCAGATGATGACGGGGAATATTACCGTAACTGGCGCCCCGAAATAGAGTCGCCAGATGATATCTGGAACGAGATCACCGCCGCCACCAAGCTGCCGGGGGTAACCTCGGCGCCCAAGCTCCAGCCCATCGAGACACGGCTGGTAATGCTTCAAACGGGGATGCGCGCACCTATGGGAATCAAAGTGCAGGGGCAAAACCTTCGACAAATAGAAGATTTTGGACTCCAACTGGAAGACCTGTTAAAGCAAGTGGAAGGTGTAAAAGACGAAGCCGTTTTTGCCGACCGTATTGTTGGAAAACCTTACCTGCTTCTTGATATCAAGCGTGAACGTTTGGCTCGTTATGGTATTAGCATAGAAGAAGTTCAGCAACTTTTGGAGGTTGCTGTGGGAGGAAAACGCCTAAGTCAAACGGTGGAAGGACGCGAACGCTACGGTGTACGCGTGCGCTACCCAAGGGAATTGCGGGACAGCCCGGAAGATATGGGCAATATCTATGTTCCGGTTGAGGGCGGCTCGCCGGTGCCGTTAGATGAGTTGGTAGATATCCGTTACGAGCAGGGGCCGCAGATAATAAAGAGTGAAGATACCTTCCTTATTGGCTATGTGCTTTTCGATAAACTCGATGGTTTTGCCGAAGTGGATGTAGTAGAAAATGCCCAGGCCCTTATTCAGGATAAAATCAATAACGGGGAGCTTAGCGTGCCCAAAGGCCTCAGTTATAAATTCACGGGGACTTATGAAAACCAGATTCGCGCTGAAAAGACGCTTAGCATTGTGGTGCCATTGGCACTGATGATTATCTTTTTGATCCTGTACTTTCAGTTTCAAAAAGTTTCTACCTCGCTTATGATCTTTAGTGGGATCTTCGTGGCTTTTTCTGGCGGGTTTATCCTTATTTGGCTCTATGGTCAGGGTTGGTTCCTGAATTTCGACTTTTTTGGCGAAAACCTTCGGGATATGTTTCAGATAAAAACTATAAACCTGAGTGTGGCCGTATGGGTAGGCTTTATCGCCCTCTTTGGTATCGCTACTGATGATGGCGTGGTAATGGGTACCTACCTTACCCAAACTTTTGACCGGAACGAGCCCAAGAGCCGAAAGGAAATCCGTAAATCGGTGGTGGAAGCGGGCTCTAAGCGTATTCGTCCCGCCTTGATGACCACGGCTACAACAATTCTGGCACTTTTGCCCGTGCTTACGTCCTCGGGGCGTGGTAGTGATATCATGATTCCGATGGCCATCCCCGCCGTTGGTGGTATGTCTATAGCATTAATCACATTGTTTGTAGTGCCGGTGTTATTTAGTTGGAGAAAAGAAGCCGGCATAAAAACGCTGGAGACGGCGATTAATGACAAGAGAATTGAAAATAGAAAATAGAAGAAAGCCTTTTACTATGAAATCAAAAGATATTTTAATAATAAAATTGAATAGAAGAAGCGGAATGCTAGCGGTGATTGTCTCTCTTTTCTTTTTTCTTACAGGAACAGCCCAGCAGCTCCAGCCTTACCTTACCCAGGCTTTGGAAAATAACCCGAAGATACAGGCGTTTGAACTGCGTTATGAAACGGCCCGGGAGAGGATTGAAGAAGTTGGGGTACTCCCGGAAACCCAGTTCAGCGTAGGCTATTTTGCCAGCGAACCAGAGACCCGAACGGGCCCACAGCAGTACAAACTATCGGTGCAACAAATGATTCCGTGGTTTGGGACTATCACGGCAAGGGAGAATTATGCATCAAGCCTTGCCGATGCCCAATATGTGGAAATCGCCACGGCCCAGAGGCAACTGCTGCTAAATGTGGCCGAAAATTATTACAGGCTTTATGCCATTAGGGCAAAGCAACGCGTATTGGAGGAAAATATAGACCTGCTGGAAGCCTATGAGCAGCTTGCACTTACTTCCCTTGAAGTGAACCAAGCTTCATCGGTAGATGTGCTTCGCCTGCAAATGCGGCAAAACCAGCTACGGGAACGTTTTGAAAACTTCGATGAAGAATTTAAAGCCGAACAAGCTACTTTCAATGCCTTGCTCAATACCAGGCCCGGTGCCGCGGTAGAAGTTTACGATTCTCTGGCGGTGCCACAGGAAGACCCGGTACAGTTGCCAGAAGTTCCACAGGTGCACCCGGAGTTGTTGCGTTTTGACAAGCTGTATGAATCGGTAGGGGAAGCAGAAAAAATGAACCGAAAGGAAGCCCTGCCCGATCTGGGATTTGGCCTGGATTACGTTGCGGTGGGGGAAGCCACTGCGATGCAAGCCCCGGATAGCGGAAAGGACATCCTGATGCCGATGGTCTCTATAACGGTTCCAATTTTCGGTAATAAATACAAATCGGTTACGCGGCAAAATGAACTGAAGCAACGTGAGCTAAATGCACAACGGGAGAACAGGCACAACGAATTGGTGTCGCGCCTGGAAGCCGCGGTGAGCAATAGGGCAGAGGCACGCATAAGCTACCGTACCCAGTTGCTCAACATCGAGCAAGCCAATGATGCCGAAGAAATCCTCAGGCGGAATTACGAAACCGGTACCATAGATTTCAATGATGTGCTGGACGTACAGGAGTTACAGCTAAATTTTGAGCTGAACCTGATAGAAGCGGTAAAAAACTATTACCAAGCCAGTGCGAACATTAATTATTTAAGTGAATAATTCAGAATAAATTAAAACAAAAACGATGAAGAAATATATCATTTACACCGGATTAGTGTTAGCAGGATTGCTCCTTGGCTATCTGTTCTTTGGTGGCAATTCGTCTGAAAAAAATGTCGAAACAGCCACTACAGAAGAACACAATCACGAGGAGGAAAACCAGCTGTGGACCTGCTCTATGCACCCGCAGATTATGCAGCCCGAACCGGGCGATTGCCCCATTTGCGGGATGGACCTTATCCCTGCCGAGAGTGGCGGCGGCGAGGTTGGGCCGCAACAAATAGAAATGTCTGAAACCGCCCTGGCTCTGGCCAATATCCACACCGTGGAGATCGGCGATAGCCTCTTAGGGGATCACGACCTGGTGCTCTCCGGGAAGATCGTGGAGAACGAAGAGGTGAAAAGTGTGCAGGCTTCTTATTTTGGCGGCAGGATAGAAAAACTTTATATAAATTACACCGGGGAGGAAGTACGCCGCGGGCAGGTGTTGGCCACTATTTATTCCCCAGAGCTGGTCTCTGCCCAGCAGGAATTGCTTACCGCTGCGGGGATGAAGGACTCTCAGTCCCGGTTATACGAATCTGTACGCCGAAAATTGAAATTATGGAAACTCAGCGACAAGCAAATTGAAGAAATTGAAGCTTCTGGAGAAGTTAAAGAATATTTCCCTATTTATGCTACGGTTTCAGGTACGGTGACCGAAAAACTGGTGGAAGAAGGTGATTATGTAGAGCAGGGCCAGTCCCTTTATGAGATTGCCAACCTTAGTATTGTATGGGCACAATTTGATGCTTATGAAAACCAGATTGCCCAGCTTGAAGAAGGGCAACAGATTAGCGTGACTGCCAATGCCTTGCCGGGAAAAGAATATGAAGTGCCCATTACTTTTATTGAACCACTGCTTAATACTGCCACCCGTACGGTAACTGTACGTGCAGTCCTGCCCAATAAGGAAGGTCGTCTAAAACCCGGAATGTTCGTGCGTGGAAAAGTGGCACCGGCCAAGAAAAAAAATGCAGATATTGAAGAACCCCAGCTTATTACAGTGCCAAAATCGGCCGTGATGTGGACCGGGGAACGTTCGCTGGTTTACGTACAACCCAATCCAGACAGGCCTGTCTTTGAAATGAGGGAAGTGAGCCTGGGTGCCGCAGCGGGTGGTAATTATGCGGTTACAGATGGCTTGAGTACCGGAGAGCGCATTGTGGTAAACGGTGCCTTTACCGTAGATGCTGCCGCACAACTCCAGGGCAAAAAGTCTATGATGAACAAGGACGGAGGCAAGACATCTACCGGTCACGAGGGCCACGCCGGTATGGACATGGCAGGTAGCGAGGGTAATGCCAATATGGAAACCGCAGGAACCGGCAACGTTGACCATACCGAAATGCAGGAACGCATCGTGGTACCTGAAGAGTTCACCAACCAGCTAAATGGCGTTTTTGATCAATATTTGAAGTTGAAAAACGCCCTGGTGGAAGATGAGGCCAAAACCGCCCAAGCAACTGCAAATAAAGTACTGGAAGCAATGAACAAGATAGATATGAGTCTTTTAGAGGATCGTGAAGCTCACGACCACTGGATGCTGATTTCAAAAGAAGTAATTGGTGCTGCGGAAAAAATAACGGAGAGTGAAGATATTTCTACTCAGCGGGATCATTTTAAACACCTGTCTGCCCATTTGAGCAAAGCGATGCAACTTTTTGGAGTGGGACAGACCGTTTATAAGCAATTTTGCCCTATGGCAGATGACAATGCGGGAGCCTACTGGCTCAGCCGTTCAGAAGAGATCAAAAACCCTTATTACGGTAGCGCAATGTTAACCTGCGGCGAAATCGTGGAAACTATAAACTAAAGCAGGGAAGAACAAATTTTTATAACCTTTAAAACCTATTAAGATGAAAAGAACAATGATGATGCTCCTTCTAACTTTGTTAAGCATGGGAGTTTATGCACAACACGACCACGACAATATGGCTGGTCATGGTGAAGAAATGCAAATGTCGCCTAAGTTCAAAGACAAAGATCTGGGCGCTGCTTATGAACATTACCTATTGGTAAAGGACGCTTTAGTGGCTTCAAATGATGCAAAGGCCGCCAAGCATTCGATGAAACTCGAGAAAACTTTGGCAAAAGTGGAAAATGCTGAGACGGCTCGCAAAGAAGCTTCGCAAATGGCCGGTGCCACTTCTCTGGAAGACCAACGTGACAATTTTAATGCTCTTAGCGATGCAATGTTGAAACTGGTTAAAAATGGGAAGCTTGCCAAAGGTGAAATTTACCTGGAATATTGCCCTATGGCAAACTCTAATAAAGGCGGCTATTGGCTTTCCAATGAAAAGGCGATCAAGAACCCATATATGGGCCAAAAAATGCTGAAATGTGGTAGTGTAAAAGAAACTATCAATTAATAAAGTCCTGCAAGGTATGGATAGACTCTTTTTTATAGGTCTATCCATTTTGCAGGCACAAAATTAGATTGAAATGAAAAATACATTCAAAGTTCTAACAGCGGTATTTCTTCTGGCCGTGGTTTTTGGTGCTTGTAACTCCTCTGGGGAGGGGAGCAGCAAAAACAAAAAAAGCAAGACAAACTGGCTACAGAAATTAGTACAAGTACCGCCAATAAACAAACCTTTTCTTTAGATTTTCAGATAGGAGACAAGTTGCCTAATGACCTGGTATGTATGGTAAACGATGCCTATATGGCCAAACCGCAAATCCCGGTTCCGGTAAACGGGAAAACCTATTATGGTTGCTGCGAGATGTGCGTGGGCACCTTGAACAACGAAGAATCTGCAAGGATGGCCACCGATCCCCAAACAGGGGAAAGAGTGGATAAAACCGAAGCTTTTATTGTACTGCTTGACGCGAATGGCCGGGTTGGCTATTTTAATTCAGAAGCGAATTACACAGCTTACACAAAAAAGAGCTAGGCATAACAAAACTTATTTCAACTTAAATTTAGAAGATATGAATGAGATCAAAGCCTTTATCAGACCCGAAAGACTTAGTGAAGTGACCATGAATCTGCGGGAAGAAAACTTTTGTTGTTTTACCGTATTTCAAGGCGAGGGGGTTGGAGATTACACTGATTCCAAAACCGCTTCCCCCCAGTTTGAATTTTCCATTTATGCACAGCAAAGTCATTAAAATGGAGATAGTGTGCGAAAAAGAGGATGTAGATAAAATTGTAAATATTATAAAAGTAAGTGCCCGTACTGGCAAAAGCGGGGACGGGCTCATCTATGTAAGCGACGTGGAACAGCGTATAAAAATAAGGACTGGGGAAAAGGAAAGCCGGTAAGTGCTTTTTTTGTTTCCGGTCGAACAACCAAGTAAAATACTAAGTTCCGGGCTGTGTTTTATGGCATCCGGAAAATTTAATTAATTGCAGTAACAGAAATATCAACCTTTTAAAAACAAGAAAAATGAAAACAGTAAAAGTAAGTTTGGGAGTGATGGCTATGGCATTTGCCGTAATAAGCACTTCTTGCAAGAACAACGAGAAAAACAGCAATACAACTATTGAAGACGCGGCGACCGAGCGCGCTGTCCCGATGGAAGAAAACAGGATGGAAAGCAGCAATGCTGCCCAAACCGATGCCAGCCTGACCACATACTTGGAGCTTAAAAATGCCTTGGTAAATGACGATCAGGAGGCCGCGGCCAAAGCCGGGGAAAAAATGGTGGGACAGTTAAAGACCTTTAAAACGGAAAACTACGAACAGAACGACCAACAAGAACTGCAAGATATCATAGAAGACGCCACTGAGCATGCCGAACACATTGCGGAAAGCCCCATAGGCCACCAGCGGGAACATTTCGACATTTTGAGCAAGGACATGATAGACCTGATTGACATTGTCGGAACCAGCCAAAAGTTGTACCAAGCTTATTGCCCGATGTACAATAATAACAAAGGTGCACAGTGGTTGAGTGTAACCAAAGAAATCAAAAATCCCTATTATGGAAGTAAAATGATGGATTGCGGAGAGGTGCAAAGAGAAATTAACTAAATGAAGACAATCAAAATCATTGCACTGGTTTTTTTAGTTGTGTTGGTGGGCATCCAGTTTGTGCCCACCAATCGCAACCAAAGTGAAGTGGTGCCAAAATCAGATTTTATGCTGGTGAACAATGTTCCGAAAGACGTACAGGATAAATTAAAGGTTTCCTGTTATGATTGCCATAGCAACAATACAGCATACCCTTGGTACAATAAAATACAACCAGCTGCCTGGTTTTTAGAGGATCATATAAAAGAAGGAAAAGATGAATTGAATTTTAATGAATGGGGTGAATATTCCGACCGAAGAAAAAACAGCAAACTCCGGTCAATCATCAGTCAGATTGAAGATGATGAAATGCCACTGGACTCCTACACTTTTATTCATGGGGATGCGAAACTTTCCAAAGAAGAAAAAACAGAAATGATACAATATATGACCCAGCTTAAAAATAGTTTATAGGGGATTTTTAAAATAAACAATATCATATCCCAAAAAAGGAAAGGAATTTTTTCATTGATTGGTTAGTTAATCTTTTTCTTTTGAGAGTATGATGTTAAAGTCCTGTGAGGGAAGAGTGTTTTTTGTTTAATTAGTTTATAAAGCCTCTTTCCTTGACAGGCACAAAGATTAAAAAATAAAATATTGTTAGACTACTGGGAAAAACATGGGCGTGGTAGCTTAAATAAATGCTTAGGGTATGATAAAAAATAAATTTTTAAAAAACATTACCAAAAAATTATCATGGTAGAAGTCTTTGTTAAAAATATGGTCTGTAACCGGTGTATTAAAGTAATTAAAAACGAGTTACTTGAAGCCGGGGTGGAAGTAACAAAAGTAGAACTAGGCCGGGTAGTTTATAAAAGCAAAAATATAGCTCGTGATTCTAAAAAGTTAGAAAAGGTCCTCGATGAAAATGGTTTTGAAATATTGGAGGGATCCGATAAAATTTTAGTCGAGAAGGTAAAACAAAGTCTTATACGGCTTTTGGAAAACCTTCCCCTGCAAAAAACGGGGACTTTATCCAGCTACTTATCCAAAGAAACCGAAACTGATTATTCGCGCTTGAGTCGAATTTTTTCCTATACCGAAAATATAACGGTGGAAAAGTATTTTATAAAACTGAAAATTGAAAAGGTAAAAGAACTTATCCAGTTCAAGACCTATAATTTTACCGAGATAAGTGAGCTATTGGATTATACTAATGTAAATTATCTTTCCCGGCAATTTAAAGCAGAAACAGGGATGAATTTATCTGAATATAAGGAACTTAATAAAAATTTTAGAAATTCTTTAGACCAAATTTTATAGATGTTTAACCAAATTATGACAATATATCTTTTTTCTAACCAGTAATTTAGGAACAAATTAAAACCAGTCAAGATATGAAAAATAGATTTTTAAGTTTTAGTGTGTTTTTATTTAGTGTAATTGTATTTACTTCCTGCCTTGATAACAAAGCAAAACAATCGGTAGGAATAGACACCCCTGAAGAGGTTAAAAAAGCCGAAGGGAAAACAGCAGATATCGCCGATCAGGATTTTATAGATGGAATGACGGGAAAAATATGGCATAACTACCTGGAAATAAAAATAGCATTGACCAATGCTGATGCAGGCCAGGTACAGGATGCGTCTCAAAGTATGGTAGCCTCTTTTTCAGAAGAAAGAACAGAACTGAAAGCTATTGCACAACAATTATCTGAAACCAGCGAGCTGGAAAAACAAAGGGAATTATTCGCAGCATTTACAGAAAAAGCTGGGCCTATGTTTGAAGATGCATTATCTGGTGGTACGATCTATAAAAAGTTCTGTCCTATGGCTTTTGACAATAAAGGAGCCTATTGGTATGCTGATATCGAAGAAATAAACAATCCATATTTCGGTGATAAAATGCCCAATTGTGGTTCCGTAAAAAAGACAATTAAAAAGTAAAAACCAACCTAACCAAAACCAAAAAATAATGAATTCAGAAGCAAAAAACCACCATAAAACTGGTGGTAGCAATTACGGTAGATTTTTTCTAATGCTCGGGTTATCTTTTATAGCCATGTACATTACCATGTACCTGAATACCTACGAATTTGATCATGTTTATTTCAGCTTGACCCGTTTTTATATGACCTGTTTGGGGATAGCGGCAATGGCGGTAATTATGTTGTCGTTGATGTTGAAAATGTATAAAAATAAGAAGAAGAATATAGCAATTTACGTGGGTAGCCTGGTGCTGTTTGTCTCTGCTTTAGGTTTAGTACGAGCACAACGACCTATTATTGGCGACGTTTTATATATGAAGGCAATGATTCCCCACCATTCGATTGCGATTTTAACTAGTAAGCGGGCAGATATTAAAGATCCTGAAACCAAGAAACTGGCAGAAGAGATTATTGAGGCCCAGAAACGGGAGATTGCCCAGATGAAGAAGATCATTTATCGTTTGGAGAACGAGGAATAATATTAAGCGAGACCCCACAGGTTTTGAAAACCTGTGGGGTCTTCTTTAAATAATCAATGTAGAATATTTTCAACAGGATCGATCTTTTTAGCCTTGTTAAAGCCTTACTAATGAAACCTAAAATATTTAGACATTAAAATATCAAGAATGAAAAATAATTTTTTTTTAATATTAACTTTGTGTTCAATGATGATTTCCTATGGCCAACGGCACATGGAAAAATCTGTTGAAGGAAATATAAATAATTTACCGGTACACGAATATAACCTGACCATAGACCAGGAAAAGGTTACTAAAGCCGAAGGCAAAGAGGTCATGGGGATGACCATTAACGGGGGAATCCCCGGCCCGACCCTGGAATTTACCGAAGGCGAATATGCGGTGATCTATGTTGAAAATAAAATGGATGTGGAAACTTCCATTCACTGGCATGGGATGATTTTGCCAAATTTCTTTGATGGTGTCCCTTATTTAACCACGCCACCCATTAAACCGGGCGAAACCTTTAAATATGAATTTGAGATCAAACAACATGGTACATACTGGTACCATTCCCATACCATGTTACAGGAACAAAGTGGGGTATATGGCTCTCTGCTAATCAATCCAAGAGAAAAAACATTGGAGTATGACAAAGACCTGGTGCTGGTACTTTCAGACTGGACCAATGAAAAACCCAAAAATGTGCTTAGGTTCCTAAAAAGGGGCACAGAATGGTATAATATTAAAAAAGGTACTGCCACCCCACTTAATCAGGTAATAAAGCGTGGAGCTTTGGGCGCACAAATTGATTTTTGGAGACAACGGATGGAAGGTGCCGATATTGCTGATATTTACTATCCTGCATTTTTAATAAATGGTGAGGAGAAAATAGAATATCCCGAATTCAAGCCTGGGGAAAAAGTTAGAATGAGAATTATTAATGGAGCTGCCTCTACTTCTTTCTGGATGACCTTTGGAGGTAATATGCCTACGCTGGTTTCTGCTGATGGTGTAGATGTAGTGCCGGTGGAGAAAAATAAAACCTTTATTGCAGTAGCAGAAACCTATGATTTTATTGTCACCATACCCGATGATGGCAAAATGGAATTTAAAATTACTGCACAGGATGGTTCTGGGACAGCTTCAGCTTTTCTAGGCACCGGTAGGATACTTCCCGCCCCTAATGTGCCCAGGCCCGATAAAATTGGGATGATGCAAAAAATGGCAAAAATGGATATGAAAATGGGGGCACCAGCCCTTAAATTCAATCCAAAAAATGTTGATCCCTATGAAATGATGGATAAGTGGGGAATGCAAATGGATGAGATGGACATGGAAGCGATGAACCATGGCGATATGAATATGAAAAAAGAGGGAGATATGCAGGCCATGGACCACTCTAAAATGGATCATTCCAAAATGGACATGAAGAAGGACTCCACAATGGCCAATAAGGACCATAGTGTGAAGATGAAAAAGGACTCTATGAAAATGGCCGGTGGCGGGAAAAAAACCATGCAGATGGATAAGATGAAAGGAATGGAGCAAGGAAAAATGCCGGGTATGGATATGTTTTCAGAATATAACTATGATTACCTGGAATCTAAAAATCCTACAACACATCCCGAAGATGCGCCTGTAAAGGAAATCCTGCTGAATTTAACCGGAAATATGGCCCGCTATGTTTGGAGCTTAAACGGGGTGCCCCTGGCCGAAACCGATAAAATAAAAATTGAAGGTGATGGGGTTACCAGGATCACCTTTAACAACCTTACCATGATGCACCACCCTATGCATCTACATGGGCATTTTTTCAGGGTAATTAATAAAAACGGAGAACATTCCCCTTTGAAACATACCGTCAATGTCCCGCCCATGCAAAAAGTGACTATCGAGTTTTATGGGAACGAATATGGTGACTGGTTCCTGCATTGCCACATCTTGTATCATCTGGATTCAGGTATGGCAAGAGTGGTAAGTTATGATACCAAAAGGGACGATAGAATGAAGCCTTACCCTCTAAGTAATTTAGTCCGGGAAACCAATAAATTCTATACCTGGGGAATGTTAGATGCTGCTTCACATATGACAGGACTTAATGTAGTGAGTTCAAATATAAGAAATCAATTTACTGCTTTGGCTGAATACGGCTGGAACCAGAACCTTGAAGCCGAATTTACCTATGAATATTATCTTTATGACTGGGTTCGACTTTTTGGTGGGGTGAATGTCGAGAATGAAATGGAAAACAGCATGGAAGAACTCAGTACCACCGCCATTGGAGGTATTAGGTATTTTACTCCCTATATGTTTGCTTTAGACCTTCGTGTAGATAATAAATTGAGGCCCCAAATTAGCCTTGCCCGGGAAGTTATGATCTTCCCTCGACTTGTTTTATTCGGGGAATATGAATTCCAGGCAGATTTTGGCTGGGTCAATGATCTTGAACCAGGAAAAGATTTTGAAGATGAGCAAGTATGGAGCGCCGGGCTGGAATATTTTCTTGGTAAGAACTTTTCATTAATGGGAAGTTATGACAATAGATTTGGCGCCGGAGGTGGATTATCATTACGATTCTAAACAATATGGGAAATTATAAAGAAAACAGTCTAAGCCTGGTGGGTGCAATATCCATGGGAACCAATGTTATGATTGGTGCAGGGATCTTTGCGCTTCTTGGTCAAGTGGCAGAACTTTCTGGTGAGTATTTTCCAATAGCTTTTATTGTGGGTGGAATTATATCAGGATTTAGTGCTTATTCTTATACCAAAATGTCCAATGCGTATCCATCTGCAGGAGGTATCGCCATGTATTTGGAGAAAGCTTATGGAAAAGGTATTGTAACTGCTTTTGCAGCTTTGCTGATGACGTTCTCTATGATTATTAATGAAAGTCTGGTGGCCAGAACCTTTGGTAGTTATACGTTGCAATTGTTCGATGCGCCAAAAGACAGTTATCTCATTCCTGTTTTAGGGGTGGGCCTACTCATTTTAGCCTTTGTAATTAATATTGCGGGCAATAAGGTAATAGGGAAATCCTCCCTTGCCATGGCGGTCCTCAAAACCGGTGGATTATTGATCTTTGCCGGAGGGGCTATCTATGCCTCGGGTTTTGTAGTGTCAGATTTGGTGCCTTCAGGAGGTACCGGCGGGGAAAGGGGGGTAATGGAGTACCTTGGAGCACTGGCTTTATCTATCCTTGCCTATAAGGGTTTTACTACTATAACCAATAGTGGTGGTGAAATTGTGAAACCACACAAAAACGTGAGCAGGACCATAGTTATATCTTTATTGATCTGCGGGGTGACCTATTTACTGGTTTCCTGGGGGGTTATTTCCAATCTAAATATTCCTGAAATCATTGAGGCCAAAGATTATAGTCTAGCTGAAGCTTCCAGGCCATTATTTGGTCAATTTGGTTTATGGTTTACCGTGGCTATTGCTATTATCGCCACTATTTCTGGAGTAATTGCCAGTGTTTTTGCAGTTTCAAGAATGACTGCTATGTTAACCGACATGAAGTTGATACCTCACAGTCACTTTGGTATGAAAGGGAGTATACAAAAGCATATGCTGGTGTATATTATAGTAATTGCCATTGTGCTTACTATCTTTTTCGACCTTTCCAGGATAGCCTCTCTTGGCGCAATATATTATTTGGTGATGGATATTATTATTCATTGGGGAGTGCTTACCAAAATGAGAAAGGACATAGAAGCCAAAGCTGGGATCGTAATAAGCGCAATAATTCTGGATGTGGTAGTTTTGGGTTCCTTCGTTTATATTAAAATAGAACGTGATCCCACCCTAATTTGGATAGCATTTGGTTCTATGTTGCTCATATTTTTAGGTGAAAAATGGTTTCTAAATCGAAAACCTCCAGAAAAAGGGGCGGTAGATTAGCTGTTAAGCAGCCTGCGACTTTTAAGTTGTCGAAGTATCTAAAATTTAAGCGGGGCTGTAACTTTCCTTGTGCTGAAATTGTTACGGATGCCATTCAAAATAATATAATGATGAAAAAAAACGTAAACAGAAGGAATTTTATACAAACTGCAAGCCTGGCAGCAGCAGGTTTCTATGTAATGCCTTTTTTTGCCTCCTGTAAATCGGATACCTCCACCCGGCATCCTGAGACCGTAAATAAAATGGACAAGGATTTTATTGCCGATTTAGATCTACAACTTACCGCATTACCTTCCCAGACCAGCATCTATCCAAACAGTAGTACCAAAACATATTCCTATAAAGCATCTATCATAAAAGGTAGCGAAGATAATTTACAAAATATAGAGGGTAGCTATTTAGGACCTGTTATTCGGGTAAAGAAAGGGGATAAGGTTAGGGTGAGGTATGAAAACCAGATTCCGGCCGAATCTATTGTGCACTGGCATGGCCTGCACGTGTCTCACGAGAATGATGGCCACCCAGAGCATGTAATAAGTGAAGGCGAAACCTACTATTATGAATTTGAAGTAATGAACAGGGCTGGAACGTATTGGTTTCACCCACATCCGCATAAACATACCGGGGAACAGGTATATAAGGGACTGGCAGGATTGTTTATCGTATCTGATAAAGAAGAAGGAAAATTAAATCTACCCCAGGGTGAATATGATATTCCCGTGGTGATCCAGGACAGGACTTTTAATGATAATAAACAGCTCCAATACCTGGGCGATGGAGAGATGGATCGAATGCAGGGTTTTTTAGGTGAGCAAATATTGATCAATGGTAAAATTGATAATACCCTGAACCTGGGCGCAAACGGGAAATATCGTTTAAGGCTCTTAAACGGTTCCAATTCCAGGGCTTATAAGTTGGCGTGGGACAATGGTGAACCTATCACAGTATTTGGTGTGGACGGGGGGCTATTGGAAGCGCCAAAAAAATTGCCCTATCTAATTTTAGGGCCAGCGCAGCGGGTAGATGTATGGTTGGATTTATCTCAACAGTCAGAAAATAGTCGTATTAAACTGGTCCATTTACCTATCCCACTGGACATGATGGGTGGTGGCATGATGAATGGCGGGATGATGGGAAATAGCAGTAGCAATCACTTGCCTTATGACACTCAGTTTGATATTCTGGAAATAAATGTGGGGGCTTTCGCAGAAAACAATGCTCAATTACCTGGTGAGCTCAGTTCTTTCAATACATTGGCGGCCACAGATGCCATCAATAAAGACAATCCCAGGACTTTCACCTTCGCTATGGGCGGAATGATGGAATGGACCATTAACGGTCGCACCTATAATGGCACCGAAGTAGCCGAAGAAGAGACCGTGAAATTAGATACTACCGAAATTTGGCGTATCAATAATGGAAACCAGTTTTCTTCAGATCCTGATGATGACAGCGGAATGATGGGCGGCGGAATGCATGGCAACGGCGGAATGATGGGCGGTCAGGGAGGCATGGGAAATATGATGCAAATGCCACATCCTGTTCATATCCACCAATTACAATTCAACATCTTAAACCGAAACGCTGATAAGGTAGATGATAAGCTTTGGGAAGCAACCAAAGACGGTTTTATCAACGAAGGCTGGCAGGACAGCGTTTATCTTTTACCAGGAATGCAAATGGATTTGATCATGCGATTTGAAGACTATAAAGGATTGTTTCTATACCATTGCCATAATCTGGAGCATGAGGATATGGGCATGATGAGAAACTTTAAAATAGTGTAGAAAGGACAGGATAAGGGAATTATAAAAAATAAACTGAACGATGAAAATTTTATTAACTCTAAAACAAAGTAAAATGAAAACAATTGTAAAAACCTTAATGATTATAGTAGCAGTAGGAACATTGGTAAGCTGTAAATCAACATTTAACGCTTCTGAAGCAATGGATGTTCCAGACAATCGAAACGCTGTTTACCAGGAAATTATTTCGAACCCAAACCAATTCAATGAATTTATTGATCTGGCACAACAAGACGAAGGGGCAAGAAAACTCATGATGCAAAACCATATGCAAATGATGGAATCTGGCAAAATGAAAGCCATGATGCAAAAGAACCCGGGGATGAAAAAAAAGATGAAATCCCACATGGAGAAAATGATGGATGATCCTGAAATGAAAGAAATGATGGGGAAAATGATGAAGAAGAAAATGAAGGAAAATCCGGAAATGAAAGAAAAAATGATGCATGAGATGATGCATTCCATGGAGAATGATCCTGGATTCAGAAAAAAAATGATGCAGGGGATGATGAAAAAAATGAAAGAAAACCCGCAAATGATGCAGGAAATGATGGAAAAAATGCATGATGATCCCGAGATGATGGAAAGAATGAAGCAACATATGGATAAAAAGAAAGGGGATGATTCCAAAAAAGAAGCCGGAAAACATGAACATAATCCAAAACCATAATTAGGGGATAATGATGATGTTTTGGTGGATTGTAATAGGGCTTATTGTCGTGGCAGCAGTCTTTCTGCCCTTAAGTAATTGGTTAGGTAAAAATCAGAGAACAGGCGATAGCCCTATACAAATACTTGAGAAAAGATACGCAAAGGGAGAAATAAGTAAAGAAGAATTTGAAGAGCAAAAAAATAATCTCAAAAGAAAATGACTTATGAAATACTATTTTAATAAAAAGGTAAAAGGAGATTTTGAGCAGGTAATTGATCAGGTAACCCGGGAACTGGAAAAAGAAGGCTTTGGCGTTTTAACTGAAATTGATGTTACTGGCACTTTAAAGAAGAAACTGGATGTGGATTTTAGAAACTATCGCATCCTGGGAGCATGTAATGCGCCTTACGCCCATAAGGCATTAGAGGTCGAAGATAAGATTGGCACCATGCTGCCTTGTAATGTTATAGTTCAGGAGAAAGAATCGGGCCAAATTGAAATTGCGGCCGTTAACCCTATAGCCTCGATGCAGGCTGTAGAAAATAAAGCTTTGGGAAAAGTTGCCCAGGAAATAAAAGGGAAACTCGAAAAAATTATTTCAAAATTATAGTTAGACGTTTTTAAAACTAACCAGATGAAAAATATGAAATTTATACTGTTGCTCGTTTTTATTGTAGGAATTAATTTTTCTTTAATGTCCTGTAGGGAAACCACAGAGACAGAGCATGACGATATGGATGATATGGAAATGCAGGATGAAGGGATGATGGAAGAAGATGATATGCAAATGGATCACGACTAGGATATGGATCTTGAAGGAGGTCACGATCATTAAACAACATATTTGATCAAAGTTTTTTGAAAATGGAGGGATTTTGTCTTAATATTAATTAGTTGAAAACTTCGATTCCTCTCCATTTTCTTTCCTACTTGCTTTATGACATATTTCTAATAACCAAAAAAAGATAACAGATGAAAAATTTTTTTCTCATATGCCTGGTTTCTTTGGTGCCAATTATGGTACAGGCTCAGGAAAATCATGAAAGCCACGAACACCCTTCAAACACTGAAGAACGAAATATTGAAAAGGATTCAATTCCTGCTCAAGATTTGGAGTCTAAAGAAACCAATGAAGAAAATTTAGAACAGCACAAGAATGAAGTGAAAGCCGGGTTGGACGAATTTCCAAACCTGCATCCTTTGGTTGTTCATTTTCCTATTGTCCTACTCATTTTTGGGGTAATTTTACAACTTATCCAAATTTTTATATTAAAACCTAATATGGATTGGGTGATTTTGCTTATGGTGGGTGTTGGCTTTATGGGAGCTTATATTGCCGGGGTATATGCCCATCCTCATACACATGATTTAACTGAAACAGCCAAAAGTGTGCTGGAACAACACGATAAATTTGCTGAATGGACTATCTATTCCAGTGCCATCGCGGCTACTTTAAAATTGGTGAGCGTGTTTTTACTTAAACAGAACCGCCTTTTTGAAATTTTAGTTTTTCTGGTGCTGGCTTTTTCAGCTTATTCAGTTTCAGAAGCTGGGCACTATGGCTCGCAATTAGTTTACCTTGAAGGCGTAGGACCACAGGGCAACTACCTGGAACCTGAAAAAACAAATGAGAATAGCAAAGACGAAGGACATTCGCATTAAATTGCATTTATGAGAAATTCTTTTTTAATAGGTTCTTTAGTGTCCGTGGTAGTGCTCACAATCCTTATATTGTGGCAGCCGAATTTATGGTGGGTAGCGGTTTTACTGCTTCCTGTTTATATTTTGGGCTTTAAAGGTTATTTTCAAAAAGCGGACAACATACAGCGTAATTATCCTTTATTTGGTAGGCTTACCAATCTTTTAGAAGAACAACGCCACGTTTTGCAAGAAGCTTTGTTCCTTAATCGCACCGAGGGTATGCCCTTCAACTGGATCCAGAAAGAAATCGTTTATAAGCGGGCCGCAAACGCAAACAAGAATCAGCCCTTTGGCACCCAGTTATCTTATGAGAGTGTTGGCCGAGAACGGTTTTTGCATTCACATTTCCGTCAAAGGAATTCCGGGATAATTTTCGTATTAATATTGGAGGCCCAAATTGTACTAAACCCTACAGCTCAAGTATTTTAAATCTCGGGGCGATGAGTTATGGCTCTATAAGTAAAAATGCAACTTTGGCATTAAATGCTGGGGCTAAAATTGCAAATTTTGCACAAAATACAGGAGAGGGAGGTTTAACCCCATATCACAGGAAATACAAAGCTGATTTAATTTTTCAATTTGGCACGGGTTACTTTGGTTGCAGGAATAAGGAAGGGGATTTTGATGCTAAAAAATTTAAAAAAATAGCTGAAGATAAACTCGTGAAAATGATAGAAATTAAAATCTCACAAGGAGCTAAGCCAGGTTTTGGTGCTATACTTCCTGCCAGTAAAAATACCAGGGAGATTTCAGAATATAGGGATATTGAAGCACATACAGAGATTCATTCCCCGGCGCACCACAGTGCTTTCAGTAACCCTAACGAGTTGCTTAAATTTATCAAAGAATTACGTGATCTTTCCTCTGGAAAACCTATAGGGATTAAACTCTGTATTGGTTTAAAACAGGAATTTGATGAGATGATTAAAATATTTTCAAAAAATAAAGAAAATAATTTTCCAGATTTTATTGCGGTAGATGGAGCAGAAGGTGGTTCTGGGGCTGCAAGCATGGATGGATTACATTGGGGCGGAACACCTTTAATTGAGGCGCTTCACTTTGTAGATATAACTCTAAAAAAATATAAGCTACGTAAGCATATTAAAATTATAGCTGCGGGAAAAATAATTTCTTCTTTCGATGTTTATAAAACTTTGGCCGTTGGAGCCGATGCTTGTTACAGTGCTAGGGGCATGATGTTTGCCCTGGGTTGTGTCCAGTCTTTAAAATGCAATTTAAATACCTGCCCCACCGGTATTACCACTATGGATACAAAGCGGGTAAAAGCTTTGGTAGTTGAGGATAAAAAATACAAAGTGGCTAATTATCATAAAAACACCATTCAGGGTTTGAAGGAATTGTTACTATCAATGGGTATCTCAGATAGAAATGGAATAAATAAAACAAATATTGTAAGAAAAATTAGTGAGACGGATATTAAATCCTATAGTGAACTGTATAAATGATCTTTAACGACTAAAAGTAAATTTGTAATTGATTAACGTAGGTGAACGCAAACGAAATCGCAGACGTAAAAAGAATAATCTAATATATAAAGGTTAATTAGAATGGTGAAGAGAAAAACAGCTATGAAAATTCGTAAAGGCCATCGATACCTGGGAATCTTTATAGGAATTCAGTTTTTGATATGGACCATTAGCGGGATGTATTTCAGCTGGACTGATATTGATGAAATTCACGGAGATCAATTTAAAAAATTACCACCCGAGAACTCAAATTTTGAAAATCTCGCCGGCATTTCCACGCTCATTCCGGAAATGAAAATTCATAGTATTAGTTTAAAAGAAGTTTCTGGCGAGCCTTACTATTTTGTAAATAATGAAAAACTGGTACACGCACAAGATGGCAAAGTTATCGATGAAATTTCAGAAGAAGATGCCAGGAATATCGCGCAACGGTATGTAAAAGATGATTTTGAAATAATTTCAGTAGAAAAAATCAACGAAGTCGGGGATCATCATGAATACCGTAGTGGATCTTTTCCGGCTTATGTTATTAATTATGCCCAACCTAAAAACCTAAAAGCTTATGTGGGTGCTACCGATGCAAGTTTTAAAACGGTGCGTTATCGCGACTGGCGTTGGTTCGATTTTCTGTGGTTGACCCATACTATGGATTACGAAGGAAGGGACGATTTTAATAACCTTGTACTACGTATTTTTTCTCTTATGGGCCTCATTACTGTCTTGAGCGGTTTTTTACTCTGGTATATTTCATCACCATTGGTAAGAAAATTTCAAAAAAAAATCAAACAAACCTAATTTTGAACATTAATAACGATAAAATCGGAAAATGAAAAAAATATTTAGAAGCATAACAGTTTTAAGTCTCATTGCTGGAAGTTTAGCGATATTTTCTTGTAAAAATGACGGAAACACAAAGGATGCCCCAAAGCCAATGCAAAATGAAATGCACCAGCCAAACATTGATGAAAATGCTGAAGCAAAAGGCTATGAGGATGAAGGATTGCAAGCTGAATTTAAGGATAAAAAAACCTCTGATGTCTATAACCTCTATATAGATATTAAAGATGCGTTTGTAAATACCAATTCCCAAGCCGCTAGTGAAAAAGCAGCAGAACTTGCAAAAACCGCAGCCAATAAGAAAGGTATAGTGGCTATGGCAAATGAAATTGCAGAAAACGGTAATATAAATAAGTAGCGGGAAGCTTTTTCTAAACTTACAGAAGCTATGGAACCTGTTTTAAGGAATGCATTAGCCTCTGGAGAAATCTATAAGCAATACTGCCCCATGGCTTTTGAAGGAAAAGGAGACTATTGGTATTCAAATTCAAAAGATATTTTTAACCCATATTACGGAAATAAAATGTTAAAATGTGGCAGAGTTGAAGAAACAATTAAATAAGCTGTAAGAATAATTTGCTTGGTTTTCGGGCCTTGCAGGTTGCTCAAAAGTTTTGAATGAAAGTAAAAAAATTGTACATAAAAAATGTGGTGTGCCAAAGGTGCATTATGGCCGTAAAGGAAATTTTTAATAATTTGAATATTCCTTTTTCCGCGGTAAACCTTGGTGAGGCAATTTTAGAAAGAAAGCTTTCTGCTGTTGAGAAAGAGAAACTACAAACAGAATTTGAAAAATTAGGGTTCGATATCATTGAAAACCGTAATGAAAAATTAATTAACAAGATAAAATCTTTAATTATTAAAGAGGTTTATTCAGAAGGCACTTCAAACGATAAACTATCAACTATGCTTAATTCACACCTGCACCTTAATTATGGCCATATAACCCACATCTTTACAGATAGAGAGGGACAGAGTATTCAGCAGTTTTACAACTCGGTTCGAATTGAACGCGTAAAAGAGCTTTTAAATTACGATGATTGGAGTATCGTGATGATTGCAGATAATCTTGGGTATTCTTCAGCCGCCTATCTTTCAACTTCATTTAAAAAAGCAACGGGACTTTCCCCTTCAGGTTACAGGAAGTTACAAGTAAAAGACCGGAAAAGCCTTGATATGATCTAAGTTTTCCTTGGTATGGAAGTTTAACCAGGTTAGCTGCTCAAGAGACTACTTAGGTCAAATAAACTAAAGCATACAATATGAACATTCTTTCAATTCTAGGCATACTTATTTATCTATTAATTGTGTTAGATGTTATTCAAACAACTCTTTCCTTACAGGGTGGGGGGTGGTTGACCAGCCGGTTTTCCCATTTTTTCTGGAAAGGATTTTTAAATATTTCTGGCAAAGACGGAAGTTCAAAATTTTTGAGTCATGCAGGTTATATCCTGCTTATTGCAATTGTAATAATTTGGGTCTTTGCCCTGTGGAGTAGTATGGTTTTGATCTTATATTCCAATCCTGGATCAATAATTCAAAGTTCCACCAAGACCACTGCAGGATTATTGGAGGTAATATATTATAGCGGTTTTACCCTCTCCACCCTGGGCGTTGGTGATTTTATAGCTGCAGGAAATTATTGGAGGCTACTAACCACTATTTATTCCTTTACAGGTCTTATTCTTCTTACTATGTCGGTAACTTATTTTATTCCCGTTCTTTCAGCAGTTATAGACCAACAAAAATTGGGGATAAAACTTAGTACCTTAGGAAGCACACCGCAAGAAATTGTACTTAATTCCTGGAATAAAAAAGACTTTTCAAGACTGACGAATAAAATTGATGATATATCCGACTCTATTATTAAATACAGCCAGCATCATAGAACATATCCGGTTATTCATTATTTCCACAACCCAAATCAAAGTAACAATGTAGTTTTGCAACTGGCGCGCCTATACGAGGCATTAGTTATCCTTACCCATAAAATAAAAAAGGAAAAACAGCCCCCCTTAGAAGATATTCGGCCTTTGATTGTAGCTTTTGAAAATTATTTTAAAATTATATCTGAAGTTACCCATATCAATATTAAAGAAAAAAATACTGCAAAAATTTCGGTTGCAATTTTGCAGGAACACGGCTTGGTGTCTACCACTATAGAACAAAAAGATATAGAAGAAAAATTTATGAAAAAACGTAGATTTTTCAAGACCTTATTATTGCAGGATGGCTGGAAATGGACACAATTAGAAGAAAAAAAGCCTTAAAATTTTAAGGACTTTGTTAAATACCTTTAAAATTGAAAGATCTTAGCATAATTTTAAAACCCACTTTGGTTTTTAGTTTATAATTTCGACATAAACCATTAAAAATCAATATTATGAGAAATGAAAAATTAATTAATGCACTTGGAAATTGTATTAACCATTGCAATTATTGTGCTGATGCCTGTCTTGATGAAGACAATGTAAAGATGATGAAAGATTGCATTAGAATTGACAGGGTATGTGCTGAAGCCTGTGCTGCTTTAAATCAAATTTTAGCCACGAGTTATAGCGATGTGAATGCCCTGGTTGAATATTGTAAAAAGGTATGTCAGGATTGTGCAGATGAATGCGATAAGCATGATCATCAACACTGCAAGGATTGTGCGCAGGCTTGTAGAGAATGTGTAGAAGCTTGTGAAGCTTATCTGGCTTAATTGTAACTGGGACCCGGTTTAGGCCGGGTTTTTATTTACGATTTAGCAGGCTATGTTAGTTTTTGAACCTATTTGAAAACTACCTCAATGTTTTTGAGGTCGCAACTGGTCAATTGCCAGTTTGATGCTCTTAATCTATAATATTTTGTGCTTTCGCAGTCCTTAAAAACTACTCTTTCCTTTCACTTTCATATATGCGTTTAAAGTAATTTCAGGGCGGTTTTTTGCCTGAGGTTACTTAATAAAATTAGGACGATCATATCTTTTGATTCTTAGCTAATTATAAGAAATAACTCTTAACTGGACAATTTTACCAATCATATAAATATAATATAATGAGTGCAAATAGAAGAGATAGAAGAAAAAATAAAAACCGGAAAAAGACAAAATACAAGAAAGATACTATTTCTAAAAAAGATAAAATTTATGGTATTCTTGCTTTGGTTATTTTATTTTTCGCAGCCTTATTTGCTGCCATTTCTTTTGCTTTTATGGCTTAGAGTATATATTTAAAACCTAAATTATGATTAATACTCTTTATCGAGTTATCAATTTAAGTTCCATTTTAAATGACCAGAATAATGCGGGTACTTCTAAATAATTTAAGATGTTTGGGCCTAATGAATTTACCTTAAAGACATATTTATATTATATTATGCCACTAATCCACGAATACTTTCTACAATTTATTGGTGGATTCGTGGCTCCTTTGCGCATTTTTGGGCAGACTAAGAATATTCTATGGTCCCGGTAATTAACTTTATAACTCCAACTCTTTATATTAAAAATATGGTGTGTGCACGCTGTATAAGCTCAGTCGCGTTTATCTTAGATAAGTTGAAAATTTCTTACAGTGTCATCAAACTGGGTGAAGTATATTTAGAATAAGAATTAAATGAACAAACAAAAACCTTTTGAAAAAAGAACTTCGGAATTCTGGTTTTAGTCTAAAAACCGATCGAAAAAGTCAACTCATTGAACAAATGAAAAGCCTGGTAGTGGAAAAAATTCACCACTCCAATAAGTTACTCGATATAAAATGGCCAGAATTTATAAGTGAAAAATTACATCTTAACTATAAGTACCTTAGCTCTTTTTTTCTGCTGTAGAAGGCATAGCATTTGAGTTATACATCATCAACCAGAAAATTGAATGTGTTAAAGAATTCATTGATTATTATAAATTGACTTTAAGTGAGATAGTTTTTAAACTAGATTATAGTAGCGTTGCCTATTTAAGCAATCAGTTCAAAAAAGTAATGGGAATAGCACCCACGCAGTTTAAGAAATCTGTGGACAAACACCGAAAGTCATTGGATGAGATTTGATTAAAGGATTTTAAAAACCAAGGATTGTTTAAAAGTTTACAGTTATTTGCATTATTATTCAAGTATTTTGTTAAATCATACGATAAATATATAATTGTTGTTACTTTGAGTAAAAAAAGATGAGCCTAGAAATAACTTCTCCACGGAATGAAGGGGACAAGAAGCAAATATCGTCTTCCAAGGAAACAATATAATAATTCGGACGGCTTTAAGGCAATAAGCAAAATTCTGTCTCTTGCGGAAAGCGGGGTACGACTGAAAATCCTATTCCTGTTGAACATAGAGAATGAATTGTGCCCTTGCGATATAGCTGACATTCTTAAAATGAGTGTTCCCGCCGTATCTCAGAATATCTGTCTTGACACTAATTGCTGGAACAAGCGATATGGAAATTTAGCAAACAAATAACACAACACGTTATAAGGTAACGGACAAAAGAAAAAGTTAATGGAAACTACTATATTAAAATCAGAAATCACCTATCCTGAATGTGGGCAAAAAAAGAGAAGTAATGTTAGTAGAATCTTGCCAATTTTTTACGAGGGTGGGAATTGTAAAACGGTTTTAAAACCAAAAGGAGGTATTTGTTGTGTTTACTGTTCATACCGAACTGAATCTTGCCCACCAATTTAAAAAAATAATAGAGGCTGATGGTTTACTTTGCATACCCTGTGCATGCATATTTAATTATCTTTGTAATGTGAAAATAATGGCACTCATATTATCGCTTTATGTACTCGGGCTTAATTTATTAGCCTGTAATGATAATGATACTTCACAATTGAATTCTGATTCAGAAGTAACAGTGATTGCTGCCCAGGATTTAGATTTCGACCATTCACATGATAAAGTAGTGGATTTATGCCCTCCTTTTTGTAGTTGTCATTGCTGCCATGTGCATACAGTAGATTTTGGTTCTTCAAATTTCAAAGCTTTGATTGCGGAAATTCCATCAAAAGCTTTTCTTCATTTTGATAGTTCAGTGGAAGAACCTATACTTTCCTTTTTAGATCCTCCAAAAGTTTAATTCAGTTTTTTTAAAGGATAATTATATCCTTTTTTGACCAAATCCTGGTTCTCATACTAGATCCTTGGTCATATTGATAGATTTTGTTAGGCACAAAATTATTATCAAGAATTTTAACTGAATTAAATTTTTATTTATATGATTAATAAGATAATCGCATTTTCCATTAATAATAAATTTATTATTGGACTACTTACCTTAGCGCTGATAGGGACGGGTATTTGGTCCATGATGACCGTCAACCTGGGATCGGTGCCAGATATTACTAACAATCAGGTTCAGGTGATCACCCAGTCGCCAAATCTTGCCACAGAAGATATTGAACAATTTGTAACCTATCCCGTAGAACTTTCGATGGGTAATTTACCTGGAGTTACAGAGATTCGCTCTATTTCACGGTTTGGACTTTCGGTAGTTACTATTGTTTTTAAAGATGATATGGGAACTTATCTCCCTCGTCAACTAGTACAGGAAAAACTTAATGAATTGGGAGAAACCATTCCCGATAAATTTGGAAGTCCTGCTATGGGACCTATTTCAACCGGATTGGGTCAAATTTATGAGTATACCATAAAGCCAAAGGAGGGATACGAAACTGAATATTCTCCCATGGAACTACGAACTATTCAGGACTGGATAATCAAGCGACAACTTACCTTGCTGGAAGGTGTGGTGGAAGTAAATTCTTTTGGAGGCTCCATAAAACAATATGAGGTAGCAATCAATCCTGAGAAATTAAACAGTATGGGTATAAGTATCTCTGAGGTTTATGAGGCGCTGGCCCGAAACAATGTGAATACCGGTGGAGCTTATATTGAGAAAAATAAAATGTCAAATTTTATTAGAGGTGAAGGTTTAATCCGTTCACTGGAGGATATAAGGAAAATTGCTATTACTACCGAAAATTCTATTCCGATAACTATTGGAGATGTTGCGGAAGATGTTCAGTTTGGAAATCAGGTACGCTACGGAGCTTTCACTCAAGACGGAGAGGAAGCCGTAGGCGGGATAATAATGATGTTAAAAGGCGCCAATCCCAATGCCGTAATTCAGGATGTTAAAGATAGGATGGCAGAAGTTGAAAAGTCACTTCCTGAAGGTTTGACCATAGAGCCAATTATTGATCGGAGTGAATTAATAGCACGAACAACCGATACTGTTAAAACAAATTTACTGGAAGGTGCATTGATAGTGATTTTTGCCCTGGTATTGTTATTAGGTAGTCTAAGAGGTGGACTTATTACTGCTACCACTATTCCCTTATCACTGCTTTTTGCTTTTATTTTAATGAAACAATTCAATGTCTGGGCCAATCTAATGAGTTTGGGCGCTATTGACTTTGGAATCATTATAGACGGTGCAGTGATTATCATCGAGGGAACCGTGTATGAAATACAAAAACGGATAAGATCTGGCAAGGTGAAATTCAATCAGGCTAAAATGGATGAAGTAGCCTATGATGCTGGGAGCACGATGATGAGTTCCGCATTTTTTGGACAGATTATAATTCTTATTGTATTCACGCCTATACTTTTTCTTACGGGGGTAGAAGGTAAAATGTTTAAGCCGATGGCGTACACTTTCGGTTTTGCCATGATAGGTGCTATTTTCTTATGCCTTACCTATGTCCCTATGATGTCTGCCCTATTTATGAAACCCATTCAGAATAAAAAGAACTGGTTTGGAAGGTTTGAACGCTGGCTGGAAAGGATAAGTGATAAGATAATTGGTGGAATACAAAGGGTATATATGCCTTTACTGAAAGGGGCATTAAAACTGAAGCTCATTGTTGTAGGTGCTGCTGCTGTTCTACTTGTATTAGCCGGTTTCCTTTTTTCCAGAATGGGAGGAGAATTTGTGCCTCAACTGATGAAGGGGATATCGCCATGCAGGCTTTAATCAGACCAGGAAGTTCATTAACAGAGTCTATTGAAGTTTCCAAAAAAATAGAAAATATCCTTCTAGAAAATTTTCCTGAAATTAAAACAGCAACAGCAAGAATTGGAGTAGCGGACATCCCAACAGATCCAATGCCGATGGATATAGCAGATATGTACCTGATTCTTGAAAAGGATAAGGATAATTGGACAACCGCTGAAACTAAAGAAGGACTTATAGCGCAAATCAAGGAAAAACTCAATAAAGAACTTACTGGGGTAAACCTTGTGTTTACGCAACCTGTAGAATTAAGGTTCAACGAATTATTAGAGGGGGTTAGAGAAGATATTGCGGTTAAACTATATGGAGAGGACCTGGGGGTGTTGTCGGAAAAGGTACAGGAAATGGCCAGTATTATCCAAACCGTGCCTGGTGCAGGAGACGTAAACGCGGAGCGAACATCAGGCCTCCCACAAATGACCGTTAAATTTAACCGTGATAAAATTGCGCAATATGGACTGGATATCCAAAAAGCCAATGATTACATAAGTACAGCTTTTGCAGGAGGAACAGCCGGAGTCATTTTTGAAGGAGAAAAACGATTTGATCTGGTAGTAAGATTTGATGAAGATCATAGAAAGAATATTGATGATTTGCGTGGTATGTATATCGATCTTCCAGACGGAACTCAGGTGCCTATAAAAGAAATAGCAGATATTGAGTATGTTCCGGGGCCTATGCAAATTTCAAGAGATGATACCTACAGAAGAACCTATGTGGGTGTAAACGCCCGGGGAAGGGATGTAGAGTCTGTGGTGAACGACATTCAGCAAAAATTAGATGAGGAATTAGAATTGCCACCAGGTTATTATATTACTTATGGAGGGGAGTTCGAAAACCTTCAGAGTGCCAAAGACCGATTAGTGATTGTGGTACCGATAGCCTTATTCCTGATTTTCGTGCTTCTATATTTTGCCTTAAAATCTTTTTCCCAATCTATCATGATCTATATGGCGATACCATTGGCTGCTATCGGAGGTGTTTTTGCCCTTTGGTTAAGAGGTATGCCATTTAGCATTTCCGCAGGTGTAGGCTTCATTGTTCTGTTTGGTGTTGCAGTTTTAAACGGACTGGTACTAATAAATAGATTCAATTCTTTAAAAGAAGAAGGAGTAACCAGTATAAGAGATAGAATTTTTACAGGAACCAAAGAACGAATACGACCTATTATGTTAACAGCAACAACAGATATTTTCGGTTTTTTACCAATGGCATTTTCCACATCTGCCGGTGCAGAAGTTCAACAACCACTTGCTACAGTTGTTATAGGTGGTATGCTTACGGCTACCTTGCTTACGCTGGTGGTTCTTCCTGTCCTTTATACATTTGTAGAGAAGAGACGGGAGAAAAAGGAACAGAACAAGCTTGGTTCTTCCAATTCACGATCTTTAGCTACGATTTTGATAATTGGCTTTGTTTTAGGCGGAACCTTTTCTGTAAATGCACAATCTGATGCAATGTCATCTGAATATTCACAACAGGATTCTTTACAAACTATTAGTTTGCAAGAGGCTAAAGAAATGGCAATCCAAAACTTTCCGCAATTAAAAGCTGCTCAACTTGAAATTGAAAGTGAGGAAGTATTGCGTAAAACCGCCTATGATTTTGGAAATACCCAAATCTTTACAGGAAAAGAAGAAGTAGGAAATGGCTCTAATGGGGTCTATACTCAAATTGGCGTCCAACAGCAAGGCATTGATATTTTTGGAATTGCCCCCCGGTTAAAATTGCAGAAAGAAAGGGTTGCCCTTGCTGAAAGTGCCTTAGAGTTATCTACTATTGAAATTGAACGTGAAGTAAGCAGGGCCTGGGCCTCGGTTTATACAACTAAAAGGACATTCCAGGTTTATAGAAAAATGGATTCAATTTTTGAAGATATTGAAAGGGCTGCAAGAATCAGGTATGAAACAGAGGCCACCTCCAAATTGGAATATCTTGCTACCTCCAACCAGGCGAACGAGGTTAAAATACAGCTGGAACAATCGTACCGAGATTACCTGAAATCAATACAGCGTTTAAACCTATGGTTCGTTAGTGACACAATCTATGATGTACCAGATTTGCCTGTTGAAACTTTAGACGAACCTTTAAACTTTCTGGTAGAGTCGCTTGAAAATCATCCGTTGCTACAGGTTTCGGAACAAAGGATAGATGTTGCCAAAGCGGCTACCAGAGAACGAAAATCTGAATTTTTGCCCAAATTTCAGGGTCAGTACGGTAGGCAGGAAATAGCCGGGCAATCGGGTTTCTTCCAATATCAAATAGGAATTCAAATTCCGCTGTTTTTTGGGCCGGAATTAGGCCGTACACAGGAAGCACAAGTAAATAGACAGATTGCAGAGCAAAACTTTTATCAGGATAAAATCGAACTGGAAACCGCCTATAAAAATATGCGTGAAGACTATATCAAATGGAGAAACTCATGGAATTATTATAGGGATGAAGCACTTCCTTTAGCACAGGAACAACAGGAAGGGTCAGTATTAGCATTTAAAGAGGGAGCTATAGATTATATAACTTTCCTTCAAAATATAAGAGATGCCATTAGAATTGAGGTAAATGCCTGGAGTGCTTTTAATGATTATCTCGACAGCCGTTACCAACTGGAATATTACCTTAAGAATTCAAATTAAAAATTAAAATAAGAAAATCGATATGAATACAAGATCAATAAATATTTTAATGCTTGCCTTAACGCTCAGCATATTCTTTGGATGTAAAGAAAATCCTGAGGAAGGGGATGACGCTTCCAGTGAAACTGCAACTACTAATACCGAAGAAGGTGAAAATCACGGTGAGGAAGGAGATGAAGAACACGGTGAAGAAGAAGGTGGGATGCGTTCGGTACATCTTTCAGAAATGAAATTCAATAGTCTGGGGATTAAAGTAGATACCTTACCTAAAAAAGCTTTGTCCGGTATTGTGGAAGCCAATGGCCAGTTAGAAGTGCCGCCACAATATGAGGCTACCGTGACGGCAGTTTTAGGCGGTAATATAACTTCTATAAAGGTTATTGAGGGGGATAAGGTAAATAAAGGTCAGGTACTGGCTTATCTTTCTCACCCAAATTTAACCAGAATGCAGTCTGATTATATTAATGCATATAGCAGGATGCAATTTTTGGAAAAGGAATTTGAAAGACAGAAACGTTTATATGAAGCAGAGGTAGGATCTGGAAAATCTTTTCAACAAACCCAGGCAGATTACCAGTCTGTACAAGGTGAAGTGCGGGGGTACGAATCGCAATTGCGCCAGTTAAACCTAAATGCTTCCCAGGTTAGAGACGGTGAATTATATGAATATATTCCGGTAGTAAGCCCAATTGGAGGTTATATAGAAAAAGTACTGGTGCAGATAGGACAGTATGTGGAGCCGCAAACCAGCATGTTTATGGTAGTTGATAATGAACATGTTCATGCCGATCTAATGGTTTTTGAAAAAGATATTTATAAGGTGAAAGAAGGCCAAAAGATTGAGTTTACACTGGAATCGGTTCCAGGCAGTAATTTAACCGGGGAAATTTATTCAGTGGGGAAACAATTTGAACAAAACCCCAAAGCGGTACATGTGCATGCAGAAATCGATAATAAAGAAGATTTTCTAATTCCGGGGATGTATATAAACGGAAAAATCAGGACCGGTGAAGAAGCTGTTCCTGCCTTACCGGAAGAAGCAATAATTGAAGAAGAAGGAAATCCTTACATCTTTACGGCCCAAAAACACCAGGAAGATGGTGAAACCGAATGGGAATTGAAACCAGTGCAGGTTAGAACGGGAATAAATGAAGATGGTTGGGTTGAAATTAAACTGCTGGAGCCTCTGCCTGAAGGTACGTTGGTTGCCTATAATAATGCCTATTATCTGGTTTCTGAAATGCAGAAAAGCCAGACTTCCCATGGTCATTAAATTAAAAAAATTAGATGGATGGACTCTCTGTTAAATGTTTGTCTTAATTAAAATTCCAGAGGGTTCATCCTTAATACTAAAATTAATATTACAGCAATGAAAGAAATAAAAGCATTTATAAAACCGAAACGAGTTCAAAATGTAATTGAAGCTCTTAGTGAAAGCGGATTTAAAAGTATGACCCTTTCCCAGGGAGAAGGGACCGGAGCATTTAAAGCAAAAGGCGCATCGCCTTCTTTGGATTTCCGTGTAACCGACAGCCCGGTGGTAAAGTTAGAACTGGTATGTCAAAATGAAGAAGCACAATCAGCAATCGATATTATACTTGAGAATTCAAAAACAACTGAACCCGGTGATGGAATTATTTATCTTTCAGATATTGAAGATGCCTTCCGAATAAAAACCGGAGAATCTTTGAATCGATCTGGATTAAATAATGATGGAAATGAGTGATATCGAAAAAAATTTAGAGGCACACGAAGTTCGGCCAACAGCCATGCGTATCCTGATCTATAAATTTATGGCCAAAAAAGACAGGGCTGTAACCCTTACCGAAATTGAGAATGCTTTTGGAAAAGCAGACCGGGCTACATTATCTCGAACAATACGCACATTTGAAGCAAATGACATTGTGCATCAAATAGATGATGGCACAGGCATACCAAAATATGCGCTCTGTGAAAGTGATTGTAATTGCGAAGTAGAACAGGACTTACACATCCACTTTCATTGCAATAATTGTGATGAAACTGTTTGTTTGACCGATCATAAGATTCCACATATTAACCTGCCAGAGGGATATATGGCAGAAAATGTAAACCTGGTAGTAAAGGGAATATGTGAGAAATGTAGTGGTGTTTAATTTTTGAAGAGCAAGGAAGCATATAAAAAAGAGGTGAAAATGGAACTATATAGTATGGAGATTACCAAAATCAGTTTATGGAAACGGAAAGAAAAAACGATTTAAAAAAGGCAAGAACGCTTCAAATATGGAATGTCATTTATGATACCATTGAAGTAATAGTATCTCTAATTGCAGGAATAACTGCCAATAGTTCTGCTCTTATAGGATGGGCACTGGACAGTACAATAGAAGTGATAAGTGCGGCCACTTTAGGCTGGCGGCTGCATGGCGAGCTCAAGGGCATTGACGAAGAAAAAGTCAAAAAACGCAAGAAGATCACCCTTTATGTAATTGCAGTATCATTTACCTTGGTCTGCATATTCATCTCGTATGATTCAATCACAAAACTCCTTAGTCAGGAAACTGCAAGTTGGAGTACTATGGGATTAATCATTTTAATTATTTCTCTAATTATCAATCCCATTCTTATCTATTTCAAAAGAAAATATGGACATAAGCTGGACAGCCCAGCTTTACTTGCCGATGCCAAGGATACCTTTATCTGCCTATACCAAACCGTAGTTGTTCTTGCCGGTTTACTATTGGTTAACTGGCTGGGCTGGTGGTGGGCAGATCCTGTCGCGGCACTGCTCATTGTACCTTATGCAGCAAAGGAAGGTTGGGAAGCCTATACTAAAGGAAGAGAAATCAAGTATAACATCACTTAAAAGACAGACATAACTATGATCCATATAACCAAAACAGAAAAAAGCAATTTGATACCCGCTACTATCTATGGTAAGATCACTAAGGAGGATGCAGAAAAAATTAATCCCTTGATACATAATATTGTTAAAAATGGGGATAATGTGGATTTCTTTTTTGAGCTGGTTAATTTTAAGGGTTATAATCTCAAAGGCTTGTGGGAAGATTTAAAGGTTGATGCAGCTCATATTTCCAATTATGGAAAAATGGCATTTGTGGGTGCGAAAGAATGGCAGCAATGGGCTGTTGGAGCTACTAACTTTTTTACTGCTCGGAAGTTAAATATTTCGACCTTACCGAAAAGGAAGAGGCTAACAGATGGATTTTAAACCAATAGGGATATGAAAAAATTACAACTGAAAATTCCGGTATTGCTACCTCAGGTGCCGAATGAAAAAGATACCTGTGTACAAAGACTTATTAATGATCTAGAAGCCGAAGAAGGACTTGAGAGGGTTCATATAGCAGATGAAAAGGAAGATTCGGTTCCACTTCTTTGTTTTCATTATGATCCTGACGTTATCTCTATTGATCGCATTCAATCTTTGGCAGAAAGGACAGGAGCAAAAATTACAGAGAAATATGGACATCTTCTTATAGAAGTCGATGGAATTAGACATACCCGACATGCAAGGACTATAGAAAAGAGTCTGCTGAATATCAAAGGTGTGTTGGAAGCTTCTGCCAATGCGGGAGGAATGATCCGTTTAGAATATGATAAACATAAGACCACTTTTAATGAGATAATCACAAAGCTTGAAAAAGAAAACTTACAAGTCAAGAAAAGCTCCTCTTTTCGTGAAAATGGCTTTAATTCTTCAGAAAAAACTTCTGATGAATTAAATAAAGGAAATAAGATGAGTCAGGAACAACAGCATGAAGATAAGGATGTCCAGAATCAAAAAGAAGCTGATAGCCACGGTGCCGGCGAAGAACATTCCCACTCCCACGGAGGTATTTTTGGGAAAAATACAGAGCTTATTTTTGCTATCATTTGTGGTGTTTTATTGGGAATAGGTTTTGGATTATCCTTTGTAGAATCAGTTCCGCAATGGGTGAGCCTTGCACTTTATATTGGAGCCTATTTCTTTGGGGGCTTTTATACCGCGAAAGAAGCTGTGGAAACTGTAGCCAAAGGCGGATTTGAGATTGACTTTCTAATGCTGGTTGCAGCTATTGGAGCAGCTATTTTGGGCGAATGGGCTGAAGGTGCCTTGTTACTATTTCTTTTTAGTCTTGGGCACGCATTGGAACATTATGCAATGAACAAAGCACGAAAATCTATAGCCGCATTGGCAGAGCTGGCACCAAAAACAGCCCTGCTCAAAAAAGATGGTAAGACGGAAGAAATTGGTATCGAAAAGTTGAGTATTGGCGATATCATTGTAGTGAAACCAAATAGTAAAATATCAGCAGATGGCGTGGTGGTAGATGGGCAGAGTAGTGTAAACCAGGCTCCAATAACCGGGGAGAGTGTCCCGGTAGATAAAGTTCCCGTGGAAGACATCGAAAAGGATTATTCTACGGAAGATGATATCAAGGATGAAAACCGGGTTTTTGCAGGTACAATTAACGGTAACAACACCCTTGAAATAAAGGTAATCAAAGCAGCCAAAGATTCAACGCTTTCCCGATTGTTGCAACTAGTCAACGAAGCGCAGACCCAAAAATCACCAACCCAGTTGCTTACCGATAGGTTCGAAAAATATTTTGTGCCCTCAGTCCTTATTTTGGTCGGGATTCTTTTGTTCGCTTTTTTAGTTATTGACGAACCTTTTAGCGCCAGCTTTTACAGGGCCATGGCGGTACTGGTAGCTGCAAGTCCCTGTGCATTGGCAATCTCGACCCCCAGTGCTGTATTGAGTGGTGTGGCCAGGGCCGCCCGCGGTGGGGTATTAATCAAAGGAGGCCGCCCACTGGAAGATCTTGGAGAACTGACCGCTCTTGCCTTCGATAAGACCGGAACTCTAACGGAAGGAAAGCCAAAACTTACTCAAGTAGTAGCCCTTGGGGATATTTCAGACAATGAACTTCTCAAGATAGTAGTAGCCGTGGAAAGTTTAAGTGATCATCCCCTGGCAAAAGCTGTAGTTCGTGATGGAAAGGAGCGTCTGGAAGGTGAGGAAATCCCGGATGCTTCCAATCTGGAAGCCGTGTTAGGGAAAGGTATTAAAGCAACATTAGGAAATGATAAGATCTATGTTGGGAACCTCGATCTGTACGAAGGGCTTGATGAGAGTACACCTTCCGACAAAATAACTACGAAAGTGCGTGGTCTTGAAGGTGGTGGAAATACAACGATGCTTATTCGGAAAAATAAAGAATATATAGGCATCATCGCCTTAATGGATACCCCACGGGAGGCAGCAAAAAAGACCCTTTCTGAATTAAAGGAAATAGGTATTAAACGAATGATCATGCTTACTGGTGATAACCAGAAGGTAGCAGACGCAGTAGCAGAAGAAATAGGATTGACTGATGCCTGGGGTAGTTTATTGCCAGAAGAAAAGGTAGAAGCAATTAAAAAACTGAAAGAGAAAGAATCTAAAGTAGCAATGGTAGGCGATGGTGTTAATGATGCGCCTGCCATGGCAAATAGCACCGTAGGAATCGCTATGGGCGCTGCGGGAAGTGATGTCGCCTTAGAAACCGCTGATATTGCTCTTATGGCCGATAAATTGGAAACCCTTCCCTTTGCAATAGGATTGAGTAGACAATCTAAATCTATTATCAAGCAGAACCTTTGGGTAAGTTTGGGAATTGTGGCTTTGCTTATCCCAGCAACAATTTTTGGTTTTGCAAATATTGGAGTAGCGGTAGTTATACACGAAGGTTCCACACTCCTTGTAGTATTTAATGCATTAAGACTTTTAGCTTATAAAAAATGAAAAAAAGCACCTTTATAGTCAGTCAAATGGACTGCCCTTCCGAGGAGCAGATGATCAGGATGAAATTGGAAACTTTTGAACAGATAAAATATCTCGACTTTGATATTCCCAATAGGAAATTGGAAGTATATCACGTTAACGGTATCAAAGCGATACAAATATCTATAGCCAGCTTAAAACTTGGAGATTCCTTTGAGGGCACCACAGAAGCCGAACCACCCGTAATGGAAGACCAATCCAAACAAAAAAGAATCCTTTGGTGGGTTTTGGGCATCAACTTTAGCTTTTTTGTTATTGAAATGACCACCGGTTGGATATCTGGCTCAATGGGACTTATCGCCGACTCGCTTGATATGCTGGCAGATTCGATAGTTTATGCACTAAGCTTATTTGCAGTGGGAGGTGCTGTTTCAAGAAAAAAGAAAGTCGCAAAATTTAGCGGCTATTTTCAAATGTTTTTAGCGACTCTGGGATTCGTAGAAGTCTTACGCAGGTTTCTTATGAGTAGTGAAACTCCCTTATTTCAATGGATGATTATAATTTCTTTTTTAGCACTTGCCGGAAACTTAATCTCATTATGGCTAATCAACAAGGCTAAAAGTAACGAAGTCCACATGCAAGCTAGTGCCATTTTTACTTCAAATGATATTATCGTGAACGGCGGTGTAATTTTGGCGGGAGTTTTGGTTTATTTTTTAGGAAGTAAATGGCCAGATTTGATCATTGGAGGTATTGTCTTCACATTTGTGATGCGTGGGGCGATTAAAATATTGAAGCTTTCACGATGAGAGTAATATAAAAAAAGAACGATAAAAATGAATGTCTGGTTGTGGGTAGGCGTTTTAATACTTGCGGCGTGGGCTGCTCATTGGGGGGCTGATCAACTTCTAACCCCCTTAAAAATGCTTCGTAAACAGTGGGGTCTGACGGCTTCTGCCGGAGCCGCTTTTCTTGCAATTGTAACGGCAAGTCCCGAAGTGGCAATAAATATTACTAGCGCCGCCCGTGGTGTATCTGATATCGGGTTGGGAAATTTGCTGGGTTCCAATATAATTTCCATCCCACTCATGGTAACCATTGCCTATTTCGCTTCCAGAAAGAAATTTAAAAACAACAAGGAGCATCAAAAACATTTGGATGCCAACCTGCTGGCTCTAAACAAACGTTCCGTTGCGGTATTATCTATACCCTACCTGGTAATTATCGCTTTAGTGGCTATACTAACACTACCAAAAGCATGCTTGAAATGGCTGAAGTGGATGTGGTTACCAGAAGGACTGGTAGGGCTGAACTGGACGAGCATGCCCAGGGAGTAAATGCCGCCGAGATCGATGTACCATTCACCCTGGAAGATAAATCGAAGGAGGAGTTTTTTGAAGAGGTACGGAAGAAATTAAGTATCGTTCCGGGGGTTAATATTACGCTGGGGCAGCCCATTGCTCACCGTATCGATCATATGCTTTCAGGTACGAGAGCCAATATCGCAATTAAGATCTTTGGACCCGATCTTCAACAGCTATATGAAATAGGTAAAAACGTGGAGGAGAATATTACTCCTATCGATGGGCTTGCCGATGTAGCTGTTGATCAGCAGATCGAAGTACCACAGATCAAGATAAGCCCAAAACGACAGATCCTTTCAGCTTATGGAATGACCGTAGGACAGTTAATGGAGCAGGTAGATATCGCCTTTGCCGGTCACGAAGTTGGTGAGATTTATGAAGGTCAGAAGTATTTTGACCTGGTGGTGCGTTATAAGGAGGATGTTAGAAACAGCATTGAAAAAATCAGAACTGCCTTGATAGGATTGCCAAATGGTTCACAGGTTCCATTGGAACAGCTCGCTAGTGTTTCTTCTGTAAGCAGTCCTAATACCATTAGCCGGGAAGATGTGCAAAGGAAAATCGTTGTTGCTGCCAATGTGCAGGGTCGGGATTTAAGAAGTGCGGTGGAAGAGATCCAGGTAACCGTGAATTCTTCAGTGACTATTCCCGAAGGTTACAGGGTACAATATAGCGGACAATTTGAAAGTGAATCCAGAGCTTCACAAATGCTGTTGATCACTGCCATTATTGCAATCTTCGTGATTTTCCTCCTGTTGTATTTTGAATTCAACAATGTGAAACTCGCTTTTGTTGTGCTTATCAATTTACCCCTGGCTTTGATTGGTGGAATCTTAATCGTATACTTTACTTCAGGAATTGTAAGTATAGCTTCCACGATAGGTTTTATCAGTTTATTTGGGATCGCGACACGAAACGGAATTCTGCTGGTTTCGAGATATGAAGATCTACGGAAGGAAGGCCTTAGGGGTTATGAGCTCATTAAATCTGGTGCGCTCGACAGGTTAAATCCAATTCTGATGACCGCGTTTACCACAGGACTGGCACTTATTCCGCTAGCTTTAAAAGGAGGCGAACCGGGAAGTGAGATTCAAAGCCCAATGGCGGTGGTGATACTTGGAGGATTGCTCTCAGCAACGGTACTAAACCTGGTTGTGATACCTTGTGTGTATGAATTAGTTACGAGGGAAGATTAATTCATTTCTAAAATTTTAAAAAAAATTGGCGGGCTCGATGTAGAGTCCGCCATTAATTAATGTTCTTTAAAACTCCCTTTTTCCGGCTAATAAACCTGGGTGATATTTAATTTCCACTTATTAGTTAAATTACCGTCTTCTTCATCCTGAACTATCCCTTTTACTTTTACAATTCCGGGTTTTAACCTGGAACGTAAGTTGGTAGAAGTTGCTTCAGCTATCTTAAAAGTTTCTTTCCCGGTTTGTATTGCATAAGTGCCATCCTGCTCAACGAAGTTGCCCTTTATAACTATTTCGGCATTCTTAGCTGAAAAACCATTCTTTTTTACTTCCTCCTGAATTTGCCTAAGGCTCAAGTTATTGTTATTTGCCAAATCAAGATAAGCTTTACCGTCATTCAGGCTAACCTGCACTTTTTCCAGGCCATCCAATTTTTCAAGACCTCGCTCCAGTCCATAAGCACAGGGGGCACAGTCCATTCCAAATACTTCCTGATCTATTTTCTGAATCTGGGCATTGGAACTAAAACTTCCAAATACCACAACTACAATTAATAATACTATTTTTTTCATCTGTTTATTTTATTAAATTTATTTATACTATAACCAATAACTTAAATTAATGGATACCCGATAGTTTTCTTTGATTGCCTTTGGGGTTAAATCCTGTACCACTGGAAACAGCGCTCCGAAAGAAATACCCCAAGCCCCGTAAAGTCCTAAGAATGAAGGTCCCACTAATACTTTTTTGCTACGTTCGTCTGTAAAATTTTGTTGACCGGTATATTTATTGTCTCCTGGAAACTCGACTAATGATTCAATAAAAACCCGCCAATCGGGTTTAGGATAATCCCCCATAAAAACATCGGGACGATAACCTATCACCATGCTTGCATAGGGTAAATCGCCTAATTGCTGGTTGTCCTTTTCAAAATAATATTGGTAACCGCCACCTAACCAGGCGTACCAGGTACGTGAGGCATATCCCGTAGAAATGGCCCCATGGATAGAGTTCCCTACATTCACCTGTCCGCGAACATCCTCAGTAGGGGCAGATACACCTAAAATTGCTGTGGATTCAAACCTCTTTCCTACCCCAAAAGCATTTGAAAAAAAACGATACCACAAAGCAGCCTCGATATCTCCATTGGAAGGCATCATACTATTTCCACGGGTTCGTGGAGCATTTTCCAGACGCTCAATCACAGTAGGAGTGGTAAGGGTAACCTGTAAATCTTCCGTAATGCCATAGAAAAATGTATACCGAAGCATATAAGAGGCATCGTCTTCGGTCGCTATACTCATTCCGGCAGCGCTCATGTTTATACCGCCTTTCGCCAGAGTGGGCGTCTGCAAACCATAAATAGGGCCATGTCCTTGGGCTTCTACTTGATACAACGTCAATAATCCTATACCCAGGATCAAAAAATATGTCTTCATTTTAATTATATTATAATTCTAAAAATTTTTGAATGGGAAAAAGTAAATAGGCTGCAAAAAGTCCAAAGAGATATAACACAAAGGAAAACCACAAGATCCCTTTGCTCCATTTAGCTGCTGTATCACAAGCCGTTTCATTTCCGTCTTCGTCTATTTCACAACTCTGCTGCCGTTTTCTTCCGTAGAAAAGCCAAAAGTTAAAGCCAATCATTACCCCGGCAATCAAAAAAGTCCAGCTTTTATAGCGGCTCAGGCTAAACAACCAGGGAATATCTGAAGCCAGGCCGGCCACCACAGCTCCCATTCCCAGAGCTACCAATAATGATGGTAACGCGCAACATAAGAGTGTGGAAACGGAGGTGAATAGCGATCCTATACTTACAAAATCTTCTTTTATTTTGGCAAACATCTTTATTTTTTTAAACAAGAGATTAAATGTACACCGGAAGCCCGGGTGGTATCCAAACTTCTAGAGGCTTTTTTTATAGGTGGTTGTGGATGAGAGATTGGATAGTATTTTTCCCTACTTTATAATCCCATTTATAAAAAAGGAGCAACTTTTTAGCCGATCCTTTTAAAAAAAATTTCACATTTTTTTTAAGCTGCCATTTCTTTACAGCTTTCGGCACAGGTTCGACATTTTTCTGCGCATTGCTGGCAAACTTCACTGTCAAACTTTGCACATTCATCAGCACAGGCTTTACATAAGTCGGCACAAATTCCGCAAACACGTTTTGAGTAATCAGACTGGCTGGCTAATAGCTGGACGCACGCACTGCATAAAGCAATACAATCCAGACAAAATTTGTGGCATTGTTTCATGTCGGGTCCCCCAAATGTTGGTCAAGGCAAATTCTCGCCGCAGTAATGCAGGCGTTGCAATCATCGATACATTTTTGCATTTCTGAACTTAATGGTTTCATAATTTAAATGGTTTTAGTTACTTCCAGATTTGCTCGGAAATCAGAAATAAAAGATTAAGAGCCGAACCTCTTTTCAAATATCGACTCATAGCCCGGGGGATAGGCAAGCCGATTAATAAAGATTTAACATTTTAATTTGATTAAAAAAAAAGGCAGCCAAAAATGGCTGCCATAAAAAGTTTCAGATTTTAATTTCAGTACGATGGTTTTGCTAACTGGCTTTTCCTATTCCTGATTCGATAAGTTTTTCTTTGCTTATACCATTGTTTGTACAGCACTCAAGCAATTTTCCATCAACCGCCACCGAGGGAATTCTCTTTACACCGTACTCCTGCACTTTGTCTATACATGTTTTATCCTCATATTGTTCCACCAGGTTATAGGTGGTAATCTCGCAACTATCGCAGGACAACTCTTTCACCATTTTTACAACCGGATCACAAACCGGACAATTTGCCGTAAATATTTCTATTTGTCTTTTCATTTTTTTTGAATTTAAATTAACAATCAGTTTTATCCTTCTTATTAAAGAACAATCCAAAGATAAGAGCGGAACCGGGGTGGTCTCCAAATAAAAAAACCTGCTTTTTTACGACAGATTTTTATTAGTATTAAAATTAAATGGAAAATTTTTGAATGTTTTACTCTGATCTATTTTCGGAAATGTAAGATTCCAGCCTTCGTTTAAGTTCATCAATCTCCTTCATTTTATCGGTAAGGCTGTTAAGCTCAAGGTCGGGAAATTGTTTGCGAATAAATTCAATTCGCTCTTCATTACCGCAATTACCGGGACAGGCTTCCACAGTTTCTGAAATTTTGATCGCCAGCGCTTTGCGGTACACTTCATCTAAAAGAAGAAAATGCGCCTTATCAAGTCCTTTTTGCGCCGCTTTGAACTGGATCAGAATCTTTTTTGGATCTTTATTTTCATCCAGCATTTTTATAAGTCCGTTAAGCTGGCCGCTGATGCTCTGCAAGCGAGTTTTTATATCTTTACTTAGATCTCTAGGAATCATACTTTTAATTTTCAGCAAGATACATCTGGAGTGGGGGAGGTCACCAAAAGTATTTTAAATTTTTAGCAGCAATTTGTTCCTTCCTGAATGGGTGGACAGGCAACATTACCATAAGAACAATAAACACAGCAATCACCTTCTTTTGGTTTTAATAAATGCTTACAATTATCACATTGGTAAAAAAACTGACAGGCTGTTGTGGGCATTTCCTCTTCTTTTGTGTGTCCGCAACCAGGACATTTAATGGTAGAAACTAGTTCTATTTCCATAATCTATTTGTTTTTAAAGCATATGAGGAATATCCGATGACAAAGTCGGATACGTAAAGATCATCGTCCTTAACTCATTGATTTTCATTTTGGTCTTTATTGCCATGGCGAATAAATTGATGGTTTCCTCTGTGTTAGGACCTATTAAATGTGCCCCAAGAATAGTCTGATTCTCTTTATCAATAATCGTTTTATAAGTATATTCTTTAACATTCAGTCTTTTTGCATTGAACCAGCTTTCCGCATTGTTATAATTGACCTGATATTCTATCTGTTTTGATTTGGCTTCTGCTTCGGTCAATCCTACTGATGCCAGGGTAGGTAAAGTAAAAACTACGGAAGGCATTGGTGGATAATTAACTTTTTTCTTGTTCCCTTTGATGATGTTTGATGCTACAACATGTCCTTCCATCACCGCGACCGGTGTAAGGGGCAAGTCTCTGGAATCTGCCGAATCTCCTGCTGCATAAATATTAGGGTTAGAGGTGCTTTGAAGGTATTCGTTGACCAGGATTCCTTTTTTTGAAAAAGATATCCCTGCTTTTTCCAAATCTAAATCAAAAATAGCGGGAGGACGACCGGCCGAGTTAAAGACAGAGTCAGTCCTATAAGTTACCTCTTTTCCATTGGATTTTCCTGTTACTACAAAATGATCTTCTTTCTTTTCAATTTTTGAGACTTCAGTTTCCAAAACCAGTTTAATTCCCAGGTTTTGCGTTGCATTCACAAGATGTTGTACAATGTCATGGTCAAAGTTTTCCAATGGATGATCACCACGATGTAATATGGTTACATCGGCACCGGCCCGCGCAGCGATATGGGCAAATTCAAAGGCAATGTAGCCTCCTCCAATAAATAAAAGTGATTCAGGTAGCTTTTTCAGGGTAAGGAAATCTGTACTTGAAAGTGCTAATTTTCCACCTTCAAAATCCAGTACCCGGGGTTTTGCACCTGTTGCGATCACGAATTTCCCAGCTTCAATAACTTCATCACCTAACTGTAAGGTGTTATCAGATAAAAATTTAGCTGAAGTGTGATAGGTGTCTATGTCTTTATTCTTATATCCTTTTTCAATTTTAGGAGGCATGGCATCGACAAAAGATTGCTTAAAAGCCATAATATCTTCCCAATTGACTTCAGGCACAGTATCTATTCCATTTCCTTTAAGTCTTTGGGCAAAATCACGTACTTCCGTTGCTCCTATAATCACCTTTTTAGGATCACAGCCTCTTAGGGCACAGGTTCCACCGTAGGGAAGTTCATCAGTAATGCCCACCTTAAGGCCTTTGGAGGCACATTTATTAGCAACAGTCATACCTGACATCCCGGAACCTATTACAAATACATCATATTTTTTCATCTACTTCTCTTTTTTATTTTCTGTATCGATTACTTTATAACCAGTTGTATTTATTGCTTTTCTGATTGCGGTTAAATCGACTTTAGTTTTATCATATTCTACCACGGTATTAGTATTTGCGTAACTCGCCTTGACTGATAAAATACCATCTAGGTTATTTACCTCACTTTCTACGTGGGCTTCACAGCCTGCGCAGGTCATTCCCTCAACTTCAAAGGTGTGCTTTATTATGTTTGATTGAGAAACATACACTATATCTTTACTGGGCTGTGTATAAAATATATTGGAATAATAAGGGAAAGCCAGCATCAATCCGGCAAATACTGTTACCATGAACAGAAAATTTTTGGACTGCCAAAAAGATGGTTTTTCTTCCTCATCACAGGCACAATCTATTTCTTCTTGTGTTTTAAGTTTCAATTTTAAATACCAGGCCAAACCAAGAATTCCTATAGTAAGCGCAATCAAATAAGGACGAAAGGGTTCTATCCAGGAAAATGTGGTGACAAGTCCACTACTACCTGCTAAAATTGCCAGGAGGGGAGTAATACAACATACAGAAGCAGTTACTGCAGTAAGCAAGCTAACAAAAGCTGGGCTGTTGGACATATTGGATGATTTCATTTTACGCAGTTTTTTTAACCATTTTAATTGTAGTGAAAACAGCATCAAGTACCGCTGTTTTATCCTTCACTAATGAATAATACAACGTTTGCCCATCTCTTCTTGAAGAGATAAAACCTGCATCTTTAATTTTGCGGATGTGTTGGGATATTGCCGGTACACTCATTTCTAAAATATCAGCAATATCACAAGGGCATAATTCGTCTTCCATATTCAAAAGGAATAAAATTTTTAAGCGTACTTCACTACCAGCAATCGATAGTAGTTTGGTCATATCTTGAAAATTATCATCCATTCTTTCCAAAGTGTTTTTGCAATTAAGAAGTTGTTGATGATCAGCCTGAGCTCTTGTACACGAAATTTCCATGGTTAATCTATTATTTAGAGATCAAAAGTATAATAAAATACGTATTTAAGCAAATTCTTAAATAATAGTTAGTATAAATATTCTGCTTCATACATTTAAGAGATTATGACCACTAATTTCAAAGACCTTCTGGTTGTAAATCGGTCAGCACATTACCGCTTCATTCTGCGAAATGCTCCATTTCGGGTAAAGAGCTTCTCTAAGAATATCTTGGGCATCCTTTTTATTTTCCTAATGATGTATCCGCTATATAGTAGTTATCGCTCTTCGTGTAATCTTATACTTAATTAAGTAAAAAAGGACGCCCGCTAAATCGGAATTTCATTCTTGCATTTACTTCGCTTCCAGTTGTTTTTCAATTTCAGTATTTCCATTTCCTTCCCGGCCGTTGCTGTCCCTACCTTTTTTGTAATGCAAAATACCAATATTTAGAAGTTAGTCCAGGTTGCATAAGCCAGTCGCTTACTCCTTTTTATAAACCTTCCCTAATTCTAAATATTGAAAATGTATCAGCATCAAAAAAGGTAATAGCAAACGGCGCTATAGGAAGTAAATCAACAAATAAAAATTATGAAATCATTTCAAAACAACATACCCGGAAGCAAAGTGAAAAAATCAAAAAAGGAAAACGCTCCGGATATAATAAGTAAATCAATGTTTAATCAATCTGCTTAGAAAGCAGGTATCTAAATCTTTTAATTATGAGTAATCTAAGAAACCAAGTACAGTTAATTGGAAATGTGGGGAACACCCCGGAAATCATAAACTTTGAAAGTGGAAAAAAAGTAAGCACTTTTTCACTGGCTACCAATGAATACTACCACAAGGAAGGGGAAAAAATTCAACAAACCGACTGGCACAATGTAGTGGCCTGGGGAAAACAGGCACAGCTTATCGAGAAATATGTTGATAAAGGTAAAGAAGTGGCTATCCGTGGCAAACTAACTTCCAGATCCTATGAAACCCAAAGCGGAGAGAAACGATATGTTACCGAAATTTTAGTAAGTGAAATCCTCTTTCTTGGAAATAGAGAAATTACTGATTAAGAACCCAAAAAACAAAGAGGGCGTTCCCTTCGAAAGTTGCGCCCTCTTTTAATTATTAACCCTTTAAATAAGCTAATAATGAAATCCAAAGTTAATGAAATAGCGATAAGCTACAGCGGAAGTTTAAAAACAAATTTGCTTCCAAAAATAACCAGTTCCAGGTGTGCGGCAGAATTAGCCTTTGAGCAATGGAATAAAAATAATATTGAATTGCAGGAAACTTTTAAAATTATACTGCTCAATAATGCTAATAAGGTTAAAGGAATTTATGAAGTTTCCAATGGAGGTATTACCGGAACCCTGGTCGATGTTCGAATCCTATTTGCAGTAGTATTAAAGTCCTTAACCACGGCAATAATTTTATTGCACAATCACCCCAGCGGAACCCTTAGACCAAGTGAAGCAGATAAAAGCCTGACCAGAAAAATTAAAAATGCGGCATCATTTTTTGATGTTAAAGTACTGGATCATATTATTCTTATTCCTGATGGTAATTATTACAGTTTTGCGGATGAAGGAATTCTGTAATTTTTAAAAAGTAATTTTTAAACAGATTTTAAAACACTTCTATTTTTAGAGGTGTTTTTTTAGGCTCAGATATTTCTTAATAAACCTTTTAAGCAAAGCAGTTCTATAACAGAACTATAAAAATAGCTTAGTTGGTTGTGCTCAAAAAATAAGGAGCATTTCACTCTCAACTTAAGAAAAAAAGGAAAATCCGCTGTTACCTGGATTTTCCTTTCTATCATTAAATGAAAAATTCAAATGATTATAAATATAGAAAAAAAATTATTCGTTAAGTATTCTTTGCCTTGATTTTATAAAAAAAATGTATCTTTATTTAGCTGATCTTCAGCATTCAAATTTACGCAGGGCTATCCATTTTTGACTTTCGCCGATAAACCTGCACATCAATAAATTATTAATCCGGAAATTTTCTCCGGGAATTGGCAAGTGGCTTTTGACTGTCTATTAAGACAGCCAACAGACCAAATTGTACGGAATTTTTGTCCCGCGCTGCGGGACGAAAAGGAGTAGCAAGAGGGTAACACGCTACGCGATGTTAAGCACTCCTTTTCGTTTTTAAATAACTGTAAATCAGTTGTTTGAAATTTATTCAAATTCCTGAGTTTAAGCAATTTGCGACAAATGCCCTGCCAACGCCCATTTTTAGGGAAGAATTTGCGACAAATCGGTGAATTATGGACTCATTTATCGGCATCAGGTTTAAAAAGGAAACGGCAAAACGTTTCCAGGAATTTTCAAGAACACACTTCAAATCGCACACCGAAGCCCTGGAAACAATGCTCGACTTTTTCTTTTATAATGAAATCTCCCCACACGAAAGATTGGGCCCAACCGGGAGAACTATCGAAGCTTCTTTTAAAAAACGTATCAATGCGGTTATTGCCATTATGCGTGATATGGAGAAAACCCAAACAAAACCTACCGCGGCGATGATCGCTTCACTTTTCCAAACCGAAGTACCTCAAAAGAAACCACTCATCCTGGAAAAGAAAATCCTCCGGGAGAAAAAGGATGGTATTCCCAAACAGGAACGAGATGGTTTGGGTGAAAAGAATTTTTCTGATAATAACCTGTAAAATTTCCTGCTATGTATATCACCATCACACCTCAAAAGTTAGGGGGGAATTACTCCCAAAGTTCCGCCGGTTTTGTTAGCTATCTCGAAAAGGAAAACGAAGGCGTAGAAGAAGTGGCAAAGGAACATTTCTTTAATCAATATGAGGATGCCATCACCCCGGAGGAAGTCGTAAAAGAAATTGATAACAATACCGCCAAGCTCAAAAAGAAAGAACCGAAGTTCTATTCCATTACTGTTAGCCCTTCCAAATACGAATTAAAACGCCTGCAAAATAGTAGCAAGGATCTAAAAAGGTATACCCGGGAACTGATGAAGGATTATGTGGCCTGTTTTAACCGGGAGATAGACGGAAGGCCAATTAATATCAATGATATTAAATATTACGGTAAAATTGAACATAGCAGGAGTTTTAAAGGTACAGATCGCCAGGTTCGCGAAAACCAGCCTTATGCTACTAAAATTCTTCAACTCAAAAGTGAAATCCGAAAAATAGAAACCGGACTGATGCAAGGAAGTATTCAAAAAAGGGAAAAAGAAATTGAGAAACTGGAAGCACAGGCGCCACACTGCCAAGATGGTAAGCGAATCGTACAAGGAATGCCCAAAGCAGGCAACCAAAGCCATATCCATATTATCGTAAGTAGAAAAGATGCTTCCAATTCGGTTAGCTTATCACCGGGAAGTAAATACAAAGCTTCGGAAGTTAATTTTAATGGTAAGACCGTTAAACGCGGATTTGACCGGGACCGCTTTTTTGAAAAAGCAGAAAAGACCTTTGATAAAACCTTTGGTTATCAGCGCAATTTTGTGGAAACCTATACGGCTCGAAAGGAATTTATTAAAAACCCGAACCACTATTTTACCTCGCTAATAGGATTGCCGGCTAACGAAAAAGCCCTTGCTTTTAAGCTTATCCGGGAATCGGGTATCCCGATGATGCCCAGCATTCCAACTTCCCAGGCACAACTTGCCCTCAAAATTTTTAACAGGCTTAAGAAAGGGGTGGAGGTAGCCGTTAAATCAAGTTCAATCGGTATTTAATTTTAATTATTATGGACATAGAAAATCTTGTTAGACTGCTTCTGATCATCGGGCTGGTAAGCATATTGTTCTATATATGTTTTAGGCTCATCAACCGCTTTGCTTTTATTTTGAATTTATTGCTGATGGTGGCCCTTGGCATTTATGGGGTCCAGGATAACCAGTGGATTCCGGCTTTGTTATTCCTGGGTTGTCCGTTGCTCCTGATCAATACCCTGATGTATGTTTTTTTACATACTCACCAGGATAATAAAAAGATCAATAAAAAATACCAGGTCGGTTTTGCAACCACCAAAGGAAAATTTAAACTGGAAAATATTAAACGGGGTGCTTCCGTTATTGGCTCTGCCGGAAGTGGAAAAACTGAAAGCGTAGTGTATGGCTTTTTAAAGCATTTTCAACAGGAAAATTTTTGTGGGGTTATCCACGACTATAAGGACTTTGAGCTCACTGAAATGGCCTACCCGCTTTTTAAAGACCGGGAAATTCCCTTTAAGATTATTTCCTTTGATAAGATCCTCCATCGGGTGAATCCCATCGCTCCACCATACCTGGAAAATGAGGAAAGCGTCAATGAAGTCTCCCGGGTACTGGTGGAAAACCTATTAGAACAACGAGAGTCAGGTACCTCGGGGACTACAAAATTTTTTAATGATGCCGCGGAAGGGCTAATCGGAGGACTGATCTGGAAATTAAAAACCGATTATCCGAAGTTTTGTACCCTCCCGCACCTTATCGCTATCTACCAATACCTGGATACCGATAGCCTGATCCAGTTTTTGGAAACCAATACCACCTCTCGAGCTATGGCCGATGCCTTTATCAGCGGTAAAGATTCCGAACGGCAAACGGCCGGGGTAAAAAGTACCCTGGCCAATGCCCTTAAAAGGATCAGTACCCAACAGATCTTTATGGTCCTTTCTAAAGATGAAGTTCCGCTTCATATTAATAGTGAGCAAAACCCTTCGGTTATTTCCGTGGTCAATAATCCCAAATACGAAGCTTCCTACTCCCCGGTCATAGCCACTATTATCCATACCATCACTAAACAAATGAGTGTGCGTAACTCTAAAGCTTCTTTCCTGCTGATGGAAGAGGCGCCAACACTTCGTTTGCTGAATATGCATCGCATTCCTGCCACGCTGAGGAGTTATGATATCGCTACTATTTATGTAATGCAGGATAAGATCCAAAACGATATGATGTATGGGGATAAAGCCAGTAAGGCTATTTTAAGTAACCTGTCCTATCAGTTCTTTGGAAAGGTCAATGACCCCGACACCGCAAAATATTACGAGCGCTTTTTTGAAATTGTGAAAAAGCCCACAACCAGTGTCAACCGCGGGTACAGCCTTGATTTTGATACGAGAGTAACCACCGGGGAGAAGGAAATCCCAAAAATCCGAGCCGATGTTTTCTTTCGGTTAAAACAAGGAGAGTTTATAACTTATGCAGACGGGAAGGATAAAAAAGTACAGTTTAAATTGCAGAAGATTTACCGCGATCTACCTGCAGCTATTGATCAAAAACCTTATTCTAAAACTGATTTAGAAGCTAATTTTGAACAGGTGTATAAGGAGGTCAGATCTATATTTGAGTAAGCGAAATAGTTATTAATTATCATTTCATTTTTGGTACTTGTCAAGTAAATACTGTAAAAAACTTGACAATTTATATTTTAATTCACTATCTTTGCGGTGCTATGAATATTGCGACATCCATAAAGTCTAAAGTAGATCGTATAAATACCGGGAAGGTATTTACCTATGATAGCTTATCTATTCCCCAAACCGAATTTTCTGCTGCTGCAAAAGCTTTAAGTAGATTGGCTGCAAGAGGGGTGATTAAAAGATATAAAAATGGTATGTACTATAAGCCCGAACAAACTATTTTTGGGGAAATAAAACCAAGTGAGGAAGAATTACTTTATAATTATCTTTTTGAAGAAGGTAAGCAAGTTGCATACATAACCGGACTTCGTCTATATAATGAATTTGGCCTTACTACTCAAATCCCTACAACGGTAAGAGTGGCCAGCTGGGATAAGGTGATAAAAACCAAGATTGGAAATTTGGTTGTAAAGCCTGCAAAAAGTTACGCACCCGTATCCCAAGAAACTATTCCTTTCTTGCAATTATTGGATGTAATGAAAGACTTTAAGAAGATCCCAGATTTGGACAAAAAGGAGGGTGTTGATTTTTTGAAGAAAAGAATTAAAGCGCTTTCTGATAGTGGTAAAATTAAATTGGTCGAGTTTGCTAAATCCTATCCTCCCAAAGTGAGGGCATTTTTAGGTGCTCTTCTTGAGGCACTCTCATTTAACGAGGTGGGGGAACCGCTTAAAAACACTATTAATTATTTAAGTAGTTATGAATTCGGAATATCCGAAAATATATTGTCCACCATTTCAAACTGGAAGATCTCCTGATGAATTTACATAATTATAAAACTGCATTTCAGGGAGCTATTGTTGCTACTGCCCAACACTTTGGGATTTCTGAAATCTATGTAGAAAAGGACTATTGGGTTACCTTAGCACTTAAAGAGATTTTTACTAATAAATCAACCAGCCAACTCGCCGTGTTTAAAGGTGGAACATCCCTTTCTAAATGCTTTGGCATAATTGAGCGCTTTTCTGAAGATATTGATTTGGTGGTTATAAAAGAGGAGGGGGAAACCGATAATTCCTTAAAGCGAAAACTCAAAAAAGTCACTGGTGTACTGGAACCTGTGATGACTGTTATTCCCGAACATCCTTTAGAAAACAAACGAGGCAAAATTAGAAAAGTGGTTTATGGGTATGATAAAGTAGGCGTGGAGGGTGCATTTGGCCAGATACGGGATCATATTGTAGTAGAAGCTTCAAGTCTTGGGAAATCCCATCCATCGGAAATAGTCAGTGTCCATTCCCTGATTGCGGCTTTTATTGCCACGACTAATAATGTAGACCTTATCAATGCGTATCACCTTGAACCTTTTAAGGTTACGGTATTAAGTATAGAACGTACATTTTGTGAGAAAATAATAAGCCTGATAAGGTTTTCCTATACCGAAGACCCTCTGGAAGATTTAAAAGATAAGGTTCGCCATACTTACGATTTGCATCAACTTTTACAACAAGATAAAATTTCTTCGTTTTTGAAATCTGATGTTTTTGAAAAAATGTTGCTGCAAGTGGGGAAAGACGATGATAAGGCTATCCCCAATGACAAGGAGTGGTTATTAAAACATCCATCCCAGTCCTTGTTCTTTAGCCAAACAGAAATGGTTTGGAAATCCCTGGGCAAAACCTATTCTGGTTCATTTAGGGAGCTGCTAACCGGAGATCTTCCTGAAGAGGGGAAGGTATTAAAATCCATGATGAGGATTTCCGTAAGGTTAAAGGAAGTGAAATGGGAAATTTAAAACTACCTCCGTTCAAACAAGCCAACAACTAGTTAATATTTAAATTAACAACCTATGTGCTAATCCGGTAACCAAATTACCCTGCAAGAGACCCCGCAAGTCACCCCGCAAGTTCAAGACCTCTTAAATGTGATTAATGGTGAAGATAGCAGAAGTGAGATGCAATATCATTTCGGACTTTCCGATAGAGAAAATTTTAGAAAAAATTATTTGCAACCTACCCTTGCCGAAGGCTTGATTGAAATGACCATTCCCGAGAAACCACAAAGTAGTAAACAGCGTTATAGGCTGACTTCCAGGGGTGCAAACGCCAGAAAAATTTAAACTTTTAAAGTCGGAATTTTTCAAAATTATCAATTAGGGTTATTAATAAACCGATGGGAGATCTTTAGTTTTAAATTACGTTCCCCATCCTTTTCATTAAGTTCCAATATCGCCCTCCTTTCTTTAGACAAGGAAAATTTTGGCAACACATAAACCAATCTTGCGGTTTGGTTTTTTCCAATCTTAGCCGGTAAATTATAGCTGAAAACCGGTTCCTGGTATAAGCGTTGTAAGGATTTCTTCTTTCCTTTTTTACGGGTTTCAATCGCCAGGTTTAAGAAATTAAGATCATAATCCAGGCTGGATCTATTCTCAATTTCGATCACAAAATAGAGCTGCTCCTTATTAAAAACGATATTCTCAACACTTAAAATAATACCGTTCTTGCGTTTTTTTATGCGGCCCAGGCGCTGCTTTTTACTAAGCAGGTAGCTGCAGAATCTGCGGTAATGATCTTCCTTCTTGTTTAAGTTCTTTTGCGGTTTTTTGTCCTTAACTGAATCCTTGACAACTGGCTTTTCTTTTCCAATACTTTCCGCTTCAGGGATAAAATAGTTCAGCCGGGAAAGCTGTTTTTTATACTTCAGGATATAGGAGAATACCGAACCATTTGTTCCGATAACAAGTAAATTACTTTCTCTGCCGGGCTTGGCCTGCAGCAGTCCGAAGTGTTGCTGCTTTTCCCGGTTGTAGGTAAAGACAAAATGCTCAGCACCGATAAGCCCCTGGCTAATCGCTTCAGGAAAAAATAGCGCAACATTTTTATGATCATTAGCGTAGATAGTGTCCAGTTTTTCCTGGGTTTGTGCACTGGTAATAATAAAAACTAGTAGAGAGGCCTTGGTTAAAATATACTTTTTCATAATGATTGTTTTATTGGTTAGCCAATCCCCAGTTTGATTCAGGTCTGCTGGCCTTGAGAATTAATCTGTAATTATTTAGAATGGTTACTTTTACATTTCGGTTATTTCTGCGAAATACTTTGCTTATTCCACTGACCTGGGGTACACTTGGGATATTAATATCACCGATTACATCATCCAGGACTTCCGTGGCTACTTCCGCCCGGAAATTATTCTCGATGTAAATACCTTCGCTACCATCTTCAAGGTCAAAGGCTTTTAAGCTAGTTTGATGCTTATTGATATTTTCGATCTCGATCAGGACCCGATTTGGCTGAAAACTCACAAAGCCGAAAACCGGGGTGTTTTTGGGGATAAATTTGTCACCAATACTGGCAGGTTGTGCAAGTCGCATTCGAAGCCTGGAGTTTGCTTTAACCACCTGGGTACCATCAACCATCACCTTAATTTCCTTGTCTGTAGTATTGGTAATAACATCTTCAGGTTCTTGGGGAGCAGAAGCAAAGAATAATTGATGTTCCAAACCCATTTCTTTGGCTTCTATTTTTCGCGTTTCCTCAATTTCTGCAGTATCTACCTTTGGTACTTTTTTTATTAGGGCTGGGCTATTATTCTCCGGTGGTCTGCTTGGACGGGTTTGTGTAAGGTGTGCAATTTGTGCTTGCCGGGCTTTTCCCAATTCATAAATACTATCGATCTTGCGCTCTTTTTCTTTTTCCAAAAGCTTGGTATCGTAATAGCCTAAGGAATCCAAAAACGTTTCATCATAAATACTTGGTGCATTTTTATCCCGAACTTCTTTAAGTTTATCAATAGCCTCCAGTTTTGAATCGTAGATTTCGTGGCTTTCTTCTTCAAGATCCGGGATCTCCGTCTGACGAAGGTTTTCGTGGTGCTCTTCATCCTCCCCGGTGATCATTAAGGTATAGGTGACAAGAAAAATCACAATGACCACCAGGACGCTAATGAATACGATTTTGTTCTTTTCAATTTTCATCGGTTCTAATTTTAATTTTGTGAGGGTACTTTTCTTAAACTGTTTTCGAAATAATCCGTAATGAGGAGGCCGTGAGGGTTATGGGGAAAGTGACGATCTACGATGAGCAGTTTTCCTGTGGTAACCAGTTCGTAGGTATCCACAATGCTGCCGCGGTTAATCTCGAAAATAACGGTAGTTTTAAAATGAAACGATTCCTCCTTTTCTTCTAGCTGCGAATCGATCGCTAATACCTTTTGGACCAGCGAGTACTGCAGTAAGCGGTTGTAAACCCCTTCGGCCTTTTTCTGCCTGTATAGGTTGTCTACCGAACTATTGCCTAGCCATAATGCTTTTTCCAGGTTTTTCTCATAATTGCTGGCATCAATATTATAGAAGTAGGTGTGAAACAGCTCCAAATGAGCCAGGGCTTCTACCTGGAAGTTTTCTTTTTGGGTCACTAGTTTTAATGGAATTATACTGCCGTCGGTATTGATGGCAAAGGCACTGTTCAAGGCTTTGTTTCTTGTTGAGATGGCCATCCAAATGGCAAAAACACTGCAGCCCATTGAGCAAAGCACTACGGCCAGCACGATAAAGCGGTTGAGTTTTAATATCAAATAGATATTTTTATATGGTGTTTTCATTTTTGAACTATATTTTTCAATGACTAAATTGGTTATATCGGTTGCTGCTGATTAAGTGGTGAAAAGTCTTAGGGTAAATGAAATGGCCCGCCGGTAGAGTTTGAATTTTAAAAACACGATAAAAACTATCGAACCCAGCTCTACAACCGGTGCAAAAAAACCGCTCCCGTAATCCGTACCGAATAGGTTTTCCCAAAAATTGGTGTTGATCTCCGTATACAGAGCATTAATAAACACATTAACCAGGAAGAATGCAGGCACCAGCATATATACTGCGGCATACAGCCTGAAAAAACCATAGGCCATCGAGCGAAACTTTTCAAATACCGCCAGGCTTAGTACCAGCGGAAAAAAGGCCTGCATAATACCCAAGAGGAAATAACGTTCCGCAAGGAATAAGGGATAGATGAATAAATCCAGAATCCATAGAAACAGGCTAATTAAAAATGCAAAGGTTTTAAAGCCATATAGTGGTGTGACTAAGGCCTCATAGAGTAAAGCCATAGCTTTACGCATCGCCCCCATAGGGGAGACATCTTCCTCGATGGGGATCTCCTGCATCTGCAGCGGAAGAAGGGCAGGGGCTGTATCTCGGTACTGGTTTTCAATAGCCACAAGAATATTGTCAAAGAAGCCCAGGATTTGCGTTGAAAAAATAACCAGCAGGACCACCGCAAAGTTCTTGGCCAGATCCGCGGGGGAAAGCCCCCAGGTATAGCCCTGCCTGTCGGCTATGCCTTCATTATACTTTTTAAGGATGTTGACCAAAAAGAAGAGCACCGCCAAGGTCTTCATGCCGACAATGGTATACCGAGAAAATTCGCTTTCCTGGATGGTTTGGAAAACACTATCGATATATTCGACTCCTACGGCCAATATAATTACCCCTTCCATCATCAAAAGCCTGTTTCCCGGTTATTAATCCTGTCCTGCATTTCCCGAAAAGAAATGATCTCTCGGTAACGCTTGGTCTTTAGCCGCACATCGGTGACCATCTCTTTCGACTCGAGTTCTTTTTGCTTTAAAATCTCCGCCCGCTCGGCATCACTCATTTTTAAATGATCACTTGATAAAATCTCATCGATAAAGCTTGCGGTTTCCAGGGAGTTATCTACCACGTCACTGAAGGATTGGGTCACCCTGATTATTTCGTCGGGTTTGATATAAGAGGAATTCAAGATATCCCGAAGGTCATCCTGCATTACCGCAATAAGGCGTTGGTTGTTACGACCTATCTCACGAACGGCTTTTAAATCCTGTACCACGCTATTGACCTTCTCAATATTCTCTTTCTGTGCCTTTAAAAAGTTGACGATCTTGACCAAGTTAGCAGTTTGCTTGGCCGATTCCACCAGGGATTTAACCAGGCTGACAAAGTTCGTATTATCATACACCGGCATCCCCTGGCAGGCAGCGCCTGCAGGCAAGCATAAAGCTAAGGCCAGTGAGAGAACCAAGGTTTTGTGTTTGTTTTTCATATCGAATTGTTTTAATTGTTAATTAGCGTTTCGGCCTTCCTGATGAATTCCTTGATTGCCTTTTCCATATTTTTGGTTTTTTTATAAATGGCCATTATGGCCTCGTTTTCGGTTCCGTCGGTGAGGTAGGCAGCATAGACTTCGGGTGGTACTTCCAGGCGGAAAATGTTACTTTGTTTACCGATCTTGATGAAGATCTCGGTGTACTTGCGCTTGCCGGTCAAATTATTCCTGATCGATTTCAACTGGTTGAGATCGTGGCTGGAAAGGCTCAAGCGCCTGGCCAGTTCTTCATAACCTTTTTCATTATTCAGGCTGTAAATCACCTGGGTGTTTTCCAGGATGCTTGAGGAAGTCGCATTATTAGGAAGCTGGTTTATGGATTGCAAGATGATTCCAATGGCACCGTTCTGTTTACGAATGGCCTGGTAGTAGAATTCAACGCTTTCCAGGACATTTTCAAACTTGAGTTGTTTGGCGAATTCATCAAAAAGGATGATTCCCTTTTCTTCTCTGTTTTTCCAGATCGTACGTTGGATCGCTGACTTGATTAGTTTGAGCATCACCGAGAGGATCTCTTTATTGTCCTTGACTTCATCGAGTTCAAAGACAATCAGCCGCTTATCTTCGATCTTGTAAGTTTGATCTTCGCTAACTTCAAATAAGAAGCTGTATAGACCATCGCCGACATACTCCGAGAGCACGTGCAAAAAGTTGGTAACATTGAAGTAGTCGGGATGGATTTTAAGGGTCTCCAGCAGCTCATCTTTTCGGTGCTCGATAAAACGGTAAAAACTATCTAAGGAATGGTTTCCCGTGGTGTTTTTGTAATAGTAACGGAGGATCTTTTTTATGGCTACGGATTGTGCTTTAGTAACCTTGTCATCTGCAGCAATGAGTTCCAATAGGAACACCGAAAGATCCTCCAGCCGCTCTGGACTTACATCATTGATATTTGATATGTAGAAAGGATTAATACCTAGACTTTTTCCGCTCTCGTAGCGCAAAACAGTGTACTTATCAGGATAGAGTTTAGCGAACTTGGTATAAGAACCTCCTAGATCGATAATGACCAGGCGGACCCCGTTTTCAAAATATTGACGTAGAATGTTATTGGCCAGAAAGGATTTGCCTTCCCCGGTAGGGGCGAAGATGGCAAAGTTCCGCGCCTTGATGCGTTTCTTTCCCTCATCCCAAACATCTTTTAGTACAGGAATATTATGTTCACGGTCATTAAAAATGATACCGGTAGGATCCGATTTATAATTGCTGTTATTGATAAAAAGGCACAAGGCATGTTTTAGATCGGTCACATAGAGATCTTCATCGGAAAAATTGGAAGAGAAGCAGCAGTAGCTGTTTAGCAGGTAATTCTTTCGTTCCTCACCCCGTGGAGCGTAAGGGGTAATATCGAGTTCTTTGAACTCAGCCTTAATTTTAGAGGCAATGCCTTCCAAATTACGAGGATCACGATCCCAGAAGATCACATTAAGATGGCCCCGGATGATTCGGGAATTATCATCACCGTTTATCCTTTCTAGGATATCCTGGATCTTTCCTAAAATGACTTTGTTTTGAGATCCGAAATTTGAACTCTTGCTGAGCTCTTCTACTTTTTTATCCAGTAGCTTGCGCCATTTGTGTTTATCATCCAGGTAGAGTACCTGGTTGACTATATGGTTTTCTCTTAAATGAAGCCCCAGCCCATCAATAAATCCCTGGTGAAATACAAAATCATCCGATGTGAATTTCTCATTGGTCTTGCTCGACTGTACCCTTTCGCCAAAGCACAGCTCGCTATTGATAGCCAGGGCATCAAAATAATTGTCCCCCGTTTGAATATGTTGTTTTTCCATTAGCATATCGGTATCGAAACCTTCATTGAAACCATTGAAATATTCCGTAGTGAGTTTGGTGATTTCTTCTGGTGGTAATGCTTTTATAGAGACCTTTCGGCTGTTAGCTAGAAACGAAACACAATCGTTTACCGATCCGATAAAGCTTTTAAGGTTGGCATCCAGTTCCCTTACAATTTCTTTGGAGACTTTTAGAAAAGGGTTTACATATTTGGAGTTGTTTAAAGCTTTGTTCCTGGTCAGGGTGAAAAATATTAAAGAGCGGTGCGCTATATATTCCCGATCTTTAAAATGATCCCGTGTGGCTTTTTCCAAAAAGGTTTTGTTTGGAAGTGTCGTTGCAGTGAATGCTTTCTTCTCATAAATATCCTGCTTATGCACTACTGTACCCACCGGCAGGGACTTAAGCGCCTGAAACCAGGTGGCGTGCAGGTCTTCAAAATCTTTTTCCGATAAGGAGTAAATTTCAGGCAGGTCAAGCCGGTAACATAGGACGATGTTACCGTTTGGGGCAAAAACAACATTGTCCCGAATATCTGTAATAGGCCAGTGAGAGGCGAGGTTAATCTTTTTCATAATGGATACCTGAGTTTCTTTTATTACTGATCATTTTTGGAAATGCCCCGGTCATCTGTAGAAATTCCAGGAGCCGACGGATACGGTTTAACCCGATATACAAGAATGCATTAAAGAGCAGGGCGCTAATAATCACACCCAGACTGAAGGAGAAAATGATCACCAGTAGGGACGCGATTATCGAAAGCATCATTAGCGCGAATAGGGGAAGGGGAAGCCCAAAGATTACCGCACCTTTTCGAATGTTCCTATAAGGTTCATACTTTTTCATAACTGTTCCTTTATTTTTTTAAATGTCGCTTAGCGACTTAAACTACAATGGTGATCAAATAGGTGAAGATTCCCACCACAGCGCCTGCGATAAGAACAAAGACCAACACCCGGGTTATTCCCTTTTTGAGGTCGGAGTTTTCCCCAAAGAAGTGGCCGGCATTAAAAAGGAACCCGACCAGGAAGATTACTCCAAGGATGATTGGAAATATATTCCTTATAGTATCGGAAATATCGGCAACGGAATCTTCGATCCCACCGATTTGCGCAAAAACGCTCGTAGAAAGCAACGATAAAACAGTTGCCATAGAGATAGATTTTTTCATAACTGAAAGTTTTAAGTTTTGACTCGTTTTCGTTATGAGAAAATTAGAAATTTAATGTCTTAAATAATTGAAAATCAGTAAATTGTGAATAAAATATTATTTATATAAGATTGATTTTCAATGATTTCATTTGGCATTAAATTTTATGGGATTATAGAAGGAGGTGGTTAATAACTCGGAAAATGAAAATGAAAAAAGTGCTCAAAAACGTCAGTTTTATGATTTTGCTTCTGAATATGTGCATCATTTTTAGACAGGAAACTGGTGGAGTTGCTACTTTTATTCGGACACAAAATTTAAGACCGTTTGTTACCAAACAAATATCTTAGAACCATGAAAAAACGATATTACAGTCCTGAATTAAAGGAGCAAGCAGTTCGTTTAAGTTACCAGCGCGAGAATATAAAAGAATTAGCAGATGAACTAGGCATAGAAGTCCAAAGGATCTACAAGTGGCGCAAGGCAGCTAAAACAGCTACATTGCCTAAGCCTGAAAAACCAATACCCGATGATACTTTAGAGCTTAAAAGACTTCGCAAAGCTCTTAAAGAAAAGGAACTTGAACTTGAAATATTAAAAAAGGCCGTGCACATCTTCTCCAAGAGCGATGGGAAATCTATGGATTTATAGCCAGCTATAAACATTTATATCCGATAGAGAGGATGTGCAGGGTTTTTAAAATAAGTAGGAGTAGTTTTTATAGGTGGTACACAGCTGGCCCTTCAAAACGAGCATTGGAACATAGCCTGTTTACAGATTTAATAAAAAAGGAATTTGACCTGAGTAAACAGCGTTATGGCTCTACACGAATAGCAGAAAAACTTAAACGTGAAGGTTACTGTATATCCAGATGTAGAGTGGCTAAAATTATGAGAGCGAACCATTGGGTAAGCAAACACAAACGGAAGTTTAAGGCTACCACAGATTCCAATCACAGTTATCCTGTTTGTAGAAATTTATTGAACAGAAACTTTAATCCCTATAGGTTAAATAAAGTTTGGGTTAGCGATATCACTTACATTCAAACCAATCAAGGTTGGCTGTACCTAACCACTATTATCGATTTGTTTGACAGACAGGTAATAGGGTGGTCATTAAGTACAAGTTTACACACTAATCAAACTATTATACCTGCATGGAAAATGGCTATAAGAAAGCGCAAGATAAACATGGATTTACTATTTCACTCAGATCGAGGGATACAATATGCTTCAAAAACATTTAGAACATTTATTAAATCTAACCCTTTGGTAACTCAATCTATGAGTAGAAAGGGAAATTGTTGGGATAATTCCGTAGCTGAGTCTTTCTTTAAAACCTTAAAAGTAGAACTTATTTATGATGATGATTTTAAAACTATAGAGCATGCTAAAACTGCTATTTTTGAGTACATCGAAATTTGGTACAATAGGAAACGCTTACACTCTTTTTTAGGATATAAAACACCTTATGAAGTAGAACTAGAATTTTATCAATTTAATAATGTAGCATAGGTCTTAAAAAAACTGTCCGACTTTTTCTTGCAAGTCCACTTTTGGTTCCGAGACAAAAAAGAGTTGATGTTCCAACCCCATTTCTTTGGCGGCCGCTTCCCGTTCTTTTTTATCGATTTTTTCGGATAATGTATCCTTTTGGGATGAAGCAGGGGTTAGGGGAGCTGCCTGCTCTTGCCGGTAGGTACTGTTGGTGTAATCAATATTCCCTTGCGAATAAATACTGTCGATCATCCGTCTTTTTTCTTTATCCCTTAAGTCAGGATCATAATTTCCGGTGGCATCCAGCAATTCTTCATCATAGACGCTCGGTGCATTGGTCTCGCGTTCCTCTTTGATGCCTTCCAAGGCTTCCGTTTTTGGTTCATATTGTTTTTGGTCGCCTCCTAATTTCGGGACCGGAACCTGATTGTTATCGATAGTAGTTTCTTCTTCTTGGCCAAAAGTGATGATGGAATAGGCAACGATAAACAGGACGACACTGGCCACAATCAGTATCATTACAATTTTATTCTTTTGAATTTTCATAGGTATGGATTTAGTAATAAGTATTATTCAGGATTAATTTTTCGAAGGCTATTTTCAAAAAAGTCGGTGATAAGCAGTCCGTGTGGGTTGTGCGGAAAATTGCGGTCGACCTGCAACAGTTGTCCAGCCGTTTTCAATTCATATCGGTCAGTTACCGAACCACGGTTGATCTCAAAGATGGTGGTGGTACTAAATTGGTAGGGTTGATTTTGAAGATCAACCTGGGAATCAATAGTGATGACCTTTTGTACCAAAGAATACTGCAATAGGCGGTTATAGACCCCATCGGCCTGTTTTTGCTGATAGAGGTCAGATACGGAACTGTTTCCCAACCACAGGCTCTTTTCGATATTGTTTTTGTAATTGTTGGCATTAAGCCCATAAAAATAGCGATGGAACAGTTCCAGATGTGCTAGGGCTTCGACCTTCAGGTTTTCCCGTTGGTTTACCAATTTGAGGGGAATGATGTTGCCTTCTTCATTAATTACGAAAGCATTGTCCTGGGATTCCCGATGGAGTTTGATAACCATTACTACGGAAATGATACAGACCACTGCCGAGCAAATTACCGAGGAAAGTACGATAAAACGATTGGTCCGTAAAACCTTGTAAATATTTTGATAGGGTATTTTCATTTTGTTTTAGATTTATACAGTTCTTAAAAAAACATTAGCCTCCGGTAAAGAGTCGTAGGGTAAAGGTGCTGGCCTTGCGGTAAAGCTTAAATTTGAGCAGGACGATAAAACCGATGGAGGCACATTCGATGACCGGAGCAAAAAACTCGCTTCCCCAATCTGTCCCGAAGAGATCGCTCCAAAAATGGGTGTTGATTTCGGTATAAAGGTTATTGATAAAAATATTGACCAGAAAGAAGGCCGGTACGAGCATATATACTCCGGCATAAAGCTTAAAAAAAGTATAGGCCAGTGAGCGGAATTTTTCAAATACGGCCAGGCTAATCACCAGCGGAAAAAATGCCTGCATTATTCCCAATAGAAAATAGCGCTCTGCCAAAAAGAGCGGATAGATAAACAGATCCAAAAGCCATAGGATCACCCCTATGATAAAAGCAAGAATTTTTAGCCCATATAGAGGGGTTTACCAAGGCTTCGTATAACATTGCCATTGCTTTTTTGGCGGCCTCCAGGGCACCCACATCCCGTTCAATATCCACATCACTGAGCTGTAAGGGGAGGAGTGCCAGGGCCGTGTCCCGATATTGGGCTTCTATGGCGACCAGAATATTATCAAATACATCCAATACCTGTGTGGAGAAAATAACCAGTAGGACAATGGCAAAGTTTTTAAAAAGTTCCGTCGGGTTTAATCCCCAGGTATGTCCATCGGTAACAGACACACCTTCATTATATTTTTTAAGGATATTGATCAGGAAAAACAATACAGCCAGTGTCTTCATCCCGGTAATGGTATACTGGGAAAAATCACTGTCTTTGATCGTTTGAAAGACCGTGTCTACGTATTCGAGTCCCATTCCCATCAGAATTCCGTTTCGCGGTTATTGATATGATCCTGCATTTTTCGAAAGGAAATGATTTCCTTATACCGGCGTGTTTTGTTCTGCACTTCGGCGACCATCTCATTGGATCTCGTTTCATAATCTTTTAATACGGTAGCTCTTTCCGCATCGCTCATTTTTAGATAATCACTGGTCAGGATTTTATTGACATAATCCACGCTCTCCATCGAACGGTCAATAATTTCCTCAAAGGAGGCTGTCACCCGGTTGATTTCATCGGGTTTGATATACGGGGAGTTGAGGATTTCTTGGAGATCGCCCTGCACCATATTGAAGAGGTACTGGTTATTCTGAATCAGTTTTCCTACGGCATCCAACTGCTGAATCACATTGCTCATCTGTTCGATCCGCTCTTTTTGTTGTTTTAGAAACTCGACAGTCTTGAGTAAATTGGAAGTTTGCTTGGCCGATTCGATCAGCTGTTTGGCCAGGCTGATAAAATTCGTATTATCATATACCGGCATCCCCTGGGCCACAATGTGGCCTGATGAAAAGAGGGCAATGGATAAGATTACCACGAATCTTTTGATGTTTGGATGTATAAGGTGTTTCATAGGATGTTGGTTTTAGGTTATACTTTTTCTTTAAGGAAGCCTTCAATGGCCTTTTCCATATCATTGGTTTGTTTATAAATGGCCATTATGGTCTGGTTCTCACTACCATCGGTCAGGTAGGCCGCATAGACTTCCGGGGGTACTTCCAGGCGGAAAACGTTGCTTTCTTTTCCTATTTTGATAAACATTTCGGTGTATTTTCGCGCTCCGGTAAGATTGTTACGAATGGAACGTAATTGGTTCAAATCGTGGGTAGAGAGATTCAATCGTTTCTGTAATTCCCCATAACCTTTCTCATTACGAAGACTGTAGATGACTTGTGTATTTTCCAGAATACTTGCTGAGGTGGAATTGTTGGGCAACTGGTTAATGGATTGCAAGATGATCCCGATAGCTCCATTTTGTTTTCTGATGGCCTGGTAGTAGAATTCAACGCTTTCCAATACATTGGCAAACTTCAATTGCTTGGCAAACTCATCAAAAAGAATAATCCCTTTTTCCGACCGGTTTTGCCAGATCGTACGCTCAATGGATGATTTGATCAGTTTCAGCATCACCGATAAGATTTCTTTGTTGTCGCGGACTTCATCCAGTTCAAAAACAATCAATCGTTTGTCCTCGATCTTATAGGTTTGATCGGCCCCCACGTTAAATAGAAAGCTGTAAAGGCCTCCTTCCACATATTCTGAAAGGATATGCAAGAAATCATAGGTACTGAAATGCGCTTCCCGGATTCCTAATCCCTGTACGAGTGTATCTTTGTTCTCATCTACAAAGTGATATAAAGAAGCTAACGAATGCTTATCCCGGATTTCCTGATAATACTGTAAGAGTACTTTTTTCATTGCTACTTCCTTGCCTTTGGATACTTTTTGACCTTCGGCCAGAAGTTCGAGAAGGAATACCGACAGATCTTCCAGCCTTTCGGGAGTTAAATCGGCATCATTGGAAATATAAAATGGGTTAATCCCTAAGTTTTTTCCCTGCTCGTAGCGTAGAATGATATTATCGTTAGGATAAAGCTTGGCGAATTTGGAATAGGAACCGCCCAGGTCGATGATGACTAGTCGTACTCCGCTCTCAAAATATTGACGAAGGATGTTATTGGCTAAAAAGGATTTCCCTTCACCCGTGGGAGCGAAGATGGCGAAGTTCCTGGCCTTAATGCGTTTCTTCTTTTCATCCCATACGTCTTTTAGGACCGGGATATTATGTTGCCGATCATTAAAGATAATGCCTGTATGATCGGAGCGGTAATTGGTATTGTTGATATAAAGGCACAGGGCGTGTTTAAGATCGGTTACATAAAGATCTTCATTAGAAAAGTTGGAGGCAAAACAAGGATAGGAATTTAAAAAATAATGCTTGCGCTCTTCTCCCTTGGGATAATAAGGCAGCATATCCAGTTCCTTGAATTCGGTTTTGATTTTCGAAGCTATGCTCCCCAGTTGTGTTACCTCCTGAGACCAAAAAATGATGTTGAGATGGCCACGGATAATCCGTGAACTTTCATCTTCATTGATACGACTTACGATCTCACGGATTTTCTTTAATACCACTTTGTTCTGGGTGCCAAAGTTGGAACTCTTGGAAAGTTCCTCGATTTTCTTTTCCAGTACTTTGCGCCATTTATGTTTATCATCTAAATAAAGGATATGATTGATGATATGGTCTTCGTCCAGATCCAATCCCAGTCCATCGATAAAACCCTGATGAAATGTAAAATCATCAGAAGTGAATTTTTCATTGATCTTACTGCTTTGCAGGCTTTCCCCAAAGCACTGTTCACTATTGATCGCGAGCACATCAAAATGGTAATCGCCAATCCTAATTCCTTTTTGATCCAGCCTGATGTCTGTATCCACATTTTGATAGAATCCATTAAAATAAGCGTGGGTAAATTCCAAAATAGTCTCTTGACCTAATGGGGAAATGGTTATTTTTCTACTGTTATTGATAAAGGAAACGGCATCCTTTACCGATCCAATAAATTCCCTGACCTGATGATCAAACTTTTTATGAATGCCTTTTTCGGTCTTCCGAAACGGGTTGACATATTTGGAAGCTTTTAGATGCTTGTCCAGGGGAAGTACAAAAAACAAGTAACTTTGGTGCTGTAAATATTCCCGATTTTTAAAATAATGATAGGTGGCTTGTTGCAGAAAGGTATTATTCGGTAGTGCTTCAGCCGTATAATGGGATTTGCGGTAAATATCCTGTTTCTGGATAACAGTTCCAGATGGAAGCGATTTAAAGGCCTGGAACCAACTAGCGTGCAGGTCTTCAAAATCCTTTTCCGAGAGGGAATAAATTTCGGGTAGCGATACCCGATATCCTAGCACCACATTGCCATTGGATGCAAAAAGTACATTATTCTGAATATCCAGGATGGGATGGTAAGCTGAAAGGTTAATCTTTTTCATCATAGCATAGGCTTAATTTTTTGTTGCTGATATGTTGTGGAAATACTTTTTGGAAATGGAATAGTCCCGGATTTTGAACAAGTTTGTTCAGCAAAATATACAAGGCGATATTCCATAGCAGTATTGTTGCGATCATCCCAAGACTAAAAGAAAAAATGATAAGCAGGAGGGAGGCGATCACCGAGATCATTTGCAGGGCAAAAAAGGAGAGGGGAAGTCCTAAAATCATCGCCCGTTTTCGAATGTTTTTATAAGGAATAAACTTTTTCATGATTAAAATTTATTTTTAAATGCCCCTTAGGGGCTTACACCACTATTCCGATGAGATAAGTAAAGATGCCCACCACGGCACCGGCGATGAGTACAAACACGAGCACACGGGTAATCCCTTTTTTCAGATCGGCATTTTCCCCAAAGAAATGACCGGCGTTGAATAGGAAACCCACCAAAAAGATAACCCCAAGGATAATAGGGAATATGGATCGGATGGTGTTGGAAATATCATTAACGGAATCTTCGATACCGCCAATTTGGGCAAATAGGGAAGTGGATAATAGCGAAAGCAAACTCGCCAGGTAGATAGATTTTTTCATAACGGAACGTTTTAAATTTTTGATTCGTTTTCGTTATGAGAAAAGTAATGATTTAGTATTTTAAATTACTGAGAATCAATTTATTGTGAATAAAATATTATTTGTGTGGTATTGATTTCCAATGGTATAATTTGTCATCAAATTTTATGAAATTTGGAAGGGATGATTTTAATAACTCGAAAAGTGGAAATGAAAAGAGTACCTGAAAATGTCAGATTTGTGGTTTTGGTTATGGCAATATGTGTCATTTTTGGGCAGGAAACAGAAACTCAAAAACGAATCCTGATCGATATGGAATACGGCGGGAAAGATTCGGTCCATTGGAATTAATGATATTTAAATAAGATATTGTATTGAATATTATCTTGGAACCTCTATGGCTCAATGAAAAGTCAGATAAGAAATGGGATCAACTATTTTGGGGTTTTACTACTATTGAGCTGTGCCGCTACTTTCTTTGATAGTGCTTCCATTTGCTCTTCCTTAAAAACAAGTGTTCTGTAAGGAAATGGGATCTCGACCCCTTCTATGTCAAATCTTTTTTTAATGCTTTCGTACAGGTCGCATTTCATAGAGAATGCTTCCTCAAAATTACGAGCCCAGGCCCAGCAACGTATCCTGACCGAAGATTCTTCTAGGCTAATGACCCTTGTGACTACTTTTGGTTTTTCATTATGGATGTCTAACTCGCTACGGTTATCTAAAATTAGGGGATGCGATTCACATTCCTCTCGCATAATATGTTTTGCTAGGTCGATATCGCTTCCATACGAGATGTCCATCTCGATCCATTGGCAACAAAAACGTTCCCCAAGATCGTAATTGATAAGCTTTTCCTTATTGATAATAGCATTGGGGATAACGATCATCTTGTTCTCATAATTGCGAATGATAGTATGTCGCAATGTAATATCCATTACGCTACCTACCATGGTATCGGTCACCTTGATGATATCACCTATTTTAAAAGGCTTGAAGGTTACGATGAACAGGCCGCCAACCAGATTGGACAGCGCTTCCTGAGAGGCAACCCCTAAGACTACTGCAAAAACACCCGCGCCCCCAAGGGCCGTAGCGGCTATGCCCCTCATAGACGGGAAGGCCGAAAGACCCAAAATGACACCTACAAAATAGACCCCAACAACAACCAGGTATTTTAGGAACTTATAACTTGTAAAGTCAATTTCTGCATTCTTACGTTGTCGTATGCTTCGGCTAAACCATTCGTTGGCGGTACTTGCCGCAACAATGGTTGCAACGGCCACAACCCCCAAGTATAATATGAGTTTGAAGTTTTTGGTCGCTTCCTGGTAAGCGTCATTATCAATAAAAATATAGCTGAGTGCAATCAATCCAAGAACAATCCATAACGCCCGCAAAATACGACGGATAAGCAGTACGGAACGGTCTTTAACATTATACAGCCGTTTAATGATCCGACGCTGTACAAAACGGGTGAAAATATTGGTGAGAAACCATAAAAGGATTACGGTAGCCAATACGATGGATGCCCAAATAATGTCATTGTGATACGTAGACCAGAATTTTTCCATTCTTGATTTTTAATCCTTTTAAAATTTATAAGTTTTTGAAAAGGTCATAGTCGTATTTCCAACTATCAAACTCGAATATCAGAAAAATCTCTGAAACATTCTCTATGAGATTTATTAATTTTCGGCCTCCATAAATTTACGGGCTATATCTGGCTGACCGGTGCGTGCCATAAGACCCCCATCGGCAACTATAGTAGTGCCATTTACATAAGAGGAGTCATCCGAGGCTAAAAATAGTAATACTTTGGCTATTTCTTCCGGTTTGCCGATACGGCCCGAAGGAATTACTTTTTGATAGGCTTTAAGAATATCTTCATCCTCTATGGCGATATTGAGAAGGGGAGTTGCTACTGGACCGGGGCATACCGCATTTACGCGAATATTATCCTCGCCATGATCGTTTGCCAGTGTCCGGGTCAGATTAATGACTGCTCCTTTGCTGGCGTTATAGGATGCCATGGCATAGTCTGCCCCCATTCCGCTTATGGAAGCTGTATTTATAATAGCTCCGCCACCATTTTTCTTCATTTCGGGAATGGCATACTTACATCCATAAAAAACACCATCGACATCGATGCTGAATACCTTATGCCATTCTTCGGATGTTATGTCCGGTACTAGGCCAAATCCTCCTATTCCTGCGTTGTTGTGGAGTATATCCAGTTTACCGAAATGGGCCACGGTCTTTTGGACCATACCTTCCACTTCTTTAGGGTCTGAAACATCCACTTTTAACACGAATACCTTATCGCCATACTCTTCCGCTATGCTATCCAAGGCGTCTTGGTCAATGTCGGCGACGGTTACCTTGCAACCTTCTTCAATAAATAATTTAACGGTAGCTTCACCAATTCCAGAAGCCCCTCCCGTAACAATGGCTACTTTATTCTCTAACTTTTTCATTTTTAAAATTTTTAATTAATGCTATCTCCTTTGCCAAATCCTGCTTTTTGTTCCCGAAGCCTTTGCTACCTATAACTGGCAAGCAAAATGTAGATCGGGTAAATCTTATCCTAAACCCAGGATTATGGTATTTTGAAATTTATCATGTTAGGCTACTTTGGTAGAACCATATACGATAGCGTTATTGGGCGGTGTACCCCCATCCACAATAAGTTCTATTCCTGTTATGTACGAGGCGTCATCACTGGCCAAAAATAAGACGGCGTTAGCCACTTCTATAGGATTTCCTAATCGAGCCATAGGTATATTTTTAGAAAGAGCTTCTTTAATTTCATCATTAAAATTATCCAACAAGGGCGTTTCAATTATTCCTGGATGTACAGAGTTAACACGGATATTACTTTTCCCCATTTCCACTGCTACTGCTTTGGTGATCATTCGTGAACCACCCTTTGATCCTGCATAGCCAACATTTGATCCACCAGCCGTTCCAACTATTCCTGCGATGGAGGATATATTTACAATAGATCCACCACCATTCTCTTTCATATAAGAAGCTAAAACCTGCATTCCTATAATCTGACTGGTTAAATTAATATCTATTACCTTGCGGTAGTTGTCGATATCAACATCCTCTAAAAATCCTTCTTTTCCTGGAATTCCGGCATTATTCACCAAGATGTCCACTTTACCATATTGTTTTATTGTTGTATCCACAACGGTTTTCCAATCTTCTTCCGATGAAACATCGTGGACCAAGCACATTACATCATAACCATCGCTTTCCAATTCATCAAAAAAGGATTTTAGTTTTTCTTTTTGAACATCTGTTCCTACTACTTTAGCACCTGCTTTGGCAAACAATTTTGCTTCGGCCGCGCCCATACCGCTTGCCGCACCTGTTATAATTGCGACTTTGTTTTCTAATTTTTTCATTGTTAAAAATTTTTAATGCGTTACAATTTTCTCCTTCCAAAAGAGGGGAAAGAATGGGAGAATTATAATGGCTTTGAACATTTTCTTTCCCATACTAAATAGAGTTGTAAAGTTCGCCTTTCCATTTGTTCCTGCTTCATTTATCAAAAAGCCTTCATTAAATCTGAATATGACTCCCTTCAATGCCCTGTTTTTTCAATGGATCTACCTAAGCTCTTCTACCTTAAGGTCAACTTTTACGTTGTTTTTGATGGCGTTGGAATAGGGGCACATCTGATGGGCTTGATCGATAATCTCTTTGGCTTTTTCCATATCCAGCCCTTTAAAAGCGACACTTATGGTAATCTCGAACCCATATTGCTGTTTTTGTATTTCTCCAAGTGTAACCTCTACCGTGGTTTCATGAGAAACATCTTTGATTTTATTGATCCGTAAGGTGCCAATTATGGCATTGTCAAAGCAAGCGGAATACCCTCCCGCAAACATAATCTCTGGATTAAGATAGTTGCCAGGAGTTCCAGGTCCCCTTACGTCAACTTCCAGTTCACCGTTGATGGATTTTACGTGTCCTTCTCTTCCTCCAGCAGCCGTGGCACTGGTCGTGTACATTTTTTTGATCATTTTTAAAATTTTTATTAATTAGTAAGTTTTTCGGGGCAAGCCCCGGGGCATTCAAAGAAAAAAAACCTTAGATTTTGAGGCAAGCCTCAGAACATTTAATATCGATTATCGATTACATTATCGCTGTTTCTTTTATTATCCAGTACAACAAGTAACTTGAACAAGGTTTTTTTAAAAATGCTTATTTCTTCTTCAGTGATTGTTTTATCGTCAAAAGATTCAACTATCTTTCTGGGTGTCTCCCTTGCGTTTTGTTTCAGGTTATTTCCTGCTGGGGTCAGCGAGATCATAACCGTACGATCGTCTGTCTTGGACCGTGCCCGTATGATCAGGTTTTTTTGTTCCAATCGTTTTAGCAACGGGGTTAGGGTGTTTGATTCCAGATACAAGCGTTCCCCAATTGTCTTCACACTTTGTTTACCATATTGCCATAAGGTAAGCATTACTAGGTATTGCGGATAGGTGATTCCCAACACATCCAAAAAAGGAGCGTATATCTTTGTGGTCAGCCGGGATGCCGCATAAAGTGGAAAGCAAATTTGATTATCCAAATAGAGTTCTGGCATATTTTCTTTCATTATTCTAAAATTTTTTTGATTTCTTTTTCCATTCTTTCTGGTTTGGTTGTGGGGGCAAATCTTTTTATGGGAGTTCCGTTTTTATCAATAAGGAATTTGGTGAAATTCCATTCTATTTTACTACTTCTGGTGCCCAATAAACCTCCTTTAAGACTTAATCTTAGAAATTTAAAGAGTGGATGAGCATCTTTGCCGTTCACCTTTATTTTTTCGAACATAGGAAAACTCACACCATAGTTCACTTGGCAAAATTTTTGGATTTCATCAGAGGATACCTTTTCCTGATTCCCAAATTGATTACACGGGAAACCCAAGATAATCAACCCCTTGTCCTTATATTTTTGGTACAAGTTTTCCAGCCCTTCGTATTGAGGTGTAAGTTCGCACTTACTTGCAGTATTGACCACAATAATTGTTTATCCTTTGTATTGGTTCAAGCTAAGCGTTTCGCCATTCAATTGAACGGCTTCAAAGTCATAAAATGATATTGTCGTATCCATAACTTTAATTCTTTAATCGGTTCATTAGATATTTTAGAGCTCCCGTTGACCATAATGCCCACAGGATTAATACTGGTTGAAAGAACAGGCGAATCAATCTTTTTTGGTCGGTATCCAGACCAAAAGCGCTTATCTCATTGGTATATTGAGAAATATTTCCTGGAAAGATCAGTACATAAAAAATGGCCAATGCGAAGCCCACCTTTACTTTAAATCGCCATAGGAATATCATAGACAAGCCAAGTAAAATTTCAACAATGCCTGAAGAGATCACGACTATATCCATAAATGCAGGGTTATCCGGTAGCCATCTGGGTACTTGAGCTTGAAATTCTTCTCTTTGAAAGGTGAGGTGTCCAAAACCTGCAAAAGTCATTGAAATTCCTAAAATAATCCTAGCTGTTTTCTGAAATACGTTTGTTTTCATTTTTAAATCTTTATCGATTAAATCGTTCGCGATTCAAATATACAAAAAAAACTGAACCGATTTTCAGTTTTACTCCATAATCAGGATTTAAATGTTCCAGAGACTTGTCCATCCATGATTTATCCATGTTTGCTGAAAATCAATAATCCCATTATCTACCAAAGTTTGAAACTTTGAAGAATGCACAATTGATACATTCGATACGAACTTTTCTGATTCCCAAAAAATTGATGTTTTATGATTTATAATGGGTTGTTGAAGTGGGTTTATAATCACAATAGTTCCCTTTTGGGAAGCTACCGCTAAACGAATTATCGTAGGTGAACTTATCTAAACAGGGCAAACTTATTGGTTTTGATTACATACCCCATACGGGATCATACTTTTTGAATCTTTATAATTGAGAAGCGCCTCTGCCGGTCCCAGGTACCAATCTAGCATAAAGTGTTGGTTAGATAGGTTTTTCTTAAAAGGATTGAAGTATATAAGGGATCTAAAGGTGCCCTTTGCTTCAAAATTGGTTGCTTTTCTCAGTATTAGGGTAAAATACTGTTTATCTGGTATTTGGCATCGGCATTGTTCCCGTTTACTTCTATATTGATGGGCATTCCGGTCACAAAGTAATTATCCTTATGAATGGAAAAATAGGGGGGGTGAACAGAATCCCTTAGTTTTTCCCGGGTTATGGTTTGTGCCACAGCTATAGAGAGGGCGAATAGGGCAAAGCCTAACAGGAAGGCCAATCTGTTTTTTTTATAAGCAAACTATTAGCAACGTGTTATATTGTGAAGGATTGAAGGTAAATAATTGGCAACACTTTAATCCCTCATTGAGGGTTTAATTCCCCGTCCCGATGATTATCGGGATGCCTCGAAATCTGTTAATCTGTTTCCGTTGAATACCTCGTGGGCTTGCCCCGAGGTAGTTGATTGGTATGGTTCATGCCTGAATGGATTTCTTTCTTTTGTTTTCTGAAATTTTAAATAAAAAGGTGGCTTCCTCATTATCGCTCCTCAACAGCAAATACTTCTACAACATGTTCCTTTCCTTCCAGCATTTGTGGTCCCAAGGGAGTAACTTTAAAATTCTGGGCAATTTCCTTGTTTTGGTTTACTTGCCCGGAGATGAGTATTTTTTTATTGAAAATCTTGCAGAGCCCCTGTATTCTGGAACAAACATTCATGGTGTCACCGTGAAAGGCAATTTCCCTTTTTAGGTCCCCAATTTCAATGGCCGTAACTTTCCCCTCGTGCACACCGGCACGAAAAAACGGTGCCGTTGCATAGATAGAGGTATAATGCTCTTCCCTTTTTTCAAGTCTTTTATGCACGGCAAACAGAAATCTAATAGCATCCAATGTATCGAAATGTTCCAATTTCCATGTCAAGACGATCTCATCACCAACGTACTGATAGATATGTGCCTTGAACTTTTTGGCTATCTGGTTGACATCCATGATGCTTTCCTGGATAAAACTACTATACTTGAGATGCCCAAGTTCTTCGGCCAAATGGGTAGAACCTTTGAGATCCAGAAATATAAAAACCCTGTTTTCTTCCCGGGGGAACCGGTATTTGCCAAGAATCAAAGGCATGGTAAACCCGGGACTGTTTTTACTGACCATTTCATTTATAAAGCTCACAATAAAAATCATAAACAAGGTATAGGTGAGGATAATGATATCAAAATTCCTTGTATTTGAAGGTGTGGCCGGATATCCGCTTATAAATAAGTAACTATAGCTATTCAATACATTTTTAATGATAATCACAATAAGCCATAGGGCAACAAAATAAAAAGTGGTCCTGACCAAACTATCAAAGGCCAGGGACCTACTTTTAAACGGTAATATTTTAAGTATTCCTTCCACTAAAGAAAGTACTGAACCTGTTAAAAAGCCAAAGGCCATAAAAAAAAGGAAAAGGTTGGAAAATTTAATATTCCAATTGATGCCCAATGGCATGTTTACCATTTGTGCCGTATAATAAAGGATAACCAACAGTACGGAATAGGCTATTAACCAAAAGACTACCTGCCTGAAAAACAACCTCAAAATTGAATATCGGTAAATAAGGCTTAAGATGGACATTTTATTAATATTATCATGATATGAAAACTGGCATAACCATTAATCCCTTACTAACTTTATAAATTATCCGTTACAAACAAATACTTTGATTCTGCAATCTTATAATTGGCATAGGCATTGGCGTATTCGGTTTCTGCCGATTCTTCTTGTTGTTGCGCGTCTAACAGATCCGTAAGGTTGTTCAGTCCGCTGTTGTAATTATCCCGTTGTACCTTTAGGTTCTCATTGGCATACTCCAGATTGTCCTTTGCATAATTAATTTGCTTATAGGCGTCCATCAGGTCGTACCAGGACTTCATAATGCCTATTTTAAGCTCGTCTTTGCGATCTTCAAAATTATTCTGCACAATTTTTTCCTGCAGTGCTTTTTGCTTCACTTTATGGCGACCGGCTCCCCACCAATCGGAGATGGGAATGCTAACCATCCCAAAGGCCACCGGCATAAACTGACTGTCAATCGCATCGTTGAACGTCCCGAAATAACCTGCGTTTACCCCCACAGAAACCTGTGGTAATAAGTCGGCTTTTGTAATCTTCGTTTGCAATTGGGATGCGGTTATCGATTTTTCAAGCAGCTTGTAATTATTATTGTTTTGAAAATCGAGATCGGGCTTAGGATATTTAAGTCGGGGTGGGGTGACTTGCTTTAACGTATCGGCAACGACGGTGGTTGTATCGTAAATTTTCCCTACATAAAGCCCTAAATCAAGTAATGCCAGTTTACGCTGATTGCCGAGTTTGCTTTGTTGTAAAAGTACTCTACTGCGGTTGGTCCTTACCCGAAGTAATTGATTTTTAGCGATAAGTCCAGCTGAAAGCAAATCCTGTTGTTGCTTCAGTAATTCGTCCAGGTACATTTTACTGGCGCGTATGGCTTTAAGTTGTTCTTGTACCTGTACCAGTTGCCAGTATTTTTGTTCGGTATTTAGAATTACCGAATCTGTTGCCTGCTCGGCTTGTATGGTTCGGGTTTCTGCCTGAAGACTTGCCAAAGCGCTATAGTTTCTTATTTTTCCACCGGCATAAACAACTTCGGTTGCTGTTGCCCCGGCCTGATAAAAATTATCGATTCCATCGGGCAACATTTCAGGTATAGGCGGGACAAAGTCCTTAAACCCATATAGACCAATTCCTGTAGCACTCACTTGGGGAAAATAATTGGCAATAGCTTCTTGTTTGGCGGCTTCGGCCTGTTCTATTCTTATTTTTCCGTTTTTAATATCGTGGCTGTACGATAATGCGGCTTCCTTAACTTCTTCTAAATTCAGTTTTTGTTGCGCAAATAAACTTCCGCAAGACAAAAAACTTAGCATACACCAAATGACAAGGGGTGTACTGTTTTTTATGAATATCGTTTTCATACTATTTCTAGGCGTTTGCATTATTTTCTTTTGTTTTGTCATTTTCCTCTTCGTCTTTTTCGTTCCTAAAGAACAACCAGTATAATACCGGTAAAACATATAGGGTAAGTATCATAGACATCATTAAACCAAAGGCGATAACTGTTCCTAATGGTCCCCATAAACTTGACCTACTAATAATCATTGGGGTCACTCCGACAGCGGCGGCAGAGGAGGTAAGGAAAATAGGACGCATTCTTCGTTTGGCGGCGTGTGCGGCAGCTTGGTAAACTGAATGGTCGTGATGGACTCTTAATTCATTGGCAAAATCGATTAAAATAATACCGTTTCTTACCACGATCCCACAAAGTGCCAATAATCCTAAGAAGGAAGTAAATCCAAAAGGATATTGCATTAACATTAGCCCTAAGGCTGCACCAAATATACTAAGTGGCATTGTGATGAAACTTAATAGGGCTTGTTTAAATTCCCTAAAATGCCAAAGCAGGATGAGGAAAATAATAAGTACACTTATGGATAATGAGATTCCCATAGGCACCAGGTTTTCCTGACTCATTTCGTGTTCACCTCCATAGCCTACAGTGATACTGTCGGGAAGCTCCATTTCTTCGATTTTGGGACGAAGCTTGCCTAATACCACATTGGCTACGGCTCCTTTTTCAATATCTACACGTACGGTTAAGCATCTCATTCCGTTACGTCTTACAATTTGTTCTGGTTCCCAACCCGGGGTTATTTTGGCTACCTGACGTAGCGGTACTGTTTTACCTGTGTTAGGTGAAATAATGGATAATTCCCTTAGGCTGGAAACCGATTGATCTTTATGATCTTCAGCCTTTATTCTTACGTTAATAGCGTAATCCCCATCCCAAACCTGTGTGGCATTTAAGCCTTCCATATTCATTGCTATAGTGTTGGCAATATCTTCGCTGGTTAAACCTAGATGTGAGGCTTCGGCTTCATCAATATCAATGGTAAGGGTTTGCTGCATTTCGCCATAATTGGTTCTGGACCAAATGGTTTCTGGGGTTTCTCTTGCCAGGTCAATGATTTTATCTCCGTAGCTTTTCAAGGTGTCGATATTATCACCAAAAAGGCGCACTTCTACCTGCGCAGGTTTGGCAACCATATTCAGCTGTTTCATCCTTACATGCGCATTGGTAAACATTGCAGAATATTTTTTATCATATTCTTTTAATACCTCTTCCGTAGCATCGTCTGAGGTAGTGGTCACTAAAATTTGGGCGTAGTTTTTAGCAGGAAGGTTAGGCGCGTAAACCATATGGAAACGTGGAGAACTTTCGCCTATAAAACTGGTATAGTCGTGAATACGCTCGTCTTTTTCTAAAACCTTCTCAAACTCTTTTACTACTTTTTCGGTTTCCTCGAGACTGCTGTTTTTAGAAAGATAAACTTCTACTGCAAATTGGTTCCTTTCAATTACCGGAAACAATTCCTGCGATAGGTTAGAGAAAAAGAATACTCCCAAAACTATGGAAAGTACACCAATACCTACTGTAATTCTATAATGCTTCATTGCGCTTTCAACACTCTTATTGAAGAAGTGTTGTAACTTTTCTAGCATCGATTTTTTCTTCTCTTTGTCTTCTTCCTTTTTGTTATGGTGCAATCCTTTTTTAATGAATATGGTATTGAAGAAGGGCACTAATAATACAGAAATAGCGAGTGAAAGGAATAATGCCAGCATTATGGTATAGGGGAAGGTACTTAAAAAGTCTTTCGCGGTTCCCGTCATAAAGAATACTAAAGGCAGGAAAGTGGCCGATATAGCAAGGGTTGCTGTAAATACCGATGGAAAAAGTTCTTTGGCACTATTTAAGGCCGCTTTCCAAACGGATTGCCCTTCATCTAGTTTTTCTACGTGGTTGTCTATCACCACAATGGGATCATCTACGACAATTCCCAGCACGATAATTAGGGCGGCTAAGGTTACAGTATTCAGCTCCATTCCCAGCATAAACATTAAAGCAAGGGTGGCCAGAATGGTAATAGGAATGGTTGCTGCGGCAACTGAAGCTACACGAAAAGGTAAAAGCAGTAGCGTTACAATAATTACCCCTGCCAGGGCAAAGCCGAATTCTTTAAGGAAGTGGCTTATGGAATGATGAACTACTTCGGGCTGATTGGCAATTTTTCTTACCTGAATATCTTGCGGAAGTTGTTCTTTAAAGGTGTCGAGTTTTTCATCAATTCGATCTCCAAATTGTACAATATTGTTACCGGAAGCCATCTCTAGCGTGATGATCATCGCTTTGGTTCCGTTGGCGGTAATAAAGGAGTCTGGATCTTCGTATTCCTTTTTTACTTCTGCAATATCTTTTATACGGATCACACGACCGTCTCGATCGGTGCTTACAATGTGGTTTGAAATATCGGTCACATTCTTAAGGAATACTCTCAAATTTATAGGACGGTCAAAACTAGGCGACTCTAAAGTTCCGTTAGGCCTTATGGTTCCCTGTGATTGCAAGCTTTGCATTAAAGTGCCCGGACTAATGCCGTATTGTGCCAGTTTATTTTGATCGACGTAAACCGCAATTTGCTCGGTAAGGCCACCAGAGTGACTAATCTTTGCCATTCCTTCTACCTGACGCAGTTGATCTTCTATTTCATCTACGTGTTTTTGCAGGTCTTTATAAGGTCTGTTTTTAGATTCTACGGTGAGAATCATTGCGGCAGTACTTCCAAAATCACTGTTTACTATAATTCCCTTAACACCCGGAGGAACATTACGTTGCTGAAAGATTAATAGATCATTCTTAAGCTTGTTCCAAAATTGTTCAGTTTCATTGTGCCCTATACGGTCGGCTACTTCTACATAAATGTACATTTCGCCTTCTCGCGAATAGGAGTAGGTTTTTTCTTTGTCTACTTCATTATAGCTGAAGAGAAACTTTTCAACTTTAGCGGTAAGCTGCTCCTCTACTTCTTGTGAATTGGCACCGGGATAAAACCCCATTACCAATCCTTGCCGAATCGTAAATTCAGGAAATTCGTTACGGGGCATATTGAAAAGCCCTAACAAGCCAATCAGCACAAAAATAAAAGCTAATGCCAGTGGAAAAGCCTTGTTTTTCATTGCCCATTCTATCATAGAACCTTGTTTTTTCATAAAATAAGCACTTATTGTTTGTTTTTAATAGTAACCGGAGTGTCCTGCGTAAGCTTATGATAGCCTGATGTGATAAGCTGATCTCCTTTCTGTAAACCTTCAGTGATGGCGATGCCATTGTTGTATAGTTTTCCGGTTTTTACAATGCGTCGTTCTGCCTTATTTTCATTGACTACATAGACAAAATTTTCATTCTTTTCGGTTACCGATACGGTTTCTACAGGAACAATGAAAGTGTTAGAGGCTTCTTCTGAAGATTTTTCCTTTTCGGGAAGTATAACCGTACAGGCCATGCCGGGCTTTAATTTTTTGTTTTGATTAGTAATGGTAATTTTTGCGGTATAGCTCGGAGTATTGCTATCTGATTGTACGGATATTTCTGTAATTTCACCTTCATATACAGTATCTAAGACCTCTATTTTCACAATTGCTTTATCTCCGGTTTGATATTGATTAACCTGATCGTCTGGAATAGGAATAATGGCTTTAAGCTTATCGATATCAAAAAAATCGACGATGGGTTGCCCGGGTGATGCCAGATCTCCGGTTTCCATCATTTTTTCACCAATATAACCGGTAAAAGGAGCGGTGATGCGGGTAAACTTTACGTTTTGGTAGCTGGCTTGTGCGGCTGCTTCTGCCTGTTTGTAATTGGAGCGTGCTTCTACCATTTTTACTTCAGCAATACTACCTTTGTTATAAACTTCTGCTACACGATTGTAATTGTCTTTTGCCATTTCAGCCTGCGCTCTTCTTGCTTCATACTGTTTTTGATAGGCTGTGCCATCTATTTTGGCAATTAGGCTTCCTTTTTGCACAAAATCGCCCATACTTACCGGGAACTGCTCAATGATTCCGGAAACCTGAAAACTTAGTTTTACACTTTTATCGGCAGCAATTCTACCAGTGGCAGAAAAATGGGCTTCACTACCTTCAGAAGAAGTGTTGCCTACCATTACGGTTTTAACCTCGATGGGTTGAATTTCCCGATCTTTTTCTTCTTTTTTACAACTTTGAAATGTTAGTATTGCCAAACAAAACAAAACAATGAAATGAAATTTGCGCATATGTTATAATTTAATTTGTGAGGATTTTAGTTTTTGGTCGTATTTTAAACCTTTAATAAGAATATTTACAAGCCACTCGAGCCTTACGGACATATTTTCAATGGAACCATAAAGCAACATTTCTTTTTCTAAACTGCTATAGGCGGTTACCATAGTCATCGCTAAAAATTGCATATTCTCTTGATTGATAGGAGCGATTTCCTTTTTTTCGATTGCCCAAGTGAGTGTTTCTTGGAAAATCCGGTTCTCTATATGTCTTAACTTCATAAATAGTGAATGGGCAAGGTTGAAGTTTTGCTTGATATCTTCCAATAAAAAAGTATATTCTTGGGTTTTGTTAATGAGACTCTTGAGCTTAATCTCATTATAGAGCCGCAGGTTTTCTTCAATAGTGTTAGATTTTTCAATTTTCGCTTTAGCGGGTTCTATTATAGAAAGGTATTCCATTTCGGCCACCTGCTCAAAAACCTCGTGTTTGTTTTTAAAGTAATAGTAAAGGGTACTTCTCCCTTTTTTTGCGGCTTTAGCAATATCATCCATTGTGACTTTATCAAACCCCAATTTTTTAAATACTGCTACGGAGGAATTAATAATGTGTTCTTTAACTAAATCGTCTTTCATTCGACAAATATAATTAAAATGTTTAATTATAGACAAAAAATAAATTTATATCGAAATAAAAATGATACGTATAATTATAATCAAAAGTATTTTCCGCTTATCTTTTTTAGATTAAAGTTCAAATAAGCAATCTAATAAATTAAAAATACTAGTAGGAAATCGCAATCAATTTTTGTTTATGTAAAAATTTACGTAAATTTGCACATAAATAATTGAAGCTATGAAAACAATTCTTTATTTGACAGATCTTTATTTCGAGGCAAATGGAAGAAATTACTATGAAGAGGATCTTTTTATCACCTCAAAACTAAGGGAACACTTCAATATCCTAATTGGTAATCCCCAACAGGCTATTGCCTTTCTGAACAAGGCAGACCTAATTGTATTTAGGAATACTGGAGCTGTGATAGGTTATCAGGAATATTTTGACGGCTTCGTGAAGGCGGTTCAAAAACAAAACATCAACATATTCAATTCCTTTGACGGTAAAGCCGATATCAAGGGAAAACAATACTTATTGGATTTGATGAATACTGAATATCCCGTTATCCCAACCGTGGAGCATATTAAAGAGATTGATACCCTAGGTGATTCCAAAAAGTATATTGTGAAGATTAAAAACGGAGCCGATTCTATTGGGATGGAAATTTTGACCAAGGAAGAAATTTTAAAAGCAAAGCCCGAGGGAAAACTCATACAGCCCTTTCTGGATTTTGAATATGAGGTTTCCTTTTACTATTTGGATGATAAATTTCAATATGCATTGTATGCACCGCAAAAGGAAAAGCGCTGGGATCTTCAGGAATACGACGCAACCCCAGAAGATTTGGATTTTGCCAAGCAATTTATACAGTGGAATAACATCAAAACGGGAATTACCCGAGTGGATGCTTGTAGAATGAAAGATGGTTCCCTGCTTCTGGTTGAACTGGAGGATCTGAACCCATTTCTATCTATTGAACTGCTTTCAGAAGAAAAGCGGAATTCATTTATGGATAATTGGGTAGCGGTATTGAAAAAGCTCACTTAAGCCTTTGGTAACCAGAATTAGTTCAGAACCTTTTAAGATTTTTTAAAAAATGAAAAACAAAGCACCTTTAAGCCCATCGTTGCGAATAGAAAATACGGTTTATATTTCCGGGCAAGTTGGGATCAATCCGCAAACCTCAAAATTGTATAATGCCAGTTTTGAAAACGAGGTAAAGCAAATGATGGACAATCTAAAACTGCAATTGGAAAACAATGGTGGAGGTTTTAATAATTTGGTAAGTGTCATTGTCTATTTAAAAAGTATGAAGGACTATGACACCTTCAACACCATCTACAGTTCTTACTTTGGGGATAAATTTCCAACAAGGACGTGTATCGCCGTATTGGATTTACCACTTGGGGCTTCCGTGGAAATTTCAGGAATAGCTTATGTTTCCCAGAATAAATAGAACGTATGAGAGCAATTGTTTTAAAGAAAAACGGAAATGCCAATCAGCTTAAATATACTGAACTTCCACTGCCGCAGTTAAAGGAAGGCGAAGTGCTTGTACAGGCAAAAGCTATCGGCATAAACCCCATAGACTTAAAGACAAAAAACAGAAAGGGAATCTATTCTATACTACAGAATGAGAATCCACTTATTTTGGGTTGGGAACTTTCGGGGGTGGTCACCCAGTCCCGTTCAGAAAAGTTTGTTGAAGGGGACGAGGTGTTTGGCCTTATAAACTTTCCCGGTCACGGAAAAACCTATGCCGAGTATGTAGCGTGTCCCACTGCTCATTTAGTAAAAAAACCTTCAAACCGTTCCCATTTTGAAGCTGCCGCAACAAGTCTGGCTGGTTTAACTGCGTATCAATCGTTGGTTCATCTCGGAGGATTAAAATCTGGGCAAAAAATCCTGATCCACGCTGCTTCCGGAGGTTTAGGGCATTTTGCCGTTCAGATTGCCAAACATCTGGGTGCCTATGTCGCGGGAACTTCCTCTGAAAAAAACAGGGAATTCCTTTTGGGTCTAGGTGCTGATAAGCATCTCGATTATAAAACCGATGCGTTGGAAAAAGATCATAAAGACTACGATGTTGTCTTGGATACCATTGGTGGAAATACCATTGACCGCTCCATTCCATTAATCAAAAAGGAAGGTGTTCTTATTTCTATTCCATCTGGCAAAAATAATGCAGTCACGGAAAAAGCAACGAAAAATGGAATTAAAGGATTGAAATTCACGGTGAAATCCGATGAGAATGATATGAAGGTAATAGCCGATTATTTACAACAAGGGATTCTAAAGCCACATATTTCAAAAATAGTTGAATTTGATGCTATGGAAGAAGCACACACTCAAATAGCGAGCGGTCATACCGTTGGTAAAGTCATTGTTAGGTTATAAAAATAATATGAACACAATAGAGAAAGCAGGAATATTGGCGATAGCAGCAAAGCTGCAAAATGTATTGGACACCTTGAGAGATGCAGTTAATTTATTTTATCAGGCACACGGTATCAATTTTGAGACCAAATGGTTCCCTCCCATTTATGTGCTGTCCATAGCAAACCAATTGAGTGTAACGGAACTGGCAAAGGAAATAGGATTAAGCCATCCCGCAGCCATTGGGCTATTAAAGGAAATTGAAAAAAATGGGCTTATTTCTTCCGTTAAGGATAGTCGGGATGAACGAAAGCGAAACCTTATGCTCAGTCCTAAAGGTCGTGAAATGGTGTCCGAATTAAAGCCATATTGGGATAGTATTGCCAGCACCCTTTCTGACGTGACAGCCAATCCGCATAATCTTTATATAGCACTTACTGAAGTTGAGATGCGGCTGGATGAAAAGCCCCTTTTGGAAAGGCTCAATGAAAAAGCAGTCCATATTTTGGAGCAGTCCAAAGATAAGGAGTTTACCATCGAAAGATGTGATAATTCATTTGCTCTAAACTTGGCGAAAGCCATACACCGTGAAATATTTTCGTATCCGGTTGACGAAGAAATTAATCTGGATGTTGGGGAAAGCAATCCTACGTATTTTCTAGCCAGTGTCAATGGTTTACCAGCTGGGTACACCGCTATTTACGTTACGGATAGCGAAATGGAAATCGACTCTATTGGAGTGCTGGAACAGTATAGAAATCAAGGTGTCGCTCGGCATTTAATTCAACATATCAAACAGAGTTACCCATCAATGAAACTAATTAAAGCTGTCTGTGAAATCCATCAAAAAAACTTTTTTGAGCATTTAGGCTTTGTGCATAGAAAAGCTGATAAAGAACATAACAGGATAACGATGGAACTTAAAATTGTTTCATAAAAAAGCATCCACAAGCAAAAGAATATTTTTGATATGAAAAGAGAAAAGACCAACGTACAAATAATTCCTTATGAGAATTCTCATAGGGATGCCTTTATGGATATCAATTACCAGTGGCTTACCCAATATTTTGAAGTCACTGCATATGACAAACCTTTTTTTGAGAACCCTCGAAAAGAAATCCTAGATAAAAGCGGCTATATTTTCTTGGCTTCCCTAGAAAATGAAATTGTGGGCTCTGTTGCTTTGGAACGAATAACGGACAAACAATACACCTTGGCTAAAATGGGAGTTAAACCAGGTTTTCAAGGGTTAAGGATTGGGCAGTTATTAATGGATAAAGCCTTGGAAAAAGCTGAGGAATTGAATCTGGAGAGCTTGGTTCTCTATACCAATCATCAATTGTTTCAGGCATTAAATTTGTATAGCAAATATGGTTTTCGGTTTGAGAAACTTGAAAATCCATTGGTTGAGAGGGCGACCATCAAAATGGTAAAGAAATTTGTTTGACCCTGAATTCATTAATTTCTAATATTTTATCATACTCTTTGGTCTTTACTCTCCTTATCAAAAGCAATTAAATAGATATCACATCCTTCTACTAGCGAGATTAGCGTATCGTTCATCTCCCCGGTTGGGATTTTAGCTCCCGATTATTCAATCTTTTCATCACAATCTGTTTAGGTAAAAAATTCCAACAGAAATAACTGCTACTAAAGGTTATCTTATTTCGGTTATCATATTTAATACGCTTATCGAACATCAACAGTTGTAAGTCCCTATCTTTAAACAGCTGTTTGGGCGCGGCATCATTGAGCCAGGTGTTGGTCATTAAAAGGGCAAATGGTTTTCGAAATGAAAGCGCACGTTCAAAAATCAATCTCTTATTGGTAAAAGGAGGATTGGAAATAAGGATGTCCCATTGAGGGGGGTCATAGGTATAAAAATCTTTTCCTTTTGAAATATGGGAGCAGATTACTGGATTCTGTTCGGAAATAAGCTTAACAAACCAACTCTCTTCTGTATCGAACGGGCACCAAATAGCTTTCAAAAGTAGAAGTTTTTGCAATACCTGGTTGAGCAGCACAATGAAAGATATAGTCCAGATTTAAGGGCAGTTTACTTTTAAAATCCTCAGAGCGTAAATCATCTTCTATAATTTGTATACGAAAACTTTTTAAGTGTTGAGCATTTTCTTTTTTGAAGCCAATATTATAGTAAGCAGAAAAATTATCGATACCTAAAATTTCGTGTCCTAATAGATGTAATCTATCTGCAAGATGTGAACCAATAAAACCGGCAATACCAGTTATTAATATTTTCATTTATTTAATTTTATTTCCAAAAAAACATATAAAAACCTTGATTTAAAAGGCTTTGAGACTATATTTTTAAAACAGGCTAATCTTAATAATTGCTTTAGAATCCTTGTTTATTATTGCAAATTATTAAAGTCTATTTTTTAAGTTGAATAATGAATAATACACTTAGCATTGTAGTTCCCGTGTATAATGAACAAGAAAATCTAGGACGGGTTGAAAAGGAACTTCAGGAATATTTTAACTGTGCAAAAGTACCTACAGCCGTATTATTTGTAGATGATGGTTCCCAAGATTTAAGCTTAAGTATCATTAAGAAGATATGTTCAAGAAATCCCGCATTTCACTATATTAGTTTAGATCGAAATTATGGTTTAAGCACCGCTTTGAAAGCTGGATTTGATGCTGTGGGAAGCACATTAATCGGCTATATTGATTCCGACCTACAAACAAGTCCGATGGACTTTAATTTATTGCTGGATTACATTGATACATATGATTTAGTAACAGGCGTGCGTTCTGACAGAAAAGATGCTTTCCTTAAAAAAGTTTCCTCTTTAGTCGCTAATAGTATACGTCGTAGTTTTACACAAGATGGTATGGATGATACTGGCTGCCCGCTTAAAATCATTAAAGCGGATTATGCTAAAAGCATTCCAATGTTTAAGGGACTGCATCGTTTTCTCCCTGCAATGGTTCTTTTACTTAATGGAAAAGTCAAACAAGTACCTGTGCAACATTTCCCACGTATTGCCGGAAAAGCAAAATTTGGTTTAAGAAATCGATTGTTCGGACCTCTAATAGATTGCTTTGCTTATCTATGGATGAAATCTAACTATATTTCATATAAAACTGAGGATAAAGGGTGAATGTTTGGATGATCTACGGTATTGGATTTACGGCTCAAATCTTATTTTCGGGACGTTCTATATTGCAATGGGCACTATCTGAAAAGAATCAACGCGTAATAACCCCAATACTTTTTTGGCGATTAAGTTTAATTGCCTCGTTTCTATTATTTGTTTATGGCTATTTAAGAAATGATTTTGCGATAATGTTAGGTCAGATTTTGACCTATTTTATTTACATACGTAATATGCATTTCCAAAAGCAGTGGTTTAAATTCCCTAAAATTTTACGTTGGTTCTTATATGTATTTCCTTTCATTATTCTTTACATCGGTTATAATAACAAAATTTATGATCGCTCTTTGTTGTTTAATAATGAAAATATTCCCTTGTGGTTATTAGTACTTGGGATTACCGCCCAGATTATATTTACATTACGTTTTGTATATCAGTGGTTTTATAGTGAAAAAAGAAAAGAATCTGTCTTACCTTTAGGGTTTTGGGTACTCAGTTGGATGGGGTCGATACTTATCTTTCTATATGCGTTAATTCGTCAAGATCCGGTATTAATGGCAGGTCACCTTTTAGGAATTTTTCTTTACACCAGAAATATTATGCTATTGAAAAAGGAAAAAAAGCTTCTTTAGAATTTCTTAAGAATCAATTAAAAATTTCATTAGAATTCCTTCTCACATTTGTTTTTATAAAATAAAAATGTGAAGTCAAAAAATATCATAGATCGCTATTATTTATTATTTCTATGTATAGTTTGGATTGTTCTAATAGTTGGCTTAGGAAATTACGGCCTTGCTGAAACCAGTGAAGCACGATATGCAGAAATAAGTCGTGAGATGTTTTTAAGCGGAGACTATTTAAATCCTAAACTCCTCGGTATATTCCATTTTCATAAACCGCCCATTACCTATTACATTACTACTTTGGGCTATCGTATTTTTGGGGTTAATGAGTTTGGTGCTCGTTTTTTTCTCCAGATAGCTATAGTTATTCAGTTAGTATTAGTTTATCGTCTAGCAAATTTACTCTATAAGGATAAGCGTATTGCCTTTATGGCCGGATTGATTTATTTTTCATTTCCAATAGTTTTAATTTCAAGTCGAAACCTAACTACTGATGCGTTTCTGACTACGTTAGTTATAGGTTCTGTATATTGTTGGCAGGTGTATGAAGATAAAACCAAAATAGGATTTCTTTATCTGTTTTATACACTTATAGGTATTGCATTATTGACCAAGGGACCTGTAGCCTTATTGTTTATTCTGACCTACATTATCATCAGAAAATTGCTCTACAAAGGCAGCATAAAGATGACTCTTCATCATATTATTGGTTTTTTATTATGTTTTTCGGTAAGTGTAAGTTGGTATATAGCAATAATTGTAGAGCATCCTAAAATTTGGGATTATTTTATTCACAAACAAATTCTGGGAAGAATCACAGGAAATGCGTATAGTGAAAGGTCGAAACCATTCTGGTATTACTTGCCAATTTTGCTTGGTCTACTATTACCTTGGTGTTTGTCACTACTTCCTCATTTAAAAAATTTAAAATCTCTTTTTCCAAAGCAGAAGGAAACCAAAGTATTAATATATGCAAGTACCATTTCAGTTTTTTTATTTTCTGCATTTAGTACCAAATTGATACTGTATATCTTACCAGTGTTTTGGATGATAGCGATAAGTATTGCAGCAATGTTGCCCAAGATTTCCCAGGCTTCTAAAAATATAGTCAACATTACCTACGCCGGATTAATCTTAGCTCTAGTAATAGGTTTGTTTATTAGTAGGGTGTATATATCGGAAATGGAATATATATCTGTAAAAACTCTAATAATTGCATTTATTTCTCTTATTGTTTTTGGGGTAATTTATTACGCTATTGATACTACCAAGGATTATAAACCGGCCGTATTAGCTGCGGTTTTTGGGGGCGTTATTATTAGTATTTCGACCTCTTTTATGACAAATCACACTCCTATAATAAATTCCACCAAGGATATGGTGAAATTCATAGACCACGTTTCTAAAGAAAAGGACAAAACTATTATCGTCTATGATTATTTACTTAGTTCTATACCTTTTTATACAGATGATAAACATATTACCCTTAAATATTCAAGCAACACCACCCAAAGGGAAACTCAATTTGAAGAAAATAATGCTTATCAAGAACGACTTTGGGATTTAAATGAGAAAACGGAGCTATATAAGCTGTTGGAAACTTCTAAAAAGCAATCAACTTATCTTCTAGTTAGAAATAAACGTGATTTAGATAAAAAATTTAAAGCCGTTAAGGATAGTTTTGATCATCAAAAACATTTTGAAAAATGGACACTATACTATAACTAAAATAGGTGTCTTTAGATTCCCTTTAGATTTCCTTAAACATTCAAAAAGAATAGTACATCACCTTTGTCACTGTGGCTCGGAGCCGATGGGATGAGAATTAATTTTTAATAACACTGAATGTACAATTATTTGCGACCTATAAAATCAAAATCATCAATTGTAGCAGTTATCATTGTATGCCTGCTTTTGTTTTCACAATATACGTTTGCGCAAGATACTAGTGAAACAACACCGCAAGTAGGTACAGTTCAGAAAATAGGGGATGTTGTATTAATAGCACTACCTGCTGTAACTTTAGGTACTAGCTTTATTATTGGAGATAATGAAGGAGCCTGGGAGTTTACTAAAGGATTAGTGTTGACCGAAGCTGTAACCTATGGTCTGAAGCTTGGTATTAATAAACAACGTCCAGATAGAAGTAACGATAACTCATTTCCTTCGGGTCATACTTCTACGGTTTTTCATAGTGCTGGGTATATCCATCGCCGCTATGGATTTAAGTATAGCATTCCAGCCTATGCTTTGGCAGGGTTTTACCGCTGCCAGTCGGATAGACTCTAAAAAGCACGATATATTAGATGTTATTGCGGGTGCAGCTATAGGCTTAGGGGCTAATTTGATTTTTACTACAGAATATAGCCAAGAACATATGGAACTTACATATGACTATTTTGACGGGAATCACCTAATAGGCTTCAGTTACAAATTTTAATTTATTTATATTAATAAAATTTATAACAGATAAACCAAATACGTGAAATCAATGTAAATGTATGGATGGAAAGATTTGATAAGTTTCCAAAACACATGTGTTAAATAATATCTTTTGTAATTCATAACTTTATCTAGACCCTTATGAAAATACAAGAATTTTCCTTTAGAGTTGTTCGAAAATTTTTTGATGTCAGGTATTAGAATATTAGTTCGAATAAGAATTAAATCTACTTATTATCTTAAATTTTAAAAAAGGATAGGTATTTTTAAATGAGCAAATGAAATAATTATGAGAATTCTAATTGTAGAAGACGAGACTGGTATCTCTGGATTTTTAAAACAGGGCTTAGAAGAAGAATCCTTTATTGTTGATATTTCAGATAATGGTAAAAAAGGATTAGAAATGGCACTTACCTCTAAATACGATCTTTTACTTTTAGATTGGATGCTCCCTGGTTTAAGCGGTATAGAAATTTGCCGGCAGTTTAGAAAAGATGATAAAGAAACCCCGGTAATCTTTTTAACGGCTAAAGATACTGTTGACGAAACTATATTTGGTTTACAAAGCGGTGCCAACGATTATATAAAAAAACCATTTCATTTTGAAGAACTGCTAGAGCGAATTAAAGTACAGTTACGCCCAAAATCTGGAGATCATACCATTTTTACTTTAGGTCCCATAGAGCTTAATACAGTTACACACCAGGCTTTTAAAGATGGTAAAGAAGTTAGTCTTACACTTAAAGAGTTTGCTTTACTCGAATATTTAATTAGAAACAAAGAGCGTGTGTGCACGCGAACCAAGATTATCGAAAAAGTATGGGATATTAATTTTAGTTACAACACGGGGGTGATCGATGTTTACATTAATGCCTTGCGCCGTAAACTTAATTTAGATCAAGACGAAAATTATATTCAAACGGTTAGGGGAGTTGGCTACATTGCCAAAGAATTATGAAGCTAAGTTTTAAAGATCGTATTGCTTTTTATTATATGCTGGCCACTGCGCTAATAGTGGCTTTTGCCTTTCTGATTGTTTTTATTTTGGTAAAACAAACCGTTTACCAGCAATTAGATAATGATCTGCATTACGAGGCGACCATGCACTTGCAGGAAACTACCTTAGAAAAAGGAAAACCGGTTTTTTGGGACAAAGCCGAATGGGAAGAGCGCGAACACAATGAAGTTCAGGTAAATCCGGTTTTTGTACAGGTTATGGATAGCACTGGTGAAATTATTACCGATAAATCACCCAATCTTAAAGAATATCGATTACCATTTTATAAAGAAAAAGAAGATAACGAGCATTACAATGCATATTTAGAGGATGAACTAATAAGGCAAATCCAAGTACCTGTAAAAATGGATGGTAAAGTTTATGGTTACATTATCACAGCCATGTCTTTTGAAGGTTCGCAGGACGTAATTACAGGTTTAGCGTGGATTCTTATTTTGTGTTACCCGCTTATATTAATTGGCTTATTTTTTATTTCGAGATTACTGGCGGGACGAAGTATAAAACCAATTCAAGAAATCACGCAAACGACGAATCTTATTAGTCGGGATCATCTTAACGAGCGGGTAAGTTTACCCGAAAATCAGGACGAACTTTACGAGCTTTCACTATCTATAAACAGTCTTTTAGATCGTGTAGAACAGGCCATTGAAAGAGAACGCCAGTTTACCAGTGATGCTTCGCACGAGTTAAGAACACCTATTTCTTCGATTAGAGGAACTTTAGAAGTTCTAATTAGAAAGGAAAGAACCAGGGAAGATTACGAAAATAAGATTAACTACAGCCTGGATGAAATCGATAGGATGAGTCTTATTATCGAGCAACTTTTATTTTTAGCCAGAAACGACGAAAATCAAAAATTAGAGAATGCCCGTCAAGTCGAAATTATTTCCCTTATCGATGAGGTACTCAACGAACATAGTTTAAAACTGAAACAAAAAAATATTCAACTGGTTCTTGACGCTGAAGATGTTAACGAATTTTTGGTGCATTATTACTATGGTTATGCCATCCTGAATAATGTTGTTGAAAATGCAATAAAATATGCCTATCCAAATTCAAAATTAATCATCGAGCTAAAGCTGAAAAACTCTAGGGCTGTAGTAAAGGTTATTGACGAAGGGATAGGAATCAAAGAAGCCGATATTGGTAAAATTTTCAATCCATTTTTTAGGTCTGAAGGTTTAGATCATAAAGACATTAAAGGTACTGGTTTAGGACTTTCAATAGTACAAAAAGCTGCACAGGCCATTGGTGCACAAATAGAGGTTAGCAGTATTAAGCACAAAGGCACCACTTTCACGATATATTTTTAAGCAAATCTTAAGGAAAGACTCAGTTTATCTTTAGATACACCCTTTACTTTTAGTGTATTATAAAGGTGGATATGGTATAGAATTACTTTAACTAAATTTTTGATATATGTTGATTGATGAAGTAAAATCGCATTGTGAAACCCTACTTTCTTCACAATGCTGTAAAGAAATGTCTTTTCATAATCTGGAGCATACACGTGATGTAGTAAGCAATATCGAGACCATTGGCAAATCGATGGGGCTGTCTTCAGCCTTTTTAGAACCGGTAATTATCGCAGGATGGTTTCACGATACCGGATTCTTAAAATGTTACAAAGAACACGAAGAATTTAGCATTTCACTGGCACATCAATTTTTGGTAGCTAAGAATTGGCCTGCTGAAAAGATTGAAATGGTAAGCAGTTGCATTCGATCTACCCACATGCCGCAAACGCCAAGTTGTCTAGAAGCAGAAATTCTATGTGATGCCGATATTTTTCACCTGGGAACTTCAAAATTTATCACTCGTAATAAGCTTTTAAGGAAGGAATGGGAAGAGAAGCTTCAGGAGCATTATTGCGAGGAAACCTGGCTTCAGTTAAATATTCAATTTCTTAGGAAGCAGCATTTTTTTACCCGCTACGGAAAAACAATTCTGGAGCAGGGAAAAAATCAGAATATCAAATTTTTACAAAATAAATTGGAACAAATCACAAAGTCGGCTTCAACAAAAATCAATGCCGATTTTACCCAAAATCGATAATTAAAATGAAGAATATTTTGCTTGTTATTATTTGCGTTTTTTCAACTCAATTTTTATTGGCGCAGGATTGGAAAACAGATTTTTCTGAAGCCAAAAAAGAAGCAGCTAAAGCAGACAAACCAATCATTTTGGTCTTTCAGGGATCAGATTGGTGTGCACCATGCATAAAACTGGATAAAGAAATTTGGAGTACTGAAGAATTTAAAGCCTATGCACAGAAAAATTATGTGATGCTACAAGCCGATTTTCCACGGAAAAAGAAAAACGAACTTACCGCAACACAGCAGGAGAAGAACAACAAATTGGCCGAAATGTATAATCCTAACGGCTATTTTCCTTTTGTGGTGATTTTGGATAAATCTGGCAAAGTTTTAGGCCAGGCCGGCTATCAAAAAGCAGAGGTAAAAGAATACATAACTATGCTTAATAAGTTTGTGAAATAATGCGAAAAGCAGCTTTGTTTATGGTGCTTTTATCTGTTTCTGTTCATCTAAATGCGCAGCAAACGATTAAGCGCACTTTAAAACTAATGGGTAGTCGCTTCGATATTACGGTGGTAGCAAAAGATAGTACTGCGGCAAATAATTATATAGATATGGCTGTGGTTGAAATTACTCGTATCGAAAAACGAATTTCATCCTGGGATCCAAATTCAGAAACTTCATTAATTAACGCTAATGCTGGGATAAAACCTGTAAAGGTGAGTCAGGAGCTTTTTGATCTTATAAAAAGAGCGATAGGAATATCGAATCTTACAGATGGCGCTTTCGATATTAGTTATGCGTCGATGGATAAGATTTGGAAGTTTGATGGAAGTATGGCGCAAATGCCTTCTGAAGAAGAGATTAAAAACTCGGTTTCTAAAGTAGGTTTTCAAAATATTTTGCTGAATGAAGCTGAAAGAACCGTATTTCTGAAATTACCCGGAATGAAAATTGGTTTTGGAGCGATTGGCAAAGGCTATGCTGCAGATAAAGCCAAAGAACTCCTGAAGACTAAAGGTGTTGAAGCTGGGATTATTAATGCTTCTGGCGATATGAATACCTGGGGAAAACAAATAAACGGAGAATCCTGGAAAGTTGCCATCACCAATCCCATGGATAAAAACAAAGCTTTTGCGTTGCTACCAATAAAGAACGAAGCTGTAGTGACTTCTGGAGATTACGAAAAGTTTGTAGAATTTAACGGTACACGATATGCCCATATCATCGATCCAAGAACAGGTTATCCTGCAACCGGAATAATAAGTGTTACGGTTTTTGCTCCTAAAGCTGAATTGGCCGATGCCCTTGCAACTTCAGTATTTGTGATGGGAATAGAAGTAGGCCTAAACCGGATAAACCAATTACCCAAAATAGAATGTATAATTATTGATGCTGAAGGAAAAATCCATACTTCAGATCATATTGAAATCGCAACAAAATGATCAAAAAAATAGTAATTCTTGCAGTGGTGCTATGCAGTACGGTCTCATGCTCGGTAATAAAGGAATATCAAAAAGTATATATCAACGATCCCGATATGGTTTTGGGATCAAAAAAAGTAGATCGTTTTCAAACAAATTTCCATTCGTATAGAGAAGCAGCTTCTGGTGCGAATGGCGGTAAAACTGGTGGAGGATGCGGATGCAATTAAAATATCAAATTAGTATACTGGCGATTTTGGGCATTTTTAATGTTCATTTTTTAACAGCTCAACAAGAGGAAAACAACTCTATAGGAGTAGAAGGCTATAAGAAAAGAGTTTTGGAAAATACTGAAATCGACTTTTTAAGCAGTTATTATTCTCAGGAAGGGAATAATGCTGCGGTATCTGGTGGAACGGGAACTGAAGAATTAACAGATTTTACCCCAACCATTGTGGTGTCTATTCCGTTAAACGCAGATGATGTTTTAACGATAGACGCTGGAATTTCAGCATATACATCGGCTTCTTCGAGTAATATCGATCCTTTTGATGGTAGCGGACAGGCAGATCCTTTTATGGCCTCTTCAGGAGCTTCTAGTGGCGATACCTGGGCAAACATTAACGGTACGTATAGCCATAGCTCTAACGATCGCAATACAATTTGGACGGCGAATGCATCTTTGGCAAGTGAATACGATTATTTTTCAGTAGGTTTTGGTGGAAGTTTTACAAAGTTATTTAATGAAAAAAATACTGAACTTACCCTACACACCAAGATCTATCTGGATACCTGGAAGCCCATTTATCCGATAGAATTAAGAGCTTTTGGTGAAAATGGAGTGGGTTTAAATGATGCTTTATTTCAACGAAATTCGATCACAGGAAACCCAAATTATAGTCCGCAGTTTAACGAATTTACTGATAAAGGCAGAAATTCGTATGCTTTAGGTTTAAACTTCTCGCAAATTCTTAGTGAACGCCTGCAAGGATCGCTGGCTGTAGATGTGGTAAGCCAAAACGGACTATTATCTACGCCTTTTCAGCGGATTTATTTTGCAGATGTGGCCGATTCGTTTATTCAGGATTTTCAATTGGCCGATGCCATAGAGCAACTGCCAGAGACCCGTTTTAAAGTGGCTGTTGGTGGGCGTTTAAATTATTATCTAAACGAAACTTTTGTGCTACGGGGGTATTATCGATTTTATAATGATGATTGGGGAATACAATCGCATACCGCAAGTTTAGAAATGCCAATAAAGCTGGGGAGTAAATTCACGCTTTATCCATCGTATCGTTATTATACGCAAACCGCAGCCAATTATTTTGCTGGTTACGAGATGCATCAGTCTGAAGAGCAATTTTTTACTTCAGACTATGACCTTTCAGAGTTCAATGCAAATCAATTTGGCTTCGGTGTTAATTATACCGATATTTTTACCAAATTCAATATCTGGAGCTTGCATTTAAAAAGTATAGATCTTCGCTATCTTTATTACGAAAGGAATTCTGGCTTAAATTCTGGTTTGGTGTCTTTGGGCGTTAATTTTGTTATTCCGTAGTAATTCATTTTAAAGAAACATAGCAGCTTTAATAAATTACGCCGGGGTATTGTACCCTTGGGCGGAGCCAATAAATTCCATAAATATGTCTGTTAAGAAAAAAAAATCAACAATAATTTTAATTAGTGTTTTAGCGATTTTTTCTGTGCTTCAGTTTTTTAGGCCAACAAAAAATATTTCCGAAGAAATGTCTAATAAGGATATTTTAAAAGCTGAAGATCCTCCAAGAGATGTTTCCAGGATTTTGGTAACTTCATGCTACGATTGCCATTCTAATAATACAAAGTATCCTTGGTATAGCGAGATTACTCCGGTTAATTTCTATTTAGATGATCACGTAAAAGATGGAAAACGACATTTAAATTTTTCAGAATGGGCTGCCTTATCTTCTGAAAAAAAAGCGCATAAAATTGAAGAAATAGGGGAAGAGGTAGAACGTGGGAAAATGCCTTTAGATTCTTATGTTTGGTTACATAAAGAAGCCAATATTACAGAAAAAGAGAAACAAATTTTGTTGGATTGGGTAAAAAATTATGAGCCAAAATAACGAATATCGACTATAAAAAAGCCTGGCAATTAGATTTTGCCAGGCTTTTTTGTTTCTATTCTAAGCTCGAGATTATTGAATTAGCTCGAATGCGCCTTTGCTTAAGATTTGTTTGTTTTGGTCTAATTGCCCGGCATTAGTAAATAACTGAACCTGGATTTATGGTATGTTAATGCACCAATAGGAATTTCCTAAGTGAATAAATCTCAACATCGCTTAGGATGTTTATGGTTAAAAAACTTAGTATGAGTTTATCATTTTAATCAAATTCAATTATATATGGAAGGCCATTGATTTTGGTGAACTTTTTGTCTATTAATGTGGAATAGAGTAAAATGAAAAGAACTACAGAATCTTTATGGTTACCTCGAGTATAGAAATTAAAAGATTAAATTTCATTACCGGCGTCTAATCGGTTTGATAATAAAACGGGATACGGGGTTATAGGGTAATCAATAAATCATAAGTGATCTAAAGCCTTTTTCTTAATAAAATCTTCCTTCTCCCATTTAACTCTCGTAATTCCAATTGCAATTTTTCCTTACTACCCAATACAAATTTGGGCAGCACATATACTAACCGTACCGATTGGCTGTTATAGATATTCGAAGGCATTTTGTAGGTATAAATCGGTTTCATTTCCAGTTTTTGAAAGGAAGATTTTCTTTTTTTGTTGCCACTAACGCGATATATCTTCAGAAAATCTATTTCGAAGGTAATTCCCGAAGTATTGGTAAGTTCCATTACCAAATAGGTTTCTGAAGCATTGTAAGTTATCCTTTGTAACTGAAGCTTGATACCTCTCTTACGTTTGGTCTTGGACTGTTTTTTTCCTGATTTCATCAAATACTCTGAAAACCGTTGAAAATATTCCTGTCGCTTTTCCAGACTATACTTCTTTTCTTTTGAAGGCTTAGGAATTACTTTGGCTGGGATTTCCGTTCCAATACTTTCGTCTGCGGAAATAAAGTAATTTATCTTGGGAAGTTCTTCGGTATATTTCAGCATATAGGAAAAGACCTTTCCGTCATCGGTGACCACTAAAAGGTTACTTTCTTCTCCGGGTTGAGCCTGTAATAATCCAAAATATTGCCGTTTTTCGCGGTTATATGTAAACACAAAATTGGATGCTCCGGTTATGCCCTGTCGGATAGCACTCGGAAAAAACAAGGCTACGTTCTTTTTATCATTCGCATATAAGGTGTCTAAAGCCTTTTGGGCATTGACTGGACTTATCAAAGCCAGTAATAATATAATAGTAAATGTTCTCATAAGATTTGATTTTAAGAATGTTCCTGTGGTGGAATTACTACATTAGACCGGACACTAAGTTGAGAGAATATTTTTGCTAGTTATTACCTTAGCAATTATGAGAAGAAAATCTAAACATTACACCTTAGAATTTAAACAAAAAGCAGTCGAGTTAAGTTATGCTAAAGGCAATGTAAAACAAGTATGTGAAGACTTGGATATATTTCCATCTGTACTTTACCGTTGGCGTAGAGAGTTAAAAGATTACGGTAACAACAGTTTCCCTGGCCGTGGTAATCCTAAAATGACCGATGAAGAAAAAGAGATAGCCCGATTAAAAAAGGCATTAAAAGAAGCCGAGTTAGAACGAGACATCTTAAAAAAGGCCATCAGCATCTTCTCCGCGAGCGACAAGAAAAATACAGGTTTATAAAACAACACCTTATGAGATTTCCTGTCGAGACGATGTGTAAAATATTGAAAGTAAGCAAAAGTGGCTATTACCATTGGTTACAATCGGGACCAAGTAAATTATGGTTAGAAAATCAAAAGGTAACTGGGCTTATTAAATCTATATTTAAAGATAGCTTTCAAAGCTATGGTTCACCTAGAATAAAAACAGAACTAGAGACATTAGGCTATAAAATATCAAAGCCTAGAGTTGCACGTATTATGAGTGCTAATTATTTGTTTGCAAAACGAAAACGTAAGTTTAAAGCAACCACATATAGTCAACATAATTACCCCATAGCTCCTAATTTATTAAACCAAAACTTTGAAGTAAGCCGACAGGATCAAGTTTGGGTAAGCGATATAACCTATATCAAAACCAAACAGGGCTGGTTATACCTTACTGTCATTATTGATTTGTTTAACCGCAAAGTTGTTGGATGGGCTCTAAGCGATAATCTAAGTACAGAAGACACTATTATTAAGGCTTGGCATATGGCTATAAAGAAAACTACTTTAACCCAGTCTTTAATTTTTCATTCCGACCGAGGTATACAATATGCCAGCCATAAGTTTACCTCATTAATTAAAAGTTACAATGGCTTAGTAAACCAATCTATGAGCAGAAAAGGTAATTGCTGGGATAATGCCATTGCTGAATCGTTCTTTAAATCATTAAAGGTAGAATGGGTTTATAGGCACAATTATAAGTTGAGATCTGAAGCGGAGTTATCCATCTTTGGATGGATAGAAACTTGGTATAATAATAGAAGAAGACATTCCTTTTTAGGAAATAGAACTATAAGAGAATTTGAATTAGACATGTATAACCTTAAACTAGCAGCGTAGTCATTCAACTATTTGTCCAGTTTTTTGTTGCAAGTCCAAGATGATCGATTGAACAAACTAAATAGCTAAATTTTTTGAAATATAATTAAGACTTTTTCTTAGACTTTCATAAGGGGGAATTTCAAAGTTTTCCTGCTCTAAAATAAAGTGTTTAACTCCAGTCATCTCTTTGTAAAGTAAAAGTTCTTTAAAATTAATACTGCCGTTTCCTATTTCGGTATTTAATTCTTGATAACTTTTATTCATATCTTTTATATGCCATAACTCAAATCTTCCTGGGTAGTTCTCGAATAATCCTACAGGGCTTATACCGGATTTGTAGGCCCAGTAAATATCAATCTCAAAAGTTACTAGCTTTGAATCTGTGTGTTGTAATAAAATTTCGTAAGGACACCTGTCCGAGTTCTCTAATGTTTTAAATTCGAATGAATGATTATGGTATGCTAAATTCAAACCAAAATTCTTACATATTTCCCCAGCTTCGTTCATTATATCCGCTAGAGCCACATAAGCTGAATTTGTTTTTCTAAGATGTTCTGGAATACTTGGAATAACAATGTATTTTTGATCTAGAATTTTAGCTGTTTCAATAACTTCCTTAATTTCATCCATATTGCCACTCAACATTGATTCTAAACCATAATGACCAAATGAAGATTTAAGTTTATTCTTTTTTAATTCTTTGAGAAGATTTTCCGGAGTTAATCCCCACAACGTTCCTTTAGAAAAGTCATATGTTTCTATTTCTTTAAATCCTAAATCCGCCAATTTTTTTAGTATCAGTTTGGGATTTGTGTTAATCAAATTTTTTAGAGTGTATAATTGAATTCCTATAGTAAGCATTGAAGTATGGATTTCTTATGAATAAAAAAATGGATTGAGAAAGCATTGAAAGTTATAAATTCGTTTCAATGTTTCGTTATCATTTTCTGTTGAGCCCTAAAAGAACTTGGAGTAAAGCCTATCTTTTTTTTAAAGGATCTATTAAAATTTGAAATATTGCTAAATCCACAATCAAAACAAATCTCATTAATGGATTTCTCGGTTTCTATTAGTTCTCTTGCAGCATGACCTAAACGAAGATCAATAACATAGTCGGAAAAAGAACTATTTGTGCTTTTTTTAAAAAAATGGCTAAACGCTGATTCAGACATATTAATTAAAGATGCCACGTCCTTAATGAAAATTTTCTGGTTGAGATTTTTATGTATATATTCACTAACTTTCTGAATTCTTCTACTTTTAGAAATTTTATAATTGTCTATATATGATACAGAAGCTAAAGTTTGCGTGTTTCTTGCTATAGAAAGATCATATAGAATAGAAAGAAAATTTAAAAAAGAGTCAAAATCCTGAGATTGTGATAATTTCAAAATTTTCGGTCTTAATTTTTCAATGGTTTCTTTTGAAAAAGCAATGCCTCTAGGAGCCTTTTCCAATAATTCTTTTATTGGAAAAGAAAGTTTCTTATTAAGGGAAGAAGGGGATAAAAAATTTGTCTGGAATTGAATGGTAATAACGTGTGCTTCTCTCATGTCCACCCCTCCTGTCCAATAATGAGGAGTATTAGGTCCAATAATGACTAGATCGCAATCATGGTATTCCTCAATTGAATCTCCTACGATTCTTTTACCCGATGTATTTAAAACAAGATTAATTTCAAATTCTGGGTGGTAATGTAATGGAAAATCAAATTTGGCATTCTGATGATTTAAAACTATAAAAAAATCATTCTCGGATATAGGTACTAATTCTGTTAATACCTTTTCATTTTTATTCATAATAGTATTATAATTAAGTTTTTATTTATAATTCATATTAATGTAAAAAGTAATAAATATCTTGAAATAAGTTATTATTTTTCAATATATATGATATTATAAGGTATAATAATCTATTATTATCTTTTTAAAGATATAAGTTTTCTTATAAATATCATTAAATATTCATAATAGTATTACATATTAGCCATATTTACAAAATTTTTCTTAATAAGTTATTGTTGTTTTGTTATATCAAATAATTAATAGAATAATTGATGGATATGAATTTTACATTAAAGAACTTTGTGATTCTTATAATTTTTATGATCACGACTGTTTGCGCTAAAGCCCAAATAGATATTTCTGGAACTGTTACTGATAGCAAAGGAATACCTCTTCCAGGAGTTAATGTCATAGAAGGTGAAACTTCTAACGGTACTATAACCGATTTTGATGGTAATTTTAATCTAGAAGTTAATTCTTTAGATTCAAAAATTATTTTTTCTAGTATTGGTTTTCAATCGAAAACAATGCCAATTCCGGAGAATGGTATTATAAAAGTTACGCTTGAAGATGATCTCCAACAACTTTCTGAGGTTGTAGTTGTGGGGTATGGTAATGTCCAACGTAAGGATTTAACTGGTTCTGTAAGTACTTTGAAAACCGAAAAGATTGAAGACATTCCCTCTAATTCCATTGAACGAAACTTACAGGGTAGGATTGCTGGACTGCAGGTCTCTACTCCGTCCCAAGATCCTGGTGCAGGCGCAACAGTAAGAATACGGGGAGGTAGTTCATTAAGAGGCTCTAATTCTCCTTTAATAGTAGTGGATGGTTTTCCATTGGGCGATGCGGGTAATTTAAAACAAATTAATCCGGCAGATATAGAAACTGTAGATGTTTTGAAAGATGCTTCTGCCTCTGCCATCTATGGTTCAAGGGGTGCCAATGGGGTCATTATTATTACAACAAGTCGAGCTAAAGAAGGCAAAACAAGTGTGAGAATTCAGCAGCAATCTTCACTTTCTTACTTTAACTCAGAAGTTGATTTATGGAGGGATCCAGTTCTTTTAGCTCAAATTAATAATGAATCTAGAATTAACGGAGGATTTACACCCTTTTATATCGGCGCTGAAAATGCAACAGGAATTTATTATCCATCCGTTTCTGAATTGCAATCAGGTGACTGGCCTTATTTTACTAGTTGGGATGATATTGTATTTAGAGATACACCAGTTTCAAATAATACCACAATTAGCGTAAATACGGGAACTGAAAAAACTTCTTTTAATCTAAGTGCTAATTATTTTACGGATATGGGAGTTTATAAAAATGATGATTATAGTAAAGCTAATTATAATTTAAGAGTGGATCATAACCTCTTTGACAATTTTAAAATTAGGTTTTCTAATATAGTTAGCAAAGGTAACCGTTATGAGAACTCTGGTTTAGCATATTGGCGTAATCCAATATTTCCTGTGTATGATGAAAATGGAGATTATTTTCTTGTAGGTACAAATGATTATTCTCATCCAGTTGCAATTTCTGATAATAGACTTGATCAAACGAAAACGATTGATTTAATTACCTCGTTGGCATTAGAGTATGATATTATTGATGCTTTAAAACTTACTTCACGTTTTAATTACAAATTTGGGGAATCGATAAATGATCAGTTTTTTCCTAATACATATACTGAGGCTGGAGATTTTAATAATGGTGCAGCATATATAAATAATTGGGAGTCAAATAGATTTGTTACAGAGACATTTGCAAATTATGACGATAATTTTGGAGATCATAACATTGGAATAACAGCAGGATTTACTTATGAAAATTATTTACAGAGAAGTTCTTCTTTAGGAGCTTTTGATTTTGTCAATGAAACGTTACAAAATGAAAATATAGGAGCGGGCAATCCAGAGTTAAATCGGGTTTCTAATGGTCATATAGAAACAGAGCTTGTTTCTGGAATTTTCCGAATGAATTATGGATATCTTGATCGTTACTTGGCCACTTTTACTGGAAGGGTAGATGGTTCTTCTAAGTTTGGGGAGAATAATAAATGGGCTTTTTTTCCATCCGGTGCTCTTAGTTGGAAAATACATGAAGAAAATTTCTTGAAAGATTCTAAAAAAATTGATCAATTAAAACTTAGATTTAGTTATGGTATTTCAGGAAATCAAGGAATCAGTCCTTACCAAACCCTTAGCCGATATGGTGTTAGTCAATATTATGATAACGGAAGCTGGGTAACAGCTATTGGCCCTGGTTACGAAGTAGGTAGAGCTGGGCAAGGCGGTATTGAAGTATTATGGGGAGGAATTCCTAATCCAGATCTTAAATGGGAAACTACCTCACAATATGATATTGGTGTTGATATGGCATTTTTTGAGGAAAGGTTAAGTCTAACTTTTGATTACTATAAAAAACAAACCAAAGATTTATTAAGAGAGAGGATTCTTAGCCCTTCGTCTAGTTATGACCGTATTTGGATAAACAATGGCGAGATTGCCAATGAAGGTGTAGAACTAAGCATTAATGCCAATCTAATTGAAAACGATAATTTTTCTTTAAGCTCCAGTATAATATTCTTTGCGAACGAAAATGAAGTGGTTGATTTGGGTGGAGTTGCTGAATCAGGTCTTACTACAGATCCTAATACAGGGATGAGATTTGAATATTCAGGTGTTAGCCTTGAGCAATTCCGTCAGTATCCAAATATCCTAGCGGTAGGTCAGCCTGTAAATGTTTTTTATGGTTTTAGGACTGATGGTATTATTCAGAATTTGCAGGAAGGTATTGATGCTGGTCTCGACGGCGAATTAGCTCAACCAGGTGAGTTCAAATATGTAGATGTTAATGGAGACGGCATAATTAATTTGGATGATAGAACAATAATTGGAGATCCTAATCCTGATTTTAATTTAAGCCTAGGATTAAATTTAGATTATAAGAACTTTGACTTCAGTGTCTTTTTTAATGGTAGTTTCGGTCAGGATGTGATAAATACTCAAAGATTTAATCAGCCGAGTAACCTTCCTTTGCGCTGGACTTTAGATAATCCTACAAATGAATATCCAAGGTTACGTGATGGAAGGCAAACTTACTTTTCTGATTGGTGGGTAGAAAACGGATCGTTTGTAAGGCTCCAGAATTTGACATTTGGTTATTCTATCCCGCTTAATGAATCCTTTATTAACAAGGCTAGAATTTATGTAAACGGAAATAACCTGTATACATTCACTGATTTTGAAGGATATGATCCTGAAGTAGGAACAGATGGTATATACTGGGGAGGATATCCTAGACTTCGTCAAGTAACCATTGGATTAGATTTAAACTTTTAAAACTTATACTATGAAATATATTTATCAATTAGGATTACTTTTTGGCTTTTTAGGAATTCTATCCTGTGATCTCGAAGAGGAGCCATATGGTTTTTATTCAGAGGAGAATTTTTATAAAACCGAGGCTGATGCGATTGCCGCAGTAAATTATGCTTATGACGCGTTGACCTATCTAGAATATTCTCGTTCAATTTACTTTTTAGGAGATTTACCTACCGACGAAATTTTTCCTAAAAATGATGAGGGGATAGATGTCCAGAATTTGAATAATTGGGAAGTTTCTTCTTTCCCTATTAATAATATTTTGACAAATTTTTTTAAATATGCTTATATAGCCATAAACAGGTCAAACGCTGTTTTGGTGAATATACCAGAAGCAAACTATGATGAGCAATTTCAAAATGAAATTGTTGGCGAGGCCCATTTTTTAAGAGCTTGGAATTACTTTAATCTTGTTAGGGCATTTGGAAATGTACCCATCCATAGAGATGTTGTTGAAACTCTGGATCAAACTTCGACACCACTTTCCGAGAATTTGGATGAGATTTATGATTTAATTATTTCGGATTGCGAGCAAGCTATTGAATTATTAGGAGTTAATCAAAGGCTTGGGAGGGCTGATAAAGTTGCTGCTCAAGCACTACTTGCCAAAGTCTATCTGCAAATTGCCTCTGCCAAGGAAAATGGTGTTGCACTCTATACGGAAATGGATAAAGATGTCAACTCAATGTATAGCTTGGCAGAACAAACAGCAAACCAGGTTCTAGAAGGGCAGACTGTTTACGGATTTGAAGAGGATCTTTTGGATATTTATGACGTTGAGATGCCTCTAGGTAAGGAGAATATTTTTCTTCTTTCTATGGATAGGACTGGTACTGTAGAAGGTGATTATTCCAAAATTTCCAAATTGTTCATTCCATATATTGATGGGGCAACAATATATCTAAAAAATCCCAACGAAACTTACACCCCTTCTCATGACGGATGGAGCGTTTTTAATACTCAAATAGGATTTTTTAATAGCTTCGATAATAGCGATAAAAGAAAAACAGAGTTAATTGTAGATACTGTTTACAATGCTCAAGGTGAACTTTCAGCCACTTATCCGGAAGAAATTATATACCCCTTTACACGAAAGTATATTGATCCTAATTTTATAGGAGATAAAACTAGTACAAAACCATTCCTTTTAAGATATTCAGAGGTTGCTCTAATATATGCTGAAGCTGCAGGACCTACTCCACAGGCCTATGAATATATCAATTACATAAGAAATAGGGCTGGGCTTGGTGATTTAGATCCAGGATTAAATACAGGTGATTTTAGGAAAGCTGTTTTAAGTGAAAGAAAATGGGAGTTAGCCTGGGAAGGAAACAGGCTTTATGATTTGAGACGATTCAATATCGTCACCGAAACTGTGTCTGAGGCATCAGGATTGTCTAGCGAAGACGCTAATTTTTATCCGCTTCCTCAAAGGGAAATTGATTTAAATCCAAGTTTGTAATTAAAAATGTAAGCAATGAAAAAAATTAAAATTCTACTAATTGTAATAATTGGTATGGCCACCTATTCGTGTCAGGATGATCCTTGGGAGGATATAGAATCCGGAGACTGGAATAATGAGAGAAGTGTCATTTCAATCAAATTTCAGAATCAAGTAGGACAACCTACTATTGATAGAATTAATGATGAAACCGGAGAAATCGAGCTATCAATTAATGGCGATGCCGTTGAGAACCTAAGCGCTATAAGTTTAGAGGAATTGGTTCTATCGTATGGAGCGACTTCTAATGTTGAAAAAGGTGAAAGTCTTAATTTTGAAAATGCGGATAATACTGCAGTACTTACAGTAACCTCTCAAAATGGAAAAAAACGTGATTATACTATTAAGGTGAATTCATTCACCGAGAGTATTCTTGGTAGATACGAAATTGATAACTTAATAGTATATGGGGGGACTGGACCTGAATATGGAGGAGGAGCAATACTGGATTTAACCTCTAAACCATGGATATGGCCTGAAACACAAGGACCCCAGACTGAGCTTGATAATTATCTAGTTTTTGAATTAGGAGGGATTACGGCGGAAGGAAATACTTATGGTACAGTAACTAATTATGCTGGGCCAGATGAATTATACGCTGATTTCCAGTTTGTTCTAGATCCAGTAACAGATGTTAACAATTTTTACAGAAAAATACCTGAGGGGGAGGCCGAATGGTTGAGAGACTATAATACAGGCACAATTACTTTTACTTTCCCAGATGGTCGTATTACAAGAGGAACTATTGAATCGGCAGGTACTGAAGATTTAGGCAATGGCTTGAGTAAAACTATAGAGAATATGGCTTTCGTTTTCAACTTGAACGGAACTGACGCATGGGATAATATTTATTCCGATTATGATAAGTTTGCTAAACGTCCAAGAAGATATTGGATAGAGGTCACCAAACAGAATAATTAGTTATATGAAGTATTTCTGCGTGTCCTATATAACATTCTGTTTAATTTTAGTTTTAACATCCTTTAGTAATAGTTGTATAGCTCAGGCTGATGCAACTGTTACTGTTGAAGGAGATATAATTACGCTTGAAAATTATTTAGGAAATGGTGTTCAATGGGATCCGTATCAACTTGATTATGGAAAGGTAGAGCTAGAAATTTCTAAAAATGACTGGGATAAATTGTACAGTCGTCTTGACTTTATGAAACCCCAAGTTGTTAGAGTAATGGTAAATACTACTTCATCCATTATTAATGATACTTTAAATCCGTATAGGGAATTCAAAGATTTAAAACCTATACTAGATTATTGTCAGTCTCGCTCGGTAACTGTAACCTTTGGTGATTGGGGTGGAGGAATGGTTGATAGTAAAGCTAAAACCATCAATGAGAAAAATTTAAGATTTGCTGCTCAGTATCTGGAATTTTTGGTTAATACTAATAATTACAGCTGTATTAAATATTACAATCTTATAAATGAGCCGAACGGTTTTTGGTCTTCTACTGATGGTAATTACAATTTATGGAAGAATGCAATGCAGTTTTTTTACAGTGAAATTGAAGAACTTGATTTAGCTCATAAAGTAAAAATTATGGCTCCGGATATAGCAATTTGGAAAACGGATAAAATTGATTGGGTTTCTAAAAGTGCGGATGATCTTGAAGATGCGGTAGGTTTATATGATATTCATACTTATCCGTCAAAAACAACTGTAAATTCCGGAAGATACGAGAACATAATACGCGCATATAGAGAAGCAGCACCCCATAATGTTCCTATGATTATGGGAGAAATCGGGTTTAAATTCGTTGAACCAGAAGATTCAATTTACCAGAAAGAAAATATTCACCGGGCAAAGGCAAAACCTTATGCTTCTATAGAAGACTCTCAAATGTTTGTCTATGATTTTAGTTATGGAATTGATATGGCTGATGCCCTTTTCCAAACAGTCAATGCTGGTTATGCAGGGTGTGTAGTGTGGATGTTGGACGATGCTATGCATTCAAAAGAATCTCCTAATAAACTTAAGGTTTGGGGATTCTGGAACATTCTTGGTGAAGAGTATTTTGGAGACTCGGAAGAAGAAGTTAGACCCTGGTATTATGCATGGTCTTTACTTAGTAAATATATGCCACAAGGAAGTAAAATTTTAAGAGTAAAGACAGCAGGTGATCCCGCAATTAAGGCTATCGCATTAAAATATAAAGGTTCTTACACAATAGCAATAATTAATATTTCGGGTGAAAATAAAAAATTAAACTTAGTCCCTTCTAAATATGAAGGAAAAAGCCTTTTTAAAAAATTTGTTTATGGAAAAAATCACCTGAATAAAGTTGGAGGTTATAGTTTAAAACCCAATGATGAGATAGACTTAGTGTTTTCTTCAGAAAACCAATTTGACCTTCCTGCTGAGTCTTTGACAGTCTTAACTAATATTAAATAATATCGTATGAAGATGATAAAGAGAATGAACTGGTTGATTTTATTGCTATTCACAATTGTTAGTTGTTCCAAAGACTCTCCCGGAGTAGATGAAACTGAGGGTGAAACTGGTGAAGAAATTGATAATACGTCATTAAGCCTGGTAGATTCAAAAGCTACAGAAACTACAAAAGCCTTGTACGCGAATTTATGGGTGGTACAACAAAACGGTACTATGTTTGGTCATCACGATGATTTGATTTATGGACGTAACTGGTATGCCGAAAACGGCCGATCTGATATAAAGGATATTGTCGGTGACTATCCAGCAGTATTTAGTGTAGATGTAGCAGAAATCATGGACGACAGAAGCGATGCGTCAGATTTAAATGATGATAGAATTCGAACTATTAAAGAGGCTCGTTCAAGGGGAGAGGTAATCATTGCAAATATGCATTTAAATAATCCTTTAACCGGTGGAGATTCTTGGGATAACTCCAGCAATATAGTCGCTAAGGAAATTCTGACTGAGGGGAGTGTTACCCAAGTTAAATATTTAGGTTGGCTGGATAAGCTAGCAGATTTTGCAAATAATCTTAAAGATAATAATGGAGAGTTAATTCCAATAATTTTCAGACCATTTCATGAACATACACAAACCTGGTCCTGGTGGGGTAGAAGTGCTACAACTCAAACTGAATTTTTACAACTTTGGAAGTTTACTGTTGATTACTTAAAAGATTCTAAGCAAGTACATAATTTTATTTATGCGATATCACCTCAATTAGATCAAGCTGGTTCCAAAGAAAGTTTTCTTTTCCGATGGCCTGGAGATGACTATGTTGATTTCATAGGGATGGATAGCTATCACGGTACCAATACTTCGGCTTTTAGCACTAACCTACGTAATTTGGCATTACTTTCTGAGGAAAAAAAGATGCCTTGTGGTGTCACTGAAACAGGTGTAGAAGGTATACGCTACACGGATGGTATACCTATAATGGATTATTGGACGAACGAAATTGGAATCCCATTATCGGGAAAAGAAATATCTATGGTTGTTCTCTGGCGAAATAAATATGATCCAACTCAAAATAGTCATCATTACTTTGCTCCATTTGAAGGAGAAGCTACAGCAGAAAACTTTTTTGACCTCTATAGTATGACTCACATATTATTCAGTAAAAATTTACCAAATATGTATATGATGCCTTCGGGTATCAAAATCAAATAATTATATGAAGTATAAAAAGAATTGTCAGAAGAGATGAAATGTAATGTTTATTAACGATCCCGGGCAACCGGATTAAATATAATCATTATAAAATATATTAAAATAAATAAATAATTCCAGAAAACTAAAATATAAAATGAGCGAAATCCAAAAACTTACGGTAAATAACGCTTCCTTGAAACTTAAAAAATATGAACACAACCCTGTATTGTCGCCCAATATCCATAATTCCTGGGAGAGTTTGGTCACTTGTAATCCAGGAGTTTGGTATGAAAATGGTATTTTTTATATGTTATACCGCGCTGCCGGTAATGATGAAGAACATAGAATTCGTTTTGGCTTGGCGACAAGTGATAATGGAAAGGACTTTAAAAGGAATTCTGATAAGCCGGTATTAGAACCTAGTTCAGACGGTCCAGATATGGGAGCCATAGAAGATCCAAGAATTGTAAAATTTGGTTCGGAATTTTATATTACATATGCCTATCGCCCTTATCCACCTGGGCAATACTGGAATTTTGGTCATGATGAAATAAGACTACCTGAAGTAGGCGAAGATGCACCATTAGTATTAAAAAATAATATTGCAAACTCTGGATTATTATTAACCAAAGATTTTCATACTTATCGCAGACTGGGACGAATTACCAGTCCCCAACTTGATGACCGGGATGTAATATTGTTTCCAGAAAAAATCAATGGTAAATATGCAATACTTCACCGTCCTAAGGAATGGGTGGGATCAGAATATGGTTGTGAACATCCCTCTATATGGATTAAATTTTCATCTGATCTTATGGATTGGGATGAGCCAAGTAAGTTATTGTTAAAAGGGGTTAAAGGCACATGGGAAGAAAAAATAGGTGGAAGCACTCCCCCTCTGAAAACAAAAGATGGATGGTTGATAATCTACCATGGTGTGGAAAACGGCGGTCAAGGTTTTTATAGAGTAGGGGCAGTTCTGCTCGATCTAGAAGATCCCACAATTGTGACACATAGACTACCCTATTTTATTATGGAACCAGAATATGATTACGAGACCGAAGGATATTATAATGGATGCGTCTTTCCTACAGGTAATATGATTATTGATAATACATTGTATGTTTATTATGGCGCAGCAGACAAATATGTCGGACTAGCCACTTGTAATTTAGAGGAACTCTTAAATGCTTTAAAGAATGCTTAAGCAAATTATTAATTCTTTTTCTCAATTTGGTTTATTCGCACTTTTATTTATTGGGTGCGATAAAAAATCATCTCATTCAACTTCGGAGCAAATAACTTTGCTTCCGAATAATGTAATATCATCATCTTCAGATTTTATTGGAGGAGGAGTGGAATGGTCAGCTTATCCTCATGCGGATGCTGAGGATGCTGAATGGGGTCTTTTAATGACAGAAGAAAAATGGAATACAGTTTTTAATCGGCTGGATTTTATGCAACCAAAAATTGTAAGAGTGCTTGATCAGGCCAACTGGAGATATTTAGAGGGCATGGATAAAGAAGGAAATCCTGTTTTAGATTTTGAGAATGAGGAAATGCAAGCACTCTATAAATTGCTCGATTACTGTGAAAAGAATAATATTCAGGTAATTTTAGGAGAATGGGGACAACCTTATAAAGTACATGATACTAACCTAAATATGCAGAATGTCTTTACAGGAGCAACAGATCCTAAGTGGATTTCTATCATCGCGGATCATCTCCAATATCTTATTAAAGAAAAGGGGTATAAATGTATTCAATATTATAATTTGGTTAATGAACCAAACGGATACTGGTCTTCTATTGATGGAAATTGGGAAGAATGGAAAGAGGCTGTTAAAATGTTAGATAGCGCTATTGCTTCACGGAATTTAGACCAGGTAAAACTTTTGGGGCCAGATAGTACCCCTTATAATAATGAGAAATCAAAATATAAAGGAAACGAATGGGCAAAACAGGCAGTTTTACAGTTAAATGACGTATTGGGAGGCTATGATGTTCATGACTACCCTTCACAAGAAAAAGTTAGGTCAGGTGAATTTCAAGAGATATATTCAGATATGATAGCATTCGCCGACAGTATTTCACGTAAGCCATTTGTGCTTGGGGAGGTGGGGTTTGAAAAATATGTAGAACCAAATATTTCACGATATAAAAATGATCCATATGCAAGTCCTGATAGTCAAATGAGGGTTTATGACTTTGACTATGGAGTGGATATGGCTGATGTTATGGCTCAAGCACTAAATGCCGGTTTTGATGGCGTGATCGCATGGGGTTTAGATGATGCCATGCATACCAATGGTGATACTGGAGATAAAACTCAATTAAAACGTTGGGGTATGTGGAATATTTTAGGAGAAGAGTTAATCGGTAACAAAAAAGATGAGGAAATTCGTCCTTGGTTTTATACATGGGCCTTGATGACCAGGTACTTCAAAGGAGAAATGGATATTATTGGAACCAGCGGAAAACTACCGAAAATGGTGAGATTCGTTGTTGGTAAATCCACTGATGGCGATATCACTTTTTCAGTAATAAACAATTCCGAAGATGATATAGAATTAACTATAGATATTAAATCCTTTAATGCAAACGGTAAAGGATTTAATAAATATTTATATTCTGAAAGTACACGTCCGGTGGATTCAATGGGCTTCCCTATACCTGAAAAGAAAAATTTGATGCTTGAAGAGAGCTTCGAACTAAAATTATTGCCGAAAAGTGTAGTCTTGTATACTACATATAATGCTAGAGGAAAATCATGAGCTTAAGTACAATAGATTTCACGGTATTGCTTGCCTATATATTATTCATAATTTGGTGGGCATTAAAAAATGGGAAAACTGAGAATTCAGACGACTATTTTCTTGCTGGACGAAACCTTTCCTGGCCTATGGTAGGTCTTTCTCTTTTCGCAGCGAGCGTTTCTAGCTCTACTTTGATGGGACACTCTGGTGAAGGTTTTATAAGTGGAATAGCCGTTTTTAATTACAATTGGATTTCTGTACTCGTCCTTGCTTTTTTCGCTACTTTTTTTCTACCATTTTATATTAGATCAGGTATTTTTACTATGCCAGAATTTCTTGAAAGAAGGTTTGATGGAAGATCAAGAACTTATTTTTCTTTCATTACAATCATCGGGAATGTATTTTTAGATGCTGCCGCTACTTTGTATACTGGGGCACTTATTATAAAAATGATTTTTCCTGAAGCTGAAATTGTATGGATAATTATTGGAATGGCTGCAGTTGCAGGAAGTTACACAATAATAGGTGGTCTCTCTTCTGCCATAAATGCTGATATGATACAGGCTACGATCTTAATAATTGGTTCGGGATTATTATTCTTTTTTGCACTTAAAAATATAGGGGGATGGGAAACCTTTGTGGAAAGGTTTAATGATGGGTTCTGGCTTAAGTTGACTCGCCCTCTTGATGACCCCACTGTTCCATGGTTAGGTATGTGGGTAGGAATTCCTATTCTAGGATTCTACTTTTGGGCAAATAATCAGGTGATGGTTCAAAGAGTACTCTCTGCAAAATCTGTAGATCATGGAAGAAAAGGTGTTTTATTAGTTGGATTTTTATACTTATTAACCATTTTTATTTTTATTATTCCAGGTTTGATAGCAAGGGGTATAGATCTGTATGGAGTAGAAAATCTACCTCACAAAATAATCAGTGGTAGTGTTCTAAAACAGGAATATGGAATTAATACAGATCAAGTTTATCCACGACTAATTCTTGAACTTTTGCCTATTGGTCTTATTGGAATTATTCTTTCTGCCATGATTTCAGCCCTGACTTCAACCTTGAGTGCTACATTAAGTTCGGTATCTACTCTTTTTACGATGGATTTTTACAGTAAGATTGATAAAAATGCAAGTAGCAAGAAAAAAGTTCGAGTGGGTCAAATAACAGCGGTAATTACATTAGTTATTGCCGTAATTTGGGCACCCTACATAAGGGATTTTGACTCTCTTATTGCTTATTATCAGGAGATAGTATCATATCTAGCTCCTCCTATTGTTGGGACATTTTTTTTGGGTTTATTCTGGAAAAGGGCAAATGGAACTGGGGCAATAATCGGTTTGTTTTCTGGTCTTCTTGTAGCGGCTACATTAATGATTATGAAATATATTCTAAATTTTGAATTGGAACTTCACTTTTTACTTTTAGCCCCGATCCTTCTCATTTTAAGCTTAATAATAACTGTAGTAGTTAGCTTATCTACTCAGCCTCCATCCGAAGAAAAGATAAAAGACAATACCTGGACCGTTCAAATTTGGAGGGATGAAACCAAGGAGATGAAAGGAGTGGTTTGGTATAAAAATTATAGGTTTCAAGTGGTTGTTTTAATACTGGCGTGTTTTGGGATGTATGCTGCGTTCTTTTAAAAATGGAAAAATGAGAATTTTTATACTATTTATACCTTTATTAATTACACCTAATCTTCTAGCTCAGAAAGATATTGACATTAATCAGAAAGTAGACAGTTTGTTGAATCGAATGACTTTATTAGAAAAAATAGGTCAAATGAATCAGCTTTCAGCAGATGATATGGAAACCAATTATGAACTTATAAGGAGAGGTCTGGCTGGTTCGGTATTAAGTATAACAAATCCTACTGTCGCTAATAAAGCACAACTTGTCGCTGTTGAAGAAAGTAGGTTAGGTATACCAATAATAATTGGTAGGGATGTTATTCATGGCTTTAAGACTATTTTTCCTATTCCATTGGGGCAGGCAGCCAGTTTTGATGAAGAACTGGTTCAGCAGGGAGCCAGAATAGCTGCTATTGAAGCTTCTTCTGTAGGTATTCGTTGGACTTTTGCTCCAATGATGGATATAACACGTGATCCACGATGGGGTAGAGTCGCCGAAAGTCTCGGGGAAGATCCTTTACTAGCCTCAAAACTGGCTGTTGCGATGGTAAAAGGTTTTCAGGGTGATAATCTTTCCAATCCTGATGCGATTGCAGCGTGTGCTAAACACTTTGTAGGTTATGGGGCTGCCGAGGGTGGCAGGGATTACAATACTACCTTGATAACCGAACGCGGTTTTCGCAATCTCTATCTAAAACCTTTCGAAGCTACAGTTAAAGTGGCGAATGTAGCAACCATTATGTCTTCCTTCAATGCCAATGACGGCATACCTGCTACTGCGAATAAATTTTTATTGAAAGATATACTTCGTGATGAATGGGGGTTTGACGGATTTGTAGTATCAGATTGGGCTTCTGTGACTGAAATGATCGCCCATGGTTTTAGCGAAAACGAAAAACAGGCCGCCATGCAGGCTATTAAAGCTGGGGTTGATATGGAAATGGTTAGTGGTACTTACCTGGCTAATGCTGAAAAGCTTTTGGAAGAAAAGAAGATTTCAGAAGAAAACATAGATAATGCCGTTAGAAATATTCTCCGGGTTAAATTTCGATTAGGTCTTTTTGATAATCCATATGTTTCTAGTGAATTAAAAAACGTTTTTTACGCTCCGGCTCATTTGGAGAAAGCAAAAGAAGCTGCGGAAGAATCTGTAGTGATGCTAAAGAATAAAAACTCAACGCTTCCACTTAAAAAAGTCAAAAAGATATTGGTAGTGGGGCCACTTGCTAATATGCCTCACGAGCAGATGGGTACTTGGGTATTTGATGGAGAGGCATCTCATACCCAAACACCATTATTAGCTTTAAGAAAACAGTATGGTGAAAAAGTTAAAATTGATTATGAACCAGTATTAAAGTATTCAAGAGATAATGATATTTCGGCTTTTAATAAGGCCGTTGAAAAGGCTAAGAAAGCAGATGTAATCTTAGCGTTTGTCGGGGAGGAATCAATCTTATCCGGGGAAGCTCATAGTCTTTCTGACCTACATCTTCAAGGTGCGCAAAGTAAATTGATCAAAAAACTTTCTGATATAGAGAAGCCTTTAATAACTGTGATAATGGCGGGAAGACCATTATCGATAGAGGACGAAATTATTCAATCTGACGCATTGCTGTATGCTTGGCACCCTGGAACAATGGGAGGGCCAGCTATAGCGGATTTACTTTTTGGTAAAGCAAATCCATCAGGAAGGCTGCCGATCACTTTTCCAAAAGAGGTAGGCCAGATTCCTATGTATTATAATCATTTAAATACAGGTCGACCGCCCACTGGTAATGATTCCCAATTAGACTGTATCCCAGTAGGAGCCTTACAAACATCTTTGGGAAACACCTCCTTATATCTGGACAGCGGGCATGAACCATTATTTCCTTTCGGATTTGGGTTGTCTTACAGTAATTTCAAGTATGGGGAACCAAAACTTAAGGAAAAAATATTATCTGTAAATGATACGCTGAATGTTTCCATGGAATTAAGCAATATTGGAGATTATGATGGAACTGAAATAGTACAATTATATATTCGAGATCTATATGGTTCAATAGCTCGGCCGGTAAGGGAGCTTAAAGATTTTCAGAGGGTAAATTTAAAGGCAGGAGAAAATAAGGTAGTTCACTTTCAGCTACCGATATCGCAAATAGCTTTTTGGAATATTAATATGGAAGAAATCGTTGAACCAGGAAATTTTCATATGTGGATTAGTAGAGATAGTAAATCTGGAGAACCAATAAACTTTGAAGTAAGATGATAAAGAAATGTTTTATTTTTTATATGTATATGGCAATGTACTCCATCAATGCTCAGGAATTTATAAAAATTATAGATGGTAATTTTATTAAAAACGGAGAAACCTTTCATTATCTCGGAACAAACTTTTGGTACGGTATGAACCTGGGAGCAGATAACAAAGAAAGGCTGATTCGAGAATTAAATCAATTAGAAAAACTGGGGGTAAAAAATTTAAGGATTATGGCGTCTTCAGAGGGAGAGTTAGATGCTCCTTGGCGAATGCAACCTACTTTACAGCCTCAACCAGGAATATATGAAGATAAATTATTAGTTGGTCTAGATTTTCTACTTAATGAAATGAAAAAAAGAGATATGCTTGCAGTAGTATGTCTTAACAATTTCTGGCCCTGGTCAGGCGGGTTTGCTCAATATGTTGCTTGGACAAATGGAGATGAAAATATTCCTTTTCCTCCTCCTGCAGATGGGGGAGATTGGCGGACTTACCAAGAATACTCAGTAAGATTTTATCAAAATGAGAAAGCACAAAAATGGTTCAAAGATTTAATTCGCAAAATTATACATAGAAAGAATACTGTAAATAATGTAGAATATAGAAATGACCCAACTATTATGGCTTGGCAACTAGCCAATGAACCGGAAGGAATAGATAAACCAGAAGTATATAGGAATTGGATTTATGAAACTGCCGATTTCATAAAAGAACTAGACAGTAATCATCTAGTTTCAATAGGTAGCGAAGGAAATACCCCCTCCCCTAAAAATGGAACAGATTTTTTCAATGATCACAATTATTCATCTATAGATTATTGTACTTTTCATCTTTGGGTGCAAAATTGGGGATGGTATAATCCAAAGAAACCTGAAGAAACATATGGGAATGCAATACTTAGAGCTTCTCAATATATTAATGAACATCTAGAAATTGCAAGAAAATTAAATAAACCAATAGTTCTGGAAGAATTCGGAATATCAAGGGACGATAATAGTTATGATGTATCTTCCGAAGTAGTGTACAGAAATAAATATTTCAAATTTATTTTTCAATCAATCTTAAATTATGCCCAGAACCTGAAACAAATGTCTGGAGTAAATTTTTGGGCTTGGGGAGGAGAGGGAAGACCCAGAGTTCCTAAGGCTATTTGGAAAACTGGAGATGATTTCATAGGAGATCCGCCACATGAATATCAAGGCTGGTATTCAGTATATGATAAAGATATTTCCACTCTAATTATAATTCAAAATTTTGCGGAAGATTTCACATCACTTAATTCTGAATTAGAAGGAACTAAATGAATGTAGCCTTTTACTAACATTTCTTTTTCTAGCTATTAAATTGAGATTTTATCAATATTCAAAAGTTACAATTCTTTGGGAACCCTAAAAACGTATAGGATAGGGATTAAAATTTATAGTCTTAAAAGAAATGAGTTAACTATGGTTGTGTAAGCTTCCCTTACAAACGAACTGTTTAAAAGTATAATATATTTTATAACTTTAAACAGTAATTATGAAGAAGAGTAGATATTCACCACAGCAAATCGCAAAGATTTTAAAGGAATTTGATAACGGAAAAACGGCCGCAGAGATCAGCCGTGAATACGGCATTAGTACAGCGGCATTTTACAAGTGGCGGGAACGCTATGGCGGTATGAACGGCAAAGAGCTGAAGCGCCTAAAAGATTTGGAAGAGGAAAATCGAAGACTGAAGCAGATGTATGCCAATCTATCCCTGGATCATCAAATTGCCAAAGAAATCATTGAAAACCTGCCTGCCGGCAGGCAGGAAAGCTTTAAAGCCCTGCCGTAAAAGAGCCATAGCCAAAGAACTTGTTCATTACGGCATCAGCAGGGCGTGCCGGGTTTTAAATATGAGCAAAAGCGTTTTTTATTACAAGCCAATCCCAAAGGACGATACTGCTATAGAGAAGGCCTTACAACAAAAAGCTAAAGAACATAGTGAGGAAGGCTTCTGGATGGCTTACGATCGATTAAGGAATGAAGGTAAGCCCTGGAACCACAAACGAGTGTACCGGGTTTATAAAAAGCTTGGCTTAAGTTTGAGAAGAAAGGTGAAAAAGCGTTTACCTGCCAGGGTTAAAGAACCCCTGGAGGCTCCCATAGCTCCTAATCGTAGTTGGAGTATTGATTTTGTGACTGATGTTTTAGAAAATAAAAGACGCTTCCGTGGCTTAACGGTAATCGATGATTACCACCGGGAAGCATTGCATATAGAAATTGATTTTTCACTGCCCAGCAAACGTGTTGTCTGGGTACTAAACCATTTGATTAATCGCAGAGGAAAACCCCAAAAAATAAGAATGGATAATGGCCCTGAATTTATTGCTAAAATAGCTTCAGAGTGGAGCCAGATGCATGAAATCGACTTTCAGTACATTCAACCAGGGAAACCTACACAGAATGCTTTTATAGAACGATTCAATGGAACCTATCGAAGAGGCGTTCTCAATAAATACCTTTTTGAAGATCTCAATCAGGTAAGAGAAGAAACAGAGACCTGGATGGAAGATTACAATACCGTAAGACCTCATAACGCACTAGGAAAAATGGCGCCAGTAGAATACGCCGAATTTCATTCTTCTGGCGGTACCGCCAGAAGAATGAAAAATGATATTTTTGGACAATCAAGCAGTTCTAATTAGGGGAAGCTTACACAACAGTATCTACAAATTCTTGCGGGACAAGCTCCAGCTTCCCATAAACAGGGAGAAGAGTGGCATACGTAAACCTTTAGGTTTTCAAGTATTGGGGTTTGGTTTTGTACCAACCTACAAGAAAGGGGAAAAAGGCAAATATCAACTGGTGGCAGGATTGTCAAAATGGAAAGAGTTTAAAGCAAAGCTTAAATACCTGACCAAAAAGACGGTACCCGCGAGTTTTGAAGAACGTATCCAACGCATCAACTTGCTACTCCGAGGCTGGATAAATTACTTCAGACCAGCATCCATTCAAGAAAAGCTTAAAAAGCTTGAAGAATGGCTAAGAAACCGTTTACGGTATTGCATTTGGCATCATTGGAAGAAACCCGAACGAAAGCGGAAAAACCTGATTCGCTTGGGGATTGACTTTGACCAAGCCTATGCTTGAAGCCGTACCAGAATGGGCGGTTGGGCAGTAGCCCAGAGTCCTATTTTGCGTACCACCATTACCGTAGAACGCTTAAAAATGAAAGGTTATGTTAGTTTAATCGAATACTACAAACGATAAGTTTCATTATTGAACCGCCGTATACGAGACCCGTACGTGCGGTGGTGTGAGAGGCGCAGTGGCGGCCATAAGGTCGTCACCCGTCTACTCGATTGGCAACTGGCTTTATTTAATCTTTGTTTCGATTTCCGAATTTGAATTGACGATTGAATTAACAGTTATGTCGTCATTAATTTTTACATTAAGTTCAATTGTAAAGGACGCATTATTTTTAATTATTTGACTTTCATTAATGTCAAATTCTACAATTCCATTTCCATCGCCATTTGCCACAACATTTGTTTGTTCAATTTGAGTACTTAATTGAATTGTTTCCTTCAAATTAAAAATTGCAATATTTTCTTTTACACTTTTGAGAGTAAATGTTTTTATAATATCAATTTTAACCGGATTTGCTCCTTCTATTGGAATACTCATTGGCATTTTATGTTCAAAACTGTCGCCGATTTTCAAAGGTTTTTTAGGGAAATCAATGTCAGGTTTTACATTTTCTAAAGCGTATTTGATTCCGTCCTTCGTTTTTTTATCTAAATCGTCTGATAGAACTTCTTTTACGTTAAGCTTATTTTCAGAATAAGTGCCTTTTATAATTGTTCCAGAAATTGGATTGGTCGTTTTATTTCCATTTACCGTAGTTATGATTTTTCCATATTCTATTGTTGCCGGAAAATTACCATTAGCGGTTATTCCTTTGGTAGTAGTAATTCGTGTCATTTTGGTTGAATTATTACTTTCTGTGGTTTTATCTTTTAAATCTGGATTTTCAGTCAAATACTGCACTTTATTCGTTGATGACATATTCATCGAAAGTGAATAAGTCTTTTCCGGTTTAATTTTGCTCTCGAATTCAAATTTTTCCTGTCCACAACTGTAAAGAGAAGTCAGAATTGTAATGCTTAAAATAAGGTTTTTAATATTCATCGATTTTTTTTCAGCTTGTTGCCAACGGTTACGGTTATGGACAAGTAGCGGGATTTAGGATGCGGATTTGTCGGATTAGCTTATTGTTTCTTGGTTTCTAAAATTATACTTTTTCGGTAAAACCCGCTATTTGCTATAACCGATGTGTGTGCCCAGCATGGGCATCTTTATAATATCGAAGATATGATATTAATCTAGAGGGTGCAAGTCCCTTATGGGCAGGGGTAACGCCTTGAACCATTAGTAAGCTGCAAGCTTGTCTGTCGTGAGACAGGAAGTGAAGGAAGCAGGACTACAAACCCTGGTACTGACGAACAGGAACCGGATATGAGGCTACAAGGTTGGATTAGCAAGCACATCATTGTGATGTCCTAAACGTTTCTTTGGAAATGAATACCGAAGTAGTAGATCCGGCAGGAATCAGGGGAAAGAAGATGTTCTTACCTGGGGAGGTCTCCATAACCACGAGTTGGTATAGTGGAGAAGTCAGCCGAAGTCGTAGTACCCAGGGGAAACGAGGTGCAGAAAACTGCATAGGTCTCACAAGGGGGGAAGGACAGAACATAATCCTTTCGGAAATAAGAATGGGAGCATTAATTTTCATTAATTGGGTGACCGATTCCCAAGAAAATCTGTAGCCTATTCATAAAGTATGGAATAGTTTCAATTGGTGTAAAGAGCGATTGAAAAGATGGATTGTGAACCGCCCAGTACGAGACCCGTACGCTGGGTGGTGTGAGGGGTGCACTCCGTCATTTAATGGCGGAGCCATCCACTCGATTAGCGGCAGTTATTATTCCTCTGCTGTATCTGCAATCTCTGGTTCAGTAATTTCAGGTACTTCAAAAATCATTGGAACGTTTGATTTTAAAGCTTTTCCAGCTGCTATAGCTTGTCTAAATCTTAAATTTGGCAAAACATTTGCGATTCCTTGTCCGAAATAATTAGATAAAAATTCACTACTCGTTTTATCGAATTCTTGAAACGAAATGATCGTATTGCACTGAGTTAGTACTGTTTTAGATACATTCGCAGTTCTTTGAGCAATTACTAAAAGTCCAACATCATATTTTCTACCTTGTAAAGCAATTTGTGCAATGCTATTTAATAATGAGTGAGAAGATTTATCGGAAATTCCAACAAAATTCCATTCTGGAATTACTGTGTGAGCTTCTTCTAAAACCACACAAACTTTGTGACCATAACATCTATCATTTTTAGCAATATTAAATAATGCTTTAAAAAGCTGTCTTGTATATTCTAAAATGCTTGCTGTATTAGAAACATCGGGAAGTTCAAACAGACATAATTGTGAATCTTCTGACTTTAAAAATGCATCAAGTCCTTCTTTAAGCGTTTCTTTAATAAAGTCATCGCACTTTTTAAGTCCTTCTTTACTCTGTTGATTTCCAAACTTTTCTAATTCCTTTGAAATCCATTCAAATGCTTCGTAAAGTTTAATCTCTTTGGCATCTGATACTAATTTAAAGGGATTTAAATCTGTAAATTTTCCTCGATATTCTCCCGTAAAATCAATACAAATTGCCTTTATCGATTTATCTTTCAAATACTCTCTAATTAAGTTTCTTGAAAAAACAGATTTACCTGTACCTGTTACACCTAAAACTGCTGTATGGTGTGTGAGTGCCAATTCTTTATTGATTATAACAGGAAAGTTTGTATTTGGTATATGTCCAATTTGAAATTCTCCATCTAATAATTCTACATTTTCAATTTTAGATGCGATGTAAACTGGAGAGTTAATATCTGGAACCCAACCAAATTGCTCAAATTTTACTTTTTCTTGATTCCACGTACCTAATTGGATTGCTTCTCCAATAATTAGACCTGTTTCATTCTTGTTTTCTAATTGTTCTATTTTAGTAATTCCTTCAACGATTTGATAAAAGACTGTAACATTTTTGTTTCCAACTTTTATTTCTAATAGTTGACCTTCTTGTATAGATGCTTTGGAATTATAAATGAATTTTATTTTGCTTATACTTGAGTTTTCTGTAACAATACCTACAAATTTATCTAAGTAGCTTGTTGCGGGAACATCATTAATCTTATATATTACGTCTTCTGTGTGATTTTTAAAAATTGATTGATTAGCAAAGATCTTAATTATTTCACTTGTTGTTAAAATCTTAATCCACTGTTGTTCGTTAAGTAAATAGGAATCTAAAATGAGTCCTTTTCTAATTTGGTGACTTTCATCAATTGAATAGACAAACTCTACAAAATCAAAGATTTTTGTAGATTCTTTTCTGTCTGAAAATAGTTTTACAAGAAATGTGTTTTTTGACTGGACGCCAAAGATAGTTCCTAAAGCATTTTCTTGCTTTTTACTTTCTTTTTTCTCAAATAACTTATTTAAAATTGAAGCAATCGAAGGTAAATTTAAAATCATAAAAAGCACCCAATAGAGAAGTAGCGCATTAAAGCCATTGCTATTCAGTCCAAATTGGTTCATAGCTCCCCAAAGAAAAAAAGACGAAAATAATGTTTGAGGCTTTCCAATTTCTCTATTTATTCTTGAAAAGAATTGAACCCATTTGTCCTCGCTCGGTAAAGGTTTATCCCTTAGCCACATAAGCACATAACTGCTAATTGCTAAATAAAAAGTTATGCTCAAAAATAACCAAAATATCCAATTTCGGTTCTGTTCGTCTACAAGTAGTAAGGATACACCTGCAGTTACAGCATTAATAAATACGTTAGGATCTTTAGAAAAATGAGGTTGGTCAATTAATGATAATAATATTAACAATAAAAAACCTGAAGTGAACCAAAAGTCATTAATAAGGAAGCCAAAGCTCTGTGTTACGAAATATCCAACTCCGATTAACAAAATTAGTGAAAGCCCGAGAAATATTAATCTTGTTCTTTTGCTCATTTGTTCATAGGTTAGTTTTAATTGCCGCTAACGTCTCGGGCTATGAAAAGTAGCGGAAAAACAAGCGCAAATCTGTCCGCTGCAACTTTGATTTTTTAAATGTACAAAAACTTTCGATTAAGCACGGAAGCAGCTATTTTTTATAGCCATTGTTATGCACTGGGCTTTCTTCGTACGAATATTAATGTCAGTCCTGCTAAAATAAATGGAATACTCAAAATTTGTCCCATATTTAAAGTCATTTGATTTTCAAAATCCACTTGATTTTCTTTAAAAAACTCTATAATAAATCGAGCAAGAAATAATAATACAAGAAAAATCCCAAAAATAATTCCGTTGGTATTTACCGTTTTTTTCGATTTATAAAGCCAGAATAAGAAAACAAAAATTAAAATATATGCGGAAGCTTCATAAAGTTGAGTTGGATGGCGAGGGATTAAATCATCTCTTTAAAAAACGACACCCCAATTTCCATTTGTCGGTTTTCCATAAATCTCTGAATTCATAAAATTCCCAAGTCGGATAAACGCTCCTGTTATGGGAGTAGCAATAGCCACTCTATCCAATATCCATAATAATTTTGTTTTATATTTCCTCGAATACCAAATGATTGCAATTAATACTCCTAAGGCGCCTCCGTGACTTGCCAATCCTTGAAATCCGATAAATTCGTACTCTCCGTTGACTTTTGCTATCGGTAAGAATATTTCTATGGGATTGCTGAAATAATATTGCGGGTCATAAAACAAACAATGTCCAAGGCGAGCTCCGACTAATGTTCCAATTACGATATAGGTTAATAATTTATCTAAATTCTCAATCGGAACATTTTCCTTATCATAAATCCGCTTCACAACTTAATAAGCTAATAATAAACCAGTTACGAAAAATAATCCATAATATTTTAAAGGAAAAGTATCTGTTATCCAAAAGATTACTGGGTCAAAATTCCAGTAAATTATTCCATCCTCCATAAATTATTTTTCTGTTTTTGGCGCATTCAAGGTTCTAACGCAACAACTGTTGCTATTTTTGGTTTCGTACAATTTAGTATAAATCTTAAAATTTATGCGGCATTTTGTTTAAAAATCTCATTGGGAGTTTTATAGTTAATGATTTTTCGAGGTCTGTTGTTGAGTTTATCCTGAACATGCTTAAGTTGTTTAGCTGTAACTTTATTAAAATCAGTTCGTTTAGGGAAGTATCTTCTGATAAGTCCATTGGTATTTTCGTTGGTACCTCTTTGCCATGAAGCATATGGATCTGCAAAATAAACTTTGATCCCTGTTTTTTTGGTAAAGTCTTTATGCTTAGCCATTTCATTCCCGTTATCGTAGGTCATTGTTTTAATTAAATGTTGATTAAAGCCCTGTAATACTTTAGCAAACTGCTTTGTTACTGTTGCTGATTTTCTGTCTTTTAGCTTTATGATACATACGAATCTTGATTTTCTTTCAACGATAGTTCCTATGGCACTTTTTTGTCCTTTACCGATAACTAGATCACCTTCCCAATGTCCTATCTCTAGTCTATTTTCAATGTGTTTAGGTCGGTCTTTGATGTTAATGACATCTTTTATTTTCGAACCTCTTTTGGTCTTTGCATGAGCTCTTCTGCGTTGTGATTTTTGATAGGGTAGTAGTTTGATTAGCTTTTTGTTTAAACTGGCCTGTCTATGTCTATAAATATGCATATAGATAGCTTCATAAGAAATGGACATCACCGGATCGTTTGGGTATTTATCTTTGAGTCTGCCAGCAATCTGATCTGGGGACCAACCTTGTAATAATCCTTTATAAACAAAGAACTTAAGTTTTATATGGGTATTGATTTTATCAAGGTTTCTTTTGTTGAGATAGTCGTCTTTCGCTAACCAATTGGCTAATGTCGCATCGTATTTATCATCTTTATTAACGACAAGCTTATTGATTTCTCTGGATATGGTAGATCTGGCTCTGTTGAGCTTTTTGGCGATAAAGGCTTTCGTTTTATCTTCATCGATCAGTGTCTGGATAATAACTCTTTCTTTGAAGGATAATCGTTTGTATTTTTTGGTCTTCATTTGAACAAATCTAAGGATATGATTTGTTGCGTTGAGTTATTGAATCCGGGTTTTTGTTTTCGCCTTGTGCATAACGGTCTTGTATAACAATCAGTTGCGGATTGATTAGAAACTAAGATAGCTGAAATTACTGACTTTTATGCTTGCGCGGTTGTGTCCGCAGGACACAAAGCCGCAATTGTTGTTATACGGTGTTAGCCACAGGCTTTTTACGTTTCATTTGATATTTCGAAATTTTAATACTGGTTTTGAATTCAGCGTTGGCAAGACATACTCTTTTGCAATTTTTGGCGTAGCGCTGGCTTTTGCGAATTGTAAATGTGTATGGCTTTAAGCGGTGGCTTTTTTTATTATTGAAGCTAATTCTTCAAAATTTGAAATTCCATTTATTACTTTTGAGTCAATCCAATTTATTCCATTGCCTGGTTGAAATGAAATTATCCCTGTTTTGTATGGATATTGTTTATCGTTTATAGTCTGAACCCAATCCATTGGAAGTTTTTTTAATTTTATAATTTCGTTAAAGTCATTTGATAATTTATTAGGAGAACTTCCTTTTACGACAAGAAGGAGAATACCTGTATTTATATTTTTTGCCACCTGTAAATATCCACTTAGTTGAGAATAGTCCTTTAATGAAAGTTGTCGCAAATATTTCACTTCAAATAGTATAAGATGGGTTTTGTTCTCTTTCCTTATTGCAAATAAAATATCTAATTTTAATTTAGGAATATATTCGTTTTCAAAGCTAATTTCTGTGTTAAGTTTGGTGCTAACTTCCTTGATCATTAAATCAAGAGATTTATTTACACTATATGCTATTTCTATGTTTGATTCTATATAACCTCTTAAGTATTTAATGAATTTTTCTGAAAACTCTTCGTAAAAATCTATTTCCTTCATATAATCTTGACTTCTAAATTTGAAGTTTGTGTATTTTGTTGAATAAGTTTTTGGTTTTTTGGACTAGAGATATTGGAACAAATTACAGCCCGGTCATTAGAATTATTCTTAATTAAAACTGGCTCGTTTTCTGTTCCATAATATCTTGTAACTTCTAATTCAGTAGGCATATTTGATTCAATAATTTTAGCCATTGGTCCTTTATGTCGCTTACCATTGAGTTCATCTGCTAAAAGAAATGCTAAACCTTGTTTCAATCCATAATAAGATATAAAAGTTCTATTGTCACTTAACAAAGATTTTACCGAAAGTTGTAGATTTTCTATTTGGTAATTGTTAAAGTATTCGTTTGAAATCGATTCATATTGTTTTTGTATTTCTTCAATAGATCCTTTACTTAATCGTGGAAAAAAAGAAATCAAACTGTTCTTATTTCGGACTACCTTTTTGACTTCTTTATTAGGCGCAAACTTACAACCTAAAGTTGCACAAAAATGAAAATAATGAAAATAGAGCTTATTTCTAACCTCTTCAGGCAAGTTACTTGAATCTATTTCGTTATGAACAGATACTGGACTTGGTTGTCTGATTTTTCTAAACGGACATTCTTCCTGTTCAAATTTTGTTTGATTTTTTTCAATTAATTTTGCATCTATAGATTTAGCTTGTAATGCAAATGAGTGATTCGCTAAAAAAGACCTAATAAGGAATCGAATTTTAAATCCTTTTTTCCACCCTTTATAAGTTGGATCAGAAGATGAATGTTGATTAGGATGATTATATAAAATTTGATCCGTCACACTACCCATTTCAGTTAACCAAGAACAGAGTTGGACAACAAATTTAAAATTTTTTGTGCTTCCCGGAATTTCTAAAGAGACAACAGGGGCTTTATCATCAAAGCGACGATGAGATTTTGATAAGCTAAGTCTAGCATCGAAAATACCTGATAAAAAGTTTTCTGCATTAATTCCTTTCAATAAATTTTTACTTTCTTCTAAATCTGCATTATTTAATAAGAAACCTATTTTGGGAAGTTTTAAAGTCGTAAGATCGGATTGAATATTATTAAACCCTTCATCTTCGATTGGTTTTATAAACCATTTCTTGTTTCCAATTTCATAAGTTACTTTAACAGAATATTCATTTTGAAATAAACTAGCTATTCTTTGTAATATATCAACGGCTATATTCCCCATTTTTTTAGGATCCATTCCCCACTTAGCAAATGGTAATTCAATAAGAAATGTATTCTTGTCTAGTCTTCCACCTCCAACGAATAATCCGAGAATGTAAGCTTTGTTATGATTTATCATTCGTTTTCTTTAAGGTGTTTTGAAATAGCTCTAGATATAACCCAACCTAATATCGGTGGAACTGCATTTCCGATTACCTTATACGCATTTGCAATTGTCCTGTAAGGAAATATAAAATCATCGGGAAAAGATTGTATTCTTGCAATTTCCCTTATTGTATATCTTCTGTTTTCTAAAGGATGAGTTATCCCACAAGCTTCAGGTTGAGCTGATGCGGTAATTGTGCCGTTTATTTCGGTTAAAGAAAACCTACGATAAAAATTTGGAGAACGATATTTTTTTGGATTATCGTGTATTTTTCGAAATCTTTCTGACATATCTTCTCTATTCATATTTTTCCAAGAACGTCCTTTATGAATTTTTTCGGGTAATTCTTCAATTGGTGTTTTTGATTTGAAAAGGTTTAATGTTTTTTTATTACCATAACAAGGACCAATTTTATCAACCATATATTGCCCTGACGGAGAATATTTCCAAAAATCTTTTGATTGTGGAGTATCCTTTTTAATATCAGATAATATAGAGCCTAACATAAGATCATACTTATTATTATTTTCATTTGGGATATCAAATTCCTCAACTACTTTGTCCAATAAATCAAAGTCAAATTTTTGATACTCATCTTTAAGACCTACAATGATAACCCTATACCTTGCTGAAGGAACTCCATAATTTGAAGCTTTAACTAATTTATAAACTGTATTATAACCTAATTTTTTAGTTCTTTTTACAATTTCTTCTGGAATAGTTGTTCCATCAGGCATTTTGGATGACATTATTCCGCGAACATTTTCAAAAATAAAACCTATTGGTTTTTTTTCAGATTGTTCTTTTTCTTTCAATATTTTCTCACACTCTTCAAAAAGATTTCCTCTCTCATCGTTTATTCCTTTTCTTAATCCCGCATTAGAAAAGGGTTGGCAAGGAAATCCTGCAATCATAAAATCAAAATCTGGAATTATTTTATGCGGAACTTCCCTTATATCAGCTTGTATTATTTGATGATCTCCAAAATATTTTTCATTTGATTCGTAAGTGAATGTTGCTGCTGGATCAATATCATTTGCTAATATTGTTGAGAAAGGATTTTTGGGATAATATTTATCTCTGAAAATGAAATCTCCCCTTAAACCCAAGTCCATTCCTCCGCATCCAGAGAATAGGGATAAAACCTTAAAATTACCTGAGCAGATATTCTTTTTTGAAGAATAATTTATTTTTGATTGATAATCTTCAGCGGGCAAAACAGTATCTGTGTTTTCTTTATAATTCATAAGGTGTCAATTTTTAATTGCTTAATATTCTTAGATTTTAAATATCTTAAAGTTTTTTCTGCTACTACAAATGTAGTACTAGGACAATCGTATTTAATCGCTTCCTGTGCAAATTTGTTAGCGAAATATAACTCTTTTAATTTTTTATAATCAATGCTAAAAATTTTAGATAACTTCTCTAATTTCTGAAAACTAAGTTGTTTAGTATTAGTTTCTATTCGACTTATTGCACTGGAGTTGATGCCTAATTTAGCTCCAAATTCAGTTTGTGTCCAACCAAATTTTTCTCTCTGCTGCTTTATGAATTCTCCAAAATTTGTCATTTTTAGGTATGTATATTTGTATTTGACCTATTTTGGTCAAATTTAATAATATTTTTTAATTATGGTGGCGTATTTTTGCTCTTTTGGTTTTTAAAGCAATGGCTTTATGTGGAAGAAAAAACCAAATGTGTAAAAATATGTGGTGGCTTTTAGTTCGGATTTTTTCAGCTTGTGGCTAACTCGTTATATCTCCATAAAAATACACTTTTATCGGAGTTAATTTCCGGTTATCAACACTTTTGATAGTTTTTTTGTCCAAATTGTTATCCAATTATAAAAAATTGTTGGGGAGATATAAATATTTAAATCTATCCCTATATTAAATGGCAGTTATAATACACCCTTAATTATTTAATGCGTTATAAGCGTAAAATAATTTCCGATCTCTTCACTAACTTTAAATCCTGCCGAGCTTCGAGTATAATTTAAAATCATTTAGTTACATTTGTTACATAGAAAGCGTAAAGCGCTCTCATTGATGTCTTAATTGATGTCCTATTTTCTAAATTAAGATATAAAATACTGGCATATAGGTGATTGGTTTTAAATTTTAAATCCGGTCATACTTCCAGCCGTCACATAGAACACAAGGTTTATCCTTATTAATTGAGAACCATCACTATAGATCGTCCCAATCAGGTCCGGGCAATTGACATCACTTACATTCAAATGCGAAAAGACTTTATGTACCTGGTAGCCATCATTGAGCTCTATAGTCATTTCGTGTTGAACTGGTCTGTATCAAACTATGGATGTCCATTGGTGCAAAAAAACCGTGGAAGAAGCTATCCTTCTGAATTGGAAGTCGGAAATTCTTAATACGGATCAGGGCTGTCAGTTTATTTCAGAGATTTTAACTAATAGCGTGCTCTCAGAGAATAATCAAACTCATTATGAACGGTAAAGTAAGAGATATAGATGATGTTTTATAGAGCGGCTAATGATAAGTGTGAAATATGAAAAAATTACCTCAATCCACCGAAATCTGGAGTAGGATACCTGCAACTGGGCACCTAATTTGATTTGTACAATTATAGAAGAAGGCATCAAGGGATAGGAAATGAAAAAATACTAAACTGATATTTAGAATAAGAAAAAAAGCTGCATAATAAATGAAAAAAGAACATTATTTAGCAGTTAAGCTATCCTAACAACTGATAGTTCATTATCTAAAAAAAACATTTCTGCTAAATAGGATATAAATTCTCCTGAACCCGTACCGAACCCTGATAGCAGCAATTCTTTCATACGCATAAGTACCTATTGATCGCCAATACAAATCTTTTATAGTAGAAAATACTTATAGAAAGCCTCACATTCAGTAGTGTCCAGTAGACTCTCCAAACTTTCCAAAGGGACAGAAATTAAAGTGAATACAATTTTAGGTGACCTAAAATATTCGGATGGTATTGCCCAAGCTGTTAATCATATAGCTTCAAATCAAAAAAGAGGTTGAAGTAATGAAAAAGACAATTTTACACCAATCTAATCGGAATATAAAATTGTAGTGCTTTATCAATCCTGATGAACGTCCTTTGGGTTGATACCAATGGAACACCTTTAAGATCAAATTTCGGAGTGCTAAAAACAGTTTAGATAGTTGTAAATAAAAAAGTATTATCAAAATCAATCAAGACGAAAGTGAATTAATATTCTTCAACTATAATTTTTTATCTAAAAAGCTGATACTAGTTTAAACTTAGAAGATGACTTGAAGGTTATTTTCTCGATTCAATTCTCGAAAAATCTTAGAATTTGATTTCAATTACCATCAAATGAAACTAATCTAAGTCATTCATTTTAAATTATTTGAAATACTTAAAATTCTGTACCTATTCTGTACCCATTAAAAAACGAAAGGCTTTCGATTTCTCGAAAGCCTTGTTATTGCTGTAGCGAGACCGAGATTTGAACTCGGGACCTCCGGGTTATGAATCCGACGCTCTAACCAACTGAGCTACCTCGCCGTATTGTGCAGTATTACTGCCTTAAGGAAGCATTCGCGCTGTATTGCAAATGCGGGTGCAAATATAATAACAATTTCAAATGCCGCAAATAATTTTTTCGAAAATATTTAAAATGTTTTCTTTTAATGTTACCAATTAATATATATATTGCTCAAAACTAATAAATCAAAAAATGGAAGATAAGATAAAGTACGAAATGGAATTTCCAATTCACGCTTCTCCTTCATTATTATATCAATACATTTCAACGCCCTCAGGATTAAGTGAGTGGTATGCTGATAATGTGAATTCACGCGGAGAATTATTTACTTTTATCTGGGAAGGTAGCGAAGAGCAGGCAAAGCTTGTAAGCAAAAAAAGTGATGAACGTGTAAAATTTAGATGGGCAGAAGAAGAAGGTACGCCTTACTATTTTGAAATTCGTATTCAGGTAGACGATATTACCAAAGATGTTTCTATAATGATTACCGATTTTGCTGAAGATGGTGATGAGGTAGAAGAAGGTAAAATGCTTTGGGAAAATATGATCTCAGACTTAAAACAGGTATTGGGATCGGTTTAATATTCGATATTTAAAACTTACCTTTGCCCCGCTTATTAATCGGGGCTTTTTTATGATCAATTTTAACGGAAGTTTACTACAGGAGAACGAAGCAAATTTATCGATAACCAATCGTGGTTATGCGTATGGAGATTCAGTTTTTGAAACCATACGAGTAATTAACGGTAAAGCAATGTTTTGGGAAGACCATTATTTTAGACTAATGGCATCTATGCGTATTATGCGCATGGAAATTCCGCATGAGTTCTCACCGGAGTTTTTGGAAGAACAAATTATTGATCTTATTAAAGAAAATAATCTTCAGGATAAACCGGCGCGTGTAAAATTTTCAGTTTTTAGAAAAGAAGGAGGTTTATACACTCCAGAGGTAAGAGATATTGAATATTTTATTCTTACTTCAGAAATCAAAGATCCCTTTTATACGTTAAGTGAAGCCTTTTATGAAGTTGAACTTTTTAAAGACCACTACATCAACTCCGGTTTACTTTCTACGATCAAGACCAATAATAAGGCAGTTAATGTCTTAGGAGGTATTTTCGCAAAGGAAAACGACTATGATAACTGCTTACTTGTAAACGAGAAAAAGTCTGTTGTAGAAGCCTTAAATGGAAACCTATTTGTTGTAAAAGGAAATAAAATTAAAACTCCGCCGCTTACCGATGGTGCCTTAAATGGGATTACCCGTAAGCAATTAATCAATATTATTAAAAAGCTACAGGAATATACTTTTGAAGAGGCTTCTGTTTCTCCATTTGAATTACAAAAAGCTGATGAACTTTTTATCACAAATGTAATCGTAGGAATACAGCCGATATCAAAATATCGTAAAAAGGAATTTAAAAATGTGGTGGCTAAAGACTTGCTTGCCAAATTAAATGCAAAGGCAAGATTAGGTTAGAAGCTAGTGGTTAGGCTAGGAAAGAGAATGTGTTTCTAGTTGTAACTAGGATTTTCTGGCGCGTTAGACCATAGAACATATTCACCGCCTAATTGCATCATCTGGTCTTTCCAGAATGAATCGTAAGGGCGTTCAATAATATTTTTTTGGTCTTCGTTAGTGACAACGATCCAGGAATTAGCATCTAATTCACTATTCAATTGTTCGGCATCCCAACCAGAATAACCAAGGAAAAATCTTATTTGGTTCTTATCGATCAAATTTTGAGAAATGAGCGTGGTTACGGCATCAAAATTTCCTCCCCAGTAAATACCGTCTGCGATCTCTACGCTATCCGGAATTAGATCTGGGATTCGATGAATAAAATAAAGATTGTCCTGTTCTACGGGCCCTCCATTATAAATCTGGAAATCTACGTTTAATCCAGGAATTAAATCCTTAAGTGTGAAGTCCAGAACTTTATTTAAGATAAATCCTACAGAGCCACGTTCAGAATGTTCGGCCAAAAGTACAACAGACCTGTTGAAGGAAATATCTCCAATGATTGAAGGTTCTGCGATTAAAAGGTGGCCTTTAGAGGGTTTAAGTGCAATCATAGGCATACTTTTTAACTAATCTAACTAATTATTCTTAACTCTACAATAAATATTAAAAAAATATGCATAAAAAAAGCTTTCCTCGTAGGAAAGCTTTAATACTTTAACTAAAATAGTGATAATTATTAGTTTACAGCTTTTTGTAAATCTGCACCAGCTTTAAATTTCACTACATTTTTAGCAGCAATCTTGATAGTTTTTCCAGTTTGTGGGTTTCTTCCTTCTCTTGCTGCTCTTTTTGACACAGACCAAGATCCAAATCCTACTAGAGAAACTCTGTCTCCTTTTTTAAGAGATGACTCGATTCCTCCTAAAAATGATTCTAATGCTTTTTTAGCCGCAGCTTTAGAAATACCTGCGTCCTCAGCCATTGCGTCGATTAAATCTGTTTTGTTCATAATTTGAATTTAAATAATTGTTGGTTAAACATTCTGTTCAATTGCTCTTACAAATTTATATGGATTTATCGCCTATGCAAGTAATGGCAAGGGAAAACGCGATGTTTGTTGATAACTTTGGCAAAATGTTAATAATTGGAGCTTAAATTTATTGATTTTTTATGATTTCAGTATTTACAAGGCCTTAGAGCATATAAGCATCATGTTCTAGCCTTAAACCGTTTAGCAAATCTTTTACTTTCATTTTTCGCTTTCCGGGAAGCTGAATTTCATTAATAAAAACATAACCGTCTTTAGTGGCGGCTTTAATTTGATGATTTTCAATACTTATTTTTCCTGGTTTTTCTACGTGCTCTTTTAAAATCATTTCACTATCAAAAACCTTAACGTTCATTTTGTCCCCATTTTGCAAAAAACACCATGCGGCGGGATATGGATTTAAACCACGAATTAGATTGAAAATAGTGCTGGTACTCTGTGTCCAGTCGATTTTGGTATTTTCACGGGTTAATTTTGGCGCGGGTTTGGGATCTTCTTCCTTATTTTGTGGAATAGTTTTCACCTCGCCACTTTCAATAAGTTTTAAGGTATCTACAATAAGTTCCCCGCCAAGTTTCATTAAGCGATCGTGAACAGATCCCACGTTTTCTGTAGCTTCAATTTCGATTTCTTTAGACTGAATTATATTCCCGGTATCGATCTTCTCATCTATAAAAAAGGTAGTTGCCCCAGTTGTTTTTTCACCATTAATCACCGCCCAATTTATCGGTGCAGCACCGCGATATTCTGGCAATATTGAAGCATGTAGGTTAAAGGTTCCGTATTCAGGAAACTTCCATACTTTTTCTGGTAACATTCTAAAAGCAACTACAACCTGAAGATTAGGGTTTAATTCTTTAAGCTGAGCTTCAAATTCATCAGATTTTAAGTTGGTTGGCTGTAAAATGGGCAGGCCTTTGGTTAAAGCGAATTTTTTTATTGCGCTTTGGTTTAATTTTCTACCACGACCTGCCGGGCGATCTGGCGCGGTAACTACACCAACAACATTATAGCCGGCTTCTAGAATTTTCGCAAGACCTTCTACAGCAAAGTCTGGCGTTCCCATAAATAATATTCGTAAATCTTTCATTTTAATGTGCTTTGTAGGTATTGGTTGGTGTTCTCTTTATTCGGTTTTTTTCTACTAAAAGTCGCAAAACCTCAAGAATATGCTCTTCAGCAAAAGGTAATTGTGCGACCAGTTCTCTAGAAGATTTATCTGCAGTTTTTAATAGTTTGATAATTTCAAAATAGATGATATTCATTAAATCTCGGGTTAATTTTCCGGATTGCTTTTTTGTACAAACCGAGCAAATTCCGCAGTCTTCAATTTCTTTTTCGCCAAAATAAGTTAAAAGTTGCTTGCTTCGGCAGGTTTCATTTTTATCAATATAGGTTAAAACCTGTTCTATTTTTTCTTTTTTATTCTGAAGGTATTGCTCGATGAATTTAGTATGCGGAATTAGCGTTCGTTCATCTTCACGCGGTACTAAAAAGGTGACCGAGGCATAGTGTTGCGCATATTCAAATTCAACGATTTCATCTTTTTCTAATTTCTGAAGAATACGCAATGCTTCAGCATCTGAAATATTAGATTTTTCAGCTAAAGAAGACAAATTAATAGCGGTAAGATTTTCAAAAATACCACCGTAAGTTCTTAAAATGCTTTTGGTGAATTCTGAAACTTCAGCTTGATTGTTTAAATAGGTATTTAAAGTACCCGGAAAAACCTCGAATTTCACCAAAGTGCGTTTATGAAATTCTTCGCTTAACTTCAGTATAGAACAGCGTTCTAAAATTTGCAATGCTGCGTAAGCTTTATGAATATTGAAGTTATATTGCTTGCAAAACAGGTTAAAATTAAAATTGAAAGCTTCCTGTTCGCCTTCTCCATAAGCGATTCTAAAATAAGCGAGAACTTTTTTGTAGACCTCTTTAATTTCTGGAATAGATGGTAATTTTGCTAAAAATTGATTCTCTAAAACCGGAATATCGCTTTTATTGGTGATTACGATAGCTTCGGCATATTTGCCATCCCGCCCGGCACGGCCTGCTTCCTGAAAATAACTTTCCAGGTTCTCGGGTAAATTTAAGTGAATTACATGCCTAACATCTGGTTTATCGATTCCCATCCCAAATGCAGTAGTCGCCACCATGATCCTGAATTTATTCTGAAGCCAATCTTCCAGTTTTCGTTTTTTATCGGCTTGTTTCATGCCACCATGAAAAGCTTCAGCTTTATAATCCTGAGATTGCAGGTAATGGGCAATTTCAGTCGTTGCATTTCGGCTTCTTACATAAATAATGGCAGTTTCTTCAATAGATTTTAGCAGCTTAGAAACTTCATAGAATTTATCTTCAGCATAAATAACATTATAGGCAATATTGGGCCTGTAAAACGATTTTTTATGCAACTTAAGATTGGGCAATTTTAGCTGCTCTTTTATATCTTCGATAACAGGCGGAGTAGCAGTTGCCGTCAAAGCGATAAGCGGAATTTCTGGCTTTAATTCGTCGAAAATGGATATATTTCTATAAGCTGGTCTAAAGTCGTGCCCCCATTGTGAGATGCAATGTGCTTCATCTACAGCGATTAGATTTACATTCATTAGTCTGATGCGTTCCTGCACCAATTCCATTTGAAGTCTTTCGGGAGAGAGGTATAAGAATTTATAATTTCCGTAGATACAGTTGTCCAGTTTCTTATCAAGATCGGTATAAGAAATGCCACCGGTAATGGCCATAGCTTTTATGCCTTTAGCCCGCAAATTACTTACCTGGTCTTCCATTAAAGCGATAAGCGGAGAAACCACAATACAAATGCCGCTGCGCATTAAAGCAGGCACTTGAAAACAAACGGACTTCCCACCTCCGGTTGGGAGTAATGCCAATACGTTGTCGCCTTCTAAAACCGAAGCAATAATGGGCCACTGTAAAGGTCTAAATTCTTTATGTCCCCAGTATTTAGTTAGTATTTGTACAGCTTCCCGCAATATTATACCTCAATATTTTGTAAAATAAAATCGGCTCTTTCTTCAACTGTACCCGTTGGCACAATTAAAGGTTTGTAACCGTAATCGATATAAGTGTTAGAGAGGTATTTCGAGATTTTTTCAGCTTCAGCAAAACTTTCGTAACGTTCGTTGTCACTCTGGTAAATCTCTTCCCATGGGGGCAGCATAAAAACCTGATCGTATTTTCGATCTTTACAGGTAGATATAAACGGCTCGCCATATTTGGTGTCAAAATAATCCATATAGGCTACCACATCGTGCACGCCCCGATCTATAAAGATAATATTTTCTTTAGATTTTTCAGCTTCGATAAATTGGGCATCTCTGCCTTCTAAAAGTTTTTCGCTAAACAACAATGGTTGTTCTAAAAAAAGCTGGTCTATCCCTTCTTTTTGAGCATCTAGCGTTACCTGTCTTGAAATTTCGTGCAGGCAGGTATAGCCACGTTTTTCTAGTTCGAAAATAATCGAAGATTTTCCTGTTCCGGGGCCACCGGTAATTACAATTTTCTTTGCTTTCACGCCGCAAATTTCGACATTTGATTTTGATTATAAAAATGGTATAAAGCTTGTATCTTTGTATCCTTTAAATTTGATGAAGAAAAACAATATGAGTGCATCTAATAATCCAGACGAATTTTACGCAAAACTGAAAACACAGCTTCAGGATACGGCAATGTGGCCATCAGAATATCTATATAAATTTATTGTTCCTTCAAAAGAAGAGAAGATTAAAAGCGTAGAAGATATTTTTGATAATATGGGCGCTGTGATCACTACCAAGAAATCTAAAAAAGGAACCTATACCAGTGTATCTGTAAATGTTAGGATGAAAAACCCAGATGCCGTAATCGAAAAATATAAAGAAGTAGGAGAGAAGGTAGAAGGCGTTATTTCACTATAATAAGCCGATATTGGTGTTTTTTGGGATTAAATTTTTAATTCTGTATTAAAAACCAGCGATCTTTTATACACATTAGTTAATATTTCTTATTTTGCAGGCAGAATAAACTTCTGCAATTTAATATTACCTAATTTAAATCAATTTTTTTTGACAAACGCATTAGAATATAACTCTGAGAGGAGTACGTTGATAATTCCTGAATATGGTAGGCATATACAAAAAATGGTAGAGCATGCTGTAAGTATTGAGGATGATGAAGAGCGAAACCGTGTAGCTAATTCTATAATCGCGGTGATGGGGAATATGAATCCGCATTTGCGTGATGTGCCAGATTTTCAGCATAAACTTTGGGATCAATTATTTATAATTAGTGATTTTAAACTAGATGTAGAATCTCCATTTCCTAAACCAAGTAGGGAAATATTAGAAGAGCGTCCAGATCCTTTAAATTATCCTCAAAATCATCCAAAATATCGTTTCTACGGAAATAATATTAAGCGAATGATCGACGAGGCTAAGAAGTATGATGATGGTGAGTTTAAAGATGCTTTGGTTTTAGCGATCGCTAACCACATGAAGAAATCTTTCCTTAACTGGAATCGCGATACGGTAGATGATAACGTGATCTTTGAACATTTAAGAGAATTAAGCGACGGAGCTTTAAATCTTAAAAACTCTGATGAAGATCTTAGTGATTCATCTAATCTTATGCGTGGTAAAAAGAAATATACCAAAAACAATAATCCTAAAAGAACAGGCGGTCGTAAAAGCCGTAAACGCTACTAAAATTTAACCAATTTCATGGGAACTTTTCAGATTGAAGGAGGGCATCAGCTTCAGGGTAAAATACAACCTCAGGGAGCAAAAAACGAAGCCCTGCAGATTCTTTGTGCTGTTTTATTAACTTCAGAAGAAGTAATTATCAATAATATCCCAGATATTATCGATGTAAATAAACTTATAAACTTACTAGAGAATCTAGGTGTTAAAATTCAGAAATTAGGGAAAGGAAGTTATTCTTTTAAGAGCGACGAGCTGAACTTAGATTACCTGCAAAGCGAACAGTTTAAAAAAGATGGTAGTGGTTTGCGTGGATCTATCATGATCGTTGGGCCACTTTTGGCAAGATTTGGTAAAGGTTATATTCCAAAACCAGGTGGTGATAAAATAGGACGCCGTCGTTTAGATACGCATTTTGAAGGTTTTATAAATCTTGGAGCCAGTTTTAGATACAATAAAGAAGAACGTTTTTATGGTGTAGAAGCACCAAACGGACTTAAAGGTAAATATATGCTTTTAGAAGAAGCATCTGTTACCGGTACCGCCAATATCGTTATGGCTGCTGTAATGGCTGAAGGTACTACAACAATTTACAATGCCGCTTGTGAGCCATATTTACAGCAACTTTGTAAAATGCTTAATTCGATGGGAGCTAAGATAAGCGGAGTAGGTTCTAACTTGCTTGTTATCGAAGGTGTTAAAGAATTAGGTGGTTGTGAGCATACCATTTTACCAGATATGATTGAAATTGGATCGTGGATTGGTCTTGCCGCCATGACCAAAAGTGAAATTACCATCACAAATGTGAAATGGGAAATGCTGGGATTAATTCCTACCACATTCAAGAAACTGGGAATCACTATAGAGCGCAGAGGAGATGATATTTTTATCCCGGCGCATAATGATGGTTACGAAGTGCAGAGTTTTATAGATGGCTCGATCATGAATATTAGCGATGCTCCCTGGCCAGGTTTTACACCAGATTTATTAAGTATTATTTTGGTGGTAGCAACGCAAGCACGAGGTAGTGTGCTAATACATCAAAAGATGTTTGAAAGTCGTTTATTCTTTGTAGATAAACTAATCGATATGGGAGCAAAGATCATCCTTTGTGATCCACACAGAGCTACCGTTATTGGGCACGATTTCCATTCGACATTAAAAGCCACTACAATGACGTCTCCAGATATTAGAGCCGGTATTTCGTTGTTAATCGCAGCGCTTTCTGCAAAAGGAACGTCTACAATTCATAATATCGAGCAAATTGATAGAGGTTACGAAGATATCGAAGCGCGTTTAAAAAGTATTGGAGCTAAAATTGAGCGTGTAGATTAATTAATAATATCCACAAAAAAACCTCGGGAACATATCTTCTCGAGGTTTTTTGTTTAAAATAGGCTGCCCGTTATAAGAAGAAGGATAGGTTATGGGATTCTTTGTGAGCAAACGATATTGAACCCAAATTCGATGTTTTTCACATCTTTTTTCTTACGTAAGGGCAGCCATTCTTAGCTAGGTTGGCTAAATCAAATCAGGTTTTAAAGGATTTCCGTCAATTTTTTATTTATTTCTTCGGAAAACAATACGTGGCGCAATGCCAAATAAATTCATAGTCTTCACCTTTATAAGTACCGGGTACATTTTCGTTTTTGGTGGTTTCTACCGTATATTTTGTATCCCACGGAAGTTTAAAAGAAATTTTTCCCTCAGCATCGGTACTTAGAGTTTTCGACCAAAGATCTGAAACGTAGATTTTTACTTCCTGTTCACTAACTGGTTTTCCCTGATAGTAAACCTGAAGCGTTTTTTCATCATTTTTAGTCGGGAGTTCTTTGATGCTCAATCCTTCTTCAGTTATTTCTGAAGCTTTTGTCGCATTTCCTACATTTACTTTGGCGAAAGACTGATAAAAAGTTTTAAAAATTCCGAAGTCATATTCTGTATAATCGATCACATCGATATTATCATTTTTAAGCTGAACGGTAAATGTACCTTCCTTTGTAGGAGTGAAATAGCCTAAATAATGATCTGCCTTTTTATCCAATTTCAGCTGAGTAGAAGTTCCGTCTGGATTAATTACCCAAACTTCAAATTCCGAAACGCTTTCAAAAGGATCGCCATCGGTTTTTTCAATAACTCCGTACGTATATTCGCCATAATGAATTTTTACTTCCTGCTCTTTATTCAGTTTACCTGTTGGATTGGTCTCGATCCATAAATAGTGGGCAAAAGAGGATGTATAGCAAAGTAAGAATAGTAAAATTAGGCTTAGTTTTTTCATTAAAATAGATATTTAAAGTGTTTGTTTTTAGTGTTCTGACTTTAATAATTAGTCTTAAAATTTGTAATTCAGGCTTAATCTGAAATTTCTACCGGGTTCACTTTGCCAGTAAACATAGGTACCATAATCTGCACCCGAGTATAAGTATTCGTTTAAAAGATTATTTAGGTTAAGAGATACGCGGAAGTTGTCGTTTTCCCAGCTTAATGCACCATCCATTCGAAAATAGTCTGGTAGATCTGTCTGGCCATCGGCTCCCCATACCCAAGAAGAGCGATCTACTAAATACTGGTAGCCCAGTGATATTCCAACTCCTTTTAAATTTTGTGTTTGAAATGTATAATCTAACCATCCATTAGTAACATGTTTAGAAAAGCCGGCAATTGGGTTTCCGTCAGCATCTTCTACATTGGTATAGGCGTAATTAAGAATAAGGTTTAAGCCTTTGGTAATTTCGCCACGGGTATCAAATTCGAAACCACGCGAAGTAATATCGGTATCTACCTGTATAGAATAGTTAGCATCCTCTGGATCTGTAACCAAAAATTTATCTTTATGGATATCAAAATAAGTAGCGGTAGCATTCCAATTACCATCGAAAAATTCAAATTTTAATCCACCTTCGATATCTTCAGCAGTTACAGGATCAAATGGCTCACCGATTCTATTAGTTCCCTGTTCTGGTAAGAAAGTCTGGTCGTACATTCCGTAGACAATTAAATTATCTAAGATTGAATAGGAAACCGCAACACGTGGCGTAAATACTTTATCATCTGAAGGTACACCGTAAGCACTGCTTTCAAATTCGGTATATCTTCCTTCCTGCCAGGGTAAGGCGAAGATCATCATCTAAAAATCCTAATTGATCCTGAATGTAATAGGAAAGATAATTAGAAGTGATAATTCCGCTAGCACGTTGCTGAAGCGCTGTACTTCTATCGAATTCTGGTAAAATAGCAGCAGGTTGAGGATCGTAGATATTAAAAGGATTATCTTCTGTATCTATATTTACGGCTTGTGCCCAATCTGCGATATAATTTTTATTTCCGTAGTCTAAACCACCTAAAATCGTGTGGGAAACATCGCCAGTTAATTCTTTACCATTAATAAATACTTGTCCTAGTTTTTGCTCTTCTTTAGCGTCCCAGATACTGATACTTCGTAATAGATCACCATTTTCTTTAACTCCAAATGCGCTGTCTAACCAAAGGCTAGAACCTTCGTGCTCATGATTAATGTAACTAAGCTGCGCGGTTAAATTCCAATTCTGATTTAACTGATGTTTAAAATTTATAAATCCATAATGCTCTTTCATTACAGCCGGGCCAAGTCTTGGATCTGATAATGTGAAATCGCGATCTACATCGGCATACTCATTTGGAGCAAAAACGTACGCAGAACCTATAAGTTTGGTTTTGTAGTATTGATAAGTATACTGAGCAGTTACCGATGTTTTATCGTTGAAATTGTATTTAATACTTGGTGCTATTGTATAACGGTTTTCTGGCTCGTAATCTCTATGAGATTCTTTAGTTGAAGCTGCACCTACAAATCGATACTGTAGTTTTTTATCTTCAGATAAATTTCCTTCGATATCTGCGGTAGCACGTAGCGTATTGTAACTACCGGTAAGAATACCAATTTCACCGCCGGTATTTTCGGTTGGTTTTTTAGTAACCACATTATAAAGTCCGCCAGGTTCACCGCTAGAAAGCATAAACGCAGATGGTCCTTTAACCACTTCAATTCGATCTACCAAAGCAAGATCCTCGGCCATTGGACCCCATGTAGAAAGAACATTCATTCCGTTTCGAAAAGGCGGAATTCTAAAGCCGCGCATATTGATTCTGGCAAAATTTCCCCAGTGTTCTATCATTTGTGCTCCACTTACATTTCGTGTAACATTTTCCATGATAGAAATAGCGGCCTGATCTTTTAAAACATCGTTGGTAATGATCTGGATATTTTGTGGGATATTAATGATTTCTTCATTTAATTTAAGAGAAGGTGAGACTTTACGGGTGCTGTATGAAGTTTCTTTTTCTCCTGAAATCAAAACATCAGACAGTGAATTGATCTCTTTTTGAAGTTTAATCTCAATATTTTGGTTGGATTGAATATTGATCTTCAGTTCTTTTTTGATAAATCCGATTTCAGAAATTACAATCGTGTATTCTCCTTTTTTGATATTATCTAGTTTAAAAGAACCATCCTGATTGGTATAGGTGCCGTAGGTTGAGTTTTTTAAATATACATTGGCATTGCTAATGGGATTTTCTTGTTCATCAAAAACAAATCCGCTAAGTTCTACATTGGCGTTTTGCGCATAACCGACGTAGAATCTACTTAGTATAAGAAGAAGTAAAAGTAGCGTTCTCTTCATTTTGTTTTTATTTAGATTTATTGTAAATAATAAAACAAATGTATAAAAGTAGAATGAAGAATCACAAAAGAATGGATCATTATTTTTAATGATTCTAGATAGTGTTTGTGCAAATGAAAATTCTATGGAAGTAAATTATTGAGTTATAGTATTTTGATATGCGATAAAATGGAATAAAATTTTTAAGCAATTGAAGTTTTTGGGATTAAGTCTGAAACAAAAAAAGCGATCAGGTTACCTGATCGCTTTCTTTCAAATTTTTCCTTAAGGATATTAGACTTTTTGAGCCTTTTCTTTATTTTCTTTATAATGGAATAGGTTTTGTTCTTTGATCATATTTGTGGTTTTTTCCGGTAGCATATCTTCCCAACCTTCTTTACCATCAGTGATCATTTGTAATACTTCTCTAGAATAAATATCCAGAATTTCAGGATTGTAATTCTCAATATCTTCTACACGACCATTGTATTTAAAGAATTTATACAATTCTTTCATACGTGGGTGAACCATTAAGTTTTCACTAGTGGTAATTTCACCGGTTTCAGAATCCTTAAGTGGATATAAGTAAACTTTAAGATCTTTGAAGAACAACTTACCAAAAGCCTCAAGAATACCACCGCTTAAATGGCGATAGTATTTTTCATCAAAAACGTCTACCAGGTTATTAACTCCCATGGCAAGACCCATTCTCATTTTAGAATATTTACTAAAATATTCTACCACTTTATAATATTCCTGGAAGTTAGAAATCATTACCGTTTGTCCTAAAGAACAAAGCAGTTTTGCACGATCCATAAAGTCTTTTTCATTGATCTCACCTTCAGCTCTTAAGTTAGAAAGTGTAATCTCAAAAATTACTTCTGTATCTTCTTCAGAAACTCGATTTTCACTAAAGAATAATTCTCGAGACTTCTCGAACATATCCATATTCACTTTTGTAACTGGTCTAAAACTACCACGAAGTGCAAGGATATTTTTCTTGTAAAGAATTTTTGCAGGCAGAACGTTATTTCCGTCTGGACTAAACATTACCGCATCGGTCATTCCATTTTTAACCAGCTGTAAACTCATTAGTCGATTATCAACACGGTCAAATCTTGGCCCAGAAAAGTTTATGGTATCGATCTCTATTTGATCTTTATCAATATGATCGTATAAATATCGAAGTAATTTTTTAGGATTATCATATTTATAGTAAGCACCATAAATAAGATTTACTCCTAAAATTCCCAAAGTATTCTGTTGGTGACGGGCATCGTTTTCCTTAAAACGAATATGAAGACTAATTTCATTATAATCTTCCTCTGGACTTACCTGATAGCGAATTCCTACCCAACCGTGACCTTTATATTTTTTTGCAAAATCTATAGTAGCAACTGTGTTGGCATAGCTAAAGAAAAGTTTATTAGGGTGCTTTTCTCTGGAAATCCTTTCTTCAATCAATTTAATTTCATGAGAAAGCATTTTTTTAAGTCGGGCTTCTGTAACGTATCTTCTGTCATCTTCAACACCGTAGATAGCATCACTAAAGTCTTTATCGTAAGCACTCATTGCCTTCGCAATCGTACCAGAAGCACCGCCAGCTCTAAAAAAATTTCTTACAGTTTCCTGTCCTGCGCCAATTTCAGAAAAGGTACCATAAATATTTTCATTTAGATTGATGCGGAGTGCTTTACTCTTTATCGAAGGAACATTCTCAAATTCCTTGTCGCCCATTATGGTGATTGGCATATTTTTCCTTTTAGATGAATTTCCTTTTTTACGCAGCCAAAGGTACTAAAACAGTAAAGTAAACAAAAAATAATACCTAACTTTGTAACAAATATAACATTCTTGAAAGTTACATTTTTAGGCACAGGAACATCGCAAGGAATCCCCATTATAGGTAGTAATCACCCGGTTTGCTTAAGTGAAAACCCCAAAGATAAACGTCTTAGGGTATCGGTTATGGTAGAGTGGGATGGGCTAAATATTTTAATCGATTGTGGCCCCGACTTTAGGATGCAAATGCTTGCAAACAATTTTTCTAGGCTGGATGCCATACTTTTTACCCACGAGCATAACGATCATGTAGCAGGTTTAGATGATATTAGACCCTTTTTTTTTAGACAGGGAGACATCCCAATTTATGCGCACCAACGTGTTTTAAATTCTTTAAAAAAACGTTTTGATTATATTTTTGTTACTGAAAATAAATATCCAGGTGCGCCTGGAGTAAAAGAGCATATTGTTACTGATAATGACTTCGAAATTGAAGGAAAGATAATTACTCCGGTAAGTTATATGCACAATAGGTTGCAGGTTTACGGTTACCGAATGGGTGACTTTGCCTATTTAACGGATATAAAATCTATTTCTGAAAAAGAAGCCGAAAAACTAAAGAATCTTGAAGTTGTAGTGGTAAGTGCGCTGCGAATAGAACCACATCATTCACACTTTAATCTTGCTGAAGCATTAGCGTTTATTGAGAAAATTCAACCAAAAAAAACCTATTTAACGCATATTAGTCATTTGCTGGGATTTCATGAAGAGGTAGAACAATCTTTACCTGAAAATGTTCATTTAGCTTATGATAATTTGAAAATTACTATCGATGAAAAATAAGATCCTACTATATTTATTCATTTTCGCTGCATTGTTTGCCATTTTTATTTATGTAAATGACAAAAAAATTCTAGACGATCAAACTCAGAGGATCGTGAGTTTACAAAAACATTTAGATGAATTTGAGGCTGAAGAAGAAAATACGAAGACGACAGGGTCTGAAGATTTTTATGATTTTAGCTTAAAAAGAAACGAACCTGCGATTACTTATTTTGAAAACAACGGATTTGAAGCAGCTGAAATTGAACGTAAAGTTCAGGATGTTTTAATCGACATGAATAAAAGCAGTGAGGACAATAAAATGGTTCCTTTTGAAGGGATGAGCGGGCCAATGCGCATCAATAAAGTAAAGCTGCTAAATCACAAATGGCTTATCGCAAACTTCACCGATGGCGAACATTGGGGAGAAATTTTATTGAAGTATTACATCAACGAGGATGAAAGCGTAGAGTTTGAAGCTTTAAATTCATTTTTATATCCTACGGAATAATTTTATTATATTTCCATAATTATTCCTGATAAACTATAATTATGAGAAAAATAGTTCTAATTATTTCTATTTTATTATTTAATGTCGTGTGCCTAGGTCAAATAAGTTTTGAGGAAGCTTATTATATTACAAATCAAGGAGAGAGAATAAGTGGTTATATAGAATTTACAAATAAGAGCAATAATCCCGAAAATTTCAAATTTAAACCTTCAAAATCATCTAGTGAACAGATTTTGAGTATTGATGATGTTTCTGAAGTAGTTATTAGAAATAGGGCAAAGTACATAAGAGCGATTGTGCCTGTAAATATTTCTTCTATACAAGTTAACAATCTCGTGGCGGATCGTAGACCAAATTTGGTTGAAAAAAAGATCTTTCTTTACTCCTTAGTAGAAGGAAGAGTTAGCTTGTTTCAATATTTAAATGAAGGTATTCGTAATTATTATATTAAAGAAGGTTCAGATAGAGATTTCGAGCTTCTTATCTATAAAAAATTTCGAAACTCGAATAATTCTGTAGGAGAAAATAAGCGATATCAGCAACAATTATTGGACCGTTTTTCGGGTAATTGTATAGATCCAACTTCAATTACAAAATTACAGTATCGTCAAAGTCCATTTGTAAAAATTATCACAGCGTATAATAACTGCAATAAAAATCCAGAAGAAATTTCAGAATCATCTGGTGAAACCAGAAAATCCTTCCAATTAAATATAAGACCGAGAGTTAATTACAACTCGGTTTCTGTAAGCAACAATGATTATAATGCTTACGATGTAGAGCTAGATGAAAAAGTAGGTTTTGGTCTAGGTTTAGAAGCAGAATTCATACTTCCTTTTTTTCAGAATAAATGGAGTTTAGTGTTAGAACCCACTTTTTATCAGAAATATGAGCCTAATATGGAATTACTACATTAGACCGGACACTAAGTTGAGAGAATATTTTTGCTAGTTATTACCTTAGCAATTATGAGAAGAAAATCTAAACATTACACCTTAGAATTTAAACAAAAAGCAGTCGAGTTAAGTTATGCTAAAGGCAATGTAAAACAAGTATGTGAAGACTTGGATATATTTCCATCTGTACTTTACCGTTGGCGTAGAGAGTTAAAAGATTACGGTAACAACAGTTTCCCTGGCCGTGGTAATCCTAAAATGACCGATGAAGAAAAAGAGATAGCCCGATTAAAAAAGGCATTAAAAGAAGCCGAGTTAGAACGAGACATCTTAAAAAAGGCCATCAGCATCTTCTCCGCGAGCGACAAGAAAAATACAGGTTTATAAAACAACACCTTATGAGATTTCCTGTCGAGACGATGTGTAAAATATTGAAAGTAAGCAAAAGTGGCTATTACCATTGGTTACAATCGGGACCAAGTAAATTATGGTTAGAAAATCAAAAGGTAACTGGGCTTATTAAATCTATATTTAAAGATAGCTTTCAAAGCTATGGTTCACCTAGAATAAAAACAGAACTAGAGACATTAGGCTATAAAATATCAAAGCCTAGAGTTGCACGTATTATGAGTGCTAATTATTTGTTTGCAAAACGAAAACGTAAGTTTAAAGCAACCACATATAGTCAACATAATTACCCCATAGCTCCTAATTTATTAAACCAAAACTTTGAAGTAAGCCGACAGGATCAAGTTTGGGTAAGCGATATAACCTATATCAAAACCAAACAGGGCTGGTTATACCTTACTGTCATTATTGATTTGTTTAACCGCAAAGTTGTTGGATGGGCTCTAAGCGATAATCTAAGTACAGAAGACACTATTATTAAGGCTTGGCATATGGCTATAAAGAAAACTACTTTAACCCAGTCTTTAATTTTTCATTCCGACCGAGGTATACAATATGCCAGCCATAAGTTTACCTCATTAATTAAAAGTTACAATGGCTTAGTAAACCAATCTATGAGCAGAAAAGGTAATTGCTGGGATAATGCCATTGCTGAATCGTTCTTTAAATCATTAAAGGTAGAATGGGTTTATAGGCACAATTATAAGTTGAGATCTGAAGCGGAGTTATCCATCTTTGGATGGATAGAAACTTGGTATAATAATAGAAGAAGACATTCCTTTTTAGGAAATAGAACTATAAGAGAATTTGAATTAGACATGTATAACCTTAAACTAGCAGCGTAGTCATTCAACTATTTGTCCAGTTTTTTGTTGCAAGTCCAATACTACCAGATCTACTTACGGATCTGAAAATGGACCATTACTGATTGATTTAGAATATCAATCTTTTGAGTTACCGATTGGCATTCGTCATTACTTTTACTTGAATGATAATTCCAGCATATTTTTAACAGGAGCAACAATTATTGATATGGCTTCGGGAGAGTTTACTTATAGGAATTATGCAAATGAAGTTGTAAATTCTGATGAATTAGATTCGCAAATTAATTTTTCTCTTGGAGTTGGATATAGATATAATAAATTTCAGGCAGAAATTAAATATTTTACTAACCGTGATTTAATGAGAAGTCGATTATCTTTTGATGCAAATTATAAAAATTTATCATTCATTTTAGGTTATACTTTGTTTTAAAACTGCAAAATTAAAGTAACAAATCTTTATCTGATTCGTCTTCAAAGAAAGACATCGATCATGAAAAGATTATCATCAGTTATTTTAGTTCCGTTATTATTTATTTTTCAGTCTGTTTTTGCCCAAAATCAGCAAATTTCAGCAGAATTGGATTCTATTTGGAAAACCGATCAGGGGATAAGAATCGAACTCATCCAACTTCAGCAGCAGGGAAAAACGAATACTTCAGAATTTAAGGAGCTTATTAGTGAAATGAAAACTCAGGATTCGATCAATCAAAAAAAAGTGATTGAAATCTTACAAAATGGATGGCCAGAAAACCTGAATTTGCAGCAAAATCAAACCATATTTTTAGTAATTCAGCATGCCGATGTAGATACGCAAAAAAAGTATCTACCTATTATCGAATCTGCGGTTAAAAATGGTAAAACCTTAGCTTCTAATCTGGCTTTGCTTAAAGATCGAATAGCTTTAAGGGAAGGAGGGAAGCAAATTTATGGTAGCCAAGTGTGGTATGATGCAAAAACCGGTAAAAACTATGTTCGGCCTATTGAAAATCCTGAAAAAGTGGATAGTTTACGAGCAGAAGTCGGTCTTCCAGATATGAAAACTTACCTTCAACAGGCTTTTCAGATGAATTGGAGCCTGGAGAAATATTATAAGGATCTTCCAAAGTTGCAAGAATTACCTCCGAAGAAATAATTAAAAAAATTCAACCTAAAAAATAAGCTCAGATTTTAACGAATCTGAGCTTATTCAATTTAACAGATAAATATATTAGTTCACCAAAGCATAAGACTGCTTGGCAATCTCTAATTCTTCGTTGGTAGGCACAATTAAAATTTGTTTCTCTGCATCAGGGGAATTTATTGGACGAATCGTTTTTCCACGAACATCATTTTTGCGATGATCCAGGTGAAGCCCTAAATATTCCATATCCTCTAAAGCTATTTTTCTAATCACGCTACTGTTTTCGCCAATTCCGGCGGTAAAAATAACAGCATCTACACCATTCATGGCTGCGATATATGAGCCAATATATTTTTTGATCTTATAACCATTGATGTACAGTGCAAGTCTGCAATTTTCGTCACCTTCAGCAGATCGTTCTTCGATATCACGCATATCGCTATAGCCGGTAAGGCCTAACATTCCACTTTCTTTAAGTAAAATATTATTAACTTCTTCAGCAGTATAACCAAGTTTATCGATTAGATAAAAGATAACCGATTGGTCGATGTCGCCGGCACGAGTTCCCATTATTAATCCGTTTGCAGGTCCCATTCCTAAAGAGTGATCGATGGCTTTTCCGTTTTTAATAGCGGTAATACTACAACCGTTACCAAGGTGAACGCTAATGATCTTTTCTGAAGGAAGTCCTTTTTCGGTTAAATATTCGATTGCTTTTTCAGAAACATATTTATGGCTGGTTCCATGAAATCCATAGGCTCTAACATCATTATCCTCTAAAAATTTCTTCGGGATTGCATATTGATAAGCTTTTTGAGGCATAGTTTGAAAATAAGCAGTATCGAAAACAACCACTTGTTTTGCTTCAGGAAAAACACTTTCAGCAACCTCGATTCCTCTTAAATTGTGAGGATTGTGCAAGGGAGCTAAAGGAAAAAGATTTCTAATTTTTGCTTTTACATCTTCGGTAACTTCAACGGTTTTAGAAAAACTTTTTCCGCCGTGAACCACACGATGTCCCACAACCTGAATATGTTTTTCATCCTCAACAACACCTACTTCTTTATCCATTAAAAACTGAGTGATCTGTTTTAATCCAGTTTCGTGATTAGGGATATTTATTTCTTTAGTGAGTTTAGTTTCGCCAGCTTTGTAGTGAAGCAAAGAACCCTCTAGACCAATACGCTCTACGAGTCCGCTTGCTGCCACCGTTTCTTCTGGCATTTTTATAAGTTGGTATTTTATGGAAGAACTCCCTGAGTTGATTACTAAAATATTCATATTAAATTCCTTGTGCCTGGATCGCGGTTATTATTACGGTGTTAAATACGTCGTCTACGGTGCAGCCTCTACTAAGATCGTTTACAGGTTTGTTAAGCCCCTGTAGCATTGGGCCAATAGCCAAAGCTCCAGTTTCACGTTGTACAGCCTTGTAGGTGTTATTCCCGGTGTTAAGATCTGGGAAAATAAGTACACTGGCCTGTCCTGCAACTTCAGAATCTGGTAGTTTACTTTTTCCTACCGTAGCATCTACTGCAGCGTCGTACTGAATAGGACCTTCAATCTTAAGATCTGGGCGTTTACTTCTTACAATTTCTGTAGCTTCACGAACGCGATCTACATCTTCACCTTTTCCAGAAGTTCCCGAAGAGTAAGACAGCATCGCAATTTTTGGTTCGATACCAAAGGCTTTACTACTTTCTGCGGAAGAAATAGCGATTTCAGCAAGCTCTGCAGCATTAGGATTTGGATTAATTGCACAATCACCAAATACTGAAACGCGATCTTCTAAACACATAAAGAATACTGAAGAAACTACAGATACACCTGGTTTTGTTTTGATAAACTGAAGGGCCGGTCTAATGGTATGCTGAGTGGTATGTGCAGCTCCTGAAACCATCCCATCGGCATCACCTTTATGGATCATCATGGTTCCAAAATAAGATACATCTGCCATCATATCACGAGCCATATCCATATTTACATTCTTATGTTTTCTAAGCTCGTAGAAGGTTTCAGAATAGTCTTCATATTTATCGGAATGTACAGGATCGATCACGCTAACTTTACTTAGATCGATATTTAAACCAAGATCTGCGATCTTATTCTTAATCTTATCGATATTTCCAAGAAGCGTGATGTCTACAATGTCCAGAGCGATTAAACGCATAGTCGCAATAAGAATTCGCTCGTCTGTTCCCTCGGGAAGTACAATGCGTTTTCTAGATTGCTGCGCACGCTTATAAAGGCTATACTGGAACATTTTTGGCGTAAGCGCTTTTGGCTGAAAATTGAATAGTTTTTCGGTAAGGCTGTCAAGATTCAGGTATTTATCAGACACCGCCAGGGATGTCATAATTTTTTGCTTACTGTCCTTATAAATTTGAGATTTTATGCTTCCAATCTGGTTGGTTACATTAAAGGTTCCTCCTTTTACTGAAACAATAGGAACAATTTGAGAAAGTCCTTCGATAAGCTTTAAAATACTGTCTTCAGGAATTAAACCACCAGTAAGAATAATTCCTGAAATTGGAGGATAATTAGCCGAAATATGTGCTTGTAACGCACCAAGAATAATATCTGCACGATCTCCCGGAGTAATTACAAGGCTATTTTCTTTAAGCTTGGTGATATAATTTCTAAGCTGCATGGCACCAACGCCAAAGCTACCGGTTTGATTATTTAGATGGGTTTCACCAAAAAGAACTCTACCATCTAACTCTTCCACAATTTCTTTAATCGTTGGATGTAAAAGAGTATTAATCATAGGAACGATAGAAACTTCGACCTCTTTAGGGAAAAATTTGTCCAGATCTACCTTGATCTTTTCTATATTTTCTTCCTGAATTTTATTGGCAACAACGCCAATAACTTTTACGTCACGATTATTGAAAGAACTATATGCAAAGTTTAGTGCATCAACAAGTTCTTGCTGACTTTTACCTTTTCCGCTGGAAATAATGATTGTTGGTAATCCAAGGTTTTTTGCAACCGTTACGTTGGTGTCGAACTCAAATACATTTCCCTTCACAGAAAAATCGGTTCCTTCAACCAAAACAAAATTAAACTGTTCTTCCAGATCCTTATATTTCTGAATAATAACATCGATAATTTCGCCAGCTTTGCCTTCGTTTCTTTTATCGACTAACTCTTTACGGGTAACTCCGTATGCTTTTTCATAAGGAATTTCGATATCAAAATGGGAAAGAATAGTTTCAATGTGATTGTCTTTTTGACCTTCGGGGAAATCGTCGATGATGGGTCTAAAATATCCTACTTTATCGGTTTTTCCCAAAAGTGTTTGCATTAGCCCCAGGGAGATTAAAGACTTTCCGCTATCTTCCTCCATGGTAGCAATGTAGATACCTTTATTCATAGTGCTTATTTTTTCTCACTAAGTGAGATTTTGATGCTAATTCCCTGTTTAGTGGGGATATTTAACAATTAAATTAGTTTCAAAACACTCCTATTTTATTAGAAGTGATACAAATTTACCAGTAATTTGAAGCATGAAACCTAATAAATGTCATATTATAAAGTTAAAATAACTTTAAAGTAGCTTGTAATTAAAAACAAATCTCTCCTATATTTGAGGTTAAAATGAGTCCTACCATATAAAATGCTATTTAACACCATTGATTTTGCAATTTTTCTACCAATAGTTTTTTGCATTTATTGGTTTTTGGCTAAAAATCTCAAAGTTCAAAACTTATTCATTACTGTAGCAAGCTATGTTTTTTATGGATGCTGGGATTGGCGATTTCTCATATTGATTTTCATAAGCAGCACTGTTGATTTTAAAATTGCTTACGAAATTGAAAATACAACTAACCGGAATAGACGTAAATATTTATTGTTTACCAGTGTGCTATTAAATCTTGGACTTTTAGCTTATTTTAAATATTTTAATTTCTTCATAAGCAGCTTTACTGAGGTTTTTACATTTTTTGGTCACTCAGTTAATAGTCACTCATTAAATATTATTTTACCTGTAGGAATTAGTTTTTATACGTTTCAAACTTTAAGCTACACTATAGATGTATACCGAAAACAACTTAAAGCGACTAATCGGTTTATACCTTTTTTAGCATTTGTAAGTTTTTTTCCTCAACTGGTTGCAGGTCCTATTGAAAGAGCTACAAGTCTCTTACCACAGTTTTTGAAATCTAGAAAATTTGATAAGGATAAAGCCATTCAGGGGATCAATCTTATAGTTTGGGGATTTTTTAAAAAATTGGTTATAGCAGACAATTGTGCAAATTATGTTGATCAGATTTTTGAAAGATACGATCAAATGAATTCTTTCTCATTACTATTAGGTGGAGTATATTTTTCCTTTCAAATATATTGTGATTTCAGTGGTTATTCAGATATCGCAATTGGTTTAGGACGGTTGTTTGGATTCAATTTGATGAGAAACTTTAATTATCCTTATTTTTCTAGAAACATTGGTGAGTTTTGGAGAAGATGGCATATTTCGTTATCAACCTGGTTTAGAGATTACTTGTATATACCTTTAGGAGGTAGTAGAATTTCAAAATTTGTTAGCCTTCGAAACATTTTTATAATTTTTTTAGTAAGTGGAATTTGGCACGGCGCTAATTGGACTTTTGTAATTTGGGGTCTTTTACACGCTTTTTGTTTTGTTCCTTCATTTTTGCTAAATAAAAATAGAAAGTATTTAGACAATATCTCTACAAAGTTTTATTTACCTGGTCTAACAGATTTTTTAGCAATCTTTAAAACTAATATCATCGTAATATTTGGATGGATAATATTTAGGTCGAAAACATTGCATGAAGCTGCATTGTATCTGAAAAGGATGTTTAACCCTGAAAATATTGAATTTCAATTACAATATTTATCTATCGAAAGATACGCACCTGAATTATTAATTCTTATTTTTCTATTCGTGATTTTGGAATGGTTTAACCGAAAAAATGAACATCCAATTCATGGACGGTTTAAAACTCTAAAATTATCATTTATAATAGTAGGAATAGTTTTATTTGGTGTGTTTAGTGATAGTAGTGAGTTTATATATTTTCAATTTTAGCTATGAAAAGGTTTGGTAAATATTTATTAGTAATACTTCTTTTAACTTTTACTGCGCTAATAATTTTAGATATTGCTTATACGCAAATCTATACTAGATCTGTTCCAAGGAATAAACTTCAATTTTTGCTCAAAAAGGAAACGGCAGATTATGATGTTGTATTTTTGGGATCTTCGCGCGTTGAGAATACAATCAACACAAAATTATTTCAAAAATTATCAAATCTTAGAACCATAAATTTAGGGGTTGAGGGCGCTGGCTTAAATGATAATCTTTTATTATTGAAATTACTACTAGAGAAAAACCAGGTTAAGAATTTAGTTTTACAAATAGATAATAATGTTGAAGGTACTTCGCCATCTAATATCTCAAATGCAGAAGCAATTCCTTTTATTAGGAATAATAAAATTATAAAAGCACATGAGGAAAAGTATTTGAAAGATTTTGAAATTCAAATCTATATCCCTTTTTATCGATATATCTTAAACGAACCAAAAATTGGTTTTCGGGAGCTATTTATGTCTATAATTGGAAAGCATCCAAAAATACCATTACAAGATGGTTTTTCACCAAAAAAAGGAAATATTGACAACAACGCAAAGTATGCGCTACCAAATAAAAAACCACCTAAGAATAATCTAATTTTAGATGAGATTATCGCAATATGCAAGAAAAGAAATATAAAACTTTTTCTTTTAACAGCACCATATTGTAAGAACTTAGGAAACCCCGAATATATTGAATACTTAAAAAAATATAATCCTGAACTTATAGATCTTTCTAGAGGATTTTCTGATAATCTTTTTTATGATTGTGGTCACCTGAATTCAGAAGGGGCAAATAAACTGACAAGCGATCTCTATACAATTTTAGAAAATAGATTAAAATAAACTACCCATTCTTCTCCAACCATTCCTTTAGCTCAAAGAAATTTTGTGGAGCAACACCGTGGCCTACGGGAAATTCAGAATAAGTGTTTTTGATAGTTAATTGATCTAGGAAAGGTTTAGTTTTTCTAGCCGAATCGATAGGGATTACCTGGTCTACCGTTCCGTGAGAACAATAAAAGTTTAAGTGCTCAAAATCGTTATTTTCAAAGCTGTTTTTTATGATAGCTTTATTCACGTAGCCGCTTAGTGCAATAACATTTTTGACTTTTTCTGGATAAGAAAGAGCAACAGCATAACTTAAAATACTTCCCTGGCTAAAACCTAAGAGCGTAACTTTATTTTTGTTTATGGGATAAGCTTCGATTGCTTCATCTATAAATTTCGCAATCAGATCTCTGGACTCGATTGCTTGATCATCATCACTAAATTTCCCATTTACATCATCAAAGTAAATAGCATACCATGCGTTTCCACTAGGTTGCATTGGGTAAGGCGCTTTAACCGAGATTACAAAAAAATCTTCAGGTAATTCTCCGGCAAAACTAAAAAGGTCCTGTTCATTACTTCCATAGCCATGAAACATAAATACTACGGGAGCTTTTTCAGTTTGTCCTTTTGGTTGTTTAATAAGATGTTCTAAAGAAAGATTTGCAGTTTGCATTAAGTAATCGATTTAAACCATTTTTGAAAATAAACTCCAATATAAGGGATCATTTTATATTCTCCCTGAATTGCTCCAATAAGTCCATATAACCAGATTACTACAGAAACTAAATAGAATGCAGTTGGAACAAATAAATTACTAAAAGTAGATGCTACAGCGCCCAATAAATAAAAAATTATATGCGCTCCAAAAGCCTGTCGAATATGAAAACTAGCTAATTTATCTTTATCGTCCATATTCATAAATATGGCTATAATAAAACCTATGATCGTGATATAAGCTACAATCGCAGGAGTTTTTCCTTTACTTGAAGTTTCTTGAGTTTGATTCATTATTTCAGAATTACTCTTTAATAATTAATTGATTATTATTGAAGATCCCGATTACTTTTCCTTTTAAAGACTGACCTAAAAATATACTGTTTTGTGAGGTAGAAAGAATATCAGATTTCTCGAAAGTATATTTCTCTTCAGGTAAAAAGAAACTCAGTTTCGCCGATTCTTCTTCAGCGATTTTAGAATTTTCAGCTTTAAAACGAGCTCTTCCACGGGTTAAGATCTCGATAGTTTCTTCCGTAGAAAAAATAGTTTGTAAAGCACCAAAAGCACTTTCTAGCCCAATACTTCCGTAGTTGGCATTATCAAATTCTACTTTTTTATTCTCGATATCGATTGGATCGTGATCGCTGGTTACAAAGTCGATCGTTCCTTCCTTTAATCCTTTAATTAAAGCTTTTGAATCACTCTTTGTTCTTAGCGGAGGCATTACCTTTGCTCGAGTATCAAATTCGCTAAGTAGATCATCAGTCAAAACCAGGTTATGGATAGCGACACTGCAGCTAACATCCAAGCCTTTTTTCTTCGCTTCTTTAATTAGCGCAACAGATTTTTCTGTAGAAACGGTTGGGATATGAAGCTTCCCGCCGGTATATTCTAAAAGATAAAGGTCACGCGCAATTTGAAGGTTCTCAGCAAGATTAGGGATTCCTTTTAAACCTAGAAGTGTGCTGTTATGATGCTCATTTACAATTCCTTTACCGGCAATTTTCTTTTCTAACGGAAAAGATTGCACCAATCCGTCAAAATTTTGTGCGTATTGCAATGCAATTTTTAGAAGATTGGGATTGCTTACCGGTTTTTTATAATCTGCAAAACTCACTGCACCGGCATTGCTCATATCGTAAAGTTCGGCTAGATCTATACCTTCGGCTTTTACCGTTAATGCACCGGTTGGCAATAGATTTACAGCATTGGCATGTGCTTTGGCTTTTACCGAATATAATGCCGCACTATTATCGATCGTAGGATTACTTTGTGCATTTAAAACTACATCTGTAAAACCACTAAAAGCAGCCGTTTTGAGTCCGTTTTCTATCGTTTCACGTTCTTCATAACCCGGTTCTCCAAAACTCACACTGGTATCAAACCATCCTTGCGAAACGTGCAATCCTTCGATGTTAATTACTTTATCGGCTTTATCTTCAATAGTATTTCCGATTTTTTTGATAACGCCATCTTCAATAAGAATATCGGCTTGTTTTAAATGATAATCGCTTTGCTGGTCTACGATTGTGGCAGATTTTATAAGTAGCTTCATTTAAAGAATTTTAAGAGGAGCATTTCTATGCTTAAAAAGATCAATGCAAAAATAACAAACCATTTCCAAAGCACATCGATTTGTTGGGCAGCTTTTGCACTTTCGAAATACGTATTTAGATCGGTTTGTTTTTCGATATTTTCAAATTCGTTAATATCCAGATAATTGAGATCACTTTCGCTTCTTGGATAATTATAACTAATTGGCAAAATTTTGTTTTGCTGATATGTTACCCTGTAATTTTCTGCATTTTCAGGCAAATCTGTGGTAGTTACTGTGATCTTATCTGCAGTATTTTGCTGTAGCGGAATAAAACTTTCTTCTGAATTTTGCTGAATTTCGACTACCTGATCGCCGCTTCCTGCAATGTTCACATCTAAAGTATTTTCCTTCCCGACTTCAAAATATAAGCTTGGTGTTTTTAAGGCTGAAATTCCCAAATTATAAAAAACCGGGACGATTAATGGCGAATTTTGAAAGTTGGAGTTTTCCTGATTTATGGCTGCTGAAAATAAATAGCTATTGCCAGAATTCATTAAAAAGGCGTTCCTATTTTGAAAACGTAAGATCGCTGAAACATCCCGATTAAAATTGTAAAAACTTTGTACTTCAGGATATTGAAAGTTGCTGATCTCTTTTTCAAAAGTATCCTCAAAAAGTGGATGTTCAAAAGCAATTTCAGTGATTAATAATTCTCTGTTTTGTTTATCCTGAATCGTCGGTAAGCCAAGATTCGATAAAAACGGGTTGTAATTTTGAAGCTGAAGAGTAGAAGCCAGGATAATGCAAACCGGCGTTCCTTCTCGCGCTTTTTCCAATACCTGGTTTTGTAAAGCCGTATTTATTTGTTCCACTTCATTTAAAATGATCAAATCTGCGTTGCTAAAAGCACTAAAGTCAACTTCATTTTCGTCAAAATTGGTGTAGATGAATTGGTCTTCAGTAAAAATTCGGCTAAGAAAGTCGGCATCACTTCCAGAAACACTCAAAACATTGATTTTTGGCGTTTCAGCATAGCTAAAAAATAGTTCATTATCGTAATAAAGTCCGTTGTCTTCGATGGAGATTATTCCGTTTTCAATTTCTTCGGCCTGTAATCGAAATTCGATTTCCTGTTGCTTATTTTCTTTAAAATTGATGCTCTTTTTTGCTAAAACCTGCTCGCCGTTTTTCAGACTTATAGGAATATCGCGATCTAATTTTTCAGTAGTGCTAAATTTGGTTTTTAATGTAATCTGATTTAGGTTTTTATCGATTACAAAAGCCGAATCTATACTGATATTCGCGATATTTTGGGCTTCATTTTTTACAAAATGGTATTCTACGTTTTCAAGCTTATTTAGATCGCCAAAGTTTTGCTGAAAATCTGAAATTAAAACCAGCTTTTGCACATCGGCCGGATGCTCATTAAAAAACTGTCGCGCTTTTAAATTAATTAAGTTAAAATTCATCGAATTTGAGCTATAATCTATGTCCTGAAGTTCAGATTGATTTTCCGCAGGAGAAATTATTCCGAAGTCATTAGAATTGGTAAACAATCCAAAAGCCTGGTTTTCCTGATTATTTTCTAAAAGTTGCTGAATATTATGTTGCAGCATTGGCCCGTGTTCGCCACGCAGCTGCATGCTAAACGAATTATCCAGATATAGCAGGGTAGAAGTGCTTTGTTTTGCCGTTTTCCCCGATGGAATAAATGGCTGCGCAAAGGCAAGGATCAAAAAGGCCAGAGCTAAAGTACGTGCTGTAAGAATTAGCCATTTTTTAAGCTGATTGCTTTTGCGATTTTCCTGAACTACTTTTTTAAGAAATTTTACGTTGGTAAATGCCTCTTTTTGAAATCTACGAAGCTTAAATAAATGAACAATAAAAGGGATAACCAGTAAAATTAAAGCATATAGAAGTTCTGGATGTTTAAACTGCATACCGGTTTTTAATATTCTTCAAATATAAAGAAATTGTGTTGCAGGAAAACTTGATAATCGAGATTAAATGTGGCGCAGTTAATTTATGCGATAATCGAGTGTTTAAACATCTCTTTTCAGTAAAATTTCTAGTGAATTCAACTAAGATTAAGCGCGTTTGATGTCGAATTTAAAACTTGTGTTTTCACCCAGTACAGAAGATACGCTAATCTTTCCGTTAAGAGATTCCACCAGTTTTTTAACCGTGGAGAGCCCGATGCCGTTTCCTTGATTACCCTGTCTATCGGTAATATAAAGCGTTTTAAAAAGTTTAAAGATATTAGATAATTGATCTTCAGGAATACCAATTCCGTTATCGGTTACTGTGAAGTGATAATAATTTTCGTCCATAGAACTTTCAATATCAATTACAATTTTGTCCTTATTGTTGTATTTAATACTGTTGTTGATCAAGTTAATGAAAATTTGCTCCAAAGCCGATCTATTACATTTTAGGAACATATTTTCTGGCGGAAAGTTGATCTCGCAATTGTCATTAATATTCAGCAAATCGATAATATCTTCCAGCAAATGATGCAAATCGAATTCTTCTTCTTCTGATGCGACGATACGGTCGCTTTCGTAATGATTTAAAATTCCGTTGATATAATCACTTAATTTTAATGCCGATTTTTTAAGGTTAGCCAGTAATTCCTGGCCTTTCTCATCTACAGTTTCTTTATACCTGGCTTTAAGAAGATCTGCTGTAATGATCATATTAGCCAAAGGCATTTTCATGTCGTGAGAAACAACACCGGCAAAATCTTTTAGTAACGAGTTGTGGTCGTCTAGCTGCTGTTTTATTTGCTCTAAATACAGGTTTTTTCGACGTAATTCGAAAAGTTTTTCAACCTGTTTTGCCAAAGTTTTAAGGGCTGCTTTTTGCTCTTCACTAAGCTTATTTATTTTGGTATCTAAAACGCATAAGGTTCCCAGGGCAAAGCCTTCATTATCAATTAAAGGCATCCCGGCGTAGTAAAGTATGGGTAGATCGGGATTTGTAGTAAAGGGATTGTCTCTAAATCTAACATCTTTACGCATATCCTCGACCTCCATAAGATCTTGCGGTTCTAAGATCGCATGACCACAATGAGAAAATTTTCGTTCAGTATCTGCAATTGGTGGGCCACCGTGATTCGATTTAAACCAGTTTGTTTCGTCTTCCACAAGCGTGATCAACGAAATAGGTGTTTTACAAATGTAAGAAGCCAGTTTGGTGATATTGTCAAATTCCTCTTCAGAGATTCCTTTAAGAAGCTCGATTGAGTTAAGTGCATTTAACCGCTCTTTTTCATTTATTGGCTTAGCTGGCTGAATCATTGGGATTTATCAATTTTTAATGTGAAAAACTGAAACAATATCAATTGTTAAGGCAAAATTAACAATTATTTTGGAATTGATATTGTCACTTTAGGATCAATATTTTTCAAAAGCTCCCAAACCAAATAAAGCAAAGTCATACTTTACAGGATCCTGATGGTCTAGCTTTCGCAAAGCTGTATCTAATTCGGCCAAAGCTTTTGCGTCGTTTTGTTTTCGTTTAAGCAGCTTTAATTTTCTGGCGATGTTGCCCGAATGTACATCAAGCGGACAGCTAAGTTGGGAGGGAGAAAGCGATTCCCAGATCCCAAAATCGACTCCACAATTATCCTTTCTTACCATCCATCGCAAATACATGTTTATACGTTTTGCTGCGGAATTTTTTAGCGGATCGCTTACGTGTTTTTGCGTACGTTTTTCATGCGGAAGTTCAAAAAATATCTTCTTGAATTCGTGAATTGCCGGTTGAAGCGAATTTGCCGAAGCATGGGTATTGAAGATCGCTTCTAAACCATCATGATTTTTATAAATATTTTGAAGCGCCAGCATAAAATAGCAAAGATCGATGCTATTAAAAGTTCTATGAACAAAACCTTCCATGCCTTCTATGTCTTTTTTACTGAAATTCAGAATAAAATCATGCGGAGCATTTTCCATACGCTGCATAAGATCATTGGCATTTTTCAGGATGCTTTTTCGATTTCCCCAGGCAATAGTTGCCGCTAGAAAACCTGCAATTTCGATATCTTCTTTTTTGCTGAATTGATGCGGAATCTGAATAGGATCTGTACCAATAAATTGCAGATTGTTGTATTGATCTACCTTAAAATCCAGAAATTCTTTTAACTCGCTTTTCTTCAAAAACTTATCTTTTTAATGCTATGATCAGTCGAAAATTGATGCGAAAATTACACAATTTCGCCATCTACCATGGTAAGTTTTCTATCGGCCATATCCGCTAGTTCTTCGTTATGCGTCACAATCACGAAAGTTTGCCCAAATTCGTCTCTTAACTTAAAAAACAATTGGTGCAAATTCTCTGCAGATTCACTATCCAAATTCCCAGAAGGTTCATCGGCAAAGATCACGGCAGGATTATTCATTAGTGCCCTGGCAACCGCAATTCTTTGCTGCTCACCACCACTTAAGGCGGAAGGTTTGTGATGCGCTCTATTTTGTAATCCTAAAAAGCCCAAAAGTTCCATCGCTCGCTTTTCAGCTTCTGCTTTTGGTGTGTTTTTTATAAACGCCGGGATACAAATATTCTCTATCGCGGTAAATTCGGGCAATAATTGATGAAACTGAAATATAAAACCAATATGATCATTCCTGAATTTCGCCAGGCTTTTTTGGCTTAGACCATAAATATCGGTTTCATTAATAATTAATTTTGAAGCTTTATTTTTTTCAGGCAAATCTAAAGTTCCCAAAATTTGAAGTAAAGTGGTTTTTCCGGCACCTGAAGCTCCTACAACCGAGACAATTTCGCCTTTTTCAATATGAAGATCTACGCCTTTTAAAACATGTAGATCGCCATAATATTTATGAATATTTTCAATAGTTATCATAAGCTCTGTAAAGTGCCCGAAAATTAGCCAATTAAATCGCCACCCCCAAGCTTAAAATATTTTTAATTGAAATTGTGCAATTTCAGTAATAATTATTTATTGTAACATTTGCTAAAATTAGCCAAATAGCCTATGCGTTTTTTAAGCGATGCCTTACATTTGAAAAAATCATTTTTGTTATGAAAGAGAAAGTAGCAACATTAGCTGCAGGATGTTTTTGGTGTACAGAGGCTGTTTTTCAGCGTTTAGAAGGTGTAAATAATGTGATTTCTGGCTTTACGGGAGGTTTTATTAAAAATCCGCCGTATCGTGAAGTGGTCACCGGTAGAACGGGTCATGCTGAAGGAATTCAGTTTAACTACGATCCCAAGATTATAAGTTTTCAGGAGTTATTATTAATATTCTTTTCTACGCACGATCCTACGACTTTAAATCGCCAGCAAAATGATGTAGGAACGCAATATCGTAGCGCAATTTTTTACCATTCTGAAGAACAGAAGCAGATCGCAGAACAAGTTATTGCTGAATTAGAGGCGCAGGAGGTTTTTCAGGATCCTATTGTTACTGAAATTACTAAAGCTTCAACTTTTTATGAAGCTGAAGCAGAGCATCATAATTTTTATAACGAGCATCCTAGTCAGCCATATTGTCAATATATTATCGATCCAAAAATCCATAAATTACAATCACTTTTTGCTGAAAAATTAAAGAAATAAATTCCCGATATGGCTTATCAAAGTTTTGAAGAATATTCGATAGAAGTGACCAGTTCTCTTAAAGATAATTACAAAAGTATAATTACAGAGTTAGGGGAAAATCCCGATAGGGAAGGTGTTTTAAAAACACCAGAGCGTGCTGCTAAAGCGATGCAATTTCTCACACAGGGTTACGAACTGGATGCAGAAAAGATCTTGAAGAAAGCCATGTTTAAGGAAGATTATGATGAAATGGTGGTGGTAAAAAATATCGAGCTCTATTCACTTTGCGAACATCATATGCTTCCGTTCTTTGGTAAAGCACATATTGCCTAAATTCCAAACGGACAAATTGTTGGACTAAGTAGACTACCAAGAATCGTAGATGTATTTGCCAGAAGATTACAAGTGCAGGAACGTCTAACGCACGATATATTGGAATGTTTAAACAACACATTAAAACCACAGGGAGTTGCGGTAGTGATCGAAGCTCAACACATGTGCATGATGATGCGTGGCGTGCAAAAGCAAAATAGTACCACTACAACATCTGGATTTAGAGGACAATTTGAAAAAATAGAGACCAGAAATGAGTTTTTAAAACTCATAAGCTCAGACCTTTCATAAAAACTGGCATCTTATTTGATTCTATTAAATGAATCAACACAAAGAAAAGATGCTAAAAGATAAATTATTTTTAAAGGGTTTAATGTTAGATGCCATTGGTATGCTAACAGTAGGTATTCCAGTAATTGGTCCTTTTTTAGATATTTTATGGGCACCATTTGCGGCTCGTAAAATGCGAGAAATGTATCCAGGTAGAAATGGAAAGTTAGCTTCAGCAATTGTATTTATAGAAGAGATCTTACCATTTACAGATATTATCCCAACCTTTACTCTAATGTATATTTATACATTCGTTTTCAAGAAGGAACCAGAGCAAAAGGTAAGAACTATAGAAGTAGAAAGTTATTAAACCAGGAATCCCCTTATAAAGCTAAAGCCTGTTTGAGTTATTCAAACAGGCTTTTTTAATTGCTTTCAATTTATAGGTCTATAAAAACCATTGTAATGAGACCATGATATTTCGGCCAATATTGGCAATTCCATCGGTTTTTAATCTGGATAAATGAGAGATATAAGTTTTGTTTAAAAGATTGTTTCCGTTAACCGAGATCTGAACTTCAGAGTCTGCCAGTTGTACACGGCCACCAAATCCTGCTCCCAATAAAGAATATCCACCGGTTCTAGTTTCAAAATTACTGGTGTTTTCTTTATCAAATACATTTTTAAGTCGAACAAATGCATACTTATTTTCGATAATTTCACCCTGATTAAATTCGACTCTAAATGTGTTGGTAATACTGTTTGCAGGAATTAGCGGAAGATAAGTGTCATCATCTCTTTTTCCCGTAACTGTTTCGAAACTACTTTCGATATGCATCCAGTCCCAAGGGTGTGGATGCACATGAACTCCAACTTCACCACCGTATAATTCGGCATCATCCTGCACAAAGTCAAAAACAGGATTATCATCAATGCTTTCTCCTGTTGGTGTTAAATAAATATAGTCATTGATTGTATTATGAAAAGCATTGGCAAAAGCTTCAAAATGTTCGTTTCTCCATTCTAAAGATAAATCTACCTGGAAGTTTTGTTCGTTATCTAATTCAGGATTTCCAACTTCATAGCGATTCGCACCATGGTGAGAACCGTTACTGGTAAGTTCAGCTAAATTAGGTGCTCTAAATCCGCTTGCAAGATTTAATCTGGCATTTAATTGATCAGAAAATTGATATTTCGCGCCAAAAGCTCCATTTACACTATTAAAAGTTCGATCTACCGCTTCCATATAACCGGTTTCGCCTTCGTGACCATGCGTTTCGCTATCGATATTTCGAGTATCATAACGTAAACCAGCCTGGAAATCCCATGCACTTAAATGCAAATGTGTTGTAGCAAATACACCAAAATCTACAGTATTAGCATCTGGGATTAAGATTTCTTCGCCGGTATTTACATTGCTTTGCCACATTCCCTGGATTCCGGCAATGGTTTCAAACTTCCCTAATTTAGGCAGATTGTATTTAATATTATAATTAAAGGTTTCCAGTTCCATGTCTAAAGCAGGAAGTACTTCCTCACTTTCTTCATCATGTTCATCTGCGTGCTCATCTTCATGCTCGTCCTCATGTTCTTCAGCATGATCTTCCTCATGTTCATGCTCCTCTTCAGCATGTTCATCGTGTTCATCTTCGTGATCATGATGATCTTCAAATTCTTTTCTGTTGTTAAACTGATATCCAAATTTTGCATCCAGGCTAGAATTAGCGAAGTAGATCTTATTATCTAAACTCAAAATATGGTTATCAATTTGCTGATATGGGAGCATCAAAGTTTTAGAAGTAGTTTGTTCACCAATTTCTTCAGGAATACCAATTTCACTTCGGTTAAAATTATATCGAAGATCAGATTTAAATTTTTCGTTTTGATATGCAATTCCGGTTTTAAGATCTTTTTCGTTGAATCTTGTATTGGTTACGCGTTCACTATTACCAGTTTCGTAATCTGAATGCTCCGCTAAACTTCCGCGGGCGATAAATTTTAATTTTTCTCCTGAAGTTTTTGCCATTGCGCTGGCCTGATACCCCAAAGTATTACTGAAATAATCACCATTAACTTCAGCACTTGTAGTTCCGGCTGAAGCATATTGCTCTGGATTTAGATATAATACCCCACCAATCGCATCACTTCCGTAGAGTAGGGAAGCAGGGCCTTTAATAACCTCGACACTTCCAATACCTTTAGAGCTAATACCAAGGCCATGTTCGCCGCCAAACTGCTGGTTTTCCATACGAACACCCTGAGTGTAAGTAAGTACACGATTAGAGCTTAAACCACGAATTACGGGTTTACCTATACCAACACCGGTACTTAGATTTTCTACCCCAGCTATTTGTGAAATACCATCTGCTAGAGTTACTGCTCCTTTTTTATTTAATTCTGAAACACTTTCGCGTTCCACTCGCATCACATTTTCGCTTTGCAATTGATGAAAAGGAGTAGAAACGATGACTTCTTCCATCTCTACAGCTGAAGGTTTTAAAACCAGCTCAAAATTATCTGAAGGAATGCTTACTTCTTTCGAGTACGAAGTAAAACCAATCGAAGAAACAACGAGTTTATAATTTCCTGAAGGTAAATTTTTGATGGTGAAATTACCATCAACATCTGTAGTAGTTCCTTTTTCTAGTCTTGGAAAATATACGGTAGCGCTAAAAACAGCTTCACCTGTTTCCTGATTTTTTACATTGCCACTAAATTGATTTTGTGCTAATAAAATAGGGGATACTGCTACAAATAGCAGTGTAATGAGTAATTTTCTCATTGTATGGGATTTTAAACGATTAAATAGAATTTGTCCTTTTTCGATTGTGATAAAGGATTGGGGTAATATGATTAAGCGATCAAAGAAGGTGGCCCTCTAAGCTCAAATAATCGATATTGAAAATCGTTTAAAAATTTGTAGAAACTAAAACTATGTCTTACCTGCTTTGTGAAAACAACAGGCTCAAAATGTAGAATTTCAAGATTTAATGCTGGGTTTTGATGAAATTTATGAAGATTACAATCTAGATCTGGATGATGAATATGCTGCTTAGCATAATTATCACAAAGCCCATGCTGGTGACCGCTAAAAATATGAATAAAGTTGGCAATTGCCGGGAATACGATGATAAACGCCGCAAAAACAAAAAATATTTTTTTCCACGTTTTTATCATCTAGTCTTTAAAGAATTTACCAAAACCTAAGCGACTAAGCATTTTCTTTTCAAACGCCCAGAAAAATTCAAACTGACCAAATATCCAACCAATCACTACCAGTAAAATCTGGTAAATAGGAAACAAAAATAGAATTCTTGCAGGCCAGTAAATATACCATTCGTGCTGCGGAGTAATTCCTAAAAATGCGGTTACCGGTGCAGCTAATTTTGCAGCCGTAGATCCTGTAATTGCAAAAACTAATAGGACAACAACCACCTGGCGGTTAGATGTTAATCCCCAACGTTCTTTTAATTTCTCCATGCTGCAAAGATATTAAAAGGAATTAAGTTTTAAAGTCTTAAGCACTTAAATACGTGTGGGCACGCTAAATCGCTGATTATATTGCCTGCTTATATAGACAAAATAATTGTACAGTAAATAGTTTACTTCGTAGCCATAATCTATCTGAGGATTATAATTGATCTCCTGTACATAAAGATTCGTATTATAGCGCATAGGCTGCCGAACACGATTGTTGTAATCGTTCACTAAAATCTGATTTTTATTCTCTAAATAACTTTGCGAATAGTAGCCTTCTGGTCTTGCTATACTATTAATAAAAAGGTTGAAGCCCGGCTCGATGATTATAATTTCGTATTCCAGACTATCATTGGCGATTCTTACGGTATCATTTTCAGTAGCGTTGTTTTTACCGCTTCGTCCATTGTTTTTAGTCAATCCACAGCTGTACACAAACAGCACCATTAAAAGTATATAGAGTAAATTTTTCATTGTGGCAATTTAGTTAAAAAAGTAATTTATTTCCCGCCTGTATAGCCTTTTAAAATACTATCTTTTTTATTTTCTTTTCCAAGAATCATTTCAGAGGCCTTAGGAATGATATTAGGGTCGTCTTCTGTATCCAAAATTGTTTCAAGAAAAGAATTATTATATTTCGAAGAATTTCCTAAAGCATTATCAATTAAGAATTCAATATCATTATTGGTTAAGTTTTCTTTTTTCTTCTGAATACTTAAAATCGCCACCACAACCGGAATCGAAATGGCGGTTATTTTTTTTACTGAATTTTCCTCAATAAGGCAGGATTCACTAATCGTATTGGTAATAGCGCTGAAGTTTTCACCTAAAATGATCTCTCCATAATCATTACCACAATCTACAAGTTCAGTAGTTTCTTTATCTGGGAAAACTTGCATGAATTTAAAAGGATCTGGAGCTTCTTCGAGCATTTCGGTTAAAGCTTCCTCGTGGCCTTCCTGTATTTTATTCTTGAAATTCCCCAAGATCAATGGAAGAACCATGCCTAAAACTGAAGCAACATTATTATTACTTTCACCAGTTTCCTTGGAAGCTTTATTGATAAGCTGCTTTCCTAAATTAGTATTTAAAACGTCTAATATCGAGGCCATAAAAGATTTTTTAGTTTAAATTTTCGGGATTAAAAATCGGCTTTAGAATGTACAAATCTAGCTACCGACAACTTATTTGAAGATAAGCAATATTAACTGGCATCGCTGTTAAAGCTTTACTATAATATCATAGAAGAAAATAGATAAAACTTATGGAACATCGAACTAAAAATAAAACCCAGCCTAAAAATGTCGATTTTCAGACTGGGTTTTTTAATTATTTGATTTTTAGGTGGTAAGCCTTTATTGTTTTACTTAAAGAAATCCATTCCCGACTTTCCATGAAATTTGCCAATAATTTCTTTTGCAATTACATCGCCAGCATTATCTGTCGCTGCGCCTGTTAGTCCGCCAATATGTGGCGTTAAAGAAATACGCTCGTTCATTAAAAGTTTTATGGCTGGTGTTGGCTCGTTATCGTAAGTATCTAAACCGGCAAATTTCAATTTTGCATCCTCTAAAGCTTCAATTAGAGCTTCTTCATCGATCGCATTTCCGTTAGAGATGTTTACAATACCCGCATTTGGTTTCATTAAAGCGATTTCTTTTGCACCAATAATTGGTTTTTTCTGTTCAGAAACACTTAAAGAAATGATATCTGAATTTTCTAAAACTTGCTCTAAATTCACCGTTTTTAATCCAATTTCGATATTTTGATCCTGAATTTTAAGTTGAAGTTTAGCACCAACTACATTAGGATCTGTAGCGATAACCTTCATCCCAAAACCTAAGGCGATTTTGGCTATTTCCTGTCCAATTTTCCCAAAACCAATAATTCCTATTGTTTTTCCCTGAAGTTCGATTCCGCCAGAATAGAAGTTTCTTAGGTCCTTAAAGTTCATATCGCCTTCCAGTGGCATATTTCGGTTAGAGTGATGTAAAAATCGGCTTCCACCAAGAATATGAGCAAAAACAAGTTCGGCTACAGATCTGGTTGCTGCAACAGGAGCGGTGATAAACTGAATCCCATTTTTCTCGGCTTCAGCAACAGAACTTACTACCTGCTCGTCACCAATTACAGCGATAAATTTTAATTGTGGTGCACTTGTAATAACTTCATTCTCTATAAATGTTGTGCGCGAAATTATCCCTTCAATGTTTTTGGCATTGATATATTCTTTTAGCTGAGATTGGGCAACTTTCACAGATAAAACATTAAAGCCAGCTTCGGTTAATTGAGAAACTGCGGCTTGTGAAAGCCCATCGGTAACTAAAATATTCATGAATTTTTATTTTTCTTATTTATGAAATCTTTTCAAAATGCTGCATCACATCAACCAAAACCTGCACGCTTTCTAGAGGCATCGCGTTATACATCGAAGCACGATAACCACCAACGCTTCTATGACCGTTAATTCCGTTAATATTGGCCTCTTTCCAAAGTTTATCGAAAGTTGCTTTATCGGCAGCTTCGGCAAGGTTAAAAGTTGGGTTCATAGTCGAGCGATCTTCTATTTCAGCAAAACCTTTAAATAATGGGTTTCGATCTATTTCAGCATAAAGCAAGTCTGCTTTTTTATTGTTTAAATCTTCAATTCCTGCAATTCCGCCTAAATTTTTAAGCCATCTTAAATTCAGTAAAGAAGTATAGATCGCAAAAACAGATGGCGTGTTAAACATACTATCTTTATCGATATGAACTTGGTAATTCATCATCGATGGAATTTGACGCTCAACTTTTCCTAAAATATCTTCTTTTACCACGGCAAGTGTTACACCTGCTGGGCCCATATTTTTTTGTGCACCGGCATAGATTAAATCAAACTGACTAAAATCCATCGTTCTTGATAAAATATCGCTACTCATATCGCAAACCAATGGCACATCAGTTTTTGGGAAAGATTTCATCTGCGTTCCATAAATAGTATTGTTACTGGTGCAGTGAAAATAATCTGCATCTACAGGAATGCTGTAATCTTTAGGAATATAGTTGAAGTTTTTGTCTTTAGAAGAAGCAACTTCCTGCACTTCTCCAAACAATTTAGCTTCTTTAATTGCTTTACTACTCCATGTTCCGGTATTGGTGTATGCGGCTTTTTTCTGCAATAAATTATAAGCAACCATTAAAAACTGCATACTGGCACCGCCATGTAAAAATAGCGCTTGGTATCCTTTATTCTGAAGTCCTAATAGTTCTAAAACCAAAGCGCGAGCCTCTTCGATCACTGAAACAAAAGCTTCACTACGATGCGAAATTTCAAGAATCGAAAGTCCGCTATTATTAAAATCCAATACTGCTGCAGAAGCTTTTTCGAAAACTTCTTGTGGCAAAATGCAAGGTCCTGCGCTAAAATTATGTTTTTTCATATGGTATTTAGGTTAAGCTCTTAAATGGAGCTTTTCTTTGCTGTATGTCGTAAATTTTGAAATTACTTTCCAAAATTCGATAAAAACAGCGCCAAATTTATTGGCGCCGCCAAAGGGTTTAATATCACGAGGCTTGCCTCGAAATTAAGAATTTGTTTCTAACGATTGCCTCGTGGGGTGCTCCGAGCTAGTTTACTGGTTTAAATTGATTAAAAATTGTAGCGTGTCTACACCATCTGCATAATCCCAAAGTTGTGGTTGCTGAGTTTCGCCAAATTTCACTTCATTTTTTGCTGAAGCTTCTTTTCTTACCACACATTGTAATTGATCTGCTTTTTCTTCTAATTCTTGCTGAAGTTGTGCTTCATCCTCATAATATTCATAGAAAAGTACAGAAATTGGTGATCCAAAACCTTCATCTTCTTTCAGCATTAAAAATCCGTTATCCAGAATATTAAATTCACTCATTAGATACACGGCTTTGTTGTAATCGTAATTATTGGCGTATTTATTTTGGTTAATAATATCGTTCCAATGATAAATTCCTTTATAGAAATGGTCAAAATCGTAATTTTTAGGCAAAAATAATTTAGAGACATTACGACAACCCAGGCCGTAGTATCTAAAAATATCTTCAGCTAAGGCCTTTAATTCGGTTTCGGTTTCATCACCGCGAATAATGGCAACCGAGTTTCGGTTTTTACGGATAATGTTAGGTTTATTTTTAAAATAATATTCAAAATAACGCGCGGTGTTGTTGCTTCCGGTAGCAATAACGGCATCAAAATTCTCTAATTTCTCCTGAGTGAAGGTGATTTTAGATTCAAATTCGCTATTTAATTCAGCTAAATAATTACACAAAATTGGCAAAAGCTGCTTATCATTATCAGATGGTTTTATAAGCACATTATTACCAGACATTAAAACACTCAAAAAATCATGGAAACCAACCAGCGGAATATTCCCGGCCATAATTATGGCGATCGTTTTTGGTGAAATATTATCTTTAATCGCATAATCTTGCACCCAGGCTTCAAGATTAGCCGTAGTTAAAGCTTCGCTCCATTGTTTTAGAGCAAATAGAACATTGTCTTTGGTAAACCAGCCGTTATGATGTACTGCTGAATTGATTTTGTATTCCAGTTCGTCGAAATATTTTTTATCGATTTCTGAAAGATTTAGCGCTGAGTCACTTTCAGCATTAAAATTCTTAAGAAAATCGCCCAATTTTGAAAAATATGAAATACGTTCTTTAATTGTCATTCCTAATTTGGTTATGAAAAGCCTTCACGTTAAATTTGTAACAGCGAAATTAAAACTTCCTAACTGGAAAAACTATAAAATTTCCTAAAACTGGAAGCAAAACTGAAGAATCGCCTTATTTTTACAAACTAAAAAAACAGCTATGGCAATCATTATAACAGATGAATGTATAAACTGCGGCGCTTGCGAACCAGAATGCCCTAATACAGCAATTTACGAAGGAGCAGATGACTGGCGTTATGCAGATGGTACAGATCTTTCTGGTGATATCGTATTACCATCGGGGACAGAGGCTAATGCTGAAGAAGCCCAGGAACCAGTAAGTGACGAGTTTTATTATATCGTACCAGATAAATGTACAGAGTGTAAAGGTTTTCATGAGGAACCACAATGTGCGGCAGTATGCCCGGTAGATTGTTGTGTTCCAGATGATGATCATGTAGAGAGTGAAGAAGAACTTTTGACCAAACAGAAGTTTATGCACGATTAGTCGCTAAGATTAATTTTCAGAATATAAAAGTCCGTTTTCTTAAACGGACTTTTTTTATTGGCACCGCCAAAGCGTATAATACCCAGAGGCTTGCCTCGAAATTAAAAATTTGTTTCCAACGTATGCCTAGAGGGCTTGGCCCGAGGTAGTTTACGAGATATTTACTCGTAATTCGTTTCTATACTTAGAAGGTGATTTACCGGTAAACTTTTTAAATTGCTTATTAAAATGACTAAAGTTATTAAAGCCGCATTCAAAACAAATATCAGTAATACTCATTTGCTCTTCGTGTAGAAGTTTTGCGGCATGTGCCAGGCGATATTCGTTAACGAACTGTGTAAATGTTTTACCTGTTATCTTCTTAAAGAATCGGCAAAAGGCAGGTACCGTCATACTGGTAAGCTCGGCAACTTCTTCTAAAACAATAGTTCTTTTAAACTCTTCCTTTACAAAATTAAAGATTTGATTAATACGATTATTATCCTGAAGCTCGGTTTCTAGTACAAAACCCTGAGCATTAAGAATGGTATAATTTCTTGCTTCTTCTAAATGTTTAAAGATCTCTAGTAGCGCTACTAGCCGCCCAAAGGGTGAGCGGTGTTTTAGTTCTTCGATCTTTTCACCAATATATCTTTTATCTTCCCCGTGAAAAACAATTCCTTTTTTTGCTGTTTCTAATAAGGTGACAATATTTTTGGTTTCAGGAATATTAAAAAATGTTTCCCCAAGAAAATCTGGATGAATCTGGATCACCGTTTCTCTTTCGTATCTGTTCAATTTAGTGGTAAAACCACAGTGAGGTAAATTAGAACCAATAAGTATAAGATCTCCTTGTCTATAATAAGAAACATGACTACCAATTTGCCTTTTTCCTGAGCCACTACTTATATAAACCAGTTCTATCTCTGGATGATAGTGCCAAAAATTATTGTTTTTATTAGGTGAACTATGATCAAATGTTTGGTATTTAAACGAACTACCAAACTGAGGTTCAACCTTTTCGAAAACTGCTTTTTGTGATTTTATCATATCGATAACGTTTTAGCTGAATTGGGACTTCAAATTATGGATATTTTATTATGTCGAAAATTAACCTAAAAATGTTCTCATTGCAAAATTAACCATTTACGATAATATTTTCGGTTAAAATAGCACATATTTTAGTTTATTTTCTATTAAGCTTCACATAAGTTTCACTCTATATTTGTTGCAGGATAATTAGTAATTTAACAAAAACACCGAAAATCATGAAAAATCTATTTAAAGCAACAGTTTTGGTTTTAGCATTAGTATTAGGTAATACTTTGAACGCTAAAGACATAGAAGTAAAGGTGAGCGAAGAAAAATTAGTAGTAGAGTTAGATAATACTCAAGAAGGATCTACACTAATTTTAGCAGATATGAATGGAGAGGTTCTTTTTAAAGATGCTTTAATGGAGTCTTCTTATAAAAAAGCTTTAGACCTTCACAGCATTCCTTCTGGAACTTACTTTTTAAATTTCGAGAAAAACGATAGTATTTTAACTACAGTGATCACTAAAGATGCTGAAGGCGTAACTGTAAAGAAAACAGAATCTAAAATTTTCTTTAAGCCTTTCTACAAAACTTTAGAAGATAAAGTATTAGTTTCCTTTACAAACCCAGGTTACGAAGATGCAACATTTAGAATCTACGATGCTGAAGGAACTTTAATGTCTTCTTCAACAAACAATGACCTTGTGGTAAAGAAAACTTTTGATTTCTCTGAAGTACCTGCAGGAGAATATTTAATTTCTTTAAAAGTAGGAGAGCGTACAATTACTAAAACTATCACATTAGGATAAAACCTTGGAATAAACTCCAAACAACTTAATAGAAAAAGCCGACTAAATTATTAGTCGGCTTTTTTAATTTAATCCCTCATTAAAGTTTTAATTCCCCGAGCCTTACCTTGAAATTAAAAAAGATTTTGCTATGGTACCTCGTGGCTTTCCCGAGGTTCCTGATTTATATTGTTTAAAGCTTGAATGAAAAACCATCGTCGGTTTTTCTCTTGTATTTTTCCTGATCGAATTTATATAGGAAGCTTCCTTTTCTGGAAGAACTCATGTCCTTTTCATCCAATTTCACTAAAATATCAAAAGAGTTTATTTTATTGATGAAGTTACGCTTATCCAATTCTTCCCCTAAGATCGCTTCATATAATTTCTGAAGTTGTCTCATCGTAAATTTCTCTGGAAGTAATTCGAAGCCAATGGGACCGTTTGAAGCACGGTATCGTAATCTACTAATCGCATGTTTTACCATTTTACCATGGTCAAAAATTAGATCTGGAGCTTCAGAAAGTGTAAACCACTTGGCTGAATAATTTTCGGTAAGTTCAGTATTATGCTCGGCAATATTGATCAAGGCAAAGTAAGAAACCGATAAGGTTCTTTCTACCGGATCCCTGTCTACTTTACTAAAATTATAAAGTTGTTCCAGGTAAACATTATTGATTCCCGTTAGATGATGTAAAATTCTATTGGCGGCATGATCCAGATTTTCATCTTTTTTAAGGAATCCACCCATTAGCGACCATTTGCCACGTTCGGGTTCAAAATCTCGCTTAATAAGTAATATTTTAAGTTCTTCTTCATCGAAGCCAAAAATGATGCAGTCTACAGCGAGCAGAACTTTATCTTCAGAACTATAACTATGGATCATTGGTAGAATTTAAAAAGTGCCAATTTAGGATAATTTCAAAGTAAATCATAATAGAAACCGGTTTCTAAAGTAATTCAAAAAATTAACAAACTAAGCAGGACACCACAGTATGGCAGGTATAGAGCAGGATAGAATTATGAAATTCATTTATTTAATAAGCTATAGTTAAAAATATGTAAAAAAATATTTGCTTTTTTAATGAAACTTTAATTAAATTTGGAAATGTAAAATTCACACTTATAAAACTAAAGTTTAATTTATGCTAATTTCAAAATTACTAATTAGCGCAGTGGGAAAAATACGAAAAGGTTTTCGATTTTTTTTCATATTAATGATGATGTTGGGGATGTCATCATTTGCGCAATCGCAGGAATTAATTACTGGTATGGTAACATCAGAGGTTGATGGTATGCCTTTGCCAGGTGTTAATGTAATTATTCAGGGAACTTCTACAGGAACGGTCACCGATATTGATGGTAACTACTCTATAGAGGCAAGCGAAAACGATGTACTTGTATTTTCATTTATTGGTTTTCAACAACAGGAAATCACGGTAGGTACACAAACGGAAATTAACGTTGCACTATCTGAAGACCTTAATGCTTTAGATGATGTTGTAGTTGTTGGTTATGGTACTCAAAGAAGAGAAGATCTAACAGGTTCTGTAGCGGTTATTAAAGCCGAAGAAGCACAGAAAGTATCTAATAGTGATGTTTCTGGTTTATTGCAGGGACGTTCTTCTGGAGTTACTGTAACTAGTGGAGGTGAGCCTGGTGCTGCACCAAACGTACGTATTCGTGGTGTCGCAACCTTTGGTGACAGTCAGCCACTTTATATTGTAGATGGAGTTCCTGTTGGAACTTCTATTAGAGATTTTAGTCCTAATGATATAGAATCTATTCAGGTATTAAAAGATGCATCAGCTGGTGCGATCTATGGATCCCGTGCCGCAAACGGAGTTGTAATTATTACTACAAAAAATGGTAAGAAAAACACTCCGCTTAAAATTAGTTACAGCGGATACTATGGTGTAGATGAAGTACCGCAGGAAATTCCAGTTCTTGGCAGAGAAGATTATCAAATGATCGTAAATGAAAAAAGAGAGAATGCAGGGATGCCTCTGATTGCTGGTAATGATCCATCTTCAGACTTGTTTGTAGATGATATAGATACAGATTAGCAGGAAATAGGATTGAAGAGCGGTAGTCGCCAAAATCATAATGTAAGTCTTTCTGGTGGAGGGGAAAACATCTCTTATAATGCCTCTTTAGATTATTTTCAAAACGAGGGTGTATTAGTTGGAAATGCTCCAGATTACGAGAGATATTCAGGAAGAATCAATACTGTTATGGAGAAAGGAATTTTTAAAGTTTCTCCATCTATTTATTATGCACACAGTTTTGAAAATAACCTAAATTATAGAGGTGGCGTTTTAACTGGTGGTCGTCCGCCATTAATTAATGACCTGGTTATGGCTATTCCAACATTAGCTCTATACGACGAAAATAATGCTGGTGGCTATGCAGGAACAAGTTCTCAAATTCATCAAACAATTGCTTTGAACGTTCCGGGTGCAAACTCGCTTTTCGAAACGACAACTGAAGTGGATAGAACTTTTGCGATCTTAAATCCGCAATTACAGATTCTGGATGGAGAAAATCATAAGCTTAAGTACAAATTAAATTTAAGTTATGATAAGACAATAGCGAGAGATTTCTCTTTTATTCCTGCATTTAATCTAGGATACTTCTTTAATTCAGGAATTTCTTTATTAGATCAAGATACCAGAGTTTATACAGTTGGTTTAGTTGAAAATACCTTAACGTATAACGGAACTTTTGGAAAACATAATTTTGAATTGTTATTAGGACAAACTTTCCAGTCTAATAAAGCTGAAACAACTAATGCACATTCAGAAAACTTACCACAGCCGTATTATCCAGTGCTTTCAAATGGAGAAAATCAAAATGCTGGTGGTAGTAATAATGAGAGTTCTTTAGCGTCTTATTTTGGACGTTTAAATTATAATTTTGATGATCGTTATTTAATAACAGCAACTGTAAGAAGAGATGGATCTTCACGATTTGCGCCACAAAACAGATACGGTACTTTTCCATCACTTGCTTTGGCATGGCGTTTATCTAATGAAGAATATTTGAATCTACCGGACGAGGTAAGTAATTTAAAGTTGAGAGCAAGTTATGGAGAACTAGGAAACCAGAATATTGCTAATTATTTATACCAACCGGTAATTAATCGTAACATACTTTACAATTTTGATGGAGCTTCAGTTACTGGTGGATTACAAACCAGTATAATTTCAGAAGATATTAAATGGGAAACAACTACCTCATTTAACGTTGCCATGGACGCTAGCTTATTTAATAATGCAGTAGATCTAACAGTAGAGTATTATAATAAGGAAACTACAGATGTATTGGTGGGAGTTCCAATTCCTGCTTCAACAGGTAGTATTAACCAGGCCCCGGTTGTAAACGCGGGTAGTTTAAAAAACTCTGGTGTAGATGTAGAATTAACCTATCATTATAATAATCTAGAGGATTTTAATTTCGACATTTCTGCTAATATGAGTACTATCAATAACGAAGTGTTAGCATTAGGAGGTAATGATGAACCTGTTTATGGAACAGGAGCTATAACTCAGGTAGGTGGAGAAGTAGGTGAGCATTTTGGATATATTTACGATGGTATATTCCAGTCTCAGGATGAGGTAGATAATCATGCTTTTCAAAGTGCTGCAACAGCACCAGGAGATGTTATTTTTAGAGATTTAAATGGTGATGATGTTATTAATGCTGAAGACCGTACAACTTTAGGAAGCGCATTACCAAGTGTTACCTATGGTTTAAATTTTACCGCAAATTATAAGAATTTCGACTTTACTTTATTTGCATCTGGTGCAGCAGGTTTTTACATAAATAGTAGATTATATCGTACCTTAATGTGGTCTACAGATTATGTGAATTCTCACACAGATATTTTAAATCGCTGGACACCAGAAAATACCAATACTAACATTCCACGTGTAGTGGCTAACGATCCTAATGGGAATGCTAGAGATTCAGATAGACCGGGATGGCTTCAAAAAGGTGATTATTTAAGATTGAATACGATTTCTTTTGGATACACAATCCCTTCAGAAACCTTTAATGATGTGCTAAGCTCTTCAAGAGTTTATGCAACAGTTCAGAATCTTCACACTTTTCAGCATTATAAAGGATATAATCCTGATTTCAACTCGGGTGTTTTTAATCCAGGATTCGATAATGGAACGTATCCAAGACCAAGAACTTATATGTTAGGCGTTCAATTGTCATTCTAAAAAAAGAAAAAACTATGAAACTATATAAAACATTAATTTTAAGTCTAGCTCTGGGAGGATTAGTATCCTGTGATGATGATCTAGAGCTTTCTAATCCAAATAGTCAAACGACAGAAGCTTTTTGGGAAACAGGTGACCACGCGATCGAAGGTATAAATGCTGCTTATAATAGTATGATCATAGATGGATACTATATGCGTATGACGCCAGCATTAACAGACGGTAGAGGAGATGACTTTACTGGGGATAGCCCATGGCTTGATTTAGTTCAGGCTGGTAATTTCACCCTTTTACCTACTTCTGGTCCTATACAATGGATGTGGTCTGCGTATTATCAGCAGGTTTTTAGAACCAACCAGGTTTTAACAAATGTTCCAGAAATTGAAATGGACGAAAACGTAAAGGAGCGCGTGTTAGGACAGGCGTATTTCTTAAGAGCCTTTGCTTATTTTCATTTAGTTACAAATTTTGAACGTGTTCCATTAATTACAACCGTTCCAGAGAACGAAGACGAGTACTATCCTCCAACGGCATCTCAAGAAGAAATTTGGAATCAAATCATTTCAGATCTTCAAAATGCACAAGATATGTTGCCGGTAGATTTTGCATCTGTAAGTGGTGCAGACCAGGGCCAAACGGGTAGAGCTACAAAAGGCGCTGCTACAGGTTTTTTAGGTAAAGCATACTTGTATACAGAACAATGGCAGGCTGCCGCAGATGAGTTTGCTAAACTTATAAATGGATCAGACGTTAGTGTTTACAGTTTAACTGCAGATTATCAGGATAATTTTAGTCCTTTTACAGAAAACAATTCAGAGTCTTTATTCGAAGTCCAGTTTGCTACCCCAGATCAGGTTGGTGGAACTGTAATGAACTATGGAGGAGAACCAACATCTGGATGGATGCAGGTTTCTTCTGTAGGGCATACATATGCTATGGATGGGTATGGATACTCAGACTTCTTGCCTACACGATGGATCTATAATGAGTATAAGGAAGAAGAAACAGTAGATGGAAATGTAGACCCTAGATTGTTAGTAACTATCGCTTCGTATGAGCCTCAGGCAAATTCAACTACGGTTTATAATGGAACTCCATGGCCTCATGCAGAAGATGCAATTTATCCTAGAAAATATACGCACGACGGTTTAGGTTTTGATACTGAAAGCCAAGGAAGGGTAGAGTTATCTGAGATTAATTATAGAGTAATGCGTTATGCAGATGTATTATTAATGTATGCTGAAGCTTTAAACGAATTAGGACAAACTTCTGAAGCATACCAATATATTCAGCAGGTAAGAGATAGAGCGAACCTACCGGAACTTTCTTCTGTAATGCCAAATATGACACAGGAAGAAATGCGTGATCAAATTGCACATGAAAGAGCATTAGAATTTGCGATAGAAAGTATTAGGATTCATGACATCATACGTTGGGGATGGCTATATGATGACGAGAAATTAAGTGAATTACAAGATCATGATCCCGATTTTAACAGTTGGACGCCAGGAAAAGAATACTTGCCGATTCCACAAACAGAACTTGACGTAAATCCTAATTTAGAGCCGAATTCAGCTAATTAATTAACCCATAAAACTAATATGAAAAGAAGCAAATTATTTCAATTGCCCTTACTTTGTTTGGTGCTTTCCTTTGCAGGTTTGCAAGCCCAAACAACAATATCCGTAAAAAATGATCAGGATGCACCGGTTATTAACCGTAATATTTATGGTCATTTTGCAGAACATTTAGGAAGATGTATCTATGGCGGATTGTACGTAGGGGAAGACAGCGAAATTCCTAATATAGACGGAGTTCGTACAGATCTTATTGAAGCACTTAAAGATCTTCAAATCCCTATTCTTAGATGGCCGGGTGGTTGCTTTGCAGATACCTACCACTGGAAGGACGGAATTGGTCCTTTAGAAGATCGTCCAACTATTGTAAACCAATGGTGGGGAGGAACAACAGAGGATAACAGTTTTGGTACTCACAACTTTTTAAATCTTTGTGAAGAACTTGGTGCAGAGCCTTACCTTGCTGCTAACATTGGGAGTGGTACAGTAAAGGAATTTGCAGATTGGATCCAATATGTAAATCATGACGGTAGAAGCCCGATGGCAGATCTTCGTAAAGAAAACGGAAGAGAAAAACCTTGGGGTGTGAAATACTGGGGTGTTGGTAACGAAATGTGGGGTTGTGGAGGAAACATGACACCAGAATATTACGCTAATCTTTATCGCCAGTATGCAACTTTTATGACCAGTTGGGATAATGAAACCGGATTGTACAGAATTGCTTCTGGAGCAAATGTAGACGATTATCACTGGACAGAAGTTTTAATGCGTGATGTCCCTAATAGTTTGATCGAAGGTGTGGCTTTACACTCTTATTCTTTTGTAGAATGGGGAGACAAAGGAGATGCTGTAGATTATAATGAAGCTCAATATTTCTCAACTATGCAAACAGCTCTAAAGATGGAAGAGCTGGTAACGAAGCATAGCGAAATTATGGATAAATACGATCCAAAAGGAGAGATCGATCTTATTGTAGACGAGTGGGGTGGATGGTACGAAGTTCAGGAAGGAACAAATCCTGGATTTTTATATCAGCAAAATACAATGCGTGATGCAATGATCGCGGGTGTTTCATTAAACATTTTCAACAATCATAGTAAACGTGTAAAAATGGCCAATCTGGCTCAGACTGTTAACGTGTTACAAGCTGTAGCCTTAACCGATGGAGCAAAAATGCTTCTTACGCCAACGTATCACGTAATGGAAATGTATAAAGTGCATCAGGATGCGCAACTACTTCCGGTAGAGTTCGATTCACCAGAATATACATACGAAGGAGAGTCTTTACCAGCGGTATCAGTTTCTGCTTCTAAAGATAGCACTGGTGTAGTACATATTTCAGCGGTAAATATTGATTCTGAAAAAGAAAATGAAGTAGAATTCGATCTTTCAGAATTCGATATTGATGATTTTAATGCTGAAATTTTAGTTTCAGAGGAGTTACAGGATCATAATACTTTTGATGATCCAAAGAAAATAACCCCTTCAGAATTTAAAGATTTTAAGTTTAAGAAAGGAACTCTAAAAATGACACTACCTCCGTTTTCTGTAGTGGTTTTAGAGAGTAAATAATACTTATGATTAAATTAGATAACATAGTATTTTTAAAAAGATCATTAATGATTTTAATCATCATCGGAGCATTTAGTTGCTCTGATGATGATACTTCATTTTCAGGGATACCTGAAGATGAAGAAGAAGAGGAGATTGATGAATCAGATTTTGATGGTCCAACGTATAGCGATGATTATACCTCTATGGCATCATGGGCAGAACGGTCTTCATGGAACTTAGCAAATGTTCACGATCCCAGTATTGCTAAGGATGGTGAGTATTTTTATATGTACCAAACCGATGCTTCTTATGGTAATGCGCATGCAGGTAATGGTCATTTTCCATACAGGCGATCAACAGATCTGGTAAATTGGGATTTCCAGGGAATGGCTTTTCAGAAAGTACCATCCTGGGTTAAAGATTCATTAAACAGTCTTAGAGCACAAATGGATCCGCCGTTAGATCCAATTGAAAATCCAAATTATGGATTTTGGGCACCAGAAATTGCAGAGCTTAACGGTACCTATCGATTGTATTACAGTATTGTAGTTCATAATCCTATTATAGGAAATGATAATACCGAATATTGGACCGAGCGTGCTTTTATAGGTTTAGCTGAAACAACCGATCTTTCTTCAAACCAATGGGAAGATAAAGGAATGGTGGTAAGTTCTGTGCCAGATGGACTCGAAACTTATACTCGGAATGGTGGAGGTGACTGGAGTGGTTATTTCAAATTTAATGCAATAGATCCTAGTTTTATAGAAACTCCAGATGGAGAACAGTATTTAATTTATGGATCGTGGCATTCTGGGATTTCATTATTAAAATTAGATCCTACAACCGGAAAACCTACCGAGTTAAATTCTCTGGAAGATTATGGCACAAGAATCGCAGGTAGAGGAGATGTGAACAATAATCGCTGGCAGGGATTAGAAGCTCCTGAAATTATTTATAATGAAGAAACTGGATATTATTATTTATTTTTAACTTACGATGAGTTATCTGTTGCGTACAATACTCGGGTAGCACGTTCAGAAAATATTGAAGGACCTTACTACGGAATTAATGGGGGTAATGTAACCAATGGAGCGGAAGCTTTTCCGGTTTTAACGCATCCTTATAAGTTCGATAATCAACCTGGTTGGGTTGGTATTTCGCATTGTACGGTTTTTAAAGATGAAGCTTCGGGAAAATGGTTTTATAGTTCACAGGGAAGATTACCAGATGGTGTCCCAGGAATTAATGCATCAAATGCGGTGATGATGGGGCAGGTTCGTGAAATTTACTGGACAGAAGATGGCTGGCCGGTAGTGGCTCCAGAACGTTATGCAGCGGTGCCAGATGAAACGGTAACCGAAGAAGATTTATTGGGAAAATGGGAACAAATTACCCTGCAATATGAATATAGAACAATGCAAACCTCTGTAGATATTGTACTTAACGAAAATAATACTTTGGGCGGTGCGCTTAGTGGATCATGGTCTTTTGATGAATCTGCACAGATATTGCAAATAAATGGGAGTGATTTTATAATAGATAAAGCATGGGATTGGGAGGCTTCCCCAAGAAGAACCACAATTACTTATGCAGGAATTTCTAATAATGGATATTCTATCTGGGGTAAAAAATCATAAAATTAATTAGAGAATGAAAATTAGAATTCCCGGTTTTAAAAAGACAGGATTAGTTGTAGGAACCCTAATACTTTCTGCGACCAGTTTTGCGCAACAAAGTCAGCTTTCACTTTTCGACCTCAAAGACGTAAAACTTCATGAAAGTATGTTTGAAGAAGCGATGTTTACAGATTTGGATTATATCATGCAAATGGATCCAGATCGTTTGCTGGCGCCTTTTTTACGTGAGGCTGGTTTAGAACCAAAAGCAGAAAGTTATCCAAACTGGGAAAATACAGGTTTAGATGGTCATATTGGCGGTCATTATTTAACTGCACTTGCCCAAATGTATGCTTCAGCGGGTAGCGAAGAAGCTTTAGAGCGATTAAATTATATGATCGCTGAATTAAAAAAAGCTCAGGATGCCAATGGAAACGGTTACGTAGGAGGAATTCCTGAAAGTGACCGAATTTGGAAGGAAATTTCAGAAGGAAAAATAAATGCAGGCGGATTTAGCCTTAACGGTGGTTGGGTGCCGCTTTATAATATTCATAAAACCTATTCCGGATTGCGTGATGCTTATCTTATTGCGGGTAACGAGGACGCAAAGCAAATGCTTATCGACCTAACCGATTGGATGATCGATATCACCGCAAATCTTTCCGAAGCACAAATTCAGGAGATGTTGGCTTCAGAACATGGCGGTTTAAATGAAACTTTTGCTGATGTTTACAAAATGACCGGCGATCAAAAATATCTTGATCTGGCTTATGCTTTCACTCAAAAGCAGGTTTTAGATCCTTTAGAGAATGAAAAAGATATTTTAAACGGAATGCATGCAAATACGCAGATTCCAAAAGTTATAGGTTTTGAAACTATTGCGGCTTTAGATCAAAATATAGATTATCACAATGCGGCCACATATTTCTGGGAAAATGTGGTTAATAATCGCACCGTTTCTATTGGAGGGAATAGTGTTAGAGAACATTTTCATCCAGCCGATGATTTTTCGAGTATGGTAAGTAGCGTACAGGGGCCAGAAACCTGTAATACTTATAATATGCTGAAGTTAAGTGAAAAGCTGTTCTTAGCTGATGCTGAAGAAAAATACATGGATTTTTACGAGCAGGGATTGTACAATCATATTCTTTCTTCGCAGCATCCAGAAGGCGGATTTGTATATTTCACACCAATGCGTCCCGGCCATTATCGCGTGTATTCTCAGCCAGAAACCAGTATGTGGTGTTGTGTAGGTTCAGGATTAGAAAATCATGGGAAATACAACGAAATGATCTACGCACACAGTGAAGATGAGTTGTATGTAAATCTTTTTATTGCTTCTGAAGTAAATTGGTCAGCCAAGAATTTTAATCTGATACAGGAAACCGATTTCCCAAATTCAGAAGAGACTTCTTTTAAAATTGAAACTCGAAAATCGCAAAAATTGACTATAAATCTTCGTTATCCATCCTGGGCAGGCGAAGGTTTTAATGTTGAGGTAAATGGCAAAGAGGTGAAATTCGATAAAAAACCGGGCTCTTTTATTTCGATTAATAGAAAGTGGAAAGATGGAGATCGAATTTCGATGAATTTGCCTATGAATATTTCTTCGGAAAGGTTACCAGATGATTCTAATTACGAATCTTTAAAATATGGGCCTTTAGTTTTGGCTGCAAAAACCGGAAAAGAGGATTTAAAAGGACTTTTTGCAGATACAAGTAGAGGAGGGCATATTGCTGAAGGTAAAAAGATCCCACTTTCAGAAACACCAATGTTCCTTTTAGATAATTTAGATAATCTTGCTTCTAAAGTCAAAGTAGATTCAAAAAAAGAGCTTCGATTTTCAGCAAAATCGGTTTTATATCCTTCTGAATTTCAGGATCTGGAATTCGAACCTTTTTATAAAGTGCATGATTCCAGGTATGTTATTTATCTACCGGTACAAACTCCAGAAAGTCTTGAGGCTATTCAGCAAAAAAGAAAAGAACAGGAAATTGCCGAACGTGAGCTAGAAGAAAAAACGATCGATTATGTAAGCCCCGGTGAACAACAACCAGAATCAGATCATTTTATTAAAACCGAAAATTCGAATGCTGGGGTAAATCAGGATCGTCATTGGCGTGACGCCACAGGTTGGTTTAGCTACGAATTTAAAGATACAAATAACGAAGCTGCAAGAATTAGACTAACCTATTTTGGACAAGATCGCGATCGGAAATTCAAGATTTTGATCAATGGAGAGTTGGTTGCCAGTGAGCATTTAAAAGGTGAAAATGGAGCCGAATTCTTTACAAAGGATTACGAATTACCTAAAAAGATTGTAGAACAAGAAAATGATACCCTAACAATACGCTTTGAAGCCGAAACTGGTTCTAGAACTGCCGGAATTTATGGCGTAAGACTAATGAAAAAACAATGAGAAAGCTTACAAAATTAATATTAAGTGGTGCGCTAATGTTAACTTCAGCGGTTACGCTCGCACAGGAAGAAAACTTCAACAATCCAATTATAACAGATAAATACACTGCGGATCCTGCTGCTTTGGTTTATAAGGATTCGGTTTACATCTATGCTGGTCACGATCAGGCGCCAGATGATAGAGATCGTTACGAAATGCACGAGTGGTTGGTTTATAGCTCGGCCGATATGGTGAATTGGAAGGAACATCCTGTACCATTAAAACCAACAGATTTTGAATGGGCAACCGGCGCAGCCTGGGCCGCTCAGGTTATCGAAAGAGATGGTAAATTTTACTGGTATGTAACCGTACAGCACGACGAAACACATCACGGGAAAGCAATTGGTGTAGCGGTTTCAGATTCACCAACAGGGCCTTTTAAAGATGCTCGCGGTAGCGCAATGATCACTAACGATATGACAACCGAATATACAGGGATTTCCTGGGATGATATCGATCCAACCGTTTGGATCGAGGATAATGGCGATGCGTATATGTATTGGGGAAATACTCAGTTATATTGGGTGAAATTGAAGGATAATATGATCGAATTTGAAGGTGAAATTCAAACGGTAGATCTTCCGCATTTTACCGAGGCTCCCTGGATTCATAAAAAAGATGACTGGTATTATCTTTCGTATGCTTATAAATTTCCGGAGAAAACAGCTTACGCGATGAGTAAGTCTATCGAAGGGCCATGGGAATATAAAGGCATTTTAAACGAAGTTGCCGGTAATTCTAATACCAATCACCAATCGATCATCGAATTTAAAGACAAATGGTATTTTATTTATCATAACGGAAGCATTCCAACGCACGGCGGTAGTTTTAGACGTTCGGTTTGTATCGATCGTTTGTATTATAACGAAGATAATACTTTAAAGAGAGTGATCATGACTTCAGAAGGAATACAGGAATAATGAAAGCTTCAAAATATCTAATATTGTCCATTTTGCTGAATAGTTTTTTATTCTGTTCAGCACAAGAAAGAGTAACACCAACCGAGGAAACGATTGTTCACGATCCGGTCGCAATTCAGGCTAACGGAAAATATTATATGTTCTGCACGGGTAGGGGAATTTCAATGTTTTCTTCGGAAGATCTTAAAGAATGGAAACATGAAGCTCCTGTTTTTGCTGAGAAGCCAGCGTGGACAGACGATGTGGTTCCAGATTTTGGAAATCATATCTGGGCACCTGATATTACTAAATTTGATGGTAAATTTTATTTGTACTATTCAGTTTCAGCATTTGCGAAAAACACTTCAGCAATAGGATTGGTAACCAATGAAACTTTAGATGTAGATAGTCCTAATTATAAATGGGAAGATCAAGGGATTGTTGTTCAGTCTATACCTAACCGTGACTTATGGAACGCCATCGATCCTAATCTTATTTTTGATGAAGAAGGAACACCTTGGTTAAGTTTTGGTTCGTTCTGGGAAGGGTTGAAATTGGTTAAATTAAGCCCCGATTTAAAATCGATTGCGCAACCACAGGAATGGGAAACGATTGCCAGAAGAGAACGCTCTTTCAAGATCGCCGATAGTAATCCTGGAGATGCTGCTTTAGAAGCACCATTTATTTTCAAAAAAGGAGATTGGTATTACCTGTTTATTTCCTGGGATCTATGTTGCAGAGGAGAAGATAGTACTTATAAAGTTGTTGTAGGTCGTTCAAAATCTGTAAAAGGTCCGTTTTTAGATAAATCTGGCAAATCTTTATTTAATGGTGGCGGAAGTTTGGTTGTAGAAGGAAATGAAAATTGGTATGGCGCCGGTCACAACAGTGTTTACTCTTTCGATGGTAAAGACTATATGTTTTTTCATGCTTATGATGCTGAAGATGGTGCAAAACCCAAACTTAAGATTAAAGAACTAAGTTGGGAAAACGGATGGCCAAAACAGCTAAAATTGAAATAAAAAACTCACACGTAAAATCAACAATATGAAGTTCAAATCATTATTAAATATGGTTTTAGTGGCACTTTCTATTTTCGGAATGGCCAGCTATTCGCAGATACATGCGCAGGAAACATCTGAAGGTGAAAATTTTGTTAGATCTAATGATCCAATCGTGCTTCAACGTGCAGATCCTTTTATCTATAAGCATACAGATGGTTACTACTATTTTACTGGCTCTGTACCTACTTACGATGCTATTGAAATTAGACGAGCAAAAACCATAGAAGGTTTGCAGGACGCTAAGCCTGTTCGAGTTTGGGAAAAGCACGAAAGTGGTCCTATGAGTAGGCATATCTGGGCACCAGAAATTCATTTTCTGGATGGAGAATGGTACGTATATTTTGCGGGAAGCGAAGAAAGCGACATTTGGAAGTTAAGACCTTATGTTATTAAATGTTCAGGACAGGATCCATTAGAAGACGATTGGATCGAACTTGGACAAATGCAGGCTGCCGATAATGATCCCAAAAGTTTTACCGATTTCTCTTTAGACGGAACGGTATTCGAACATAACGGAAAGCGCTATTTCTGTTGGGCTGAAAAAACCGGCGGGCAGTTCGCGGCTTCAAATTTATATTTAGCTGAAATGGAATCTCCAATTAAACTTAAGACCGTTCAGTTTATGTTAACTACGCCAGATTACGATTGGGAGCGTATCGATTTTTGGGTGAATGAAGGTCCTGCTGTGATCAAGAACGATGGTAAGATATTTATCACTTTTTCGGCCAGTGCTACCGGTGCCTGTTATAGTATGGGAATCATGGAAGCCGATGCAGATGCCGATCTATTGGATAGGAATTCATGGACAAAATCCAGATATCCGGTTTTAAAAACAAATGAAGAAAAAGATATTTATGGGCCAGGTCACAATTCTTTTACTGTAGATGAAAATGGCGACCCATTAATGATCTATCATGCCAGGGAATACGAAAAGGCAGTTGGTGATCCTAAAATGGTTCCAGAATCAGATAAAAGATCACTTGAAGAAATAAAAGCAGATCCTTTATATGATCCTAATCGACACGCTAGGTTGATGGAAGTAAAATTTGATGAAAATGGGAGACCTGTTTTTGAATTCTACTAACATGATTAACGATATAAATGAATAAAATGGGGATTTAGAATTAAGGATGTAAAAGCCTGTTCTAGATCCCCTTTTTGTTTAGCCTTATTGAGAATGAGGTAAATTTTAAGTATTGAAAAACGCTAAAATTGAAGCCTTGTTCATTTTAAGAATAAAAATTAAAGAAATCTTAAAATTATAAGTGTTTTTATTACACTTAATAAAAACAAATTTATATATTTGTTTCAGACTAAAAGTTAGAATACATGGAAACATATGTAATAGGACTTGATTACGGGACAGATTCGGTAAGAGCTGTACTTGTAGATACCACTAGTGGAAAGGAGCTTGCTTCAGATACATTTTGGTATCCTCGTTGGAAAAAACAGCTTTACTGTGATGCTGGTCTCAATCGATTTCGGCAACATCCTTTAGATCATATTGAAGGTCTGGAGAAAACAATAAAAGGAGTTATTGAAAAAAGCGGAGTTAATGGCGAAGCTGTTAAAGGTATTTGTATAGATACTACAGGTTCTTCACCCGTTCCGGTAACCAAAGATGGTACTCCTTTGGCTCTTGTAGATGGATTTACAGATAATCCAAATGCAATGATGATTTTATGGAAAGACCACACAGCAATTAAAGAAGCTAATGAGATCAACGAGTTGGCAGAAACCTGGGGCGGTGAAAACTATACCAAATACGAAGGGGGAATTTATTCTTCAGAGTGGTTTTGGGCAAAAATAACACATATTGTTCGTGAGGATGAAGCGGTAAAAAATGCTGCTTATTCCTGGATGGAGCATTGTGATATTATGACCTATCTTCTAATCGAAGATACAGATTTGGCTTCTTTTAAAAGAAGTCGATGTGGTGCAGGACATAAAGCCATGTGGCACGAAAGCTGGGGCGGTTTACCTTCAGAAGAATTTCTAGGAAAATTACACCCATATTGTGCAGATCTAAGATCAAAATTATACAACGAAACTTATACATCAGATGAAGTTGCAGGTAAGATCAGTAAAGAATGGGCTTCTAAACTAGGCCTTTCTGAAGATACTGTTATTGCCGTTGGAACATTTGATGCGCATTCTGGAGCTGTAGGAGCTAAAGTAGAGGAGCATGCACTGGTACGTGTTATGGGAACTTCAACTTGTGATATTATTGTTTCTCCTTATGATGTAGTAGGTGATAATACGGTAAGAGGAATTTGCGGACAGGTAGATGGTTCTGTAATTCCTGGAATGGTTGGCTTAGAAGCAGGACAATCTGCGTTTGGAGATGTACTGGCCTGGTTTAAAAATGTGCTTTCCTGGCCTTTAAATCATTTAGTATACAATTCTGAAGTACTTTCCGAAGAACAAATAGCGGCATTAAAAGAAGAAGTAGATAAAAAATTCATCAAAGAACTTGCTGCAGAAGCTGAAGCTTTAGAACTTAACGAAAGTATCCCCGTAGCTTTAGATTGGATTAACGGTCGCCGTACTCCAGATGCAAATCAGGAGTTAAAAAGTGCAATTAGCAATCTTTCTTTAGGAAGTAAAGCTCCGCATATTTTCAAAGCTCTTGTGAATGCTATCTGTTTTGGTGCTAAGGAAATTGTAGATCGTTTTAAAGAAGAAGGTGTCGAAATTAAGACAGTAATTGGTATTGGTGGTGTGGCAAGAAAATCTGCTTATATCATGCAAACTCTTGCAAACACTTTAAACATGCCAATTAAAGTTGCTGCTTCAGATGAAGCACCAGCCTTAGGATCTGCAGTTTATGCTGCAGTTGCTGCCGGAATTTATGAAGACGTAATCACCGCCAGTAAAACTTTAGGTAGTGATTTCGAAGCCGAATATTATCCACAACCAGAAATGGTAGGAGAGTTTGAAAAGCAAATGGCTGCGTATAAAGAATTAAGTCATTTTGTTGAAGAAAGCATAACTAAAAAATAATAGATCATGAGTTCTAAATATCAATCTTTAAAAGAGGAATGTTATGAGGCAAATATGCAGCTTGATGCATTAGATCTTGTAATTTATACCTTCGGAAATGTAAGTGCAGTAGACCGTAAAGAAGGAGTTTTTGCTATAAAACCCAGCGGTGTGCCTTATGCCGAATTAAAGCCTGAAGATATCGTGATCCTTGATTTTGATAATAATGTTATCGAAGGAACCATGCGACCATCTTCAGATACAAAAACACATGCATATTTATACAAAAACTGGGAAAATATTGGGGGAATTGCTCACACCCATGCAACATATTCTGTAGCGTGGGCCCAGTCCCAGTTAGATATTCCAATTTTTGGAACTACCCATGCCGATCATTTAACGGCAGATATTCCTTGTGCGCCTCCAATGAAAGATGAGCTTATTGCAGGTAACTACGAATATAATACTGGTATCCAAATCCTGGATTGCTTCAAGGAAAAAGGTTTGTCTTACGAAGAGGTACAGATGATCCTTATTGGTAACCATGGCCCTTTTACCTGGGGACCAACTGCTGCTAAAGCGGTTTACAATAGCAAAGTTCTAGAAGAAGTAGGCAGAATGGCTTATTTAACTTTACAGATTAATCCGAATGCACCTAGATTAAAAGATTCTTTAATTAAAAAACATTATGAGCGTAAGCACGGTAAAAATGCGTATTACGGTCAAAATTAATAACCTTAACAAATTATCCAATGATTGCTATAGAGAGTAAAGAAATCTGGTTTATTACAGGAAGCCAGCATTTATACGGACCTGAAACTTTAGAGCAGGTTGCTAAAAACTCAAAAGAGATTGTAGAAGGCTTAGATGCTTCTGCAGAAATTCCGGTTAAATTAGTTTACAAAGACACAGTAAAAACTGAAGATGAGATCGCTGCTGTAATGCGCGAAGCGAATAATTCAGAAAAATGTATTGGTCTTGTTGCCTGGATGCATACTTTTTCTCCAGCTAAGATGTGGATAAAAGGTTTAACATTACTAGGTAAACCAATTTGCCATTTACACACTCAGTTTAATGCTGAAGTGCCTTGGAGCGATATCGATATGGACTTTATGAATCTTAACCAATCTGCTCATGGAGATCGTGAGTTTGGATTTATGATGTCTAGAATGCGTAAAAAACGTAAAGTTATCGTTGGGCACTGGAAAAGTGACAGAGTACAAAAGAAACTTGGTATCTGGTCTCGTGTAGCTTTAGGCTGGGACGAAATGCAAAATCTAAAAGTTGCACGTATTGGTGATAATATGCGTAATGTAGCGGTAACCGAAGGTGATAAGGTTGAAGCTCAAATGAAATTTGGAGTAGCCGTTAACGCTTATGATTCTTCAGATGTTGTAGCTAAAATTAACGAAGTTACAGAGGATGAGCTAAATAAATTACTTGATACCTATGCTACCGATTATAATCTTACCGATAGTTTAAAAGAAGGCGGAGAAAAAAGACAATCTTTGATCGATGCTGCAAAGATCGAATTAGGTTTACGTAAATTCTTAGATGAAGGTGGTTTTAAAGCTTTTACAGATACCTTTGAGAATCTTGGCGAATTAAAGCAATTACCAGGTCTTGCTGTACAACGTTTAATGGCAGATGGGTATGGATTTGGTGGAGAAGGAGACTGGAAAACAGCTGCTTTAACTAGAGTGATGAAAGTAATGGCTTACGGCCTAGAAGGTGGAACATCTTTTATGGAAGATTACACTTATCACTTTACTCCAGAGAAATCTTTAGTAATGGGTTCTCATATGCTGGAAATTTGTCCTAGTATTGCAGATGATAAACCTTCTTGTGAGGTGCATCCTTTGGGAATTGGTGGAAAAGAAGATCCTGTTCGTTTAGTGTTTAATTCTCCTGTTGGAGCAGCAATTAATGCTACCTGGATAGATATGGGTAATCGTTTTAGACTTATCGTTAACGAAGTCGAGGCTGTTGCACCAGAAAAAGAATTACCTAATTTACCTGTTGCCAGAGTACTTTGGGACTGTAAACCAGATCTTGAGGTTGCCGCTACAGCGTGGATCTTAGCAGGTGGTGCTCACCATACTGTTTATACGCAGGCGTTAACTACAGAATATATGGAAGATTTTGCCGATATTGCAGGTGTAGAGCTTCTTGTAATAGATCAGGATACTAAAGTAAGAGACTTTAAAGATACTATAAATGCCAACGAGGCATATTATCACCTCTTTCAACATAAAATGTAATAGTACACTTAAATTATGAAAAAAATAAAGCATACGGTTTATTTCCTATGCCTTTTCAGTTTTCTGTTTTCCCTTACTAACTGTAAGGGAGACGGGAAGTCTGATAAGGAAAAAGAGGAGGTAGCCAAAACCGAATCCGAAATCGATTTCTTGACCAAAGAAGATTACGGTACTACCGCTGAAGGGGAAAAGGTAGAACAATACACTTTAACCAATGAAGCAGGTATGGAAGTAAAGATCATTACTTACGGTGGTCGTATTACTTCATTAAAAGCACCAGATAAAAATGACGAATTTGAGGATGTGATCTTAGGCTTCGATTCTCTAAGCCAGTATACTTCAGATCATCCATATTTTGGAGCATTAATTGGACGGTTTGGTAATAGAATTGCCGGCGGTAAATTCAGTTTAGATGGGGAAGAATATCAACTTCCGCAGAATGATGGAGAAAACTCTCTTCACGGGGGTTATCAAGGATTCGATAAAGTGATCTGGACTGCTGAAGTTCCATCAGATAGCACATCATTGGTATTAACTTACCAGAGTAAAGATAATGAGATGGGATATCCAGGAAATCTTGATGTAAAGGTAACTTATACTTTAAATGAGGATAATTCTTTAGATGTCGAATATGAAGCTGAAACAGATAAGAAAACGATCGTTAATCTTACGCAACATTCTTATTTCAATTTAACAGGAGACTTCAGTAAAACGATCTTAGATCATGAGGTAGTTTTAAATGCCGATGAATTTTTGCCTGTAGATGAAACTTTAATTCCTACTGGTGAATTAAGAAGCGTTGAAGGTACTCCTTTTGATTTTACTGAAGCTAAAAAAGTAGGTAAAGAAATTGAAGCTGAAAATAAACAATTAGAGCTGGGACTTGGTTACGATCACTGTTGGGTATTAAACGATCAAACTGAAGATATGCATTTTGCAGCTTCAGCTTACGATCCAGAGAGTGGACGTTTTCTTGAGGTGTCTACTACAGAACCGGGAATCCAGTTTTATACCGGTAACTTTCTTGATGGAACCTTACCACAGCAAGGTGGAGAAGGTACTTATGCAAAACGTTCTGGTTTTTGCTTAGAAACACAGCATTATCCAGATTCTCCAAATCAGGAAAAATTTCCTTCTGTAGTATTAAATCCAGGAGAGAAATACAGTTCTAAAACTAGTTTTAAATTTTCAGTAAAATAAGAATATGCAAACATTCGATACTTTAGATTGGATCGTTATAGGCGTATTTTGTTTGCTACTTATAGGAGTTATTGTATACGTAGTTAGACAAAAATCTAACGATTCTGCCGATTATTTTTTAGGAGGTAAAGATGCCGGTTGGATTGCCATTGGTACATCGATATTTGCTTCGAACATTGGTTCAGAACATTTAATAGGTCTTGCCGGGGCAGGAGCTTCAAGTGGTATGGCTATGGCGCACTGGGAAATACAGGGTTGGATGATCCTTATTTTGGGTTGGGTTTTCGTACCATTTTATAGCCGAAGTATGGTATATACCATGCCCGAATTTTTAGAAAGAAGATATAATAAGCAGTCGAGGACCATACTTTCTGTGATTTCATTGATTAGTTATGTTTTAACCAAAGTAGCGGTAACAGTTTATGCCGGTGGACTTGTGTTTCAGGAGGTTTTTGGAATAGAAAAATTATGGGGCATCGATTTCTTCTGGATCGCTGCAATAGGCCTTGTTCTAATTACCGCTTTATATACCATTTTTGGAGGTATGAAGTCGGTATTATATACTTCAATACTACAAACACCAATTTTACTATTAGGATCTGCAATTATCGTTGTTCTTGGTCTTAAAGAATTAGGTGGTTGGGATCAAATGATTGCTATAACAAGTTCTGTAGAGGTAAATGATTATGGTGATTCTATGGTGAACTTGATTAGAAGTAATAATGATCCAGATTTTCCTTGGTTAGGTGCTTTAATAGGATCTTCTATTATTGGATTTTGGTACTGGTGTACAGATCAATATATTGTACAACGTGTACTTTCTGGAAAGAACTTAAAGGAATCACGTCGTGGTACTATTTTCGGGGCATACTTAAAACTTTTACCGGTTTTCTTATTCCTTATTCCTGGGATGATCGCGTTTTCAATTCATTATCAGAATATTTCAGCAGGAGGCGAAGGATTTTTACCATTCTTAGACAATGGAGTAGCTAATGCAGATGCCGCTTTCCCAACATTGGTAGCTAAGTTATTACCAGCAGGAGTGAAAGGGCTTGTAGTATGTGGTATTTTAGCGGCTTTAATGAGCTCACTAGCATCATTATTTAATTCTTCAGCAATGTTGTTCACAATCGATTTTTATAAGCGTTTGAAGCCAGAAACACCAGAGAAAAAATTAGTACAAATTGGCCAAATGGCTACACTGGTAATCGTTATACTGGGGATTTTATGGATACCTATTATGCGAAGTGTAGGGGATGTACTTTACACATATTTACAGGATGTACAATCTGTTTTAGCACCGGGTATTGCTGCGGCCTTTTTATTAGGGATTACCTGGAAGCGTACCAGCGCAAAAGGTGGTATGTGGGGATTAATTTCTGGTTTAGTGATTGGTCTTACACGACTAGGAGCAAAAGTTTACTACAGTAATTTTGCCGAGGCGTCAGATTCTATATTTAAATATGTATTTTATGATCTCAACTGGTTATATTTCTGTGGTTGGATGTTCTTATTCTGTATCCTTGTAGTTGTAGGAGTAAGTTTAGCTACTGAGGCTCCAGAAGCCAAAAAAATCAAAGGATTAGTCTTTGGTACAACTACTAAAGAAGATCATGATGAAGACCGTAAGAGTTGGAACAAATGGGATGTTGTTCACTCTGTAATTATATTAGGATTGACAGGTGCTTTTTATTGGTATTTCTGGTAGAAAGAACGAAGTATTATATTAAATAAAAAAGCCGGTAAATAATTTTACCGGCTTTTTTATTGGCACCACCAAAGGGTATAATACCCTGAGGCTTGCATTTAAATTAAAATTTTATTTTCAACGAATGCCTTGTAAGCTTACCTGAAGGTATTTTATTTAAAAACACATAATAGCTAAATGGTTTAATCTAATTTTTTATATTTTGTACGATATTTATCGAATTATGATTTGTTAATTGCAATTAGTGGATTGATTTATAGATTTTTAGATCTCTTAAAAACACTAGCTAAATTGATAAAATGGAAGGAGGTAAAAATGACTATATTGCATCGCATTAAAAAACAGAAAAAGGTTTGTAGAAAATTAGACCTTTTTCTATCGAGTTTTATTATCAAAGAAGTCTTTATGAAGACTTTTTATTTATGAAGCACTTAGATTTTGTAAGTGTGAGTTTTACATCCGGGGAGAAAGGGTAGTGTCTTTCTCCCCAATCTAAGAAATACAGAGTTTTGTGTAATGATTTAAGAATGTCTATTTTTAAAGGCTAAGATAAATGTTCTTATGATCACTGGCGGGGTGAGAGAAAATATTGAAATTTTTAAATGAAAAAAAAGCGTTATTCTTTAAAAGATATAGCCAAAGAATTTGGTGTTTCTTCAACAACCATATCCTTCATATTAAATGGTAAGGCAAAAGAGAAAAGAATTTCAGAAGAGTTAACAAATAAGGTCCTCGACTTTACAACCAAAATAAATTATCGTCCAAATCAATTAGCGCAAAGTTTAAGAACTGGTAAGAGTAAGATCCTTGTTTTCATGGTAGAGGATATTTATTCTAGAGTGGCCAGGATCATTGAAGATATTGCCTACAGGAAAGGATATCGTGTTTTATTTTGTAGCAATGATAATGAGGATAAAAAATCTAAAGAGTTAATCAACCTATTTAGAAACAGGCAGGTAGATGGTTTTATTATTGTACCTTCTCCTGGAATCGAGAATGATATAAAGAATTTAGTTAATGATGGTATCCCGGTAGTTCTATTTGATCGTTATTTTCCTAATCTGAATGTTAGTCATGTTGTAGCAGCAAATAAACAGGCTACTTATACCGCTGCGAATAATTTGATCCAAAATGGATATAAAAAGATCCTTTTCGTTACTACAGATGTAAAGCAAACGCAGATGCTAGATCGACGTTTGGGATATACAAATGCTGTTAAAGAACATGAACTATCACCAAATGTTCTTGAGATCTCTTTTGCTGAAAAAGATAGGGAAAAGCGAAGAAACCTGTTTAGGAATAAGATAAATAATACCGAAGATTTTGATGCGATATTCTTTGCTACGAATTACCTTGCTGTTAGCGCTCTAGAATTGTTACAGGAAGAATATCCAGAATATTTGCAAACTAAAGGCTTCTTTTCTTTTGATGATGATGTTTTGTTTAAATTATTTGATCCTTCTATTTCTGCGATCTCTCAACCTCTGCAGAGAATTGGCGAGCAATTAATGGAATTGATGTTGGAAAAACTGAAGAAAAAAGATGAAGAAGATCTAATTAGAAAGATCGAATTAGATTGTAATATTCAGTATAGAAACAGTTCTTTACCAAAAACTTAAAAAAGCATGCTATATTAGCAAGCAACTATAAGCAAACTAACTAACATGAAAAACAAAAGACATTCTATAAAGGACATTGCGGCTGCCCTAAATGTCTCGGTAACTACGGTATCTTTCGTACTAAATGGTAAAGCAAGAGAAAAGAGAATTTCAGAAGAGGTTACAAAAAAGGTTTTAGATTATGCCAAATCCATCAATTATAAACCTAACCAATTAGCACAAAGTTTAAGGACGGGTAGGAGTAAGATCATTGTGGTAATGGTAGAGGATATTTCAAACTACTTCTTTTCTAAATTAGCCAGGATCATAGAAGATATTGCTTACGATAAGGGATATAAAGTTCTTTTTTGTAGTAATGAAAATAAAGATGAGCGTTCCAGAGATCTCATTAATTTATTTAGAGAACGACAGGTAGATGGTTATATTATTGTTCCATCCCCGGGAATTCAAGATGATATAGCTGAATTAGTTTTAGATGATATTCCAGTAGTACTTTTTGACCGTTATTTTCCAGAAATTGAAACCAATTATGTGATTATTGATAATTCTGAAGCGGTTCATAAAGCTAGTCAGCATTTAGTAAATAACTCCTATAAAAACATAGGATTTGTAACTATCGCATCCAACCAGACGCAGATGGAAGCCAGACAACGTGGTTATCGCGAGGCCATGAAAGCTAACGATTTGAATGAGTTTGTTTTGGAGGTGCCTTTTTACGAGAAAAATATAGAGAAAGTAAAAGAGCTTATAAAAGAATATATAGCAGCACAAGACCTTGATGCCATATTCTTTGCAACAAATTATTTAACGCAAATAGGTTTAGAGGTTATTAGGGAATCATATCCAAAAAAGATCAACGAACTGGGGATTATTACTTTTGATGACAATGATCTTTTCAAAATTTATTTTCCGCCGATTACTGCTGTTTCTCAACCATTGGAGGAAATAGGAGAAGAATTGATGACAACTGTTCTTAAAATGTTAAAAAACGCTTCAGATAAACCTTATAAGAACCAAAAAATCCTTTCTGCATCTTTGATTGAAAGAAATTCATCTTTTCCAAATAAGTCTCGTGCCTAGCTCAGAAGTTTAATATATAAATATATGATTTTTAACCCTGAAAGCTAAAACGTTTTATTTAATCGGTTAAATTATTTCTGATAAGATTGAAAGTATTGCAGATTATGTTCGGTTTAAATATGGTGTAGATAACGAAGGAGCAGGATAGAGCCTACCAGATTATAAACCAGAAAATTCATATAAAAACAGTTATAGAATTACAGCAAGATTCCTGTATTGGTTAACTAAAAAATATGATAAAAAAATTGTTCAGAAATTAGATAAAAACATGCGAAATAAAACCTATTCTGCAGATCTATGGAATCAATATACAGGTAAGTCTTTAGATGAGCTGTGGGCAGAATATAGTGAGTCACCGCAAATAAGTTAAGAAACTATGCAAAGAAGAAAATTTATCCAAAACTCGGCTTTATTTGGGTCGTTAGCAATGATCAATCCAAAAGTATCATTCGCATCCAGCTTAGAAAAATATCCTGTGGTTAGAACACCAAAAGGAGAACGAAATTTTGAAAGTAAGGCAATCGAAAAAGCCATAAAAGAATTTGGCAAAAAAGTAGATGATGAAGAACTGGCCTGGTTATTTAATAACTGTTTTCCAAATACTTTAGATACTACAGTCACCTATACTACAAAAAATGGAAGACCAGATACCTATGTAATTACAGGAGATATCGATGCCATGTGGTTAAGGGATAGTTCTGCACAGGTATGGCCTTATATGGCATTTGCAGATGAGGATAAAGATCTTCAGCATTTAATTGCAGGAGTGATCAATCGCCAAACCCAGTACATTCTAAAAGATCCTTATGCGAACGCTTTTTATGATGATCCTTCAAAAAAAGGGGAGTGGACAACAGATCATACAGATATGAAACCTGGTGTACACGAGCGTAAATGGGAAATAGATTCTTTATGTTATCCAATTCGATTAGGTTATAATTACTGGAAAACTACTGGAGATACGGCACCTTTTGATGCAGAATGGCAAAAAGCGATAAAAGAAATTTTAAAGGTGTTTAAAGATCAGCAAAAAAAGAATGATCGTGGTTCCTATCATTTTCAAAGAGAAACGGCAAAAGCTACAGATACTCGTGCATTGCATGGTTATGGATACCCGGTAAATCCTGTAGGATTAATTTGTTCGGCTTTTAGACCTTCAGATGATGCAACGGTATTTTCATTTTTAATTCCGTCTAACTTTTTTGCAGTAGTGAGTTTAAAACAGGCTGCAGAAATGATGACCGAATTGGCAAATGATAGCCAAACGGCTTCAGAATTATTAAGCCTGGCGAAAGAAGTAGATAGCGCCTTAAAAAAACATGCTATTGTAGAGCATCCAAAATACGGTAAAATCTATGCATTCGAAATCGATGGTTTTGGCAATCATTTATTAATGGACGATGCCAATGTACCTAGCTTGCTTTCTCTTCCATATTTAGATGCCATGCCGGTAGATGATCAGATTTATCAAAATACCAGAGCATTTATCTGGTCTACAGATAATCCGTTTTTCTTTAAAGGAAGCGCTGCAGAAGGTGTTGGTGGGCCACACGTAGGGATGGATATGGTTTGGCCAATGTCTATTACTATGAGAGGTTTAACCAGTACTAGTGATAAAGAAATTAAAGACTGTATTAAAATGCTTAAAGCTACTCATGGCGATACCGGATTTATGCATGAAACTTTTCATAAAGATGATCCTACAAATTTCTCAAGATCATGGTTTGCCTGGGCAAATACACTTTTTGGTGAATTTATCTGGAAAACCTACAAAGAAAGTCCAGAGCTTTTAGGATAAAACTTAAAATTTATACTGAATGAAAGTCTCCCAAAACACCTCAGTACAACTGATAAAATATAGCCTGATATTATCGGTTTTGGCCGTGCAATTTGCTTGTAAATCCAGCACAGGCAAAACTGAGGAGAAAGCAAATCTTACTAGTTATTTAAATCTGGAGGGAACGTAGTGATCCAAACTACTAAAGAATAATTTCGGAGAAAATCATCCTAACCAATCAATCTTCGAAATAACAGGGAACGTCTTGCGTTCCCTGTTTCATTTTATTGGCACAGCCAAAGGGTATAATACTCCGAGGCTTGCCTCGAAATTAAAAAATTGTTTCTAGTGAATGCCACGTGGGCTTGCCCCGTGGTAGTTTACTAAAATCATAATCGATTTTATATAATTTCGGCACATATTTTTAAGTGGATATTCATTATCTTTTCTGTCTAAATTCAGAAAATCAAAATTAAGTTAAAGCCAGGTTTACTAATGTATGTAAACGAAGCAATGATTTATATTTGTCTTTCAAGCTTAGTCATTTTTAAATGAATTTTCATGATCTGCCAAAACAACCAAGCATTTTTCTATCGTACTGGAATGTAGGAAAGCTGTTGTATGGCGCTTTACTTCTTTTTATTATCGAAACTTTGTTTTATTACGCAAAGTTTAATGAATCGCTTGTAGAAAACGATTTGCTTATCATTGGTTTTTGGCTTTGGTGTTTACTTTTCTCGTTTATCCACATGTTTTTAGTAATGGCCGATGTTTGGTCGCGATTTCAGAATTATAAAAGAGCTAAAGATCAAATGTTTCAGCATGGATTTAAAACAAAGATCGCTATAAATTATACGGGTAGTAAATGTCAGCGAATGGCGTTTATGGCCGCAGCCAAGGAGTTGGGAATCGATAAAGATGTGCAGCGATTTTATCAAAAAATGGGAATTAGCTGGTATCATTTTATTCCGACTTTCATGATAAAAGATCCGTTATTTCTCTTCCGTAATTATTTTTGGTCGCGTACTTTTTTAGAGCGCTATTATGCGCCAAAATTTGATTTTAGAAATCAGCAAAAGCTACTTTCGTGATCTTAGAGGCCAATAATTTAACCAAAAGCTACAAATCTGGTAAAGCCGTAGATCATATTTCTATGCAGCTTAAAGCCGGTAAAATTTATGGGTTGCTAGGCAAGAATGGTGCGGGTAAAACCACCTTGTTTAAGATATTGTGCAATTTGGTAACGCCAGATTCTGGTACGCTAAAAATTCATTCGGCTAAACGAAAATCTATAGGTGCGATCATCGAAAATCCCGGATTGTATGGCTATTTAAATGCCTACGAGAATCTAAAGATTTTTGCTGAAATTCAGGATGCACCCCGGGATAGAAAAAGTCTTCAGGAATATTTGAAGAATGTAGGACTTCCGTTAGAGCGAAAAGATGCAGTGCGTAATTTCTCGATGGGAATGAAACAGCGCCTGGCTATTGCGATTGCCTTGCTAAACGATCCTGAAATTATTATTCTGGACGAACCATTTTCAGGATTAGATCCTACAGGTGTTTCAGCATTAATTCAGCTTATAAAATCATTAGCGGTTCAGCATAAATCCATTTTAATTTCCTCACATTTAATGACCGAATTACAGAATTGTTGTGATTATTTATACGTAATCGATAGTGGGAAATTGGTGAATCAGGGCGAAACCAATATGCTTTTTCAAAGATGTATTTCCAGGTTTACGATAAAAGGAAACGGAATAGGGAAGGTGAAAAACGAATTTCCAAATATCATTTTTGCTGAAGATCACAGGATCGATATTCAATGTGATTCTACTGAAATTTCTAATGTTTTAGAAAAATTGGTTCAAAAAGGATACAAAATCACTGCCTGCGTGCCACAGCTTATGTTGAACGAACTTTTAAGTCCGCTACCACATGATGTATAGAATTTTAAAGGTAGAGCTATTTAAGTTGTTTCGAGAAGCCAAAACATGGTATGCGATCGCGGCAGTTTTAATTATCGAATTTATCATTTTGTTTGCCGCATATTATCAGGGAAAAACCATTTTAGAGCTATTATTAGATAATTTAAGGCAGTCTTTTTATTTTGAAGGAAACCTTCTTAACGGTAATTTATTGTTATACATCGTTTTAAACTCACTTTGGTTTAATTTACCTTTAATTTTAATGATCGTAAGTTCAGCATTAATTACTGAGGAATACAAAACCGGAACTTTAAAAACTTTGATGCTGCAAGCGGTAAGTAAAAAGAAACTGATCGCCGCAAAATATATTACGTCCGTAATTTTTACAATATCGATCTTAGCGCTTTTAATGCTTAGTAGTTTTATATTAGCCTACGGTATTTTTGGAGATGGCGATTTGGTGGTGTATTTAGGAACTTTAAATTTTTTCCCTGCGGAAGAAGCCTTTTCCAGGATTTTATGGGCCTTTGCGTCTGGAACTTTAAGCATGATCTTTTTTACGACGGTAAGCGTAACTTTAGGAATTATCCTGAAAGAACCTACCAAAACCTGGATTGCTTCAGCCTTGTTTTTAATTTTAAGTTCGTTATTTATAAAAGCCGATTTTGGTGATTTTGGAGACTATTTTTTTCCGAAGTTAACTAATTCGTGGCAGCGATTTTTTGCTTACGATCTGGATAATTATAGTATTTTTCAAGATAACATAATGCTTTTAGGATATACTGTTTTATTTGCTGTTATTGGAATTTATATATTCAGTAAAACCGATATTGGATGAAATTAAGGATCATTTTTTTACTGATTTTAATGCTAAGCGCGAGCTTACAGGCGCAGGAAATCGATAAAGATTTATTGCGAATTAAAGAGCGAATGGAAGAGGTTTCACATTTTACCGCAGATATTGTGGTAGATGTGGAAGCTCCATTTATAAATATGCCTACAAAAACGGCTTCGATGGAATATAATCGAGGCGAGAAAATAAAGTTTAAGAGCAAAGATTTTTTGATCTTTCCAAAACGCGGACTAGATTTTACCTTTTCTGAACTTTTTGAGCATCCTATTATCAGCGTAGATCGTGGTTTTAAGACGATCGATAATCAAAATTTGAAAGTCTTAAGTGTAATTCCAAAAGATGAAAAAGCCGATATGGCGATGGCGACACTTTATCTGGATATTGAAAATGATCATATTATAATTTCTGAAATCACCACTAAAAACCAGGGAAGCTATACCTTGAAAATGCATTATAATGCTACTGAAATATTACCAGATCATATTGAAGTTTCTTTTGCGATCGAAAATCTAAAAATTCCGCTTAATTTTATGGGAAGCGATACCAAGTTCGATCGTAAAGCGATGAAAAGCCATGAAACCAACACCGGCACAGTGAAATTACAGATTAAAAATTACGATATAAGCATTACACGCTAAGGCGAATAAAAAAATAATGATGAGAATATTGACTTTTTTGCTGCTTTCAATTTTATGTATTTCTAAAAATTATGCTCAAAAACCTATAAATTCAACTATTACAAAAGCTGACTTGGTCAATTTTATTGAACAGGCAAAAGAAGAAGGGAAAGTAAATGAGGATCTGATAATTGTTTTAGACGAACAGAGGCTGATTGATATTGATTCGATCAAAGCGAATGAAAAATTTTTTGCAGAGATCAGTATAATTAGAAAAGGTAATAAAGAAATGAATCAGGTATATGGGGATAAAGCTGAAAATGGAATTATAATGATCCAATCCACTCCAAGGACGCCAGAAGGGGATAGAATAGAAATAGATGAGCAAAAAGTTATTTATTTACTGGGAAAGAAAGAAATTGAAAAGAACGATCTTCAAAAGATCCATCCTGATAAAGTTGAGAAGATAGAAGTCATAAAAAATAGAGATAAGATCGCCAAAATTACCGATAAAGAATGCGACGGCGTAGTGATCATTAACCTAAAGAAGCAAGAATGATTTTAATGGAGTGTTGTTTATCTAAATCCGCTTAAATAAAAAAGCGATCCAGATACTATCCAGATCGCTTTTTTGATTAATGTATTGAACGATATTAGTTCAGTTTTTTAACTAAAATTTCAGCAACCAGTTCAGATGATGCTGGATTTTGCCCGGTGATCAATAAACCGTCTTCAACTGCGTAAGGAGCCCAGTTTTCTTTTTTAGAATAAATACCACCATTCTTTTTAAGCATATCTTCCACCAAAAAAGGAACTACATTGGTAAGCTGAACTGCTTCTTCCTCTTCGTTAGTAAAGCCGGTAACTTTTTTACCTTCCACTAAAGAGTTTCCTTCAGCATTTTTAGTGTTCTTAAAAACACCTGGAGCGTGACAAACGGCAGCAACTGGTTTGTTATGCTCATAAAAATCTTCAATAAGGGCAATAGAATGTTTATCCTCAGCTAAATCCCATAAAGGACCGTGACCACCCGGATAGAAAATAGCGTCAAAATCTTCCTGATTTGCATTTTCTAACTTCATAGTGTTTGCCAAAACTTTCTGTGTTTCTTCATCCTTATAAAAACGTTTTGTCGCTGGGGTTTGAGCATCTTCGCTTTCACTTTTAGGATCTATAGGAGGCTGCCCACCTTTTGGCGAAGCTAAAGTGATCTCAAAACCTTTATCTTTTAAAAAATAGTAGGGAGCTGCAAATTCTTCGATCCAAAAACCTGTTTTTTCTCCGGTTTCGCCTAGATCTTCATGACTCGTTAATACAAATAATACCTTTTTCATTTCGTTGTTTTTTTTAAGGTTCTCACTATTTGTTGGTTCTGCTTGCGCTTGTTTTTTAGCGTTTTGCCCACAAGATGACAATAAAACCATAGTGAAAATCGCTGTTAATACTCTTTTCATTTAAGCAATTGAATTAATTTATACAGGCAAATGTAGCCTGAAGAAAGCCCTTAAAAATTGATGTATGATAAGAAATTACTTCTTGGTATTTTCTCGTCTTATTCTACTTAAACTCTCGGTTGTGATTCCCAGGTAAGAGGCAATATGATAATTCTTAACACTTTGCTCGATATTAGGATATGTAGTAATAAATGCTAAATATCTTTTTTTTGCCGGTTGCGCCAGGCTTGCTAAAATTCTTTTCTGAAAACTTGCAAAAGCTCCTTCCATTTTTTTTCTGAAAAAAGTTTCTAGTTGTGGTATTTTCAGAAATAACTCTTCCATACCTTTTTTAGAAATTTTATATAGAATAGCATCCTGAATACATTCAATATTCATTATTGCCTGGGTGCTACTAAAAAAAGCAGTATAGTCACTTATCCACCAATCATTAATAGCAAATTGCAGCGTATGTTCTTTACCAGCTTGGTCTATAAAATATGTGCGTAAACATCCCTTGGACACGTAATATTGGTAAAGCACTGTTTCATTAGCTTCTAATAAGTTCTCTCCCTTTTTCAATTCTATTTTTTCAAGATGAGGGATGATTAAAAGAATTTCTTCCGAAGAAAGGGATATCCCTTTAAAAATATTTGTGACTACAGAATTTTCGATAAGCTATAAGTTTTAAGTAGTGAAGAATGTAGTGTATTTACAATTTAGAAATTAGGAATTAAAACGTATAAGCTTAATAAGCTAAATTCGTTTCACGAAAAAGTGTTGGTAAATATAAATATAATTGATTTTTAAAATAATGACCTTTAGCCAAAATGTTTTTGTAGAATAAAAACATTCTTTTTCAACATTGAAGCTAGATTGTAGCTTGGAATAGAGATACAAAAGTTATAATTCAGCCAAAAATGTTATTATTTATCTAATAAGGATTTTGTTACGAATAAATGTATCTACATTTATTCGTTAACCAACCTAATCCTGTTGAAGATGAACGTGAGTTTGAAAGATAGACTTCAGGTTTCTAATTCTATTTTAGAAACTATAGGCGATACACCAATAGTACGATTACAACATATTTCTTCTACTAAAGTTGAAGTTTTTGCCAAATTAGAAAGCTTTAATCCAAGTGGAAGTGTCAAGGCAAGAACTTCTTTTAATATTCTCCAAAAAGCTTTGGAGGCTGGTAAGTTACGAAAAGGGGATACGGTGATCGAATCTAGTTCTGGTAATATGGCTATTGGCCTGGCTCAGGCTTGTTTAGTCATGGGTTTAAAATTGATCGTTGTTGTAGATCCCAAAATCAACAAACTTACTTCTCAATTACTGGAAACTTATGGTGCCACTATCGAGATGGTGACTGAACCTTTGGAAGAAGGCGGATTTTTGGGTGCTCGCTTAGCTAAAGTAAAAGACTTGCTTAAAAAGACTAAAAATAGCTTTTGGAGTAATCAATATGGAAATTTGGACAATCCCAAAACACACTATCAAACCACTCAGGAAATTTACGAAGCTTTAAATGGAAGATTAGATTATCTATTTGTTGCTACAAGTACGTGTGGAACTTTAATGGGATGTGCAGATTATATAAAAGCGAATCATCCTAATACTAAAATTATAGCTGTTGATGCAGTTGGAAGTGTGCTTTTTGGCGGTGAAGCTGGCACAAGAAAAATTCCCGGTCATGGCGCTGGGGTAGATTCACAGTTTCTAGATGAAAATTATATTCATGATTTTGTTAAGGTGAGTGATCTGGAATGTGCAATAGGATGTTGGGAATTACTCGAAAAAGAAAGTATTCTTGCCGGTGGTTCCTCGGGAGCGATCATAAAAGCATTTCAGAAATATGAGGATCAAATAGAAGAAGGTTCACGTTGCGCTTTTATACTAAGCGATGGTGGAAGCAGATATCTTGATACTATTTATAATCAGGAATGGCTAATAAAAAACATTCCGGGGGTTTATGATGCTTTAACGCCTATTGGAGGATGGAAAATTAAACCTTCTTTTGAATATAATGTCGCTATTGTTGGTCTTGGCCCTAAAGGTTTATACGGTCTGGAACGCCTGTTAGCTCAGCTGAAAAATAAAAAAGTTCAGGAAACAGTACATATTCATCTTTTTAATAAAAACGAATATTTTGGTGCTGGTGATGTGTATCGCTTAGATCAGCCCAATTATTTGAAAATGAATTTTACGAATCAGAAAATTGATATTCGGTCTCAAAAACAACCAGAAGCTATAGTTGAATTAAAGAATTATACTTCATGGCTTAGTGATAGTACCGGAACTGATGAAAGTCTATTAAAAGATCAATTTTCTTCACGGAAGATGGTTGGTAAATATCTTAGTAAAAGTTTTGAAGATTTGGTTTCTTCAGCTCCAGAGAACATTAAGATATATCGACATCTCGAAGAAGTTTTAAATATTACCGAAAATGAAGACGTGCTTCAGCTGGAAACACTTTCAGAAGTAAAATCAAAAAATCTTGTAGAGGTTCATAATTTGTTACTAACCACCGGACATGCGGGAAATCGTTCCGAAATTTTAGAAAATAAAGAGTCAATTTCTTCGAATATCGACTTTGTGTATCCGGTTGAAAAAAAATTAGTAAATATTGATTCTAATTCTTCCGTAGCGATAAAAGGAATGGGATTAACTTTTATAGATGCTGTTTTAGCTTTAACTGAAGGAAGAGGAGGAAGTTTTAGTGGTGTATGCAAGAATATGGAATATTTCGCTTCTGGAAACGAACCTGCTGTAATTTATCCTTATTGTAGGTCTGGTGCGTTAATGATTCCTAGAGTAGGAGAGATGCCGAAGGTTCCCGAGTTACGTTTTTTTACTGCTGAAAAACTGAATGAAATTAGAAAGAATTCGGCTCATAAATTCTATTTTTCTGAAGAATTACTGCCACTGATTAGGAAGGAATTTATTTATCGATATTACAGTGTAGCTTTCAGAAATTCAGGGGAAAATTTAGATGAAAATTTATCATTTTCTGAAATACTAAACGAAATTGAAAGCTTTCACATAAAATATCCTTCAGAAAAGCGGTTTTCATTTGAAGCACTCCAATCACCATTTATTCAGCATGAAGACTATGATACTTCAGCTGTAAAACATCTTCTGGAAGAAACTTTAGCGCAGGTGTCAGAGGGTAGAAAAAGTCCGTTACTCGCGGCGATTGGCGCGTGGCATGATATAAGTCCGATTTTCAATGATCTCTATAGTTTTAGAGGTTTAACAGCCAGATCTCATCAAATTTTTGATACGGAGTATTTTTCTTTTTTCAACCGAATTAGTTACGGGCCGCCTTTAGAAAATATGTATAAAATTTTAGCAATATTAAAAGCTGGAATTTTAGATTTCAGCTATGGTAAATCTCCCAAGATAGATCAGCTACCCAATGGGAAATTTGAATTAGATAATTTCTCTTCGAAAACTAGTAAAAAGGCAATTACTGACTATCACATCGATGCACGCATCCCCAAAATGAAATTACCTGAACAATCCTCTTTACTTTATAAAAATCTTTTCAAGGAAGGAAAAATGCAAGTTTTTCAGAATATAGATGAAACAGGGATTTACGAGACGGGAGGTATGAATCTTAGCAAAGAAGGACATCCAATAAGCAAAGAAGGAAAGCAATTAAATAATATCACCATATACGGCACCCCTACCGAGGGTGTTACCTTTGATAATGATACGCTATCCAGAAGTCGCAACGATTTTTCATCAGTTTGGGCGAATGGCGTAGTAGATCACTTAAAAAAGATTATTTCAAATTCTAAAAATATTAAATGAGCAATAGTAAGTATACAAAAGGAAATCAGGAAAAAGGTCTTACGCCAATAACTTCGCAATGGATGCACGATATTATGGATCATCCGGGATTAGTTAATGAGCTTTTTGTTAAGTATGGTTCTCCATTAAACATTCTTAATCCTACTTCTTTTACCCAAAATTGTAAAAAATTTAAAGAAGTTTTTGAACGTAATAATGTAAAATCTGGAATCTTCTATGCCAGAAAAGCTAATAAGGCAAAGGCATTTGTAAAGCAGGCTTTTAAAGATAATATTGGTGTAGATACTGCTAGTGAGCGCGAGTTGTTACAATCGCTTCAGCTTGGTGGAGATGGTGATCATTTAGTATTAACTTCAGCAATAAAAACTAAGAAGCAGATTGAAATTGCTATTCAGAATAATGTACCAATTGTTTTAGACAACGATGATGAATGTATTCTGGTTAATGATCTTGCTGAAAAAAATAATAAAAAAGCTATTGTTGCTTTTCGCATAAGTGGTTTTCATGTAGATGGAAATAAACTTTACAGCCGCTTTGGCTTCGATATCGACGAAATTGAAGAATATTTAATTAACAAAGTTGGTGAAGATAAAGCTTATAGTAATCTTAATGTAGTAGGCCTACATTTCCACTTAGATGGCTATTCTACACACCAAAGAAGTGAAGCTTTGCTGCAATGTATTCTATTAATACAAAATTTAAAAGAGCATGACTTCTCACTTCGATTTATCGATATGGGCGGTGGAATTTTAATTAATTATCTGAAGCATAAAGATGAATGGTTGGATTTTGATAAAAGATTAAAGCAAAGCTTAAAAGATGAAATTTCACCGGTGACATTCAATAAAAACGGACTTGGATATAGATTCGAAGACGGAAAAATAAAGGGAGAAAGAAAAACCTATCCATATTTTAATGAAATTCATTCAGATAAATTTTTGAACGAAGTTTTACAATATCAGGATCAAAATAGGGATTCTGTAGCTGCTTTACTTCAAAAGGAAAATATTGAAATTTGTATAGAACCGGGTAGATCTTTAGTGAATCAATCTGGGATTACTATGGCGAAAGTTGTTCATCGAAAAAAAGATGCGAAAGGCCAATGCTTAATTGGTTTAGGAATGAATATGAGCCAGATGATGAGTTCCAGCGCAGATTTTATGCTGGATCCATTCGTAATGTATGCAGATTTGGATGAAAATAAAACAGAAAATGACGCTGTAGATGTTTACTTTACCGGGGCTTATTGTTTAGAAAGAGATGTATTATTGAAAAGGAAAGTAAGCTTGCCTAAACTTCCCGAAATTGGTGATGTTGTGGTTTTTGTAAACACTGCCGGCTATATGATGCATTTCTTTGAAACCCAGGCGCATCTATTTGAACTGGCACCCAATTTAGTTTATACTGAAAAATCAAATTCAGTCGAGCTTTCTAATTTTCATTTAGATGAGGATAACTAACCAACACTAAAATTTTCATCCTGAATCTGGTTCGGTTGGAAATCGGATTTGATTCAGGGTGACCGTTAAAGTTATAATTCAGCTTGAAAAAATTGATTGCTAAGTTCAATTAGAAACTATCCTTTGTTTTATTTAATTCCAAATCGATTATTTATCAAATCGATCACAATGGTATTATGCATAAAAAGATCGCTGCCAATCACCGCTTTTAGGTTTTCAGATTTCAGATTTTCACTCACTTTTTCAGCTTCAGTAAAAAAGGCTTTTCTATTATTGATCGGCAGGTTAACATCTGCAATTCTAATTTTGGTAGTAATATCCCTTCCGGTAAAAGTAATTTCTTCGCCCCAGGATTTCAGTTTCTTTATTTCGGTATTTTTTTCTTTAGTAATACTTTTAAATAAGTCGGCATCTATCGTAGCAAAGGGAAATAAGCTTGCATGGGTATTATACACCACGGCATTTTTACTTCCGTTAGTAAATAGATCTAAATACAGCTGATTATTTTTAAAACCTAGTGGCGTATAACTAAAAGAATTTGCTTCCCAATCTTCTAATTTCTCAGTAATCACTAATTGCTGAGATTTGAAATCTATAAGTAAAATTCTGTTTTTGATTTCGTTAGCTCCCAATGTGCCAATGATATCAAAATCTTTTAAGTTTTCAGATTTTCCAAAATTCTTCTGAACCATTAAGCTATCCTGAACGATTGGTTGCTGATTTCCAAAATGTATTTTGTTATAAAAAACATCGTAACCATCTCTATGCTGAATATTATTTTGTAAGGCCGGATAAGCCGAAGTAATCGCCCTTAAAGTATCGCCGTAGATCACATTATGATCGATACCAAGATCTAACTGCATTTTAAAAGTCTTGTCTATTCCTTCTAATTTCACCGGAATAAGAATTGCGCCGTGATTAATGGTAAAGCCACCCTGTTTTAATTTTTGCCATTGAAAATTGATCGTATCTGAAGCTATTTTATATTCATTTTGAACAATTTTCGCATCATTTTTACAGGCGAAAACCAATGATATAAAAATACTGTATACAAAAATTCTGAAAGGTAAATATTTAATCATAGCATTGGTATTGGATTGAAAAAGCAATAATTTCTGAAATATAAAACATTTATAGAAACTCGAATATTACCATAAAAGTATAAGCGATCAGGAATTATTCTTCTTCAATATTTTAATGAGGCGGTTATAGATGATTTCGTGCAGGCTCCAGTTATAACCTTCAAAATCTACGGTATTGGTAAACTGAATAACCACAGTGTCGATATCTTTATGATATTTTGCAATGCTTTGATATCCTGGGATTAAACCGGTATGCTCATAGCGGTAAATCGAAGAATAAATCTCTTGTTCTTTTTCATCTTTAAAAACAGAGCCATCATTTAGTGCCCTAATAAATTTTCCCAGATCTTCTGCTGTAGCCAGCATCACATCGATATTATCATATTTAAGATCGCCTTCGTAGCCTACATAATAGCCACTCATTACATCATCTATGTCTACATCTTGAATGGACGCATAAGTATTTTTAAGCTGAAGCGGATCTAGGATTTTTGCCTGAATATAATCGAAAGTATCGTAACCTAAAACACGCTGAATGATCCTGTCGATAAGCAGATAATTGGTGTTTGAATATTCGTAATCTGTCCCTGGTGCAAAATTTGCAAGCTGGTCTAATACCAAAGCCAGATTTTCTTCAGCGGTTTCTTTTGGTGCTGCCCAGTACATATACGTATCGGTATAATTTGGAATCCCACTACGATGTTGTACCATCATTCGCAGCGTGATTGCTTCAGCATTTTCGATTCTTCCCTTTAATTCTGGTAAATAATCAGCAAGATTTTTATCTAAAGAAAGCTGGTTTTCTCGCACTAATTTCGCAATCGCAACAGCATGATAAAGTTTACTTACACTTGCTATTTTAAAAATGTAATGTGGATCTGCCGGAATTTTCTCTTCCTTATTTTTATATCCCGCAGCAAAGAATTCGGGTTCGTTACCTTTCTTATCTACGTAAACAATAATACCATCAAAGCCAAGACCGGTAGCTCGATTAACCTGTTCCTGCACGGTATCTGGTAAAGGCATTAGCGAAGCTTTTAAAATGATCCATGGAACAAAAAAGAGAGAAGTAATCGTGCCAATCGCTAGAACTACCCGAATAATTGTTTTAGATTTTTTAGAACTCATATTTCGATACAAACCTATAGAGTTTTGGGGCAGTTTAAGGCTTAGTTTTATTATTTATATGAGGCTAATTTAGTTAAAATAAATGTTTTTAGAAATGACGAATATTGATATTCAGTATTTTCCGAAGGAATTATGATGTAATAAATATTTCTACGGAAGTTAATAAAGATAGCGGACTACTTCTTGATCTTCAATAAGTAGATTATTACCGGGCAAGCCCTTGTGGCATTTTTTGACAATCGTCTTTATATCGAGGCGACCTGGAAATAAATAAAATCTTTAAAGTCATATTAAATTTATTTGTCTAGATAGTTCTAGATTAATTCAATGTATCAAATTATTAATGTTTTAGAATTCTTCCCAATTTAATGTTAGGTAAAAGTGAAAGTTTGATGCTTAAAGACTTTAAAGTTTAATTTTGTTTGCAAACCCAACTATGATTAAAATAACTTACTCCACTTTACTCGTTTTTAGCCTGTTTTTTTGTGTTCCGTTTGCTGGTTTTGCTCAGGACTCAATAAAAAAACAACCCAAGAAGAATTTTATTTCCAGATATATAAATAACGTTTTAAACGATACGGTTTCGAAAGAACGTTCTCAATTCTTTGTATTTCCAACTGTAGGATATCGCCCCGAAACCGGAGTAGAATTTGGAGTAACTCCGCTTTATATTTACTACGCAAACGAAGATGTAAACAACCGTTTAAGTGAAATGAAAGCCTACAGCTTTTTTACATTAAATGGGCAGTATGGGATTAGAATGAGTCATGCATTATATTCAGATAAGGATACATGGTTTTTTCTAGGAGATATCGATTTTGAACAATTTCCGCTGAAATATTATGGATTAGGAGGTAATGTTCCGCAGAAAAATATCGCGTTGGTAGATGCTACTCAAATTCGGATTAAAGAACGGGTTTTACGTCGAGTGCTCGAAAATTTCTATATCGGTCTTGAAACCGATTTTAGAAGTTTAAGCAATGTTTCTTTTGATCCTGCTGAAGGAACAGATGAAATAGATTTTGAATTACCCTTTGGAGCTGATGGAACCACAAATTTTGGATTAGGAGTAGGTTTTGTTTACGATGAGCGCCATAATGTTTTAAATGAACGTGATGCCTTTTTTAGCGAATTTGCATATCTTAATTATAATCCTTTCTGGAAAAGTGATGTAGAATATCAATTAATAACCCTGGATAACCGAATTTACAAGAAAGTAGGTGAAAATAATGTCCTCGCCGCACAACTTTATGGTGAATTTAATTTTGGTGGAGAAGTACCTTTTAATCAGCTTTCTTATATGGGCGGCGAAAGTTTAATGCGTGGTTATTTTAAAGGACGGTACAGAGATCGCAACCAGATTGCAGCACAGGTAGAATATCGATTTTTACCTTTAAAACTTGGTTTTACAGATCGTTTAGGTGCTACGATTTTTACAGGAGTGGGAGAAGTTTTTAATGATTGGGACGAGTTACAGGTAAATAATGTAAAATGGTCTGCCGGTGCAGGAGCACGTTTTTTGATCTTCCAGCAAAAGGATGTTTACCTGCGGTTTGATTATGCGTTTACTAAAGACGACAGTAACTTTTATATAAGTATAGGAGAAGCATTTTAAAAGTTTCATTTTAAATTATACCCAATTTTTACCCAATATTGGGTATTGCAGAAATAAATTTATAGTAATATCATTGCATAGATAAGTTCTCGAAAATTGGGGTTTTTAGAACTTATCTCAACCTAACCGTTTAAGTACAGAATATTTTAAGTAAGCTAAGAGTCTTGAAATTTAATTTTGTAGTTCATAGCGGTAATATATAAAGTGGGGACAGCTATGTAGGGGTGCATTCGTCCCCATTTTTTATTTCACAATTTTATTTTAGGTGATATACAAGTAGTGTTATAGTAATATATCCTTAACCCCAATGCCTTGCCCAATTTATAAATCTTCAATTTTTTTGTGAATATAAGATGACTTCATTTGGAAGCCGAAAAATTGAATATATCCACAGACCCTACGCTCTTCTCGCTTGTTAAACAAGGGAATCAAATAGCTTTTAAACAGGTTTATGATAAATATTGGGATAGACTTTATATGTATTGTTTTAAAATTTTAAATGATACCTGGCTCGTCGAAGATGTTCTTCACGAAGTATTTACGCAAATTTGGATTCGAAAAGAAGAGCTGGAAATCACCAATCTTAAAAGCTATCTATTTAACGCAGTTCGTAATAGAGCCTTATTAAAAATTAGAGACGATAAATTCACAAAATTAGATGAAGCGATCCTTGGTAAGCTTGAATTAATTCCTGAGATCGAACTAGAATTTGATAAAAATGATACTATTTTAGCTATAAACCGCGCTTCTAAAGAACTTCCAGATCGTTGTCGTGATATTTTCTATATGAATAAGATTCAGCATTATTCTTCAGCTGAAATTGCAAAGCATTTCAATATATCTCAAAGAACAGTAGAAAATCAAATTAGCCTTGCACTAAAACATCTACGCAAAGAATTAGGAACAACTTTAATAATCCTATTGTTTTCTGGCAATTTATAGCCTAAAGTTAGCATAAGGTTCAGCCTGGGTTAACAAAATATTAAGATCGCATTTTTTGAGAATTTAGTGTGTGAAATAAGCCTGGCTTTTGTGTCTTGTTTATATAAAGCTAATGAACATGACCAAAGTTGAGTTTTTTGATCTTTTACAGAAATTTGAAAAAGGAACGTGTAGTGCTTCTGAAGTGAAACTTCTAAAACGCTATTGTGAAAAAGTGCAGATCAAACAAGAATCGTTATGGCAGCTAAGCAATAAAGAAGAGGTTAAGCTTAGACTTTTTACCAGAATATTAAGCACTATTGAAGTTCAAAAGCCTAAGAAACAATCTTCATATAAAATAAGTTACTGGTCTATTGCCGCTGTTTTTGTAATGCTTTTAGGTAGTGCTGTTTTATTGAAACAATTTTTCGGAGATCGTGAAAATAGTGCTTTTAATGAGGATCAAATTACTTTAGAACTTCCTAACGGAGAATTAAAAGTTATAGAAAAAAGAGATGGCGATTATGCTGTTACGTCGAATGGAAGCGTTCACGGAGTAAACAATAATCAAACCCTTATTTATAACAAGTCTGAAACTTCTAAAGTAATCGAATATCACACACTTAATGTTCCTTACGGTAAAACATTCAAATTACAGCTGGCAGATGGCAGTAAGGTTCATCTAAACTCAGGGTCTTCCATAAATTATCCATCTCAATTTATAGAAGGAAAAAATCGTGAGGTTACATTAACAGGAGAAGCGTTTTTTGAAGTAGCTCACGATTCTTTGCATCCGTTTTTTGTAAATGCAGATCATCTACAAATTAGCGTTCTAGGCACCAAATTTAATGTTCAGTCCTATATCGAAGATGAAACAACAGATGTTGTATTGGTAGAAGGAGCAGTGGCTCTGGCTCCAAATGAAATTAATGATAATAAAGATCAGTTTATATTATCTCCCGGAGAAATGGGAAGCATTAAAAAGAGCAATAGCAGAATTATTATTACTGAAACCACCCCGGATATCTATACCTCCTGGATGGAAGGGAAGCTTATTTTTCGTGATATAAGTTTTAATAACATGATAAAAAAAATGGAACGACATTATGATAAGACCATTATTAACAATAATAAAGTGCTGGCAAGAGAAAAGTTTAGCGCAAGTTTTGGAAAAATAGATGTCACTAAGCTTTTTGAAAGTTTAAAGAAATACCATGGTATCGATTATACAGCATCTGGAGATACTATCTATATCAATTAATATTTAAAATAAAAACTATGTAAAAATTGTACAAGATCACTCAAGTTAGAACCAGACAGTAGCTTAGAAAACCTGAAGCAAAAAAAATCGGAAAATGCGGCAACATTTCCCGATCTGTAAATTTTAGACTGTCACAAAAAACAATCACTTAATAATGCTTTAAAAGTATGAAAAAACTTCTTAAACCTAAAAGAAGACCAAAACCTTTATTCGATAAATTAAAAATGAGAATAAGCCTTTTACTTTTTTTATCTGTCTTTAGTATGAAGGCCAATGATTCTTTGGCACAAAAAACAAAAATTACTTTCGATCATAAAGATGTTAGTATTTATCAATTAATAGATGAGATCGAAAATCAATCTGATTTTCATTTTATTTACCGAGTTAAAAATGTAAATCTAAGTCGAAAAATAAACATCAAGGTTGTAAAGAAACCTTTAACCGAAGTTTTAAAATTGATGTTCGATAAAAGTTCTACAGCATACACTGTTGTAGAGCAGGACAAACAAATTCATTTAACAGAAAAGAAGCCGCTGCCTTCACATTCTGAAACCGACAATAAGCAACAGCAGTTCTTGGTAAAGGGAATGATCTCAGATGAAAATGGGCTTCCGCTACCGGGCGCAAGTGTTATCGAAAAAGGAACTTCTAATGGTGTGGTAACAAATTTTGAAGGGGAATTTAGTATTTCTATTTCTTCGGAAAATGCCATGCTCATTGTTTCCTTCATTGGATACAAAACTCAGGAAATTGAGGTTGATGAGGGCGCTACGATAAATATTCAATTATCTCCCAGCGCAGCTGATCTGGATGAAGTAGTAATTACGGCTTTAGGAATGAAGCGAGAGAAAAAAGCTTTAGGATATGCCGTTGGAGAAGTAGATTCTGAACGTTTAAATTTAGTTCCGCAGGAAAATGTGTTAGGCGGATTATCTGGAAAAGTTTCTGGACTAAATGTGAGCAGAGCTGGAAATGACGTTTTTGCACCATCTTACGTGACTATTAGAGGAAGAACCTCATTAACTGGAAATGATCAACCTTTGGTAGTTATTGATGGAGCGCCCGTAGGAGACGCTAGCGTGATGGGAGATATAAGTGCAATGGATATCGAATCTGTAAGTGTACTAAAAGGAGCAAGTGCAGCTGCATTATATGGATCCAGAGCAGGAAATGGCGTGATATTAATTACAACAAAGTCTGGTAAAGGCATTCAAAAAGGGATAGGGGTAAGCCTAAATTCAACTTTAACCATTAATAATCCTTATAAATACTTCGATTTACAGAATCGTTTCACCAATGGGCAGCGTGGTTTATTTAACGAAGCCACCTGGCAGCATTGGTACGGAGCGGAAGAAGGTGCACAGGCAGTACAATGGAATACAAATGGGGAAGCCGCTCCATTACAATTTTATGATAACAGTCTGGAAGATTATTTTACCACTGGCGTAACAACGATCAATGATGCTACGGTTTCTGGTTCCTACGAAAAAGGAGATTTTAGACTTGGAATTTCACATCTAAGTGGAGAGGGAATAACACCTGAAGCAGAACTTAAGCGTATAGGTTTAAATCTAGGAACAAACTATAAAATTGCAGAAAATGTAAATTTATCCTTAAACCTTAATCTTACCAATTCTAATTCAGATAATTATCCTTCAAACTTAATTGGTGGTAATGATGAATATTTTGACATCTATAATATCGCACCGCATATCAACATTAACGATCTTAAAGATCAAATTTGGCTAGAGAATAATGTTCAGCAAAGAAATATTACAGAGGGTTACAATAACCCATGGTGGTTTAGTAGAGAACGCCAAAACCGTTTTGACAGAATTCGAGGTTTTGGAAATCTTGAACTAAATTGGAAAATAAGCGATGAGTTTAATGCACTTGCAAGAGTTTCTCATAGCAGCAATAATAATAGACAGGAAATTATTCGTCCGTGGTCATACCAGGGCTTTGGTAATACGCAACCATTTGGTTCCTATTTTATTAATAGAGCATTGGATAGAGAATCGAATGCAGAGGTACTTTTCAGCTATACTAAAGATCTAAAGGATTTTAATGTTTCTGCCTCTGCTGGTGGTAATATTCTAAATTCTAAAGGAGAAAGTTTTAATGCGGGAGGTGATAATCTTGTGTTACCAGGATTATTTACGTTATCTAATGTAGCACGAGGTGGTCTAAATTATGCCAATGCATTTTCAGAAAAAGCGATCTATAGTGCTTATGGATTACTTTCTTTAGGATTTAGAGACATTGCTTTTCTAGATGTTACTGCAAGAAACGATTGGTCGAGTACGCTTCCTCGTGAAAATAGGTCATATTTCTATCCATCGGTATCTGGAAGTGTTTTACTTTCAGAAATAACACAAATGCCATCATGGATATCTTTAATAAAACTTCGTTCAGGTTGGGCCGAGGTAGGAAAAGACACATCTCCTTATGCTATTCATCCAATATTATCACAAGGCTATTGGGGGGAAGATTTTACTTATTCGTTGCCAGGTAGTATGCCTAATACCCAGTTGAAGCCAGAAATAGCAACTTCTTATGAAGTAGGTGCAGATCTTAAATTTTTTAATAATCGATTTGGTGTAGATGCGACGTATTATAAAAACGAAAACCGTAATCAGATCTTAAATGTTAATGCTTCACCACTTTCAGGATATACCAGTACAACCATTAATGCCGGGAAAGTAGAAAACTACGGAGTTGAATTGGGAATGCATCTGGTTCCCATAAAAAGTGAGGATTTTTTATGGAATATGGACTTCAATTTTACCACTCAAAAAAGTAAACTGGTAGAACTTGTGGACGGGATAGATCGTGTTTCTTTTGGCGGTGGTCGTGATATGGGATCTTTCACCAGGGTAGGAGGAGAAATTGGTGATCTATACTCACCTTATATTCAAAAAGTAGAAGAAGGACCTTATGCAGGTTGGAATTTATTGGATGCGAACGGTAGATGGGTAGTAGATCGTACTTACGAGAATCAAAAGAAGGTAGGTAATTTTAACCATGATTTTACTTTAGGAATGACCACATCTATTTCATATAAGAACTTTACACTATCCGCGAGTTTCGACTGGCGACAGGGAGGACAGTTCTTTTCAGAATCTATGAAAAGAATGGCTCGTTCTGGTAAGATCGAAAACTGGCAAAATGGAGTAAGTTCAAGTACATTTTCTGGAATTTTAGATGCGAATTCTTTTGGTGGAGATCGAGAAGCTTTAGCAAATGAAATTCGAAATAATCCGGTTTATCGTGATAATGATGTTTGGATAGGTGGAAGAACCGAAGAACTTGGAGGTTTTGAGAATAATGGTAATTATAATGGAGCTTTTTTTCCAGGAGTGATCGATAATGGGGACGGAACTTATACTGAAAATTTTGGAGGCCCGGGAACCAGAATGTTCGATGCTTACCGCGTAGTAGAATCTAGTGGGAGTTTTTGGCGTACTGGCTATGCTTTTATGTATGATGCGTCTTTTGTGAAATTAAGAGATATAACTTTTACATACACGCTGCCAGAAAAATTAGCTAGTAAGATTTCTGCAAATAATATTTCCCTTTCTCTGTACTCTAAGAATATTATTTTATGGACAGAAGCGGGCATAGGGATCGATCCAGAACTTGCCTATCATGGAGGCCAGCAAGGTCACGAAAAATGGAATCTGGCTCCATGGACGGCGCCTGTTGGATTTAGACTAAATGTTGGATTTTAATCATTATATAAATGAGAACTTTTAAAAAGAATATAATAAAGCTTGGCTTTTTGAGTATCCTTGCTTTTAACATTGCCTGCAGTGATTCGCTAACAGAAATCAATGTAAGCCCAAATAATTTAGCTGATACTGAAGTTGACATCAAATTTGTACTAACAGGAATATTAAGTTCTTCAGCACAAATGCAAAGTCAATTATCCTACGATTGGGGAGAACTTTCAGCAGCAACACAATATTTACAGAAAGATTTTACCAGTTACGAAGAAAATAATTATCAGTGGTCACCCGTAGATTACAGCAGTTTCTATAGTCCGCTTAAAAATGCGCAATACATTTATGAACGAGCAGAAACTGAAAAAGAAGGTGAAGTGCGAAATTATTACCAGGGTGTAGCTTTGATCATGAAAGCTTATGGTTTTGGTTTCCTGACCTCAGCATTTGGTGATGTCCCTTACAGTGAAGCTTTAATGGCAGAAAATGGAGGAGAAGCATTTCAGCCTTCTTACGATTCACAAAGAGAAGTTTTCCTAGGTATTTTATCTGATCTTGAACAGGCAAATGAGCTGTTAAGTAATGGCGCGGTTATAACAGAAGTAGCTGATGCTGATATAGTTTATGGCGGCGATAGCGCGAAGTGGCAGGCTTTTGCAAATTCTTTAAGACTTAGATTCTATATGCGCCTTTCTGAAAAGGATGATATAGATGCACGCTCTAATTTCTCGCAAATAGTTCAGGGTAATTTACCAATCATAAATAGCAACGATGATAATGCTTCTGTTTCTTACATAGGTACAGATGAAAACAACAGCTGGCCTGGTGGTCCATTAAACTGGAGCAACAGATCTGAATTTTACAGAAGAAAACCTTCAGCAACAATTGTAAACGATCTAATTGCTCTGGAAGATCCAAGATTAACCAAGTGGATAAGTCCGGTAGATGTACAATTAACCGCAGGGGAAACAGACGGACTTGTTTTGGAGAATGGCCGATTAAGAAGAATTACAAGTATTGATATTGCTGAAATAAATTCTGATAATAATCTTGAAAATGATTTAAATACTTCGCTTTATGTAGGTTTACCGGTTGCTTTGAGTGCACCCAATGATTTTAATATGGGAGCGGCTACATTAAGCGATTTTGGAGATGCCATTGCAAATGAAAGACCAGATGTTTATTTGGCTGCAGCTGCAAATCCGCATAGCTCATACCTAACAGATATATATTCAGAAAATGCCAACGATTTGGTCAAAGCAGTTTTTATGAATGCTGCTGAGGTTGAATTCTTATTAGCTGAAGCAAGCCTTAGAGGCTGGATCTCTGATGATGAAACAGCGCATTATGAAAGAGGAATTCAGTTATCCTTCGATCAATATGAAATATATGATGGCGCTGAAAATGCTGTTTATAACGTGGAAGAAGATAGGACAGTAGCATTTAACGAAGCGCAATATCTAGAAAATGCTCGCCGTATTCTTGAAGAATCTGAAAATCCACTACAGCATATAATGCATCAAAAATGGATCTCTTTGTGGTTAACGTTTGAATCCTGGTTTGATTGGAGGCGTACAGGATATCCAAACCTGAATCAAAATATCATTTCAGGAACCAGAGGACAAAATACTCCTGTTCGATTTATTTATTCAGACACTTATAATGAAGCCAATATGTTGCAAGCCATAGAGTCGGGTTTAAGCCCTTCAGAAAATGATCAATGGTCAGAGATGTGGTTGCTTCAATAGTATAATTATTCTAAAAGAGACGGCTTGGTCAAATAGGTTATAGTCGTCTCTCTATCTAATTCAATTTAAATGAAAAAAGTATTCAAAAAAGCAACAATATCAGCCATATTTCTTGGACTTATTTTTTCTGTTTTCTCTTGTAATAATATTGAAAAGAAAACTGAAACTGAGACAGAAGGTCATTCTCATTCGCATGATGAAAATGCTACTGGGCATAGTCATTCACATACGCATTATGAAGCTAATGATACTATACCTGCTCATAAACTTTTATATCCTAGTAAAGTGCCAGATCGTATTATCGCGAATGTTCCTGAAGATGCTGCCACAATGATCGCTGTAAATTGGCGAACCAATCAACAAATTAATAACGCGGTATTAGAAGTAGCTGTTGCCACAGATGGCCCAGAATTTCAACTTGGAGACATTAAATGTGTAAATGCTAAAACTGAAGTTTTTGAAAATAAACATGTTAAGCATAACGAACCTTTGGTGAAGGCAAATTATCACTCGGCATCCATTACGGGCTTAGAACCTAAAACGACCTATGTTTACCGTGTAGGGAGTAATGAACTAGAGGGAGATACGCTATGGAGCGAATGGTTTCAATATACAACAGCATCAGATAAAACTGGAGAAGAGTTTAGTTTTATCTATTTTGGAGATGCTCAAAACCAGGTTAAATCGATGTGGAGTCGTGTGATTAGAAACTCGTATAGAAAATTTCCTTCGGTAGATTTTATGTTACATGCAGGAGATTTAATAAACGATCATGATTCTAATTTACAGTGGGGAGAATGGTTTTATTCTGGTAGTTTTATCCATGCTACGGTGCCAAGTATTATGACGCCCGGTAATCATGAATATAAAGACACAACACTTACGCCTTTATGGCAACCACAATTTAATTTACCTAAAAACGGACCAAAAGGAATAAGTGAGATTTCTGAAACCACTTATGCAGTAGATTATCAGGATCTAAAAGTAATTTCAATAGACTGTATTAATTTTGATCGTAAAGATGAGCATAGAGAAGCACAGGTGCAATGGTTAGATTCAATTTTAAAGAATAATACTAAAAAATGGACAGCATTAACTATGCATTTTCCGCTATACACACCGGCTCAAAAAAGAGAGGATAATGCGGTTCTTATTGAACATTTAAAGCCTTTAATAGATAAATACAAAGTGGATCTTGTATTACAAGGACATGATCATACTTATGCAAGGGGACAAATTAGCAATAAAAAATCTGGTGTTACTACTATGTCTGATGCAGGAACCATTTATGCAGTATCTGTTAGTGGTCCTAAAATGTATGAATCTACAGATAAGAAATGGATAGAAAGGCGAGGTGAGTTTACACAATTGTTTCAGATCATTACTATAAAAGGTAATAAACTCAGCTATGAAGCATATACGCCTATAGGTACGTTGTATGATGCATTTGATTTAACTAAAACTGGAAACAAGAAAATTTTAAAAAACAGAATTCCGGATACGCCAGTTAGGCTTAAAAGTGATTTTACTCGATAATAGAGATTAAATGCTCTGTGTCTTGCCTTGGTAAAAACGACTTAAAAAAAATGCTTTACGGGCTTTCCCTGAGGTTGTTTATTAATAAATAAAATTTTCGAATTAAAATTAATAGAGTAAGTTTGTTTGATTGCAGTGTTTAATTCACATGTTGGTAGAAGCCTCTAAGAAATTAGAGGCTTTTTATATAAAATGAACTATATATGATACTGATCTTGGATATTTTTAAAGCCAGTTTTTAAGAACATCTAGTTTAGTATATACTAACTATATGATCTCTTTGATAAATATAGTTTTAATAGTTAGTGTGATACCAACTTTAAACCAACAATCGAACCGATTAACGTGGTAATAAAGAATAACCTCCAGAAAGTAGCAGGTTCTTTAAAAACAAATATTCCTAAAAGCACGGTACCGGCCGCACCAATTCCAGTCCAAACTGCATAAGCTGTACCAATAGGAAGTACCTTTGTTACTTTTACAAGCAAAGTCATGCTTAGAAATAGGCAGATTAAAAACCCGCCAAACCAAAGTTTAGAGATTATTCCTTGAGTATGATTTGCCTTACCCAGACATATAGCAAAAAGCATTTCAAACAAGCCGGCAATAATTAAAAGTATCCAATTCATAGCTTATAAATTTCAGCAAAAATAGAAAGAATTCAGTACTGAAATTTGATAGATTAGATAAGTATAGATTTTAGTTGAAAAACCTCAAAAATTGATAATCATTGAATTTGACAAGTTTTTATGCTCTTTGTAAATTAAATAATACTTCTAAAAACAAAACCCCACTTAAAGCGAGGTTTGTTTTTAGTAATCAATATGGTTTAAGCTGTAAATTAGGCTATTATAAACAAAATTCTGTACCCATACCTTTGGCTAAAAGATCGATTTGTAATGTATAAAATTGATTAAATTTAGTTCTATTCTTAATCATTTTCGATTGTGGTGTATTTGAAATCTTTAAATTTCACCATTCCTTCTCCCATTGAAACAAGTCCGATTCTTAAACTTAAGAAACCACTTAGAACATTATGGTGATAAGCCGATACTTCAGCTGAATTTTCTATTTTAATCCAGTTTTCTCCATCTTTACTGTAAAACATATCTACCGTTCCTTTGATGTTTTTAATTTTCAAAAAAACATGAGAATCTACTACATTTTCTTCAGTAACAAACTGCCATCCTCGTAAATTGGCCAAAATATCTTTCGAACTACTTAGAATTCCAGATCCTGCTTTTTCATTATAAAATAAAACTAAGCCACCTTTAGCTTCTCCTTCGATTTCCATTTCTACTTCAGCTTCATAATAATGGCTGTAAGGAACTGTAAGTAGTGGAGAACTTTCGGCCAGTGAATTACCTTTAGCTTTAAGATTCAATGAATTGCCTGTAAACTCGAACCTGGAGCTATCTATTTTTTTGTAAAATTTCCATTGAGCTCCTAATTCTTTATCAGAAAAATCATCGTTCAAAGAATAATTATTAGTTCGTCCTTTTTCTAGGGGAAGTTTATAAGCTTCGGTTAAATTAAAATCCTCTGGCACTTTAAACCAACCGTCTTCTGTCCATTCTAATGGCGCTAAAATAGTTTGTCTTCCTCTATTGTAATAATCTTTTTCGTAAGCATGTAATATCATCCACCAATTATCCTTGCTAGCTTCGAACACCGTAGCATGTCCTACAGACCACCATTGGTCCTCTTTACTTTGAGCTCTTTTTATTGGATTATAAGGAGAATTTTCCCAGGGACCGGTAGGAGATTTGGATCTTGCAGAAACAACCATATGACCAGTGGCTGGACCAGCAGTTCCTCCTTCTGCCACGGTTAGATAATAATAATCTCCTTTTTTGAATAATTTTGGACCTTCCATGCAAAAACATTTGATTGTCCAGTCTTCAGGGATAGGCCAGCCGTCATAGGATTTTTCAAATTCACCGGTAATAGAGAGTCCGTCTTTGGCTAATGGAACATAACCCCCATTACTAAAATACAGATATCTATTACCTTTATCATCTGCGATATGTCCCGGATCAATATTTCCAATTTCTAAATCTATAGGTTCACTCCAAGGGCCGTTAATATCATTTGCTACGATCACATAATTAGTGTCATTGGCAGGGAAATAGATATAGTATTTCCCGTTATACTTCACCAGATCTGGAGCCCATATTGATCCTAAATAAGTGGTAAGCGCATTGGTAACAGGTTTCCAGTTAATAAGATCTTTAGAATGCCAGATCGTTAAGCCTGGATAATATTCAAATGAAGAATGAACTACATAAAAATCTTCGCCATCTACTAGTAAACTTGGGTCTGGATAATCTCCTTTAAAAATAGGGTTCTCAAAAGTACCTTCTTTAACCTGATCATTTTGGAATTGAGCCTGAACCAATAGAGGAAAAGCTAAAATTAGTATTAAAAGTTTTTTCATTGTATGTATAGTTAGAGTATTATTTTTTGTAAAATGAATTATTAAAATATATTTGAGATGCTAAAGCACTATTTTTAACGTATTGATAAAATAGTTCCATTTAATTTGGTCACAAGATAAGTTGAATTTAAACTTGTAGTCATCAAAACTATTAGTAATTTGGCAAAAATCTAAGAAAAATCACTAAAATTTTTGTCTTGTTTTTTTAGTTGTTATCAATTCAAATTACGTAATCAGTTCCATATTGAAGCGCTTAGTGAATTCAGGATTAAAGAATAGAAGTTATTTTAATTGGGGCAGTGTAGATCAAGTTCAATTTAAAATATTAAATAAAAGGAAGGATTTTAGATGAGAGGTATTTACTTCTTATATGTTTTTATCATATTTTCTTTTTGTAGTTATTCGCAAGAGGATAGTGCTATAAATGCATTAAATCCAGAATACCGCTTTGCGCATAAAGGAGTGGCAGATGGATTGTCACCTGGGGCTGTTAACGATTTTTATAAGGAAGAAAACGGTTTTCTATGGATCGCAACTACTTCTGGCCTTAACCGTTACGATGGTTACGAATTCCAGCATTACAGTCCTAAATCTTCAAATCCTTCTGCAATTCAATCTAGAAATTTTAGAAGAGTTTTTAAAGGTCCTCTTGGTAATATTTGGTGTGAAACTCCAGAAGGAATAAATATTTTCGATCCTATAGATCAAAGTTTTACCAGTGATCAAAATACTATTCTGCGATCTTTTCAGATTTCTGATAGTCCGGTAGAAGATATTGTTTCAATTGAAGATGATTTTTTATTGATCCATAAGGATGCTTCAGTAACAAGAGTAAATGAAAAAAACAGTAAGGATGATCTGAAAGACTATAATGCATATTTAAAGCAAAAAGGTCTTAGACCGGCTTCAGTAGTTGTTTCAAATAAAAATGGGTTATGGGTAATATATACAAACGGATTAATTCATAAACTTGATATCAGTTCTTTTTCAATCATTTCTGAATATGAAAAATTAAAAGAAAATTTTGGTGAAGAAGAGCATGATTTTAGGTTAGTTATTGATGAAAATGGTGATTTATGGATTCATCTATTTCAAGATTACGGAGTCTTCTATTATCAAATTGAAAACGATCAACTAAATAATTATACCAAAGAGTCTACAGAACTTCAATTAAGCAGTAATCTAATAAGTGCTATAGAGAAAGATGTAAATGGAAATATCTGGATAGGATCTGATCTTGGAGGAATCAATGTAGTTGATGTTAACGATCTATCTGTAAGATATATAAAAAATAATGCTGAAATAGGTAATACGCTTTCCCATAATAGTATTACTTCACTTTATGCCGATCAGGACGGTATACTCTGGATAGGAACTTTTAAAAACGGAATTGATTATTATCATCCTAATATTATACGTTTTCCTTTACAAAAAAAGGTGCTTTCGAATCCTGAAAGTTTACCTTTTAACGATGTAAATGTATTTACAGAGGATATTAAAGGAAATTTATATATCGGTACTAACGGTGGAGGTCTTCTAAAATTAGATCAGGAAACCGGAAAATATCAGCAGTTCCTCCACGATGCAGAAGATCCAAATAGTATTTCGAGCGATGTAATTGTTAGTCTGCTTTTTGATAGTAAAAATCGATTATGGGCCGGAACTTATTTAGGAGGTTTAAATCTATTAACTAAGGATGGTTTTAAGCATTTTCGCCATAATCCCAAAGATAGCACGAGTATAGCAGGTGATAATATTTGGGAACTATTTGAAGATTCTAAGGGACGTCTTTGGATAGGAACTTTAACCGGAGGTGTAGATATCTATGATGAAGAAAATAACAGGTTTATACATTCTTTTGAAGGTGGCGGTAAATTTCCTATTCATGCCAATTATATATCTTCTATAAATGAAGACCAAAATGGTAAAATCTGGATAGGAACTTCTTACGGGATAGATATCATAGATCCTTTAAAAAATGTGGTAAAGCATCTTTATCATATTCCTGGGGATAGTACAAGTTTGAGTGATGATAACATTCTGGCTATCTATAAGGATAAACAAGAAAATATGTGGGTTGGATCTCATAGAGGGTTAAATCTTTACAGTGGGAATGATGATGTTTTTTATCACTACGGAAAAGAAGACGGTTTACCGGGTGAAAAAATAATAGGAATTGTAGAAGATGATGATGGCGATCTTTGGATAACCTCTTCCTTTGGAATAGCTCAATTTAAAAAAGGAGATATTGGTGAAATGAACGGAAGAATATCTCCAGATTTTAAGATTTATAATGATCTGGATGGTTTGCAAGGGAATTTGTTCAATGAAAATTCTATTTATAAAAACAAAGACGGAGAGATATTAGTTGGTGGATTGCACGGATTTAATGTATTTAAGCCACAAGAATTTGAATACAACGAAAAAAAGCCTAAAATCATTTTTACTGAATTTAGTCTTTTTAATGAAGATATTTCAGTAGGTGAGAAAATAGGAAATAAGATATTACTAAAAAAACCACTTTATAAAACTGAAAAGATCACCTTAAAGCATGATCAAAATTTCTTTTCAATTGAATTTGCCGCTTTGGACTTTTTTCAGCCTTCAAAAAATAATTATCGATATAAACTTGAAGGGGTCGATAATGGATGGCAAAACTTAAGTAATTCACAAAGAGTTGCTTCATATACGAATATAGACCCTGGAACATATAATTTTAGAGTGCAGGCTTCTAATAATGATCAGGTTTGGAATCGAGAAGGAGCGATGCTTAGTATAGAAATTTTACCGCCATTCTATAAAACGATTTATGCCTACATCGGCTACGTGATCTTTATTCTAGGACTGCTTTACCTTGGAAGAAGAAGAATTATTCAGAAACAACGAAAAAACTTTGAAATTCAACAAGAAAAGAGAGAAGCAGCGCATTTGCACAAAATGGATTTAATGAAGATTCGTTTTTTTACGAATATTAGTCATGAGTTTAAAACTCCGCTGTCTATGATCTTATCACCGGTTTCAAGATTAAATCAGCAGCATCTTGGTCCACATGTTAAAGAACAAATCAATATTATAAACGATAACGCCCAACGCTTACTGAACTTAATTAACCAGGTGCTAGATTTGGGTAACGTAAAAAATGATACCTTATTAACTTCGTCAAAAGCTAATATTGTTGATTTTATCAATGATATAGTAAATGGTTTTAAAGACTATGCTGAAAGTAAAGGAGTGAAGTTATTCTTTGTTAGTGAAGAATCGAAATTCTTTACCATATTCGATATGGATAAACTAGACAAAATCGTCTACAACTTACTATCTAATGCGGTAAAATTTACACCAGAGGGAGGGGAAATACATGTTAGTCTAGAAGTTGGAGAAAGTATATTAGATCCTAAAGACCATATCGAAAAGAAAATTTTTATCATTAAAGTAAAGGATACTGGTGTTGGAATTGCCGAGAAAGACAGGCCACAGATATTTGATAGATTTTATAAAGCAGATCTAGACAACGATTTAAATAAAACGGGTAGCGGGATTGGTCTTGCTTTAGTACAGGAATACGTTAAATTGTATTCTGGCGAGATAAATGTTGATAGTAAAGAAGGCAGTGGTTCCTTATTTACAATTAAGTTACCACTTCAAAAGATTCCGCCTATAAAGATTGCTTCTGATAAAGAAAAAATTTCTAATAAGATCCTGGGTGAGAATGATTCTTTACCTACAGTTCTAATAATCGATGATTCCAGAGAGTTTTTAAATTATCTAGGAAAAACACTTAGAGAAAGCTATAACTTATTTATTGCTGTAGACGGTGAAACCGGTTGGAAAAAAACACTTTCTATCGTACCAGATCTAATAATTTGCGATTGGGAGATGCCAGGTATGAAAGGTACAGATCTTTGCCTTAAGATTAGAAATGATGCTCGTACTAAACATATTCCATTTATTTTGTTGTCGGGTAATCAAAGCGAAGAAAATAAACTTGCTGGTTTAAAAGCCGGAGCCAATGATTATATAACAAAACCTTTTAAGTTAGAAGTCTTAAAATCTAGAATCGATAATTTGATAGAACAAAGAAAGTCTTTCCAGGAAGCTTATAGAAAGAAAATTGAGGTTCCTAAAATAACGAATCAGGTTACGATCGAGACAGAGGACGAAAAATTGATGAGAAAGGTGCTTCAGATAATCAAAAGCAATTACCAGAATCCAGATTTTGGTGTGGAACGCTTAGCGGTGGATCTAGGAGTTAGTCGATCTTTCTTATATAATAAAACCTTGAGTTTATTCGAGAAAACACCTTCAGAATTAATCACTGATATTCGTTTAGAAAAGGGTAAGGAATTATTAGCAAAAAGTCAGTTAACCATATCAGAAATTGCATTCAAAACAGGCTTTAATAACCCTAAGTATTTTACTAAAAACTTCAAGAAGAAATACGATATTCTTCCTTCTGCTTATAAGAAGAAGCATTCCTAGTTTCTAAAATTGGATAAAAAGCGATTCAATTTTTCTTGCTCACAACTAAACTTTTTAGATTTTATAATTATCTATGTGGTTTTAATGTTAAAATTCAGCGAGACTAGTATTGCTGGCGCCTGCCAGACTAGACAAAAACATTTTATCCCTTTATAAAACGATTTGATACCCTTGTTAAGGAGTACAATTTGATAATTTCGTTCTTATTACTACAACGTTTGAATTATTTACTATTCATTTTGAAGGGTGTTTAATTTTTAAATCAAAAAATTTCGAGGGTTATATTTTTAAATCCTCATTAAAGAAATGTATATGAAACAACAAACTATTTTAAAAATGAGGATCAAACCTTATTTATTAGCAATGATTTTTTGCGTGTTTGGTGTAACCGGTTGGGCACAGCAAAAAGAAATTAGCGGAACCGTGACCTCTGCAGATGATGGTTTACCAATTCCGGGAGTTAGCGTTATCGTAGAAGGAACAAGTAGAGGAACTACGACAGATTTTGATGGTAATTATTTGATTGAAGCGGAAGCTTCAGAAAGTTTGTCTTTCAGCTACATCGGTTTCGAAACACAAACCGTTGCTGTAGGCACTCAAAATGAGATCAATATTAGTCTACAGGTTTCTACGGCAGAACTTGATGAAATTGTGGTTGTAGGTTACGGTACTCAGCGTAAAAAGGTATCTACAGCAGCAACTTCGATGGTAGAATCTGATGATTTAATTCAAACAGCCAGTATCGATGCAACAAGTGCACTACAGGGACAAACTTCTGGAGTTAATATCACATCAACTTCAGGGCAGCCAGGTGCAAACATGACCGTAAACATCCGTGGAGTAGGAACTGCTGGTAACAATTCTCCACTTTATGTTGTAGACGGAGTTGTAGTTGAAAATGGTATAGGATATTTAGACCCCTCCGTTATCGAGCGAGTAGATATTCTAAAAGATGCTTCAGCGGCTTCTATTTATGGGGCCAGAGCAGCGAATGGTGTTGTTTTAGTGACTACCAAAAAAGGAAAGAAAGGAGTAACCAGTGTTTCTATAAACAGTTACATAGGTTTTCAGGAAGTTGCCAGAACTTTAGACTTATTGAATAGTCGTGAATATGGTATTATAATGAATGAAGCCCGAGTAAACTCGGGTTACGCACCTCTTTATTCTCAGCAGGAATTAGAAAATCTACCAAATACCGATTGGCAGGATGAGCTTTTTAATAACGGAGCCATTAAACAGAATTATTCAGCCTTAATATCTGGAGGAACAGATAAAGTAAATTATTCTACCGGACTCTCTTATTTTGGACAAGAAGGTATAATTGGTAGTCAAACAGATCAGTCTCAATACGATCGTATAACTTTTAACACCAATATCACCTACGATATTATCGAAGATCATTTAAAGATCGGTGAAAACTTTTCTTTTGCTAACGAGTATAATAAAGGTGTTTCTGATGCGGGTATCTATAGCAACAATATTAGAGGTTTTTTAAATGCTCCACCAAGCATGCCGGTATATAATGAAGATGGAAGTTATGCAGGCTCAGATATAAGTTCTGATATTACTAACCCTCTAGGGTCTTTGTATTACGGAAATTTTAATGAAAGTAAAACAAATCGTGCTGTAGGAAATATTTTTGCTGAGGCTTCACATAGCGACTTTACTTTTAGAACTAGTTTTGGTGTAGATATCAATGATAACAATTATCGTGCTTTTAACCCACTTTACGAACTTTCTAATGTAGCCTACAATAGCACATCTCAGGTAACACAAAGTTCAAGTAGAACAGTATCGTGGATTTGGGAGAATACGCTTAATTATAAAACGACGATTGCAGATGTACATAATATTGATTTTTTATTAGGTACTTCAGCTAGGCAAAATGTATATGAAAATCAGTCTGCCACTGGTAGAGATCTAATATTCAATGATTTTGAACATGCTTATTTATCTAATGCTACAGATCCTACACAAAACACCGTAAGTGGAAGCAGAGTAGATTATAGTATTCAATCTTATTTCACCAGATTGCTTTATGACTATGATAGTAAATATTTATTTACTGCAACTTTAAGAAGAGATGGGTCATCAGAATTCGGTAGCAATAATAAATATGCCTATTTTCCTGCATTTTCAGTAGGTTGGAATATCGATAGAGAAAACTTCTTCTCAGAAGATTCCTTCATCAATTCCTTAAAATTAAGAGGAAGTTGGGGACAAAACGGAAATGATCAGTTTAGTCAACAATTCGCTTATATTTCTACCATTAGTTCTTACAATAAAAACTATCACTTCGGTACAGGGGATAATGAAATGCCTTTGGAAGTAGGATCCAGTCCAGACGATTTATCTAACCCAGATCTAAAATGGGAAACTTCAGAGCAGTTTGATATTGGTTTTGATGCCAGAATTTTTTCAGACATAACACTTACGTTCGATTACTATAGAAAAGAAACTAAAGACTGGTTGGTACAAGCTTCGGTTCCATTAATTGCTGGTGCAAATGCTCCTTTTATTAATGGAGGTGATATTCGTAACGAAGGGATAGAATTTAATGCTGGTTATAGCAAAGATTTTGGAGAAGATTGGAGCCTTAATTTAAACGCGAATGTATCTTACAATAAGAATGAAGTATTAAGAATTGCAAATTCCGAAGGAATTATTCATGGAGAAAGTAATCTACTTTTCCAGGGATTAGACGAGATGAATAGAGTTGAAGTTGGACATCCAATTGGATATTTCTACGGATTAAAAACAGATGGGATATTCCAAAATCAGTCTGAAATTCAGCAGTATTCGCAAAACGGTCAACTTATCCAGCCTAATGCTCAACCCGGAGATGTAAGATTCGTAGACCTTAATGGCGACGGTCAAATTAATCAGGATGATAAGACAGAAATTGGAAATCCAAATCCAAACTTAAATTTCGGATTTAATATCCAACTTCAGTATAAAGCATTTGATTTCTCGGTTTATACTTATGGTATGGCCGGCTTCCAAAATGTTTACGGAGTAAGAGATTATTCAAGACCTTTTTACAACTATACAACAGAGATCGTTAACAGATGGACTGCAGAAGGTAGTTCTAATAGTTTACCTAGAGCAACATGGGGAACAACCTCGAATGGTAACTATACTCGCTTTTCAGATTTATATATAGAAGACGCAGATTTCTTAAGAATTAAAACCGTAAATCTTGGGGTAGATCTAACGAAGCTTACCGATCAACTTGATGCATTTTCAAGATTTAGAATCTACGTGACCAGTAATAACCTTTACACTTTTACCAATTACAAGGGAATGGATCCAGAAATTGGTTTTGGTAACGTAAATCAATCCTGGGCTCGAGGAATCGATGTTGGATACTATCCACAGCCTAGAACATACATGGTTGGTCTAAATGTAAATTTCTAAAAAAAGAATTATGAAAAAATATATAAAAATACTCGGGATAGCTTCTTTAGGATTGGTAGCCTCCTGTACAGACGATTTTATTGAAAACGATCCTTATACAGAAAGAACAGAAGATAACTTCTATCAAACCCCAGAAGATGCTTTTGAAGGTTTGGTAGCTGCTTACGATATATTACAAAGAGAAGGTTACGGTGGATTTTTGCTTACTTCTGAAATTGCATCAGACAATTGCTTTGGTGGTTTTGGAACTGCAGATAACCAGGTTTCCTTAGAATGGGATAGATTTCAGTTTGGATCTGATCTAGAGATGAATCGTCCTGTTTGGGAGATTTGTTATACCGGGATCTATAGAGCAAATATTTTATTAGAGAATCTAGAAGGTATCAATTGGGAAGGCAACGAAGATCTTAGAACGCAATATGAAGCTGAAGCTAAATTTTTAAGAGCTCATTATCATTTTGAATTGGCTAGAATGTTTGGTGATATTGTTCCTTTAGATCATACTTTAAGTCCTGAAGAGTTTGAAAGTCCCAGAGCTCCAGCTGAGGAAACTTACGCATTAATCGCTGAGGACTTTAGGTTCGCAGCAGAAAATTTGGGTGATGAAAATTACAGTTTAAATAACAGCCCAGATTACGGTAGGGTGACCAAGTGGGCAGCAGAAGCATACTTAGCAAAAGCATTTCTATTCTATACAGATTATTATGAGGCTTCAGATTTGGCCGGAGTTGTTTCTAGACAAGAGGCAACTGCATATATCAATGATGTAGTAAATAATAGCGGACACGAATTAATAGATGATTTCTCCAGATTGTGGCTTGCAGCTTCTATGGAAAATTATGTCGGTGAAGGTAATGCCGAGATGGTTTGGGCTATTCGATATAATAGTTCAGGAAATGGAAACTGGGATTTAAATGAAGGAAACCGTTTTCAGGTAAATATAGCAACTCGTGGAAGTAATTTAGGGCCATACGCTTATGGATGGGGAGGAGCACCTGTAAACCCAGAGCTATATAATGCCTATGCAGTAGGTGATACTCGTCGTGATGCTACGATCATTAATTACGACGAAGAAGGATTAGAGTTTGACAATGATTCTAGAGGACAACGTCAACACACAGGATTATCCTGGAAAAAATATGCTCCTATAACCAACGAAGCAGGTGAAGCCGTAGTTGCGGCAAATGGTGGAGATATCCAGATTGATGGATTTGAAGACTATGCTGTTATTCGTTTTTCTGAAGTTCTTTTAATGGCTGCGGAATTAAATATGGATAGCGATCAGGGATTTGCTCAGGAATGTCTGGATCGTGTTAGAGCAAGAGCATTTCAGGATGATGCACATTCAATTGCTGTCACCAAAGAAAATATAATGGAAGAAAGAAGACTTGAGCTTGCCTTAGAGGGTAAACGTTACTTCGATCTTATTCGTTGGAGTTTGCAACGCGCTAAAGAGGCTATTGATAACTCTGGCGACGGTTCGCAATTTGATGTGACCTTTAGAACCGAAACCAATGGATGGTTTCCAATTCCTCAATCACAGATATTATTGTCCAATGGAGCTATAGAACAAAATCCAGGTTGGTAATACAAACTTTAAACTTATAAAAGATGAAACATATAAATAACATACTTATAGCTTTGTTTGGCCTGTTGCTAACTTCTTGCCAGGATGAATATAGTTTCCCTGATGTAGAATTGCAGGGCGATCAATTAAACTTTATGGTAACCCAGGCTGATGGAAATGATAATGAGCTTATTCTGCAAAGCATGGAACCAGATTACATTTCTTACTGGAGCTATACTGATGCCAATGGCAGCCAGATTGGTACATCCAATGAAGATAGTCTAAGGGTCACTTTACCTTTCGCGGGTAGTTATAATGTTTATTACACTGCATATACAAAAGGTGGAGCAGTAGAGGCAGATCCTGTAAGTGTAGAAGTATCTTCAAATGATGAAGAATATTTTAGCGAAGAAGAGTGGGCTATGCTTACTAACGGAGTTGAAGGTAAGACTTGGGTTTTAGATATGACTAGCCCTGTTGGATGGGCCGGCTTAGATTATCCATACAACGAAAGTGGTTCAGATTACTGGAACTGGTTTCCTGATTATGCAGGAAACGAATGGGTAATGGAGAATAAAGACTGGGGCGAAATGACGTTTAACCTTGATGGAGGATATAATGTTGAGGTAACCCAAACAGCTATAAACTCTGATAGTCAAACGACTTCTACTGGTTCTTTTAATTACAATATCGATAATCATACTATCCGATTTAATGGAGGAGTAGATGTACTTTTTGGAGGTGATTATTATGGAGATGTTAGTAATTGGACATCTGTAAATGTTGTAGAGATTTCAGAAAACTCTTTAAGACTTGCAGTTGTTAGAGACCAATCAAGGACAGGGGAAGGAGTTGCCCAAATAGTTTTTCATTACAGACCTAAATAATAAGAATATTAGCCGGTAGCAAATTGCTGCCGGCATTTTTATACATCACCCATGATTGCTTATAAACAGTACATTATTAATAAGTCATCCATAGGCATAGTTGCTATACTATCTTTCATTCTTTTTGCTTGCCAGAAAAAGGAGGAAGCTTCAAAATTATCAGATCGTAAACAACTATTTACTGAGAATTGGAAATTCTATAAGAACGATACAATTAAGAGCCTTAATGAAGCTTTAAATGCTAATGCTTGGCAGGCTATAGATTTGCCTCATGACTGGAGTATTTATCAGGAATTTGATGAAAATAGTTCGGCAGGGATAGGCGGAGGAGCTCTTTCTGGTGGTGTAGGCTATTATAAAAAATCATTTAATATTCCTGTTGAAGACAGTACTCGTTTGTATAAGATTCAATTCGATGGAGTGTATCAAAATAGTGAAGTCTGGATAAATGGCAGTTATTTGGGAAAACGTCCTAATGGGTATATAGGATTTGAATATGATCTTACCCCTTATCTTAATTTCGGATCTAAAGATAATACGATCGTAGTAAAAGCAGATAATGGTGATCAGCCTAATTCCAGGTGGTATTCAGGAAGTGGAATTTATCGAAATGTATGGTTAAAGAAACTTAATAAAATTCATATTCCTAATTGGGGGACTTTTATTACAACACCTAATATTTCAGAGGAGAAAGCTCTGGTAAATATTACTGCTGAAATTAAAAATGAATTTGCTAAAGATGAAGAAATTGAAGTTCAGGTAACTATATTTCAGGGTAACCAGGAAATAGTTAAGTCCGAAAATTTAGCATTAAGCATAACTGCCAATTCAGCAATTAATTTTAATAAAGAGCTTACAATCCTTAATCCCAAGCTATGGTCAATAGATTCTCCTTTGTTGTATAAGGCTCAAATAGATATTATTCAGAATAAAAACCGAATAGATCGTTTCGAAACCAGCTTTGGTATTCGTGATTTTGAATTCGATCTCGAAAAAGGATTTATACTGAATGGAAAATCTCAAAAAATCCGTGGTGTTTGCATGCATCATGATCTTGGTCCTTTAGGAGCAGCAATTAATATTAGGGCAATAGAAAGACAATTAGAGATTTTGAAAGAAATGGGCGTAAACGGAATTCGTACAGCTCATAACCCTCCAGCGCCAGAATTATTGGATTTATGTGATCAAATGGGATTTATTGTAATGGATGAAGCCTTTGATATCTGGACTACTGCCAAAACAAAGCACGATTATAGCCAATATTGGGACAAATGGCATGAGCAGGATCTTAGTGATCTAATCAAAAGAGATAGAAATCATCCCAGTGTTTTTATGTGGAGTATCGGGAACGAAATTCAGGAACAATGGAGTAATAAAGGAGCAAAAATTGGTGTAGAATTATCTAATATCGTTAAAGGCTTAGATAGTACTCGTCCGGTAACCGCAGGGATGAATCCTCCAGTTCATGTTTCAGATAAAGAAGTTACAATTCAATTTGAAGAAACTGCAGATAAACCTAATTCGTTAGCAGGATCAGGTGCTTTAGATTTGATAGGTTATAATTATGCCCATCAAACCTGGGAAAAACATCAGTTAAACTTTCCAAACACCCCTTTTATTGCTACAGAAACTACTTCTGGCCTACAAACCAGGGGTTATTATGAGTTTCCATCGGATACTACAAAGATCTGGCCGGTACGCTGGGATAAGGTTTTTACAGGCGGCAATCCAGATCAAACAATTTCAGCATTCGATCAGGTTAGAACACCTTGGGGATCATTACACGAAACCAGCTGGAAGATCATTAAAAAGAACGACTTTCTATCTGGATTTTTTATCTGGACCGGTTTTGATTATATCGGAGAACCAACACCATATGAATGGCCTTCAAGAAGTTCGTATTTCGGAATTGTAGATTTGGCAGGTTTTCCAAAAGACGTGTATTATATGTACAAAAGTGAATGGACAGATGAAGATGTGCTTCACCTTTTACCCCACTGGAATTGGGAGCAAGGCCAAACAGTTGATGTTTGGGCATATTATAACAATGCAGATGAGGTAGAATTATTTCTTAATGGAGAGTCTAAGGGATCCAAATCTAAAAAAGGTGAGGAGCTTCATGTAATGTGGCGATTTCCATTTCAACCAGGAACTTTAAAAGCGGTTTCCAGAAAAAACGGAAGAGTTGTAAAAGAGACTGAAATAAAAACAGCTTCAAAACCTGCTAAAATAGAGTTATCTCCAGATCGAAAAGAACTTCAAGCAAACGGATTAGATCTTTCATTTGTTACGGTGAATATAACTGATGCCAAAGGAATATTAGCGCCCAGAGCAAATAATCAAATTGATTTCGAAATCGAGGGCCCAGGAAAAATTGTTGGTGTTGCCAGTGGTGATCCAACTAATCACGAATCTTTCAAGGGTAAATCACATCGTGCACTTAATGGAAAATGTTTGGTAATTGTTCAATCCACAAAACAGACTGGAGAAATTAGAATTTCGGCTAATTCAGCAGGATTAGAAAGTAAAAGCGTAGTGCTAAAATCCAATTAGAATAGCAACGATAAAATGAGAAAGCTAGAATTCATATTTACGATAATTTTTGGATGTTTTGCCATAACATTTCAAGCTCAAAATCGAAAGATCAATATCGATTATGACAAAGAATTGGGCGAATTGAATACCATGTTTAAAGAATGTATTGGTGCTGGTAGAGCTAACGAAGGACTTCGTGCAGATTGGCAACAACAATTAGCTGAAATAAAAAAGGACTGTGATTTCAAATACATAAGAATGCATGGTTTGTTGACAGACGATATGGGGGTGTACAGATTAGATGATGAAGGAAATCCACAATACAATTATCAGTATATCGATGCTCTATACGATTACATTTTAGAAATTGGGATGAAACCCTTCGTGGAGATTAGCTTTATGCCAAATTATTTAGCCAGTGGTGATGAGACGATCTTTTGGTGGAAGGGAAATATAACACCTCCTAATGATTATGATAAATGGAAAGATCTGGTAGAGAATCTTTTAAAACATTGGACCGATCGCTATGGAGAAGAAGAGCTGAAAACCTGGTATTTCGAAGTATGGAACGAACCTAACTTAGATGGATTCTGGGCAGGAACACAAGAGGAATATTTCAAATTATATAAGTATACAGCAGAGGCAGTTAAAAATGTTAGTAAAGATTATAGGATTGGAGGTCCGGCCACAGCGGGAAATGCCTGGGTAGATGAGACTATTGAATTTACTGATAAAAATGAGGTGCCTATCGATTATATTTCAACTCATTCTTATGGTGTAAAACAGGGGTATTTAGATGAATTTGGCACTTCTGGTACTATTCTAAATGAAGATGAGTGGAGTGTTAGTGGAGATGTAATTGCTGTACGTAAAAAGATGGATAGTCTTTCTAAAGAAAATTTAGAATTACATTACACCGAATGGAGTTCTTCTTATACTCCTGCAGATCCTATTCACGATAGTTATCATCAGGCAGCTTATATTCTTCAAAAGCTAAAGCAAATTGGTGATGCGGCAAATTCAATGTCCTATTGGGTTTTTACTGATATTTTTGAAGAAGCCGGTCCAAGATTCGAACCGTTTCATGGTGGTTTCGGGCTTATGAACACTCAAGGAATCAAGAAATCAGCTTATTACGCCTATGAATTTCTGAACAAATTAGGTGAAACCGAATTAGTTAATAACGACCAGCAGTCTTATGTAGCCAAAGACGAAAATGGAGATTTTCAAGTACTATTTTGGGATTTCACTTATACGCTTCCAAAAGATTCAGAATTAAACCAAACCTATTATTCGCAACGCCTACCAGCTAAAGAAAAAGGAGAAATTATTCTAGACCTGAAGCATATTCCAAAAGGAAACTATGAAGTGACTAAATATCAGGTAGGATTTCAAAAAAATGATCCTTACACAAGGTATTTAGAAATGGGGGCTCCAAAGCAGTTATCTAAAGATCAGGTAAAAGAACTAAAATCTTTGAGTAGTGGAGAGCCAGAAAATATTAAGACTATATTAATTGATAATACAGGAGCGCATTCGATGAATATTTCCATTCGTGAGAATGACGTTTTTCTTCTTGAATTCAAAAAACTTTAAACACAGATGACCAGCTATATGAAAAAACTAAAAAAAATTCAGCTTGTTTTCGCTATTCTGGGCTTAGGTAGCTTTTGGAATATAAGCGCACAAATTCAAAATAGCCAAACGCTAAATGAGCCGATCGATATTAGCAAGGATTTCGAAAATTATGAAAATACGTTTTACTTTGCCGATGAGCTTGTTTCATTCGACCCTGAAACAGGTAAGGGAACACTTAAATATAAACGTTACGAGTACCAGACCAGGCAGGCATTTAACAATATGCTGATGAAGCCAGATAACGTACCTGCTAATGAATTTCCTGCTACAGAATATGCTGAATCTCCTGAGCTTCCTTTTCAAATTCAGTTTGTTTCAGATAGGACGATACGATTAAAAATGACATCGGGTCCGCAGTTCAATCAGCCTAAGGAATCATTAATGCTGGTTGAAGGTACAGCTCCTAATCATCCAGAATTATGGGATTATACTACTATTGAAGGCGGACATCAATTCAGTAGTGATCATGGAAGGGTAGAGATCATTTCTAATCCATGGCATGTCAATATTTATGACGAGAATGGTAAACTGTTAACAAGCACTTTACATAACTCAGATGTTCAAAATACTTATACGCCTGTACTTCCATTTTCATACGTAAGGCGAAATAGTGACTATTCCCGCAGTTTTAGCCCGGTGTTTAGTTTACAACCTGGAGAAAAGATTTTTGGTTGTGGAGAATCCTTTACTCAATTTAATAAAAGAGGGCAAAAAGTAGTCTTGTATACAGATGATGCCAACGGCGTTCAAAATGAAACGATGTATAAGCCTATACCTTTTTATATGAGTAACCGTGGTTACGGTGTATTTATGCACACCTCTTCACCAATTACCATAGATTTCGGAAAGTATTTTAATGCTGCAAACAAGATGATGCTTGGCGATGATGTTGCAGATCTATTTTTCTTTTTGGGAAATCCCAAAGATATTTTGGATGAATATACCAATTTAACCGGAAAAGCAGCAATGCCACCACTTTGGTCATTCGGATTTTGGATGAGTAGAATTACTTATTTTTCTGAAAAAGAGGGTCGCGAAATTGCAAAGAATCTAAGAGATTATAAGATACCTAGTGATGTTATCCATTTTGATACCGGCTGGTTTGAAGTCGACTGGAGAAACAATTATGAATTTGCAAAAGAACGTTTTGATGATCCTGTAGGAATGATGGCAGATATGAAGGAAGATGGCTTTCATGTTAGCCTTTGGCAATTGCCTTATTTCACACCAAAAAACACGCTTTTTAATGAGATCGTTGATAATGAATATGCGGTAAAAGATCGCAAGGGAAATATTCCTTTTGAAGATGCCGTCCTCGATTTTTCGAATCCTGAAACTGTAGAATGGTATCAGGGGAAACTGAAACATTTATTAGACCAGGGAGTAGGCGTTTTTAAAGTAGATTTTGGTGAAGCAGCACCTTATAACGGAATTTATCATTCTGGAAGAACAGGTTTCTATGAGCATAATCTATTCCCGCTACGCTACAATAAAGCGGTTGCTGAAATTACACAAAAAGAAAAAGGATACACTTTAATTTGGGCAAGAAGTACCTGGGCAGGTAGCCAGCGTTATCCTTTGCATTGGGGAGGCGATGCCGCAACTACCAATACAGCTATGTCTGCTACACTTCGCGGCGGATTATCTTTAGGGCTTAGTGGTTTTAGTTTTTGGAGTCATGATGTTGGAGGTTTCGTAACCAAATCTCCAGAAAATATTTATAGAAGATGGACTCCGTTCGGAATGCTTTCCTCACACGTAAGAAGCCATGGGGAACCACCAACAGAACCTTGGGAATACAGCAAAGAATTCATGAAAGACTTTAGAAAAGCTGATAATATGAGGTATGAGTTGATGCCTTATATCTATGCACAGGCCAAGGAAAGTTCAGAAAAAGGATTACCAATGATGCGCGCCTTATTCGTAGAATTTCCTGATGATAAAGGTTCATGGCTGATCGATGATGAATATCTCTTTGGAGAAAATATGCTTGTCGCCCCATTGTTTGAGGAAGAAAACGTACGCGAAGTTTATTTACCTGAAGGAACCTGGATAGACTATCAAACGCATAAAGTATACGAAAAAGGTTGGCATACCATCGAGGCAGGAGAAATTCCTATTATCGCCTTAGTTAAGAATGGTACCCTTATACCGCATATTAAACTAGCGCAGTCTACTCGGGATATGGATTGGACAAAACTGGAACTTCAGGTTTTTGCAGACTCAAATACAAATACCGCAAGTGGTAAGGTTTACCTTCCCGACGGTGAAAAAGTTATAAAAATTTCAGTCAAAAAAGAAGGAAAAGAATTTCAGTTAAACGACAATCCATTAAACGGTAAAACAAGTTTTAAAATCGAAACTGCCGGAAAATAAAATTGAACTCCAAATTATAGAATTTCGGGATTCTTTATTTGGAATCCCGCATCAATTCGAATATAAATCAACTTTAAAAATATGTATAAGAAAATACCCCTTTTAGTAGCTATGCAACTGCTAATTTTCAGTTGTTCTCCTGAAAAAGAGTCAGAGTCCTATACTTTAAGTTCTCCTGAAGGAAAAAATAGTATTGAATTTGACATTAACGGAGGTTCCCCACAATATTCCGTAAATCATGGAGATACCAAAGTGATCTTGCCATCAAACATGGGGTTTGTCTTTAAAAATAAGGATACTCTTCAAAACGGATTGGAAGTAATTAATATTGAAGAATCATCTGAAGACTCCACCTGGGAGCAGGTTTGGGGAGAAAAAAAAGAGATTAGAAATAACTATAATCAGCTTACAATTCATTTAAAAGAGAAAACAAATAATGAACGAAAGTTAGATATCCAATTTAGAGCCTATGATTATGGAATCGCATTTAGATATGTTTTTCCAGAACAGGGAATTAAGGATAGTATTTTCATTATGGACGAGCTTACCACTTTTAATCTTGCAGAAGATGGTAAAGCCTGGTGGATTCCAGCTTATGATGAACAACGTTATGAAAACCTTTTTACTGCTTCCCCTGTTAGCACGTTGGATACCGTGCATACTCCATTAACTATTGAAAGTAATGATGGATTAGCGATAAGCTTTCATGAAGCTAATTTAGTAGATTTTGCCAGTACGACTTTAGCTCATACCAATGGCACGACTTTAAAAACAGATTTAGTGCCTTGGGCTGATGGTGTAAAAGTTAGAACCGTTGATACTTTTACTACACCATGGAGAACATTACAAATAGGAGATAAACCTACAGATTTAATCACCTCTTATCTAATTTTAAATTTAAATGAGCCCAATAAGCTTGAAGATACCAGTTGGATCAAGACATTTAAATACTTAGGTATTTGGTGGGGAATGCACATAGGAAAATACACTTTTTGGGAAGGTGATAAACAAGGTGCAACTACAAAAAATGCCCGGAAATATATCGATTATGCCAATGATTTAGGCATAGATTATTTATTGATTGAAGGTTGGAACAAGGGATGGACACCTGCATGGTACGAGAACGCTATGCACCAGTTCAGCTTTACTGAAGAAGCAGATAATTTCAGCTTGAAAGAAGTTACAGATTACGCAGCGGAAAATGATGTTGAAATCGTAGGATATCACGAAACAGGTTCCAATCTTCATAATTACTTGAAACAAATTGATTCGGCTTTTGCACTTTATAAAAAGCGAGGAATAAATACCGTGAAAATTGGGCAGGTAGGTTCTAAATTAAATATGAAGGAATGGCATCATGGTCAATTCGGTGTAAATTATTACAGGTATGTCGTTAAAAAAGCAGCAGAATATGGATTAGAAATCTATTTCCACGAGCCCATTAAGGATACCGGTGAGCGTAGAACTTATCCTAATATGATGGCAAGGGAAGGAGCAAGAGGTCAGGAATATAATGCATGGAGTGAAGGAAATCCTCCAGATTATACCGCAACCTTACCTTTTACAAGATTACTGGCTGGCCCAATGGATTTCACTCCGGCTGTTTTTGATGTAGAAGTAAAAGAAGGATATCCCGGTAAACGAGTTCATACTACCACTGCAAAACAACTTGCTTTAATGGTTGTACTATATTCTCCTTTACAAATGTTAGCAGACCTTCCAGAAAATTATGTAGATAAACCAGCATTTCAATTTCTGAAGGATGTTCCTACAGATTGGGAAGATACTAAGGTGCTAAATGGAGAAATAGGGAAATATATTACGACGGTAAGAAAAGATATTGAAAGTGAAGACTGGTACCTGGGGGCTATTACTAACGAAAAAGCTAGAGATATCAATATTCAATTAGACTTTTTGGATGATGGAGCAACATATGAAGCTCAAATCTATGCAGATGCGCCGGGAACAGGTCACGAAAATAATCCAACAGCCGTAGATATTTCTAAAAAAGAAGTTACCGCTACAGAATCACTTAGTCTTTTGCTAGGAGAAAGTGGAGGCGCTGCTATACGTTTCAAGAAATTATAAATATGAATGTATGCAATTAAGTTGCACTAAAATATATTTAGTCCTATTACTGCTTGTTTCTAATGTTCAGTTCAATCATGCTCAGGAAACAAATAAAGCAGCTTTTAAATCCAGCAAATTATCTGTAGAGGAGCGCATTGATAATTTATTGAACTCAATGACCTTAGAGGAAAAGGTAAATGCTCTGAGTACTAATCCTGAAGTGCCACGTTTGGGTGTTGAAGGAACAGGCCATGTGGAAGGTTTACATGGGGTAGCGCTTGGTGGTCCTGCAGAATGGGGAGGAAAAGACAGGCCGCCACTACCCACAACCACCTTTCCGCAGGCTTATGGACTGGGAGAAACCTGGGATACTAATTTAATAGAACGAGTAGCAAGAGCAGAAGGAAAGGAAGCGAGGTTTGCTAAACAATTTTTTAATCGTGGTGCTTTAGTGGTAAGAGCTCCCAATGCAGATCTTGCTAGAGATCCTAGATGGGGAAGAACTGAAGAAAGCTTTGGTGAAGATCCATTTCTAACAGGATCTTTAACTGTGGCATTCGCAAAAGGGCTGCAATCTGAAAAAAATGGATATTGGCAGACTGCCTCACTAATGAAACATTTTTTGGCAAATTCTAATGAAGATGGAAGAACCTATACATCTTCAGAATTTGATGAACGATTGATGCATGAGTATTATGCTGTACCCTTCAGAAAGGGAATAACCAGAGGTGGAAGCAATGCATATATGGCAGCTTATAATAAGATAAATGGAGTTCCTGCTATGGTGCATTCTGTTCTTAAAGAGCTTAGCCAAAAGACTTGGGGACAAAATGGAATTATTTGTACAGATGGGGGTGCTTTCAAATTATTGCTTTCAGATCATAAATATTATGAAGATAAATATAAAGCAGCGGCAGCAGCTATTAAAGCCGGGATTAGTCAGTTTTTAGATGAATATTCTGAAGCTGTTTATGGTGCTTTGGCTTATGGTTATTTAACAGAGAAAGATCTGGATAAGGTACTTAGAGGGAATTATCGTGTTATGATCAAACTAGGTTTGTTGGATCACGATCAAAGTCAAAATCCATATGCAAAAATAGGTATAGGTGAAGATAGCATAGCTCCCTGGAAAACGAAGGAACATCGTCAATTAGCTCTAGAAGCTACTAGAAAATCTATTGTGTTATTGAAAAATGATCCAGAAAAAGAGCTTTTACCCTTAAATGAAAATGAGATCACTAAAATCGCAATTATTGGTAGTAAAGCAGATAAAGTTTTATTGGATTGGTATAGCGGTACTCCTCCTTACACCATTTCAGTCCTACAAGCTTTAAAAGACCGATTAAAAAAAAAAGTAGAACTAACCTACGCGAAAAATAATGCTGATGGAAAAGCAATAAAGATTGCAAGTGAAGCAGATGTAGCCCTTGTTATTGTTGGAAACGATCCAACATGTGGCGCTGGTTGGGCAGATTGCCCTGTGGCTGGTGAAGGTAAAGAAGCCGTAGATCGCCAATCATTGCAATTGCAGGAAGAAGACCTTATAAGATTGGTCTATAAAGCAAATTCGAATACAGTCGTAGGACTAATTAGTAGTTTTCCTTATGCGATTAACTGGACGCAGGAGAATGTACCTTCAATTTTACATCTAACTCAGAATTCTCAGGAATTAGGGACCGCCTTTACCGATGTTCTATTCGGCGATTACAATCCTGCTGGAAGATTAACACAAACCTGGGTAAAAGATATTACTGATCTTCCTCCGTTGATGGATTACAACATAAGAAATGGACGTACTTACCGCTATTTTGAAGGAGAACCTTTGTACGTTTTTGGTCACGGACTAAGCTACTCTAATTTTGAATATAAAAACCTTCAAATTTCAAGAGAAACTTTAAGTGAGGTAGAAACTATTTATATAAACTTTCAATTAACAAATAAAAGCGATAGGCAAGGAGAAGAAGTTGCTCAATTGTATATCTCTCATCTAAATTCAGCAATAGATCGGCCTTTAAAAGAACTTAAAGCCTTCCGAAGAATAGATCTTAGACCTGGCGAAACTAAAAAGATTACATTGAGTCTTAAGGCCGAAGATCTGGAGTATTGGAATACAAAAAGCAATTCATTTCAGCTGGAAAAAGATCAAATTGAAATTCAGATAGGAAGTGCTTCCAATCGGATTTACTTAACCAAACCTCTCAACATAAAAAAATAATCTAAAGATGAATATCAGATCAAAAATAGTATCCTTAGCATGCCTGATACTTATTATTGGGCTTAGCTCCTGTAAAAAAGAAAAGCAGTCTGAAATCGATAATATTGGCCAAAATACCAAGCAGAAAATCTATAAAGGCAAACCAATCTCTAAAGATTTTGATAGCAAGATCGATAGCCTTATTGCTGAAATGACTTTAGAAGAAAAAACAGGCTTACTGCATGGTAATAGCATGTTCGCTACTAAAGCTGTGGAGCGTTTGGGAATTCCTGAATTAAAAATGGCCGATGGGCCTTTGGGAGTAAGAGAAGAGTTAGAAAAAGATTCATGGGCACCTTTAGGATTAGAGGACGATTATGCCACGTATTACCCGGCAGGAGCAGGATTGTCTGCTACCTGGAACCCTAATCTAGCTTATACTTTTGGAAACAGTGTAGGGGAAGAAACAAGAGCTAGAGGTAAAGATGTTTTGCTTTCTCCCGCTATTAATATTATTAGAACTCCGTTAGGAGGAAGAACTTACGAATACTTTACAGAAGATCCTTTTCTAAACAAAAAACTGGCAGTTCCTTTTGTGGTAGGTATTCAGGATAATGATGTTGCAGCATGCGTAAAGCATTTTGCAGCGAACAATCAGGAAACGCACCGTGATTATGTGAACGTTAAAATTGCCGAACGTCCTTTGCGCGAAATTTACCTACCTGCTTTTGAAGCTACAGTAAAAGAAGCGCATGCTTATGCAATGATGGGCGCTTATAACAAGTTTCGAGGAGAATATTTATGTGAAAATGATTTTATGCTGAATCAACTACTAAAAGAAGAATGGGGGTTTGAAGGAGTTGTAATTTCAGATTGGGCTGCAGTTCATAGTTCTGTAAATTCTTTAAAAAGCGGACTTGATATTGAAATGGGAACTCCTAAAGATTTTGATGAATACTTTTTGGCACAGCCACTTATTGATTCAGCTAAAGCAGGAAAAATTTCAGAAACAGAAATTGATAAGCATGTAAAACGAGTTTTGCGAGTAATGTACTCTGTAAAAAGTATGGGTTCAGGCGATCGTAAGGAAGGAAGTATTAGCACTGAAGCGCATTTTAAAGATGCTTACAATATTGCTGCAGAATCTGTAGTGTTGCTAAAGAATGATAAAAATTTACTGCCTTTGGATGCCAGTGGAATAAAAAGTCTTGCTGTAATTGGCAATAATGCCACTAAGAAAAATGCACTCGGTGGATTTGGCGCGGGAGTTAAAACGAAACGAGAGATCACTCCGCTTGAAGGTTTAAAAAACAGACTTCCAGAATCTGTAAATATCAAATTTGCTCAAGGTTATGAAGAAAGATATTCTAAGACTGAAAAAGCCAAACTAGGAGATGTTACTCTAAATGGTCCTGTTACTATAGATGAGTTAGACCCAAAACTAGTTGAAGAAGCTGTTGAAGCTGCGAAAAATGCAGATGCGGCAATTATTTTTGCAGGATCTAATCGAGATTATGAAACTGAAGCATCAGATAGAGCAAGTTTAGAATTACCATTTGGCCAGGAAGAACTTATCAAAAAAGTATTAGAAGCGAACCCTAATACGATCGTAGTGATGATCGCGGGAGCTCCTTATGAAATAGATGAAATTAGTGAGAAGTCCTCTGCTTTAGTATGGAGTTGGTTTAATGGCTCAGAAGGAGGTAATGCTTTAGCAGATGTTCTTTTAGGTGATGTAAATCCTTCAGGAAAACTTCCCTGGACGATGCCTAAAAAACTTGAAGATTCTCCCGCCCATGCGACTAATAGCTTTCCAGGAGATAAAACGGTTAGTTATGATGAAGGAATTTTGGTTGGATATCGATGGTTTGACACAAAGAACATAGAACCATTGTATCCTTTTGGTTATGGCCTGTCTTACACTGATTTTGCAATTTCTGAAGCAAAAACGAATAAGAAAACTTTTACGGATAATGATACTATAAAATTAAATCTGAAAGTCAGCAATATCGGTGAATTTGAAGGGAAAGAGGTGATACAAGTCTACGCATCCAAACCTAATAGTAAAGTAGAAAGAGCTGATAAAGAACTAAAAGCTTTTAAAAAGATTGAAGTGAATACAGGCGAATCTGTTTCAGTTGATATTGAATTACCGATAAAAGAATTGGCTTATTACAAGGTTTCTTCTAAACAATGGGTGGTAGAACCCGGAACATACCAATTGAAATTAGGAAATAGTTCTAGAAATATTATGAGCGAGCTAGAAATCCAAATTCAGGAATAATGAAAATTAATAAACTTACATATCTCTTAATTATTCTATTTGTTTCTATGATATCCTGTAAGCAACAGGGAAAAAGTGATTTGGCTACAACAAAAAAACAAAAGTATGTAGCGAATTGGGATTCTCTTGCTAAATACGAGGAAACAGCAAACTGGTTTAAAGAAGCTAAGTTTGGTATCTATGCGCATTGGGGTGTTTTATCGGTGCCTGCCTATGCCAACGACTGGTATCCCAGAAATATGCATATAAAGGGCAGTAAAGAATATCAGCATCATGTAAAGACTTATGGTGAACCTTCAGAATTTGGCTATCACGATTTTGTGCCAATGTTTAAAGCTGAAAAATTCAATGCCGAGGACTGGGCAAGTTTATTTCAACGATCGGGAGCAAAATTTGCGGGTATCGTTGCAGAGCATCATGATGGATGGAGTAATTGGGACAGTAAAACCAACCCGTGGAATTCTGTAGATATGGGGCCCCATCGTGACATTGTTTGCGAGTTAGAAAAAGCTATTCATGAAAAAGGGATGAAATTTGTAACCTCATTTCATAAAGCAAGAACATTACAGGTATTTCAAAAGGATTCTTCAAAATGGCTAGATGATACTTCTTATTTTCCTTATGATCCAGATATGCCAACTTCCTCATCAGACTCTTTATTAAGTATTTTGTATGGTAATATTCCGAAGGAAAAATTTTACGAAAACTGGCTTTCAGAATTACATGAAGTAATACATCAATATGGCCCAGACCTTATTTATTTCGACAGTAAGCTGGATAAAATTCCAGATTCTATAAAAGCAAAATTTGTAGCAGATTATTTTAATTATGCTGAAGAAAATGATAAAGAGGTCGTTATAACCCATAAAGAAGGTGAGCTACCAAAATCTGTTAGTCTTGAAGATCTTGAAAAAGGAAGAATGAATACCAAAACCGAAGAATATTGGCTTACTGATGAAACAGTATCTGTAGGTAGCTGGAGTTACACAAATGATCTGGGACTTAAAACAGCCGACGAAATTATAGATGTTTTAGTAGATATTGTAAGTAAAAACGGAGCTCTTATGCTCAACGTCTCTCCCAAAGCAAATGGTATTATCCCTGAAGATCAGCAAAAGGTGTTGTTAGAAATAGGAAAATGGCTAGAAATTAATGGAGAAGCCATTTATAGTACAACTACCTGGAAAGTATTTGGAGAAGGCCCTACGAAACAAGAAAAATCTGGGATGTTTTTAGATAAAATAACCTATACGCCCCAAGATATTCGTTATACGCAAAAAGGAAACAATATCTACGTTATTTTTCTTGGTTGGCCCGGAGAGAGTAAAGAAATTTTGCTAAAATCTTTTTCCAATAATCAATTTTCGATAACTGAGGTAGAGTTTTTAGGGAGTGATGAAAAAGCAAATTATGAGTTAAAAGCTGAGGGTTTAAGCATTTTAACTCCTTCCGAAATTGTTGATGAAAATGCGTGGGTAATAAAAATAACTACCAGTGAGAACTAATAAATAGTAAACCAATGACCAGATACTAAAATCTGGTTATTGGTTTTAACCTAAACCTAAAATTTTATTTATGCAATTACTAAAATTACCATTGAGTTTTTTAATGATGCTTTTCGTTTTTTTGACGATATCATGCTCAGAAGATGAGGAAGTTATAGCTTCCAAAAACTTAGAATTTTCTGTCTATCCTAACGAAATCGATTTCGGTGCTTCAGGAGGAAATAATATTCTAAATATTAATAGCAGTGAACCCTGGACTATCGAGGGTGAAGGCAGTTGGATCGATCTTTCTGAAATTGCCTCGGAAGGAAGTGATAAGATCAATATTATGGCTTCAGCAAATCAGGATACTATTGCTCGATCTACTATGATCACAATAAATTCTGGTGATCAATCTTATGAAGTAAACATTTCTCAGGCAGGAATGATTCCTGAACCATCAGATGAAATTGTATTTGCTATAGAGCCAGATAGTACAAATATGGGCGATCTAAGCGCGGTGCAGTTTGCAACCCAAATGGATATAGGCTGGAATTTAGGAAATTCCCTTGAAGCTATCGGTGGAGAAACAGCATGGGGTAATCCTATGGTTACTCAGCGATTAATAGACTCGGTTAAAGCAGCAGGTTTCGATGCGATTAGAATTCCCGTTGCCTGGAGTAAATTTTCAGACGCCGAAAACTATGTAATTCAGCAAGATTGGATAAATAGAGTAGAAGAAGTTGTAAACTACGTTTTGTCGAACGATATGTATGCTATTGTAAACATTCACTGGGATGGTGGATGGATGCAACCCACTTATGAAGAGCAGGATGAAGTTAATACTCGTTTAGATACTATGTGGACTCAAATAGCTACCAATTTTAGAGATTATGGCCCAAAATTATTATTTGCCGGAACTAACGAAGTAATGGTAGAAGGTAACTATGATACGCCTACAGAAGAGTACTATAGTGTTCAAAATAGTTTTAATCAGACTTTTGTTGATGCTGTTCGATCTACAGGAGGAAAGAATTTTTATAGATATTTAGTTGTTCAAGGATTTAATACCAATATTAATCATACTGTAAATTTTGCTGAAATTCCCGAGGATGTAGTCGATCAAAGATTAATGATGGAAGTTCACTATTATGATCCCTATAATTTCGCTCTAAATGCAGATAGCGATCTAACACAATGGGGATCTATAGCTACTGATCCTTCTAAAACTGAAGATTGGGCTAATGAAAGTTATGTCGATGATCAATTTCAAAAAATGAAAATCAACTTTATAGATGAAGGTATAGCTGTTATTCTGGGAGAATATGGAGCAATAGCCAGAACAAACATAGCTGAGCACGAGAAGTATAGAGAATATTATTTGGATTATGTAACCGAATCTGCTCAGTCTGCTGGTCTAGTACCTTTTTATTGGGATAATGGAGATCAGGGACAAAACGGTTTTGCCATTTTTGAGCGATCTACGGGCGAAATTCTATATCCAGAATTGGTTAAAGCTCTTACAGGAAACGATAATTAATTTATACGTTTAGTTTTTTTGTTAATTTGATTAGGGAAATCTTTTTTGGATTTCCCTTTTTTAATTTTGGCCCTAAAACAACAAAACCCCGCTAAAAGCGAGGTTTGATGTTGTGATCGCGACAGGATTCGAACCTGTGACCGTCTGCTTAGAAGGCAGATGCTCTATCCAGCTGAGCTACGCGACCATTTTTGCGGTTGCAAATATAATCTCTTTTTGTTTTAAAACAAGGCTTTTTTTAAGAAAAATGAGTTTTTATTTTTTATTAATTTTTTAAATGCTGATAAGCAATAGTTTAGTGTTTTTTGAACTTTCAAAAAAAATATAAATAGCAGCAGTCATGAGATACCTGCCGTCTTAAAGTTTTTACTTATTTTTAACCTCAATTTTAATCCTAACAATTAATTAAAATGCTCAATTACCCAATCAAATTTACACCTATCCTAAAAGAAAAAATTTGGGGAGGTGAAAAATTAGTAAGCATCTTAAATAAAGAATCAGATGCAAAAAATCTAGGCGAAAGCTGGGAAATCTCTGGTGTTAAAGGAGATATCTCTGTTGTAGAAAATGGAGCACTTAAAGGAAAGACCTTAAACGAACTTTTAGAAGAATATAAGGGTAAGTTTTTGGGAGAGAAGATCTATGCCGATTTTGGAGCTGAATTTCCACTGCTTATAAAATATATCGATGCTAAAACAGCACTTTCTGTACAATTGCATCCTCATGATGATCTTGCCAAAGAGCGCCACAATAGCTTTGGGAAAACTGAAATGTGGTTTATTATGCAAGCTGATGAAAATGCAGACATCAATGTTGGCTTTAAAGAGACTATTACCAAAGAAGATTATATAAAACACCTTGAAGAAGGCAAGATCACTGAGGTCTTAAATTTTGAGCAGGTAAAAAAAGGCGACAGTTTTTTTATCAATACCGGGAAAGTCCATGCCATTGGAGCCGGAGTCCTTTTAGCTGAAATTCAGCAAACTTCAGATATTACCTATAGAATTTATGACTGGGATCGTGTAGACGACCAGGGAAATTCACGTGAATTGCATACTGCACTCGCTATCGATGCGATAGATTTCGAGAAGAAAGATGATTTTAAAATGGAGTATGAAAAAACTCCCAATCAGTCTTCTAATATTGCAGATTGTGAATATTTTACCACCAACTATTTACCGGTAAAAGGAAGTATTACCAAAGATTATTCGGCTATAGATAGTTTTATTATTTATATGGCGGTAAGCGGTAAAGCTACAGTTAGTGTGGCTGGTAATACCGAAGAAATAGAGCAGGGGCAAACTCTTCTAATTCCTGCTGAAAATAAAGAAGTAGAAATTAGCTCTGACGATTGTGAACTTCTTGAAGTGTCTGTAACTCGATAGTGTTTAGACTTCAATAAAACATAGAATAAAAAAGCCGGTTTAACCGGCTTTTTTTATCTTGAAATGTTCGTTATTCAATTTCAATTCTTAAAGAATCCTTTCCTCTAAGATGAATTCGATCATACTCCCAAATTTCAGCGTTTCGATGCGCCATTACATCCATAACGCCATTTTCCTTTGTACCTTTAAACTTAAAAGTAAGCTCAACTTTTTTGTGATCTTCGCTATACTGAACGTCTCCATTCAACAGTGATAAATTATCTTTCAAACTAATCTTTCCGAAGATATTAAAAACCTCCTCATTTTTATTGGCTAAGGCCATAGCATCTTTATGCAACGCATCATCGGCGTAAACTTCAGTAAAATTTGAAATGTGTGTACCAAGATTTGTAGTAGAAAATACCAGAATTAGAAGCACACAAATAACTCCCAGGCTAATCAATAACCATTTTTTCATTTATTTATTTTTAGTTCTATTTGCCTCAAAAAGAGCCCTAACTTCAGGTTTCTGAATTTCAATGATCGTTAATATACCAAGCACGATCCCTAACACTCCGGTTAAGCAATTTATTATCGATATTACGATGATAAAAGTAGCGCTTCTACGTTCACCAATATATTTCGCAGCTAAAAACGTAAGTACAGCCATAACAATAGCAAAGAGTATAAATATACTTCCAAAGATTACCAATATAATGCTTATGATATTAAATGGCGTATAGCCGGGAAAATCAGTCATTGTTGGAGCTGGAATTATAAAACCCATTACCACATACACTAATCCAACTAAACTAATAAGTAAATTTAGAACACCTTTAATTATGAATAATATTCTATAGGTATCTAAATTTCTTCCTGGCGCGACTTTTGCTGTTTCCATTTTATTGATCGATGCTTAGATTAGCAATTTACTAATAATAGTGAAGCTTTATGCGATCACGAGCAAATGTATTTTCAGAAATTATGACTATTTTTAAGAATGCTCATAAAAAGTAAAGGATGGAAAATAGTAAGGAAAAACTTTTAGTACAGTTTAATAAAGCATTTGCCAATTGTGATAGTCAGTTTATTCTAGAGCAGGTGACCGATAGTTTTCAATGGATCATGATTGGGAAGAAAGAAGTTAAAGGTAAAGAGGAATTTGCTGAAACACTAAAGGAAATGGAAGGTTACGAAACCAGCGAGCTCGAGATCGTAGATGTGATCACACATGGTAAAAAAGGATGTGTAAATGGAAATATGAAAATGAAGAGTCCTAAGGGTGATCTTATTAGTTTTTCATTTTGTGATGTGTATGAGTTTGAAAATTCAGAAGATTTAAAGATCAGCCGAATGACCTCTTATGTTGTAGATCGCTAAATTTTTTCTGCGGAAAAAAATAAATATGACAGAATAATAAAAAACTAAAATTTATATAAATAACTACTACTACTATGAAAAAAGTGATTATCCCAATGTGTGCTTTGGTCGCCATGTCTTTTACCACTATTCCGGAAGCTGATGTTTCTAAAGAAGTGATTTCTGAAGTATCCGTTAAGGAAACCATTAAGGTAGAACTAAAAGAGTATTTTAAAAAGACCAGGGAAACATTAGAAGATAATATCGAAGGACTTTCTGATAAACAGCTAAGTTTTAAACCTTCACCAAACGTATGGTCGGTTAGCCAGTGTTTAGAGCACATCATTAAAACCGAAGAAATGTTGTTTGAAATGACCAAAAATGCGTTAGCAGGTGAGCCTAATCCAGAGCGAAAAGACGAAGTGAAAATGAGCGACGAAGATATTATCGCGGGTATTACCGATAGATCGAGTAAAGCACAGGCAAGCGAATCTTTAATGCCTAACGGAACCTACGAATCTCCTGAAGCGGCTTTAGAAGCTTTTGATGAGCAACGTGAGGAAATAATGGACTTTATAGATGATACCTCTGAAGAAGATTTACGCAAATATATCTCAGATTCTCCATTTGGTGCAGTCGATGCTCACCAATCTTTATTGTTTATCGCCGGTCATACCGCAAGACATACCTTACAGATCGAAGAGGTAATGCAAGACGCAAAGTTCCCAAAAAAATAGAAGACTGATTTTCGATAAAATTCATTCAGATTTTACAAAAGCCATTCAACTTTGAGTGGCTTTTTTTAAATGTGAAATTCTTCAGGATACACCACGATCCCACAAATATGCTTTGCCGCATCAGGAACTAATTCCTTCAGCATAAAATTCTTTTTTGGGACTTCAAAAGGAGCCTGAATATCAAAATTTATAGCAGGCTCATATTCAAATCTTGGGTAATACTCTTCATGCCCTAAAACGACCACAAGTTCGTAACCCATTTCTTTAGCTTTTTGATGTACTTCATTTAAAAGCTGAGAGCCAATGCCCTTTGATTGAAATTCTGGCAAAACCGCAACCGGAGCTAAAGCCAGCGCCGGGAATTTATTTTTATCGTTTTGAATGGTGATTTCACTAAGCAGCACATAACCTACGAGCTTTTGATCAACTTCAGCAACCATAGAAAGTTCAGGAATAAAAGCATAGGATTTGCGAAGTCTATCCACAAGAAATTGCTCCTGGTGATCACTATTCGATTCATTTAAAAACGCTGCCTTAATAAGATTAAAGACATCTTCGTGATCCTCGGGTTTTTCCTGCCTAATGTGTACTTCCATCTGTTATAAAAAATAAAAGCAATGTAAGTAAATTTAATCCATCTTACCACTATTCGAGATTAATTATCAAAAGAGATTCATCAGCATTTAATTGCGCGATCTTTTCTGCGGAAGGATTAAATGCAAAACTATTTCCACAACATTTCATTCCGTCCGCCATACCTGTGTTGTTGACAAGCAGCACCGGAATTTTATGTTTTTTTGAAATATACTGAAGTCGATTTTGGGCATTTTCCAATCCTTTTTTATGCTTCGCTACACTGGCTATAAAAAGATCTGGTCTTGCTGAATTGAGGTCTTCTAAATGCTCATCTACAGAAATTTCATAGCAAACAGCCAGTTTGATTGTTTTTTGCTGAAATTGGATAATTGAAGCATTCTTTTTTGGCTGAAAAAACGGAACTTCATCTTCATGCAAATACCGTTTGCAGTAATATTGAATTTCTTTTTCTGGTTGAAAGATCGCCATCGCGATATGTAGGTCATGATCCATTTTTAAAGGTAATCCTAGCAGGATCATCAACTTATATTTTTTGCTGTATTCTTTAAAAATATCAAACCTTGCATCATTTTTTTCAAATGCGAGTTCTTTCGCTAGCCTAGGTTCATAATTGGTTAAAGAAAGCTCAGGAAAAACGACAATATTAGCTTTAGCTTTGGCCGCTTTTGTAATAAAATCGAGGTGTTTTTGAATGTTTACTTCAACTTTTCCCGATTCAGATTTTAGTTGTGCTAAAGCGATCTTCATAGTGATTTTTATTTTTTGATGCTGAATATTTTTCCGTAGCTAAGACACCGCCAGCACCATTCCAACGGACCAAATTTAAAATGTTGAAGCCAAATTTTGCTTAAGATCAATTGAAATATAAAAACACCAATGGCGGTAAAAAAGCATTGAACAAGATTCAGTTTTTGATACATCGAAAATCCAATTCCGTTAAAAATGATCACGCCAATTAAACTTTGAAGAATGTAATTGCTAAGTGCCATTTTTCCCACCGATGCTAATGGTTTTAAAACTCTGGTAAGTTTACCAAAAAACCATAACCAAGCAATAAACCACATATAAAATAAACCAAACAATGTATCGCAGACCATCATTAATTTTAGCCAAACAGGGCCAAAAAAATCGTCCCGATAAATATCGAAATTCGGTAAAATAAAGAGGAAAATTAATCGGTATACATTGGTAAGGATCGCTATCCAAATAAAGGGTTTTTTACTTTTTAGAATAAAGTCTTTTAGTTTTAAAAGTTTTCCAGATCGTACGAAAGATGCACCTAAAAGCATCATAGCGAACGCCATTGGTGCTAAGAAAACAAATAGAACCTGCACATTAGAGAAATATTCCAGGATTCTAAATTTTAAGGCTTCAGTATAACTTCCATTTCTTAAAACTTCAGTTACAGTATCATAATTATAGGTTTTCAAAATATTTTCAGGAGAGAAACCTATCCAGGAAAAGATATATTCAGCAACAATATCATAAAAAGGAAATAACAAAAAATAACAGGCTAAAAGTAATAAACACCTACTGTAAAGCTTGTATAAAATGCTTATTAAAACACCCAAAATCGCATAAAGATGTATCACATCGCCACCCCAAATTAATGTAATATGAAGTATGCCAATAATGAACAAAATAAGCATACGTTTAAGGATAAAAGAACGGCTTTTTTTCTTTAATTTTAGTTTTTCGAGCTGCATGGCAATTCCTAACCCGAACAAAAAGGAAAAAATGGGAAAGAATTTGTTGTAAAAAAACAGCTGCGAAAGTCGTATAATTATAGAATCAAGAGGACCTATCATTTCCTCGTAATACAGATCTTGATTCATAAAAACGGAATTCATGATCTCGATGTTCACCATAAAAATCCCAAACACCGCAAAACCTCTCCATATATCAAGAATTTCGATTCTGTGCGATGTTTTAACCGGACTTAGGTTTGGTTTTTCCATGTTAAACCGATTCCAGTTCGAAAATGGTAATTTCTGGGCGTACATTAAAACGCATTTGTCGCAAACAGCCTAAAGCACGATTAATGTAAAGCATTCTACCATCGTAGAGATCGATAATTCCCGCATCGTAGCGCTTATTTTCTACCGGTAAAATAGGAGCTCTTAAAAATGGTGGTTTACATTGCCCGCCGTGGGTATGCCCACTTAATATCCAACCTTTATAATTATTCCAAACATTTAGATCGCAAACATCTGGATTGTGACATAAGGCGATATTCGCTATTTCTGGGTCATATTGTTTTGTGGCTTCTTCTGGATTAAAATTAATTCCCCAATAATCATCGATTCCCAAAAAGTTAAGACCTTCGATCTGGTGAGATTCATTCCGCAGAATTTTAATATTTCGAGATTCTAATTGATCGATGATATTTTGCGCAACATGTTCTTCCTTATATTCAATACCGTAATCATGATTTCCTAAAATCCCTACACTTCCAAATTTTCCGGTAGGGAAATGCGGAATAACTTCAGCCAGTTGTTCTAGATTCTTTGGTTCATGATAAGTTACAAAATCACCGGTGTAGACTACAAAATCTGGATGAAACGCCTGCGCTTCTAAAAATGAATCAATAATGTACTGGAAGTCGAAAAAGTCACCAATATGCACATCACTTATTTGCATCAAAGTTTTGCCATTTAGATGTTTAGGTAAATTTTTTACGGGCATTTTATGCTTTACAAATTCTAACCAAAAAGGCTCTACCTGCCAGGCGTAGATTCCGGGAATTGCAGAAATTCCGCCCAGCACCGCTAATCCTTTTAAAAACTTTTTTCGGTTCATGTAAATTATTTTAAGCTCATAATGGCAATTTTTATAATTAAAATGAATGCTTTTTTACGCAACCTTTTAGAACAAATAACATCTAAAGAATAAACGATTTCAGAAGAGGATGAGTCATTCAATTTCTATTATTCAGTAAATATAAACAAATGAAAAAACTATACATTTTATTTTTATTACTTAGCTTTTTATCCTGTAGTAATGATGATGATAACGGCAACGAAGATTGCGATCCAGAAATGAATGTTGGTTTTTTCCTAGAAAATAGCTCCATCGCTGTTTCAGAATCAGATCCTGTGCAGTACGCTATAGAGGATGGGGAAGATCTTGTATTTATTTATTCATTTATTGGTGCTCAGTGTGATCATATTGCAGACGATGAATATGGAGAAAATGGGATTTTTCAAATTGATCCTGAAATCGACGAGTTTAGTTATGAAGATGAAGAACTTTCAGAAATAAAAGCGCATTTCAAGCCGGTTAGTGCATGGATTTCTCGTGTTGCTATCCCGATTGAGAACGGAGTGATATCTGGAGAACGTTTAAATTCGACTCTTTATCATGTGCATATAGATGTGAATGTGGAACTTGGAAATGATGAGATTCGTGAGATTTCTTACGAAGCCGATTTCCAGGTGCAAACCATAGAATAGTGAAGGACAATCCTATTTCATTTCTACAAACAGCTTATCATTGATTTTATCCTAATCTTGATCTAGGTTAGTTGCGATATTATCTAATTTCAGCATCAATTTTTATTAAATATTAAAAGTTAGTTGCAAAATTCATTTTTTAGATTTACCATTGCTTCATTGTTAAACATTTAGCTTTTGTTTTCGAATGCGAAGTGTAAAATGAAGAGTGATATGAAAAAGTATATTCCTAATTTCCTAAAACTTTCGGTTTGCCTGCTTAGCCTTCAAGCTTCAGCGCAAACAAATATGGATTATATTACTAATGATAACGGACCAAAACTTGGCTACAGCAAAGAATCTGGAGTTAAGATCTTAGAATTTGACGGCCATTTCTTTAAAGACCTTAATCAAAACGGAAAACTAGATCCTTATGAAGATTGGAGACTTCCGGTAGAAGAGCGCGCAAAAGATCTGGCTTCTAAAATGTCTGTAGAACAAATTGCAGGTTTAATGTTGTATAGTCAGCATCAATCGCTTCCGTCAGGCGAAGTTGGTTTTGGCGCCGGGACTTATAATGAAAAGCCTTTTTCTGAAAGCGGAGCAAAAGCTTCAGGAATATCAGATCAGCAAAAGAAATTTTTAAAAGAAGACGATCTTCGTCACGTACTATTAACCGCGGTACAATCTCCTGAAGTTGCCGCAAAATGGAATAACAACGTCCAGGCTTATGTAGAAGGTTTAGGTTTGGGAATTCCTGCAAATAATAGTTCAGATCCTAGAAATACCGCTACGGTAACTTCAGAATTTAATGCCGGGGCAGGAGGGACGATTTCTCTATGGCCAGATGGTTTGGCAATGGGCGCAACTTTCGATCCAGCATTGGTGAAGCAATTTGGGGAAATGGCCGCTAAAGAATATCGTGCTTTAGGAATTACTACAGCACTTTCACCACAAATAGATTTAGCAACCGAACCTCGATGGTATCGCATCGCTTATGTTTTTAGCGAATCTCCAGAATTGGTAAAAGCAATGGGGAAAGCCTATGTTGAAGGTTTTCAAACCTCTGGTAAAGAAGCCGAGATCAATGATGGATGGGGTTACGAAAGTGTAAATGCGATGGTGAAACACTGGCCTGGTGGTGGTCCTGAAGAAGGTGGGCGAGATGGACACTGGGCGATGGGAAAATTTGCAGTTTATCCTGGTGATAATTTTAAAGATCACATCAAACCCTTTACAGAAGGTGCTTTTAAATTAGATGGCGGAACCAAAAAAGCAGCGGCGGTAATGCCTTATTACACGATTAGTTTTGATCGTGATGATATTTACAATGAAAATGTTGGTAATGGTTTTAGTAAATATATAATTACTGAACTGCTTCGCGATAAATATGGTTATGATGGTGTGGTGTGTACCGATTGGTTAATCACTGCCGATGAAGGGGAAACACCGGGAACTTTTGCCGGGAAACCCTGGGGAACGGAAGCAATGAGTGTTGCTGAAAGACATTATAAAGTACTAATGGCTGGTGTAGATCAGTTTGGTGGGAATAATGAAAAAGGCCCTGTTTTAGAGGCTTATCAAATGGGTGTAGAAGAATTTGGTGAAGACTTTATGCGTGCGCGTTTTGAGCGTTCTGCTGTAAGATTACTTAAAAACATCTTTAGAACAGGATTATTCGAAAATCCTTATTTAGATACTGAAAAAACCAAAGAAATAGTTGGTAATGCTGAATTTATGAAAGCGGGTTATGAAGCACAGGTAAAATCTGTGGTAGTGCTTAAAAATAAAGAAGCAGCTTTACCAATCAAGGAAAAGAAAACTGTTTATATCCCGAAGATCTATACACCGGTTTCGACAGACTGGTGGGGAATTCCTACTCCGGCGAAATTCGAATATCCGGTAGATCTGGAATTGATCAAGAAATATTACAAGGTAACCGATAATGCTGCTGAAGCAGATTTTGCGATGGTTTTTGTAAGAAATCCGCAGTCTAAAGAAGCAGGTTACAGTGAAACAGATCGGCAAAATGGTGGAAATGGATACGTACCAATTTCTCTTCAATATGAAACTTATACTGCTACAACGGCTAGAGAACATAGTATAGCGGCCGGAGATCCTGTGATCGATCCTGAAATTAAAGATCGCTCCTATAAAGGAAAATCTTCAACAGCTTCGAATATTATGGATTTAAGAACGATTGAAGATACCAAAATGTTGATGGGGGATAAACCTGTGATCGTTTCGGTAACAACAGATAAACCAATGATTTTTGCTGAATTTGAAAATCTAGTTGATGGTATTGTACTCAACTTCGGAGTTTCAACGCAGGCGGTTATGGATATTGTTTCAGGAAATGCAGAGCCTTCAGGGTTATTGCCATTGCAAATGCCGGCAAATATGGAAACAGTTGAAGCACAACAGGAAGATGTGCCTTTCGATATGATCCTTTATCAGGATTCAGAAGGAAATACGTATGATTTCGGTTTCGGTTTAGATTGGAACGGAGTGATAAAGGATAAAAGAACAGAGCGATTCAAAAAAGAATAACCTGAAAAAATATAAAGATTTAAGCTATCCCAAAATAACTTAGAGAACGAAAGAGCCCTGAAATTCAATTTTCAGGGTTTTTTTATTGGCACCGCGAAAGGGTATAATACTCCGAAGTCCTTTACTTTAAAAATGTTAAATTATTTACCTGATGATTTTCTGCGTACTTTTCTAGCTCTTTAAAATTTGCATTTAATAAAGCAATTTCTCCATTTGCATCTATTACGATGTAACAAGGAATTGCGGAAATATTATAATTAACCGCAAAATCACTATCAAAAGCCTTCTCTCCTGCATATAATTTTATACCTTCTAATTGATGTTTTTCGAGTCCGTTTTTCCATAATTCTGTTTTCTTGTCTATAGAAACCGTCAAAAATTCGAAGTTTTTATTATCCTTATACTTTTCGGCTAATGCATTCCATTTAGGGAAAGATGCAATACATGGAGCGCACCAACTTGCCCAAACATCAATAACAATCGTTTTATTAGACATTTCAGAAAGCTTATAGATTTTACCATTTTCATCTGTTAAACTGAAATCTGAAGCTCTTTTTCCAACAGCTACTTTAGAGAAAATTTCAACTAAATCATCTAAGTTTTTATCTAAAATCGAAACATAATCTTTAGAATACTCACTTTTTTCTAGCTCATCTATTTTATTCCTAAAAGCTTCAACATCAATCTCTACATTAGAAATCTTAGCATCTCTAATTATAGTATTTAAGAAAATAGTTTTTTCTATAGCATTGGTTTCAGCATCAATAAACCATTTATCTATTATTGGAAAGCCATTATTAAGTAAGAAATTGTAGGTTATTTTTGTATCTGGGTTGGTTAGCATGATATCCATTTTAATAAACTCGTAGATAAACCTGTTGTAATATTCGCTTTCAAATAAAATAGGATTTGAAAAATCTATATGTTCTGAATAGGTTATTGGTTTATCTGAAAGCGAATCACCATAAATATCAAGCCTTTTTATAAATTCTGGAGACGCTGTATTTACTTTATCTGTCTCGTCCTGAAATAAGTTGACACAAATTCGACTTATTTATGAAACATACAGAAAGATCTGGGAAGAAACGTACTCAGCGTGATTACAATTTAGGCTTTAAATTGGCCGTTGTATCTCAGGTAGAAAAGGGCGAAATGACTTATAAACAAGCCCAAAAAGCTTATGGTATCCAAGGCAGGAGTACTGTTTTGGTTTGGTTACGCAGACACGGTACCTTAGACTGGAATAAACCAAAGTCAAGACTTACCTGTAACACAATGAAAGAAACACCTGCTCAAAAGATCAAGAGGCTAGAAAAAGAGCTATCAGATGAGAAGCTTAAGAATAAGATTCTCAACACGATGATCGATATCCAGATCAACAATATGGAACTTCTATTCGAAAAAAGCATTTGCCCAATCAATCCAACGAATCCGGCAAGAACACCGACTAAGCCTGTCACGTTGTTGCAGATTGTTTGGGATAAGCAGACAGGCTGTCTATCAAGCAGAAAAGCGAAAAAATATAAGAGCTGATGAACTTGACTTGATAAAACCACTGATTTTAAGGGTGCGCCGGCAAATGCCAAGGCTGGGTACTCGTAAACTGTATTATTTGCTCAAGGTTGAATTTGAAAGGATCGGAGTCAAAATAGGCAGGGATGCGCTATTTGATTATCTCAAGTCAGAATCAATGCTTATAAAACCAAAAAAGAATTACACAAAGACAACAGATTCTAGGCATTGGCTAAAAAAACACCCTAACCTGATGAAAGATGTTACGCCCGTAAGACCGGAGCAATACTTTGTAAGCGATATTACTTACATCAAGAGTAGAGAAAGAACTCACTATCTTTCCTTGGTGACAGATGCCTTTAGCAGAAAAATAATGGGCTACCACCTAAGTGATGATATGAGTGCAGAGAATGTAGTTAAAGCAATGAAAATGGCTAATAAAAGAAGAACTACATTAAGCGAGGTAATACACCATTCTGACACAGGCTTGCAGTATTGCTCCTCGTTGTATCAAACTCAATTGAAGCGATCAAATGCTATACCTTCAATGACAGATGGGTATGACTGCTATCAAAATGCGTTAGCAGAACGAATTAACGGGATATTAAAGGGAGAGTTCTTGATAAACAAATGCAATACAGGTAAAGAACTCAGCCTGCTGGTTCAACAGTCAATAAAAACATATAACAATCATAGACCACATCTAAGCCTTAGCTACAAAACACCTAATTTTATACACAACAAAAAATCCCGTGAAGCTAGCTTCACGGGATTGATTTAAACTTTTAAAAACTGTCAACCTATTTTAGGACGACTCAATCATATAAATTTACATATATAAGCTTGTTTCTTTCTAGCTCAACAAAATCTTTTTGATTTTCAAGATCAGCGTCTTTAAAATAATCATCTAAAAACTGTAATCTCAGTTGCGTTATGGAATCTTGAATTAAGAAAAAATCTTTGCTATCGAGTTTCATGAGACCAGAATATTTTTCATCGAAATCATAATATATTTTATACCAATATTTAGTTTGATCTAATTGATATTCGATAAATTTTGCCTGTTTTCCTTCAACAATTATAGAATCGGGTTTTTGCAGATCTAATTTTATAGAAATAGGCTGATTTATATATTTGGAAAATGTTAAAGTAAATTGATCATCATCTTTAAATTTTAAAATTGAATTTGCATTCGCGAGAAGTTCTTTTTCTAAGCTAATCTTTTCTTCAGACGGTATTTTTATGGAATCTAATTTGGAGTTTAGAGATAAATCTGATGTATACTGCAATAATAGCGCAAAATTTTCATCGTAATTTGAAACTTCCAGATTTATCGTTTTTGGTTCACTTTTGTTCGATTGACAGCTGAATAAAGCAAGTAGTAGTAGGAAGAAAAAATAAATATTTTTCATTCTGAAATTTGATGGTTTTGGATAGGTTTTTCTTTGAAACTGTGTGCTGCTTAATTATAAACCCTTATTTATAAGGATCACCGCTGGCTGCAGTAATGATGCAGATTAGGTGTAGAACAAGACCAGGGATAATAAATAAAATGTAACCAATAGTAACGAATATTAGCCACAAAATTCCTGCAGCTACTTCACCTTTATAAATATGCCCAACGCCAGGAAAAAATACACTAAGTAAAATGGCCAAACCTGCATTCCATTTTGGGTAATTATTAATAACGGTTACAGGTGCCTGAGCCTGTTGTGAAGAATAGTTTTGGCTGCTATCAAAACGCTCACCACAATGCCAGCATTTTATCGCTTCAGATTTAATGGTTTCAGCACAATAGGGACATTTTTTGGTTTGATAATCCATAATTTCTTGATTGATTATTTATATGACGCAAATAACTGAAATTCGTTACATAGGGTTCACATTTTTATTTGTATCGCAAAAGGATATAGTACACCGGGGCTTGCTTCGAAATTATAAATTAGTTTCCAACCAATCTTAGTGAGCACGTCCAGAGTAAGTTTACTTGTTAAGCCTTAAGACACAAAAAATCCATTCTGAAAAAATATCTATAAAAGCTTCAAATTTCTTACAAAGTAGAATCTTATTCAATTGTATCGATCTAGTTTAAAGGCTTGATGATACGAATTTGTTATCTGGAAAAGCTTATGCAATTTAGATCTTTATTCTTTCTTTTTAAAGATTTTGAAAAGCACAAATAGTCCTACAAAAAAGCCAATGATGAAAATTAAAAATGTGTTTTCCATAATTTTTTAATTAGTTATTTATCTGACGCAAAAAGCTAAGATTTGTTACATAAGAGTCTGATTTTTATTATTTAAGCTCATGAACTGACTCTTAGTAGAATGATTAAGGATGCCTTTTATTTATTATCATTTAAAATTCTTTTTTATTTATAAATAACTATTTAAAACATTAAAAAATTGATATAAATAAAACCAAATAAGTTTTTAGTGCGTAAATATTAAAAAATCGACAACCAATATTTCGATTTTAATAATAGTTACGGAATGATCTTTAGAGCTGTATTTGGTAAGGACAAATTTTTAAGAATTTCATTTCTGCTAAAGATTATTTGTGCTTGTATTATTCTGAATTCTTTCCAAAGCCAAGCGCAGTTCTTACAATCCAAATCGGGGAAAGTCACATTTTTTTCAGAAGCACCTATAGAGAATATCGAAGCAAGCTCAAATTCGGTTATAGCGCTTATAGATTCTGAAAATGGAGAAATAGCCATCAAAGTTTTTTTACGATCCTTTGAGTTTGAAAAAGCACTAATGCAAGAACACTTCAACGAAAACTATGTTGAAAGTGACAAATATCCCAGCGCCAATTTTAAAGGTGAGATTGTAGATTTTAAAGGTCTTTTTAAACTTCAGAAAAAAGAATTCAGCATAAAAGGTGTTTTGGATTTGCATGGCGTAAAAAAGGAAAGAACGGTAATCGCAAAGCTAGTCGAACTAAATAGTGGGAATCTTCAATTGCAATCTAACTTTAAAATAGCATGTAAAGATCACGATATAAAGATCCCAAAGATTCTATGGAAAAATATTGCTGAAGAAATAGAAGTAAGTCTTGTAATCCCTCTAAAACCAAAAGAATTATGAAAAAAATTACTTTCTGCATTGTACTATTTCAGTTAAGTCTTTTCGCCCAGGATATGGACGAAATGATGAATCAGCTTTCCGAAGGAAATAATTTTGAAGTTGAAGCGACCTACAAAAGTACCTGGCTGGTATTATCGCAAACTAATGAAACGCAAAACGCTAAAGATCTTAATTTTTGGATCGCACATCGCTTTGGTGATATTGGGGGCGAGTTTGGTGGGTCTAGCACACTTTACGGTTTAGATGTTGCCACAGATCTTTATATAGGTTTCGATTACGGAATTACAGATCATTTAACTGTTGGGATTGGTCGTAGTAAATACAATGAAACTTATAACGGATTAATAAAATACAAACTTTTAAGGCAAAGCGATAAAATGCCAGTTTCGGTGACACTCTTCGATCAATTAGCATGGATCACACGAGAAGAATTCTCGAACAACGAATTTAGCCAGGAAAGTGACCGAATCTCTAATTTCTTTCAGGCAGTGATCACCAAAAAGTTTTCTCCGGGATTATCCTTAATGCTTAGTCCGGGGCTATTAATGCGTCCAGATGCTCAACTTCTTTCTACTGAAGACCAAAACAATCTTTTTGCTTTAAGTATGGGAGGCCGACTCAAACTTTTCAAAAGGATTTCCCTACTGGTAGATTATACCTTGGTTGAAGGTTTAGGACGAGAAGCCAACGAAGAGCTTTATAATCCTTTAGGAATAGGCATCGAGTTTGAAACCGGCGGGCATGTGTTTAGCCTAAACTTTCAGAGCTCCCAATATATCATAGCTAATAATTTTATTCCTAATACTTCTAAAAGCTGGACAGATGGCGGAGTAAGATTTGGGTTTGCTATCTCTAGAAACTTCTCTCTTGGTAAGAAAAAGAATAACTAAAAATCTAAAATTATGAAACGTAAGCAATTTATTTTTAGAGTAGGGCAGGGCGTATTATTTACCTGTGCAGGTGCATGTGTTTTGGCTTCATGCAGCAGCGGTGACGACGGAATGGAAAATATAAATAATGGCGGAGATAATGGAGGCAGTAATGGTGGCGGAAATCCTGGTGGTGAAGATACTGTTTCCATTTCTTTAAATGATATTCCAGAAATTGGGGATCAAAAATCACAAAGCGGAATTCTATTTATTAGAATAGGAAACGGCAATGATCCTTCAGATTTTGTAGCGACTGAGGCAGTATGTCCTCATCAGGGTGGGCAATTAGTTTACGTAGCGGACGAGGGATATATCGAATGTCAATTACATTTTGCCAGGTACGAAAATGATGGTGATACCATTAGAGGACCACAAGGAAGCAGCGGTAGTACCCGCGATCTTGTTATTTACGATCTTGATGTAGATGGAACAAGCCTTGTGGCGACTAAATAATAGAAAAGTAGTACGCTCAGGCATTAAGTAAGATATCCCTACATTATAGACTTATAATCGATCATCAAACCATTTGGTCATAAGCTTCTGTAATTCTTGTTTCTTGTCTGAGAAACTATGATCTGTATCAAATTCTTTTAGCTGAAAATCATAATCGATATTAGATAATTTCTGAGCAATTTTTTTAGCCTGGTTAGGATTTACCTGCTCGTCTCTGGTTCCGTATAAAATTAAAAGACTGGCATTTTTATCTAATTCTTCAGGCCAATAATAAACGGAACGTTTCTTTAATTCTGAAGTTTTATTTTCTTCATAATTAGGGATTAATTTTGCACAAACTCTGCTTTCCATTTCAGGGCGTTCTTCGATTAATGGAAAAAGATCTGAAGGTCCGTTTCCAACAATTGCAGTTTTGATGTCTTTAGAATACTTAAGCGCTAAGTAAGTCATCATCCCGCCTCGTGACCAACCGATCATCCCAATTCTATTGGTATCGGCTTTTTCGATCTTCTTAACTGTTTGGGTTAAATAAAGAACATCATTGATGTCTTTTCCGCCAAATTCATCATTTTCCCTGTAGCAGCTGGCGACTAAAACATAACCTTCTTTCACTAAATTCGAAAATTGAAGAAGAGGATAAAAACCTTTGCTTTGAGAAGAAACGCCTTCTTCTTTGTTTCCACCTCTGTTGACGATAATTACAGGAAACTTTCCTTTCTTTTTAGGTTCAGCAATAAAACCGTTTATTAACAACGAATCACTTTTATAAACGATCTGGTAGAAATTCACTTCTTTTAAATAGTCAAATTCCTTCAGCAATTTATCGTCTTTCGAAACTCGTTCCCAAATGGGAGGAATCTCTGAAATTTCAAATTGCTTTTTCGATAAGATATCTCCGTTTTCTAGATTTTTAGCTTCTTTATAATCAGCTTCACTAAAGCTAGTGTCGAAAGCCGTATTAGATAATCCTTTTTCAAATTGATACTTCTTGTAAAGCGTTCCGCCAAATTTAAAACCGAAAAACAAAAAGACGATAATAAATAAGGTTCCTAGTACTAAGAAGATACGTTTGAAGATTTTCATGATGATCGATGATTTATAAAAATTGGACGGTGAGGTCTTCAAATTGTTACAATCGCTGGCTAATTGTAGCTACCAAATGATTTTATAAGCCCGTAAGTATTTAGTCTCAGTTTAGTTGTTCTTTTATTTTAACTTTAACTTATACTATATTAACCATAAATACTGTTTTCGTTGGTTATTGCACAAATATTTTACAACTTTACGCTAAACTCTCTGCTTATACTTATGAATAGAAAATTATATTTCCTGATTTTATTGATTTTTACGGCACTTTCTTTAAAAGCTCAGGAAACCCAATTTACTCATGCCGATACTCTTAGAGGAAGTATAACTCCTGAAAGAGCCTGGTGGGATGTGATGCGTTACGATATTTCAGTAACACCAGATTTTGATAAAAAATATACTTCAGGCTTTAACAATATCACCTATAAAGTGGTAGCGGCTAATCATCCAGATGTAATGCAGATCGATCTTCAGCAACCTTTAGTGATCGATAGTATTATCTACGACAAAAAACAATCTTTAAGTTTTAGTAGAGAAGGCGATGTGTACTTTGTAAAAACAGAGCCTCAAAATATCGAATCTGAGCATGAAGTAAAAATATATTTTAGTGGAAAACCACACGAAGCGATTCGTGCGCCATGGGATGGTGGTTGGACGTTCACCAAAGATAAAAAAGGAAGACCGTGGATGACGGTGACCTGCCAGGGACTTGGTGCTTCTATCTGGTATCCTAACAAAGATCACCAAAGTGACGAGCCAGATCGCGGAGCCTCTTTAACGATGCGAGTTCCAAAAGAATTAATGGCGGTTGCAAATGGCCGAATGTTAGCTAAAACTGAACATAAAGACGGAACGATTTCTTATAAATGGGGCGTAGAAAATCCTATTAGTAATTATACAATTATACCTTATATAGGGCATTATAAAAATTTCTCTGAAGTGTATACAGGTATAAAAGGGGATTTAGATCTTGATTATTGGGTATTGGATTATAATTTAGAGAAAGCTAAAGATTATATGCCGCCAGAAGTTCATAATCTTTTGGATGCTTTTGAATATTGGTTTGGACCTTACCCATTTTATGAAGATGGCTACAAATTGGTGGAGACAGAGCATACCGGGATGGAACATCAATCTAATGTTTCTTACGGAAACTGGTACGCCGGTGGATATCGTGGTAGAGATGGATCTGAAACCGGACTTGGATTAACCTGGGATTTTATCATTATTCACGAGAGTGGGCACGAGTGGTTTGGAAATAACATCACCACTAACGATCTGGCCGATATGTATATTCACGAGAGTTTTACCAATTACAGCGAAACCCTATTCTTGGATTATGTGTATGGCGAAGAAGCTGCAAACGATTATAACTACGGAATTAGAAGCGGTATCCAAAATGATAAACCGGTAATTCCGGCTTATGGCGTAAATGCACAGGGTAGTGGCGATATGTATCCAAAAGGTGGAAATATGTTGCATACCATTCGTCACAGTATGGACGATGATAAATTGTTCAAGAATATTCTAACCGGTTTAAATATGACCTTTCATAATAAAACGGTAGACGGTTCAGAAATTCAGGAATATATTTCAGATAAAGCGGGATACGATTATTCGAAGGTTTTCGAGCAATATTTAACCACCACTAAAATTCCGAAACTTCAGTTGTACATCGATGCGCCAAACAGCAAGATGTTTTATAAATATACCAATATTGTTGATGGTTTCAATTTACCATTGGTGCTAAAAGGCAGCGAAGAAAAAATAAAGATCATCCCTTCAGCAGAATGGCAAAGTGTAGATATTCAGCATAAAAATCAGTATTTATTTACACCCTGGAGGATAGAGCATATGTATTATGTTGATGTAGAATTACTTAAAAGCAAAGATTAAATATTTAGAGGTTTGCCTCAAAAAATACCTAATGGTTTTGGCCTAAGGTTGTTCACTAAAAAATGGAAGAATAGATGTTTTCAAAAGAAACTTATGTAGCGCGAAGAGAGAGCTTAAAGAAAAAAATGGGATCCGGACTCTTAATTTTCCCAGGAAATAAGGAAACCGGAATGAATTACAAAGATAACTGGTATCCGTTTAGACAGGATAGTACTTTTTTATATTACTTCGGAATTAACCTTCCAGATCTTTATGTACTTATCGATTTAGATAGTAATATAGAGATCCTTTTTGGAGACGACCTAACTCCTGAAGATTTTGTGTGGGTTGGTGCTGTTGAACCTTTATCAACTTATGCTGAAAAATGTGGTGTTGCTGAAGTGCACCCAATGGCAAAGCTGGAAGCCTATATTAAAAATGCACAGCAAAAAGGCCAAAATCTGCATTATTTACCACCCTACAGAAATAAAGTAACGATTGAAATTAGTAATCTTACCGGGATTTCTGTAAATGAAGTTGATGCCAATAAATCTGAAGCTTTTACGAAAGCTGTTATCGCACAACGTTCCATAAAATCTGCTGAAGAAATTGCGGAAATTCATAAAGCTGTAAATATTACGGCTGCTATGCATCGCCATGCTATAAAATGGACGAAACACGGCGTTACCGAAAAACAGATCGCAGGAGAACTACAAGCAATCGCCGTTGCCGGTGGTGGGAATATTTCTTTCCCAATAATTCTAACCAAAAATGGCCAATATCTACATAATCACGCTACACAAGCTGTGGTTGAAAACGGAGATATCGTGTTATGTGATTGTGGTGCAGAAACCGCTATGAATTATGCCGGAGATATGACGCGTACATTTCCGGTAGCCGAGAGATTTACAGCTATTCAGCGTGAAATTTATTCGATCGTTCTAGATGCTCACGAATCTTCATCTGCAGCATTAAAACCGGGGTATCGCTTCAAAGATGCGCATTTACTGGCCTGTAGCCGAATCGTGGAAGGCCTAAAAGGTCTTGGCCTAATGAAAGGTAATACTCAGGATGCTGTAAATGCCGGTGCACATACTTTGTTTTTCCAATGTGGTTTAGGGCATTTTATGGGAATGGATGTGCATGATATGGAAAACTTTGGCGAGCAATTAGTTGGTTATAACGATGATCTTAAAAAGAGTACCGAATTTGGTTTAAAATCGCTTCGATTAGGAAAAGAACTGGAAGAAGGAAATGTGCTTACTGTTGAACCGGGGATTTACTTTAATCCGTTTTTGATTGATTCCTGGAAAGCGCAGGGTAAGTACACCGATTTTGTGAATTACGACGAGGTCGAAAAATTTAAAACTTTTGGCGGGATGCGAGTAGAAGAAGACTTTTTGATCACCGCAAACGGCAAAGAACTTCTAGGCGATCCTTTAGCCAAAACCATAGAAGAAATAGAAGAACTTAAAAACTCCTAATAACATAAAAATCTGGAAATGCTATGAACCACTTTCTCTCCTTTAAATTTCTCCACTATTTTAGCCTTTTGTTCATAGCATTTTCTTTTTCATTACAAGCCCAGGAAAATCCCGAATGGCAGCGATTGGATGTACTATCTGTAAATACAGAAGATCCTCGCGCTAATTTTCATATTTATGATTCTGAAGCTGACGCTCTAACCAGAGAGTATAAAAAATCTGGAAACTATAAAAGTTTAAACGGAAGCTGGAAATTTCATTTTGCTGAAGTTCCTGAAGAAAGGCCGGTAGATTTTTATAAAACCGATTTTGATGTAAAAGATTGGGATAATATAGAAGTTCCCGGCGATTGGCAAATGCAGGGATATGATTTTCCGCTGTATGTTTCTGCTGGTTTTACTTTTAAAATTAATCCGCCCTTTGTAGATACTACCTACAATCCGGTTGGATCGTATAAAAGAACTTTCGATTTACCTAAGTCGAAATTCGATAAAAATGAAGACTATTTTTTACATTTTGGAGCCGTAAACAGCGCTTTCTATGTTTGGATTAATGGTGAGAAAGTTGGTTATAAAGAAGGAACCAAAACACCATCAGAATTTAAGATCACTCAGTATCTGAAACCGGGTGAAAATAGTATCGCGGTAGAAGTGTATCGTTGGTCTTCTGCAAGTTATTTAGAAGATCAGGATTTTTGGCGATTAAGCGGAATCGAACGTGATGTCTATATCTACAAAACGCCTAAATCTAGAATCAAAGACTTTTTTGTGACTCCGGGATTGGATGAAAACTACGATAAAGGAATTCTTGATGGATACGCTGTAATTGCTTCAGGAAATAAAAAGCTTCAGTTAGATCTTAAAATTTGGGATGGAGAGAAAATTATTTCAGAAATAAGCAAACCAATTGCTGAAACTAAAAATGATACGCTAGACTTTCAAATTTCAGATTTAGATATAAAACACTGGTCGGCCGAGACACCAAACCTTTATTCTTTAAGTTTAAGCCTGAAGGATGGCGATAAAACGCTGATGGCTACTTCAGCAAAAATTGGTTTTAGAACTTCAGAGATTAAAGGCGGTCAACTTTTAGTAAACGGAAAACCAATTCTGCTTAAAGGAGTAAATCGCCATGAGCACGACCAAAATTCTGGTCATGTGATTTCGCGCGAATCAATGCTTCGGGACATTAAACTTTTTAAAGAATATAATATAAATGCGGTTCGAAATTCACATTATCCGGTAGATCCTTACTGGTATGAGCTGTGTGATGAATACGGAATTTATATGATCGACGAGGCCAATCTTGAAAGTCATGGTTTTGGTTACGACGAAGATAAAACTCCTGCCAATAAACCCGAATTTGAGAAAATGCATCACGATCGTATTGCAAGAATGATGCAAACCAATAAAAATCATCCTTCGATCATTATCTGGTCTATGGGGAACGAAGCTGGTGATGGCCCGGCATTTATAAAAAATTATCACTGGTTAAAGAAAAACGATCCTAGCCGCCCGGTGCAATACGAAAGAGCAGAACGTGGGGAGAGTTTTCAGGAACCACATACAGATATCATCCCGTGGATGTATGCCAGTGTAGATTATATTAAAAACAGTTACCTGGGCAAATATCCAGATAGACCGTTTATTTGGTGTGAGTACGCGCACGGAATGGGAAATAGTATCGGAGATTTGGTAGATCTGTGGGATTTTGTTTACGAAAATCCACAAGTTCAGGGAGGATTTATTTGGGACTGGGTAGACCAGGGATTTGTAAAAACCGATGACAATGGCGAAGATTATTGGACGTACGGTGGTGATTATGGGCCAGACCGATACAGGCACGATGCCAATTTTGTGATCAACGGATTGGTAAATCCAGATCGTACGCCACATCCCGCACTTTACGAAGTAAAAGATGTATATCAAAATGTAGATATCAGGCTAAAAAATAAGAATTCTGGCACTTTTACTTTTGAGATTGAAAATCGATTCTTTTTCACCAATTTAAAAGAATACGAAATATCTTATGAGCTTTTAAAAGACGGCGAGTTTGTTAAGGCTGGTACGCTGGATGATATGGATTTGGAACCTCAGGAAATTGCGCTGAAAAAACAGGCACTAAAACTTGAAAAAGGAGCAGAATACTTTATAAATTTCTATGTGAAAACCACCAAAATCGGTAAAATGCTTCCTAAAGGGCATGTGATTGCCAAGAAGCAAATTCAGCTTCAGGAAGGTGGTGCGGTTAAATTACCTATTGCAGCTTCAGGAAAATTAAAGACTAAAAATAAGGGTGAAAATCTTACAATTTCGAATACAGATCTTGAAGTTATTTTCGATAAAGAAAACGGAATGCTTACCGCATACAGCTTTAAAGGGAAAGAACTGATCAAAAAAGGACCAAAACCAGATTTTTGGAGAGCACCAACTGATAATGACTTCGGAAATAGCTTTCAGAAACGAGCAAAAGCCTGGAAGGAAGCTACGAATAATCCAAAACTAGTAGATTTTTCTTCGGAAAAAGAAGATGCTTATGTTGAAGTGAATACCGATTTTGAATTGGATTCGGTTTCTTCGAATTTAAAAATCACTTACAAAATTTACGAAAATGGAGTTATTGAAGTTGGCAATAATTTTGAATTCAATGGTGATCCGGAAAAAATAACGTCGTTGCCAAGATTTGGAAATGCGATGGTGATTCCGTTAGACTATGATGAAGTGGAATGGTATGGTCGTGGGCCTTACGAGAATTATTGGGATCGTAAAACATCTGCTTTTGTTGGGGTCTATAAATCGAACGTAGAAGATTTATATGTGCCGTATATCCGTCCGCAGGAAAATGGCTATCGTACCGACAATCGCTGGGTAAAACTTACGGATAACAAAGGAAACGGAATCAAATTCAGCGGAATGCCACTGGTTTCTTTTAGTGCGCTTAGAAATCCGACTTCAGATTTTGATCCCGGAATGCGAAAAGCACAAAAGCATACCATCGATATAAAACCAAAAGACGAGATCTATCTAAATATCGATTATAAGCAAATGGGTGTTGGTGGCGATAATAGCTGGGGCGCAAGAACCTGGGAAAAATATCAGCTAAAACCTAAGAATTACACCTATACTTATTTTATGGAACCGATTAGTGAGTAGTTAGAATTGAGATTCATTTTGAATATTGAATTTTGAATGTTTTCAATCGAAATATTATGTCACTTCGAGTGATTTCGAGGCACGAGAAATTGTATCGAGAAGTGCTTTGGAGTTCAAGTAAGTAGTTAGAATTGAGATTTTAGAACGCTTTGCTGTTAGATTATAGAGAATAGACTTAGGATTTATGTTGAATACTGAATTTTGAATGTTTTCAATCGAAATAATATGTCACTTCGAGTGATTTCGAGGCACGAGAAATTGTATCTAGAAAGGCTTTGGAGTTTAAATAAGTAGTTAGAATTGAGAAGTTAGATCGCTTCGCTGTTAGAGCTTAGAGAATAGACTTAGGATTTATTTTGAATGTTGAATTTCTTTTGTCATTTCGACGGGAGCGTAGCGGATTGGAGAAATCTCCTTTTGAGTATGGAATTATATAAGATTTATACTGAAAGCTGAATTTAGAGGACGTTTTCAAAAATGTAGGATGAGATTCCGTGTCAAGCACGGAATGACGAAACGAAGTCTATAAAAATGATAAAGGTTGAATGTTGAATTTCTTTTGTCATTTCGACAGGAGCTTAGCGGATTGGAGAAATCTCTAATTGAGTATGTAATTATATAAGATTAATACTGGAAGCTGAATTTAGAGGATGTTTTTTAAAATGGCTGGATGAGATTCCGTGTCAAGCACGGAATGACGTAAAGGGTTCGAAAAAATGTATTTCATATAGATCCCTCCACCACGCCTGGCTGCCAGCGAGGCAGGGTCGGGATGACGTACAAGAAAATAATCATAACCTGATAAATAACAGCTGTCAGCTGTACGCTGTAAACCGTAAACTTAAAACAACAAAATGGCCAAAAATTACCTTTTAAGAATCGCGCTAGTGCTTTTCTTTTCTTCTTCGATAATTGCACAGGAAGACCCTTCGCTTTTAAGCTTAGAACGCATTTATTCTTCTTCAGAATTTAGTAGCGACTATCAACGTCCTATTTTCTGGATCGAAGATGGTGATGCTTTTGTAAGTATCGAGAAAGATGATGAGGGTAATGATGAACTCATTAGATACGAGAGTAAAAATTATAAATCAAGTATATATTTAGGGGCCACTAATCTTAGTGTAAACGGTAAAAACCTGGCTATAGAAGATTTCTCGTTATCACCAGATGCCAGCAAGGTGCTTATTTTTACAAATTCCAGTAGAGTTTGGCGTTCTAATACCAAAGGTGATTTTTGGGTTTATGATTTTGATACCAAAGAATTAAAGCAGCTAGGGAAAGATTTTCCGTCTTCATCGTTGATGTTTGCTAAGTTTTCTGAAGATAATCAATTTGTGGCTTATGTGCATAATTTCAATATTTATAAAGAAAATTTTAAAACGGAAGAACTTAGCCAATTAACCAAAGATGGCACCGGAGATATCATCAATGGAACTTTTGATTGGGTTTATGAAGAAGAATTTGGGATGCGCGACGGATTTATGTGGAATCCCGATGCTTCAAAGATCGCATTCTGGCAATTAGATGCTTCAGAAATTGGGACGTTTTACATGATCAATACTACAGATTCGGTGTATTCTGAACCTATTCCGCTTCAATATCCAAAAGCGGGATTCAATCCTTCTTCAGCAAAAGTTGGTATTGTAGATACTAAAACTTCCGAAGTAAAATGGATTCCGATGCCCGGAGATCCTGTTCAGCATTATTTACCGGCCATGCAATGGCTAGACGAAGACCTGTTGCTTATTCAGCAAATGAATAGAAAGCAAAATGAGCTTAAACTTTTCACTTATAAACCTTCAACTTCAGTATTAAAAAAAGTATATACCGAAACTGAAGACACCTGGGTAGATTTGCGCTATCCTGATATTTCTTCGAACCAATGGGGGAATAACGATCAGTTAATTGTAGATAAGGGAAAGTCATTTTTACGAATGACAGAAAATGATGGCTGGCGCCATATTTACAAAGTCGACTTAGAATCTGGCAAGAAAACATTGCTCACACCTGGCGATTACGACGTAGCGACCTATTACCAAACCGATGATAAGAATTTATATATCGTTGCCTCACCAGAAAATGCAACGCAGCGCTATTTATACAGCGTGCCTTTAAATGGAAGCGGAAAATTGACCAAAGTTACTCCGAAAGAATTTCAGGGTGTAAATACGTATGATGTTTCTCCAAACGGAGAATATGCAATCCATAAATTCACGAATGTAAGCACGCCAAATACGGTAAGTTTAGTGAGTTTGCCTAAGCATAAGTCGGTTACAAGTTTAGTCGATAACGAGCGATTAAAAAACAAGCTAAGCACTTTAGCTTTACCAGTAACCTCATTTTTTACGGTCGAAGCTGATAATGGAATTGAAATGGATGCCAGAATGACCAAGCCATTAAATTTTGATTCGGCTAAAAAATATCCGGTACTTTTTCATGTTTATGGAGAACCCTGGGGCGTTGTCGCGACCGATCAATGGGTTGGTTTATACGAGATTTTTATGGCGCAACAAGGATTTGTAGTGATTAGTATCGATAATCGCGGTACGCCGACTTTAAAGGGCAGCGATTGGAGAAAAAGTATTTACCAGAACATGGGAGTGATCAATACGAACGATCAAGCCGCGGCAGCTAAAAAAGTGCTTGCAACTTACGATTTTCTGGATGAAAACAGAGTGAATGTTTGGGGTTGGAGCGGTGGAGGCTCTATGACGCAGAATTTGTTGTTTAGATATCCTGAAGTTTATCAAACAGGCGTTGCTGTGGCCGGAGTTGCTAATCAGTTATTCTACGATAATATTTATCAGGAGCGTTATATGGGATTGCCAAGTGAAGATAAAGAGAAGTTTATTGAAGGTTCGCCTGTTACCTATGCTAAAAATCTGGAGGGGAATTTATTACTAATTCATGGTACCGGCGATGATAATGTGCATTACCAGAACATGGAGTTTTTAGTGAACGAATTAATACGAAATAACAAGCAATTCGATATGATGTCGTACCCAAACAGGGCGCATCATATCTACGAAGGGAAGAACACTTCGATTCATCTGTATACTTTGATTACTAATTATTTCTTAGAACATAACGGACTAAAATAATCTTAAGGATGAAAAAACTGACCAGTATTTTAGGATTATCGCTTTTGGCAATGGCTTGTAAAAACAATGCCGAAGAAACTAAGGAAGAATCTGTTGTGATCGAAAAACAACTGAAAATTCCTGAGAAAGTTTGGATGGTGCCAGATTCTAACGATTATGATGATCCAGAAAGTGTGTACAGTTTTTCAAGATTTAAAGCATCTAATGATTTCGCTATTTTTTGGGATAAAGAATATGGCGAAGATCCTTCTAAGAACGAAAACGAAATAAAAACTTTTAATGTTGATTCCCTGATCCTAGAGGGAGAGCGCTTTTTCAATTATTATGTAGATGAACTTCAGTTTTTAGAAAAAGGAAAATCTACCACAGATAGCACCAAAATCTTGATGTACGTTTTTGGTGGGGATGATGGTACCGCTTACGGGGCAGGAAAAGATAGTATCGGGATGTTATGGTCGCCCGCGGTACGAATCCATAAACCACCTTATGGCGCTTTGGCACACGAGCTTGGGCATTCGTTTCAGTATTTAACGGGAGCCGATGGCCATTTTGGTTTTAAAAACGGCGGTAGTATTTGGGAAATGACTTCTCAATGGATGCTATGGCAAGTTTATCCTAATTGGATCGAGTTTGAAAATTATCACTTACAGGCATTTTTAGACAATACATATCGCGCCTTTTTGCACGAAGAAAATATGTATCATTCGCCTTTTGTTTTAGAATACTGGTCTAATAAACATGGTAAAACCTTTATTGGTGAGCTTTGGAGAAATTCTAAAAAAGATGAAGATCCTGTATTAACGTATCAGCGAATAACCAATATCGATCAAGCGACTTTTAATGATGAAATATTTGACGCTTCCAGAAGATTTGTAACCTTGGATATGCCAAGAATAGAAGAAATAAGTAGTGAATATACGAATATCCATCATACCAAATTAGATAAGATCGAAGATGATTGGTTTCAGATTTCAGTAAAAGAAGCGCCACAAAATTATGGCTATAATGCCATTTCATTAGAAGTGCCAACATCAGGAAAAGTGAAATTGAAATTTGAAGGCATAACCAAAAGTGAAGAATTCAATGTTCTTAAACCTGAAATTGCAGGTTGGAGGTATGGATTTTTAGCGGTGAGCGAAAATGGAGAACGTCACTACGGAAAGATGTACAGCCAGGCTAAGAATGAAATTAGTTTTGAAATTCCACAAAATACAGCGCATTTATGGTTGGTAGTAAGTGGTGCTCCAACAGAACATTCCATTCATAAGATTGATGGTAATCCAGATAATGATGAACAATGGCCTTACAAGCTAAAATTTGAAAATACGAACCCGAAGAATGAAAACTAAGATCCTTTTTATAGCCATATTAGGTGTTTTTACCAGTGTTTTTTCTCAGGAAGAAATTACATCACTAAACAATCATATAAAGATTGAAATTGAGCATGATATCGAACTTCATTTAAAAGTTTACTTGAATAATGAGGAGCTTATCGAAAAGGTAAATCCCAAAATGGAGTTTACTGGCGGTAAATCTTTTGGAGCTGGCGATAAACTTAAAAATCTAAGCATTAAAACCGTAGATGAAGAGATCGAGGCTGTTGTTCCCGTGAAATCTAAACTCATTAGAGATCACTACAATCTTTTAAAAATGAGCTTCAAAAATTACGATTTTGAAGTTAGGGTTTATAACAATGGCTGGGCGTATCGATTTGTTTCTAAACTGAAGGGTGAAATTGAAGTTTTAGATGAACAAATGAATCTTCAGTTAGGAAAAGATTATACCTGTTACTTACCTGAAGAAGAAAGTTTGATCTCTCATTTTGAAAATTACTATGAAAAACTTCCAACTTCAGCAATAGAAAACGGAACGATCGCAGCTTTGCCAACCTTATTTAGGAATGAAAAAGGCATCAGTTTTTCAGTAACCGAATCGAATTTGTATAATTATCCTAATCTTTTTTTAGAGAAAACTGAAAGCGGATTCAAAAGTAAATTTCCGAAGTATGTATTAAAAACTCAGGAATTAAAAGCGGGACAGGATCGTATGGAAGCTATAGAAGAAGCAGCACCGTTTATCGCGAAAACCAAAGGAAAAAGAGAATTCCCGTGGAGAGTTTTTATGATCGCTGAAAATGATAAGGAAATCATCGAAAATAACCTGGTGTATCAATTGGCTAGTCCGCTTAAATTAAAAGATCCATCCTGGATAAAACCTGGAAAAGTGGCTTGGGATTGGTGGAATGCGAACAATGTTTATAATGTTGATTTTGAAAGCGGAATTAATACTGAAACTTATAAGTATTATATCGATTTTGCTTCGGAATTTGGTTTAGAATATATCATTTTAGATGAAGGCTGGTCTAAATCTACGCTAAATGTGATGGAACCAAATGAAGATATCGATATGGAAGAATTAACCGCTTACGCTGAAGCAAAAAATGTGGGAATTATTCTGTGGAGCTTATGGCGACCATTAGACGAAAATATGGAAGGGCTTTTATCTAAATATGAAGCCTGGGGCATTAAAGGAGTGAAAGTAGATTTTATTCAGCGAGCAGATCAATATGTGACTAATTTCTATGAAAGGCTGGCAAAAAGTGCTGCAGATCATCATTTACTGGTAGATTATCATGGTGGGATGAAACCATCGGGAATGCGAAGAGCTTATCCAAATATCATAAATTATGAAGCGGTAAAAGGTTTAGAAAACGATAAATGGGAAGATCTCATTACTCCAGAGCATGATCTTACAATTCCTTTTACCAGAATGACCGCCGGAATTTTAGATTATACTCCGGGTGGTATGGATAATGCTCACAAAGAAAACTTTGCAGTGCGTTTTGATCGCCCAATGACTTTGGGAACCAGGGCACATCAAATTGCGTTGTACGCTATTTTCGAAGCACCATTGCAAATGCTTGCCGATACACCTTCCAGCTATTACGAAAATCGAGAATCTGCCGAATTTATTTCAAATATCCCCGTGGTTTGGGAAGAAACTAAAGTGCTTGATGCTAAGATTGGAGATTATTTAATAATCGCTCGTAAAAATGGCGATTCTTGGTATGTAGGAGCGATAACAGATGATTCTGCCAGAACTTTTGAAATTGATCTTTCGTTTTTAGATGAAAATACCAGTTATCAATTAGATTGGATCGAAGATGGTGTAAATTCAGATAAAGTCGCTAAAGATTATGCTAAAAAATCAGCAAAATTAACTTCAGAAGATAAGATAGAGATCAAAATGAATAAAGGTGGAGGGTGGATAGGAATTTTTACTCGATAATCTGTATTCCTCATCCAAAATTTCAACTAAAAAATACTGTGATTTTTATATAGTTGAAATTTTTTGGCAAGCTTTAAATTTAATAACAGATGACTGAAAATTTTGAATTTTTAAGATTCGATATTAGATAAAAATAAGCCTCGTTTTATAATCGAAATAAACTAAAAAGATCTGGTAAATACTACCAGATTTTTTTATGTCTAAACCCTAAAACAAAAAATTCTTTAAAAGTTAATTTATTATTAAAAATTCGCATAATATATGATAAGATTGTGTTAATATACTATCAAAGTTGGAGTGATATTATACCTAATATTGTTACTGTTTATTATTCATTATTTAATGTTTTTAACCGTTTTGCTTGTTTTTGATGCATGTAAAATGTTAAAAAATATTATAAAATGAATTTTATTTCAAAAGTTAATTATCAAACAGTTTTGTTAAAATGAAAATCACTCTTAGTAAGAAAAATCGATTAAAATTTCTACTATTAATTTGTGCTTTCATACCCATTTTTGGTTTCTCGCAAAGCGGGAATACGATAACGGGTGTGGTTAAAGATGGCAATGGTTTAGGCTTGCCTGGCGTAAATGTACAAGTTGAAGGAACAAATGTTGGAGCCGCTACCAATTGGGAAGGAGAATTCTCTATTGAAGCCGAAAGCGGTGATATTTTGGTCTTTTCGTTTATTGGACTAAAAACAAAAAAAATTACAGTAGGCAGTGATACCGTTTTAGACGTACAAATGGAAGAAGATTCTGGCGCTCTTGAAGAAGTCGTGATCGTTGGATTTGGAGTCCAAAAGAAAGAATCTGTAGTAGGGGCAATTTCTCAGGTATCTGGAGAAACGCTTCAAAAAGTAAAAATGGGAGGGAGTTTAGAAAACTCACTTCAGGGTAATTTGCCTGGTTTAACAGTGGTAAGTACAGACCCTACTCCCGGTGAAGAAGCTATTGGAGGACTATCGATGACAATTAGAGGAACTTCCTCTATGGGATCTAACGGTCCGCTTTATATCGTCGATGGTGTTGAACGACCAATTTCTAATATCGATCCTAACGATATTGCATCGATCTCTATCTTAAAAGATGCCTCGGCAACTGCGGTTTATGGGGTTAAAGGTGCAAACGGAGTTGTAATTGTAAATACGAAAAGAGGTGCATCAGGCGCACTTCAGCTAAACTTTAATTCTCAGCTTTCCATTAAAACTCCAACTGAATTACCGGAGTATATGAACGCTTACCAAACAATGCTCTTAAGAAATGAAGCTTATCGTAACGACGGTATGTGGAATAACTTAATTAGTGATGAAGAGCTGGCACATTATAGAGATCAGGATCTTCCTTATTTATATCCTGATTTCGATTGGATGGATTATTATTTTAAACCTGGTTTTGATCAGAATTATAATCTAAATGCTCGTGGAGGAACAGATTTCGTAAAGTATTTTGTTTCCGTAGGGTATTTGGAAGAAGGCGATGTTTTTGATGTAGGGAATGTTTTTCCTTACGATTATGACGATAGAAATGCACATTACTGGCACCAGCGTTATAACTTCAGAAATAATTTAGACTTTACCTTAACCGAATCTACTCAGTTAACGCTAAATGTTGGTGGTAATTTAAAGGTTTGGAATAAACCTATCGATGATTATACGCAGGAAAACTGGTATCAATCTGTTACGGCATTACCTTTTTATCCTGCCGATGCTTTAAATGCATATCCAGATGGGTTAATTCCTTATAACCAGTCTGGCATTCGTCCTTTTATCAATCCAGATATGGGTGAAGTTCGTTTAAACTGGCAGGGAGGTCAGGGATTCCAGAGATTAAAGTCTAATGAATTGAACGTTGATGTAAAATTCAATCAAAAATTAGATTTTATTACTGAAGGTTTATCGGCTAATATCCTGTATTCGTATAATACTTTACAACAATATAGAAAGTACTATAGATTACCCTTATACTTTGGATATTACTTAAATCCAAATACTCAGGAATGGTCTCGTTATGATAACTGGGGAACAGAAGATCTTGATACACCTCAGCCTCCATTAAATATTTCAGAAACAGAAAATATTTCAGATGCTTACAGGTCTCATTTTTATCAGGGACAGTTAAATTATAACAGAAGCTTTGGAAAACATAATGTAGGATTAACAGGAGTATTTACTAGAAGAGAATCCAGAGCAATTTCAGACTTTACACATTACGAAGAAAACTGGATAGGTAGAGGAACTTATAATTACGATCAGCGTTATTTTCTTGAAGCCAGTATTACGCATTCTGGTTCAGAGAAATTTGCTCCAGGGCTTCGTTTTGGTACTTTCCCAGCATTTGCCGGGGGATGGACAATTTCTAACGAAAGTTTTTATAAAGACTCGAAGGCAAGCACATTTATGGATTTCGTAAAACTTAGAGGTTCTTACGGGGTTGTTGGTAGTGATGCCGGTATCGATAGATGGCTTTATATTTCTGAATTTACCGATGGTGATCAAACTGTTGGATTTGGTAATCCTATCCAATATTATCCGGTAATTAATGAAGGAAATATACCAGTAACCGATGCTACATGGGAAGAAGCAACAAAATCTAACGTTGCAGTAGATCTTGGATTTTTTGATAGCGCTGTAACCCTATCAGTCGATTTATTTGATGAAAGAAGAACAGGTGTGCTTCAATCTAGACAATCTGTACCAAGTTATATCGGGGTTTCAGGAATCTCAGGAAACCTTGGAGAAACCAAGAGTCATGGTATGGAAGTACAGCTAGGCTTCAATAAAGCGATAAATGATAACTGGGTTGTATATGGATCTGCTAATATTGCATGGTCTGAAAACCGAGTGGTTTACTATGACGAGCCAGCTTCAAGACCTTTTCATTTAAAAGCAGAAGGAAAACCTGTAGAGATCGCAAGAAGACTTGGATGGTATACACCAGGAACAGGAGTTATGGATAATGGTTTTTATCAAAATTTCGATCAATTATTCATGTACCCAAGAGCTTCGGGTGGTAGCCCAATCGTAGGAGATCTTGCCTTCATGGATTTTAATGGAGATGGTGTAGTAGACCAGCAGGATAGAATTGTTTCAGAATATCCTATCGTGCCAGAACTTAACTGGAATGCATCTTTAGGTGCTAATTTTAAAAACTGGTCTTTAGATGTTCAATTATACGGTATTGGTAAAACTCAGCAACCAATGCGCCAGGGAGGAATGTTCTTCTTATATCCTTTTACAGAAGGTAAGAATAATGCTTTTACCGCACATGGCAATCATTGGACGCCAACCAATACAAATGCAGAATTCCCATCTGTACATAATGTAGCGATCGATCAATATAACTATCGTATTAGTCAGTTTTCTATGATCGACGGGCAATATATCAGACTAAGAAATGTAAGACTGGGATACACTTTAAAATCAGACTTCTTAGATAAATTAAGTATTAAAAACGTGAATTTCGGTTTAACCGGTACCAACCTGTTAACCTGGTCACGTAGAGGTTGGGGAGGTGATCCTGAAGGATTCAACTTCGGGGCAGATTTTGGTGCCTACCCACAGATGAAGAGATACTCTTTTGATCTATCTATTGAATTCTAAAAATATTGATTATGAAAAGACTATTATTTTTTCTTATTGCTCTACCGTTTTTCACAAGTTGTGAAGACTATTTAGATAGAGTACAGGATTCTGCCGGTATGCAGGAAGATGAAGTTTTTACCGACTATAATAACTTTAGAAGTTTTCAGGATCGTATGTATCAGGATCTACTTCATTATTTGTCACCAGGTGATTACTCGTATATCGCAGCAGTTTCAGACGAAGGTTATATGAGCTCAGATTGGGAAACCCTTCCGGTTATTCAGAATGGTGATTATTTAAGAGCTTATAATACAGCACAGGCATTACAGTTTAATGCAGACGGAGTTTGGGGCTCCTGGGCAAGTATTCGAATTCTAAATATTTCTCTTGAAAATTTAGATATGTTAGAAAATGCTTCGCAGGCTCAGATCGATCAACTTAAAGGTCAGGCGCATTTTATGCGTGCATGGTATTACTATGAATTCTTAAAAAGACAAGGCGGAATGCCATATATTACCAGAAGTTTTAGTGCTTCAGATAATTTTGCTTTACCGCGTGATTCTTACCACGAAACTGCGATGAATATCGTGGCAGATTTAGATACTGCTGCAACCTTATTGCCAACACGTTGGGACGAAGCCAATCTTGGTAGACCAACACAGGGAGCAGCCATGGCACTTAAAGCTTCAACTTTGCTTTTTGATGCCAGCCCAAATAATAATCCTGGGAACGATGTTTCCAGATGGGAAGCAGCTGCTGAAGCATCATGGGATCTTATTGAAGTTGCCGATGCTGGTAGATATTCTTTAGTGCCTTCAAACGGAACAGATGAAGTAAGATACCTAACTCCTGAAGGTGAACAAAGCATTCAGTTTGCCAGTGGTTTCGATAGCATTTTTATGTATCAGCCAACAAATTCAGAAATTATATGGGAAAATTACCAGGCGAGCCGTTATACCGATACGTGGAATGTGTTTAGTGTTCCTAGTTTGGCTCCGGGTGGCGTTATCCAGGGATTTAGCCCAAGTGCGAATATCGTGGATATGTTCGAGACTGAAAATGGTCTGCCAATTTCAGAAGATCCAGACTATGATCCTCAAAATCCTTATGTGGGTAGAGATCCTAGATTTTATCACTCGATCATTTTTAACCAGGAACGTTGGACTTCCCAAACCGGGAACTATATGGAGCTTTTTGAAGGCGGTGAAGAAAGAACAGGACAACCACATTACTCTTTTACAGGATATCTGGCGAGAAAGTTCTGGGCTAGAAATATCGACCAATGGTCTGGTGCTACAGCGCCAAATACACACGTGATCTATTTTAGACTAGCCGATATATTATTACAGTATGCTGAAGCTGCTAACGAGATTGGAGGACCAAATTATAGTATTCCGGGTGCAAATCTTAGTGCAGTTGATGCTGTAAATCGTGTGAGAGCCAGAGTTAATATGCCAGGAGTTGCATCTCAATATTTAGGAGATACAGATGCTTTTAGAGAGCGTATTAAAAATGAAAGAGCTGTAGAACTTTATCTAGAGGGTAAAAGATATTTCGATCTAAAAAGATGGGGAGATGCCAGTGATCTGGAACATAGAGCTATTTACGGAGTAGAATTTAGCGAAGATCCATCACAGCCAACAGGCTTTAGTATCAATAGAACATCTGAACCGGTTTTCACTTTAACCTTTGGAGAAAGACATTACAGATGGCCAATACCATTAGAAGATGCTACAATATTCCCAGAGTTTAATCAAAATCCTGGTTGGTAAAATAGTATACAAAGCAATTGATAACACTATCAGTTAAAAAATAAAGAATGAAAAATAATACAATATTCCTACTATTTATTTTTAGTCTTGGTATCGTATTTTGCCATAATACGTATGCACAGACTGATACCGAATATAGGACTGTCTCAGGGCAGATAGTAGATAAGGATAATGAACCAGTTGCAAAGGCTAAAGTGATTACTGTTTTAGCAAAAAATGTTGTTGAAACTGGCGAAAATGGAGAATTTACAGTAGAGATTTCTGGTGAAGAAGCAGATTTCTTAAGAGTAGTAAAGAAAGGCTACGAAAGCCAAAGCATGTTTGTTTCTGCAGATCTTGAAGCTCCTATTGTTTTACAAGAAGCTCCTTACTTATATGGGACTAATGATCTTAAGATTCCATATTTAGATCTAAAATCTTCTAAGAATGTTTCAGCAATAAATACTATTACCGGGGAAGAGTTAAGAACATTCCCTTCTATTCAGTTTTTAGAAGCTTTAGAAGGAAGATTACCTGGGTTAACGATGAGTCAATCTAATTACACTCCTGGAGCCGAATGGGTGACAGGTGTAGTAAGAGGTGAACCAGCCATTTACTATATCGACGGGATCCAAAGAAATCCAAGAGACTTAACTGTTTACGAAATAGATAAGGTAGAAGTGATCAAGGATTTTTCTGGAAGAGCAACGCTTGGAATCAGCGGGGCAAGTCCAATTGTTTGGATCACCACTATAAAAGGGCAGGAAAATAAGAATGAAATTAATATTACTGCTGAAACTGGTTATAGTGAAGCAGCAAACTTACCTAATTACCTGGATTCTTATAACTATGCGACATTATATAACGAGGCTTTAGCTAATGATGGTTTAGATCCTTTATATTCTCAGGAAGCTTTAGATGCGTATCAAACCGGAAATAATACATTGCGATATCCTAATATCGATTATTACGATCGTTATGTAAAGGATTTTAGTCGTTTTACTCGTGCTAATGTAGATTTTCAGGGAGGATCAGATAAGCTGACTTATTTCTCTAATATAAATTATGTTGGTTCTGGAGGATACGAAGAAGTAGGCCAGGAAACTACTTATGATAGGTACAAGATTAGAGGAAATGTAGATATAAAATTAACCGATTTTATGCGAATGAACGTTAATCTTTCTGGTACTTATGGTAGAGCGGAATATCCTAACCAGGGAGATGGCGCTTATCGTTATAATATGTTTAGCGTTTTATCATCTTACCCATCTAATGCTACGCCAATTTGGTATGAAGATCAATTGATCGTAAGTGATAACTATCCTGTTAACCTAACTAACGAATTGGTTTATGGCGGGTATGCAGAGTCTACCGAATTGAATACGCAAAATTTGGTATCACTTTTAATAGATCTTGAAAGTGTAGCTAAAGGTTTAGAGTTTTATGCAAGTGCAGCTTTAGATGCGAACAATGTTTTAGTGAATAACCTTGGTGGAACTGCAGCACTTTATAGAAGAGTAACAGGAACAGATAATGAACTGGAGCGTGTAGTAGAGCAGGAAGTACAATCTAATATGTATAATGGGGACGATTCTTATGATCGTCGTATTAGTGCTATGGCTAATCTTAGCTATAAGTTTGTTAAAGAAGAACATGATCTGGATCTAGATCTTTCTTACTATCAATCTATGCAGGAAAATCGTGTTGTGGGTGGCAACTATCAGCCAGATCGTATTCAGGATCTAGGTTTTAGGGCAAATTATCTTTACGATGGTAAGTACGCTTTACAGTTTGATGCCTCATACACCGGGAACATGAGATTACCTGATGGGGAACGATTCAATTTTTATCCAACTGTAGGTGCGGCATGGAATGTATCTGAAGAATCTTTCTTAAAAAACAGCAATGTTGTAGATTATTTAAAACTGTATTCTTCTTACGGAATAATGGGAGTAAATAACTTCAATTTCGGCGGGACTTATAACCCATATTATTTGTATCAAACATTATGGCAAAATGTTGGTACGTGGAGTAGCGGTATAGAAGGACAGCGTAGTGGAGCCGATAATGTTTACGAAGTACTTCAGTATGGTAGTACAGGTTTTTCTTTACCAGAGAGACAGTATTTCAATATAGGGTTTAAATCTGAATTTTTTGATAGAAAGATTGCTTTAGAGGCGAATTACTTCGATCAAAAAGATGTGGATATTTTATCACCAATGAGCAATTTCACACCTTCAATTTATGGAACAGGCGGATTTTTACCAATTCAGAATTTCGAAGAATTCCGTCGCTATGGTGTAGATGGGATGGTTCAGTATAACGATCAATTTGGAGACTTTAAGGTTTCACTTGGTGTAAATGCTATGTATTTAAGAAGTGAAAATCTAGTGGTAGATGAACCTGTCGCACTTGCTGAATATAGACAGCGTACAGGGAATGGTGACGACGTATTTTTTGGATATAATGCTTTAGGTTTATATCAGTCTCAATCTGAAATTGATTCCAGAGGAGTTACTCAAAGCTGGGGAACTTTAGCTCCCGGAGATATTATGTACGAAGATTATAATAATGATGGTGTAATTACAGAGCAGGATATTCATGCTATAGGCCATACACCTAGAATTGCTTACGGTATAAATATCTCTTTAGCTTACAAAGGATTTGATCTTTTTGTTTTGGCGAATGGTAGAGCAAATGGAGAAATGATGTTAAATAGCACTTATTTTCAGAATAATACAACCAATAATAACTACTCTGAAGCCATGCTAGATCGTTGGCCGGTAAGTAATAATATGCCAAGATTAACAACTGTATCTCAGAATAATTATCAAACATCATCATTCTGGTTAGAAGATGGGGCATATTTAAATCTTAGAAATGTTCAGTTAGGATTTACTTTCCCTAATAGTATCTCAAGAAAACTGAATATGCAGGAGCTTAAGTTATTCCTTAGAGGTCGTAATCTGGCTTCATTTTCTAAAATACATAGCGAATATGGCTTAAATCCAGAAAGTCTTAGTTCAGGGATACTTATGTATCCTATTAGTAGAACACTAACCTTTGGTTTAAGCACAAAATTTTAATGCGATGAAAATTTATAAAACACTTCTATTTACGGGCATTTTATCAGCAATGGTATCATGTGATTATGTAGAGCCGTATCCAATACAAGATCAATCAGACGCAGATCTCTGGAGTCACGCCAATTACGGTGAAGGTTTGCTTACCAGGGCTTATACCGGTTTAAATACTGTTATTAATGAGCAAATGCTTATGGATACGTATACAGATAATGCAGTTCCTGCAACACCGGGAGAAAATGCAATTGCTGTTGGTAACTGGACGGTAGAGAATAATCCTATTGGTAATTGGACAGAGAATTACAATAATATAAAGTATATCAATATATTTTTAGAACATGCAGAGGATCTTATTTATTCGGTTTCAGATCCTGTTCAAAACGATATTGAAAATAGTCAGCGTATAGGTGAAGCTTATTTCTTAAGAGCCTGGTATCATGCTGAGCTTTTAAAGCATTATGCTGGGGAAGTAGATGGGCAAATAATGGGAATCCCAATTGTAACCACTCCGTTAGAGGAAGCAGAAACTTTGGATCTTCCAAGAAATACTTACGAAGAAGTTGTAGCGCAAATTGTTAGTGATTGTGATTTAGCCATAGAAAGATTACCACTAATGTATAATAATGGTAGTGAAACATTTTCTGGTCTTGCCAATCGTGGTAGAGGATCTGGTTTAGGTGCGATGGCCTTAAAAGCAAGAGTTTATCTTAATGCAGCCAGTCCTGCGTATGGGCCTTCTACAAGCGATCTTTGGTTAAGAGCTGCAAATGCTGCTGTAGAAGCTATGGATGCTTCTGGTGGTTTAACAGATCTTTCTCCATTTGGAAATTTTAATGATGCAGATAATTTTGAGAATATCTGGATTCAGCCAACTTACATAGATAATAGTTTAGAGAGTTTATATTATCCACCATCTTTATATGGTTCAGGTAATATAAATCCTTCTCAGAATCTTGTAGATGCCTTTCCGGCTTCAGATGGTTATCCAATAGAAGATAGCGATTTATACGCTGAAGATACTCCTTATGAAAATAGAGATCCACGATTCGAGCGATTCATTTTTTACAATGGAGATGATTATAACGGTAATATCATAGAAACATTTGTTGGTGGGCAGGATGCTCCTGGTGGATTAAATCAGCAGGGAACTCGCACAGGATATTACATGAAAAAGCAATTAAGTATGAATGTTCGTTTAACTCCGGGTGATGCTACAACAGACGAGAAATTTAAAGTGTATTTAAGCCGAACAGAGCTTTATTTAAATTTTGCTGAAGCTGCTAACGAAGCACTTGGTCCAGACGATGCTTCTTTAGGGTATTCTGCCGCTCAGGTAATGGAAACCATTAGAAGAAGAGCCGGTATAGATTCTGATGCTGAGGTTGAAGGATTTCAGGACGAATACTTAACGCAGCAATCTATGGCTGGAACAGATGCCTTTAGAGATTTTATTCATAATGAAAGAAGAATCGAACTGTCTTTTGAAGGTTTCAGGTTTTGGGATACCAGAAGATGGAACGACGAGTTAAATCACACGATCGAAGGGGTTAGAATAACTCCGGCTGGAGATGGCGAGTATACATATAACTACATAGATGTAGAGCAGCACCAGTATCAGGAATATATGAGATATGTTCCGCTTCCTTTCGAGCAGGTACTTATAATGGATAATTTATCGCAAAATGATGGTTGGAATTAAAAAGTTCAATAATACTATGAAAAGATTACTAATATTAATTTTTGTATCGTCTATTTTTACGGCTTGTTATGATGATTACCGTGTAGATTATTCGCATACAACAGTGGCTTTTACTACTGCAGATGGTGGTTCTGGTGATCCAGATACGATGTGGAGAACGGTAGTAAAAGACGAAGGCTTAAACCTGGATTTTGGGGTTTATTTGGCCGGAGTTATAGAAAATAATGAAGAACGTTATGTTAGCTACGATATCGATCCTTCTTTATTAATGGGGACAGATTACGAACTTTTACCTTCAGATTATTACGATCTAAGTAATCCAGAAGAATTTGTAATTCCTTCAGGAAATATTATAGGTAGCGTAAATATCGCTTTAGATTCAACACGTTTTTTAAACGATCCAATGGCAACAGAAAGACATTACGCCTTGCCATTTAGATTAACTGAAACTAATGCAGATTCTATTTTGTCTACACAAAGTACAAAGGTTTTGGTACTTAGTTATATGAATAGATTTCATGGATATTACGATCAAGATGTTACTTATACTACTTACGATCTTGAAGGAAATGAATTGAACTCTGGCGCAATCGAAAATGTGATCAATGGAACAACGCTTTCTAACGATCTTTTTAGAACAGATGGAATGATCTTTAGAGGGAGTGATTATATGATGAATGTCGATCCTACAGATCAGGATAATGTGCTTTTGGAATATTATCCAAATCCTAATGCAGATAATGCTCCACAAAACGTAGCTGTTACAGATGAAGGTGTTGCACTTTCTACTTCTTATGTTTCAGCTTGGGAGAATATCAATGCGATAAAAGATGATTATACACCATCAAGCAGTACAGATAAAGGAGATGGCGCTTATGGAAACTGGCCAAACGACGATGTTTGGAACTGGGTAGAATACGATTATGGTGATAATGTTTATAATTTCACCTTATCGCAAATTTACTGGTGGACAGATAACGGCGGAATTTTAATTCCTTACGATGCTTATATGGAATACTGGGATATGGATACCGAAGCTTGGGTTAGAGTAGAAAACGAAGTTGGTGTAAATGCAAACATGTTTAATGATACTGAACTTGCAGTAACTACAAACCGTTTAAGAATGCATTTTGTAGCAACGGCTTCACAGGGAATCTTAGAATGGAGAACCTGGGGAACTCCGGTGCCAAGTGCCGAAGAGCAATCTGCAGTATCTGGTATTACAATGCTAGATGGTGAAGAAAACTCTTACGACCCAGAGAGCTCTACTTTTACACTGAATTATAGAATCGATTACGAGTTTAACGATTTTTATACCATCGTAAATTCTAATCTTGTATGGAGAAACCGTATAAGAGATGGGGTTAACGAATGGAGAAGATAAATTTGAATTTAGTTTAGTTTTAAAAGCAGGGGATATTTTAAATATTTCCTGCTTTTTTATTGGCGCCGCCAAAGGGTATAATACTCCGAGGCTTGCCTCGAAATTAAAAAATTGTTTCTAATGAATGCCTCGTTGGTTTGCACCGAGGTAGTTTACTTTAATTTTAAGAAATTTGAAAGTGCCTTTTTAATAGGTCGATATTGTATAAAAAAAGGAAGAATTTTTTTCTTCGGAAATTTATTAACTCATGAAAAAACACCTGATTTTTATCTCATTTTGCGTTCTAATGATTCAAAATGTGCTTGCTTTTCAGCAAAATACAGATCTTCAGTATCAAATCTCGTTCGAAAATGCCAAAGATCACTATGCTGAGGTAAAACTTCAGTATAAAAACCTAAAATCTACAGAAAATACGCTGGTTTTACCGGTTTGGACGCCAGGTTATTATATGATTTTGGATAATCCGGCCCATATTATCGATTTTGAAGTAAAAACTTCTTCAGGAGAACCTGTAAAATGGCAAAAAACTTCAAAAAATAAATGGCTTATCGAAAATGCCCAAAATGAGGAAGTAGTTGTAAGTTATCGGGTGTACGCGAATCGAAAATCGGTGGCAGAATCTAATATTTCAGAAGAAAAAGCCTTTTTAACCAATACCGATATTTTTATGTTTCCTGAAAATAAGATAAATACTCCGGTTAGTCTTCAGATTAAATTACCAGAACAATGGCAAGAGATTGCTACAGGATTAAAAGAGCTTGAAAATGGGCAATTTTATGCTGAAAATTTTGATATTCTTTACGATAGTCCGTTTTATTTGGGCAACCAGAAAATCATTGAATTTCAGCAATTAGGCAAAGATGTTATCTTATCTATTGCTACTCCTGAAGGTTTAGATGAGCAAAAATTCACCAAAGATATTCGTGAAATTATGTTGCGAACTACAGATCTTATGCAACATATTCCGTTTGAAGATTACACCTTTATTATGATGGAGCCAGGCGGCGGCGGTTTAGAACATTGGAATTCACAAGCAGTTTTCACTTACGGAAGTATGGATTTTAAGAACGATCATGCGTACAAATCCTTCATGAATTTTCTTACGCACGAGTATTTTCATTTATACAATGTAAAAGCGATAAGGCCAATAGAACTAGGCCCGTTTGATTATAGCAAAGAGAATTATACTACGATGCTTTGGGTGGCAGAAGGTTTTACCGTATACTATGAATACATGATCATGCGAGACGCGGGATTACTAACTTCCCAGGATGTTTTAGACTTTTTAAGCAGTCATTTTAAAGCCATAGAAAATAAAGAAGGTAAAGATCATATGTCTTTAGAAAGATCGAGTTTCGATGTTTGGAACCATTTTTTAAATAACGACGAGATCACCAACGAAACAACAATTTCATATTACCAAAAAGGGCCAATTATTGGGTTGCTTTTAGATATTGCGATTCGTCATGAAAGTGAGAATGAAAAATCTTTAGATGATGTAATGCGCTATTTGTATAATGAGTATTATCGCAAACAGGGAAGAGGTTATACTGAAGATGAGTTTTGGCAAACGGTGGCTACAGTGACCGGTAATTCTTTAGATGAAATAAGAAGCTATGTAGAATCTACCGGAACGCCAGATTACGAAAAATACCTGAAGCACGCCGCACTCGCGCTAGATATGACTCCTGCAGATGACGAAAAAACAGAGATCGTAGAAAAAGAATATCAGCTTATAAAGATTGAAGCTGAAAACAAATTGCAATCTGAAATTAGAAATGCACTTTTAAAAGAACATTAATCGGTTTGCTGCCTGTATTGCGTAGGCGTGATTCCTTTTAATTCTTTAAACTTTCGGTTAAAATTGGCGATATTCTGAAATCCACAAAGTTCAGAAATCGCCGAAACCGATAAGTCCTGATCTTTATATAATAATTTGCAGGCATGTTCTATCCTTATTTCGATCAAAAACTGAAAGAAGGTTTTGTTGGTTCTTTTCTTAAAATATCGGCAAAAAGCATTTTTACTCATAAAAGCAATATCTGCAATATCATCTAAAGAAATATTATCCTGAAAATTATCCATCGCATATTGAAAAACGTCATTCATTCGTTTTCCTTCATCCTCGGTATACTTTTTCTGGTAAACGAACGAAGACAATGGCTGGCGCTCGGCATGCGTAAGTTCATTTAGTAATAATAATAATGTAGCTACTCTTTCAATTTTACTTTGTCGCTTCAGATTATTAAAAAGATGAAACTTTTTTTCATCAGCCTTAATTTTCATTCCGTATTCAGATTCATCAAAAAACTTCTGGATTCCGCTTAGATCGGTTAGATTGAAGAATTCTTTTCCGAAGGACTTTTTGGTAAAAAATAAGGTGTACATGATCGAATTTGGATGAGCCTCTGCATCACTTCTAAAAACATGCGGAATATTTTCGCCTATAATCAGTATATCGTGAGGATGATATTCGTTAATACTGTCACCTACAATTAGAGAGCCGCTACCTTCCATAATATAGCTTATTTGTATCTCTTCATGCTGGTGAAGTTTATCATAAAATACAATTTCATGATCTTCCTGATAGACCAAAGCTTCCTTCTCTGGCTTAGGAATTTTAAAGGGTAAGACTTTCATTGGTGTGAGTTTTTGTAAATATTATTAAAAAAAACCGAATTAGTCAATTTATATGATAATATCGTATCAGGTTTAGATAATCAATACAAATTGAAAGCGATTTAATGCATATATTTTTGTTAAAAAATTAAACACATGGCAATAAAATGGGAAGGGGTAATGCCCGCAGTAACCACTAAATTCACAAAAGAAGATGAACTGGATTTAGTAACCTTTGAAAAGAACATTAACGCACAACTGGAAGCAGGTGTAAACGGAATCATCTTAGGAGGAACTTTGGGTGAAGCTAGTACTCTTACACCGGCAGAAAAGGAAACGCTTGTAAAGAAAACTTTAGAAATTACAGCAGGACAGGTGCCGGTAATCATTAATATTGCCGAGCAGTCAACTACTGAAGCGATTCAGGTTGCACAAAACGCTGAAGCATGGGGAGCACAAGGATTAATGTTGTTACCACCAATGCGTTATAAAGCAACAGATCACGAGACTGTAGTATATTTTAAAGAGATCGCTAAAAGCACATCGCTGCCAATTATGATCTATAACAACCCTGTAGATTATAAGATTGAAGTTACTATCGAGATGTTCGAAGAACTTTTAGCAGATTGTCCTACGATTGAAGCAGTAAAAGAATCTACTCGTGATATTAGTAATGTTACACGTTTAAAGAATAAATTTGGTGACCGTATCAAGATCTTATGTGGTGTAGATACACTAGCTTTAGAAAGTATGGTAGCTGGTGCAGATGGTTGGGTTGCTGGTTTAGTAGCGGCTTATCCTGCAGAAACTGTTGCGATCTATAAATTAGTAAAAGCTGGAGATATTGAAGAAGCTTTAAGAATCTACAGATGGTTTATGCCATTATTAGAATTGGATATCTCTCCACAATTAGTACAAAACATCAAATTGGCTGAAGTTGCAACTGGTTTAGGAACTGAGTATGTAAGAGCGCCAAGATTAGTTTTACAGGGAGCTGAAAGAGAAAGAGTACAGGGAATCATTGATGCTGCAATGGCTGTAAGACCAGAATTAGTAGAATACAAATCTTTATAAATCAAGAAAACAGAAAGCATGATTACAGGAAAAAATTATATTGGTGAGGAGCTTTCAGGTAAAGGTGATGTTACCTTTAAAACTTTTGATCCAAAAGAAAATAAAGAAACTGCCGCTATTTTTACTGAAGCAACAACCCAGGAGGTTAATGCTGCTGTAGAAAAAGCGGCAGCCGCTTTTAAAGTTTACAAACAAAAATCTGATGCTGAAAAAGCCGAATTTTTAGAAGCAATTGCTGATGAATTAGAGGCAAATGCTGAAGCTTTAAAAGAAATCTATAGAGCAGAATCTGGCTTGCCAGAAGGACGTTCTAACGGAGAATTTGCTCGTACAACTGGGCAATTAAGAGCTTTTGCTATGATGCTTAAAGAAGGTAGCTGGGTAGAAGCTATTATTAGCAATCCCGAAGGCAAACCTGATATTAGAAGAATGCAGGTGCCTTTTGGACCTGTAGCTGTTTTTGGGGCAAGTAATTTCCCATTTGCATTTTCTACGGCTGGTGGAGATACTGCCAGTGCATTAGCATCTGGTTCTCCGGTTATCGTAAAATCTCATCCTTTACACGCTGGTACAGGAGAATTGGTTTCTGAAGCGATCATCAAAGCCGCAAAGAAAACCGGAATGCCAGACGGTGTTTTCTCCAATCTAAACAGTAAAGGAATTGAAGTAGGTGAGTGGCTGGTAAAACATCCAAAAATAAAAGCGGTTGGATTTACCGGAAGTTATAAAGCGGGTACTGCGCTTACTAAATTAGCTGCAGATCGACCAGAGCCTATCCCGGTTTATGCAGAAATGGGAAGTATTAATCCTGTTTTGGCTTTACCATCTGCTTTAGAAGCTAAAGGAGATTTTTGGGCCGAGCAATATGCTGGTTCGATCACTGCTGGATGTGGACAATTTTGTACAAATCCCGGACTAATTTTAGGAATAGATAGCGCTGCTTTAGATAGTTTTGTTGAAAAATTAGGAGAAAATTTATCGAATCTTGCCCCTTCAGTGATGTTGAGTCCTGGGATTCAAAATCAGTACGAAGCTTCTAAATCTGAAGTTTTAGCACAAGAAGGTTATACAGAAGTTAGCAAATACGATGGTGAAGTTGCGCCAAACTTTGGTAGACAGCAGGTAATCACCGTTTCTGGTGCTAATTTCCTTCAGAATAAAAACTTTCATAAAGAAGTATTTGGGCCATTTTCAGTAGTGGTGAAATGTAAAGATAAAACCGAACTGGCAGAAGTACTTCAGCAATTAGAAGGACAGCTAACCGGTACGGTATTAAATTCCGAAGAAAAAGAATTAAGTGAATTTGCAACGATTATCGACACTTTAACCGATACTGTAGGTAGAATTATCTATAACAGTGTACCAACAGGTGTAGAAGTTTGTGCGGCAATGACGCATGGCGGCCCATTCCCGGCAACTTCTAATGCTAAGTTTACTTCAGTAGGATTAACAGCGGTACAACGATGGGTGCGCCCGGTTTCTTTCCAGGATTGGCCACAGGCATTGCTTCCGCAGGCACTTAAAGATGAAAATCCTTTAGGAATTTTACGTAATATCAATAATAAATACACAACAGATAGCTTATAGATTTTAATGGCAAGAAAAACTTTTTTTTGTGTTGATGCCCATACTTGTGGGAATCCGGTAAGAGTGGTTGCTGGTGGCGGCCCGTTTATCGAAGGAAAGAACATGAGTGAAAAGCGTCAAAATTTTATGCGGGAATACGATTGGATTCGTCGTGGTTTGATGTTTGAACCACGCGGTCACGATATGATGAGCGGAAGCATTTTGTTTCCGCCTTCAGATCCCCAAAATGACTGCGGAATCCTTTTTATTGAAACCAGTGGGTGTTTGCCAATGTGCGGGCATGGAACGATTGGTACCGTAACGGTTGCGATCGAAGAAGGTTTGGTTTCTCCCAAAAATCCAGGAACGCTAAGGCTGGAAACTCCGGCGGGACTTGTAAAAGTGAGTTATGTTCAGGAAGGAAAAAAAGTAAAGTCGGTTAAAATCGTAAATATCAAATCGTATTTAGCAAAAGAAGATATTAGTGTACATAGCGATGTTCTTGGCGAATTAAAAGTTGATGTTGCTTACGGTGGTAATTTTTATGCTATTGTAGAAGTTCAGGAAAACTTTAAAGGTTTAGAGCAATACCAGGCCAGTGAATTAATTACGTGGAGCAGGGAGTTAAGAAGTAAATTAAACGAAGCCCACGAATTTATTCATCCAGAAGATCCTACGATCTTTGGTTTAAGCCATATCCAATGGACAGGGGCAGTGATCGATGAGACTTCTACCGCTCGTAATGCTGTATTTTATGGCGATAAAGCTATAGATCGTTCACCTTGCGGTACAGGAACTTCAGCAAGAATGGCTCACTGGTATGCTAAAGGAAAGCTTAAAAAAGGTGATCTTTTTGTACACGAAAGTATTATTGGTAGTAAATTTATTGGAAGAATAGAAGAAGAGACAGAATTAGGCGGTAAAAAAGTGATTGTTCCAAGTATAGAAGGTTGGGCAATGGTTACCGGTTACAATAATATCGTTATCGATGATGACGATCCTTATGCTCACGGATTTCAGGTACTTTAAAATTTAGATTATGAAGAGAGTTGCAATTATTGGTGGTGGAATTACTGGTTTATGCTCGGCTTATTATTTGGTAAAAGCCGGCCACGATGTTACCATAGTAGATAAAGGTAATATCACAGATGGCGCTTCTTTTATTAATGCAGGTTATGTGACTCCCAGTCATTTTGTGCCAATTGCAGAGCCTGGAATGATTAACCAGGGAATTAAGTGGATGTTCAATAATTCTAGTCCGTTTTATATAAAACCGCGATGGGATATGGATTTCTTCAAATGGTCCTGGTATTTCAAAAAATCTTCAACTAAACAAAAAGTAGCGAAAGCTATTCCTGTGCTTAAGGAATTAAATGAAAAAAGTAGAGACCTTTACGCTGAGATGTTAGCATCTTTAGATTTTGATTTTCACATGGAGCGTAAAGGTCTTCTTATGGTTTATAAAAGTGCGAAGAACGAAGAGCACGAAGCCAAACTTGCTGAAAAAGGAAAAGAATTAGGTCTGGATGTTAGTGTTTTGGATAAAAAGGCATTGCATGATCTGGAACCTCAGTTTAGCGAAGACGTTATTGGCGGAGTTCATTATGAATGTGATGCGCATAGTACACCCAATTTATTTATGAAAAACCTGAAAAAATGGTTAGACAATAAAGGGGTTAAATTTGTTTTAGAGGAAACGGTTACCGGTTTAGAGGTAGATGGAAAAACCATTAAAGCTATTTCTACGGAAAAAAATACCATCGAAGCAGACGAATTTATTCTGGCTGCTGGAAGCTGGACGTTCCCTCTTGCTAAGAAATTAGGTCTTAATATTCCTATCCAACCCGGTAAAGGTTATAGCATGAATATTACCAGAGAAACCAACATTACTTTGCCGGCAATTTTAACCGAAGCTAAAGTTGCGGTCACACCAATGAAAGGTTTTACCAGGTTTGCCGGAACAATGGAATTATCTGGTGATAATAATACAATTTTACCAAACAGGGTAGAAGCGATTGCTAGTGCAGCTTCAAGTTTTTATTCAGGGTTCACATTAACTTCAGAAGAAAAACAATCGGCCACGAGTGGATTACGACCAGTTTCTCCAGATGGTCTACCGTTTATTGGAAAATCTTCAAAATTCAAAAATCTTAACGTTGCTGCTGGGCATGCGATGATGGGATGGAGTCTTGGACCAATTACCGGAAAACTTATGTCTGAAATTATAGATACTAATCATACTTCGGTTTTATTAGAGCCATTTGATCTGGAACGCTTTTAAAGAAAAATTGCAATAAAGTTTGTGTTAAGTTAAATCTTAAAAAATTACGTATTATATATAATAAATACACATAAGCTTTAAAAAAAATAAAACTCTAGTTAATATAGTATAACTATAAGCTAATATATTTTAGCAGATTCAGCAGAAGATAAAGTAAATTTATTCTGAAAAATTTGCTATATGAAACGAAAATTTTTAGTTCTTTTTAATCTGCTGTGTTTTAGTGGTCTATTCGCTCAGGGAACAGTAGAAGATTATAAAAGAGCAGAATCCCTGGATACTCTTTTCAGAAATAAAGTTTTTAATACGCCAAGCAGTTTTAACTGGTTAAATAAAAACGAATTTTGGTATAAAAATAATACCAAGGAAGGAAGTGAATATGTTTTTGTAAATGCTGAAACACAAGAACAAAAATCTGCTTTTGATCATCAAAAATTAGCAGCAGCACTTTCAGAAAAATTAGAAAAGGACATTAAAAGTTCCAAAATCGATATTTCTAATCTAAAATTCGATGAAAATAAATCGAATTTAGAATTTCAGCTAGATACCATAAAGTACAATATAGACCTTGCTGCATACAAGCTTAGCGTGATCGAAAATGTTCCGCGTAGAAATTGGGACAGAGGATACTGGGGAAGAAGAGGGAATGAGCGCGAAGGCGATCCTGTACCATCTCCAGATAAAAAATATACCGCATTTATAAAGAATTCTAATCTTTATATAAAAGACAATAAAACCAAAGAAGAAACACAATTAAGTTTCGACGGTACCAAAGGTTTCTTTTATGCTGCAAATATTATCTGGTCGCCAAATAGCGAAAAGATTGTTGCTTATAAAGTAAGGCCGGGAGAACAGCATGATATCTATTTTGTAGAGTCCAGCCCAGACGATCAGCTTCAGCCAAAATTACATACCAGAGATTATACAAAGCCGGGAGATGAGTTGGATTTTAAGAGTCCGCAACTTTTTGATGTAGCTTCTCAAAAGCATATTCCTGTAGCAACAGATCTTTTTAATGCTCAGTTTTCGCTTTATAATTATCAATGGAAAGACGACAGTTCTTCGTTTACATTCGAGTTTAATCAGCGTGGTCACCAGGCATACCGGGTAATTAAAGTTGATGCAAAAACAGGAAAGGCTACAGCTATAATCGATGAAACCAGCCCTACTTTTATCGATTATAGCGGTAAAAAGTATCGCCATGATGTAAAAGGAAAAGACGAGATTATTTGGGCATCAGAGCGAGATGGATACAATCACCTTTATCTTTACGATAGCAATACTGGGAAAGTTAAAAATCAAATAACTTCAGGAAACTGGCCGGTTAGAAAAGTAGTGGAAGTAGATGACGAAAATCGCCAAATTTACTTTACTGCCAGCGGTTTGGATAAAGGCCAGGATCCTTATTTGATCCATTATTGCCGAATTGATTTCGACGGAAAGAATTTCACTCGTTTTACTTCTGAAAACGGAAACCATAAAGTGACTTTTTCTCCAGATAAAGAATACTACGTAGATCAATATTCCAGAGTAGACATGCCGGCGGTAACTGTTCTGAAAAAAACAGGCAAGAAAAAGCCAATATTAGCTTTAGAAGAAGGAGATATTACAGAATTAGAAAAAACAGGATGGAAACAACCTGAAGTTTTTACTGCAAAAGGAAGAGATGGCGAAACTGATATTTGGGGAATTATCGTAAGACCTACCAATTTTGATCCTTCAAAAACATATCCTATCATCGAATATATTTATGCAGGACCCCACGATTCTTTTGTTCCGAAGGAATTCAGTAGTTATTACTGGGCGTTAAGCTCTTTAGCTGAACTTGGATTTATTGTGGTACAAATCGACGGAATGGGAACATCTAACAGATCTAAAGCCTTTCACGATGTATGCTGGCAAAATTTAAAAGATGCCGGTTTTCCAGATCGTAAATTATGGATCACTGCTGCGGCTGAAAAATATCCTTATATGAATGCCGATAAAGTAGGTATTCGCGGTACTTCTGCCGGTGGACAAAGTGCAGGTGCTGCTTTGGTTTTTAATTCAGATTTTTATGATGTTGCCGTAGCTTCTTGTGGTTGTCACGATAACAGAATGGATAAGATCTGGTGGAATGAACAATGGATGGGATATCCAATTGGGCCACATTATGCGGCAAATTCAAATATCGAAAATGCAGCCCAATTACAGGGAAATTTAATGCTTATCGTTGGAGAAGTAGATGATAATGTAGATCCTGCATCGACCATGCAATTTGCAGACGCCTTGATAAAAGCCAATAAAGATTTTGATTTGGTGGTTTTACCGGGAGAAAATCATACTTCTGGTGGTGTTTTTGGCGAGCGTAAACGAAGAGACTTTTTCGTGAAGCATTTATTAGAGGTAGATCCGCCATCATGGGATAAGGTTTACAACTAATACACTAATAATCGTAGAAATAAGCTTAATTTTTTATACCGAAAGATTTATCATATGAAATTGTACAAAATTGTCACCTGTTTTATTTGCGTTATGATCGCAGGATTAGTTGAAGTCCGCGCTCAGGGTGATCAAATTCTTGACGGAATTGGAGAAACAGGTTTAATTGCCCGCTATGTTTTTGATAAAGATGCCAAAGACTGGTCTCGTAATAACCTGCATGCAACGATTAAAGGTGACGCGAAATTTGTAAAAGACGAATTATTTAAAAATGTGCTGTCACTTTCAGGAGATGCTTATATTTCTTTACCATCTTCCGCATTAAGCAATGTCGAGTCGGTTAGTATGGTGGGATGGGTCAAGTTAAATTCGATAGATACTGACCAAATTCTTTTTGACTTCGGAAAAAATAAAAACACGCACGCTTATTTGGCTCCCTTCGGAATTGGAGAAACGAAAGATTTCACAGCTGAAGTCGCTAAAAATTCAAGCAAAAAATACACATTATCGACTTCTGTAGCTGAAGTTCCAAAAGATTGCTGGTCGCATTTGGTATTGGTGATCGATGTTCCTTCCAAAACTATAAAAACCTATATCAACGGCGTTCAGGTAAGTTTAGAAGAAGAAATCGATCTTGAATTATCAGATGTTTTTAACGTAGAATCTGGCGAAGAAAACAAATTATATATTGGTCGATCTATTGCTGAAGACAAGCCGACTTTAGATGCCAGTATTCATGACTTTAGATTGTATAGAATAGGACTTACCGACAACCAGGTAAAAGGAATTTTTGAAAATGCCTTTAAAAAGCGCGATGGTGTGGTAAACGAGCATAAAGAACCTCAGGATAACCTACCTGAATTTTCAAGAACCGCTCCGCAACTATACAATGAGTTTTTAACTTCCGTAGAAAATATTGAAGTACAAACTGCAGTAGGCGTTTTACCAAGATTACCAAGAACACTAGAAGGAACTTATAAAAATGGCTTAAAAGGACCAAAAGTAAAAGTAACCTGGCCAGCACCAACAGATAATAGTGAAGTTTTAAAAACCGGAACTTATACGGTAACTGGAAGCGTAGCCGGAACAGATTTGAAACCAAAAGCGACCGTTAATGTAGTGCAAACTATTGCTGCTGAAAAACCATCCAGAACCTTAGAAGCTTTTGATTTAGACGCGGTTAGTTTAGATGCCAATGCGAATGGCCAAAACACGAAATTCATTGAAAATCGCGATAAATTTATAAATACGCTCGCTGAAACCGATCCTGACTCATTCTTATATATGTTCAGAAATGCCTTTGGACAAGAGCAACCGCAAGGTGCAAAACCACTTGGCGTTTGGGATACGCAGGAAACGAAATTACGAGGCCATGCTTCTGGTCACTATTTAACGGCAATCGCACAGGCTTACGCAAGCACAGGTTACGATAAAGAATTACAGCAAAATTTTGCCGATAAAATGGCGTATATGGTCAATACCTTATACGATCTATCGCAAATGTCTGGAAAAGCTACTGAACAAGGTGGCGAATTCAACGCCGATCCAACTACGGTTCCTATGGGACCAGGAAAAGAGATCTATAGTTCAGATCTTAGTGAAGAAGGTATCCGTACCGATTATTGGAATTGGGGAGAAGGATTTATTAGTGCCTATCCACCAGATCAATTTATTATGCTGGAAGAAGGCGCTACTTATGGCGGACAGGAAACCCAGGTTTGGGCACCATATTATACGCTTCATAAAATCCTTGCCGGATTAATGGATATTTATGAAGTAAGCGGAAACAAAAAAGCTTTAGCAGTTGCTGAAGGAATGGGAGACTGGGTGTATGCTCGTCTTAGTGAGTTACCAACCGAAACCCTTATTAGCATGTGGAATCGCTATATCGCTGGAGAGTTTGGGGGAATGAATGAAGCTATGGCGCGTTTATATAGAATCACAGGAAAAGATGCTTATTTAGAAACTGCCCGACTTTTTGATAACATCAAAGTGTTTTTTGGAGATGCTAATCATTCTCATGGTTTAGCTAAAAACGTAGATACTTTTAGAGGATTACATGCTAATCAACATATCCCACAGATCGTTGGTGCGTTGGAAATGTATCGTGATTCAGATAAATCGGAATATTTTAATGTAGCCGATAACTTTTGGGTGAAAGCTACGAACGATTATATGTACAGTATTGGCGGAGTTGCCGGAGCCAGAAACCCTGCAAATGCCGAATGTTTTATAGCACAGCCGGGAACTTTATACGAAAATGGTTTATCTGCCGGTGGGCAAAACGAAACCTGTGCAACTTACAATATGCTAAAACTTACTCGTAATTTATTCCTTTACGAACAGCGCCCGGAGCTTATGGATTATTACGAGCGTGGATTATACAATCATATTTTAGCTTCAGTAGCTGAAGATTCTCCAGCAAATACCTATCATGTTCCGTTGCGTCCTGGATCAAGAAAAAGTTTTGGAAACCCAAATATGACCGGTTTTACCTGTTGTAACGGTACGGCTTTAGAAAGTAGTACAAAACTTCAGAATTCGATCTATTTTAAGGGAGCAGATAATAAATCTTTATACGTGAATCTTTATGTGCCATCTACTTTACATTGGCATGAGGAGAAAATAAAAGTGACACAGGAAACTAACTTCCCTAAAGAAGATCATACCAAATTAACGATTAACGGTAAAGGAAAGTTCGATCTTAAATTACGTGTGCCAGGTTGGGCAACCAAAGGATTTATCGTTAAGATCAACGGTAAAGAAGAAAGCGTGGAAGCTACTCCAGGAACTTATTTAACGCTAAGTAGAAAGTGGAAAGATGGTGATACGGTAGAATTAAAAATGCCTTTTGGCTTCCATTTAGATCCTGTGATGGATCAGCAAAATATCGCAAGTTTATTTTATGGCCCTGTATTATTAGCAGCTCAGGAAAACGAACCAAGAACCGAATGGCGTAAAGTGAATTTTGGTGCTGAAGATATTGGAGCATCAATTAAAGGAAATCCAGAGAAACTTACGTTCGAGATCGACGGAATTACCTACAAACCATTTTACGAAACTTATGGTAGACATTCAGTGTATCTGGATGTAGATCTTGAATAATACTTTTTTATCAGAATTCTAAAACCTAATATCTCAGATTACATTATGAAGAAATTATTAAGTTGTCTTTTCGTATTTATAAGCCTTTCCAGTAGCATTTATGCTAATGAAATGATCGATGTAATTAACACCTTTAGAGCCGATAAATTTGCGTTAAGACGTACTTATAATATTCGTGAATCTAAAGAATACTACGAACGTTACAATCAATTTTATATAGGATGGGAAGCCAAACTAAAGGATATTGATTTTAATGGTTTATCGAAAGATGGAAAAGCAGATTATGTGCTTTTAAGAAACCTGATCGAAAAAGAAGAATATTTGCTAAATCAGGATTACGATGCTTTCAAAGAAGTTGCTTTTGTAGTTGATTTTGCAGATAATTTGTACTCTTTTATTAAGCAAAGAAGAAGAGGAAATCAGCCAGATGCAAAAGCTTTGGCGATGACTTTTAATGATGCTGAAAAAAGGATTTCAGAAAAAATAAAAGCACTTAAAAATAACGAATTTGAAGATTGGTTGAAGGCTGAAAAGGCTGCAGCGATCATTTATTCGCTTCAACGTGGTTTAGGAGAAGCCTATAAGTTCTATTATGATTACGATCCAGATTTTACCTGGTGGATGAAGAATCCGTATGCTTCTTTAGATCAAAAACTGAAGGAATATGCTGAATTTCTTAGCGAAAACTATTCAAAAGATAGTCAGAAAGACGATGGAAGCGGAATCATAGGGAAACCGGTAGGTCGAAAAACATTGATCAAAAACCTCGAATATGAGTTTATTCCATACACTCCTGAAGAGCTAATCGAAACTGCCGAAAGTCAGTTTGCCTGGTGTAAAGCTGAAATGATCAAAGCGGCAAACGAAATGGGCTATGGAGACGATTGGAAAGCGGCTTTAGAGCATGTGAAAAATACTTATGTAGCGCCGGGAAAACAGCCGGAAGCGATTAATAGTTTATACGATCATTCAGTAGAATTTATTGAAGAGCGCGATCTAATTACCATCCCAGAACTGGCAAAAGAAACCTGGGGAATGATCATGATGACGCCAGAAAGACAAAAAGTAAATCCGTTTTTTACTGGAGGATGGGAAATTAGTATCTCGTATCCAACAGAAGGAATGGAGCACGAAGATAAATTAATGAGTATGCGTGGTAATAATCCAAACTTCTCATTTCCTACCGTACAACACGAATTGCACCCGGGACATAACCTTCAATTTTATATGAACCAACGTAATAAACCTTATCGTAGTTCATTTGATACTCCTTTTTGGATGGAAGGTTGGGCACTTTATTGGGAAATCATTTTATGGAATAAAGAATTCCCACGTACTCCGGAAGAAAAAATGGGAATGCTTTTTTGGAGAATTCATCGTTGTGCACGTATAATTTTCTCTTTAAAATATCAGTTGGGAGAATGGACTCCGCAGCAATGTATAGACATGTTAGTAGACGAAGTAGGGCATGAGTATGCCAATGCTGAAGCTGAAGTTCGCCGATCTTTTGCAACATCGTACACCCCGCCATTATATCAATTAGCGTATATGATCGGTGGACTTCAGTTTTATGCCCTTAGAAATGAACTTTTAGAAAAGGGATGGACAGAAAAAGAATTCCACGACCGTGTGATGAAAGAACATATGATGCCGGTGGCTGTACTTCGTTTGTTACTAGAAGACAAAGACATTCCTAAAAATTATAAAGCAAACTGGAAATTCTCAACCGAATTTAAGTAAATCATTACACTCAAAATAACTCTAACTCAAACTCATTAAATGAAAAAATTAAACATATTATTTCTTTTGCTTCTGGTCTGTACACTATGGTCTTGCGTAAAAGAAGAAAACGAAAATTTATTATCTCCGGCAAAGGATAGCGATATAAAAGAAAGTGGCTGGCAATACGAGCCCTGGAGCGCACCGGCTCATTATACAGATGCAGCTTCAGATCAATACGATTCGCAGGTACTTATGTTATCTTCAGATACCTTAACTGCTGAACGTTGGTTTAAAAAAATTGATGTAAAACCTTTTGCTACCTATAAAGTAACTGGTTTCGTAAAAACCGAAGGTGTAGAAGGCGAAAGCGAATATAGTGGTGCCGGATTACGACTTGGAAAATTTGAATTTACAGGTGATACTATTTTTAAGGGAGATACCGATTGGACAAAAGTCGACATGGAATTCTCTACAGAAATGGACGATAGTTTTATGCTAGAGCTTTTACTTGGAAAAAGAGGACAGGCAAAAGGAAAGATCTATTTTGATAATTTTCAAATAGAAGAAATTTCAGCTAAAGAATTAAAACCGGAAATTACTGTAAACCTGGACGAAAAATTAGATCCTATGTCACCATATATCTATGGGCAGTTTATAGAGCATATGGGAAAATCTATTTACGGCGGTATGTGGGCAGAAATGCTGGACGATCGTAAATTTTATTATGTTCCGGGTACAAAAAAATCACCTTGGGAAACAGCTGTAGATACCAATTCGGTTAGCATCGATAGTTCGTATTCATATTCACAGGGAAAATTACCGGTGTATCAGGTAGAAAATAATTTAAGCTTAAAACAACAAAAGTTAGCGCTTGTTTCTGGCAAAACTTATGAAGGGCGATTGGTTTTTAAAGGAAATGGAATTAAAAAAGTTACTATTGCATTAAATGGAAATGAGAAGAGTTTCGATGTTTCTGGCAGTAATTTTCAGAAAATAACTTTTGAATTTTCTTCTGAAGAAACTAGCGATAATGGAAGTTTAGACATCACTTTTGAAGGAACAGGAAAACTAACATTAGCTGCAGCTTCTTTAATGCCAAGTGACAATATTAAAGGTTACCGTCCTGAAGTGATCGAACTAATGAAACAATTAGATGCGCCAATTTACAGATGGCCTGGTGGAAATTTTGTTTCGGGTTACGATTGGAAAGATGGTATTGGCGATCCAGATAAGCGTCCTACAAAATTTGAAAGAGCCTGGAATGGTTTAGAATATAACGATGTTGGTATTCACGAATTTATGGAGCTTTGTGAGATCTTAGAAACAAAAGCGAATATTGCAGTAAACACCGGACTTGGAACGGCAGAACTTGCTGCTAACGAAGTTGAATATTTTAACGGAGCTGCTTCTACAAAAATGGGACAATGGAGAGCTGAAAATGGGCATCCAGAACCTTATAATGTGAAACTTTGGGCCGTAGGAAACGAAATGTTTGGTGATTGGCAGTTAGGCCACATGCCAATCGAAGATTATGTGAAAAAGCATAATAAAGTAGCTAAGGCAATGTGGGATGTAGATCCAAACATCGATCTTATTGCTGTTGGTTATCCAGGTAAATGGAATGATATGATGTACAAGAATAGTGCTGAATATATGACCTTTATTAGTGAGCATTTTTACAAACAAAACTGGCATGCCGGTGGATTGTTAACGCACGTAAACCAAATGCCAGAAGTAATCGAGGCCGTAGCTGAAGAACATAGAAGAGCGCGTAGAGAAATCCCTGGCATTGCAGAGAAGAATATCAAGATCGCGATGGACGAGTGGAATTACTGGTATGGGCCGCATGTTTACGGATTACTAGGGACACGATACTTTTTAAGAGACGCTTTAGGTATTGCCGCGGGATTGAATGAATTTTCTCGCCAGTCTGATATTTATTACATGGCTAATTATGCGCAAACCGTGAATGTAATTGGAGCGATTAAAACCACTAAGACCGATGCGTGGTTAGAAGGAACGGGATTAGTTTTAAAATTATATCGTCAGGAATTTGGTACGCAGCCGGTTGAATTTACCGGATCGCCAGAGCCTTTAGATGTTTCAGCCACGCTAACAGAAGATGGCGAATTTCTTACAATTTCAGTAGTAAACGCTACGCATGAGACACAATCTTTAAAATTAGACGGAATTTCAGAAAGCATAGCTACTTCAGGAGAATCATTTATTATTTCAGGAGAAAATGATATGGTTTTTAATGATGAAGAAAATAAAGAGCGAATTAGTATTTCTGAAGCTGGAATAGAAATTTCAGAAAACGCTATAGAAATTCCGAAGGAAAGCGCAGGAATCTATAAGTTTAAAGTGAATAAATAAGTTAGGAGAAAATTTATTTTTCCGACGAAATAAAACATTAAAAATAGAAATCAGGATTAGCCATTTTTGAATGTAATTCTTGAGAATTGAGTAAAAAATGAACATGAAAACTAAATTACAGACATTGCTTTTATGGTTTTTGATAACGATAACGGCAAATGCACAGCAGGAATCTACCTATTGGGATAACCTTAAAGACCGGGAATCTACACTTGGGATTGAAGAAGGTTTTACTGAGGTAAAAACCAACGAATTTACGCTAAAACTGGTAAATGCCTCACAAACCGTAGCGGGCTTATACCCAAATTCAGATCCAGATTTCGATTTTACTCCGGGTGAGCGTATCGAAATTCGTGATAAAGACGGTATCTATTATATTGGCGATCTAAACTTCAGAATAAAAGGAGCAGATGGCGAATGGAAGTCTTTTTCTACGGCTAAGCATCGTAAAAAAGTAGAAGCTTTATCAGTATCTGGTAATGTTTTAGCAGCCGCAGATCTAAGTAATACTTTAGGTGAAGAAAACCCACTTAGCATTAAAAGATACTACGAGAAAAAAGACGGTGGTTTGGTATTGCGTTTTGAAATTACAAACCCAACAAGCAAATCTGTTGAAATTGGTGCTTTAGGAACGCCAATGGCTTTCAATAACATTTTAGAAGGAAAGCATTTAGATGAAACGCATGCCGATAATGTATTTTTTGACCCATATATTGGGAATGATGCCGGGTATTTAGAAGTAAAACATCTTACTGGCGAAGGCGAAGCTTTATTGGTGTTACCAGAAAGCAATATGCCGTTTGAAGCTTATCGACCGTTAAATGACGATCCTAGTAATAGAAGTATTGTTTTTGAAGGTGTTCACGAATGGATGGCGCTTAGTAAAGCTTATGCTGAAAAAGAGTGGAAAGATAAAGACCAATGGAATAAACCAACTTCTTTAAGCCTTGGAGCAGGGGAAACGCAGAATTTCGCATTGAAGTTTGTATTAGCGCCTAGCATCAAAGAAATTCAGGATAAATTAATCGAAGAGCAAAGACCGGTAGCCGTTGGTGTACCAGGTTATGTGTTGCCAATGGATGTAGACGGGAAATTATTCCTTAACTATCCAGAAGCTGTAGAAGAGATTTTGGTAGAACCAAAAGGAGCGATCACGATTTCTGAAATTGAAAAAAAAGGAGCCGGTTTTACCGAATATGAGGTAAAAGGAAATATTTGGGGCAGAAGCCGTGTAACGGTAACTTATAAAGATGGTTTAGAACAAACGATAAACTATAAAGTGATTAAGCCAGAAACCGAAGTTGTAGATGATTTTGGACATTTCTTGATGACTGAGCAGTGGTTTGACCAGCCTGATGAATTCTTCGGAAGAACAAACTCGGTGATCTCTTACGATTACGAAGATAAAAAGCAAATTACTCAGGATAGCCGTGCTTGGGTAGCCGGATTAAGTGATGAAGGTGGAGCTGGTAGCTGGTTAGGAGCCATGATGAAGCAACTTATTCAGCCAGAAAAAGCAGAGATCGAAAAACTGGAATTGTTTATTGATGAAACACTTTGGGGTGGTATTCAGTATGATGAAGGAAAAAGAAAATACGGAGTTAAGAAAAGTATTTTTTATTACGAGCCAGATTCTTTACCAAAAGGAACATATCGTGATGATATAAACTACAACACTTGGGCAGCATGGAATAAAGAGCATGCCGGTGATCCAGGAAGATCGTATAACTATCCTCACGTAGCCGCTGCTTACTGGGTAATGTATCGTTTATCTAGATATCACGAAGGATTGGTAGATAATCATGATTGGAAATGGTATCTAGAGCAGGCATATCACACCTCTGTTACGATGCCAGAATTAGCGCCCTGGTATGCTGTTTTTGGGCAAATGGAAGGAACAGTGTTCTTAAACATTTTAAAAGATCTACAAGCAGAAGGATTAACCGAGATGGCGACCAGCTTAGAAGCTTCAATGAAGAAAAGAGCAGATCACTGGAAGTCTTTAAATTATCCATTTGGTAGCGAAATGCCTTGGGATTCTACGGGGCAGGAAGAAGTATTTATGTGGAGTGATTATTTTGGGTATCAGCAAAAGGCAAACGTTACTTTGAATGCGATTTTGGCCTATATGCCTACAATGCCGCACTGGGCTTATAACGGTAACGCACGTAGATATTGGGATTTCCTTTACGGAGGTAAATTATCGAGAGTAGAACGCCAAATTCATCATTATGGATCTGGTTTAAATGCGATCCCGGTTTTAAAAGCTTATAGAAACAATCCAGATTTCTATCTATTAAAAGTTGGTTATGGCGGAACTTTAGGAGCGATCTCTAACATCACAAAAGATGGATTTGGATCTGCAGCTTTCCACTCATATCCATCGACGATGAGAATCGATTATTTATCAGGTGATTATGGATCTAACTTCTTTGGTTATGCGATTAATTCGGCCACTTATATTACCGATAATGAAGATCTGGGATGGCTTTCTTTTGGTGGAAATATCGAGGAAGATGATGATGAAATTATCGTAAGCCTAACTACTGCAGCAAAAAGTAAGATCTATTTTGAACCAAAAGGATTATGGTTAACGCTAGATGCAGGTTCGTTTAAAGAATTGATATACGATACCTCTTCAGGAGAAATAGAATTGATTTTAAATGAGAAAACCAAGGATAGTCCGGAAGCTTATTTAAGATCGAATAAAGAATTAGATCTGAAATTCGATAAAATGAACGGTGCTTATAAAATTCCGTTGAAGAAAAAATCTATTTCAATTAGCATCGAATAAAAAGTAGTTTGTTAGTTATTCAATATAGTTTTAATTGTTTTTGATGTGTTAAAAAGAGAGGTTTTTGCCTCTCTTTATTTATGCTTTAATGATTTAATAATCGTATAGAGATACTATACTTAAAATAGATCTTGTTGAAAATCAGGTAGTTTACTTTTTAATTTTATCCATATCTGGAGATGCGTAGGGATAACTTAGTATTTTTAATATTCCTTTGCCCTTTATGAGCTTAAAAATGCCATAGGCGATCCATAAACTCAGTATAGAAATCATTGTCAATGCTAAAATTCCGTAGAAATTAGGAAAAGCATCGTACAAAGACAGTCCTAAAAAAATGAAGGGTAAAATAGCTAATATCGCCAATATTAATCCGATGATCGCTCTAAAAAGTAATTTCATTATGCTGAATTTAATGCGCAATAGCTTCAATTTAGAAAAAAGAGAAGGGAATTATTTTAAAAAACTGTGAAAATCAGTTTTTTGGGATAAAATCAGTTATAAAAAGCATTTCAGAAACATAGAAAATCGACTTAGTATTCTAAATCGATATTCTATAATTTCTATGGTTTTTTTAATTTAGCTATTTAAGCAGATTTCTTCGCGATGGTTGCAAATTGTGGGTAAAAGCAATCTAAGGCCGTACAAAATAATAAGATGTTATAAACATAAGGCATTAAGGATTTAGATTTATTAATACCAAAATGCTCGACGATCTCGAAGCCGTTATTTTCGTACATTCTTTTAATACTCTTTGAGGTAAAAAAACGTAAATGGGTATAATCCATCACACCAGATTTTTGATATTTCCAGTCGCCCTGAAATATAAACCTGGTTATTACTTTGTGAGAACGAATATTAGGAATCGAACTAATAATTACTCCGTTTTCGCTTAATTTTGTCTTGATCTTTTTTAACGAGTCTTCTGGGTAGGCCAGATGTTCTAAGACATCATTTAAATAAATCGCATCAAAGTAATTATCTGGTAATAAATCGATTGCATCTTCTAATTTTAGATTGATCACATTATCCAGGCGTTCCTTAGCCATTTTTGCTTCATCTTCCATAAACTCGATTCCCCAGGCTTCGATTTGATGTTGCTTTTTAAGTTCAGCACTCATAGCGCCCTGGCCACATCCTACATCCAATATTTTTTTTGCTTTATTTGGTAATAGGGCCTGCATTTCTGGTCTGGAATCTACATAGTATTTCCCCGGTTTCTTAGAATACTCCATTGATGGTTTAAAAGGTTGAAGATCGAAATATAATCATTTTAATTGACCTATAATCTCGTTAACTCGTTTTTCTAATTGCCTTGAATTATTGGAAACATTAATCACTTTCTTTTTGGGATCGATGATCATGTAAGTAGGGAAGAGGCGAATATTTAAACTATCCAGCACAAATTTTTTGTTTAGGCGTAGCATTGTTACCTGATAATCTTTATCATCTAAATAGTTATTTAAAGTATGTTCCTCATTTATTGATACATTAAGAAATTCAATGTCGCGATACTTGTATTTTTGAACAAGAGCTTCGATATCTTGCAGTTCAGATTTACATTTTCCGCAGTTGGTATACCAAAAATTAAGCACCAGATATTTATCCTTGATCTGACTTATATCGTAAGATTTACCATTTAGGTTTTTTAAATCAAAATCTGGTAAAGGTTTATTTACAAATCTTATGTTTCGTAATTCTCGTTCGGCTTTCTTAGCAAGCAAATTTCCCATTTCTTTATTACCATCTTCAGGAATTTCTATTAGCTTGTAGAAGGTTAGATCCTTAGCAGAATTCATTCTAACCACAAAGTATTTACCGGTACTCAGTTCTTCTAAAAAAGCTTCTTTTTCTATTTCTTCGGAAGTTGCGTTCAACGCACGGTAATCTTTACTAAGATCGATATAGATTTTGTCATATTTATACCAATTTGAAAAATGATTCTGGATTGTAGCAATATCTACATTTGGTGTGCCGTATAGTGGTGGCTTTTCCTTACAACTAAATAATAAAATAAATAGCGATGAGAATAAAATTAGATTTGACAAGCTTGTTTTTTTGATTGATTGCATGATGATCTTTTAAGGTGTGCCTTAAGATAATCCATATTTTTAGATTGCAATAGCTTATTCACTTGAAATTACATTTGAAACTTTTAAAAAGTACAATCTGTTGTAACTACAGTGTCCTCATTAATTATTTCTGAAATTTGCTCAAGCTCTTCAGGAATATCATCGATACAAACCTCCTTGATAAATGGATAATTTGCCAGCTCTGCATTTCCTATATAGTTTGCCCAGAATTTATCTAAAACAGAGCCATTTTTCAGGATAAGTGTGTGTATTAAGTTTTCAGAAATATCAAGCTCTTCTAATTGTTTCAGGCAATGAAAATCAAATACTTCTGGCTCACCACCTTCCAAATAGCGCATATTTAGTTTTTTTATAGAAGGCGCTTCACAAAAATCAACGATTAGAAAACTATTCTCCAGTATTAGTTCTTCCAAGTTAACGCAACCCTGCATCGAAATTCGGGTAAAATGAGTTGGATATTTCCAATCTTCTGGTGCTATTTCATATCCAGGATTATTGTGAGTTAGATCCAGCTTGGTTAGATTTTTTAAATTAGAAACGTTAATAGAAGCGTATAAGTTTGAAGATAAATGATTTATAATTAGTATCTCTAAGTTGCCAAGAGCCGTAAAATCATAAGAAACTTTTGCGTCATTCAGATTTTCTACAAAACCCTCGTTAGTACTAGTGGTAAGTTCTAAGTACTTCAAATTACTGAAGTGTTCAATTTCACGAATATCAACCGAATTTATTATAATTCCGTAGTCAAATCCAAGAATTAAACTTTCAACGGTTTCAACTTCTTCTAACTGTATTAAGCCATCATTGTTTAGATCGATATTTCTATCTCCAATTCTATCATTATTAGTGTCTACAGCATTGGTACTTAAAAGGGCATTTTTAAAATTTGGATCCTGAATTTCTAAAATTTCTTCTGGTTTTTCTGAAGGAGATGGTTCGCACGAAATTAAATATATGACACTAAAAATAGCGAGAAATAATACCCGAATTTTTTTCATTTAAGATGAATTGAGATTGATGTAAGAACAGCATTATCAAAAACGACTATCTGTTTTTAATGTTTCAAAAATAGCTAAAAATAGGATACGATTCTTAATGTTTTAATGAAGTATTTGTTTAGCTACCTGTTAATTATTCCACAGCAATCGATTCAAAAGGTTCTATTGGCGTAGAATCACGAATTAAAAATACATATTGCAACACATCTGTAGTATGTATTTTGGATGATCTTGGTAATACATCACCGCCAAAAAAATTAACTTTTATGCCGCTTAAATACTGTGAAGAATTATATGGAGACATCTCACTGTTAAGTTTAAATAATGTTACAGAATTAACGTTAGAGAGGCATTTAAGATCGTTTATGCCTTTAACCAACATTATTGGACCGTCTTCATTTAGAATTTTTGTTTTCTCATCATTGGGAGAAGGATATTGATCATTTTTAGGGAAATACACTTCGCTATCGATATTATAGCATACAAATGTGTTAATTTGATTTTTTGGAAAGTGTTTTTTAAGTCGGGCAGCAAAAGATTTGTAACCGTTATCTCCAAAAGCTTCTTGTAAAACATGAGCAAATCCAAAAAAGCCATAAAATTTTTCGCTTTTCAAGTTTTTCTTTGTCATGATGTTCAAAAAATTTAGCATCATAATAGAATCACGCGAAATATCGGTACGTCTATCATTAAAATTCTTATCTATTCCTAAAATGGTTATTTTTTCAGTCTCTTTTAATTTGCGATTATAATCGTATAGGTTAGACCATTTATCATAAAGTTGCTTACCAGATTGCTGTGGTATTCGCTGTTTTATATCGATCACAATTTGTTTTAATAACAGCGTATCTTTGTATGGTTTATCTAGAAATAAGTTCAACTTATTAGACCGTAAACTATCCATTTCGGCCAGATAATATTGTAAGCTTCCCCTAATTAGAACTGCCTGATTGTCTAAAATTACTGTTTTTCATAGTTCTGGCGGTACCGCCAGAACTATGAAATTCTGCATAGGCTACAGGTGCCATTTTTCCTAAGGCATCATGTGGCCGTACGTTATTATAATCTTCCATCCAAGTTTGGGTTTGTTCCCTGACTTGGTTTAGATCTTCAAAGATATACTTATTGAGTACTCCTCTTCGGTAACTTCCATTAAAGCGTTCAATAAATGCATTTTGTGTCGGCTTTCCGGGTTGGATATATTGAAAAATGATGCCTTGCATCTGACTCCACTCCGAGGCGATCTTAGCTACAAATTCAGGACCATTATCCATCCTTATTTTTTGAGGTTTTTCCCTGCGATTAATTAAATGGTTTAATACCCAAATGACACGCTTGCTGGGCAATGAAAAATCAATTTCTATATGTAATACTTCCCGGTTATAATCATCAATAACTGTTAGGCCGCGGAAGCGTCTTTTATTCTCTAAAACATCAGTAACAAAATCAATACTCCAACTACGATTGGGAGCTAATGGAACTTCCAAAGGTTCTTTGACTCTGGCCGGTAATCGCTTTTTTACCTTTCTTCTTAAACTTAAACCAAGTTTTTTATAGACCCGGTACACCCGTTTATGGTTCCAAGGCTTACCTTCATGGCGTAATCGTTCATAAGCCATCCAAAAGCCCTCTTCCGAATGTTCTTCAGCCTTTTGTTTTAAAGCTGTTTCAATCGCAGTGTCGTTCTTCGGCAAAGGACTGTAGTAATAAACACTCTTACTCATATTCAAAACACGGCATGCCCTACTAATACCGTAATGAATAAGTTCTTTTGTGATAGCTCGTTTACGGCAGGGCTTTAAAGCTTTTTTTCAATAATCTCTTTGGCCATTTGATGATCCAGCGATAAATTGGCATACATCTGCTTGAGCCTCCGATTTTCTTCCTCAAGGTCTTTTAAACGCTTAAGTTCTTTACCGTTCATACCGCCATAACGTTCCCGCCACTTGTAAAAAGCAGCTGTGCTGATTTTGTACTCCCGGCTGATCTCAGCAGCCGTTTTGCCGTTATCAAATTCCTTTAAAATCTTGGCGATTTGTTGTGGTGAATATTTACTCTTCTTCATAATTACTGTTTAAATTAAGCAAAATATTATACTTTTAAACAGTTCGCTTTTAAGGGAAGCTTACAGTGAAATCAATAGGTTCGGGAATTTCTCAAAGAACTTGTAAGCCAAAAATTGTTCTGAAATATAACTTACATTACTATAGATATTTAAATTTTTAGAAAATTCAAATTCACTCTTTATCATTTTTTGAATATTCTCTGGCTGATTTTTAAAATCTGGAGAATTGAGATACTCAGGGCCTTGTTCAGAATTTTGATTTTCTTTTATGCGATCATTTATTTCTGTAATTTCTCTGTTGAAGTCTTTGTCAGACTTCACGGAAAATGGTGTAAGAATCAAAATTTGAGGTTCAAATTTTTTTTGTCCATAAAATGATAATGAGAATAAAAACGCGAATAATAGGAGTTTGTTTTTCACTGATGATTTGTTTTGTCTTGCTGCCAACGGTTTCCTTTACTTCGTTTATTAATAATATACCTTTGAGATGAAGAAGGAGGAGAACTAGAACGGTTTCGAGATTACAGGTCCAATAGTCGTAAGAGTCCTCCATTCTTCATACGGGTAGCAAGAACCATTTGGAATACCAGGTCTTTTTATGGACCCGTTAAAGGAGTTAGTTAATGCACCCTTCAAATAATAATTTTTTAAAAGTATGAAAAATTACCAAGAAGTAATCGGAATTGATGTTTCGAAAAGTAAATTAGATGGCTACGCCTATAATCGTAATATCCATCGAGAATTCAGTAATGATGTAAAGGGTTATAAAGCCCTTTTGAAATGGGCTAACGATGAGAAGGAAAAAGTGTTTTTTTGTTTTGAGAATACCGGTCATTATTCCTTGAAGTTAGCATTATATTTATCATCAAAGAAGCAGGCATATGTACAAGAGAACCCCATAGTGATCAAACGTTCTTCAGGAGTAATAAGAGAGAAGAATGACGTGGTAGATGCAAAGATGATTGCACGGTATGGGTGGCTTCACCGTGAGGAGCTTTCTCCGAGTGAGCTTAAAAATAATGAACTATTGGAAGTAGGTAGATTGCTGGCTTTACGAGATCAGCTAGTTCGTAGTCGTACGGGATTGAAGAATACCCTTTCAGAGCTTAAGAAATTATTGACCAGTAGTTCGACAGATACCTGTTGCAAGACACTTTTAAGCTCTATAGCTCATCTGACTTCACAAATTAATAAAATAGAAAAGCAGCTAAAATCACTTATAAGAACTTCTGATACATTAACGCATAATTATAGGTTGATTACCTCTTTAAAAGGTGTAGGATTGATTGTAGGCGCTCAATTGCTTTACCACACTGACAATTTTAAACGATTTGATAGCTGGCGACAATTCTCGAGTTATTGTGGCACGGCACCCTTTGGCCATAGTTCGGGAAGTAGCATTCTCAAAAAACGGAAATGCCACCCCATTGGAGATCGGCAAATGAAGAGCCTACTTAGCATGGCAGCCTGTACCGCCATTCAATATGACAGTGAATTGAGACAGTATTATAAGAAAAAGCGAGAGGAAGGTAAACTCAAAATGATTGCGCTAAATAATGTTCGCAATAAGCTATTATCCAGAGTTTTTGCAGTAGTAAAGAGAGGAACTCCATATGTGGAATTACAAAAATTTGCAGCCTGAAAAATAATAGAAAAAACTTGGATTTAACCTTGGAATACGAGTATGGACAGTTGCGGGCTGGTTTGCCAGTTTGTGTCCGCTTAAAATAAATATAGCTAAAAACATCGAATATCGATTAAGTATTTAGCCGCAATTGACCATACGCGTTGTTAGCGGCTGACTGATTATTCGTTTTTTATATATTTTATGTCCAGTTTTCCGATTTTCAAAATCTGTCTTGTTCTTAACTTTTCATTTTCTAGTTGTTTTTTTTCTAATTTTTTACCGATCGTATTTTCCCATTTTTCTATAGTCAACGGATATAGTTTAGACCAATGAAATATTTCAATAAGAGCATCCATATTTTCCTCAAAGTTTGGGTTTATCCAATCTTTAGGAATTAAAAAGGCATGATGATTTTCAAATGTGACATTACCAATGTAATAATCACCGCTCAACTTATCCTCGAAATCATTATCATTTAATTTTGGATCAAAATCATAAAAAGCTTCGATAATTTCATATTCCAATTTTCTATTTTTCTTATCGACTTTCACCGTTTCGCTCATATTATAGATTTTGAAATAAAAACTTTTATACACTCCTTCGAAATATAGATCTGGATTTAATTTGAATTTGTTTTTATCTAAGAAACTATATCTTATAGACTGTAATTGTTTGATTTTCTTTTTCCTTAAATAATATTCTTGACTAAAAAAGCCTACAACACAAAAAATAAAAATGATTGTAAAACAACAAATTAACCCATTATAAAATGAATTTAATAAGCTATTTTCTATTAGAGATAGGAGGAAAAGAAAAGTACCAGTTATTATTCCTCCAAAACAACCATTTATCCAATAATCTTTAAATTTTTCTTTTCTTAATATAGGAACATTATTCATAAAATTAATAGCAAAATGGCGCATTCAAGGTTCTAACGCAACAACTGTTGCTATTTTTGGTTTCGTACAATTTAGTATAAATCTTAAAATTTATGCGGCATTTTGTTTAAAAATCTCATTGGGAGTTTTATAGTTAATGATTTTTCGAGGTCTGTTGTTGAGTTTATCCTGAACATGCTTAAGTTGTTTAGCTGTAACTTTATTAAAATCAGTTCGTTTAGGGAAGTATCTTCTGATAAGTCCATTGGTATTTTCGTTGGTACCTCTTTGCCATGAAGCATATGGATCTGCAAAATAAACTTTGATCCCTGTTTTTTTGGTAAAGTCTTTATGCTTAGCCATTTCATTCCCGTTATCGTAGGTCATTGTTTTAATTAAATGTTGATTAAAGCCCTGTAATACTTTAGCAAACTGCTTTGTTACTGTTGCTGATTTTCTGTCTTTTAGCTTTATGATACATACGAATCTTGATTTTCTTTCAACGATAGTTCCTATGGCACTTTTTTGTCCTTTACCGATAACTAGATCACCTTCCCAATGTCCTATCTCTAGTCTATTTTCAATGTGTTTAGGTCGGTCTTTGATGTTAATGACATCTTTTATTTTCGAACCTCTTTTGGTCTTTGCATGAGCTCTTCTGCGTTGTGATTTTTGATAGGGTAGTAGTTTGATTAGCTTTTTGTTTAAACTGGCCTGTCTATGTCTATAAATATGCATATAGATAGCTTCATAAGAAATGGACATCACCGGATCGTTTGGGTATTTATCTTTGAGTCTGCCAGCAATCTGATCTGGGGACCAACCTTGTAATAATCCTTTATAAACAAAGAACTTAAGTTTTATATGGGTATTGATTTTATCAAGGTTTCTTTTGTTGAGATAGTCGTCTTTCGCTAACCAATTGGCTAATGTCGCATCGTATTTATCATCTTTATTAACGACAAGCTTATTGATTTCTCTGGATATGGTAGATCTGGCTCTGTTGAGCTTTTTGGCGATAAAGGCTTTCGTTTTATCTTCATCGATCAGTGTCTGGATAATAACTCTTTCTTTGAAGGATAATCGTTTGTATTTTTTGGTCTTCATTTGAACAAATCTAAGGATATGATTTGTTGCGTTGAGTTATTGAATCCGGGAATGTTCATGTATTATACTGAAATAGGTTGACCATTTTTGATTCAATTTTCGACAGATTAAATGGTCAATAGTTCTAAATTTTGTTTATTCCTTTTGTAGGAATGATATTCTATATTTCTATTCAAATGAACAAAGTTAGGGGTGTTCAACTTGAGGCTAAAATGCGGTCTTTTGTTGTTGTAAATCTCAACAGCTCTTTTGACCATCTTCTTCGCTAAGTTAGTATTTTTTATAGTTCGTTTTAAATCATATTCATATTTAAGCGTTCTGTTGATTCTCTCAGCCACGGCGTTCTCGTATGGATCGTACTTCTCGGTCATACTCATTACTATTCCATGATCCTCAGCAAAGCCTGTATATAGCGGGTTGCAGTACTGAATTCCACGATCTGAGTGGTGGATGAGTTTCTGATTTTTGTATTTTCTGTTTTTAATGGCCATTCTAAGGGCATCGACGCAAATTGATGTCTTCATATGACTTGCTAATTTATAACCCATAATTTGCTTAGAATAGGCATCTGTAACCAATGCCAGGTAGCTGTGTCCGTTCTGCGTTTTGATATAGGTAATATCGCTTACCCAAAGTTGTTCCGGCCTGGTTGGAACTTTGTCTTTTACGAGGTTCTTGTATTTAAAGAATCGATGTTTTGAATCGGTTGTGATATGGAACCGCTTTAATTTAGGCACGAGCAGGTTATTCATCCGCATTACACGATAGAATTTATCTCTTCCTATTTTAATACCGAGTCGGTTCATATCATTCTTTAATTCTTTATAGAGTTTAATCCCACCGGTACGCATTCCATACTTATTTCGGTACTCTTTTATAAGCCGAATGATCAGCTGTTGCTGAACTTGTCTGGTCTTGTGAGATCTTAATCGTTTGTAAAAAGCTTGTTTAGAAATCCCAAAACATTGGATCAACCATTTTCTTTTGAACGGTTTAGTTTCTTTTTTTCGATCTCGTCTGCTAATGTTTTGGGCAATGACTTTTTTGCCATATCAACACCTGTAATAAGTTCCATGTCAGCAATAATGTCTTGTTGGAAGTCTTTGACAAATTCCAGTTCCTCTATTTTTTCTTTGAGTTTTTTGATTTCATCTTTCTTGCTCATCCCTTGTTTCTTTTGTTCTAAAGTACTGTATTTTTTCAACCAGTAATAGATGGAAGCTCTGGAAACTTGATATTTATCGGAAGCATGATTGATAGAGATCTGTGCATTTTGAATCTGATCAATGATCAGGAGCTTGAGATCGTAACCTACTTTTTTGTAGGAATTTTTTTGACAGTGTTGATTTTGTTCTTTCATTAGGTATAGTACTAAAAGGTTTAATTTTTAGTCAACCTATTTCAGGAAAGTAGGCGCATTCAAGGTTCTAACGCAACAACTGTTGCTATTTTTGGTTTCGTACAATTTAGTATAAATCTTAAAATTTATGCGGCATTTTGTTTAAAAATCTCATTGGGAGTTTTATAGTTAATGATTTTTCGAGGTCTGTTGTTGAGTTTATCCTGAACATGCTTAAGTTGTTTAGCTGTAACTTTATTAAAATCAGTTCGTTTAGGGAAGTATCTTCTGATAAGTCCATTGGTATTTTCGTTGGTACCTCTTTGCCATGAAGCATATGGATCTGCAAAATAAACTTTGATCCCTGTTTTTTTGGTAAAGTCTTTATGCTTAGCCATTTCATTCCCGTTATCGTAGGTCATTGTTTTAATTAAATGTTGATTAAAGCCCTGTAATACTTTAGCAAACTGCTTTGTTACTGTTGCTGATTTTCTGTCTTTTAGCTTTATGATACATACGAATCTTGATTTTCTTTCAACGATAGTTCCTATGGCACTTTTTTGTCCTTTACCGATAACTAGATCACCTTCCCAATGTCCTATCTCTAGTCTATTTTCAATGTGTTTAGGTCGGTCTTTGATGTTAATGACATCTTTTATTTTCGAACCTCTTTTGGTCTTTGCATGAGCTCTTCTGCGTTGTGATTTTTGATAGGGTAGTAGTTTGATTAGCTTTTTGTTTAAACTGGCCTGTCTATGTCTATAAATATGCATATAGATAGCTTCATAAGAAATGGACATCACCGGATCGTTTGGGTATTTATCTTTGAGTCTGCCAGCAATCTGATCTGGGGACCAACCTTGTAATAATCCTTTATAAACAAAGAACTTAAGTTTTATATGGGTATTGATTTTATCAAGGTTTCTTTTGTTGAGATAGTCGTCTTTCGCTAACCAATTGGCTAATGTCGCATCGTATTTATCATCTTTATTAACGACAAGCTTATTGATTTCTCTGGATATGGTAGATCTGGCTCTGTTGAGCTTTTTGGCGATAAAGGCTTTCGTTTTATCTTCATCGATCAGTGTCTGGATAATAACTCTTTCTTTGAAGGATAATCGTTTGTATTTTTTGGTCTTCATTTGAACAAATCTAAGGATATGATTTGTTGCGTTGAGTTATTGAATCCGGGGTACGTCAATGAAGTTTGCCGCTAACGGTCTTGTATAACAATCAGTTGCGGATTGTTTAAAAACTAAGATAGCTAAAATTACCGACTTTTATGCTTGTGCGGTTGTGTCCGCAGGACACAAAGCCGCAATTGTTGTTATACATTGTTAGCACACGTTTTTTATTCAGCTTCGTATTTTGGATTTCGAATATCACTTCTATGAACCTTCTGCACGTTTTTTATCAAATCTCTTTCACAAGCTCCAAATTCCGCAAAGTTCTTTTTTGCTTGGTTTAATGAAACTCGATTTGCGCCACCTTTATAGTTCGGGTCATTTTTTTGAATTGGGTCATCTTCCCAAAAGCAAATTGTACAAATCTGATAAGTTCCATTTGGTTTTTCATTCAGCGTATTGTAACCACAACAATCGCAGTAAAATCTGCCATTTGCTTGAGCTCTTTGAAATTGCACAATTTCAATCAATTCTTTGTCAGAGTATTTTTTCAAAAAGTCAACTATTTTGTTTTCAGAGTACTCTTTAGAGAAGAAAAGTCGATAACTTTCGTAATTGGTTTTAGCTAATTCAGGATTTATTTCTTGAAAAAATTCGTAGTCTATTTCACACTCTTCACGCAAATAATCTTCGATAATGTCTTTTAATTCCCACGTATCAACATCAAGAACAGTTTGGTTATCTATTCTGTGAAGTTTAATATGTGGTCTTTCAATTTTCACGATTTTTCTCAAATGTGTGCTAACGGTTTCGAGTATGGACAGTTGCGGGTTGGTTAGCCAGATTGTGTCCGCTTAAAATAAATATAGCTAAAAACATCGAATATCGATTAAGTAATTAGCCGCAATTGACCATACGCGTTGTGTGTGCCCAGCATGGGCATCTTTATCATATCGAAGATATGATATTAATCTAGAGGGTGCAAGTCCCTTATGGGCAGGGGTGACGCCTTGAACCATTAGTAAGCTGCAAGCTTGTCTGTCGCGAGACAGGAAGTGAAGGAAGCAGGACTACAAACCCTGGTACTGACGAACAGGAACCGGATATGAGGCTACAAGGTTGGATGAGCAAGCACATCATTGTGATGTCCTAAACATTTCTTTGGAAATGAATACCGAAGTAGTAGATCCGGCAGGAATCAGGGGAAAGAAGATGTTCTTACCTGGGGAGGTCTCCATAGCCACGGGATGGTTTGGTGGAGAAGTCAGCCGAGGTAATAGTACTCACAGGAAACGAGGTGTAGCAAAACTGCATAGGTCTCACAAGTGAGGAAGGACTGAACGCAATCCTTTTGGAAATTACATTGGGAGCATTGATTTTCGCTAACTGGGTGACCGATTCCCAAGAAAATCTGTAGCCTTTTGAAAAAGTACAGAATAGTTTCAATTGGTTTAAAGAGCGATTGGAAAGATGGATTGTGAACCGCCCAGTACGAGAACCGTACGCTGGGTGGTGTGAGAGGCGCACTCCGTCAATTTCTGGCGGAGCCGTCTACTCGATTGGCAACTGGCTTTTTATTCCGTTTACCATATTTTCCACCATTTATTTTTTTCGACTTTCAGATTTTCGTCATTCAGTTTTTTTATCGGAACTGGTTTTTGTTCTAATTCTTTTCCTCTTTTAAAAACCATTGTATTTAAGTCGAGTTCATAATCTGTTTTGTCATATTGTTCTACGCTTTCACTATTATTCCAATCATAAAGTTGACCTTTTAGGATACCATTTTCAATTCGATTGTTTCTTAATCCGTCCCAATTTAAAGTTTGAATGTATTTTATTTCATTAGGATGTTTAATAACTGCTATCGAATTGGAGCTTAAAATTAAAATTAGGTCATTATTATATTTTAATTTTTCCGAAACATAATCTATTTCGTTGATTGGGTTTATTGTTTCAATATCAACAATGTAATTAGTATTTAATTCATTGATTGTAGATATTAAAAAATATCGGTTATCTTTTAAATTGATAATTTCAATCTCTTTTTCGATTTCTCCGTGAAATCCGTAAACCCATTTTTCTCCGTTGTTTTTTTGAATTCTATTGGAATGCAATATTCGGATAAACAACCATTAATAGCTAAATATCCATCCATATACGCAGGTGGATATTTTAAAATTTTATATGGATTTTGATTTTCAGTCACGGTTTTTTCAGCTTGTTGCCAACGGTTACGGTTATCGCAAGTTGCGGGAGTAGGGACGCGGACTTGTCGGCTTAACCATTTTTGTTTCCTTGGTTTTTAAAATTACATTTTTTTCTACAATACCCGTTATTTGCGATGAACCGATGTTGGGCAAAGTTTGATATGTTCGAAATTTCATAAAAATTACTAATCAAGGAAATATGCAACTTTTTGTAAAATTTATACCAGTTTTTTGATTCAGCGCCTGTGTACATTTGTATTTCAAAGGAAATAAATATGAAGTACAAAACAATTTGCATTATTATGGGATTTCTTTCCCTTTGTTTACAACCCATAAGTGCTCAAAAAAGCAAAAACATAGATATGAAAATAAACAAAAATTTTATTAGAGGTATTGATCATATAGGTATAACGGTTCCAGATATTGAAGCTGCAACTAAATTTTTTCAAAAGGCCTTTCAAGCTGAAACATTATATGATGTTCAACCGAAAAATCAAGAACCAATGATGGGTTCGGAAGTTGAAAATCAATTGGGATTACCAAAGGGAAGTAAAGTTATACATATGAGACTTCTTCAAATTGGCGAATCTATAACTATTGAATTATTTAGGATTGAAAATGCTGCTCAGGACGATGCCGCTTCATTAAATGATTATGGTCTACAACATTTAGCAATTTATGTTGACGATATGGAAGAAACTGTTAGGCTATTTACAGCCGCTGGAGGAGAATTGCTGTCTAAACCTCATAGTTTATCAAACATTGAAAATCAGCCAGGTAATGCCGGAGTCTATGGAAAAGCACCTTGGGGAACTTTAATTGAGTTGATTACATATCCAGGAGGTTTGAAAGATAAATCTATCACTAGATGGACTCCAAAACCCCAACGGAATTTCACGAAGACTGGCGCTCAACAGATGGTGAAAATGACCATGTTATTAAAAAGGAAACCGGAAATAAGTCACGACGAATTTGTTAAACATCATATAAAAAAGCATGGTCCACTTTTTCAACAAATACCCGAAGCTCAAAGTCATGTAATACGCTATATTCAAACACATCCTATAAAGGAGAAAACAGAGGCTGTTGAAACTAATTCGTATGACGGAACAGCCGAAATTTGGTTTGATAGTCTTGATGGTTTAAAAACTGTTCTCACATCAGACTTTTATAAAGACAGAGTATTTCCAGACGAAAAAACATTTCTAGATCACGAAAATACCTTAATAACAATTGGATATCAAGATGGACTTGCAACAAAAAACTGGACAAATAGTTGAATGACTACGCTGCTAGTTTAAGGTTATACATGTCTAATTCAAATTCTCTTATAGTTCTATTTCCTAAAAAGGAATGTCTTCTTCTATTATTATACCAAGTTTCTATCCATCCAAAGATGGATAACTCCGCTTCAGATCTCAACTTATAATTGTGCCTATAAACCCATTCTACCTTTAATGATTTAAAGAACGATTCAGCAATGGCATTATCCCAGCAATTACCTTTTCTGCTCATAGATTGGTTTACTAAGCCATTGTAACTTTTAATTAATGAGGTAAACTTATGGCTGGCATATTGTATACCTCGGTCGGAATGAAAAATTAAAGACTGGGTTAAAGTAGTTTTCTTTATAGCCATATGCCAAGCCTTAATAATAGTGTCTTCTGTACTTAGATTATCGCTTAGAGCCCATCCAACAACTTTGCGGTTAAACAAATCAATAATGACAGTAAGGTATAACCAGCCCTGTTTGGTTTTGATATAGGTTATATCGCTTACCCAAACTTGATCCTGTCGGCTTACTTCAAAGTTTTGGTTTAATAAATTAGGAGCTATGGGGTAATTATGTTGACTATATGTGGTTGCTTTAAACTTACGTTTTCGTTTTGCAAACAAATAATTAGCACTCATAATACGTGCAACTCTAGGCTTTGATATTTTATAGCCTAATGTCTCTAGTTCTGTTTTTATTCTAGGTGAACCATAGCTTTGAAAGCTATCTTTAAATATAGATTTAATAAGCCCAGTTACCTTTTGATTTTCTAACCATAATTTACTTGGTCCCGATTGTAACCAATGGTAATAGCCACTTTTGCTTACTTTCAATATTTTACACATCGTCTCGACAGGAAATCTCATAAGGTGTTGTTTTATAAACCTGTATTTTTCTTGTCGCTCGCGGAGAAGATGCTGATGGCCTTTTTTAAGATGTCTCGTTCTAACTCGGCTTCTTTTAATGCCTTTTTTAATCGGGCTATCTCTTTTTCTTCATCGGTCATTTTAGGATTACCACGGCCAGGGAAACTGTTGTTACCGTAATCTTTTAACTCTCTACGCCAACGGTAAAGTACAGATGGAAATATATCCAAGTCTTCACATACTTGTTTTACATTGCCTTTAGCATAACTTAACTCGACTGCTTTTTGTTTAAATTCTAAGGTGTAATGTTTAGATTTTCTTCTCATAATTGCTAAGGTAATAACTAGCAAAAATATTCTCTCAACTTAGTGTCCGGTCTAATGTAGTAATTCCAAGATGTAATTATAGGAGGTGATTTTGAGACAATTGAAAATAGATCAATAGATATATCAGAGAGAGAAAGCAAGATCACGGCAATTACGACTTTAGAATATAGTGAGGAAAATTCTGAAGATAAGATTTTAGAAGCATTGAAGCAACTAAAGTCGCATGTATTAATGGAAAAAGGTTGTCTTTCTATCTCACTTTCACAAGTAGATAGTAAATTCATCATTTATGAAACGTTTAAATCTAGGAAAGATTTAGAGACTCATAAATCTCAATCTTACGCAAAAACTTTTGGGGAAAAACTCAGTAACATGAATATTAATAGTAAAGTTCAAATCCTAAACTCTATTAACTAAGTTAAATTTCACTTATTAATCACCCTTTATCATTCTGAGGGTGATTTTTTTTATATTTGGACTTGCAACAAAAAACTGGACAAATAGTTGAATGACTACGCTGCTAGTTTAAGGTTATACATGTCTAATTCAAATTCTCTTATAGTTCTATTTCCTAAAAAGGAATGTCTTCTTCTATTATTATACCAAGTTTCTATCCATCCAAAGATGGATAACTCCGCTTCAGATCTCAACTTATAATTGTGCCTATAAACCCATTCTACCTTTAATGATTTAAAGAACGATTCAGCAATGGCATTATCCCAGCAATTACCTTTTCTGCTCATAGATTGGTTTACTAAGCCATTGTAACTTTTAATTAATGAGGTAAACTTATGGCTGGCATATTGTATACCTCGGTCGGAATGAAAAATTAAAGACTGGGTTAAAGTAGTTTTCTTTATAGCCATATGCCAAGCCTTAATAATAGTGTCTTCTGTACTTAGATTATCGCTTAGAGCCCATCCAACAACTTTGCGGTTAAACAAATCAATAATGACAGTAAGGTATAACCAGCCCTGTTTGGTTTTGATATAGGTTATATCGCTTACCCAAACTTGATCCTGTCGGCTTACTTCAAAGTTTTGGTTTAATAAATTAGGAGCTATGGGGTAATTATGTTGACTATATGTGGTTGCTTTAAACTTACGTTTTCGTTTTGCAAACAAATAATTAGCACTCATAATACGTGCAACTCTAGGCTTTGATATTTTATAGCCTAATGTCTCTAGTTCTGTTTTTATTCTAGGTGAACCATAGCTTTGAAAGCTATCTTTAAATATAGATTTAATAAGCCCAGTTACCTTTTGATTTTCTAACCATAATTTACTTGGTCCCGATTGTAACCAATGGTAATAGCCACTTTTGCTTACTTTCAATATTTTACACATCGTCTCGACAGGAAATCTCATAAGGTGTTGTTTTATAAACCTGTATTTTTCTTGTCGCTCGCGGAGAAGATGCTGATGGCCTTTTTTAAGATGTCTCGTTCTAACTCGGCTTCTTTTAATGCCTTTTTTAATCGGGCTATCTCTTTTTCTTCATCGGTCATTTTAGGATTACCACGGCCAGGGAAACTGTTGTTACCGTAATCTTTTAACTCTCTACGCCAACGGTAAAGTACAGATGGAAATATATCCAAGTCTTCACATACTTGTTTTACATTGCCTTTAGCATAACTTAACTCGACTGCTTTTTGTTTAAATTCTAAGGTGTAATGTTTAGATTTTCTTCTCATAATTGCTAAGGTAATAACTAGCAAAAATATTCTCTCAACTTAGTGTCCGGTCTAATGTAGTAATTCCATATTGGGATGGAGACATTCTGGTATAATTCTTAAAGAACTTACTGAAATGACTGGCATCTGCAAAATTGAATTCTAAAGAAATTTCTTTAATACTCTTTCGGTTAGCAATAAGACGTTTTTTAATTAACTCTATCCTATATCTATTCACATATTGGCTTAAGTTCATACCAAAATTTCTTTTAAACCAAATACTAAAATAGTTTGTAGATATGTTGAATTCACCACTTAAGTGATCTGCTCTTATTTTTTTTGGAAAGTAAATATTTTCATGAAGGAAGGAAATGAGGGAATCTTTATCTAATTCTTGATTTTGAATGGCATTGGTTTCGTTTTTCATTGTCTCTTGAATAATGCCAAAAACAGCAAGAATATGTGTGTATATTATTGATGAGGACATGATATTCGAAGGAGATTTCAAATTATAGTTTGCAATATTCTCCATGATATTTTTCATCAAAATCTTTTGAGTATCACTCAATTCTATTTTCGTTTCCTTTAAAAATTTCATCTTCATAAATTCTACTGGAGAAATTTTTATTAGACCAGAATTTTTATACTGAGTGCCATCTTGGAAATAGTTTTCAGTGAATTTAATAAAGATGAAATGTGTATATTCCATAATATCGAAATAGTGCTCATCGTTAGGAGATAGAACAAATACATCACCTGGAAAATACTTATTTTTAATACTGTTTACGAAATGTTCTCCACGTCCGCTGAATATATAAATAAGCTCATAATAAGTATGACTGTGTGAAGGAAGATGAAAGTTTCTTCTGCATAATCATGAATAACAAGAGATTGGAATTGTTTAAGCTTAATCAAATCTTATTTGGTATTTAAAAATTCTATGGTACAATTTCATTCTAGTGTAAATCATAATAATAACTTATTACAAAATATTCAAAATTGTTTAAAACATAGCGGCGCATTCAAGGTTCTAACGCAACAACTGTTGCTATTTTTGGTTTCGTACAATTTAGTATAAATCTTAAAATTTATGCGGCATTTTGTTTAAAAATCTCATTGGGAGTTTTATAGTTAATGATTTTTCGAGGTCTGTTGTTGAGTTTATCCTGAACATGCTTAAGTTGTTTAGCTGTAACTTTATTAAAATCAGTTCGTTTAGGGAAGTATCTTCTGATAAGTCCATTGGTATTTTCGTTGGTACCTCTTTGCCATGAAGCATATGGATCTGCAAAATAAACTTTGATCCCTGTTTTTTGGTAAAGTCTTTATGCTTAGCCATTTCATTCCCGTTATCGTAGGTCATTGTTTTAATTAAATGTTGATTAAAGCCCTGTAATACTTTAGCAAACTGCTTTGTTACTGTTGCTGATTTTCTGTCTTTTAGCTTTATGATACATACGAATCTTGATTTTCTTTCAACGATAGTTCCTATGGCACTTTTTTGTCCTTTACCGATAACTAGATCACCTTCCCAATGTCCTATCTCTAGTCTATTTTCAATGTGTTTAGGTCGGTCTTTGATGTTAATGACATCTTTTATTTTCGAACCTCTTTTGGTCTTTGCATGAGCTCTTCTGCGTTGTGATTTTTGATAGGGTAGTAGTTTGATTAGCTTTTTGTTTAAACTGGCCTGTCTATGTCTATAAATATGCATATAGATAGCTTCATAAGAAATGGACATCACCGGATCGTTTGGGTATTTATCTTTGAGTCTGCCAGCAATCTGATCTGGGGACCAACCTTGTAATAATCCTTTATAAACAAAGAACTTAAGTTTTATATGGGTATTGATTTTATCAAGGTTTCTTTTGTTGAGATAGTCGTCTTTCGCTAACCAATTGGCTAATGTCGCATCGTATTTATCATCTTTATTAACGACAAGCTTATTGATTTCTCTGGATATGGTAGATCTGGCTCTGTTGAGCTTTTTGGCGATAAAGGCTTTCGTTTTATCTTCATCGATCAGTGTCTGGATAATAACTCTTTCTTTGAAGGATAATCGTTTGTATTTTTTGGTCTTCATTTGAACAAATCTAAGGATATGATTTGTTGCGTTGAGTTATTGAATCCGGGAATGTTCATGTATTATACTGAAATAGGTTGACCATTTTTGATTCAATTTTCGACAGATTAAATGGTCAATAGTTCTAAATTTTGTTTATTCCTTTTGTAGGAATGATATTCTATATTTCTATTCAAATGAACAAAGTTAGGGGTGTTCAACTTGAGGCTAAAATGCGGTCTTTTGTTGTTGTAAATCTCAACAGCTCTTTTGACCATCTTCTTCGCTAAGTTAGTATTTTTTATAGTTCGTTTTAAATCATATTCATATTTAAGCGTTCTGTTGATTCTCTCAGCCACGGCGTTCTCGTATGGATCGTACTTCTCGGTCATACTCATTACTATTCCATGATCCTCAGCAAAGCCTGTATATAGCGGGTTGCAGTACTGAATTCCACGATCTGAGTGGTGGATGAGTTTCTGATTTTTGTATTTTCTGTTTTTAATGGCCATTCTAAGGGCATCGACGCAAATTGATGTCTTCATATGACTTGCTAATTTATAACCCATAATTTGCTTAGAATAGGCATCTGTAACCAATGCCAGGTAGCTGTGTCCGTTCTGCGTTTTGATATAGGTAATATCGCTTACCCAAAGTTGTTCCGGCCTGGTTGGAACTTTGTCTTTTACGAGGTTCTTGTATTTAAAGAATCGATGTTTTGAATCGGTTGTGATATGGAACCGCTTTAATTTAGGCACGAGCAGGTTATTCATCCGCATTACACGATAGAATTTATCTCTTCCTATTTTAATACCGAGTCGGTTCATATCATTCTTTAATTCTTTATAGAGTTTAATCCCACCGGTACGCATTCCATACTTATTTCGGTACTCTTTTATAAGCCGAATGATCAGCTGTTGCTGAACTTGTCTGGTCTTGTGAGATCTTAATCGTTTGTAAAAAGCTTGTTTAGAAATCCCAAAACATTGGATCAACCATTTTCTTTTGAACGGTTTAGTTTCTTTTTTTCGATCTCGTCTGCTAATGTTTTGGGCAATGACTTTTTTGCCATATCAACACCTGTAATAAGTTCCATGTCAGCAATAATGTCTTGTTGGAAGTCTTTGACAAATTCCAGTTCCTCTATTTTTTCTTTGAGTTTTTTGATTTCATCTTTCTTGCTCATCCCTTGTTTCTTTTGTTCTAAAGTACTGTATTTTTTCAACCAGTAATAGATGGAAGCTCTGGAAACTTGATATTTATCGGAAGCATGATTGATAGAGATCTGTGCATTTTGAATCTGATCAATGATCAGGAGCTTGAGATCGTAACCTACTTTTTTGTAGGAATTTTTTTGACAGTGTTGATTTTGTTCTTTCATTAGGTATAGTACTAAAAGGTTTAATTTTTAGTCAACCTATTTCAGGAAAGTAGGCGCATTCAAGGTTCTAACGCAACAACTGTTGCTATTTTTGGTTTCGTACAATTTAGTATAAATCTTAAAATTTATGCGGCATTTTGTTTAAAAATCTCATTGGGAGTTTTATAGTTAATGATTTTTCGAGGTCTGTTGTTGAGTTTATCCTGAACATGCTTAAGTTGTTTAGCTGTAACTTTATTAAAATCAGTTCGTTTAGGGAAGTATCTTCTGATAAGTCCATTGGTATTTTCGTTGGTACCTCTTTGCCATGAAGCATATGGATCTGCAAAATAAACTTTGATCCCTGTTTTTTTGGTAAAGTCTTTATGCTTAGCCATTTCATTCCCGTTATCGTAGGTCATTGTTTTAATTAAATGTTGATTAAAGCCCTGTAATACTTTAGCAAACTGCTTTGTTACTGTTGCTGATTTTCTGTCTTTTAGCTTTATGATACATACGAATCTTGATTTTCTTTCAACGATAGTTCCTATGGCACTTTTTTGTCCTTTACCGATAACTAGATCACCTTCCCAATGTCCTATCTCTAGTCTATTTTCAATGTGTTTAGGTCGGTCTTTGATGTTAATGACATCTTTTATTTTCGAACCTCTTTTGGTCTTTGCATGAGCTCTTCTGCGTTGTGATTTTTGATAGGGTAGTAGTTTGATTAGCTTTTTGTTTAAACTGGCCTGTCTATGTCTATAAATATGCATATAGATAGCTTCATAAGAAATGGACATCACCGGATCGTTTGGGTATTTATCTTTGAGTCTGCCAGCAATCTGATCTGGGGACCAACCTTGTAATAATCCTTTATAAACAAAGAACTTAAGTTTTATATGGGTATTGATTTTATCAAGGTTTCTTTTGTTGAGATAGTCGTCTTTCGCTAACCAATTGGCTAATGTCGCATCGTATTTATCATCTTTATTAACGACAAGCTTATTGATTTCTCTGGATATGGTAGATCTGGCTCTGTTGAGCTTTTTGGCGATAAAGGCTTTCGTTTTATCTTCATCGATCAGTGTCTGGATAATAACTCTTTCTTTGAAGGATAATCGTTTGTATTTTTTGGTCTTCATTTGAACAAATCTAAGGATATGATTTGTTGCGTTGAGTTATTGAATCCGGGAATGTTCATGTATTATACTGAAATAGGTTGACCATTTTTGATTCAATTTTCGACAGATTAAATGGTCAATAGTTCTAAATTTTGTTTATTCCTTTTGTAGGAATGATATTCTATATTTCTATTCAAATGAACAAAGTTAGGGGTGTTCAACTTGAGGCTAAAATGCGGTCTTTTGTTGTTGTAAATCTCAACAGCTCTTTTGACCATCTTCTTCGCTAAGTTAGTATTTTTTATAGTTCGTTTTAAATCATATTCATATTTAAGCGTTCTGTTGATTCTCTCAGCCACGGCGTTCTCGTATGGATCGTACTTCTCGGTCATACTCATTACTATTCCATGATCCTCAGCAAAGCCTGTATATAGCGGGTTGCAGTACTGAATTCCACGATCTGAGTGGTGGATGAGTTTCTGATTTTTGTATTTTCTGTTTTTAATGGCCATTCTAAGGGCATCGACGCAAATTGATGTCTTCATATGACTTGCTAATTTATAACCCATAATTTGCTTAGAATAGGCATCTGTATCCAATGCCAGGTAGCTGTGTCCGTTCTGCGTTTTGATATAGGTAATATCGCTTACCCAAAGTTGTTCCGGCCTGGTTGGAACTTTGTCTTTTACGAGGTTCTTGTATTTAAAGAATCGATGTTTTGAATCGGTTGTGATATGGAACCGCTTTAATTTAGGCACGAGCAGGTTATTCATCCGCATTACACGATAGAATTTATCTCTTCCTATTTTAATACCGAGTCGGTTCATATCATTCTTTAATTCTTTATAGAGTTTAATCCCACCGGTACGCATTCCATACTTATTTCGGTACTCTTTTATAAGCCGAATGATCAGCTGTTGCTGAACTTGTCTGGTCTTGTGAGATCTTAATCGTTTGTAAAAAGCTTGTTTAGAAATCCCAAAACATTGGATCAACCATTTTCTTTTGAACGGTTTAGTTTCTTTTTTTCGATCTCGTCTGCTAATGTTTTGGGCAATGACTTTTTTGCCATATCAACACCTGTAATAAGTTCCATGTCAGCAATAATGTCTTGTTGGAAGTCTTTGACAAATTCCAGTTCCTCTATTTTTTCTTTGAGTTTTTTGATTTCATCTTTCTTGCTCATCCCTTGTTTCTTTTGTTCTAAAGTACTGTATTTTTTCAACCAGTAATAGATGGAAGCTCTGGAAACTTGATATTTATCGGAAGCATGATTGATAGAGATCTGTGCATTTTGAATCTGATCAATGATCAGGAGCTTGAGATCGTAACCTACTTTTTTGTAGGAATTTTTTTGACAGTGTTGATTTTGTTCTTTCATTAGGTATAGTACTAAAAGGTTTAATTTTTAGTCAACCTATTTCAGGAAAGTAGGCGCATTCAAGGTTCTAACGCAACAACTGTTGCTATTTTTGGTTTCGTACAATTTAGTATAAATCTTAAAATTTATGCGGCATTTTGTTTAAAAATCTCATTGGGAGTTTTATAGTTAATGATTTTTCGAGGTCTGTTGTTGAGTTTATCCTGAACATGCTTAAGTTGTTTAGCTGTAACTTTATTAAAATCAGTTCGTTTAGGGAAGTATCTTCTGATAAGTCCATTGGTATTTTCGTTGGTACCTCTTTGCCATGAAGCATATGGATCTGCAAAATAAACTTTGATCCCTGTTTTTTTGGTAAAGTCTTTATGCTTAGCCATTTCATTCCCGTTATCGTAGGTCATTGTTTTAATTAAATGTTGATTAAAGCCCTGTAATACTTTAGCAAACTGCTTTGTTACTGTTGCTGATTTTCTGTCTTTTAGCTTTATGATACATACGAATCTTGATTTTCTTTCAACGATAGTTCCTATGGCACTTTTTTGTCCTTTACCGATAACTAGATCACCTTCCCAATGTCCTATCTCTAGTCTATTTTCAATGTGTTTAGGTCGGTCTTTGATGTTAATGACATCTTTTATTTTCGAACCTCTTTTGGTCTTTGCATGAGCTCTTCTGCGTTGTGATTTTTGATAGGGTAGTAGTTTGATTAGCTTTTTGTTTAAACTGGCCTGTCTATGTCTATAAATATGCATATAGATAGCTTCATAAGAAATGGACATCACCGGATCGTTTGGGTATTTATCTTTGAGTCTGCCAGCAATCTGATCTGGGGACCAACCTTGTAATAATCCTTTATAAACAAAGAACTTAAGTTTTATATGGGTATTGATTTTATCAAGGTTTCTTTTGTTGAGATAGTCGTCTTTCGCTAACCAATTGGCTAATGTCGCATCGTATTTATCATCTTTATTAACGACAAGCTTATTGATTTCTCTGGATATGGTAGATCTGGCTCTGTTGAGCTTTTTGGCGATAAAGGCTTTCGTTTTATCTTCATCGATCAGTGTCTGGATAATAACTCTTTCTTTGAAGGATAATCGTTTGTATTTTTTGGTCTTCATTTGAACAAATCTAAGGATATGATTTGTTGCGTTGAGTTATTGAATCCGGGGTACGTCAATGAAGTTTGCCGCTAACGGTCTTGTATAACAATCAGTTGCGGATTGTTTAAAAACTAAGATAGCTAAAATTACCGACTTTTATGCTTGTGCGGTTGTGTCCGCAGGACACAAAGCCGCAATTGTTGTTATACATTGTTAGCACACGTTTTTTATTCAGCTTCGTATTTTGGATTTCGAATATCACTTCTATGAACCTTCTGCACGTTTTTTATCAAATCTCTTTCACAAGCTCCAAATTCCGCAAAGTTCTTTTTTGCTTGGTTTAATGAAACTCGATTTGCGCCACCTTTATAGTTCGGGTCATTTTTTTGAATTGGGTCATCTTCCCAAAAGCAAATTGTACAAATCTGATAAGTTCCATTTGGTTTTTCATTCAGCGTATTGTAACCACAACAATCGCAGTAAAATCTGCCATTTGCTTGAGCTCTTTGAAATTGCACAATTTCAATCAATTCTTTGTCAGAGTATTTTTTCAAAAAGTCAACTATTTTGTTTTCAGAGTACTCTTTAGAGAAGAAAAGTCGATAACTTTCGTAATTGGTTTTAGCTAATTCAGGATTTATTTCTTGAAAAAATTCGTAGTCTATTTCACACTCTTCACGCAAATAATCTTCGATAATGTCTTTTAATTCCCACGTATCAACATCAAGAACAGTTTGGTTATCTATTCTGTGAAGTTTAATATGTGGTCTTTCAATTTTCACGATTTTTCTCAAATGTGTGCTAACGGTTTCGAGTATGGACAGTTGCGGGTTGGTTAGCCAGATTGTGTCCGCTTAAAATAAATATAGCTAAAAACATCGAATATCGATTAAGTAATTAGCCGCAATTGACCATACGCGTTGTGTGTGCCCAGCATGGGCATCTTTATCATATCGAAGATATGATATTAATCTAGAGGGTGCAAGTCCCTTATGGGCAGGGGTGACGCCTTGAACCATTAGTAAGCTGCAAGCTTGTCTGTCGCGAGACAGGAAGTGAAGGAAGCAGGACTACAAACCCTGGTACTGACGAACAGGAACCGGATATGAGGCTACAAGGTTGGATGAGCAAGCACATCATTGTGATGTCCTAAACATTTCTTTGGAAATGAATACCGAAGTAGTAGATCCGGCAGGAATCAGGGGAAAGAAGATGTTCTTACCTGGGGAGGTCTCCATAGCCACGGGATGGTTTGGTGGAGAAGTCAGCCGAGGTAATAGTACTCACAGGAAACGAGGTGTAGCAAAACTGCATAGGTCTCACAAGTGAGGAAGGACTGAACGCAATCCTTTTGGAAATTACATTGGGAGCATTGATTTTCGCTAACTGGGTGACCGATTCCCAAGAAAATCTGTAGCCTTTTGAAAAAGTACAGAATAGTTTCAATTGGTTTAAAGAGCGATTGGAAAGATGGATTGTGAACCGCCCAGTACGAGAACCGTACGCTGGGTGGTGTGAGAGGCGCACTCCGTCAATTTCTGGCGGAGCCGTCTACTCGATTGGCAACTGGCTTTTTATTCCGTTTACCATATTTTCCACCATTTATTTTTTTCGACTTTCAGATTTTCGTCATTCAGTTTTTTTATCGGAACTGGTTTTTGTTCTAATTCTTTTCCTCTTTTAAAAACCATTGTATTTAAGTCGAGTTCATAATCTGTTTTGTCATATTGTTCTACGCTTTCACTATTATTCCAATCATAAAGTTGACCTTTTAGGATACCATTTTCAATTCGATTGTTTCTTAATCCGTCCCAATTTAAAGTTTGAATGTATTTTATTTCATTAGGATGTTTAATAACTGCTATCGAATTGGAGCTTAAAATTAAAATTAGGTCATTATTATATTTTAATTTTTCCGAAACATAATCTATTTCGTTGATTGGGTTTATTGTTTCAATATCAACAATGTAATTAGTATTTAATTCATTGATTGTAGATATTAAAAAATATCGGTTATCTTTTAAATTGATAATTTCAATCTCTTTTTCGATTTCTCCGTGAAATCCGTAAACCCATTTTTCTCCGTTGTTTTTTGTGAATTCTATTGGAATGCAATATTCGGATAAACAACCATTAATAGCTAAATATCCATCCATATACGCAGGTGGATATTTTAAAATTTTATATGGATTTTGATTTTCAGTCACGGTTTTTTCAGCTTGTTGCCAACGGTTACGGTTATCGCAAGTTGCGGGAGTAGGGACGCGGACTTGTCGGCTTAACCATTTTTGTTTCCTTGGTTTTTAAAATTACATTTTTTTCTACAATACCCGTTATTTGCGATGAACCGATGTTGGGCAAAGTTTGATATGTTCGAAATTTCATAAAAATTACTAATCAAGGAAATATGCAACTTTTTGTAAAATTTATACCAGTTTTTTGATTCAGCGCCTGTGTACATTTGTATTTCAAAGGAAATAAATATGAAGTACAAAACAATTTGCATTATTATGGGATTTCTTTCCCTTTGTTTACAACCCATAAGTGCTCAAAAAAGCAAAAACATAGATATGAAAATAAACAAAAATTTTATTAGAGGTATTGATCATATAGGTATAACGGTTCCAGATATTGAAGCTGCAACTAAATTTTTTCAAAAGGCCTTTCAAGCTGAAACATTATATGATGTTCAACCGAAAAATCAAGAACCAATGATGGGTTCGGAAGTTGAAAATCAATTGGGATTACCAAAGGGAAGTAAAGTTATACATATGAGACTTCTTCAAATTGGCGAATCTATAACTATTGAATTATTTAGGATTGAAAATGCTGCTCAGGACGATGCCGCTTCATTAAATGATTATGGTCTACAACATTTAGCAATTTATGTTGACGATATGGAAGAAACTGTTAGGCTATTTACAGCCGCTGGAGGAGAATTGCTGTCTAAACCTCATAGTTTATCAAACATTGAAAATCAGCCAGGTAATGCCGGAGTCTATGGAAAAGCACCTTGGGGAACTTTAATTGAGTTGATTACATATCCAGGAGGTTTGAAAGATAAATCTATCACTAGATGGACTCCAAAACCCCAACGGAATTTCACGAAGACTGGCGCTCAACAGATGGTGAAAATGACCATGTTATTAAAAAGGAAACCGGAAATAAGTCACGACGAATTTGTTAAACATCATATAAAAAAGCATGGTCCACTTTTTCAACAAATACCCGAAGCTCAAAGTCATGTAATACGCTATATTCAAACACATCCTATAAAGGAGAAAACAGAGGCTGTTGAAACTAATTCGTATGACGGAACAGCCGAAATTTGGTTTGATAGTCTTGATGGTTTAAAAACTGTTCTCACATCAGACTTTTATAAAGACAGAGTATTTCCAGACGAAAAAACATTTCTAGATCACGAAAATACCTTAATAACAATTGGATATCAAGATGGACTTGCAACAAAAAAACTGGACAAATAGTTGAATGACTACGCTGCTAGTTTAAGGTTATACATGTCTAATTCAAATTCTCTTATAGTTCTATTTCCTAAAAAGGAATGTCTTCTTCTATTATTATACCAAGTTTCTATCCATCCAAAGATGGATAACTCCGCTTCAGATCTCAACTTATAATTGTGCCTATAAACCCATTCTACCTTTAATGATTTAAAGAACGATTCAGCAATGGCATTATCCCAGCAATTACCTTTTCTGCTCATAGATTGGTTTACTAAGCCATTGTAACTTTTAATTAATGAGGTAAACTTATGGCTGGCATATTGTATACCTCGGTCGGAATGAAAAATTAAAGACTGGGTTAAAGTAGTTTTCTTTATAGCCATATGCCAAGCCTTAATAATAGTGTCTTCTGTACTTAGATTATCGCTTAGAGCCCATCCAACAACTTTGCGGTTAAACAAATCAATAATGACAGTAAGGTATAACCAGCCCTGTTTGGTTTTGATATAGGTTATATCGCTTACCCAAACTTGATCCTGTCGGCTTACTTCAAAGTTTTGGTTTAATAAATTAGGAGCTATGGGGTAATTATGTTGACTATATGTGGTTGCTTTAAACTTACGTTTTCGTTTTGCAAACAAATAATTAGCACTCATAATACGTGCAACTCTAGGCTTTGATATTTTATAGCCTAATGTCTCTAGTTCTGTTTTTATTCTAGGTGAACCATAGCTTTGAAAGCTATCTTTAAATATAGATTTAATAAGCCCAGTTACCTTTTGATTTTCTAACCATAATTTACTTGGTCCCGATTGTAACCAATGGTAATAGCCACTTTTGCTTACTTTCAATATTTTACACATCGTCTCGACAGGAAATCTCATAAGGTGTTGTTTTATAAACCTGTATTTTTCTTGTCGCTCGCGGAGAAGATGCTGATGGCCTTTTTTAAGATGTCTCGTTCTAACTCGGCTTCTTTTAATGCCTTTTTTAATCGGGCTATCTCTTTTTCTTCATCGGTCATTTTAGGATTACCACGGCCAGGGAAACTGTTGTTACCGTAATCTTTTAACTCTCTACGCCAACGGTAAAGTACAGATGGAAATATATCCAAGTCTTCACATACTTGTTTTACATTGCCTTTAGCATAACTTAACTCGACTGCTTTTTGTTTAAATTCTAAGGTGTAATGTTTAGATTTTCTTCTCATAATTGCTAAGGTAATAACTAGCAAAAATATTCTCTCAACTTAGTGTCCGGTCTAATGTAGTAATTCCAAGATGTAATTATAGGAGGTGATTTTGAGACAATTGAAAATAGATCAATAGATATATCAGAGAGAGAAAGCAAGATCACGGCAATTACGACTTTAGAATATAGTGAGGAAAATTCTGAAGATAAGATTTTAGAAGCATTGAAGCAACTAAAGTCGCATGTATTAATGGAAAAAGGTTGTCTTTCTATCTCACTTTCACAAGTAGATAGTAAATTCATCATTTATGAAACGTTTAAATCTAGGAAAGATTTAGAGACTCATAAATCTCAATCTTACGCAAAAACTTTTGGGGAAAAACTCAGTAACATGAATATTAATAGTAAAGTTCAAATCCTAAACTCTATTAACTAAGTTAAATTTCACTTATTAATCACCCTTTATCATTCTGAGGGTGATTTTTTTTATATTTGGACTTGCAACAAAAAACTGGACAAATAGTTGAATGACTACGCTGCTAGTTTAAGGTTATACATGTCTAATTCAAATTCTCTTATAGTTCTATTTCCTAAAAAGGAATGTCTTCTTCTATTATTATACCAAGTTTCTATCCATCCAAAGATGGATAACTCCGCTTCAGATCTCAACTTATAATTGTGCCTATAAACCCATTCTACCTTTAATGATTTAAAGAACGATTCAGCAATGGCATTATCCCAGCAATTACCTTTTCTGCTCATAGATTGGTTTACTAAGCCATTGTAACTTTTAATTAATGAGGTAAACTTATGGCTGGCATATTGTATACCTCGGTCGGAATGAAAAATTAAAGACTGGGTTAAAGTAGTTTTCTTTATAGCCATATGCCAAGCCTTAATAATAGTGTCTTCTGTACTTAGATTATCGCTTAGAGCCCATCCAACAACTTTGCGGTTAAACAAATCAATAATGACAGTAAGGTATAACCAGCCCTGTTTGGTTTTGATATAGGTTATATCGCTTACCCAAACTTGATCCTGTCGGCTTACTTCAAAGTTTTGGTTTAATAAATTAGGAGCTATGGGGTAATTATGTTGACTATATGTGGTTGCTTTAAACTTACGTTTTCGTTTTGCAAACAAATAATTAGCACTCATAATACGTGCAACTCTAGGCTTTGATATTTTATAGCCTAATGTCTCTAGTTCTGTTTTTATTCTAGGTGAACCATAGCTTTGAAAGCTATCTTTAAATATAGATTTAATAAGCCCAGTTACCTTTTGATTTTCTAACCATAATTTACTTGGTCCCGATTGTAACCAATGGTAATAGCCACTTTTGCTTACTTTCAATATTTTACACATCGTCTCGACAGGAAATCTCATAAGGTGTTGTTTTATAAACCTGTATTTTTCTTGTCGCTCGCGGAGAAGATGCTGATGGCCTTTTTTAAGATGTCTCGTTCTAACTCGGCTTCTTTTAATGCCTTTTTTAATCGGGCTATCTCTTTTTCTTCATCGGTCATTTTAGGATTACCACGGCCAGGGAAACTGTTGTTACCGTAATCTTTTAACTCTCTACGCCAACGGTAAAGTACAGATGGAAATATATCCAAGTCTTCACATACTTGTTTTACATTGCCTTTAGCATAACTTAACTCGACTGCTTTTTGTTTAAATTCTAAGGTGTAATGTTTAGATTTTCTTCTCATAATTGCTAAGGTAATAACTAGCAAAAATATTCTCTCAACTTAGTGTCCGGTCTAATGTAGTAATTCCATATTGGGATGGAGACATTCTGGTATAATTCTTAAAGAACTTACTGAAATGACTGGCATCTGCAAAATTGAATTCTAAAGAAATTTCTTTAATACTCTTTCGGTTAGCAATAAGACGTTTTTTAATTAACTCTATCCTATATCTATTCACATATTGGCTTAAGTTCATACCAAAATTTCTTTTAAACCAAATACTAAAATAGTTTGTAGATATGTTGAATTCACCACTTAAGTGATCTGCTCTTATTTTTTTTGGAAAGTAAATATTTTCATGAAGGAAGGAAATGAGGGAATCTTTATCTAATTCTTGATTTTGAATGGCATTGGTTTCGTTTTTCATTGTCTCTTGAATAATGCCAAAAACAGCAAGAATATGTGTGTATATTATTGATGAGGACATGATATTCGAAGGAGATTTCAAATTATAGTTTGCAATATTCTCCATGATATTTTTCATCAAAATCTTTTGAGTATCACTCAATTCTATTTTCGTTTCCTTTAAAAATTTCATCTTCATAAATTCTACTGGAGAAATTTTTATTAGACCAGAATTTTTATACTGAGTGCCATCTTGGAAATAGTTTTCAGTGAATTTAATAAAGATGAAATGTGTATATTCCATAATATCGAAATAGTGCTCATCGTTAGGAGATAGAACAAATACATCACCTGGAAAATACTTATTTTTAATACTGTTTACGAAATGTTCTCCACGTCCGCTGAATATATAAATAAGCTCATAATAAGTATGACTGTGTGAAGGAAGATGAAAGCTTTCTTCTGCATAATCATGAATAACAAGAGATTGGAATTGTTTAAGCTTAATCAAATCTTATTTGGTATTTAAAAATTCTATGGTACAATTTCATTCTAGTGTAAATCATAATAATAACTTATTACAAAATATTCAAAAATTGTTTAAAACATAGCGGCGCATTCAAGGTTCTAACGCAACAACTGTTGCTATTTTTGGTTTCGTACAATTTAGTATAAATCTTAAAATTTATGCGGCATTTTGTTTAAAAATCTCATTGGGAGTTTTATAGTTAATGATTTTTCGAGGTCTGTTGTTGAGTTTATCCTGAACATGCTTAAGTTGTTTAGCTGTAACTTTATTAAAATCAGTTCGTTTAGGGAAGTATCTTCTGATAAGTCCATTGGTATTTTCGTTGGTACCTCTTTGCCATGAAGCATATGGATCTGCAAAATAAACTTTGATCCCTGTTTTTTTGGTAAAGTCTTTATGCTTAGCCATTTCATTCCCGTTATCGTAGGTCATTGTTTTAATTAAATGTTGATTAAAGCCCTGTAATACTTTAGCAAACTGCTTTGTTACTGTTGCTGATTTTCTGTCTTTTAGCTTTATGATACATACGAATCTTGATTTTCTTTCAACGATAGTTCCTATGGCACTTTTTTGTCCTTTACCGATAACTAGATCACCTTCCCAATGTCCTATCTCTAGTCTATTTTCAATGTGTTTAGGTCGGTCTTTGATGTTAATGACATCTTTTATTTTCGAACCTCTTTTGGTCTTTGCATGAGCTCTTCTGCGTTGTGATTTTTGATAGGGTAGTAGTTTGATTAGCTTTTTGTTTAAACTGGCCTGTCTATGTCTATAAATATGCATATAGATAGCTTCATAAGAAATGGACATCACCGGATCGTTTGGGTATTTATCTTTGAGTCTGCCAGCAATCTGATCTGGGGACCAACCTTGTAATAATCCTTTATAAACAAAGAACTTAAGTTTTATATGGGTATTGATTTTATCAAGGTTTCTTTTGTTGAGATAGTCGTCTTTCGCTAACCAATTGGCTAATGTCGCATCGTATTTATCATCTTTATTAACGACAAGCTTATTGATTTCTCTGGATATGGTAGATCTGGCTCTGTTGAGCTTTTTGGCGATAAAGGCTTTCGTTTTATCTTCATCGATCAGTGTCTGGATAATAACTCTTTCTTTGAAGGATAATCGTTTGTATTTTTTGGTCTTCATTTGAACAAATCTAAGGATATGATTTGTTGCGTTGAGTTATTGAATCCGGGAGCTTGAAATCAAATTTTGCCCAACGGTCTTGTATAACAATCAGTTGCGGATTGTTTAGAAACTAAGATAGCTAAAATTACCGACTTTTATGCTTGCGCGGTTGTGTCCGCAGGACACAAAGCCGCAATTGTTGTTATACGTTGTTGGCATTAGTTATTTATTATTTCTTGTACTTCTCTAAATGATTTTCCTTTTTCACTTATCCATTCTGTAAATCCATTTGAATTGCGACCTAAAACCATATTTGAAGCTGCGCTTGGACTATTGAATACAGCGTCTTCGGCAAAAATTAATTTATCATTGAATTCTACTAAAATGTTAGTTTCCAATAATTTTCTTCTTAGATTTCTATAAGTTTCGGTGCAAGAATTTGATAATTTTTTCTTTGCTTCACTACCTTTTAAAATAATATAACCTTGATCGGTTTCTTTCATTGAAGCTTTGAAGGAATTCGTTCTTATAAAATATGTTTCGTGAACAAAATTTTCCGTTTCTCTATTCTCAATTTTTTCTTGTTTCGCAGTTGATGAGATTAAGAATTTAAAACCCATTACTGGTAAAATTAATTTTATTTGTTCTAAAAAATACTCCATATCAGAAATATCAGCTTCGTGAAGAGTTGGTAAACTCGGGGAATTTCCATTATCAATTTGAGCTGTTTTCGCTTCTATTGCTAATTGAACTAATCGAGATTCTAAATATCTAATTTGAGTTTTCGTTAAAAGTTCATCTTTACTGACAAAAAATATAAGTTCTTTAAAATCCTTATTTGGATCGCTTAAGTGTTGTTTTAACCTAGCTTTTATATTCTCAGCTTCCCCAATATATATTTTTTCATCGTATGCATCATCAGTTGGATCTCCTTTTAAACAATAAATTCCTGGATTGTCAAATTCACTTCTGTTCATAATTTTGTTTACGGAAGCTCTTGGACTATAAATTGCTTTTCCAACCCAATTTCCAATTTCGCTTAATCTTGGGCCATAAGCTGTTCCGTCAATCATAAACACAGTTAATTTTTTTCCCATTTATTTTTTGTTTTTAATTAATGCCAACGGTCTTGTATAACAATCAGTTGCGGATTGATTTGAAACTAAGATAGCTAAAATTACCGACATTTATGCTTGCGCGGTTGTGTCCGCAGGACACAAAGCCGCAATTGTTGTTATACGGTGTTGGTAGCAGTTGTTGTTCTTTATTGGTTTATTCGTTTTCTAATTCCGAAACTAAATTCTTTATGTCAACACGATAAAAGTCTTCTCGTCCATTGTCTAATGAATAAAATTTAACTACAAGTTTTGCATACAAATCAATTGTAAAAATCAATTTCATTCGTGCTTTTCTAGCAGGTAATTTTGGTAAACCTCTAATAATAACTCCTCCAATTTGTCCATTCGCTCCTTTATTTGGCATTCTTTTGTTTTCGTTCGCTAACTCTTTGTCTCCGTAATAAATTATACTTTTGCAAGAAACTTGATTATCAGCACTAGTAAAAACTTCTCGTGTTATTTTAACAGGCAATAAAGTGCCTTTTTCTACTCCAACCAAATATTGATTATCTTTCAGTCCAGCTCCAATTGAACATTTCAATTTTCGTTTAGCGTATAGTTCAAGTTTTATAGCTTCTTTTTGAACTTTTATATTTTCAGGTGATATTTTAAATGCTTCTTGGACGATTTCAGGTCTGTTTGTAGCTTTTGCTTCATAAATAATATCATTTGCAAGATATTCTCTAGAATTTAACCCGTTAAACTCGTCAATCTCGAATTTGGTCAATTTCTTTACTTCATTAACTAATTCAAGTCCACTTTTTAAAGAATCAAATTCTTTTCTAAATGCACTAATTGTCTCGTTTTCTTGTTTTATTAAAAGAATATTTTCGTTGTTTTTGCTTTCAGCAAAATATGTCCAATTATAAGAACCATTAATTAAAACTGTATTGTCAATCACACAGAACTTGTTATGCATTGGATTGTCAGAGTCGGAAAAATAAAGTTCTCCACCTAAATCAATAAATTTTTGAAAATTTAAACCATTTTCTCTATTATTTATAAAGTCATTATGTACAATTAATGAAACCTTTATTCCATTTTCTTTTTTTTCACAGAGCTTGTCAAAAAGTTCGTGATTTGTAAACCAATAAATAGCAACTACAATTTCTTTTTCCGCTTGATTCAATTCGGATAAGATTTGTGCTCTAATGTTATGAAAAAACGGATTTATCAAATTTTATGGATTTTTGTTTCAATTGCTACCAACTCGTTATATCTCCATAAAAATACACTTTTATTGGAGTTAATTTCCGGTTATCAACACTTTTTCGTCTCCATTCGAGTTATTTGTTATCCGCTCAACAGCGATATCTAATGGATTCTTGATCTTTTTCAGATCTTTTTGCGCCACATGGGTGTAAATCATCGTGGTTTCAGGTTTAGAATGGCCGAGTAGTTCTTGGATATACCGAATGTCAACTCCATTTTCGAGCATATGCGTGGCATAACTATGTCTAAGGGTATGCGGAGTAACCTTTTTAAAAATACCGGCGATACGGCAACTTTTCTTTAGAAAATTTCTCACAGCACTCGGTGTGTAAGCTGCCCGGTCACGTCCTTCGATTAAATAGGTTTTTGGAGTATAGGTAAGCAAATAATTATTCAGTAAAGGTTTTATGGTTTCGCTTAAGTGCACTACACGATCTTTTCGATTTTTTCCCTGCCTAATATGAATCACATTTCTGGAAAAATCAATATCGCTAGTTTTTAGTTTAAGCAGTTCCCCAATTCGTAATCCGCCTGAATATAACATCGCGATAATTGCACGATGCTTTAGGTTTCTAGTTACCTGGATCAGTTTTAGAATTTCATGATCAGATAAAACCACAGGTAAAAACCGACTTCTTTTTGGGCGATTGTATTCGGTAGTATCAAATTCGGCCACTTCACAAATTTCTGTAAGATATTTTAAGGCACTAACACACTGTCGATGGCTACTAATGCTATAATGCTCTTTAGCCATAACCCTGGTCATAAACCAATCCAAATCGCGATTATTAAAATCTGCGATATTTTTATTCTTATGCAAATCTAGAAACCGCAGTGCAAAATAACCATAAGTCTTAATGGTACTTTTACTTAAACGCTTGCCCTTTAAAAAGCCAATATAATCTCTTAACACCCGTTGATGAGAAAGAGGTAAAGCCTTGTAAAGATCTTTCTTGCTCGGTTTACCAGGAGCTTGAGAAAGCGCTACGTACGCATTTTCTGGAGCATCCAGATTGGTATACGAATCTGTGATCACGTCGTAACCACCATCTCTATAAAAATCACGAAGATAGATAATCTTAAGCGGCGTAAAATTCACATAAAAAGTGCCTTTGGTTTGTGACCATTTTACATCTTTAAATGATTTTACGAAATCCCGAGTCTCGTTAGTATTTTCAAACTTTATAGCGATTTGTTGTTCCCCACGATGAATAAGTGGTAGCAGTGTAATTGGATTCTTCATAAACATTCAGCATAAGATCAATGAAAATCAGGAGCTAAAAATAAATAAAAATCTTACTGAATACTGTTAAATTTTGATTTTTAGTATTTTAAGAAATCTTATAAAAACTAATACTTCATATATTATTAAGGAATAAATCGGGGTTCTTCGGGAAAAACTCTACTAACTCACAGACATATAATTTTGAATTTTACAGTTAAAATTGATTAATTTAGTTGAAATTTTCAATTGAATTTAAACTGAAATTTACTTCAGCTTTTCAGCAATTAAAGAGGAGAAATATTGAACTCCGGTTTTAATGCAGTTTTCATCAACATTGAAATTTGGCGAATGCGGCATCGAAATGATCCCTTTTTGATAATTAGAACCGCCCATTAAAAAATAAACTCCTGGAATTTTCTGCTGGAAATATGCAAAATCGTCACTACGTCCGTCAGGAATAATTCCGTGTAAATTGATGGAACTTTGTTTGCCATAAACTTCACTAATTTGTTGAATAGCATCTTCAGCAAGCTCTTTGTCGTTTAAAACCAAAGCAATTTCTTCTGTAAACTGAATATCGATAAACTTTTCTGAAAATTCTGACTTACCAATTTCCGATTTTAGTTGTTTTAAAACCGAATTTAATTTATCCGGATCGCTGGCACTTAAGGCAACTTTGATAATTAGACTTTCTTCATTTTCTTTTATAAATACTTCAGAATTTAATGTTACATAATTTTGAAAAATGGTGTTACGGTTTACCAATCCCAGTTCTGGATCCATTAACGTTTGCATATCCCAAAACGGACTATCATTTGGTACATTTTGAAGATTATTAAGGAGGTTTTTTACGTAATTGGTCAATTCAGAAACCCCCTTTTTTTTATCGAATTTCAGTTGAACGACTTTATAATCTGCAAAAAGATTTTTAGCTCTGGTAGCGATAATTCCTTCCGGCATTGGGGAAAGATGAAGCGCGTAGATCTCTTCTGGATCGATAATTTCAAATAAAGCATCGTCGACCATCGCTTTTGCGCCCTGCCAGTTTTCTTCCGCAGGCTGAAAAATAAAATAGATCGTTCCACTCAGTTGCTCTTTTATATTGCTGAGAACATTCGCAATCCCCAATGCAACACTTGCGTGAATATCGTGACCGCAAATATGCCTTACGCCTTTATTATTAGATTCAAATGAAACTATATCAGGTAAATCGGTTTTTAGAGCATCAATATCGGCGCGCCAAGCGATTTTCTTTCCTTTTTTGTTGGTTTTTAAAATTCCTACAACGCCGTGACCACCAATTTTTTGATGAACTTCTAAGCCAAGATTTTGTAGATATTCGATGATTTTTGCTGAAGTTTTTACTTCTTCTCCGGCAGCTTCAGGATAGCGATGAAAATCTCTGCGGATTTCAACCAAACTATCAAAAATTTCTTCGGAATGCTGCTGAATAATTTGATGAATATTTGCTTCTTGTTGTTGTTCCTGCCCGAAAACTAACTTCGAAATAAGGATTAAAGGCCAAATGAAAACTGAACGAAAAGATCTGGTAAATGTCATTTTTTAGGATTTAATGATAGTGTAAAGATCTGATTTACTCATCTTTGGTACCTGTCACATTTGTGACAAAATTAGTTTTTAGCCAATTTACTTCTAATTCTGCTTAAAGATTGTCGTTCAATTCCCAAGAAAGACGCCAAATGTGTTAAGCTTACTCGCTGGATAAGATTAGGATTTTCTGAAATGAATTTTAGATACCGTTCTTCCGCAGTATTAAACAAAAAGCTTTCTACACGATCGTTTAGAATTGTGAGGACATTTTCTGCAATTAAACGTCCTTGCATTTCGCTATTTCTGAATTTATTGTAGCAGTCTTGAATAGTTTTATAAGGTAAGTTTACAATCGTCGTCGGTTCTAAACATTGCAGGTAATATTTTGAAGCGCGCTGCCTGATAAACGCAGGATAATCGGTAATATATTCGTTTTCTTTGGTAAAACCAGTCGTGATTTGGTTGCCTTTCTCGTTGATATAGAAACGCCGAATGAGTCCGCTGCAAATAAATCCCATTTCGGTTTGTACCTGCCCAGATTCTAAATAATAGTCTCCTTTTTTATAGCATTTGACACTTAAATGCTGTTTGATGAATTCCTTTTCCTGCGGAGTAGAGTAGGAGAGCTGTTTTAGGTATTGTTGGATGAATTCGTCGATGATTTTAGCGATTTTGAGAATGAATTATTCGCTAAAATATTGAATTTTAAACAACTATAATAAAAATGCTTCAATTACTAAAAAAGAAGTTAGATAGCATTTTAGTTATCTTTCTTTTTTCCGCCGAATAATCTTTTAAAAAAACCTTTTTTCTCTTTCTCTTTTTCCTCTTTCACAGGTTCATCCATATCGATTTCCTCAGGTTCGTCTTTTTTGCTACCAAAAAGCTTTTTAAGGAAACTATCTTCTTTTGTAGGCTCACAATCTAAAAGTTCGGCAACCTCGCTAGATGGTCTTTTAAAACGTGCATTAGTAATCTCATTAAAATAAGAATCGGCATTCATTTTTTGCATCATCTTTCCAAAAATGGGCAAAGCCGAGTTTGCGCCCTGGCCAATTCTTGTATTTCTAAAACCAATACGATGATCGTCACTTCCAACCCAGGTAACCGTAACTAAATTCGGAGTAACGCCAACAAACCAGCCATCTTTGTTGTTCTGAGTTGTTCCGGTTTTACCAGCAATGTCGTTGTTTAACCCGTAAGTATAACGCAGTCGTGTAGCCGTTCCTTCATTTACGGTGGCTTGCATCATATTTACCATGATTTGTCTTGTTTCTTCGGAAAATGCTTTTTCTTGCGGTTCTGAAGTTTTAAATTCGGCCAACAAATTTCCTGAGCCATCTTCAATTTTAGTAATGTAATAAGGTTTTGAAGGGCGACCTGAATTCACAAAACTAGTATAGGCTTCGGTAAGTTCTTTCATGTTTATTTCCGCAGTACCTAAAGCAATAGAAGGAACTTCAGGAAGATCTGAATCTATTCCCATTTGATGCGCTTTTTTAATTACCTCTGGAATTCCAGCATCCAATAAAACTTTTACAGCAATCGTATTCATAGAATGGCTAAGCGCATATTTCATGCTGTAATTAAGGTCTTCGTTTTCCTCTTCAGTCGATGCGTTTGTTGGTTTCCAGCCGTCTTTATACGTAACCGCACGTCCCGAATAATAAGTACAGGGTTCAATACCCTTATCGATCGCTGCAGTGTATACAATTGGCTTAAATGTAGAACCAACCTGGCGCTTACTTTGCGAAACATGATCATATTGGAAATACCTAAAATCTACACCGCCAACCCAGGCTTTTACCGCACCGCTTTTAGGATCTACAGAAAGTAAACCAGAATTTAAGAATTTTAGATAATGTTTTATGCTATCTATCGTACTGGCTTGTCGAGTTACCGTTCCATTGTATTCGAAAAGTTCCATTTGTTTTTTCTTCTGAAGTTCTTTCATGATCTTTTCTTCAGAAAATCCATCTTCTTTTAAATTCTGATAAGCTTTAGATCGCTGAATTGCATCTTTTAAGATCGCATCGTTAGTTAACCAAGGTGCTCGGCTTCCGTAAGAATCTTCATGTTCCTTTTGTAAACTGGCCATGTGTTCTTTCATCGCAGCTTCAGCAACACTTTGCAATTTGTAATCTAATGTGGTGTGAACAATGAGTCCGTCTCTATAAATATTATATTTTTCGCCGTCTTTGTTTTTAATCGTATCTAAAACCTTGCTTAGATCTTTTCTTATTTGTTCTCTAAAATAGGGGGCAAGACCTTTCTTGTTGCTATAATTTTTATAATTAAGCACCAGGTCTTTTTTCATGTATTTATTTTTCTGCTCTTCAGATAAATAACCATATTTTTCCATCTGGGTAAGCACCACATCACGACGCAATCTACTTCGTTCTGGGAAAATTCTTGGATTATATCGATGCGAAGCCTTGAGCATTCCAACTAGCACAGCGGCTTCTTCAACATTAAGATCGTTTACATGCTTACCGAAGAATTTCATGGAAGCACTTTCTATTCCGTAGGTATTATCACTAAAAGGAACAGTATTAAAATACAAGGTGATAATATCGTTTTTGCTGTAGATTTTTTCAATTCGCTTGGCCATAATGGCTTCCTGAAACTTATTGACCACGATCCCTAAAGCGCCATAATCTTTTCTTCCGTAGATATTTTTAGCCAGCTGAAGAGTAATGGTACTACCACCACCGGCACTTTCGTCCTGTAAAAGAATAGATTTGAAAAAAACACGTCCTAAACTGCGATTATCAATCCCGTTATGTTCGTAAAATCTGGCATCTTCAGTAGCGATTAAAGCTTCTATTAAAGGCTTGGGAAGATCTTTGAAGGTTATTGGCTGCCGATCGAAAATGTAGAATTTCCCGATCAATTTTCCGTCATTAGAAAGTATTTGGGTGGCTTTGTTTTGCTGCAGTTCACTAAGTTCTTCTCGGGAAGGAATATGGCCCCACATCCCAAAATAAACACTGGCAAAAAATAAAACGAACAGAGCAATTAAGCCTAAGATAATACGTAATGCCCATTTTAATTTGGGAGAGTTTTTAAGTTTTGACAGCATAGAATTCAAATAATTACGTACAAATAAACAAAGACTTAGAAAATTAACATTTCAATTTAAGGTAATTTTAAACAAGTTTTTTTAGTACATCATACCAGATCTTTAGGAACGGAATTTTTTATAATTTATTGGCGCCATCAAAGCCTATATTAACTCTAAGATTGCCCCAAAATTGTTTTTTTCTAACGAATGTCTTATAGGCTGGGCCGTAGGTAGTTTACTATTGAAGTATATTGAAGAGATATAATGATAAAGTATCGTTAAGGCTAAAACCATTTTCAGGATTTTTCTTTATGTTCTTAAAAATTGAAAGAAAATCTATGAGAAATTTTGAACGCGTTTGGTATGCATGTTATGGATCTAACTTAATGGAAGATCGATTTTTATGTTATATCGCCGGCGGCACACCCAAAGGTGCAAAACGTACTTATATTGGTTGTAATGATAAAGCCCTACCTAAGGCGAATAGATCTAACGTGATCGATCACGAATTATATTTTGCTAAAAGCTCACATACGTGGAGTGGTGGTTCGGCTGCATTTTTAAAACCTCAAAAAGATAAAACAGCACAAACCTTTGGAAAAATTTATAGTATTTCGAAAGATCAATTTATCGATCTTGTAAAACAAGAAGTTGATCTTGATGGCGAATTATCAATAGATCCCGAAAATGTGGTTCGGAGTGGCTATTTAGATATAGATGCCGATGTGTGGTATGACCGAATTTTATTTTTAGGTTGGCACCAGGAAATGCCTATTTTTAGTTTTACGAATTCAAAATTTCTGGAGGAAGAGATCAATGCACCGCATCCATTATATTTAGAAAAGATCATTTCAGGATTACGTGAAACTTACAATTTTACTTCCGTAGAAATCATTAAATACTTAGAAAATAAAACAGGAATAAAACAACACAAGATCGCTACAGATTTAAAGCAACTGGTTAACGAGGTTTTGGAGAAAATGAATGCCTAAAGGAGCTTTTGTCCATTTTGTAAGAATATTTTTTTTGGATTGAGCTAAAGCTTATTGTGACAGTGGCATTCTTTTATCAAAAGTTTAAAATTTTAAAAGATAATAATGTCTTTATGGCTTAGTATATTTGCCGTTTACGCGATTCTTTTAGTTGGTCGAGAAATTAATTATTTACTTTTCGCCATCTAGATAAGTAAATTTCCTTATAATCTTATTTATCGAGGAAATTATAAATAATTAGTCCTTTATAGAATATTAGATCTTATGATGAATAGAATTGTAGCAGCCATTGCCATAGGAATTTTAGGATTAGTAGCTATTATCTATTTTACGATGGATTTTCCGTTTAGCTTAGAACGCAAGGATTTTGAGCCCGAATATAGCATTCAGCAAAAATGGGATATGCCCAATCGCCTGGAAGAAATCTCTGGGATGGATTTTGTAGATAACGATAGAATGGCAGCTATTCAGGATGAAGAAGGAATCATATTTATATATAATCTTAGCACCAAAAAGATCGAAAGAGAGATCGATTTTGGAAAATCTGGTGATTATGAAGGCCTGGCAATCGTAGAAAATGATGCTTTTGTGCTGCGAAGTGACGGAGTGATTTTTGAGGTCGATAATTATTTAGCCGAAAATCCTAATGTCACTAAACATGAAACCTTTATAAAAGCTAAACATAATGCCGAAGGTTTGTGTGCAGATCTTAAAAACGATCGTTTATTGTTGGCCGTTAAAGACCGCGATCCTTTAAGTAATAATACTAAAGGAATTTATGCTTTTGATTTAAAAACGAAGAAGCTTTTGCAAACTCCGGCTTACGCCATCGACCTTGAAGATCCTATTTTCGAGAACGTAAAAACAAAAAATAAGCTTACGGTAATGATGCCTTCTGAAGTTAATATAAATCCAAAGACGGGCGAAGTTTATATTACCGATGGTCGAAACCCTAAACTTTTAGTATTATCGCCAGATGGAGACTCCAAAAAGTTATATTTATTAAAAAGAGAACAATTTTATCAACCTGAGGGATTGGCATTTCGCAAGAATGGAGATTTTTTCATTTCTAACGAAGGTCATAGCGACCCGGCCAATATCCTAAAAGTTGATCTAAAATAATTTATGAAGAAAGATATAGAAACTGCCTCGGTAAGTAAAAGTAAAGCGCCATTGTATATTTCATTGGCGCTTGTCGCATCTATAGTAGCTTGCTATTTTTTAATTCCTTCTGCACAAGAGTTTATGGATAACGCATGGTCTGTGCTTACCAGCGGAGACAAAAAAAGAATTACACAATGGGTAGACGGTTTTGGATGGTTTGGGCCGGTGATTTTAATTCTGGCCATGATCATTCAGATGTTTTTGATTGTTATTCCATCTGTTGCTTTAATGGTGGTTTCCATAATTGCTTATGGGCCAATTTGGGGAAGCTTGATCGTTTTTGCAGCAGTATTTTCTGCTAGTACGATTGGATACTTGATCGGTCGTTATTTTGGTCCTGTGATCGTAGAAAAGTTAATTGGTGAAAAGAACGAGCAAAAAATAGCCGACTTTATTGACGATTATGGGTTTTGGGCTGTAATTGTAACCAGGATCAATCCGTTTTTATCGAATGATGCCATTAGTTTTGTTGGCGGAATTTTAAAAATGACCTATTGGAAATTTATAGGAGCTACTTTGGTGGGTATTGCGCCGCTTACCATTTTTATTGCCATTTTAGGCCGAAGTACAGATCAGTTAAAATCTGGATTATTGTGGGGATCACTGGTAAGTTTGGCACTTTTTGGTGCTTACGTTTTTTGGGATAAGAAGAAAAGAAAAAAGAAAGATTAAAATCATCTTAATTTTAAACCAAGCCTAATACTATTAAATCTCGATTATCGAGTAAAAAAATCGTCGGTTATATTATCTGTTTTGGATAATATAACCGACGATTTTTTATTGATACCACCAAAGGGTATAATACCCCGAGGTAGTTTACTCAATACAGATATTTATGCCTTCTGAATGTCTTTGGCAACCGCTTCAACTTCATCTAAAACGCGAAGTAGATTTTCTCCCCAAAGTTTAGCGATCTCTTTTTCAGTATAACCTCTTTTTACAAGTTCGAGCGTTACATTAAACGATTCTGAAGCATCATCCCAGCCATCGATTCCGCCGCCACCATCAAAATCTGAGCTGATTCCAACCTGATCGATTCCTACTTTTTCAACTAAATAATCGATATGATCTACAAAATCTGAAACATCAACAGGGCTCACAGTTTCCTTTAAAGCTTCAACTTCTTTATCAGAATCTGTTACCAATTTTCTATAATTCTCGATATATTTTTCTCTTGCCTCTTCATCAAGTTCACGAACATCTCCCCAAGACAGCATTTCGAAGCCCATTTCTTTGGCTTTCGCTTCGTAAACTTCAGTTTTTGCAGCACTAAAAGCCTCATGTTTTTCAGTATTCACATAAGAGCTAAAAGCCACGGTTTGGATTACTCCGCCATGCTTATCAAAAAGCGCCAGTAATTCATCATCTAAATTTCTGCTGTGATTACACAAAGCTCTGGCTGAAGAATGCGATGCAATAAGCGGCGCTTTAGAAAGCTCGAACATTTGTTTGATCGCTTCTTTAGAAGGATGCGAAACATCGATCATAATTCCTAAACGGTTCATTTCTTTGATTACTTCTTTCCCAAGATCGCTTAATCCATTATTTAGCCATTCGTCATCTGCTTCGCCGGTATTCGAATCGCTTAACTGACTGTGACCGTTGTGTGCCAAAGACATATAACGAGCGCCCATATCATAAAATTTCTCTACATTTTTGATATCGGTACCAATTGGATAGCCATTTTCTACCCCAATCATCGCTACTTTTTTTCCTTGTTTTACCAGTTTTCTCACTTCTTTAGAAGTTGTGGCAAGCCCGATTTCATCTGGAGCAATTTCTTCTGTTAAACGGTGAATAGCTTCAAATTTAGAAATAGCATTATCGTAGGCTTTTTTATAACCTTCAGTATCCAGATCGCCCTGACCGGTGTAAACAATCAACCAGGAAACATCTAGATCGCCTTCGTCCATTTTAGGAAGGTTTACCTGCGTATCAAGATCTTCGGTATAATTATGATCGTGGGTAAAGTTATTCACATTAATATCGTTATGCGTATCGATCGTGATCACTTTTTCGTGGATCTTTTTGGCTTTCGCCATCAATTTTTCGTTGGTGTCTTGAGCAAAACCTGCTTGTACAAAAAGTAAAGCAAACAGGCCAAGTTGTTTTATTTTCATAGTGAGTAAGTGGTTTAAGATCGTAAAATAGAAATAAAATTCGAGATCTCAACTACTATTTTTAGATTCAAAAAAATGAGTTGGTTTTTTAAAAAATATTGAAAAATACACTTTGATATTTGATTTTTTGATATTGAAATTGAGTGAATATTTATGCTTATAATTTTGAAATTTTATGATTTACCAATTCAATTTTCGATTACATTTGCTTGATTATTTTCAATTTTAAATGAATAAATTTTTAGTGGTGAATCAGCCTGAAAAATGGCCGATTCAGCTTGAAAATATTAGCATCATTGCGGCAAAAGATTATTTAACCAATCCTGTTTACGCAAAGATAAAAGGTGCCAGAATTTTCAACTTATCCAAAAATTATAGCTATCAGTCTAATGGATACTATGTGTCTCTTTTAGCTGAAGCGCGTGGCCATTTGGCCATTCCAACGGTGAAAAACCTGGTAGATCTTAGAGAACCTAAACTGGTAAAAGTAATTTCTGAAGAGTTTGACGACGTTATTCAGAAATCACTAAAATCGATAAAGTCTGAGGAGTTTGTGCTGAGTATTTATTTTGGGCAAAACGTGGCACAGAAATACCGCGAACTAAGCTCACTTTTCTTTAGGCATTTCCAGATTCCTTTTTTACAGGTAAAGTTTAGTTTCAGCAATAAATGGACGATTAAAAGCATAAAAGCATTGTCTGAATCTGAAATTCCGAAGGATCATTTAGAGAGCATGCATGCTTTTGCAAGCGACTATTTCTCTAAAAAGAGATACGACACCGTTAAGCCCCAGGATTACGATTATGATCTGGCGATTTTGGTGCAGAAAGATGATATAGCGCCACCAAGTAATCCAAAGGCTTTAAAAAAGTTTGTTGAAGTTGCAGAAAAGATGAATTTTTATGTTGAAATTATTTCACCTAAAGATCTATCAAGATTATCGGCATTTGACGCACTTTTTATTCGCCAGAGTACAGAAGTTCATAATGAAGCTTATGCTTTTGCCAGAAAAGCGCAGCAGGAAGGAATTGCGATAATCGATTATCCAGATGCGATTTTGAAATGTTGTAATAAGGTTTTTATGGCCGAGGCTTTGCAAAATGCTGGAATTCCTACGCCAAAAACCATGATCATTCATAAAGAGAATAAAGACCAGGTTTTGGCTGAAATTGCCTTACCGGTGGTTTTAAAATCTCCAGATTCTACTTTTAGTTTTGGCGTAAAAAAGGCTAAAACCGAAGAAGAATATGTAGAATTGGTGACCAAAATGTTGAAGGAATCTGAGTTGGTGATTGCCCAACAGTTTACACCATCAGATTATGATTGGCGGGTGGGAGTTTTAGACGGAAAAGCTTTTTATGCTTGCAGATATTATATGGCTAAAGGACATTGGCAGATCTATAACTGGAGTGCTAAAAAGAAGAATGATCAGGATGGCAACGCAGATGCGATGGCATTAGAAGAAGTTCCTGAAAAAGTCTTAGATTTAGCATTACGATCGGCTAAATTAATGGGCGACGGACTTTACGGTATCGACATTAAAGAAATTAATGGAGAAGCAATGGTGATCGAAATAAATGACAATCCAAATATCGATTTTGGAGTGGAAGATGCTTTTTACGGCGAAGAAATCTATAAATCTATTATTACTGCCTTAAAGAACAGGCTGGAAAAAAAGTAAGATGAGTTATCATATTTTTGAAGTTTACGGAATAGAATTGGAGTATATGCTGGTAAATAAAGACCTGCAGGTAAATCCTATTACCGATAAGCTATTTATTGAAAAAACCGGAAGCATTACTTCAGATGTTGATAATGGAAAGATCGAATGGAGTAACGAGTTGGTGGGGCATGTTGTTGAACTAAAAACTGCCGCGCCAACTGCTGAAGTTGAAGATTTAGATGTTCTTTTTGCTGAAAATATTTCTGAGATCAATTCATTATTAAAACCTTTAGATACACAACTTTTACCAACAGCAGCGCATCCTTTAATGAACCCGTTGAAGGAAACAAAGCTTTGGGAACACGATTATAACGAGATTTACGAGCTTTATAATCAGATCTTTGATTGTAATGGCCACGGTTGGAGTAATGTGCAAAGTATGCACATAAATCTTCCTTTTGCCAATGATGCTGAATTTGAAAAGTTACATGCGGCGATACGTATTTTACTTCCTATCATTCCGGCTTTAAGTGCTTCTTCGCCAATTTTTGAAGGACAGCTTACCGGTTTTATGGATAGCCGTATGGAGATGTACAAAACAAACCAGAAAGAAATTCCGCAGATGGCGGGGAAGGTAATTCCAGAGTGTCTTTATACCAAAGAAGAGTATCATCGCGGTATTTTTGAGCCTATAAAAGAAGCGATAAAACCTTATGATAAAAATGGGATTTTAGAACATCATTTTTTAAATTCAAGAGGGGCGATCGCACGCTTTGATCGTGGTGCCATAGAGATAAGAGTTATAGACCTGCAGGAATGCCCAAAAGCAGATCTTGCGATTGCTATTTTTGTGATCGAAGCTTTAAAAGCTTTGGTGAATGAAGATTTTATTTCTTTAGCTGAACAAAAATTGTGGAAAGAAGATAATCTATTGGATATCCTAAATATCGCTATTAAAGATGCTGAAGTCGGGAAGGTGAAAAATGAAGATTATTTGATGATTTTCGGTTTAAAGAACGAAGCAAAAATTAGCGAAATCTGGCAGGCGATATTCGATAAAATACAGACGAAATTTTCAGAAAAACATCGTAAAACTGTCGAATTTCTGCTTAAAGAAGGATCACTTTCTACTAGGATCGTAAAAGCGCTGAAAAAAGACTATTCCGAAGAAAAAATTAAAAGTATTTATTTAAAATTAGCCAATTGTCTATCTAAAAACCAATTATTTAACCCGTGAAGCTAGTTTTAAGTTGTGAGCATGCAGGGAATGCCTTGCCACAGCAATTTAAGTTTATAAAGGATAAAAAAGATCCTGTTTGGAAAACACATCGTGCTTACGATCCCGGGGCTTTCAAATTGTTTCAGGAATTATCGAAAATAGCCGATTATAACTTCGATTATAAGTTTAGCCGATTGTTAATTGAACCTAACCGCTCTCTGCATCATCGCAATTTATTTTCTGAATATTCTAAATCGCTCACCGCGGAACAGAAAGAACAATTGATCAATTCTTTTTACCTGAAATACCGAAACGAAGTAGAGCAATGTATTGCTAAGATTGTTGGAGCAGGAGAGGAGGTGGTGCACATTTCTGTACATAGTTTTACACCAGTTTTGCATGCTATAGAGCGACAAACCGATATCGGACTTTTATACGATCCCTCTAGAAAAGAAGAAAAACATTTTTCTAAGATCTTTAAAGAGGAGTTGTTAAAGGAAGTTGAACTAAAAATTAGGTTTAATTATCCTTATTTTGGAAAAGCTGATGGTTTTACCACCTATCTTAGAGAGAAGTTTAGAGAAAATTATATTGGATTGGAATTAGAAGTCAATCAGAAATTCGCTAGAAATAATAAGTTTTCTGATGATCTCATGCAACATCTAAAAAATGGACTTTTAAAAACGATTCAGTTTAAAGAAATTAGTCAGTTGTTTGATCAGCAAAAAATAAAGGTCTAAATACTTAATCAACCTAACTAAAAATAAAATGTCCCGCAATTGCGGGACGTTTTATTTTTGGTGTTATATCTTTAAAAGTTGAAAATTACTTTAAAAGCTTAGCGTCTAAAGTAATTTCTGTATCTAACAATTTTGATAATGGACAGTTTTCTTTGGCTTTAGTGGCAATTTCTAAGAATTTATCTTCAGAAATATTTGGCACTTTACCTTCTAGAATTAAATGCGATTTTGAAACCACACCATCTTCAAAAGTAATTTCACTCTTTGTATCAAGGCTTTCAGCAGGAAAATCTTCTTCAGCTAAAAAAGCAGATAACTGCATGGTAAAACAACCGGAATGTGCTGCACCAATTAATTCTTCTGGATTGGTACCATTACCGTCTTCAAATCTTGTTTTATATGAATATTGAGTTTCGTTTAAAACTCCGCTTTCTGTAGAAAGAGTTCCGTGTCCTTCTTTAAGAGTTCCGTTCCAAACTGCGCTTGCTTTTCTAATCATAATATAAATTTTATTTTTGGTTTTAAGTAAAGATAGGATCTTAGAACTGGGGAGTAAAGCATTTTATAAAAAGCTTAAGTCTTAAGGCGGATGATTTAATAGTATTTTTTGAAATCAAAACAAAGGCTATAAAAAAATCCCTTTTTGGAACGACCAAAAAGGGACTTATATGACTTCTATATGTTAGCAAAATTACTCGAATATCGAGATTTTTATGCTATTTAGATTACTTGATCTCTACAACTTCAAGATCGAATACTAAATCTTTTCCTGCTAATGGGTGATTTCCATCTACTACGATAGAACTGTCTTTTACTTCTCTTACCACAAGGTTCATTTCACGACCATCTGGAGTTTTAGAAACTAATCCCATACCAACTTTAGGCTCAAGATCTTCTGGAAGTTGGCTTTTTTCAACTTCCTGGACAAGCTCTTCTCTAGGCTCACCGTAAGCTTCTTCTTTAGGTATATTTATGGTTTTCTTTTCGTTAACTTCCATATCTAAAAGTCCTTTTTCGAAACCAGGAATTAATTGTCCCTGTCCCATAGTAAATTCGATTGGCTCACCTCTATCTACAGAGCTATCGAATACCTGGCCGTCGGTTAATTTTCCTGTGTAATGAACTTTTACAGTGTCATTTTGCTTTACTTGACTCATAAATTTGTTTTTCAAAGATTAATTAAGGCTGAAATCTTGTTTTCAGCCAATTAAGTGTGCAAAGGTACAGCTCTTAAATGCACTCACAAGCATATGCAAGTTTAATTCCTTTAGTTTATGGTTTCTTAACAGTTTTTGTCCAATTTCTAGTTCTTAAACCTAAAATTGGAGGGTTTGGAAGATAACTTTGAAGTGGTGCCTTTGAAAAAAGGCAATTTTTAGCTTCAAAAATTTATAGAAAAGAGTAGCAGAAACAACTTAATAACAGAAAGTTGGATTTTTGAAAATTTAAAGATATCTTTATAAAATGATAATTTGAAAAAAGAGAGCTTAATATATTATAAGATTGATAGCTTTTTTTAAAAATTATACGAATAATCAACTAAATCGATTTATCATTTTTTAAACCCTAACTATGGAAAAAAACAAGAAATCCTCTAGCTCTTCCCGAAGAGATTTTATAAAGAGTACTGCGCTTGCCACGGCCGGTATTAGTATCATTCCGCGTCACGTTTTGGGTGGCCCGGGTTTTGTTGCTCCCAGCGATAAGCTTGTGGTTGCAGGAATTGGAGTAGGCGGAAAAGGACAAAGTGATATCTGGAGCTTTCATCAAACAGGAAAAGCTGATATTGCATTTTTATGTGACGTGGACGATCGTCGTGCTAAGACTTCACGAGAACGTTTTCCTAAAGCAAAATACTATAAAGACTGGAGAGAACTTTTTGATAAAGAAGCGAAGAATTTTGATGCAGTTTCTGTTTCGACTCCAGATCATAACCACGCGATCCAAACACTTAGTGCAATGCAATTAGGAAAACATGTTTATGTTCAGAAACCATTAACGCACGATATTTACGAAGCAAGAGCTTTAACCAAAGCTGCAGAAAAATATGATGTGGTCACTCAAATGGGGAACCAGGGAGCTTCTGGAGATGGCGTGCGTAAAATGAGAGAATGGTTTAATGCAGGTCTAATAGGTAAAGCTAAAGAAGTATATTGTTTTACAGACAGGCCGGTTTGGCCACAGGGAATCCCATGGCCGGCGGAGAAAAAATCAAGCGTTCCGGCAGAATTAGATTGGAATCTTTGGCTAGGAACCGCTCCTTATAAAGAATATGTAAATGGTCTAGTTCCGTTTAACTGGCGAGGATGGTGGGATTACGGTACCGGTGCACTTGGCGATATGGGATGCCATTTAATTGAAGCGCCTTATCGTGTACTGGATCTAAAATATCCTAAAAATGTAGAATGTAGTGTAGGAAGTGTTTATGTAGATGAATTCAAACGAGGATATTTCCCAGAAAGTTGTCCGCCTTCAAGTCATGTGACCATGACCTTTGATGGTAATCAAAATACCGATGGAGATCTTAAGTTACATTGGATGGATGGCGGAATTCAGCCAACTCGACCAGAGGAACTGGGGCCAAATGAAGTTTTTGGTGATGGAGGAAACGGAGTTTTAATTATTGGTACAAAAGGAAAAATGATGTGTGGTACCTATGGTGAGAATCCGCAGCTGTTGCCAACTTCTAGAACTAATGAAGTTAATGTGGCACAGCAATATGATCGCGTACCGGGTGGCGCAGATGGTCATTATGGGCAGTGGGTTGAAGCTTCTATCGCAGGACCAGGTAAAAAAGAACTAAGTTCTCCTTTTGAGATCGCAGGTCCTTTAACCGAAATCTTATTGATCGCAAATCTTGCTATTCGAGGTACAGATATAAGACGAGAAAAAACAAATGCCGATGGAAACATCGAATTTGAGTATCCAGGACGTTATATTCAAATGACATGGGATAGCGACAACATGCGAGTTACAAATCTTGAAGAAGCCAATAAATTTGTAAAACGTGATTATCGTGACGGCTGGAAGCTTGGTGAAATATAGTTTAAAAGCTCTAGAAATTATAGACTTGCTTCAAAAGTAATCTTTGTCTATATTAGCTTTTAGCAATATTGCTGCAGGCTGAAAAACACGAACATGATCAAAAAATATATCTACGGAATTGTATCTAGTTTATTATTTTTTGTGATCGTAGGTTTTTCAGCCTGTAATTTTTCAGATAAAAATATAGAGGATAAAACCTCTAAAGAAGATTGGGATACGCTACAGGTTACTGTTTCAGCATTTAATTCGGTTCGATATCAAACTGCCGGAAATAACCCAAATGTCGCAGCCTGGGGCGATACTTTAAAACCGGGTATGAATGCCGTTGCCATCTCGAGAGATCTTATGGATTTGGGCTTGGGACATAATGACAAAATTAAAATTCAGGGATTCGATTCTATTTTTACCATCAAAGATAAAATGCATTATCGTTGGAGAAAACGCGTGGATATTTTTATGGGAAAAGATATTCAGAAAGCGAAAAACTTCGGAAGAAAAAAACTTGAAATTTACTACCTTAAGAAGGATTCTACTGCTACAGAAGCGGTTGCTTCAGAATAGTTCTAATTTTGATACTACTTCAGGATTAAGTATTTTTCGGATTCTACAGAGCAATTGATGTAGAACAATCTCTTTCAGTTTAATCGTATGAAGTATTATTTAATCCTCCTTGCATTATTTTTTAGTTTAAGTATTATCGCTCAGGAATCTCAGGATTCTATAAAAAACACCCAAAAAACTTACAAGATAGGGATACAGCTAACACCTCCTTTTGTTACCCAAAATCCAAACGGAACCTATGATGGTTTAAGTATTAAAGGCTGGAATATGGTAAATGAAAGCCTTGATTATGAATTTGAATACCAGGAATACGAAACACTCACTGCACTTTTAAATGCAGTAGAAAGTGGCGAAGTAGATTTTAGTATAAATCCTATCACGGTTACCGATAGCCGAATGTTAAGAATGGATTTTTCTCAGCCTTATTTTATTTCCCATACCGGTGTGGCCAAAAGAAAAGAATCCCAGGTTTTTAATATTCTGAAAAACTTATGGAGCTGGGAATTTATTTCGGCAATTTTAGCGCTTTTAGGTGTCATTTTTATTTTTGGTTTTTTGGTGTGGATCTTTGAGCGTAAGAAAAATGCAGAAGAATTTGGCGGCGGAAAAGGAAAAGGACTAATGGAAGGTTTTTGGTGGAGCGCCGTAACGATGACAACCGTTGGTTACGGAGATAAGTCTCCAAGAACAACCGGTGGCCGTATTATTGGTTTGATCTGGATGTTTATGGCGATCATCATAATTTCGAGTCTTACGGCTAGTATTGCTTCTTCCCTTACCGTAAAAAGTATTAATGATGAAATTAATGGCATTGCAGATCTTAATCGTTTTAAAGTTGGGACGGTAAATAGCAGTAGTGCTGCAGAACTTTTAGATCTCTACGGAATCAATTCTGAGAAATTACCTACAGAAGAAGAAGGTATCGAATTGCTTAAAGACAACAGGATCGAGCTTTTGGTCTATGATGAACCCATCTTGCGTTACGAAATTGAAAAGCTTAATGCCGGCAAGACAATTGAAGTTTTAGAGCAAACGCTTAAAAAAGACTATTACAGTTATTCTTTCCCTAAAAATTCAGATTTGGTAGATGAGATAGATCCAGCTCTGGTAAGAATGCTTAAACGTATGGAATGGGAAAACCTAATCCAAGACTATAAATAGTAACTCGATAATGGAGATTAAATGCGCTAAGGTTTGCCTTTAAGTAATTTACCTAAAACAGATTTTATCGTGCAAAAACGATCAAATAGTTAAAACGTAAGGATTTTTCGATTTTTGGTAATGTGAATTATAGATTTCACATAAGTTTAGCATCAATTTACGGCTTTCCATAAATTAAATACCAAATCTTTTATTTAATTTTATCGTTTTCAAATAGTTGAAAATGATTAATAATTTTTGTTATTATATCTTTTCAACCGAAAATAAACCACATATAATGCAAATTAGAGACGAAAATGATAATAAGTCTGAAGATTATATTCTTCAGAAAAATAAAAAAACAAAAGTAGGTTCAACCTTTATTGCCATCGTGCTGGTGATCATCATCGCTATTGTGGCAATGACCGGTGTTTACTTCGATTACTGGTAGGATTCAGTAAAAATACCGAAAGAACGATAGAAAATTTTTAGATTTCTTAATCTGTTTTACTATTAATTAGATTTTATTTCATTTAATAAAAGAAAGGCTTTGTTTACATATTCTCGTTCTAAGAAAAGCGCAAAATAGTTGGAAGTAGAGATCATCTCGAAAACAGGGATTCCCTCGTAAGCGAGCAGTTTAAAAATATAAAAGTATAAACCTACAGACTGACTACTGTTTTTTGGTAAAGCAATAGTTATTGAAGAAAGATCTTCTTTGATGGTTACGCGAACTTCATTTTTAAAGTAATCTTCGACCAGATCGGTTAAAGAGGAAGAAACCAAAATATTACTCTCCTGGTAATTACTAGAATAGTTAAGATAAACTCCGGTTTGATCTTTCACCGCATCCAACAATCTGGATTTGTTCGCAATGATAGTTTTGGAATTAAGAAATGTGTATTCGGTAATTCCAGATCTAACGATGATATCCCCAAGTTCACGCAGACTGTTCATGTTAATTTTTGTCCGCTTAGGTGCGTAACGTCGCAAAGCCATAATTATGCTACCCACTTTTACCGTTTTGCGCATCTCTTTTTCAACTTCGGGACGTAGATCTTCAGCAAGACCGCTAAAATTTACGATATCTCTCGCGATTGCATCATCCAAAAAAGGTTGATGCCTTATAATATCATGAACACAGGTGGTTATCGTCTTCATTGTTAAATATTACACATTTTGTACAAATGTATATAAAATGAATCATTTTTTTTAATCTCATCACGCTTCATTTTAATTATGCAGTATCAAAAGAATGAAGATGAAAGTTTTAAAATTTGGAGGAACATCTGTAGGAACTCCTGAAAGTATAGAAAATGTAAAAAATATCACCCTTGGACAGGAGGGGAAAAAATTATTGGTATTATCTGCAATGAGTGGGGTTACCAACGATCTTGTTGCGATTTCTAATCTATCTAAAACTCAGAACTACGAGGAGATCGAAGATATTATTAATAAGCTTCAGGAGCGTCATTTTTCTGCGATAGACACCCTAATTCAGGATGAAACTTTAAATAATGAAACTAAATCTTTTGTAGCCAAACGCCTTGAAGAATTATCGGCCGCCGGCCACAATGAATATTCAGAGGCTGTTTATGCAGAGATCGTGACCTACGGTGAAACGATGCTGACTTTTATGGTTTCTCAATATTTTAAATCTCAGGGAATCGAAAACATTTGGTTAGATGCCAAAGCTTTTATGGAAGTTCATAATCTAGAAAATCCAGATACCGATAGGGTTGGTGAGCTTTTAGATGCGCATTTAGAAGGAAAAAGATCTGAATTATATATCACTCAGGGTTTTGTTTGTATCAATAAACATAACGAAATTAGTACATTAAAACGAGGAGGTAGCGACTATACAGCCACTATTCTTGGTGCTGCTGTGCAAGCTTCTGAAGTGCAAATTTGGACAGATATTGATGGTTTCCATAATAACGATCCTCGCCATGTAGAAGGCACACATCCAATTTCAGAATTAACTTTTGAAGAAGCAGCAGAGCTTGCCTATTTTGGCGCTAAAATTTTACACCCACAAACCGTATCGCCAGTAATTAATAAAGGAATTCCTATTTTCCTGAAAAATACTTTTACTCCTGAAAAAACCGGGACTAAAATTTCTTCTGAAGTACATAGCAAAGGTCTTAAAGCCATTGCTGCAAAAGATGATATCACCGCGATTAAGATCAAGTCTAACCGAATGTTGATGGCGCACGGTTTTCTTCGTAAAATTTTTGATGTTTTTGATAATTACGAAACATCTATCGATATGATCACTACTTCTGAGATTGCCATTTCTTTAACCATAGACGATACCAGAAACCTAGATAAAATCCTCGAAGAATTGAATGCTTATGGAGAAATTACAGTAGACCGCAATCAAAGTATTGTTTGTATTGTAGGAGAATCTGTGATCGAGGATCATTCGACTTATAAGTTATTCGAACTATTAAATGATATCCCGGTTAGGATGATAAGTTACGGTGGTAGTAGCAACAATATTTCTATCTTGGTAGATACTCAAAATAAAATTAAAACGCTTAGAAGCTTAAACCAGAAACTTTTTAGTGAAGGTTTAACTCAGTTAGCTTAAAACTCTATTTACGAACAGTGTATACTGTTCCTTTTGTGTAATGAGTGCCGTCGATTTTCCCTATAAGTCGACGGTTTTTTTAGCTGAATATTGAAAGAAATATAAGCCGATTTTTGATGTTTTTGATGAGAGTTTTTATGCAGATCTTAGAATCTTTTCCATCTTTCTGCCTTTGGCCAATTCGTCTACCAGTTTGTCTAAATAACGCACCTGTTTAGTAAGTGGTGTTTCAATTTCTTCGATACGATAGCCGCAAATTACTCCTTTTATAAGCGATGCTTTTGGGTTTAGATTTGCTTTTTCAAAGAATTCCTGGAAACTGACTTTCTTTTCGATTAGTTCCTTTAATTCCGTTTCATTGAAACCGGTTAACCACTCGACCACCTCGTGTAATTCTGCTTTTGTGCGACCTTTTTTCTCTACTTTATTTACATAGTGCGGATATACCGATGCAAAACTCATTACGGCAATTTTACGGTCATGTTCTGGTGTTGTACTCATTGCTTTTATTTTTTTCCTTTTCCTCAATAAATTTAGACATAAAATAAGTACTGCGATTATTGTGGAATTTCAGCATACTACCGGTAAAATTTTTACTGCGGTGTTTGCTAAGATTGGTCTTTAAATCTATTAATTTTTGCTGAAAAGAAGTTGTAAAATCTTCTGCTGAAAATCTTGATTTTAAAATAGCTTTTCCAAGCGCTTGTTTAGCAATCCACAAATTTTTATCGGTATAAATTTGAATCGCTTTTTCAACAATTTCAGCATCTGAACTACAAATAAAGCCGTTCCAATGATTTTCTTCGGAAATTCCTTCGGCTCCAATAGCTGTGGTGATAGATGGGATTCCGTTTTGCATCGCATCGATCATTTTACCTTTAAGTCCGGCCCCAAACTGAATTGGCGCTAGCAAAATTCGATGTTTTTGCATAACTTCATCGACACTTTCTGCGCGGCCATGCACCAAAAAACCTTCTTTCTTATTCTGAAGTTGATACACTTTATCGCTCGCATAAGCTCCGTAAATATGCAATTTCGCTTCAGGGAGCTTTTGTTTAATTTTTGGCCATATTTTTTGTTTTAGATGCAAAGTAGTTTGCCAGTTAGGCTCGTGCAGAAAATTACCGATAAACATAAAATCCTGTCGTTCCCCAAACGAAACTGAAACTTCCGCTTTCTCGATCTCTTCGGTTTCTAATAAATAGGGGAGATATTCGATAATTTTAGCAGGAATTTTAAAAATAGATCTTAAAAGTTCCATTTCAACTTCAGAAATGATCAAACTCAAATCGCAACGATAGATCGAAGCAATTTCTCTTTTCGCCAAATCTGAATTTAGCATAAGATCCTGCAATTCAGCTTCAGTATTTAAAGCCTTTTTTCTGGTATTCCGTAGAAAATGTAAATCCTCGGTATCTAAGATCTTAATCGCTTCAGGACAAATTGCATCAACTCGCCAACCGTATTGCTCTTCGATCATAAAGCGATCAAAAAGAACAATTTCAGGATCGATTTTCTTTAAAAAGTCATCAAAACTAGCATTATTCAATTCGATTTTAGCCGTTTTTACGCCTATTTTTTCGAGATCGAAAGCATGTTGTGATTGGGCAGTCGTGGTAGCAAAAGTGATAGTGTACTTTTCATTCAGAAAAAAATTGAGCAATTGTAACATTCGGCTTCCTGCGGCAGAAGATGTAGGTTCTGGCCAAACGTATCCAATAACGAGTAAATTTTTCATGTAAAGACTTCTATCGACTTTCAGCAAAATTAAACTTCTTTTTTAAAAAAGATTTAAAATACACAGCGCTTAATCTACAATCTTATAATTTTTCGTATATTCTTAAATTCCAATATGAAAATATGAGCAGAGGATTTGTAAAAGAAGAAGATCAGGAAGAAGCACCGGTAATTCCGCCACGCGCGGCTTTACCAAACGGAGTAACAAATTATGTAACGCCAGGTGGATACGAAGCTTTGGAGCAGGAGCAACGTGATTTGGAAAATCAGCGTGGAATAATAAAAACTGATAATGAAACCGAAGATCGGAGAGCCAAGGCAGTGATCGATGGAAAATTGAAATTATTAGCCGAAAGAAGAGCTTCTGCGAGGATCATTCATCCCAATCAGCAACCGGAAGATGAAGTTCGTTTTGGTGCTAAAGTGAAATTAAAGAATCATAGTAACAATAGTTTGCAGCAATTCCAGATCGTTGGAGTAGACGAGGCCAATGTGAAGCAACAAAAAATTGCATTTGTCGCACCCATTGCAAAGGCAGTGACAGGACTTAAAGTCGGTCAAAAAACCGAATTTAAATTGGGAAATGAAACAAGGGTTCTTGAAGTTTTAGCGATCGATTATTAAAAAGAAATCAACCGGAATAAAATTATTTGAATGAATGTTTACGTAGTGATGGGCGTTTCTGGAATAGGAAAAACCACAATTGGTGAAAAACTAGCCGAAAAATTAGAAATTCCCTTTTACGATGCCGATGATTACCATCCCGAAGCCAATGTGAAAAAGATGAGTAGTGGCGTTGCTTTAGATGATGAAGACCGCAAAGAATGGTTAGAGATTTTAGCTAAAAATATTAAGAACTGGAGTGAAAATAAAGGTGCCGTCTTGGCCTGTTCGGCTTTAAAAGAAACTTATCGTGAAAGTTTATCAAAAGGATTAAAAGACCAGGTTGTCTTTGTGTATTTACATGCCGAATATGAATTGGTGTTTAAGCGAATGAAGGCCAGAAAAGGACATTATTTTAAAGAATCTTTACTGAAATCTCAGTTTGATACCCTTGAGGAACCACAGAGCGCCATAAAAGTTGATGTAGACCAGGAAATTACTGAAATCGTAAACGAAGTTTTAGGAAAGATAAAGCAATAGTAAATGGAAATACAATTACTTTTAGCAATAGGATTGGGAATTGCTTTATTACTTTTTTTAATTCTGAAATTAAAGATCCAGGCATTTCTATCGCTGCTAATCGTTTGTATTTTTGTTGGAATTTTAGCCGGAATGCCCGCAGCCGATATCATGGAAACCATGAAAGAGGGAATGGGCAGCACTTTAGGTTTTGTAGCCACTGTAGTTGGTTTGGGCGCTTTATTTGGTGGAATCTTAGAACAATCTGGAGGAGCAAAAGCATTAGCTTCTTTTATTCTGAAAAAAACCGGAGAAAAGAATGCGCCATGGGCAATGATGATCACCGGTTTTATTGTCGCTATCCCTGTATTTTTTGATGTCGCTTTTATTATTTTGGTTCCCATTACTTATGCGTTGAGTAAGAAAACCGGTAAATCTTTGGTGCTTTATGCAATTCCGCTTTTAGCAGGTTTAGCGATCACACATTGTTTTATTCCACCTACACCGGGACCTATTGCTGTTGCAGATATATTGGGGGCAGATCTTGGCTGGGTAATTTTATTTGGTTTTGCAGCGGGAATTCCTGCGGCTATTTTAAGCGGACCGCTTTTCGCTAAGCTTTTAACGAAAACGTTATATATAGAACCCAAAACCTTTACTGAAGATTCTACTTTAGGAGATCAAATACCTTCAGCAAAGATGATCACCACAATTATTTTCGTACCTATATTTTTAATCGTACTGAATACTTTAATTGCAAGTCCGTTGATCGATGCTTCAAGTTTTCCTTATTGGATAAATTATATGGTAAATTTATTGGGGCATCCTTTTTCAGCATTAATCATCGCAAATTTATTAGCCTGGTATTTTTTAGGAGTAAAACGCGGTGTAGATAAAGAAAAGCTCTTAAAAATTGCAGCCAAAAGTTTCGAATCTGCCGGTATTATCATTTTACTTACCGGTGCTGGCGGCGCTTTTAAACAAATCCTGATCAATACCGGGGCAGGAGAGATAATCGCTACCAATTTGAATGAAAGCTTTATGAGTCCGCTTTTGTTTGGTTTTATTGTCGCAGCTTTGGTTAGAGTTCTTCAGGGATCTTCTACAGTTGCTATGATCACCGCTGCCGGGATAACAGCGCCGCTACTAGAAGGTGCAAATTATGCAGAGAGCCAGATAAGTTTAATAGTGATCGCAGTAGCCTCTGGCGCTTTGATATTATCACACGTAAACGATAGCGGATTTTGGTTGGTTGGGCAATACATAGGATTAACAGAAAAACAAACCTTTAAAAGCTGGACGGTGATGACCACGATCATTTCATTGGTTGGTTTGGGAGTTTCATCGATATTATGGTATCTACTTTAGAATTAATGCTTAAATTTAATAATATCACAATTTATAACTTCAACCGTATATAACTCAACTCAATGAAAAACACGTATACCACCAGCTTGAATCTTCCCAAATTAGATTTTATTTTACTCATTTTTAGAATCGGAATTTCTATTTTGATGCTCTTCCACGGAGTTCCAAAGCTAATTAGCTTTTTTTCTTCGGAAGAAATTCAATTTGCAGATCCTTTAGGCGTAGGCCAAACTATGACGCTTGCCGTTGCGGTTCTCGCTGAATTTGTATGTTCTATAATGCTTATTTTGGGAATAGGAACTAGGATTGCGACGATCCCGTTAATTGTTACTATGGCCGTTGCTGCAATTATCGTACATGCACCAGATGGTTTGGCAAAACAGGAATTGCCTTTTATGTATTTACTATCTTATGTGCTGCTTTTTTATACCGGTGCCGGAAAGTTTTCGCTAGACCACTATTTTTTATACAAAGCTGAGAATAAAGACAAGTAAGCTTAAAACAAAAAAAGTCTTGCTATTCGGTTTTCGTTGAATAACAAGACTTTTTAAATTTTAAATATGACCTACTAAATAGATTTGTTCTGAGTAAATTTACTCTTCTGAAGAATTTTCTTCCATGGTGTGATATACATTTTGTACATCATCGTCTTCCTCTAATTTTTCAAGAAGTTTTTCTACATCTGCAGCCTGCTCTGGCGTTAGCTGTTTTGTAACCTGCGGGATTCTTTCAAAACCAGAAGAAATAATTTCAATATTTCTTTTTTCTAATTCTTTCTGAATACTTCCAAAATTTTCGAAAGGAGCGTAGATGTGTATTCCGTCTTCATCTTCAAAAACTTCTTCAGCTCCAAAATCGATAAATTCAAGCTCTAATTCTTCCACATCCAAGCCTTCAGCATTAATTCTGAAGTTACAGGTGTGATCGAACATAAAATCTACAGAACCTGATGTTCCTAGGTTTCCGTCACATTTATTAAAATGCGATCTTACATTGGCAACAGTACGGTTGTTGTTATCTGTAGCAGTTTCTACCAAAATTGCGATACCATGTGGCGCATAGCCTTCAAAAAGTACAATTTTATAATCACCCTGACTTTTATCTGATGCTCTTTTAATAGCACGCTCGATATTGTCTTTTGGCATATTAACACTCTTGGCGTTCTGGATCACCGCTCTAAGCTTAGAGTTAGCGTCTGGATCTGGACCACCTTCTTTAACGGCCATTACAATATCTTTTCCTATACGAGTAAAGGCTTTGGCCATTGCAGACCAACGTTTCATCTTACGTGCCTTTCTAAATTCAAATGCTCTTCCCATGATAATAAAAATGAAATCCGGGCAAAAATATAAAAAAAGCTCCTAAAATGATTTCAAATTAGGAGCTTTCTGGAATATTAGGTTTTAAGGTGTTGCTAGAGCCTATTTTGCTTCAACGATATCTTCTATAGCTTTTGCCATTTCAAAGTCTTTTTCTGTAACTCCGCCTGCATCGTGGGTAGATAAAGAAATCTCTAATTCGTTATACACATTTGCCCAATTTGGATGATGTTGCAAAGCTTCAGCTTCAAAAGCAATTCTCGCCATTACCGTAAAAGCATCTTTAAAATTCTCGAATTTAAAGGAAGTATGAATCGCTTCTTTGGCATATGTCCATCCTTCTAATGATTGCAGTTTAGTATTGATCTGGTCTTCGGTTAGTTTTTCCATAATTGACATTTTTTTTAATACTTCAATTTAGGAATAGTTATCTGGAAATTAATTCAGAATTAATCCTTTAATATAAGATTAACCAATTTTTTTGATGGTTGCTTCTACAACCTCCTGTACACTAATCTGCAGATTTGCAGGTAATAGATTATCCTTTGGAAGAACTGCTAAATAACGATCGTTGTTACTATCGTAAACGTTTTTAAATAATGGATTATCATAACCCAAAATTTCACACACATCTTCTACAAAATCTTTTTGGTGAACTAGATCTGAGCTTCCTAAATGAAAAACGCCCTGCAACTTCCTATTTACGATATAATGGATTTGCTGAGTGATCTTACTAATTTCAGTGACATTAATTACAACGTTGGGAAAAACTTCGATAGCTTCCCCCAAATCGATAAGAGTTTTAATTTCGTTTACTCTTGGCGATCCCTGGCCAAAAACCATTGGCAATCTTACAATATTGTATTTTTCGTTGGGTAATCGTAAAAGGGCATTTTCGATCTTAATTTTAAATCGGCCATAAATACTTTGCGACAGCGTTTTATCGTACTCGTAACTGGGATAATTTGTAAAAGCATCAAAAACATTAGCCGAACTTAAAAAGATAAGTTTGCAGGGATGTGTAAGAATATAACTAATTGCTGAATAGTGTAGTGCCAGTTGCGCTTCAAAACTACCGCGAACGGCAGAAATGATGATGGTTGGTTTTAAATTGTACAGCAAAAGGTCTAAACTATCGGTTTCCATGTCGTATTGATGAAACTGATGGTTTTTTTCTAATGCGTTATTATCTGTGCAAAAGGTTCCGTGAGTATCAAAATAGGAGCATAGCTCTTTATAAATGGCATTGCCAATAAAGCCGCTAGCTCCTAATACTAGTATACGTTCCAAATAATTTATCCTTTATAAAAGGGCAATTTCACCTGAGTAGCAGGAACGGTTTTTTTACGAATTTGAATATTGATCTTCTTTCCAAAGCCGGCATATTCTGTCTTCACATAACCTAAACCAATTCCTTTTTCTAATGAAGGTGACATGGTACCCGATGTAACATTTCCTATTATTTCTCCTTCGTCGTTCACAATATTATATCCTTGCCTTGGTATACCTCTTTCATCAAGTTCGAACGCCACAAGTTTACGTCTTGGACCTTCTTCCTTTTCCTTTTTTAAAGCTTCAGCATTGATAAAATCTTTGTTGAATTTTGTGATCCAACCCAATTTAGCTTCAATAGGAGAAGTTGTATCGTCGATATCATTTCCGTAGAGACAAAATCCCATTTCTAATCTTAACGTATCCCGAGCCGCAAGACCTATTGGCTTAATGCCGAAATCTGCTCCAGCTTCCATGACCTTATTCCAAATCTCTTCAGCACATTCGTTTTTAAAATAGATCTCGAATCCTCCACTACCAGTGTAACCAGTTGCTGAAATAATTACCTTTTCCATACCAGCAAAAGTCCCGATCTCGAAAGTGTAAAATTTCATATTGCTAAGATCTACATCGGTAAGCGACTGCATAGCTTCTGCAGCTTTTGGTCCCTGTATCGCTAGAAGCGACATTTCCTCGCTTAGATCGGTTAAATGAGCGTCCATCGTATTGTGTTTGCTAATCCAGTTCCAATCTTTTTCGATGTTAGAAGCATTTACAACTAAAAGATATTTTTCAGCATTGATCCTATAAATAATCATATCATCAACGATCCCGCCATCCTTGTTAGGAATACAGGTATATTGTGCCTGCCCATCTACAAGTTTTGCAGCGTCGTTAGACGAAATTAATTGAATAAGCTCTAAAGCATTTTCTCCAGTTACTAGAAATTCTCCCATATGGGAAACATCAAAAACACCTAGTTTTTCACGAACATTGTGATGCTCTGCATTTACACCTTCGTAAGAAACCGGCATATTGTAACCAGCAAACGGAACCATTTTGGCTCCTAATTCTTTATGTTTATTAGCTAATGCTACTTCTTTCATCTCGATTATTTAGTTTGCGCAAATTTATAGAATTAAGCCTGAATTGACCATAGTTTACCCAAAATTGTGAAGGAAATGTCAAACCTTCGCCCAGCCTTAAATGATGCCGTATATTTGAAATAACCACTAAAATCGATGATTTATGAAGATTTTTTCTGCAGCACAATTAAAGAAAGCAGATGAACTAACGATCAAAAATCAAGGCATTACTTCGACCCAACTTATGGAACGAGCCGCAAGTCTTGTGACTAACGAGATAGATAAACGATTACAAAGGGCAGATATTGCCATAAAGATTTTTTGCGGAATAGGAAATAATGGTGGTGACGGACTAGTAATCGCCAGGCAGCTTATAGAAAAAGGTTATCGTGTTAAGGTTTTTGTTGTAAATTATAGTGACAATCGATCACAAGATTTCCTGATTAATTACGATCGATTAAAAGAAACCACAAATGATTGGCCAGAATATATAAAAGATGAAGACGATTTTCCAGAAATTGATCCTAATGATTTTGTGATCGATGCGATTTTTGGAATAGGTTTAAATCGTCCATTAGAAGGTTGGATTGGTGAATTGGTAACTTATATCAACCAATCGAAGGCATTTATTTTGGCTATTGATATGCCTTCCGGATTATTTTCAGATCGCGTACCGGCTGAAAAAGATCGTTTAATTTCAGCTAATTTCACTTTAAGTTTTCAAACCCCTAAACTGGTTTTCTTTTTACCACAAACAATGGATTATGTTGGGGATCTGCAGGTTTTGGATATTGGTTTAGATCGTGATTTTTTATCTTCAGAAAAAACGAATTACGAACTTATAATTAAACATGAAGCCAGAACTCTTTATAAACCTAGAAAATCGAATTCGCATAAGGGGAATTACGGGCATGCCCTGGTAATTGGTGGTAGTTATGGTAAAATTGGTAGCGTTTTATTATCTACTAAAGCTGCTTTAAGAACAGGAGCAGGTCTGGTAAGCACTTTTATCCCAAAATGCGGTTATAACATCTTGCAAACTGCGCTTCCTGAAGCTATGGTGATCACCGATAAAAATGAGGAGAAATTAACGAATATCGACCACAGGATGGATCCTTCAGTAATTTGCTTCGGAATGGGAGCAGGGAAAGATCCAAAAACTGTTGAAGCTTTTAAAGAATTACTTCAGAAAACCGAGAAACCCATGCTAATCGATGCAGATGGGTTGAATATGATTTCTGAAAACCAAGAATTACTTGAATTTCTTCCGAAGAAATCGGTATTAACTCCGCATCCTAAAGAATTACAGCGTTTAATTGGTGATTGGAAAGATGATTTCCAGAAAATCGAAAAAGTTCAGGAATTTACACAATCTCATGATTTGGTGCTGGTTTTAAAGGGTTCGCATACTTTTATTTTTGGCGATGGACATGTTTATATTAATAATTCTGGCAACCCGGGAATGGCAACCGCCGGTAGTGGTGATGTTTTATCGGGCATTATTGCTGGTTTAATATCGCAACAATATGAACCTTTAGCTGCGGCGATTCTAGGGGTTTACCTACATGGTTTGTCAGGAGATATTGTTGCTGAAAACAGGTCTTATCAGGCATTAATTTCTGGCGATATAGTAGAAAATATGGGAGCTGCATTTCAGGCATTGTTCGCTGACTAGAATTTATATTATCGAGGACAAGATGAATAAATGAAATATTGAGTTAATGTTACTAAAAATTGAAATTTGGATATCTATTTTGAATTATTAATAAAAAAACTCTTATAATTTGGATAGTATTCATCGAAATTGGATTTTTGCCCTATTCCTTAACTAACCAATTTCGAAAAGTTTCATGGAAAATATACATTATATAACATCAGCTATTTTAGATCTTAATATCATTAGGGATATTATAGACCAAAAAATGAAACTTGCTTTAAGTGAAGAGGCACGTTTAAATATCACAAAATCGCGAGCATATCTAGATCAAAAAATTAAAGAAAGTAATGTGCCTGTTTATGGTATAAATACTGGTTTTGGTGCTTTATGTAATGTAAAGATCACTTCAGAAAAACTGACCGTTTTACAGGAAAATCTGGTAAAGTCTCATGCCTGCGGAACTGGTGACAAAGTAAGTAAGCCGATCATTCGATTGATGCTACTTTTAAAAATTCAGTCTTTAAGTTATGGAAACTCAGGTGTGGCTTTAGAGACGGTAGAACGTTTGATCGATTTCTTTAATGAAGATATTTTACCTGTAATTTATGAGCAGGGATCTTTAGGTGCTTCCGGAGATCTCGCACCATTAGCTCATCTGGCCTTGCCATTAATAGGGGAGGGCGAAGTTTATTATCAAAATGAAACAGTTAGCGGAGATTCGATTTTAAAGAAATTTGGCTGGAAACCGGTGAAGCTACATTCTAAAGAGGGTTTAGCACTACTTAACGGTACACAGTTTATGAGTGCTCATGCCGTACACGGACTCATAAAAGCTTATAAGTTATCATATTCTGCAGATTTTATAAGCGCAATTTCTATAGATGCTTTCGATTGTAATTTGTCCCCGTTTGATGAATTGGTGCATTTGGTAAGACCACACCGCGGACAAATAAAAACGGCAGAACGAATTAGAGATTTTTTAAACGGAAGTGAACTAGCGCAACAGGAAAAGGAAAATGTTCAGGATCCTTACTCCTTTAGATGTGTACCACAAGTACATGGTGCAACAAAAGACACTTTAGCTTTTGTACATAAAACCGTAAAAACTGAAATTAATTCGGTTACCGATAATCCTAACATTTTTGTAAAGGCAGATAAGATTATTTCGGGAGGAAATTTTCACGGTCAGCCGTTAGCTTTAGCGATGGATTATCTCGCTATTGCAATGGCCGAGTTGGCGAATATTTCTGAAAGAAGAACATATCAATTAGTTTCGGGCTTACGCGGTTTGCCAAACTTTTTGGTCGAAAATCCAGGTTTGAATAGTGGATTTATGATCCCACAATACACTGCTGCAAGTATTGTTAGTCAGAACAAACAATTATGTATGCCAGCCTCTGTAGATTCTATAGTTTCTTCCAATGGACAGGAAGATCATGTGAGCATGGGAGCAAATTCAGCCACGAAATTAATTAGAGTGATGGAAAATGTAGATTCTGTTTTAGCGATCGAAATCTTCAATGCTTCGCAGGCATTACATTTTAGAGAGCCGGCAAAATCTTCAGAAAAAATAGAAGCGGTTTTATCGAATTTTAGAAAAGAAGTTCCGGTTGTTAAAGAAGATGTGATGATGGCACCTCTAATTGAAAGGTCGAAACAGTTCCTGGAAAATTTTATAATACAGGAAGACTACCTGAATTAATAAAAGCTAATGCATCATTATAATCTGCAAAACTTAAGCAGTATAAACTGGTGAAAATCTGAACGAATTTAAGATTTAATTTGTCATTAAATTTATCTGAAACCAAGACAACCCAGTTTGCATGTTTTTCGATGGATTTATTTCCTGAAAGCAGTAACATGGGATCAAAGGAATATCGATCTTCTGCATTAATTCTTCTTACCACGATGCCTATTTTTTTATCGCCGTAAACGTCTAATTTTAGCCTGAGACATTCTTTATAATCCTCGACGCCGTAGTGACCTTCATGGAAAATTTCCAGCTGCATAAAAGTAGGGGTAAACTTTAGCTGAAAATCTTTATATTTTATAAGATTCATTTTTGGGGTAACTAAGTTGAAATATAGGGGTAGGCGAAAATAAGAAAAGCCCCACAATTTTGTGAGGCTTTTCAAAACAATTTATAGAATGTAATCTATTTTTTTGACTCTGATTCTTCTTCGGTATTTTTACCTTTTTTGACTTTTATCGCCAATTCATCTTCGCCGTCTTTATAGTCCATTTCAATCTTATCACCTTCAGAAATTTTAGAATTTATAATTTCTTCAGCTAATGCATCTTCAATATATTTTTGAATAGCTCTATTTAGCGGACGAGCACCATATTGCTTGTCGAAACCTTTCTCAGCAATAAAATCTTTAGCTTTATCACTCAGTTTTAATTCGTAACCAAGTCCGCCAATTCTTCCATATAACTTCGAAAGTTCAATATCGATGATCTTGTGAATATCTTCTCTTTCTAAAGCGTTAAAGACAATAACATCATCAATTCTATTTAAGAATTCTGGAGCAAAAGCCTTTTTAAGCGCATTTTGAATTACTCCGCGTGCATTTTCATCAGCTTGAGATCTTTGCGATTGTGTACCAAAACCAATTCCCTGGCCAAAATCTTTAAGTTTTCTTGCTCCGATATTTGATGTCATGATGATGATCGTATTTCTAAAATCGATCTTACGTCCTAAACTATCAGTTAAATAACCATCATCCAGCACCTGTAATAACATATTGAAAACATCTGGATGGGCTTTTTCAACCTCGTCTAAAAGAATCACGGCGTAAGGTTTTCTTCTTACCTTTTCGGTAAGCTGTCCACCTTCTTCGTAACCAACATATCCAGGAGGTGCACCAATCAACCTGGATACAGCGAATTTTTCCATATATTCACTCATATCGATTCTAATAAGCGTATCCTCGTTATCAAAAAGTTCACGAGCTAAAACCTTTGCTAACTGAGTTTTACCAACTCCAGTTTGACCTAAAAATATAAAAGAACCAATTGGTTTATTTGGATCTTTTAGACCTGCACGATTACGCTGTATAGCTTTTACAACTTTGGCAACAGCATCGTCCTGGCCAATTACCTTTCCTTTAATTTTCTTAGGAAGTTTAACCAGTTTGTTCGATTCGGTTTGAGCGATTCGATTTACTGGAACTCCGGTCATCATAGAAACAACATCGGCAACACTGTCTTCGTTAACGATCTCTTTATGCTTCTTAGATTCCTCTTCCCAACGTTCCTGAGCAATGGCTAATTCTTTTTCAAGATTTTTCTCATCATCTCTTAATTTTGCAGCTTCTTCGTATTTCTGTTTTTTAACTACTGAATTTTTCTTTTCACGTACTTCTTCGAGTTTACGTTCTAGATCAAGAATCTGTTTAGGAACATCGATATTTGTGATATGGACGCGAGATCCGGCTTCATCTAAAGCATCGATAGCTTTGTCTGGAAGGAATCTGTCGGTCATATAACGATTGGTTAACTTCACACAAGCTTCAATAGCTTCCTGAGTATATTCAACGTTATGATGATCTTCGTATTTATCTTTAATATTATTAAGAATTTCGATAGTTTCATCTACAGAAGTTGGCTCTACGATCACTTTCTGGAAACGACGCTCTAAAGCACCATCTTTCTCAATATACTGGCGATATTCATCTAAGGTTGTAGCACCTATACATTGAATTTCACCTCTTGCCAATGCCGGTTTAAACATATTACTAGCATCTAAACTTCCGGTAGCTCCTCCAGCGCCTACGATGGTATGAATCTCATCTATAAAAAGAATAATGTCGTCGTTCTTTTCAAGCTCGTTCATCACCGCTTTCATTCGCTCTTCGAACTGCCCTCGATACTTAGTACCTGCTACAAGACTGGCAAGATCTAAGGTAACCACGCGCTTATCAAAAAGGATTCTTGAAACCTTTCGTTTTACGATCCTTAAAGCAAGACCTTCTGCAATGGCAGATTTACCTACGCCCGGTTCACCTATTAAAAGAGGATTATTCTTTTTACGTCGACTAAGAATTTGAGACACACGCTCAATTTCTTTTTCTCTACCAACCACAGGATCTAGTTTATCAGCTTCAGCCATGGCCGTAAGATCACGTCCAAAATTATCTAAAACCGGAGTTTTTGATTTCTTATTTGCTTTAGAAGCGCCTCCGCCACCAGCAGCTCCTGTTCCGCTAAATGGATTGTCCTTTGTAGCATCATCTGTGCTATCTTCATCAGAAAACGATTCTGCTGCAGGACCTTGTGTATAATCTGTGTCGTCGTTTGCGATCATAAATTTAAATTGATCTTTTACCCCATCATAATCGATCTTAAGCTTATTAAGCAATTTTGTGGTAGGGTCGTTTTCATTTCTTAAGATACACAATAACAGGTGCGCCGTATTTATATTTGGACTCTGAAATAATTTAGCCTCCAAAAATGTGGTTTTAAGGGCACGTTCGGCCTGTCTTGTTAGATGCAGGTTCTTTTTCTCGTTAGAAACTGCCGTCATATTTGGATTAGCAGGACTTAAAATCTCTACTTTTCTACGTAAATGGCTTAAATCGATATCCAGAGCGTTTAGGATGTCTATGGCTTTCCCGTCACCGTCTCTCAATAATCCAAGCATTAGATGCTCTGTACCTATAAAGTCATGACCAAGTCTTAAGGCCTCTTCTTTACTGTATGCGATTACATCTTTTACTCTTGGTGAAAAATTATCATCCATGTTTTTTCCTTTCTCTCTTTGTTAATTTTTTATTCTGAATTAGGACAAAAACTATACCTAAGCCCGAATATATAGCTAATTGACAAAATAACTTTCAAAAATCAAAATGTGGGAGTGTTAACTTATCACCTTTGTCGCAATAAAATTTTGTTAATAAAAACCTTGAAAACTATTGCTTAAGTACCATGAGACATAGAGAAAATATGTAAATTAGCAGGTTAGATTTGTGAACTAAACAATATTGTAATATGGCTGAAGGAGAAAAGCTTATTCCTATCAACATTGAAGAAGAGATGAAATCGGCCTACATTGATTATTCAATGTCGGTCATTGTGTCACGTGCGTTGCCGGATGTTCGTGATGGTCTTAAGCCGGTACACCGTAGAGTATTATTTGGAATGTACGAATTAGGCGTACTTTCTAATAGAGCATATAAAAAGTCAGCAAGAATTGTAGGAGAAGTATTAGGTAAGTATCACCCACACGGTGACTCATCTGTATACGACACCATGGTTAGAATGGCGCAGGAGTGGAGTATGCGTTATATGCTTGTAGATGGCCAAGGTAACTTTGGATCTGTAGATGGTGATAGCCCTGCAGCAATGCGTTATACAGAGGCAAGAATGAGAAAGATCAGTGAGGATATGCTTGCTGATATCGATAAAGAAACTGTAGATACGCAATTAAACTTTGATGACTCGTTAAATGAGCCAATTGTTTTACCTACCAGAATCCCTAACTTATTAGTGAATGGAGCTAGTGGTATTGCTGTTGGTATGGCGACGAATATGGCCCCTCATAACTTAACTGAAGTTATTGATGGTACGGTAGCTTATATCGATAATCACGATATCGAGATCGACGAGTTAATGCAACATATAAAAGCACCAGATTTCCCAACAGGAGGAATTATATATGGTTATGATGGTGTTCGTGAAGCATTTAAAACAGGTCGAGGCCGTATCGTAATGAGAGCCAAAAGTTCTCTTGAAGAAGTAAATGGTAGAGAATGTATAATTGTTACTGAAATTCCATATCAGGTAAATAAGGCTGATATGATCAAGAAAACGGCTGATCTTATTAATGATAAGAAAATCGAAGGAATTAGTCTTATTAGAGATGAATCAGACCGCCATGGGATGCGTATCGTTTATCAATTAAAACGAGATGCTATTCCTAATATCGTTTTAAATACGCTATTTAAGCACACTGCTTTACAATCTTCTTTTAGTGTAAATAATATTGCACTTGTAAATGGAAGACCAGAAATGCTTAACCTTAAAGATATTATTTATCATTTTGTTGAGCATAGACATGAAGTTGTAGTTCGTAGAACTGAATACGAATTAAAAAAGGCAGAAGATAGAGCACATATATTAGCGGGATTGATTATTGCTTCAGATAATATTGACGAGGTAATTGCTCTTATTAGATCTTCTAATAATGCTGATGAAGCCCGCCAGAAATTAATTGATAGATTCGAACTTTCTGAAGTACAGGCCCGAGCAATCGTAGAAATGCGATTAAGACAGCTTACAGGACTTGAACAAGACAAGTTAAGAGCTGAGTACGATGAGATCTTAGAAACCATTAAAGACCTCAAAGACATTTTGGCACGTAAAGAGCGCAGAATGCAGGTTATAAAGGATGAACTACTGGAAGTTAAAGAGAAGTACGGTGATGGTAGAAGATCTACTATCGAGTATGCCGGTGGAGATCTTAGTATCGAAGATATGATTCCAGATGAACGAGTAATTATTACGATCTCTCACGCTGGTTATATTAAAAGAACGTCCTTAAACGAATATAAAAGACAAAATAGAGGTGGAGTTGGTCAAAAAGGATCGAATACCAGAAACGAAGATTTCTTAGAATATTTATTCTCTGGTACTAATCACCAATATATGCTTTTCTTCACTCAAAAAGGAAAGTGTTTCTGGATGCGCGTTTACGAGATTCCAGAAGGTAGTAAGGCTTCAAAAGGTAGAGCTATTCAAAACCTTATTAATATCGAGCCAGACGATCGAGTTAAAGCATTTATTTGTACCCAAGACCTCAAAGATGAGGAATATGTCAACAATCACTTTGTGATCATGGCCACTAAAAAAGGTCAAGTGAAAAAAACTTCACTAGAACAATATTCTCGTCCTAGAACTAATGGAATCAATGCGATCACGATCAAAGAAGATGACGAATTACTAGAAGCTAAACTTACAACTGGTGATAGCCAGGTGATGTTAGCAGTTAAAAGTGGTAAGGCAATTCGTTTTGAAGAAAGTAAGACCAGGCCAATGGGTAGAAATGCTTCAGGGGTTAGAGGTATTACTTTAGCAGACGATAATGATGAAGTTGTAGGTATGGTTTCTGTAAACGATATGGAGTCGAACATTCTTGTTGTTTCTGAAAATGGCTACGGAAAACGTTCAAGCTTAGAAGATTATCGTATTACCAATCGTGGTGGTAAAGGAGTAAAAACCATTTCAGTTACAGATAAGACTGGTAGTTTAGTAGCGATTAAGAACGTTACCGATGATGATGATCTAATGATCATTAATAAATCTGGTATCGCTATTCGACTTGAAGTAAATGATCTTCGTGTGATGGGTAGAGCAACCCAGGGAGTTCGATTAATTAATTTAAAGGGTAAAGATTCTATCGCTGCTGTCGCAAAAGTGCTTCATGACGAAGATGATTTAGAGAATATGGAAGATGCTGAAGATATAGACAAACCAACAGGTGAAGCAGATGGCACAGATATTGCTCAAAATGATTCAGAAGAATAAACTAAATTAATAAACCAATACAATGAAAAAGAATATTTTGACATTGTCGCTATTGTCTTTCATAGGTCTTTCAGCAATAGCGCAAAAGGATGAAATTAAAAATGCTGAAGATCTTATCGAAGACGGTAATTTCGACCAGGCTAAGACAGAATTAGCAGCAGCTGAAGAAAAACTTTCTGAAGCGAATGACAAATGGACAGAAAGATTCTATTTATACAAAGCTCAGGCTTACCTGGCAGATGGTAATTCTACATCAGTTGAAGATTTTAAAGTTGCTGGCGAAGCTTATGGAAAAGCTATCGAAATGGGTAGTGAAGAAGCCCAGCAAGGATTAACTAATTTAAGAAATCAGCTTGTACAAAGCGCGATCGACGATCAAAATACTGAGAATTATACCGGTGCAGCAGATAAGCTAGTTGCTAGTTACGAAATGAATAAGCAGGATACTATTTATCTTTATTATGCTGCAGCAAATTCATTAAATGCTCAGGATTATGACTCTGCTCTTAAATATTACGAGCAATTAAGAGACTTAGATTTCGACGGTTCTTCTGTAGAATATACTGCAGTAAACACCGAAACTGGCGAAACCGAATCTTTTGGTTCTAAAGAGCAAAGAGATATGATGGCAAAATCAGATCAATATTCTGATCCTAAAGACACAAAACAGCCATCTAAGAGAGGTGAAATTGCTAAAAATATCGCTTTAATTTATATCCAGGAAGGAAATAATGAAAAGGCAATTTCAGCAATGGACGATGCTAAAGCTAACAATCCAGATGATGTAGGTCTTTTACAGGCTGAAGCGAATATGTATTATCAAATGGATGATAAAGCTAAATATAACGAGCTAATGAACGAGCTTGTTAAGAAAAACCCTAATGATGCAAATCTTTACTATAACTTAGGTGTTAGTACAGCAGAGCTAGGTGATCAGGACAAAGCGGTTGAATACTATAAGAAAGCTTTAGAAATTGATCCATCTATGGATAATGCTAGAATGAATATTGCAGCTGTTATTCTTAGTAAAGAACGTGAAATCATTGATGAAATGAACGGTCTTGGAATGAGTAAAGAGGATAACAAACGTTATGACGAATTAGCTGAAGAGCGTAAAGATATCTATAGAGAAGCAATTCCTTATCTTGAAGCGATCGTAGAGAAAAATCCAGAGAATACAGATGCTGTTAGAACAGCGATGAATATCTACACTCAGATTGGTGAAAACGAAAAAGCGGCTGAAATGAAAGCTCTTCTTGAGTAATCATTAAGCATATATAAATAAAAAAGCCACTCAAATTGAGTGGCTTTTTTTATATCCAAATTCGATAAAAATCGATATGTTAAATGATCTTTTTTATAACCCTAAGTTTGTGAGTATGACGACGTAATTCTGCATTGAATATACCAGAGTGATCAATACGATCTATTCGTACCTTTTCATCCACATGAATAATGTAGTTATCCTGCATCATGATACCAACGTGATTAATAACGCCTTCGTTATCATCAAAAAACGCAAGATCACCGGCTTCACTTTCTTCTATAAAACTTAAAGCTTCTCCCTGTTTTGCTTGTTCTGCTGCGTTACGCTTTAATTTATATCCATTTAGTTTATAAACCATTTGTGTAAAACCACTACAGTCTATCCCAAGTGGCGATTTACCACCCCATAAATGCGGACTGTTTTGATAGAAAAGTGCAGTTTTTACGATATTTTCCTTAGGTAAAATACTTTTTACAACTGTACCATCGTATCTATTCTTTAGATAGGTATTAACATTTAAAGTAACACCAATAGAGACTGGCATTAACTCGTCGTTTTCTCCTACAATAAATTCTATAAGATCTGCAGAAAGTTCAGGTTGCTGAGTATCCAGATTTATATAGATGTTCTCATCTATTTTTTGAATCTGTTTATTCTGAACCCAGGCTTCAAAACCATCAAAAGCAACACGAATTTTACTCCATTTTGCACGTTCTTCAAGTATTTTAAAATGTTCTCCATAAAGAAGCTGTGACATCATTTCGCTTTCATTGGATGGAGCAAAACGAAGAGGCACAATGCTTAAAGGGCAAATACCGTATTGCATTAAGACTTAAATTTCTAATTTTAGGATTAATTTCTTTCGATTATCATAGCAGAAGCGCCGCCGCCGCCGTTACAAATCGCTGCAGCGCCCAATTTAGCATCATTTTGCTTAAGAACATTAATTAAAGTGATTAAAATTCTAACTCCGCTACAACCAAGTGGATGCCCAAGTGAAACAGCACCTCCATTTACGTTTGTGTTTTTGTCAGATAAACCTAAGATCTTCATATTAGCCAATCCTACAACAGAAAATGCTTCGTTAAATTCAAAAAAGTCAATTTCATCCTGAGAAATACCTGCTTTTGCAAGTGCCTTAGGTAAAGCTTTTGCCGGCGCGGTGGTAAACCATTTAGGTTCCTGAGCAGCATCTGCAAAACCTTTTATGGTACAAAGAATTTCCAGGTCTAATTCTTCTGCTTTTGCCTTACTCATCAAAACTACTGCTCCAGCACCATCATTAATTGTTGAAGCGTTCGCAGCAGTCACCGTACCATCTTTAGAAAAAGCAGGGCGTAAAGCTCTAATCTTATCCATTCGTACATTTTTGTACTCCTCATCTTCTTTAAAGATAATAGGATCACCTTTTCTTTGTGGAACTTCAACCGGAACAATTTCATCGTCAAATTTACCGGCTTCCCAGGCTGCAGCAGAGCGTTCATAAGATTTTATAGCAAAATCGTCCTGATCTTCTCGAGAAAATTCATATTCTGTAGCACAAAGATCGGCACAAACACCCATAGCATTTTTATCATAAGCATCTACCAGGCCATCTTTTTGCATTCCATCTTCCATAGCTGCAGGACCAAATTTTTGCCCTTTTCTAAGATGAAGATAATGTGGGATCATACTCATGTTTTCCATACCACCGGCTACAATAATATTAGCATCTCCTAACATTATAGATTGTGCGGCCTGCATTACAGATTTCATTCCGCTCGCGCATACTTTATTGATGGTTGTACAGGGTACAGTATCTGGTATTCCGGCACCAATGGCAGCCTGTCTAGCAGGAGCCTGTCCGTTACCGGCCTGCACAACATTTCCCATTAATACTTCTTCAACTAATTCTGGTTTTAGATTGATCTTTTTCAGCGCACCTTCAATGGCAATAGCACCTAATTTTGTGGCTGGTATATTTGATAAACTACCTAAAAAACTACCAATCGGAGTTCTGGCAGCACTAACAATTACTACTTCGTTATTCATAATAATGCAATTTAGCTATTACTGTTTTGCGAATTTAGTGATTTTAAAAGGAACTTGGCAAGACGTATTTAATGACCACTATTTTTTAGTACATTTGGCGAATACTTCGACTTATATGGTGGATTTCGTAAACAAGCTATACAAAAATCAGGCGCTTTTTTACAAAGTTTTCTTATTCATACTAACGGCAGTTCTTATTGTTTATTTGCTTCCCAAGGGAGGAAAATTCAAATATGAAATTCCGAAGGGAAAGCCATGGCAACACGAAAGCCTGTATGCTCCATTCGATTTTGCGATTTTAAAATCTGATGAAGAATTAAGACTGGAGCGAGAAGAAATAGCCGCCAATAACATTCCTTATTACGAATACGATCAGGACATTGCAGATAGGGTGAAGAATAGGGCGCTTCAGGAGATCAATGAAGTTTTTACCGATAGTGTGCTTGGTAATTATCGTAGTCTTATCACCAATTTTGTCACTTCTAGATTAGATGAAATTTATCGCTATGGCCTTGCTCAGGAAAATGAGCAAATGGAGCCCGGCGATCTTATTTATTTGCGAAAAGGAAACGAAGCTTTTGAGATTCCGTATAAAAATGTTTTCAAACAAGGAGAGATAAGAGATTACATTAACCAAAAGATCTATGACGCTAATTTAGACAGGTTTAGCAATGATCTTTTAGAGGTTTTCTTTAATAGTATTTCACCTAATATGTTCTATGATAACGAGTTCACAGAGCGTGTTTTGCAAAACAAACTTGATAATATTTCGTACACAAGAGGCAATATAGAACAGGGTAGCCGGGTGATCGCTAAAGGCGAAGTTGTAGAGGGTAACAAATATGATATTTTGCGTTCTCTTAAAGCTGAATACGAATCACAGGTTTGGAGTAAATCTAATTATAACTGGATACTTGTAGGGTATAGCGCATTGGTTGCCATGGCACTCTTAATGTTATTATTGTTTATCCAGAAATACAGACCTGCAATTTTTGAGAATAATGTGAAGATCACTTTCATATTTTTCAACATTATTTTTATGGTGATGCTTACCACTTTGGTGGTTAATTTTGATGTGAATTATGTGTATGTAGTGCCATTGTGTATTCTTCCGCTTAGTTTAAAAGCTTTCTTTGATGCGCGCCTGGGAATGTTTACCCATGTTATCACTGTTCTACTTTTAGGTTTTATCGTACCTAATAGTTACGAATATATGTTCCTTCAGATCATTGCAGGAATCGTTACTATTTTAACGATTTCAGAATTGTATAAAAGAGCGAATCTTTTTATTTCAGTAGGGCAAATAACCCTGGTGTATATTATTAGTTATTTTGCTTTCACTATTATCCAGGAAGGGACTATAGATGATATTAAATCTGAAGTTTTTCTTACGTTCTTACTCGGTGGTCTGGCAACTTTATTTGTGCAGCCATTGATCTATATTTATGAGAAGATCTTCGGAATGGTTTCAGATATGTCTTTACTGGAACTATCAGACACTAATAGTACATTGCTAAAAGAACTTTCAGAAAAAGCACCGGGAACTTTTCACCATTCTTTAAATGTTGCCAATCTTGCTGAAGCTGCCGCCAACGAAATTAATGCCAATGCGATGTTAGTTAGGGTAGGAGCGCTTTACCATGATATAGGGAAAATGGAAAACCCAACTTATTTTACCGAAAATCAAGTATCTTCGGTAAATTCACATGATGACCTTGCTCCACAAGAAAGTGCGCAAATTATCATCGATCACGTAATTAGAGGAATAGAAATTGCTAGAAAAAATAATCTTCCAGATAGGGTGATCGACTTTATTAGAACGCATCATGGAACCAGCACGGTGTATTATTTCTTTATGAAAGCTAAGGAAGCCGATAGTGAAGTAGATCCAGATAATTTTAGATATCCGGGGCCAATTCCTTTTAGTAAGGAAACGGCAATTCTAATGATGTGTGATAGCGTAGAAGCAGCAAGTAAGAGTTTAAAAGAACCAACTTCCACGCTTATTGATGGTTTCGTAGAGAAGATCATTAATAAACAGATGGAAGAAGGTCAGTTTTTAAATGCGAATATTACGTTTAAAGAAATCCAGATGATAAAGAAAATTCTTAAGCGAAAACTTAAGAATATTTACCATCTAAGAATCGAATATCCAGAATAGATCTATTCGATTCCTGTAATTTCCTGTTCATTATCATTAATGCTAAAAGTATCGCCTGCTTTTTTTCCTTCTAATTCCTTGTAAATAGGTGCTTTTGTAGAAATAGCGAATATTTTACTGCCATCTTCCATACTAATCTCACCTAGTGCAACGGCGATAAAATAGTATTTGTCTTTGGTTTCTACCACGCTACCAAAGCCAATCCTTTCGTTTTTATGATCTGGATCTATTTTACTTAATTCTTCTTTTTGCTCTTGGGCTTCACTTAAATGCCCTGCATTTTTTTCAAAATCACTTAGCATTTCGCCTTTGTTATCTTCATCGTAATCGGTTTTAATATCGTTATTTTCCATAGACTCTCTAAGCTCGTCCATACGATTTTGATATTGATCGATCTTGTCGTTAATAGCGTCTAAACACTTGTAAAATAGTTCTTTTTTATTCGTTTTCATTTTCAATTTTTTAGTTGTTTGCTTAAAAATAAACTTCTGTTTTTCTCTCTTATAATTATTAGTAAAAGTTTAGTAAGCAATTAAGCTTGTATTTACAGTCTCATAAGTCTCATGTCTTATTTTAGTAATTTATAAGTCTTTAAACTTATTTTATATAAATATTAGGTATTTGGCTTATATTTTTTATATTTGAAATATGATTGCAGTTCTAACAGCCGATTTAATTGATTCTTCTAAATACGAATCTGATTTCCTGGAAAAGGTAATCGAGACCTTACAAGAGCAGTTCATTTATTTTGAAAAAAGTTTAGCTGAAAAAGCAAGCAATTTCAGTATTTATAGAGGAGATAGTTTTCAGGGCATCATCAAAAGTCCTGAAAAAGCACTTTTATGCTCATTTTTATTGAAAACGGCGCTAAATAAATTAGAATCTGAAGCAAATTCCTCGATTATTAAAGCCGATTTGAAACTTGCGATAGGAATTGGTAGTTTTGATCTTAAACGTGATGAAATTTCTGAAAGTAATGGTGAAGCTTTTCAGTTTTCAGGAAGAACTTTAGATGAAATGAAGTCTGGCTCTAGAAAATTAATGCTGAAAACATCAAATATTGATATAAATGCCGAGTTTGATACCAGTTTAGCGCTTTTCGATTTTATTGCAGATCGTTGGAGTACCGCTTCTGCTGAAGTGATTTTCTATTTGCTTCAGGGGTTAAAGGAAAAAGAAATTGCCCAAATTGTGGGCATAAGTCAGAGTGCCATAAATCAGCGTAAAAAAGCGGCCGGTTGGGATCCAATTTCAGTATTATTAAAACGTTTCGAAGAAAAAATTTCAGCAACATTTAAAGGAAATCAATGATTTTTCTACAACTTTTCTTAGCACATATTCTTACCGATTTTGTTTTTCAAACTTCAAAATGGGTAAAGGAGAAACAAAAGAAAAGATCTAAATCTGTTTTCCTTTACATTCATGCTTTTTTAGCCGGGTTTTTCTCTTATTTACTTTTAAGAGACTGGGATCAAATTCTTGTTCCCGTTTTTATAAGTGTCACTCATTTTTTTATCGATTTATGGAAGCTAAATCAAAAGAAAGATAATCTGAAGTATTTTTTGCTCGACCAGTTTTTTCATCTTTTAGTGATCTTTTTAGCCTGGTTATATTTAAGTTCAAGTTTCGATAAAATTGGTCCGGGATTTATCGATTTACTGGATTCTAACGTATTTCTCGCTATTTTGATAGCGTATTTGCTTGTGATTTTTCCCGTGGGATTTATTATTGGCAAGGCCACAGAAAAATGGCACGAAGAGATCTTAAAAAACACCAAAGAACCGTTAAGCCTAAAAGCTGCAGGCCGTTATATTGGAATATTTGAGCGTATCTTAGTGCTTACATTTATCCTCACCGATAATTTTTCGGCCATTGGATTTCTAATCGCGGCGAAATCTATTTTAAGATTTGCAGACAAAAATGAAGCAAGTGCCCGCAAGCAAACAGAATATGTGCTTATTGGGACACTTATGAGCTTTTCCATCACGATAATCATCGGACTTTTAGTACGCCATATCGCGTTCTAAAAGCTGAATATTATCCTGTAATCTTCGTTTAACCAAATTCATCATTCGTTTGTTTAATGCTGAAGAATTTTCGATATACGTGCGATATTCTTCAACAGTAAATTGCCCTATAACCATTCCTTTCAAGCTATTTCTGAATTTTATATCACGCTGAATGGCATTTTCGATATAAACCAGGCGTTTTTCAATACCAAGTTCATAAAACGCATTTTTGTGTTTCGTAATGTAGTTTCTAAATGCTTCTACTAATAAGTCGTTTTGAAGTTTAACAATAGGCCTAAGAGTTCCGTTTTGGAATTTCTCGTCTGAACTCATGTTCTCTGAAATCTTAGCTGATGGGATTTCTGGCCTTAATTGAAGTAATTGGTGATCACGTGGATTCATAATAAAGGCGTTTGCTCTAAAATACTAATAAATAGTATTCATTACCTTAACCTGAAAATTACTTGTAAACTGGTTATAAACAATTAACAAAAATGGTAAGCTACAATAGCTAATATTGGACAAATTCCTGCTATATTATTTCTGAAACAATTAAAAAACTTAAAAAGCTGAATGTTGAAATTCGATGATTATCGATGCTTTTTTGGTTGGATATAAATAAGATCGTGCGTTAAATTCCTCTTAATCGTTTCAACTTGCCAATAGCTCTTGTTACCTTTAAGATTGAACAAAAAATGATGTTATGATGACTTCAAAAAACCCATATAATGGGGAAATAATCGAAGAATTTAAAGAATATACCAAAGAGGAAGTAAATAAAGCTATAGAAAAAGCAGACGAGCGTTTTAAAAGCTGGCGAAAAGTAAGTTTTTCAGAAAAAAGTAAGCTTTTAAAGAATGCTGCAAAAGAACTTCGTAAAAATCAAAGATCTTATGCTGAAGATATGACCAAAGAAATGGGGAAACCTATTTCACAGTCTTTAGCTGAAATTGAAAAATGCGCCTGGGTTTGCGAATATTATGCTGAAAATGCCGAAGATCACCTTCAAAATGAAATGATCGAAACCGATGCCCAGAAAAGTTATGTAAGCTACGAGCCATTAGGAGTGGTTTTAGCCATAATGCCTTGGAATTATCCATTTTGGCAAGTGTTTAGATTTGCCGCTCCTGCGCTTATGGCTGGGAATATAGGGATCTTAAAACACGCCAGTAATGTTATGCGTTCTGCACAAAACATTCAGAAGGTATTTGAAAATGCCGGTTTTCCTGAAGCTTGTTTTCAAAATTTAGTGATCTCAAGTAGCAAAATAGATGACATTTTAAAAGATAAACGTGTAAAAGCTGTTACGCTTACAGGAAGTAAACCTGCCGGAAGTGCGGTTGCAGCCACCGCTGGAAGCGAAATTAAGAAGTCGGTTTTAGAACTTGGGGGCAGCAATGCTTTAGTGGTTTTTAAAGATGCCAATATTGCTGAGACCGTAAAAACCTGTGTCCAGGCCAGATTCCAAAATACGGGCCAAAGTTGTATCGCAGGGAAACGCTTGTTACTTCACGAAAGTATTGTAGAAGAATTTATGGAAGAATTCTTGAATCAGGCACGCGAATTAAAAAGTGGCGATCCTATGGACGAAGATACTTATATAGGAACTTTAGCACGTGAAGATCTTGCAGAAGATCTAGAAAAACAAGTAAATGAATCTGTTCAACAAGGAGCGAAAGTGATCCTGGGTGGCAAACGCGACAAAGCATATTTTGAACCAACCATTTTAACCAATGTGACCAAAGAAATGGCTGTTTTTACTGAAGAAACTTTTGGTCCAGTAATTTCGGTGACCACATTTAAAGAGAATCAAGAAGCTATAGATTTAGTGAATTATTCAGATTTTGGTTTGGGAGTTTCTATCTTTACAGAAGATTTTGATTTCGCTGAAGAAATAGTACCAGAGTTTGAAGATGGCGCCGTTTTTATAAACGAACTGGTGAAAAGTGATCCAAGACTACCTTTTGGTGGAACTAAGATTTCTGGCTATGGTAGAGAACTTTCTTCACACGGAATTCAGGAGTTTGTGAATAGAAAAACAGTGTATTTCAACAAATATTAATATAAATTCAAATTCATGAAATTTGGAAAAGTTGACGATCCGGGAAGTATAGATTTTACACTTCCTCCAGACCACCCTCAAACCAAAGAGGTATTAAATAAAGAAAAAACATCTAGTTTTGAAAATGTAAGGATTGGTTGCGCAAAATGGAATCGCCAGGATCTTAAGAATTTTTATCCTAGAGGAACAAAAGACGAGTTGACCTATTATGCGACTCAATTTAACGCCATTGAACTTAATGCTTCTTTTTATCGAATTTTTCCAGATTCTCAATTCGAAACCTGGTATGGGAAGGCAAGTGATGATTTTCAGTTTTCTCCAAAAGTTCCACGAATTATCAGTCACATAAAGCGATTAAATGATACTGAAACTTTAGTTGACGATGTGGTTGCAAATATGCTTCCGTTAAAAGAAAAACTGGGTTGTTGTTTTTTACAAATGCCAGATAATTTTATGCCGAAGTGGATGGAGCGTTTAGAGCCATTCTTTAAGCATTGGCCAAAAGAAATCCCTCTTGCGGTAGAACTTCGCCATACAGATTGGCACAATGACGAAGCTGTTGCGAAAGAACTGAACGATCTATTGCTGAAATATAATTTGTCTAGCGTAATTGTAGATTCTGCGGGTAGACGTGATCTTTTGCATATGCGTCTAACGAACGCTACTGCTTTTATTCGTTATAATGGCGCAAATCATCCTTCAGATTATGCGAGGTTAGATGATTGGTTAGATCGAATAGGAGAGTGGTACGAGCAGGGATTAAAACAACTGTTCTTTTATGTACATCAAAATTTAGAGGAAGCTTCGCCATTACTTTCAGCCTATTTTATTGAAAAATTCAATAAGAAATTTGGAACCGATATCGTGATTCCTAAAACATTACCACCAAAAAAATGACAGTATGCATGCAAAAATATCAGTTACCGTAGATAGCGTCGTTCTTTGTAAATTCAAAAACAGATTTAAGATCGTTTTGGTAAAGCGCAAAAATGACCCGTTTAAAAATCAGTGGGCTTTGCCTGGTGGATTTGTAGAACAGGAAGAAGATCTTCCTGATGCTGCTAAAAGAGAACTTAAAGAAGAGACAGGCTTAGGTGTTAAAAAAAATGAACAGATCGGTACTTTTGGTACGCCAGGCAGAGACCCAAGAGGCCGAACAATTTCTGTTGTCTATTTAAGTTTGATCGAACATGAAGAAAAACTAAATGCTGCAGATGATGCTGCTGAAGCTGAATGGTTCGACATTGATAATTTGCCAGATTTGGCATTCGATCATTCTGAAATTATAAAAACAGCAAACCAATATTTATAATCTCGCAAATGCTAAAATTGGCGATATTCTAATCCTATTTAGGTATCATAATTCAAGATTAATTGCTGTATTTTAGCATCTCTTTTCTGCTTAATTTTAAAATAAAAAATGAATTTTCATACAAGAAAGTGGATCAAACCACAAGATCTAAATCCTAACCAAACTTTATTTGGAGGTCGTCTCTTAGAATGGATCGACGAAGAATGTGCACTCTACAGTATTATTCAGCTCGAAAACCCAAAGACAGTTACCAAATACATGAGTGAAATCGATTTTCGTAGCTCTGCAAAACAGGGTGATATTATCGAAATTGGGATCGAAGTTGTAAAATTTGGATCGGCATCTTTAACACTTAAATGTGAAGTAAGAAATAAGATGACCAGAGAAACGATCATTACCGTAGATAAAATTGTGATGGTAGCCCTTGATGAAAACGGGAAACCAAAACCGCACGGAAAAACTAAAGTAGAATTTGTAAAAGATCGATTAGAGGATAAATAAACCTTAATCTTTTTTGAGAACATCTTGAGCCAGTCGTACAGGAAATTCTTTTTCGCCACCATAAAGCTTGATTTCCTGTATATCGGCAGGCATATAAAAGCCATGATCTTCTAAGGCTTCCTTGATCGTTCTAACGACATTCCCTTTGGTGATCAAGGCCATTTTTCTAAAATCTGTAGTATCTACCCAGAAGAAAACCTTTAAGTTTACGGTACTTGTGGCTAATTCATCTTCAATCACAAAATTTTCATGTGTTTCGTCTGAGATTACGGTAGGCTCTTTTTGTAAGGTTTCCATTACTACTTTTTTAGCCGCATCGATATTATCTTCATAAGCGATACCGATAATAAAATCCCACCTAAAAAAGCCGTCTTCGGTATAATTTGTTACAGGTTTTGTGAGGACATCACTATTCGGTATATAAACATCTTTACCATCAAAAGTCTTTAATTTTGTATATCTAAATTCTAATGCTTTTACCTTCCCGAAATTAGCGCCAATTTCTACTGTGTCGTTTACATTAAATGGTCGGTTAAAAGCTAGAATAATTCCTGAAATAAAATTTTCACCAATATCTTTAAAAGCGAAACCTAAAATCAAAGCACTGGCACCAGCGGCAGTGAAAATTCCGGTTGCTATCGCACCAAGTCCGGCAGCTTTTAAACCAAGAATAATAGCGATCACAATAATGATAAATTTGATCGCCTTACCCAAAAACCGACTCATAAGCGGATCCTGAGTTCTTTTGGAGATTCTTTTAGTTAAGAAATTACCGATAGCCGAACCAATTAAAACACCAAGAATGATAAGTAACAGCCCGAAGCCTATACCCGGTAATTGTTCTACAAAATTATCGTAATAATTGTTGGTAGCTTCAGCAATATGTTCAATTTGGTTGGTGTCCTGAAAACTCATTTACTATTTATTTTTCTTCTGATTTTTCCTTGGCTTTCTCGACATCTTCTTCTTTTTCAGCTTCAATTTGTTTTCTGGCATTTTTAAGCTGAGCTTCTGAAGGTCGCTCCGGAATTTGATTTTTGGCCAGGTCTGGCTCCAAAGTGATTTCAGCAAAAGTAGGAAAGTGATCTGAACCTATATCTTTTCCTACTTCTATTCGTTTTACCCTAAATTCTTCCGTAGCAAAAATGTGATCTAAGGGCCAACGCATAATAAAATTTTTAGCGTTGAAAGTATTATAAAACCCGCGACCAATTCTTAGATCTAAAAGGCCACCTATTTTTCTAAACATTGTTACGGTATTAGACCAGGCTACATCGTTAAAATCTCCCATCACAATTACTGGATATTTTGCATCACGAGTTCTAAGTGCGATCTTCATCATTTCAGCATCACGATCTGAAGAACTGGGATTGTGCTGTGGCATAGGAGGCGTAGGATGAATACTATAAAATTGGATCGTGTCGCCACGAAATAGCAATTTCGTATCGATCGAAGGAATACTATCTTCTACCATAAAATGTACTTTTGGATCGACCATTTTTAGCTTAGAGTAAAATAGTTTACCATAAGTATTATCAAATGGAACTTCTTTTTTAAACATATATTTTTCTGAAAGGCTTGGAGATATATCTTCCAACCATTCTAGGTTAGCTTCATCGATAATCAATATATCTGGATCCAAACGTTCTACTTCCTGCAAAATACTTTCGTGATCTTTGTTTTTCTGAAGAACATTAACCGTTAGTAATTTAAGGCTGGGAAATTCTTTTGTACTATCGCCTATTTCAGATTCAGCAAAAGAAGTATATGGATAGATCTTACCAACTTGAACGACTAGACAGGCTATCAACACGGCCACGAAAATATAGTCTTCGATCCATCGAATATTGAATTTTATAAAATAAAGTAGCAAAGCCACACCCGTCAAGATTGTAAGTTGAATATGCGGAAAATCGAATACTCGTATCCACCAATAATCTGCAGCTACAAAAGGGGCAATAGTAAGAACGATGGCAAGAAGGCCAAAAATTTGAAAGAAGCGTCGTAGTTTCATAAACAGCAATTTATACTAAATTGCTGTGCGACTATGTTTAAGTTAGGTTAATTTTACTGATTTAATCCGTACAACTTGGTGATATCGTCACCAGATGGAGATTCAAATAATTGAAGTCCAAAATAAGGAATAGCAGCAATGATATGATCAAAAATATCTGCGGTTATATATTCAAAATTTTCCCAACGTTTATCTCGGCTAAAACACAAGATTTCGATAGGAATTCCTTTATCTGTGGGCGCCTGATGCCTTACAATAATGTAAAGCTCTTTATGGATAGCAGAATGTTCATTTAGATAAGAATCTACGTATTTTCTGAAAATTCCTAAATTGGTTTGATTCCTCCCGTTTAAGGGTAGAGATTTATCTACATTATTTTCTTTATTGTAACTATCGATTTCTTCTTGTCTTGAAATTACATACTTTTTGATCAATGCAATTTTTTTCAGTTTATCAAGATCTTCAGAAGTCATAAATTTTACCGAATTCTGTTTAATATAGACAGATCGCTTGATTCGACGACCTGGAGATTCCTGCATTCCTCGCCAGTTCTGGAAAGATTCAGAAATAAGACTGTAAGTAGGAATGGTTGTAAATGTATTATCCCAGTTTTGTACTCTTACCGTGGCCAGGCTAATTTCAGTTACATTACCATCGGCACCATATCTTTCGAACGTGATCCAGTCGCCAATTCTAACAATATCGTTAACAGCAACCTGAATAGAAGCTACAAAACCTAAAATCGTGTCTTTAAAGACAAGAATTAAAACTGCTGAAGCAGCACCTAAAGAAATAATAAAACTACGAATAGATTCGCCGGTAATTTCAGCAAAAATAAACATGAGCCCAACCACCCAAACCAGGATCATTACTACCTGAATATAACTATCTACAGGCTTATCGTTAAATTGCCTTAAGGTTTTTAAGTAGTTTTTGGAAGTTCTAAGTAAACTTCTAAATATCCAGATCACGAGGATGATCACATAAAGATCAAAAAGTTTATCGAAAATGGCTAATATCGCCGGGTAATCTACAAATATGATGGGCACTAGATAATAAAGTGCCATTAGGGGTAAGATCTGACCAACATACCTTGGAAAATTACTCTGAATCAAAAAATCATCGAAAGTTGTTTTAGTTTTATCTGTAAAGGTTTTAAAAGTCTGAATTACAAAACGCTTTATCAAATAATTAATCCCAATAATAATAAGTATTAGAACAAGAATGTTTAATAACAGGTTGGCATAGTGCGCAAGACTATAATTAACGCCATTTCTTAACAGAAAATCTTCTAATAAACAGGATAGCTGTTTTATGTGTTCATCAAGCTGAATCATTACAGATATTTTCTTTCAACGTAAAAAGGACCAAGTGGCAATACCGAACAAATTACCACAGTAAAAAATTGTTTTAAACTCCAATTTAAAAGCTCATACATATAATAAGCTCCAAAAACATACAAAACAAATAAAATGCCGTGCGCCATGCCCACAATTCGAACCATTTCTGGCATTTCCCAGATATATTTTAAAGGCATGGCAATAAGAAGTAACACCAAAAATGATATTGCCTCTAAAGTGCTAACAATTTTGAATAATTTGACCGATTTTTCTTTTCTCATGCCCAAAAATTTGAATGCAAATATAAGTCTTTGTACTAGAATTTAAGCGCATCAGATATGATAATTCCTTCAAGTTTAAAGAATAATTAAGTAACGAAAAGCACTTCCTTTTTTGTAATTATTTCACTAATTTGCAGATTAATCAACCTGAATTATGAGTGGAAAAATTTTAGTAACCGGCGGTCTTGGCTTTATTGGCTCGCATACTGTGGTTGCTCTCCAACAAAAAGGATATGATGTAGTTATTATCGATAACTTATCCAATTCTTCAATAGACGTTCTAGCCGGGATTACAAGAATCACCGAGAAAACTCCGGAATTTGAAAAGATAGACCTTAGAGAAAAATCCAGCGTTAAAGATTTTTTTGAAAAATATACAGATATAGAGGGTGTAATTCATTTTGCGGCTTCAAAAGCCGTAGGTGAAAGTGTTCAAAATCCTTTACTATACTATGAAAACAACCTTGCTTCTTTAGTTTATTTATTACAGGAACTAAGTAAGAAGGAAAAAGCAAATTTTATTTTTAGTAGTTCCTGTACAGTTTATGGGCAGGCAGATGAATTACCGATCAAAGAAGAATCACCTGTTAAGAAAGCAGAATCTCCTTATGGAAATACAAAACAAATTGGAGAGGAGATCATTATCGATACTTGCAAAGTTGCTGAAGGTTTAAAAGCAATATCGTTACGCTATTTTAATCCAATTGGTGCGCATGATTCGGCTGAGATTGGTGAATTGCCTTTAGGTACTCCTCAAAACCTTGTGCCATTTATCACACAAACAGCAATAGGAAAACGCGAACAACTTTCTGTTTTTGGTGATGATTATCCAACTGAAGATGGCACGTGTATAAGAGATTATATTCATGTAATGGATCTTGCAGAAGCACATGTTGCTGCGCTAACAAGATTATTAGAGAATAAGGATGCGCCGAATTACGAAGTTTTTAACCTGGGAACTGGGAAAGGAAGTTCGGTTTTAGAAGTGGTAAATTCTTTTGAAAGAGCTAGTGGTGAAAAACTAAATTACAAAATGGCACCTCGCAGAGAAGGAGATGTAATTGCTGCATACGCCGATACAACTAAAGCTAATAATATTTTAGGCTGGAAAGCTGAAACTAATCTCGACACCTCTTTGGCCAGCGCCTGGAAATGGGAAAAGAAGGTTAAGGAAAAAGAAACTGAGCAGAGATAGCTTTTATAGACATACTATAACAAAAAAAGTCCGGATGTAATTCAATTAAGAATAAATCCGGACTTTTTAATGTCATCTTTTTAATTATTTGGTTCCGTTCACCAAAAATGCGTGAATAACTCCCGGAATCCATCCGATAATGGTTAGCACGATACTAATCAATAAAGTAGAACCTACACCGTGTTTCATATAAACCGCAAGTGGTGGTAATAAAATATTTAATATGATTGTTAGAATAGACATAATTTAATTTTTTGGTTTAGTTATTAAATTTGAAGCAATGTAAGGTTCTTTTATCAAGTGACTCAATTACTTTTATTTAGTTTAACTCACTTTAACTTAAGCTTTAAACTTTCTGTATTTCGCCATCATAAACATATATATTCCGTAGCATACTAAACCAGCTGCAACAGCGCCTAACAGATATTGGCCGTACGATGAGCTTTGCAAGAAAGAAAAGGCATCAGTAGTACTTTTAATTTCGGAGGTATTAGATTCTATAGCAGCTCTTATAAAAAAGTATCCCAAAATAAAGAATATCACTCCGCGTGCAATCAATCCCATTAATCCTGTGTTCTTAATGGTTTTCCTTCTTTTTTCTTCGGAAATTGATTTGTAGTCGAATTTTGATAGAAAACTTTTAGTGTATGCTTTTTTCAATTGATTGATACCAGCACCAATTACAGCAATTCCAATGCCTGCAAAGATGAATACACCAATTTGGCCAGTCATAAATCCTGGTCTTTGGCTACCACTACCTCCAGAGCTACCACCAGCGTTAATTACTTTCATTAAAGCAGAGATTGCCAATGCCAGATAAATAAGCGCACTTACACCAAAAGCCGCTCTTTTTACTTTCCCTTTTTTATCACTTCCAATATTTTCCGGATCTTGAAAAACCTGTATCGCTCGCCAAATCACATAACACAAAAGACCAATAGCCATAACGATAAGAATCGCATTCCCGTAAGCTTGCTTTTCTAAAAATTCTAAGGCTTGAAATTTACCTGCTTTTTGGCCACCTTCTCCAAGTGCAGCCAGTAATGTAAGAACACCGGTAATGGTATATACCGTTCCTTTTGCAACGTAACCAGTACGTGCAATCTTCTTTAATTTTGAGTCCATTTAATTTAGTTTTTTAGTTGGTAAACCGAAAATACTCTAATTAAAAGGCCTGCTACAAATATTTAGCACAAGTTTAATTACTTATTCTTCAAAATGTTATAAAGCGTTAAACCATTTCAAAAATTACGAGTGCGTACAGGTAAAAACGTACAAACCGAAGTAGTCCGAACATAAGATAGCTGCTAAACGGAAAGTTGATGATCCCTGCAGCGATACTGGTAATAGAAAAAGGGATAGGAAGTAATGCGCCAACTATAATTAAAAATCCACCCCATTTTCGCGTGTTTTTAATGTGCTGTGCTAACTTAACTTCCATTGCTTCATGTACGCTTGGAATTTTAGTAATACCGCGACCAATATGATAGGAAACGATTCCACCAACATAAGAAGCAACGGCTAAAAAAGAAAGATAAAGAATTGGGCTGGCAGATTTACCGGCCCATGCAATAAATAATTCTGGCGGGATTAAACCCAAAAGTGATTCACTGGCAAAAAAGATGCTTAGGATCACGAGTGGCGAATAGGTTTCTGTAACCATAACCAGTGTATCTTCGATATCAAGAACAAAACGATCCAAAGCAAATAAAGCACCAACAAATAATAAAATAGGCACTATAGCTTTTTTTATACTTTTCCATACAAAGCTATAGAAACCAGTGTATTTGTAATATTGATGCATTAAGCGCAGTCTGGATTTTTTTCTAGACTTCGCATCTTTCTTCATCAGCAATCTTTTAAGTAATTTATCTGGGAAATCCAGATCTAAAATAGGCGAGGAGTTCTAACTAATTTAAAATTAGTTCTCTTCAGCATATTCTGTAAAAGCCTCGATATAGTCTCTAAGCTCTATTTCGTTTACCTTATTGGTATGATCTTCCATTAACGATAAAAGATAAGCAAGACTTTCCTGGCCAGTTACTTCGTCCTCTACACGAACTTCCTGGTTTTCTTCATCATCCTCGATAGGATCATCTTCAGGAATAGCGATGTTAAATGACTGATATTCTTCTACGTGCTCAAAAGTTAGTCGAATTACTTTTGCAAGTAAGGGTTGCCCTTCGTCAACTACGTAAGTTCTAAGTTCTTTTAGATCGTTGATCAGCGTATTGGTAATAATACCGTTTCTCATTAAATCACGCTGAATCTTGTTAAGTAGCTTCTGAGCTTTTATGTTTTCTAAAGGTTTCAAATTATCAGTATATTTTAATTGTAGTAGTAAGCTTCTAGTTTTTGCAAAAATACTTTTTTATGCTAGTTCTGAAACTATTTAACATCAAAATTAATAAAGGTTTTAGATTTAAAATTAACAATTAATTACCAATTATAATTTTATACGCCATTTGTACTTTATTAGTTTTAGATTAGAGCAGAAATTTAAAATTGAAAAATAAAAAATACTATGAGTTCTTTAAAAGGAAAAGTTGCATTTATAACTGGCGGAAGTAAAGGTATAGGTTACGGAGTTGCTGAAGCTTTATTAATTCAGGGTTTTAAGGTGGCCATTACAAGCCGTTCTTTAGAAGCTGCTGAAGAAGCTGCGAAAGAATTAGAAGCTAAAGGAGAAATCATCGGGCTAGAGGCTGATGTAAGAAGTTACGAAAGTCAGCAAAAAGCAGTAAAAGCTGCGGTAGATAAATTCGGAAAGATCGATTTATTAGTAGCCAACGCCGGAGTTGGTAAATTTAATTCTATCGAAGATATGACTCCAGAGGAGTGGAATGCTACCATAGAAACCAATCTTACCGGAGTATTTTACAGTGTGAAATCTTCTTTAGCCGAATTAGTAAAAACCGAAGGTTATATTATTACGATCTCTAGTCTTGCAGGTACAAATTTCTTTGCAGGTGGAGCAGCTTATAATGCAAGTAAATTTGGTCTTACCGGTTTTTCTCAGGCGGTTATGTTAGACCTTAGACAAAAAGGAGTAAAAGTAAGCACGATCATGCCAGGATCTGTGGCTACACATTTTAATGGTCATAGACCAAGTGATGAAGATGCATGGAAAATCCAAAAAGAAGATATTGGAGAATTGGTTGTAGATCTTATGAAAATGAATCCTAGAACTCTACCAAGTAAAATTGAGGTGAGACCATCACAACCACCAAAAAAATAATTTTACATCAAGATTATATAAAAGGCCACATAGTTTTGTGGCTTTTTTTAATACTATGAATATCGTAATATTGCAATTAAAATAAGGCTATGGGAGTTACAAAATCAGAAATTTTTAGCGAAAGTCAGAATCAAATTGCTACCGTGGCAAAAGTTTTAGGACATCCGGCAAGAATTGCTATTCTGCAACAGATCATAAAGGCAAAAAGTTGCATTTGTGGTGATCTTGTTTCTGAAATTGGTCTCGCACAGCCTACAATTTCACAACATCTTCGCGAGTTAAAGAATATTGGCATCATTAAAGGTGATATTGAAGGAACAAGGGTGTGTTATTGTATCGACGAAAAAAAATGGGACGAGATTCGTGATTTATTAGCGACATTTTTTCAGCAGGATATCTGCGGAAAGGGCTGTTGTTAGATGATTTATGATGTAATTATTGTTGGTGGCGGCCAAAGTGCACTGGCCTGCGCTTATTATCTTCGAAGAAGTTCGCTGAAATATCTCATTTTAGATGCAAACAAGCATTGCGGAGGTTCCTGGAGCCAAAATTGGGATAATTTAGACCTATTTTCTGCAGCACAGCATAGTTCGCTACCCGGTTGGTTAATGCCGAAGACCAAAAATGAATACCCAACTAAAGAAGAGGCGATAGATTATTATGTAAGTATGAAATGCGTTATGATTTCCCTATAAGAAGGGAGATCAGAATAACCAATATTGAAAAAGATTCTGATTTTTTTCTTCTGAAGAGTAATCACGAAAACTTCAAAGCGAAAGCTATAATTGCGGCTACCGGGACACAATCTAAACCTATAATTCCTGAAGTTAAAGGAAAAAATACCTTTAAAGGTAAACAACTTCATTCTTCAGAATATCAAAAAGCTGAAGATTTCAACAATAAAAAAGTTTTGGTGGTAGGTGAAGGGAACAGTGGTGCTCAAATCTTGGCACAAGTTTCAAAAGTGGCCAAAACGACATGGGCTGTAAAAAATAAGCCCGAATTTTTACCTGATGATGTAGATGGTAAGGATCTTTTCGATCAGGCTTCTGCTAAATACAAAGCCAAACAGCAGGGAAAAGAATATAAGCCTAAAAACTACAATATTGGTAGTATTGTAATGGTTCCGCAGGTAAAAGAAGCCAGGGATCGCGGAGTTTATGCTGAATTTAATGCCATCGACACTATTACTGAAACTGGCGTAAAATGGAGTGATGGAAAACATGAAGAATTCGACGTAATTATTTGGTGCACAGGATTTGGCTACGCAACAGATTATTTAAAGAATCTAACTGAAATTCAACAAGACGGGAAAATATCTACCAATGGAACTTCAGCCAAGAATGTTGATGGCTTATGGTTGGTAGGATTTGGACAATGGACGGGTTTTGCTTCAGCGACTTTGATTGGTGTTGGGCGTTCAGCTAGAAAAACGGTTTCAGAAATTAAAGAATACCTTATAACTTCAGAATAAAGGAATTTAAACAATAAATTTTGGATTTCTTCAACAAGATTAAAATTCTTAACAAGCTTTGTTCAGCAGCGTTAAATCTCCGCTAAAACTAATGCTCATTTTTGGGCTAAAGAATAGTTGTGATTATATTCAATGTGAACCAAATAAAAACATGTTATGAATATTGAAGGAAAAACAGTGATCATTACCGGAGCTTCTAGTGGAATAGGAGAGGCCACCGCGAAAAAATTAGCAAAAGAAGGTGCTAATGTTGTGATCTCTGCTCGAAGAGAAGAGCGCTTAAAATCACTAAAAGAAGATATCGAAAAAGATGGCGGTAAAGCCCTTGTGGTAATCGCTGATGTGACCAAGAAAGAAGATTTTGAAAAGATCGTAAGCGAAACCAAAAGTGAATATGGAAGTATCGACGCTTTAGTGAACAATGCCGGATTAATGCCACTTTCTTATGTGAAAAACCTACATACAGACGAGTGGAATACTATGGTAGATGTTAATATTAAGGGAGTTTTAAACGGAGTTGCTGCGGTTTTACCAACTATGAAAGAGCAAAAATCTGGTCACATCATTAATATTTCTTCTTCTGCAGGAAATAAGATCTATCCAGGAGGAGCGGTTTACTGTGCGACCAAAGCAGCAGTAAAAATGTTTACTGAAGGTTTAAGAATGGAGCTTGCACCAAACTTTGGAATAAAAGCTACTTCTATCGAACCAGGAGCGGTGGCTACAGAGCTTACCGATACGATCACCGATGAAGAAATTAAAGAAGGCTTTGTATCAAGTCTAGAAAATCTTACTCCGCTTGAATCTGAAGATATTGCTGAAGCAATTTATTATGCACTTTCACAACCAGGAAGAGCAAATATCAATGAAGTTTATGTAATGCCAACAGCGCAAGAACAATAAATTATAAGTTGAAATTATATAAAAAAGCCTCCAAGAAATTGGAGGCTTTTTTATTTAAAATAAGTTTCTTTTAGACTTCGACTAGCATTTTACCGGTATTTTTACCCTCAAAGATTTCGATAAATGCTTTTGGAACATTTTCGAAACCTTCACGTTTTGTTTCATCGAATTTTAGCTTATCATCTGCCAGCCAGCTTCCTAATTGTTTAATAGCATCCTGAAATTCATCCACATGATCTCTAACGATAAATCCCTGCATCAAAGCACGTTTTTTTACCATAATTCCTTCTAAGCGCATTCCGGTAGGAACTTCCTCCTTATTATAAATCGAAATGGCTCCGCAGTTAATGATTCTTGCAAAATCATTGATGTTCTGCATCGCCGAATCTAAGATTTCGCCTCCAACATTATCAAAATAAACATCTACACCATCTGGACAATTTTCTGAAATGGCTTTAGTCATATCCTCTGTAGTTTTATAATTGATACCGGCATCAAATCCAAAATCATCTTTAATGTGCGCTATTTTTTCATCGGTTCCCGCTATTCCCACTACACGACAACCTTTAATTTTCCCGATCTGCCCAACAATACTTCCTACAGCACCGGCAGCACCAGAAACTAAAAGCGTTTCACCTTTTTTTAATTTACCGATATTCTCTAATGCTAAATATGCGGTTAGTCCTGTTAAGCCTAAAACTCCGAGATAAGCTGAAAGTGGGACATTTTTATTTGTGATCTTGTTTAAACCTTCACCGTTGTGTTTTTGAAATTGCTTCCAATCTAACATTCCGCTTACATGATCTCCTTGCTGAAAATCGTCATTTTTCGATTCAATTATTTCAGCAACAAGCATAGAAGACAATGGTTCATCTAACTTAAACGGTGGTATATACGAGTCTTCATCTCTCATTCTCCCGCGTAAATAGGGATCTACAGAAATGTATTTAGATTTTAGAAGAATTTCTCCATTGTTTAACTCTGGTTTTTCCTCTGTTATAAATTCAAAATTATTTTCTTCAGGTTTTCCTGAAGGGCGTTCTTTTAATGTGATTACCTTATTCATAATTCATAATATCATTTTTTATGAAATTAATTCAATCTAAAATCAACACCAAAATGGTCATCATAATTTATCCTTAATTGATATTTTCTTTAAACTATTTCAGTCCTTAAGCGAGTAGATGTAAATGAGTTTAGCTTCTAATTAACATTTACAAAACTTAATTTGGTAACTTTGCACAAAGGCAAACTTCATAGAATAATCGCATTGGTAAAACAACTTTCTGAGTATTGGTATTCGATCACAAAATTCTTACGTAGTACAGATTTTACAAAGGCTTTGATCTTAACTATTAGCATAGGATCGGCGATAGGAATTTTTAATGCTCTTGGTTTTTCTAATATTGGTGTGCCACTTGCCGTTGGTTGTCTTCTTACCGCACCTAGTGATACTATTGGCACTTTAAAACATAAGATTGTGGGAGTTATTACCGCTGCATTTTTAGCCGGTTTCACATCTATGGTCATTGGTTACGCCTCAACAAATATCTACGTAACCATTCCTGTTGTAGGAATTATGGTTTTTGCTATTTCGTATCTCGCCGTTTATGGTTTTAGAGCTTCGATGGTGGCTTTTGCCGGTTTAATGGCGGTCGTACTAAGTTTTGCAAATGTAGATACCTCGATGCCACTATGGCAACATGCTTTATTGATTTCGGCTGGTGGATTATGGTATTTATCTTTAAGCCTTATCTGGCATTTTATAAATCCTAAGCATGAAACAGAGCAATTATTGGCGGAGTGTTTAGAACTTACCGGGGAATATTTACAAATTAGATCACAATTAGTTTTAAATGTAGAAGGTAGAGACGATTTACAAAGTCAGCTTTTTGATCTGCAAAATGATCTAAACCAAAAACATGAAAGTTTACGTGAAGTTCTTATAAGCTCGAGAAAATCATCTGGAAACTCTAATTACGCCCGTAAGCGTTTATTGGTTTTTATAGAATTGGTCGATATTCTGGAACTTGGTATGGCTAATCCTGTAAATTATGAGCGTATGGATCAGCTTTTTAAAGAGGATAAAGAGTTTTTAAAGATCTTTAGCGATGTAACGCATTATTTGGGAGTACAACTTATTGCAATTTCTAAATCTATAGAAAGTAAAAAACCGGTTCCGGAGAATAAAATTTCAGAATATATAGAAAAGGCTCGCGATACCGTAAATCGATATCGTGATCAAATCGATCTTTCAGAAAAAAGAGAGCATATTTTAATGCTTCATAATTTATTTGATTACCAGGAAAGGCAATCCCATAAGATCAATACCATATTTGGGGTAGTAAATAATCTAAAGCAGGGAAACACCATTTTTATGAAGCATAAAGAAGTGGTGAAGTTTATTACTCCGCAAGAATATTCTTTTAAAACGCTGAAAGAAAATTTCAATTTTGGATCTACTATTTTTAGACATGCTTTAAGATTAGCTATCGTTGTTTTATTTGGCTTTTCTATTGGTGCTTTTTACTCGATACAAAATGCCTATTGGATCCTTTTAACCATCGTGGTGATCATGAGACCAAATTACGGACTCACAAAATCGAGAACCAAAGAACGAATTATAGGAACTTTAATAGGCGGTGTAATTGCTATCATTATCGTGTTTATTACTCAAAACACTTACGTTTATGGCACTTTAGGCTTATTGTCGCTTACCATGGCTTTTTCTTTAATTCAGCGAAATTATAGAACTGCTGCTGTGTTTATTACTTTAAGTATCATCTTTATTTATGCACTTCTTAAACCCGATGTTATTAAGGTGATCGAGTTTCGTATAATAGACACTTTTGTTGGAGCAATATTGGCTGCTTTAGGCAATCTTTTTTTATGGCCGGCCTGGGAAGCTGGAAATATTAGAAACATTATTGCAACAAGTATTGCTGCAAACCGCGAATTTTTCTTAGAAATAGATAAATTTTACCATAAAAAAGGAGATTTACCCACTAGCTATAAACTGGCACGTAAAAAAGCCTTTCTTGAAATGGGGAATTTAAGTGCGGCATTTCAGCGGATGACGCAAGAACCAAAATCGAAACAAAAAGATCTAGGATTGATTTATAGATTAGTAAGTTTAAACCAGACATTTTTAAGTGCGTTAGCTTCGATGGGAACTTACATAAGAAATCATAATACAACAGATGCTTCACAGGATTTTGAAGTATTTGTAAAACAAGTGCTGCACAGTCTAAATAATGCTGAAGAAGGTTTACTTGCCCAGGCCGAGCAGAAAAAAACTAATGTTGCATTGCTGAAAGAAGCAAAATCGAGATTAGACGAAAAATATGAAGAATTAGTAAAGATAAGAAACCAGGAAATTGCTGATGGTAAACAACTTGCCGACCACGAAATGCGATTACAGCTTCAGGAAGCACAATTAATCACCAATCAATTACAATGGTTATTAGATATTTCAAAAAATATACGAAAAACCGTTTTTAAAACGACTTCGATCTAAATATGAGTAAACGCGCGCTAAAAAAATACCTTAAGGAACTTGATAAAGAAGATCTTGAAGAACAAATTATCGATCTCTATGAACGTTTAGATGAAGTAAAGGTATTTTATAATTTTGTATTTAATCCAAACGAAAGAAAACTTATAGAAAATGCGAAAGTGAAGATAGGGAAGGAGTATTTTCCTGAAAACAGAAGAAAACGTCCTAAAGCGCGACGTTCAGTTGCTCAAAAACTAATCAAGCATTTTAAAAAGTTAGGTGTAGATCCAATAAAAACGGCAGATTTGATGCTTTATAATATTGAGATCGCACAAACTTATGCTGAAGATCGCTCTAATATCAAAGAAGCTTTCTATAAATCGATGTATAAATCTTACGAAGAAGCTGTAAAATTTATATTGCATAATGGTCTCACAAATGAGTTCGAAGAACGAATTATAAAAATAGCCCTACATACTGAAACTCAAGATTGGCCAAATTCATATTTATTTTTAAAAATTTCTTCTCAATTTGATTAACTTTAAAATCTAAATATTACTTTTAGCTTTATCGTTTTAGTATGAAGCTCTCACTTACTTTTATTGTTCTCTTAATATCATATTCATCCTTTGCACAACTTGGTTTCTGTGATGGTAGTAAAGGTGACCCAATATTTCAATTTGATTTTTCAGGTTCAGGGCAATCATTTCAGCAATACACAAGTTATAATTTAGTATCTCAAAGTCCGGAAGATGGTTCCTATACAGTTTCTTCAAATTTGGATATCCAGAGTGATACCTGGCACAATTACTTTCCGCAGACAACCGAATCTAATGGAAATGCCATGATCGTAAATGCAAGTTACGAAGCGGGGTTATTTTTTGAAATTGAAATCCCAGACCTATGTGAAAACACCACCTACGAGTTTTCAGCATTTTTAATGAATATCTACGATCGTTCCAGTAATGTTTGTGAAAACGGTGGTATTCCTATAAATGTAAGATTTGAGATTTGGGACGAAACTGATACCGAATTGATTAATGGTGGCGATACAGGAGATATTGCCTCGACTACGAGTCCGCAGTGGGATCGATACGGACTTACTTTTCAAACAGAAGAGGGTCAGGAAAAAGTTATCCTTAAAATCTTTAATAATGGAGAAGGTGGCTGCGGAAATGACCTGGCGATCGATGACATTATTTTTAGATCTTGTGGTGATCTGACGGTGATCGAAAGTATGGAAACCGAAACTTCTGAAATAGGACTTTGTGAAGAAAATTCTCCGGAGACTTATACTTTAACCGCGACACCCGATAATGCAGTATATCAAGATCATTTTTATCAGTGGCAATCGCGATTGGAAGGAGAAGAATTCACAGATATTCCTGGAGCTACTAATCAAGAATATACCACTTCTAATATCACCGAAACAACGTACTATAGAGTAAAAGTTGCTGAAGACGCTGTTAATCTTAACAGTTCACTTTGTAGTTCTGCTTCAGCAGAATTCACAATTCGTTTTCTGCAAAGTCCAACACCTCCCACTGGCTCAAATTTAGAATGGTGCGATAATCTTGGGCCTGCTACCTTAACGGCTAATGCAACAGGTGAACAACAAATTGCCTGGTACGATGCAGAATTTGGTGGAAATAGAATAGGAGAGGGGACATCTTTTCAAACAGAAATAGCAGGCACCTATTATGCTGAAGCTTATTATGAAGATTATGATTGTGAAGTTAGCACACGTACGGCAATAATACTTACAATTAACCAAGCGCCAGTAGTAGAAGATGAAGTACTACAGATTTGCCTAGATGGCACATTAATTTTAGATGCCGCAATGCCCAATCTTAACTACAATTGGAGTACAGGAGAAACAACATCTCAAATCTTAATTGATAGTCCCGGAACTTATACGGTTGAATTAATTACTGCAGAATTATGTTCCAGTACCAAAACTTTTGAAGTTAGTCTTGTTGATGATGCTGAAATAGCTGAAGTAAATTCTAATGATCGAAGTGTTAGTATTATTCCGGAGAATGAAGGAGAATTTGAATATAGCTTAGACGGAATTAACTTTCAGCCATCTAATACTTTTCAGAATATTGAAGGCGGAATTTATACGGCCTTTATGAGAGATCTTGCCAATTGTAAGACGGTTAGTATGGAATTTCCACACATCGTGCTGCCGAAACTAATAACTCCAAACGGTGATGGTTATAACGATACTTTTCATTTAAATGGAGTCCAATATTTTCCAGCTTCTGTAATTGCTATTTTCGATCGGTATGGTAGCTTAATTACCACTGGAAATGGTGAAGGTTTCGAATGGGATGGAAGTTACCAAGGAAACCAACTACCTAAAGGTGACTACTGGTACAGAATTAAAATTGCAGATTTTGATGAGATAAAAGGGCATTTTTCGCTAATGCGCTAAAACAATCTTTAAGGTTTTTCAATACAATTCCTTAAACAAAAAAGACAGCCAAATATATGACCGTCTTTTTCTTCAAAATAGATTGGTTGGTTAAGCTTTAAGAAGTCTCACTAGTAGAAACTTCCATTTTTTCATTTAATAGTTCTTCTTTTTCAGTCGTCTTCACTTTTTTTTGAAGGAAAAATGGTAAACCGAAACCGGCTATAGTTAAAATTCCGCCTAAAAGGAAGATATTAGTTAGTTCAGCAAAGATATTTCCACTGGATAAAATTCCTAGAATTAATATCGTAGATAACGGAAATGACAATGCTAAAATGCTTACTGCAAAATTTGGATTAAACGTCTTTTTCTCTACATCTACTTCGGCTGCATCGACTGCTGAAATATGAGCAAATGGCCAAAAGCTACAAGCGCTTAATCCAAATGCCAACATCAATAATATATCATTCTGAATTGAAATTCCAGCGAACATAACCAATAAGCCGGTAATTAAGATCACAAAACCAGCTCTTAGCATTAAAACGCCTAAGATCTGTATCAGTTGATCTTTTTTAATGTTTACCGCTAAACCTATGTATAATAGTACAAGCGGTGTCATTAATAAACTAAGTCTGCTTAAAGTTTCACTAGCAAAAAATGGAAGTGAATCTAAATTCAATCCAAAACCTACCAGTAATAATGCAGCAGCAATAAATACATTCACCGGTTCAGAGATCATTGCAATCCCTAAAGACTTCAACTTTGCTTTTCCTGATTGTGCTTTTTTCTTTTGAACTTTGTAGTGCCAGTTCATAGCAACTACATAAAGTATCATTAAAACAAACACTTTATTACCCAGATCTGCCATTGCGGCTTTGGCTAAATACGAATCACCAAGATATTCCAAAACAAACGGAAAACAAGATAATCCTGGCGCCAAAGAAGGGATTAGCATTTTAGCAGTACGATAATTTGGGGTCTCTTTTTCTATTCCTAAAATTGGCAATAGCAAAGGAAATACATAAAATAAAAGTGCATTTAAGATTAAGGCCATTAAAGGAAGTAGAAGCAGGTCTGCTTCTACTTTGATTCCTAAAAGAGCAATAAAGATCGTTGCTGGTAAAGCAAGATTTAAAATGATCTTTTTTATACCAACAACCTCTGCTTTTGTACTAAATTTTACCTTTAAAAGTAATCCAATACCAATAAATAGGATAAACGTAATGGTTTTTTGTAGACTTACATCCATAGACTAAACCAAAATTTCATCTATTGCGTCTGTAAAATATTTCATTTCTTTCATGGTTCCCATACTTACACGGCACCAATCCTGATCCCAGAATTTAAATGCTCTAACCACAACTTTTTTCTCATAGATCTTTTCCAGGAATTTGTCACCATCCATATCTATTGGGAAAATTACAAAGTTGGTATTAGATGGCATATAATCCATCCCGCGACTTTCTAAATATGAAGTGGTATAATCACGGGCCTCTTCTATCTTAGCTTTACATTCTGTAAGATATGCTTCGTCCTTCATACTGGCTGAAGCTGCTGCGATACTTGGCCCGGTGATTCCCATACCACCACGAGTAATATCGTTAATTTCCTTGAGCGACTTCTCATTTCCTAACATGTATCCAACTCGTAAGCCAGCCATACCATGAATTTTAGAAAATGTTCTGGCTACATATACATCGTAACCTTCTGCAACAAGCGGAGCCATACTCGCGTTAAGTCCTTCTGGAGAAAGTTCTATATAAGCTTCGTCGATAAATACCGGTACTTTTTTAGAAACACGTTTACAGAAGTCTTTAAGATCTTCAGTGTTTGTCATCGTTGCAGTTGGATTGTTTGGATTGGTGATATAAACAAGTTTAGTATCCTTATCTATAGCTTCTTCCATGGCCTTCAGATCATGCTGGTAATCATCGGTTAGTTTTACTGCTTTCCAATTTCCACCGGCAGCTTTGGCAACACTAACTAAAGACATATAACTAGGATCACCGCTTACAACATTTCCGCCATGCTGAAATTTTACAAGTGCAGTTTTTTCTAAAAGGTCAGAGGATCCCGGTCCCATCATCACGTTAGAAGGCTTAACACCTTCATATTCTGAAATTTGGCCAACTAATTCTCCTAAAGAACCCCAGGAATAATGATTTCCTTCCATAACAGCTTCCTGAAATGCTTTCGCTGCCAATTTAGATGGTCCATGAGGATTTTCATTCCAAACTAATCTCGCTTTTACCGTCTTTAGATCTGGAAATCTTGGAGGAGTATATTCATCAAAAGTATTACTGTAGTTATATAAAAACTTATTGTTTTCAGATTGAGCCTCGGCAACTGTTTTTGCCCAAAGGTCTGTAGGTGCAACAGCAACAGCTCCCATTGCTAATGCGCCTCTTTTAAGCCATTCTCTTCTATTTAAACTCATTTTAAGTGGTGTTTGCGTTAGACTTTAAAAATAAAGATTAACACAATATTAAGCAATGGTAAAAAATTAAAAATGAGTATACATGAATCCTAATTTAGTAATTATTTGACATTTTATTAAGATTATTGAAAAACAGTGATTTTTATATGAGGAACCGGAAAGCGGTTCATTAACCATAACAGTTAATTATCACATGATCAAGAATTGCAAAAATAATGCGATAACTATATTGCGAAATGGATTAAATTCAAGTTGAAATCGTACATTATAGTATTTAATCTTCAGCTAAATAAATTGAGTCAATTTTAGAACTAGTAACTTCAGCAAACAGAACATAAAAACCTCATATTATTCAAATTGAAGTAAAGTAAGATTTGAAGTTTTAGAACGACTATCTTATTCGTTATAAAATTCCCTTTTTTATGCAACAGAAAATTCTTGACCACGTTTCTAAAATAATTGACCTCTCCGATGAAGAGAAAGCCGAATTTTTAAGCATTTTAAGTCCGGTGAAATTATCAAAACGTGAATATTTGATAAAAAGTGGTGAATTTGTGCATCATAATTTCTTTGTCGTTAAAGGTTGCTTACGCTCCTTTTATCGAGACGATCAGGAAAATGAAGCAAATTTGCAATTTGCGATGGAGGATTGGTGGATTAGTGATTATGAGGCTTTAAGTGAAGGTATTCCAGCAAGGCTTAATGTAGAATGTCTTGAAGATTGCGAGCTGCTGGCAATTCATCGTGATGCACAGGAAGAATTATATCGCAGAATCCCAAAATTTGAACGCTTTTTTAGAATTAAAGTTATGAATTCTTTTATCGCTTTACGTTGCAGAATAATGTCTAGTCTGCAAAAAAGTAGTAAGGAGCGTTATTTAGAATTCTATGATCGCTTTCCAGAACTTGAAAATAGAATAGCAAATTACCACATCGCTAATTATTTGGGGATTAAACCAGAAAGCTTAAGTAGAATACGAAAAGAGCTTATTTAGCTTAACAATTTTTAACAGGCAATGCTAACATATATCAATGTTCTTTTAGGCAGTTATACCTTAATTTTGTTGGCAAGGGAAAAAAATTGATAAAAAAGGAATCGATCACAGAACCTCGTTTTGTGGTTTTAATCAAAGAAAAAGAAAATTATGAGTAAACAACCGCTTTTAACCGATTATAATTTAAATGGATTAAAATTACCTAATCGTGTAGTGATGGCGCCCATGACACGTAGCCGTGCAGATAACCCAGAAAATGCGCCACGCGAAGATTTTGAAGCTGAATATTATGCTCTAAGAGCTTCCGCAGGATTAATTATTTCTGAAGGTTCTCCTATTAGTGACGAAGCGATTGGTTATGTAAATGTACCAGGAATTTATAAACCAGCTCAGATTGAAGGCTGGAAAAAAGTGACTGAAAAAGTACATGAAAAAAATGGACGAATTTTTATCCAATTATGGCATGTAGGCAGAATGTCCCATCCAGATTTTCATAATGGAGAAAAACCATTAGCACCTTCAGCAATAAATCCAAATGCACAATCGTATACTCCAGAAGGTTTTAAAGATACCGTAACTCCAAAAGAAATGACGATCGCTGAAATTAAGCAAACGATCGAAGATTTTAAAAACGGAGCTAAAAATGCAATGGAAGCTGGTTTTGATGGTGTAGAGATTCATTCTTCTAATGGTTATCTTTTACACCAGTTTTTCAACGGAACATCAAATACCAGAACCGATGAATACGGCGGATCCATAGAGAATCGAGCAAAGATTCTTTTTGAAGTGATCGATGCGATAAAGCAAGTTATGCCAGAACAGAAAATAGGTTTACGTTTAAATCCGTCCTTAGATGGCCCATTTGGGATGACAATGGATAAAGAAACGATCCCAACATTCGATTATATCGTAAATAAGTTAAATGAATACGATTTGGCTTATGTTCATTTATCTGAACCCTTTACAGATGTTTCTGATAATGAATTTGCCGTTTCTGAAATCGCAAAGCATTACCGACCATTATATAAAGGAACTTTAATTATAAATGCCGGTTTCGATCAGGAAAAAGGAAATAAAGTAATTGAAGAAGGAAATGCCGATCTTGTAGCCTACGGAAAACCTTACATCTCTAATCCAGATCTTGTAGAAAGATTTGAAAAAGGTGTTGAATTAACCGATTGGGACGAAGATACTTTTTATGTACCTGGCAAGAAAGGATACTTAGATTATCCAGTTAAAGCAAGAGACTAAAAAGACTTTATATAAAACAAAATCCCTGTATTAAACAGGGATTTTGTTTTAGCTTTTATAGATCTTTAATTTTCTACTTTTACTGTGGCTTTTTCTTCTAATGGTTTAGCATCTTTATTAAGCACATATTGCGGAGCTTTGTTTAGTGCAATAAATGCTTCTTCAGAATATATTTTGGCGCCAAAACTTTTAGCTTCTTCGATCACTAATTCATCTGCATTTTTCCCTGTAATTAAAATCCCCGTTTTTGTAGACATTTTTTGTTCAACTTCTACATCCCATTCTTCTAATTGCTCTTTAATTTCAAGCTTATGTTCTTTATGCAATTTTCCATCAATCAGCACTTTTTGACCTTTAAACTCTTCGGCCATAGTTTTTTGTTTTTTAGACTTTATTTTATTCTGTTTGTCTGATAAGTGATTAAACACTAAAAATGAGACAAATAGGAAAATTAAGATGTAGGTTGCGATAATCATGGTTTGGGGAGTCATAGCTAGTAGTTAGTGGTTAGTTTGTTTTAAAATTGTATCTGTCTACTTACGTTTTCTATTATAGTTTGGTTTTAAATATTTCAATTATTTTCTGGCACTAAATTATATATAGATTCTTCCAATATCATGCTAAAAAGAAGGTTTAAGTAATTTTTAACCCATTTCTTAAAAAGTATAAAAAAAGGATTTCATTGCTGAAATCCTTTCAATCATCTGTAATTTATACCGGTTTAAGCTATAAAACTAATAACGTTTTTTCCTATAGATTTACCACTTTCCTGCAACTCATGTACCTCTCTAAACACCTGAGTATCTAATCCTTCGAAAGTTTTGCTGATTGTAGTTTTTAAACTTCCTTCTTGAAAAAGCAGGCGTAGTTCTTCAAGAATCTTATGCTGCGAAATCATGTCTTCTGTTTTAAATAAAGACCTTGTAAACATAAATTCCCAATGAAAAGCTGCACTTTTATTTTTTAATTTATTTAAGTCTAATGGGTTCTTATTTTCTACGATCGAACAAATATGTCCTTGTGGTTTTATAAGATTTGCCATAGCATCCCAGTGCATATCGGTATCATAAAAGTTAAGAATATAATCTACATTTTCAATATTAGCCTTTTTCATTTCGTTTTCTAGATCGTGATGATTTACGATTACATCGGCTCCCATTTCTTTGCACCATTTGCTGGTTGCTTCTCTAGATGCGGTCGCTATAACTTCAATATTAGTTAATTTTTTGGCGATTTGTATTCCAATAGATCCAACGCCACCTGCACCACCAATGATCAATAGTTTTTTGTTATTTTCTCCATTTTTCTGAAGTCTTAAACGATCAAATATAGCTTCCCAGGCAGTAATCGCGGTTAATGGCATTGCTGCAGCTTCCTCGAATGAAAAATTTGAAGGTTTATGGCCGGCAATTCTTGAATCTATAAGCTGAAATTCGGCATTACAGCCCGGTCTTTTATATTCTCCGGAATAATAAACTTCATCTCCAACCTTAAAATTAGAAACTTCACTACCCACAGCTTCCACGACCCCTGCAGCATCCCAACCTAGTACCTTTGGCTCATCTAATTCAGTGTTTTTGGCTGCATTTTGACGGACTTTATAATCTACCGGATTTACAGAAACCGCATGAATTTTAACCAAAAGATCTTTAGCTTCTGGCATTGGTTTTTCGGTTTCAAAAGAGATAAAACAATTTTTATCGTCTACAGGTAAAGATTTTGTGATTCCTATAGCTTTCATAATTTTTTGATTTTTTCTGAAATTAATATTTGCCTTTTTCACGGCAAAAACTTTTACATTAATTTAAATCATCGAAGTATATTCAGAAATAATATTCCAGGTTTCGATTTATTTTCTCATTACAATCAGTGATATCGTGATATCAAAGAGAACAATTCTTCAGAAATGATCTAAGCGAATATTAAGGCGCCAATTGGCACTAAAATCATCGAGATCACCATAGAAAATACGATGAGTAAAGCCGCCTGTTTCTCCTGGGATTTTAAAAATGATGCAAAAACGGCCAAATTCGCTGCGATTGGGAAAAGCGGAATTAAAGCCATTACCTGTCGTTGTTCTTTTTCTAATCCATCTACAAGCCAATATTCGAGTCCCATTAAAGCAGCGGTGATTAATATGGCTGATATTGATCGTATTCCCAGCACTTTAGAGTAATATCCCCAGTTTAGAGATTTAAATTTAATATTTGTCAAATTCATACCAATAATAAGCATTCCCATTACAGAAACTACGGTCCCCATCATGTCAACTACGGGTTTTACAGCTTCTGGTGTTTCCACTTTAAAACCTTTTAAAATCAAAGCTAAAATGATGATATAAATAAAAGGAACCTTCAAAACTTCGATTATCGCCTGTTTGGTAGAAAACTTTGACTTCGCCACTTGGATGTAACCAATAATATTGCCGTAGAGCGCCGTACCAACGTAAATACATATCAATGTAGTTACCGCATCATCACCAAAAAGTGACTTGACGGTAGGAATCCCGAAGAAGGCCACATTAAAATAAGAGAACCCGCTTTTTAAGATATTGATATTCCCCGAATTATCTACGGTTTTATCGACCAACATGGCCGGAAAGATCATTAAAAATGCCAGCAAAAATGAAATTATCGCTAAGATCACCAAATTTGAAAAGCCTGCGTCCAATACATGATCAATCACCAAAATTGGTAATAAAACAAATAAAAGCGGCTTATGAATCCAGGATTTTGGGATCCATTCACGCTTACTTATTAAATAGCCAATAGGGATACAACATAAATAGGGAAGTAAACTTATATAAAGATCCTTAAATGTGCCCATTAGTAGTGGTTTTAAATATTATTTCTGAAGCTAATCTTGCGATCGTTTTTACATTAAACCAAACGGCATTTACGTTCATTAGCATTCCGTTTACCAAATGTCCTACCGCATAAATGTGAGTACCTCCATTTTCTGAAATACACTGCATCGTATGAGGATTAATAACAGTTCCACCAATAGGGTGTGGTTTTAAATAATCTTTCTTGAGTAAATTTTGAACCAGAATATTATCCATCTGTTCTAATTTACCGGCACTTCCAGTAGCATTAACCAATTTATCGATCTTAAAAACGCCATCGTTTCCGGTAGTGATCTCGAAGCAATTTTCATCATCCAGAAACTCAACTTTATTATTCTGCGGAATAATTTGCAACTGACCCTCTTTCATAAGCTTAGCCAATCTTTTTGCGTTGTGAAGCGGAATCGCATGCCGGGTGATCGTCCAATGTCTTCCCAGCCATTTTGTGAATATAATCTGCTCATGCAAGCTCATCCAACTCCATATTGTAGAAGTATCGTAGCGCATCGAGTAGGCCATATTCGATACATTATCGCCACCCTTTTCGGCTACTTCAATATCATATTCAAGTAACGGAAGCTGATCTTTAGAATCTCGGTTTAGGGATTTCCAGTCGATAGATTTTCCTTCGGCTTTTTCAACATCTTTGATAAACAATCTAAACAATTCTTTTGCTCTAGGCGTATGTCCTTTATCACGCTTAAGTTTATGTAAATTGGCAAGCGTAAGAAATTTTCTTTCAAAACCATTACTTTCATCGGGCTGAACTCTTGGCAACATTCCATCTGGAGAGAACATGGTGATCTTTCCTTTGTGTCCGTTATCTACCAGGCTCATTACTGTATCAATAGCACTTAAACTGGTTCCTAAAACTCCAACATGATCGTTTTTACCGGTATTTTCCAGCAATCTTTCTGTTGGCCATGGAAAATCTATATAATGCTTATTATCTCTAAATTGCTTAAAGATATTCGGCTTTGGGGTTCCTGGCGCCAATAAAACTTCATCAACTTCAGCAGAGCTATTATTGGTTAAATGAATTACTAATTTTTCATTTTCTAAACGCTCAATATCATAAGCTTCAGCCTCAATTCTTTCTACCTTAATATTGTTCTCGGCGGCTTTCTTGATATTTTCGTCAAGCTGTTCAGCAACATAATGACCATAGAACAATCTGCTGGTGTAGGCATTATCTTCGTTACTTTCACTTTTTACATCGCTTCGATATTTACCGCCGTGTTCTTTAAGCCATTCTGCAAAATGTGCCGGTTCGTTGGCGTAAATTCCCATAAGATCGGCCTGGGTATTTAAAATATGTGTACGTTGTTTAGATCCAAACGCTAATCCATATCCTGCTTTTTCTCTTCGTTCTATAAATACGAACGAAACTTCTTTTTCTAATTTGGCAGTTCTACTCTGAATTAGAAGCTCAATCAAAGCTGCAGATCCACAGGCGCCACCACCAATAATGGCAATTTTTTTCATTTCTTTTTCTCGCTTTTTTGGTAATTTAATCAATAGCCTAGGAGCAATAAAATTATTAACTTAATTTAAAGAAAGGTTGAAGTGTGCAGAATTAATAGTGGTTTCAAGACTTTTGAAATTCGATAAAATTGAACAACACTTTTTATTGATAAATCCGAAAAAAACAACCTGCTAAATCGATAATCCTGCATTTAACATTAGTTTGAATGAAAAGATTTTAATAAAGGGATGAATTCAATTTTATACTATTATTTTAGGCAAAAAATAATTGAATTTTAATGAGAAAATCCCTTATAGCAGGATGTTTGGCTTCTCTTTTTACGGGAAGCTTTTCTTTTGGACAAGAATTATATGTTCCAAGAGATGTAAAAAAAGCATATGAGAACGAAACAAGAAGTGAAAGCGGTAAACCTGGCAAAAATTACTGGCAAAATTCGGCAAAATATAAGATTGATCTTCAGGTAAATCCTCCAAGCCGTACAGTAAAAGGTTCCGAAGAAATTATCTATACTAATAATAGTCCGAATACTTTAAATTCCCTAAATTTTAAATTAATTCTGAATAATCACAAACCTGGTGCAGCAAGATTGGGACAGGCTTCTGAAGATTATATGACAAACGGAATCGAAATTGATTCCTATTCAGAAAATGGTACCAAAAAGGAATGGAATTCCAAGAACGATGGTACCAATAAAATGATAAAGCTGGATACGCCATTGCAACCGGGCGAAAAAATAAACTTAAGTATCGACTGGCATTTTGACGTTTCTAAGCAAAGTGGGAGAGAAGGCGCTATTTTAGAAAACACCTTTTTTCTGGCTTATTTTTATCCGCGCGTGGCTGTTTACGACGATTATATGGGTTGGGACACCATGACTTTCTTCGGAATGCAGGAATTTTATAACGATTTTAATGATTATGAAATTAGCGTAAATGTTCCTGAAGGTTTTATCGTTTGGTCTACCGGAGATCTATTAAATGCTGAAGAAGTTCTTCAGAAAAAATATGCGAAAAAACTTGAAAAATCGATGGAAAGCGATGAAGTGATTCGCATCGCCACTCCAGAAGATCTTAAGAAAAAAGAAATTACCAAAGACGGCAACAACACCTGGAAATGGAAAGCTTCTAATATTACCGATATTGCGATTGCTATTAGTAACGAGTATAATTGGGATGCTGCAAGTGTTGTGGTAGATTCTACTTCTAATCGTCGCGTAAGTGTGCAGGCGGCCTATGATAATGTTTCTGAAGATTTTCACCAAATGGTTAACTATGGACAACATGCTTTAAACTGGTTTTCGCATCACTATCCTGGGATCGCTTATCCTTATTCAAAATCTACTTTGGTAAGAGGTCATGGCGATATGGAATATCCAATGATGGTTAACGATAATTCTCATGGAGAGCCAGAATTGGCGCGTTTCGTGGCTGAACATGAAATTGCACATACTTATTTTCCATTTTATATGGGAACTAACGAGACCAGGTTTGGTTTTATGGACGAAGGTTGGGCTACAACTTTAGAACATCTAATTGGGATCGAGGATATTGGAGAAGAAAATGCTATTGAAAGTTTTAAAAATTTTAGAGTCCAGAGATGGATCAACGATGATAATATGGAACAAGATGTACCTATTATCACACCATCTAATATTTTAAGCGGACCTGTATATCGTAATAATTCTTACGGAAAAGCAGCACTTGGCTACCTTGCATTAAAAGATATTTTAGGGGACGAGCTTTTCAAAAAAGCTTTACAGGGATATATGGATCGTTGGAATGGAAAACATCCAATTCCGTGGGATTTCTTTTATAGCATCAATGATATTTCTGGAAAAGACCTTAACTGGTTTTGGGATAATTGGTATTTTAAACCCAACCATATTGATTTTGAAATTAAAAAGGTAACACAAAATGATAATTCTGTTGAAGTTTTAGTTTTCAATATTGGTGGAATGCCGGCTCCTTTTGATGTAAAACTGACTTTTGCTGACGGAAGTTCAAAAAGCATTCATCAAAAATCTACAATTTGGGAAAATGCTGAAGATGAATTTTCAATACAAATTGAAACAGATAAACAAGTTGAAGCGGTAACACTAGAAGGTGGTATTTGGATGGATGCTACTCCTGAAAATAATACCTGGAAAAAATAACCAGTTTCAGTTTACTAGATTTAAAAAAATAGCTCTCGATATTGTATAAAATTGGGAGCTATTTTTTTGTAATAATTTCTAATAACAAATTCGTTTTCCAAACATTATTATTACATTTGATTATAATGTTTGATTTTAAACTACAGGTTTTTCAAAGTGTGGCATCACGGCTTAGTTTTTCTAAAGCAGCCGAAGATCTTCATATCACGCAACCAGCGGTTACAAGGCATATTCGGCAAATTGAGGCTCATTTTAACCAAAAGCTCTTTAAAAGAAAAGGAAATAGCATAGCATTAACTGAGGCAGGGAGGCTTTTACTTTCGCATAGCAAACTTATTTTTCAGCAATATGAGAAAGCCGAATTCGATATGAATTCGCTTATCGATAAAAATGAAGGAAATCTTAGAATTGCGGCCAGTACCACGATCGCACAATATATTTTACCTGAAGTTTTAGCAAAATTCCATCAAAAATTCCCCAAAATCAGGATTCATTTATTGAATATGAATACCGAGAAGGTAGAAAAATCTGTGATGAATAATTCGGTTGAACTTGGTTTTATTGAAGGGCAATCTAAAAACAGGGAATTATCCTATCAGCCATTTTTGCAGGACGAGATTGTGCTGGTGGTAGATAAATCGCATCCTTTAGCCAAACAAAACCAGATATCTATTTCAGAATTAAAAGATATTCCGCTTGTTTTACGAGAAAGAGGATCGGGAACTCGGGAAGTGATCTTAAAAGCTTTTCAGCATGAAAATGTAAAAATGGAAGAGCTAAATATCGAATTAGAGCTTGGAAGTTCAGAAAGTATAAAATCTTACCTATCTAATGGCCATAGCGGTAGTTTTTTAAGTATCAATACAGTTTTAAAAGAATTGAAGCATGGCGATCTTTATATTGTTGATATCGAAAATCTACAAATTAAGCGTGAATTCTTTTTTATTCAACAGCAGGGACATCATTCTAAACTGAATGCTGTCTATTTAAAATTTCTACAACATCATTATAACTTTTAGTTATATGGTATAATAATTTATCATTTGATTTGGAACTAGACTGAAACTACTTTTGAAGTATAAATTCAGTTTATGAAACCTGCAATTACTTCAGTATTATTTGTACTTCTTTGCCTGGCCTGTTTGCTTCCGGTGGTGAATCCTCCTATAGCATTGGCTGCAGGAATTGTTTTTGCGCAATTTTTTCAGAATCCATTTCAGCAAAAAACACAAACTAGTATTAATTGGTTGCTGAAATTATCGGTTATAGGGCTTGGTTTTGGTATGAATATCGACAAAGCTCTAGCTGCAGGAAAAGACGGATTTTTATTCACCATTATATCGATTAGTTTAACCATCGGCCTAGGAATTTTAATCGGTAAAATCTTTAAAATCGATCAAAAAATAGCCAAACTTATAAGTTCTGGAACTGCTATTTGCGGCGGAAGCGCCATTGCCGCCATTTCTCCAATAATTAAAGCCGATGCGAAACAAATTTCTATTGCCATCGGGAGTGTTTTCTTATTAAATAGTCTGGCATTATTTCTTTTTCCGGTTTTAGGCCATTATTTTAATATGAGTCAGCATCAATTTGGAATCTGGAGTGCGATTGCCATTCACGATACCAGCTCTGTTGTTGGGGCAGCACAGGTTTATGGAAATGAAGCTTTAGAAATTGCAACCACTGTAAAATTAGCCAGAGCTTTATGGATCTTACCGGTTTCTGTTTTATTCGCGATAAGCAACCATACCGAATTAAAGAAGATCAAGATTCCATATTTTATTGGCCTATTTATTTTAGCGATTATAGCCAATACATATATCCCAAACATAGAATTTGTGGCGCCAGGCATAGTTTCAGTTTCTAAAATGGGATTAACGCTGGTATTGTTTTTAATTGGGAGCACTTTAAACTATAAAAGCTTTATCCAGGTAGGAATAAAACCGGTAATATTAGCTGTTTTTATATGGATCTTTATCAGTATCGTTTCGCTAATTGGTGTACTACAACTTATAAATTGAGGCTAAAAACATCGAAAATCGATATTTAGTGTAGCACAATTTTCTAAAATGCTGGTATAACTTAGACATTTCAAAGGTTTTAGTATTTTTATAAGGTTTTGTCTTGCCGCCATACAGATTTAATTAGTTAATTTTATCGTTCAAAATGATTAAAACCAAAAGATTTACTTCATGAAAATCGGAATTGCTGCAGATCATGCCGGCTTAGAACAAAAAGGAAAGTTGCTTGAACTCTTAAAAGAAAAGAATTTCGATATAGAAGATTTTGGTGCCTATAAATATCAAGGCGACGACGATTATCCAGATATTGTTTCTCCATTAGCAAAAGCTTTAAGCGAAAAGAAAATAGACAGAGCCATCGCAGTTTGTGGTAGCGGTGTTGGTGTTTCTATCGCTGCCAATAAATTTCCCGGTGTTCGCGCAGCTTTAATTTCTGAAACTTATTCGGCACATCAGGGAGTTGAACATGACGACATGAATATGCTTTGCGTTGGTGGGAGAGTGTTGGGAACATCACTTATTTTAGAAATCATTTTGGCCTTTTTGAATGCTGAATTTCAGAAAGACGAACGTTTTGTAAGACGACTGAATAAAGTCTTAGATATAGAAAAAGAGTACTTTAAATTAAATTAGAATAGTTAAGAACCTAAAACTGAATCATGAAAGAATTCGATTTTGGAATTGTTGGACTTGGAGTAATGGGTAGAAACCTATTGCTTAACATGGCCGACCATAAATTTTCTGTAGCCGGGCTGGATCTAGACCCCGAAAAAGCTGCATCTCTGGAAAAAGAAGCTTCAGAAGAGCACACTATAAAAGGAACAACCTCTGCCGAAGAATTTTGCGGACTAATTCGTAAACCAAGAGCAATTATGTTATTGGTTCCTGCGGGTAAACCTGTAGATTCGGCTATCGCATCGCTTTTACCGTATTTAGAAGAAGGTGATGTATTGGTAGATGGTGGTAACTCCTATTTCCCAGATACCAATCGTCGTGTGGATGAACTTGCTGAAAAAGGAATTCATTTCTTCGGAATGGGAATCTCTGGTGGTGAAAAAGGAGCTCGTTTTGGCCCAAGTATGATGCCAGGTGGAAATGCTGAAGCATACGAAAGACTTCGCCCTATTTTTGAAGCTGTAGCTGCAAAAGTAAATGGTGAACCTTGTGTAACTTATCTAGGAAAAGGATCTGCAGGAAACTACGTGAAAATGGTTCATAATGGTATCGAGTATGCAATTATGCAACTTATTGCTGAAGTTTATGATCTGTTAAAAAGAGGATACGGAGTAGAAGATGCTAAAATTCAGCAATTATTCGAAAAATGGAACAATTCAGAATTAGCTTCTTTCTTAGTTGAAATTACGGCAGGAATCCTTAAAAAAGAAGACGAAGTTACCGGTAAAGGTATTTTACTAAATTATATCTCAGACGCTGCAAAAGCTAAAGGAACTGGTAAGTGGACATCACAAAATGCGATGGACATCCAGGCGCCAATCCCGGCAATTAATGCTGCGGTAGAAATGAGAGATATTTCAAAATATAAAGAAGAACGCGTACAGGCTTCAAAAAGCTTGAAATGGACAGATGTTTCAGAAACTTCAGAAGAAGAAATTTTTGCTGAATTAACTGATGCCTTCTATTTTGCCATGATTAATATTTATGCTCAGGGATTAGCACAGCTAACTTTCGCCTCTAAAGAGTATGATTATGGATTAAACCTTGAAGAAGTTGCTAAGATCTGGCGAGGTGGTTGTATTATTAGAGCGGCCTGTTTAGAAGATTTTAGACAAGCCTATAGCAAATCTCCAGAACTACCTAACCTGTTATTAGACGAAACTTTAGGTAAAGCTTTAGAAGAAAAACAAGCTGCTGCACGTAAGGTGGTTAAAACCTTTATCGACAAAGGAATCCCGGCTTCAGTATTTACTTCTACAGTTTCTTATTTTGATTCTTACAGAAGTGAAATTTTACCAACAAACCTTATCCAGGCACAAAGAGATTTCTTTGGAGCGCATAAATATGAGCGTAACGATAAGGAAGGTATTTTTCATACTGAATGGAATTAAGCCTCAATTAATTTAAAATTAAAATGAAGACAGAAAAGAAAGCGGCCCCAACGATCATTGTTATATTTGGTGGAACAGGAGATCTTGCCAGCCGTAAATTAATCCCTGCGTTTTACAATCTTTATATCGATGATCGAATGGCAGATAATTTTGCCATTTTTGGATTAGGAAGATCAGATTTTGATGATGCTTCGTATAGAAAGGATTTATATAAAAAATTAAAAGAATTTTCTCGTCGTGATCCAGATGCAAAAGTTTGGAAGAAATTCGAGGAATCGATACACTACTTTAAATCTGATATTACCAACGAAAAGTCTTACCAGGATTTACATTCTAAATTAGAAAGCCTGGATAAAGAATGGGGAGAACGCGCTAATAGATTATTCTATCTTTCGGTATCTCCTAAGTTCATTGATGATATTACAGCCAATTTAAAAAGTCAGAAATTAGTACAGGAACTAGAAAAAGACCGTTTGGTGATCGAAAAGCCATTTGGTTACGACCTGGAATCTTCAATTGAATTAAACAAATTGCTTCAGCGAACTTTCGATGAGAAGCAAATTTTTAGGATCGATCATTATTTAGGTAAAGAAACGGTTCAGAATATTTTGGCTTTCCGATTTGGAAATGCGTTGTTCGAACCACTTTGGAATCGAAATTATATTGATTACGTACAGATCACTGTTGCTGAAAAAGTTGGAGTAGGTTCTCGTGGCGGTTATTATGAAGGCTCTGGAGCGCTTCGTGATATGATCCAAAATCACTTGTTACAGATCTTATGTATGGTGGCTATGGAAGCTCCAATTTCTGCAGATGCTGAAGAAATTAGAAATCGTAAAGTTGAAGTTTTACGAGCAATTCGTAGAATTAAGCCAGACGAAGTAAGCAAAAATGCAGTTAGAGGTCAGTATAGCGAAGGATGGGTAGAAGGAGAAAAAGTTCCCGGTTACCGTGAAGAAGACGGGGTAAGTGAGACTTCTAATACAGAAACTTATGCCGCAATTAAGTTCTTTATCGACAACTGGCGTTGGCAAAACGTACCGTTCTATTTAAGAACCGGTAAGCGTATGCAGGAAAAAAGTTCTTCAATCACAATTCAGTTTAGACCAGTGCCGCATGCAGCGTTTCCTGGAGAACAGTCAAACAATATCATGCCTAATAAACTAACGATCAATTTGCAGCCGCAAATGGATATCAGGTTACGTTTTATGACGAAAAAACCAGGATTAGAAATGAACCTTAATCCGTCTGAAATGGTATTTGATTACGACAGCTGTTCAACACATACTCCAGAAGCTTATGAGACCTTATTGCTAGACGCCATGTTAGGTGACACTACCTTATTTATGCGATCTGACCAGGTGGAAGAAGCATGGGATGTGATTAAAACAGTTCAGGAAGCCTGGGATAGCAGGGAATCTATTAATTTCCCTAATTATCAGGCAGGAGGTTATGGCCCTGAAAGTGCTGAAGCATTGATCGCACAACAAGGTCATGTTTGGTCTATAAATGTACCAGGTAAAAAAGAAAAGAAACAAGAGGAATGTTAAATATCTATCAAACCAAGGAAGAAGCAAGTCGAGCTGCTGCTCAGCATTTTATAGAACGCGCTAAATTAGCAATCGAAGCAAAAGCTAAATTTACCGTTGCGCTAACCGGAGGATCTTCTCCGGCTGGAATGTACGATTTGCTTACAACAGAATTTAAAGACCAGGTAGACTGGGATAAGATCTTTATCTTTTGGGGAGACGAAAGATGGGTTCCTATCGAAGATGATCGTAGTAATGCCGGTAATGCATTTAAGGATTTTCTAAATAAGGTAGCTATACCAAATGAGCAGATCTTCCCGATGTATAAGGATGGAATCTCTGCCGAAGATTATGCAAAGGAATATTCTGCAATTTTAGACCAGGTCTTAGAAGATGGTACAACCTTCGACCTTATCTTTTTAGGTATGGGTGACGATGGACATACAGCATCTTTATTTCCTGGAGAAGAGATTATTCATGAGAAAGAGAAAAAAGTAGATGCTTATTTCTTAAAACCACAGGATATGTACAGAATTACATTAACTGCACCTTTATTAAATTCAGCTAAAAGCGTTGCGTTTATTGCTTTTGGAGCTAAAAAAGCAGATGCACTTTTTGAAGTTATTAAAGGAGAAAAGAACATTGAAAAATATCCTTCTCAGATCATCGATCCTAAGGGAGAATTAATGTGGTATGTAGACAAAGAAGCTGCCGCCAGAATATAGAATTTCAGTGTTAAATTTATATTTACAAAAAACCCGGACTATCATCTAGTTCGGGTTTTTATATTCTCTAACCAATACCACTATTTTTATCCGTTTATTTATTGAGTTAATAAAAAATCGATAAAAAGTAAACAAATAAGATATATGGCATTACAATTGCATTTGATATTTACAAATACTTAATGTAATAGAGAAATTTTAAATTTTTTAGCCGTAGCGTTTCTACACCCTACTATTAACGAAGGCTTTTAGATAAAACAATCGCAATTATGAGTTTGTTCATGTCTTATATCGTTGGCTTCGTTCTAATTATAAGTCTGGGAATATTCGCTATTTCCGGGCCAACACTTGTTTTCTTCATTTTATTTCCACTTTTTTTAATTATGATTTGTAATAGTGGAGTTCTTAGCCAAAACGAAAGCACACCTTCCCAGGAACATTATATCGATGCTAACACAGCTATAGAATATTCTCGTCTACTAGATAAGATCATGCGACGTGAAAAATTCTATCTTATTCAAAATTTAAGAATCGATGAAATTAGTAAACATTTAATGCTAACTCCAAAAGAGTTGGATTATATTATTAACCAGGCAAAGCATAAAACTTTTAATCAATATCTGAACGATCTAAGAGTATTGGAAGTCAAAGAAATGATTAATATTCCAGAGTATGAAGATTGCGATCTTAAGTGTCTTGCCGAGGCCTGTGGTTTTAGTGATTTTAAAGATTTCGAGAATGCCCTTTTTCGGGTGCTTCATACCAATTCAGAAGATTTTAAAGAACAATATTTAGAGCACGAAGCTTAAACAACTAACCTAAATGTTAGTAGTAACATAAGGTGAAGTAGCCGGTGTCATAGCTTATTTGTTCGTATATTTGTATATACAAATGTTAGTTTAAATTAAATCTTATGAAAAAAATACTTCATGTAATCTCAACCCTTAATGGCCAGAATTCCTACAGCATGGCTTTAAGTAATAAAATCTTAGATCAACTTTCTAAAGAGTATCCAGAAAGTGAGGTTGTAGAGAGAAATCTTGTAGCTCAGGATTTCCCACATATTACTGAAGATAAATGGCAGGCCATCATTACTCCTGAAGAAAATAGAACTGAAGCACAAAAAGAAACGATCGCTATCCAGGATAAAGTGATCCAGGAAGTTTTTGATGCTGATATTCTGGTAATTGGAGCACCTTTATATAACTTTGGGATTCCTTCTCAATTAAAAGCCTGGATCGATCACCTGGCTAAAACAGGAACAACTTTTAAATATACCGAAGAAGGTCCACAAGGATTAGTAACCGGTAAAAAAGTATATATCGCAATGAGCTCTGGCGGAGTTTATTCTGAAAACCCAGCCTACGATTTTGTTTCAGATTACCTTATTAAAGTATTTGGTTTCCTTGGAATGACAGACGTAGAATTGATTAGAGTGGAAGGAATTGCTATACCAGAATTACGTGATGGAGCACTAGATAAAGCTGAAAAACAATTAGCTGAATCTCTAGCTTAGTTACCACCGAAAGAAAAAGAAAAATTATATAATAAGCCTTTCGGTTGATATCCGGAAGGCTTTTTTATGCTACTCGCTTGTTATTTCAGGAATAAAAAGAATACTTAAATTAATTGAATCATGAATTTATCAGATCTTCAGAACATTTCCACTGGCTTTAAAAGCACTCCTAAAATGCCAACTCTATTCTTTGGTCATGGTAGCCCAATGAATGCGATAGAGGAAAATGAATTTGTAGCAAATTGGCGTAAAGTTGCTGCAAGTTTACCTAAACCCAATGCTATTTTATGTATTTCAGCACACTGGATCACAAGAGGAACTGCAATAACTGCTATGGCGCAGCCAAGAACTATTCACGATTTTGGAGGTTTTCCGCAGGAATTATTTAATGTGCACTACCCGGCCAAAGGGAATCCTGAATTAGCCGAAGCTACAGCCAATTTAATTACCAGCGAAAGTATTCATTTAGATCATCAATGGGGTTTAGATCATGGGGCGTGGAGTGTTATACGCCATTTATATCCAGAGGCAGATATTCCAGTCGTTCAGCTAAGTTTAGACGCCTATAAAAGTCCGCAAGAACATTATAAACTCGCAAAAGAACTCGCGATCCTTAGGAGAAAGGGAATTCTAATTATTGGCAGCGGTAATATTGTACACAATCTTCGTCGTATTGATTGGCCAAATATGAATAAGATCGACCATGCCTTCGATTGGGCTAGGGAAGCCGATAATAAGATCAAGAAACTCATCCTGACTAAAGATCATAATTCACTTCAGAATTATCATCATTTAGGAGCTGCAGTAAATCTTGCCGTACCAACATCAGATCATTATTTGCCGCTACTGTACACTTTAGCCCTACAGGAAGACAAAGATGAATTGGAGTTTTTTAATGATAAAGCAGTTGGTGGATCTTTAACTATGACCTCTTTAAAACTTAACTAGTTTATATTCATTAAAAAAACAAGCATTCTTAACCTTAAATCTGCACTTATTTAAAAAACACATAACTTACTTTAAATCATAAGTATATAATTTTAAGAGTTGTAAATACTTTAAGTATAAGCTTATGGTTAAGAAAGCTATTTTTAAAACTAAGTCCGGTAAAAACAACTATTTAAAAGATGGTTTTCAGAAATTATTGGTGGCGGTTTTTGTGCAAAGAAGATTAAGTGCGATGATTTCCCCTTTTATTCTGAAAGAAAAAAATCATCCCCATTTCTTTAGAATTTCGCATTAATGAAAATACTTTATGCGATTCAGGGAACTGGTAATGGTCATCTTAGTCGTGCTCTGGAAATTATCCCCATTTTACAGAAAAAGGGGCATCTGGATCTTTTAGTTAGTGGTACACAAGGTGATCTAAAACTTCCTTACGACGTAAAATATCAGTTAAAAGGACTAAGTTTTATCTTCGGAAAAAAAGGCGGAGTAGATATTTGGAACACTTATCGTAAAAACCGAATGAAAAGGCTTTATAACGAAATTAAAAGCATTCCTGTTAAGGAATATGACCTTGTAATCAACGATTTTGAACCTGTTACCGCCTGGGCTTGTGCTATGGCAAAGAAAAATTGTTTCGGTTTAAGTCATCAGTCGGCGGTGCTTCACCCTTTAGCTCCAAAACCTTTAAAAGAAGATTGGCTAGGCTTAAAAATTCTAAAACAATATGCGCCGTGCAGCTTTAGTTACGGTTTTCATTTTAAAGCTTTTGATGATCGTATTTTTACTCCGGTTATAAGGTCTGAAATTCGGCAGCTTCAGCCAGAAAAATTAGATCATTACACGGTGTATCTTCCGTCTTATTCAGATCAAAAATTGCTAAAGTTATTCAGCAGTTTTCCTCAATTCAGATTCGAAATATTTTCAAAGCATTTTAAAAAGGCTTCAGAAATCGCCAATATTGTCATTAAGCCGGTAAATAATAACGATTTTATTGAAAGCCTAAGAAGTTGTAGCGGAGTAATTTGCGGTGCGGGTTTCGAAACACCTGCTGAAGCTTTATTTCTGAAGAAAAAACTATTAGTAGTGCCTATGAAAGGTCAGTTTGAACAGCAATGTAATGCCGCCATGCTTAAAACAATGGGAATTACGGTGCTAAAAAACCTAAAAAAGAAACATTATCCTAAAATTGAGAAGTGGCTTTTAAAAGATGAAATCATAGAAGTGAATTTTCCAGATGAAACCGAAATGATTATCGATAAGTTAATCGCTGTTGCTTTACAAGAGCAAAATACTACAGTTACTAATACTGAAATTGTATAAATGGAGGATAATTTTTTTTCTGACTTAAAAAGAAGCGATTTTGGCGAAAACTTTATTTGGGGCACCTCTACAGCTGCATTTCAGATAGAAGGGAGTCCGTTTGCCGATGGTAAAAAAGCTTCAATTTGGGATGAATTTTCTCATAAAAAAGGAAAAATTTATAAAGGCCAGAATGCCGATATTGCTTGTGATTTTTATAATCGGTACGTCGAAGATTTACGCTTAATGAAATCGATGAATATTAAGCATTTTCGATTTTCATTTTCTTGGTCTCGCATTTTACCCGATGGAACTGGAAAAATAAATGAAGCTGGGCTCAATTTTTACGATCGTTTGATCGACCAATGTTTGGCCTTGGGAATTACACCCTGGGTTACGCTGTATCATTGGGATTTACCACAGGCGCTGGAAGAAAAAGGTGGCTGGACCAATAGAGAAATTATAAACTGGTTTAGTGAATATGTAAAAGTTTGCGTTTCTAGATTTGGCGACCGTGTAAAGAACTGGATGGTTTTAAATGAACCTTTAGTTTTCTTGGGAGCAGGGCATTTTTTAGGAATTCATGCGCCGGGTAGGAGAGGAGTAAAGAATTTTATACCTGCAATGCACCATGCTTCGCTTTGCCAGGCCATTGGCGGGAGAATTTTACGCGATTTTGATGAAAATCTAAATATCGGTACTACTTTTTCCTGTTCTTATATTGAAGCTTTTCGCGACCGTGAAAAAGATTACAAAGCAGCAAATAGGGTCGATTGCCTGGTAAACAGATTGTTTTTAGAGCTTAGTTTAGGCTATGGATATCCTTTTGAGGAATTAGCATTTTTAAAAAGAGTTGAAAAATATTATAAAGCTGAAGACGATGATTTACTTCAGTTTGAATTCGATTTTATTGGAATACAAAACTACACTAGAGAAATTGTAAAAAATGCCTGGTGGATCCCATATTTACAGGCTACAAATGTAAAAGCTGAAAAAAGAAATTTACAAACTACAGATATGGGTTGGGAAATTTATTCTGACGGACTTTTTCATCTTCTTAAAAAATACGATGCCTATCCAGGTGTAAAAAATATTCTAGTATCTGAAAATGGTGCAGCATTTCCAGATCAGCTAATTAATGGACAGGTAAAAGATGAAGAAAGAAAGCAATATCTTCAGCAATATATCGCAGTCACTCTGAAGGCCAAAAATCAAGGCGTAAATGTAAATGGCTATTTTGTATGGAGCTTTACCGATAATTTTGAATGGGCCGAAGGTTATCGTCCTAGATTTGGCTTGGTTTATATCGATTATGAACGCCAGCAACGCATTATCAAAAACTCTGGTTTGTGGTATCGTGATTTTTTAAAAACTACATCAATCCAAAAAAGAACTAATTACCAATCGATTAGCTTTAAATCATAAAATATCATCTAAAACTTAACTTTAGCATCAGTTTTATTTAATATCAGGGTAAATTTTTCGAATTCGAATAAGGCTACATTTGGGTTTTAAAACTAACCAAAGATGAGTTTGCTTTCAGATTTTAAGAAAGGAAATAAGACAGCCTTAAAGCAAATATATCTTCAATATCACCAAAATGTATATGCTCTCGCACTAAGTTTTACGAAAGATGCGCAACGAGCCGAAGATTTTGTACACGATGTTTTTGTAAAATTTTGGGAGCAACGAGAAAATCTCTCTGAACAGCATAATATTGAATCGCAACTTATTAGGACTGCAAAATTTTACATTATTAATCAGCTTAAAAAGAATAAGCTGGAAGTAGCTACGAATGCTGAAACTTCAGAAGAAATTTTAGAAGAAACTGAAGCTGAAAATAACCAAAATCAGCTCTATTTTTTAAATATGGCGATTAAAAAATTACCTCAGCAATGCCGTGAGATCTTCATTATGCATAAACTCGAAGGTCTTACTCAAAAAGAGGTCGCAAATTATCTAAATATTTCAGTAAAAACCGTAGAAAATCAGGTAGCGAAAGCAATTTCAGAATTAAGGAAACAATTACTTAATCATCGAGATAATAATCCCGTTACATTTCGATAGTTTTCAATAAAAGAAAAGCATCGCTAGTAAAATATTACTTTTTTACTTCCTCATATTATAAATTCTGCACAATATTTCATATAGTCAATTCATTGTTTTTCAGCAATTAAAACTCTGGCTTCCTTTTTTAAGATCACCAAAGCGTAAAAGAACCGTTACCAAAACATTAAGACGTAGGGGATCTTATTTTTCTATTTGAATACTTAATAGAAAAGCATAAAATGAAACATAAAAAAGATAAAGATCTTTCTGAAGCTCATTTCGATGAGCTTATTCATAAAGCCTGGAATAAACCGGTTAAAACCAATTCAGTTAAACTATGGCAAAGGATAGATAAGTCTACAAAAAGGCCAAATTACGTTTTTTGGAAATCAATTGCAGCCGTATTGGTAATCGCCTTGTTAACCACTGCAAGTCTAACCATATTTAATCCCGATGCACCAGGGAAAATGGTAGAAGTTACCAACACCGGCAGAACGCCAAAAGAAGTTCTTCTAGATGGTGGCTCCAAAATTCTGCTAAACAGAAATAGTTCGATTAGTTATTCAACTAAAAACACCAGAACACTTAAGCTTAACGGGGAAGCGTATTTTGAAGTTAAAAAAGACGATAACAAACCATTTATAGTAAAAACAGGCGAACTAAATCTAAGGGTTTTAGGAACTTCTTTTAATGTGAATGCCTATAAAAATGCAAAAAAGACTTTGGTTTCTCTTGTTGAAGGAAAACTTAAGGTTACCACGTTAAAGCATCAGGAAAAATACCTTTCACCAGGAGAGGAATTGGTTTTTGATAAAGAGAATAAGCGAATTCGTTTAAACACTTTTAATTCAAATAGTGTTCTCGCCTGGAAATCATCTTTGATAAAATGTGATAATACAAGTCTTGATTTTTTAATAGATCGATTAGAAAACTATTACAATATCAAGATCGATAATAAAACAGATTTTTCGAATTGCGTGATCTCTGGAGAGTTTAGAAGTGATCTAAGCTTAGCAGAGATCATAGAAATCATCTCTTTTTCTCACAATATCGAGTTTAAAGCACTTAATGAAAAAGAATATAAGATCGAAGGAAATATTTGCGAATAAAAATAATGGGGATAATCTCGGCCAAGACCATCCCCGGCAATTATTAAAATAACTATTAATAATAAGTCGCAAAACTATGAAAATACACGAAAACTAACTGAAAATAATTCTTAAAACAGCTAAAAATGAAAAATATGACCTAAAAACTACACCTCGGCAATTACAGGTCCCGGCCAGGACCTTAAGAAAAATAACTATTAATAAAGAATAATCATTAAAATGAATACAACCAAAAAGCGTTGGCGGTTAATAACCACGACAATTTTTATGCTGATGATCTACGGAATAGGAATTCAGCAATTAAAGGCAAAGACAATTAAATCCACAAACCTGGATGAAATTGTACAGCTTTTAGCCAAAAACTACGGAAACATCAATTTTGTATATAATACAAGAGCTTTTAAAGAAGTTTCTGTAACCGATTTTTCTCCGGAAAATAACGGAGTTGAAAATGAATTAAACCGACTTAAAAAAATTGTCCCACTCTCTTACATCAGAAAAAAATCTACGATCGCTCTTAAACTGAATAAAACTGAAATTCAGCAACAGCGAATAATTACCGGGACAGTAACCGATAGCGAAAATTTACCTATTCCGGGAGCAAGTGTTTTTGTTCAGGACACCAATATTGGAACCGCTACAGACTTTGAAGGAAATTTTAGCTTAGAAATTCCGGAAGGCGCAACTTCGCTTAGCGTGACCTATATGGGATATAAAAAACAGATCGTAACTATCGAAAATCAAACTGAGATCGATATTATTTTACAAACTGATGCAGCAAGTTTAGAAGAAGTTGTTTTAGTTGGATATGGGCAAACTAGTAGGGAAACCCTTGTTGATGCTGTTAGTAAAGTAGATGCTCAGCAAATTCAGCAACGTCCAATTGCAGATGTTTCTGCAGGTTTACAAGGATTAAGCCCAGGGTTAAACGTTACCCAAAGTAGTGGTGATCCTGCTGCAGAACCTAGAATCAATATTCGAGGATTTACATCTATAAATGGAGGTGAACCTTTGGTAATCATCGATGGGGTAGAAGGTGATATTAATAATCTTAATCCAAATGATATAGAATCGATAAGTGTTTTAAAAGATGCAGGAGCTTCAGCTATTTATGGTGCTCGTGGAGCTTTTGGTGTTGTACTTATTAGTACTAAAAATCCAAGCGAAGGTAATTTAACTGTAAGTGTAGATGCCACAACAGCGTGGAATTCTCCTACCATTAATACTGATTATTTAACCGATCCTTATCAGGCGGTGATGCTTGTAGATGAATCTTTCAGAACAGCTGTTGGTAGAAGTTATACCGGTTATAACGAAGAAGATTACCAAAACATTTATGAAGTTTCGCAGGATCCTTCTTTAGCCAGAGTGGAAACAGATATTCGAAATGGAAGAGAACAATACATTTATTATGGTCATACAGATTGGTGGGATTACTTCTTTAGAGATAGCTATCCAACGCAGATCTACAATGTATCGGTTTCTGGAGGTTCAGAAAAAATAAAAGGATTCTTCTCGTATCGTAACTATAACAGTGAAGGAATATTAAAAGTCCAGGACGATCACTATAAGATTTATAACCTGCGTGGTAAACTGGAAATGGAAATTAATGACTGGCTTAGTTTTACCAACAATATGCAATACAATAGTTCTAACGATCTAAAGCATGGTGGTAGTCAGTATGGATGGAACGATCAATTTAGTGGGAATATCTATGTTCATGGTTTACCTTCTTATATGCCGCAAAATCCAGATGGTACAGCTACATGGCGAACAGAACTTAATAATTATACGATTGGTGACGGTGCCTACGCTTCTTTACTTTATGGTAAAGCTAAACAGGAGACTGAAGAAGGAGAATTCTCTAATATCGCAACACTTAAAATAAATCCTTTTAAAGGTCTGGACGTTACTGCCAGTTACGCATATAGAAGAACAAATTATAATCGCTATCAAAGATCTGTAAATGTTCCTTATTCTATTTATCCCGGTGAAGTGAATACTATGGGAACAGACCAGTTAACAGAATATAATACTCGCTTTAAATATGATGCTTTTAATGTGTATGGTGATTACAGGCATCAATTTGGTGATCACAGTTTAAAAGCCACTTTAGGTTTTAATCAGGAAACTTTTTATACCAAAAGCACCACGGCAAGCAAACAAAATAGTATTTCAGACGATCTAAACTCTTTAGGATTAGCCACCAGTAATCCAGAAGCTTTAGGAAGTGCCGCAGAATGGGCTTTACAAGGAGTTTTTTATAGATTATCCTACGATTATAAAGACAAATATTTATTAGAAGTGAACGGTCGTTATGATGGAACTTCAAGATTTCCTGAAGAAGAGCGTTGGGGATTCTTTCCATCGGTTTCAGGAGGTTGGTTAATTAATAAAGAAGATTTCTTTTCTGGTTTAGATAATACCTTCGATCTATTCAAATTAAGAGCTTCGTACGGTTCTTTGGGTAATCAGGAGGTTGTTAATTATGCATACATGCCTACGCTGAATAAAAATATAGATAGCAACTTTGCACTTAACGGAAGAACTTTAGATTATATCTCGGCTCCAGGTTTAAATCCTCGTGAGATCTCATGGGAAGAAGTAAAAACCTTTGATATTGGGACAGATATTGCGCTTTTGGATAATGATATAAATATTACTTTCGACTGGTTTCAAAGAAACACCGATGGAATGCTTACCCAGGGAGCAACTTTACCAAGTGTTTTGGGAACCAGTTCTCCACAGGAAAACGTAGCCGATCTAAGAACTCGTGGTTTTGAATTAAGTTTAGGTTACAATCATACTTTTGAAGTTGCTAAGTCTCCTTTAAGCGTCGGCATTACAGGAAATTTATCCAATTCGGTTACAGAGATTACAAGATTCGATAATCCTAATAACAGTTTATTAGATTATTATGAAGGGATGACCATTGGAGAACTTTGGGGATATCACGTAGATGGATTATTTCAAACTGAAGAAGAAATTGTAGGCCACGCAGATCAAACTCGTGTCGCTAATCGTATTACCGCAAATGGCGGATTGCAACCAGGAGATGTGCGTTATGTAGATCTAAATGGAGACGGTGTTATCGACGAAGGTGAAAATACACTTCAGGATCCAGGAGACCGTAGAAAAATAGGAAATACAGCTCCGCAATATCTGTATAGTTTTAGAGTAAATGCAGCATGGAAAGGTTTTGATCTGTCTGCATTCTTTCAAGGCGTAGGCGAACAAGACTGGTATCCTAATACAGATTCCAGAATCTTCTGGGCAATGTATAACCGTCCTTACGATACTTTTATTCGTAAAGATCTTGCGAATAATATCTGGTCTCCAGATAATAGAGATGCTTATTTCCCTAGATTATTTGGTTATATCGCCTTATCAGATAATGATGCTTTAGGCGCAATAAACGACAGATATCTGCAAAGTGTTGCGTATTTAAGACTTAAGAATCTAAGCCTAGGATATACCATCCCAAAAAGGATTACAGAAAAGTTCAATGTTAGCAAATTCAGGATCTATTTTAGCGGCGAAAACCTGCTCACTTTTACTTCGCTAACAGATTATATCGATCCAGAGGCGGCAAGTAATTCAGTAAACCTAAACCAGCCTTCAACTTCTTCGAATCGAGGTACTGCACAAACAATTCCGTTTAACGAAACCTATTCGGTTGGGCTATCCCTTCAATTTTAAAATTATGATGATGAAAAATATTAAAATACTATTCATCTTACTGATAGCAACATTATTTAGCTGTAGTGATGATCTTTTAAATAAAGAACCATTATCTGATGTTACCGAGGATAACTTCTTTACAAAAGCCAGCGATTTACAATTATATACCAATGGTTTTTATAGAATGTTGCCTAGCATTTCAATCTATAATGGCGATAACAGGGCAGGAAATATTCTAGAGACTACTTTAAGTGAAGAAATGCGTAGTGCTCGTACTATTCCTACCACCGGTGGCGGTTGGGATTGGGGGTATCTTCGTGATATTAATTACTTTCTAGAAAATTACCAAAAAGGTGACGATGCAGCTGCCATTGCTCACTATGGCGGTGTAGCCAGATTCTTTAGAGCTTATTTTTATTTTGATAAATTGAAACGCTTTGGGGCTGTTCCTTATTACGATTATTCGATCGATCCAGATGACGAGGAAAGTCTACATAAACCAAGAGATAGTCGACAGTTTATCGTAGATAAGATTTTAGAAGATCTTGATATTGCTATCGAAGATCTAAACGAAGAACAGCAAACTTATGCGGTAACCAAATACACTGCTTTAGCCTTAAAATCCAGAGTGGGATTATATGAAGGAACATACGAGAAATATCGTGGCATAAGTGATTACGAAACCTATTTACAAGCTTCAATCGATGCTTCAGAAGAATTAATGAACAATTCGCCTTACGGTGTTTATACTTCAGGAAATCCAAATACAGATTATTTAAATTTGTTTAATGAGCATGACGTTAACGGAGCTGAAGTTATTATGGCCAGAGAGTTTACGCGCGATATCGATGTGACTCACAATGTAAATTATTACACGACGACTTCTTCTTACGGGCGTCCTGGCATGCCTAAAGATTTGGTAAACACTTATCTTAATGTAGATGGAACCAGGTTTACAGACCAACCAAATTACAACCAGATATTCTTTACTGAAGAAGTAGCCGATCGTGATCCTAGACTTTCGCAAACCATTAGAACTCCGGGTTATACTCGTAAAGGGCAAACACAAGAACTTCCACCTAATTTAGGTGCAACGGTAACCGGTTACCAGATCATTAAATATGTAACTGAGCCGCAATACGACACCAACGAACAATCTATCACAGACCTACCAATTTTTAGATTTGGTGAAATTTTATTGAATTTTGCTGAAGCTAAAGCTGAATTGGGAACAGCAACACAGGCAGATATAGATAATTCTATAAATTTGCTTAGAGATCGCGTGGCTATGCCTCATTTATCGATTACTGAAGTTAATAATGATCCAGATCCTTACATGCAGGATCAATACCCACAGGTAAACGGAAGCAATAACGGACTTATCCTCGAAATTAGAAGAGAACGCAGAATCGAACTTTATATGGAGAATTTCTTTTGGGATGATATCGTTAGATGGGAAGCAGGACAGTTTATCACAAGACCTTTGCGAGGATTGTATGTGCCAGGCCCGGGTGAATATGATTTTGAAGGCGATGGGGATACAGATGTTGTGTTTTACGAAGGTGATGCTCCAGGAAACCAGGTAGAAGGAATTCAGTATCTGAGATTAGGATCTGATGTTTATCTAAGTGCGAACAATCTTATCGATCCACAACCCAATTTTAATAATAGAAGTTTTGATGAAAATAGGGATTATCTTTATCCAATCCCTCGAATAGAATTACAACTAAATCCAAATTTAGAACAAAATCCCGGTTGGGAATAAATTAATAAATAGAATGAAAAATAGAATTTTAGGCGTATTACTTTTCTTCTTTGCTTTAACACTTAGTGCACAGGAAGATCCATTAAAAATTATGAGTAGCAATATTAGAATGGCTACTGAAAATGACGGTATTAATTACTGGAACTTTCGTAGAGACTGGTTCAACGAGATGGTGAAATTTGAGGATATCGATGTTTTTGGAGCTCAGGAAGTATTGTACTCGCAATTAGAAGATATGCAAAGTGGTTTGGATGAATACGCGCATATTGGTGTGGGTAGAAGAGGAGGTAAGGAAGGTGAGTTTTCGCCTATTTTCTATAAAAAAGATGCCTTTGAAGTTTTGGATAGTGGCACTCTTTGGTTATCTGAAACTCCAGAAGTTGTTGGCTCTAAAGGTTGGGATGCCGCTTTACCAAGAATTGTAACCTGGGCAAAATTCCGAAGAAAAAAAGATAAAAAATTATTCTTTTTCTTTAATACCCATTTTGATCATGTAGGAACTGAAGCTCGTAAAGAAAGTGCCACTTTAATACGAAATATCATTGCAGAAAAGATCACTAAAGGAACTCCTGTTTTTGTAACGGGCGATTTTAATGTTCCACCGTCTTCTGAAGCTTATAAAACTATGATCTCAGATAAAGGTGAAAGTCTAAAATTACTAGATACAAAGTTAAATGCTGAAAAAAAATATGGCCCAACATATACCTTTAATGGTTTTCAGTTAGAGCCAAATCAGGATAGAGATCGTATCGATTATGTTTTCTACCAGGGAGATGTGAATATTAAAAGTTATCAGGTTTTAGATGCGCAGCGCGGTCCTAAATTTATTTCAGATCACTTTCCGGTGATCGTAAAGGCACAAATATAATTGTAAATAATTGTAATTAAGACAAGTAGTTTGTAGTGCAGTTTGATTTTTAGTATGAAAAGGGCTGTCCGTTAGTGGGCAGCTCTTTTTTGTTTAGATAATACTGCCTTAGTTTAATTATAGGAACGAGGTGAAATTGCTTATTTCCAAATCATATTTTAAACTACAAACAACTAATTTCTATGAAGTTAAAAACAAAATCAAAACACAAATCGATTTAGCTATTGAGGTGAAAATTTTAAAGATTTCTACGGAAGATTTAATCAATTACTTGATCATTAAATCATAGTACATTTGTGTAATTACAGACGGATAAATATTATATTGCTGATTACCAAAAAATTAAAATTTAAAATAAATCCATCTTATAGTGTTTTATCCAAATATTAGTTTCACCTTTGTACCACATAATTTAATATATTAAAATGAATAAAGGAACAGTAAAATTCTTTAATGACACTAAAGGATTTGGATTTATCACTGAAGAAGGAGTAGACAAAGATCACTTTGTACACGTAACAGGTTTAATTGACGAAGTACGCGAAGGCGACGAGGTTAAATTTGATCTTCAGGAAGGTAAAAGAGGATTAAACGCAGTAAACGTAGAAGTTATATAACATATATTTTTTCAAGGTTTATCAAAAAGCCCATCAGAAATGATGGGCTTTTTTAGTTTAAATAGATCATTATTTTGTAATACCGTTTTCCAGTTTTAACAATCAAATTTGAAGTGTAAGTGTAGAGTGTATATATAAATAAGTAATTTAATTTATTTTTCGGAATAATATTTGATTACTAACTTTTAGGCCTAAAAAAATGTTTATATCTTCATGAGAAATTTTTACACGCTATTATTAATTATCTTGTTTTTTGGCTTTTATGGTTGTAATTATAAAAAATCTAAAAAAAACAATCCCGTTAAAAGTCAATTAGAAGAAAAACAATCGAATAGTATTGTTATTAGAGGAGTGTTAGCGGATAGTAGCAAATTTCAATCGGTAACAATAGCAAATTTATCTGGTTACTCACAAAGCGAAAGTGAATCCTATAAAAACAACAGTATCATTACTGATTCCACTTTTTATACCTATCAAGAGTTTGTAGATACTACGCAATTCATAAGATTATTGGCATCTACTCAAGAAAATATAATTTACGCGACTTCTGTTTTTGTAAACCCTAATGATACAATTACCTTTAAAATAAAGGATAATAAAATGCAATTTGCTGGTCCAAAGGCAGATGAGTTTAATTTTTATGCTGAATTAATGGATTCTGTTGGATCTTATGGAAAAGAAAACTATTTAGGAAGCCTCAAAAACTATAAAGATAGAATTGATTCTATTTATATGAGAAAGCTTAATTTTTTAGATCATTACGTAAAAACACATGATATTGATTCAGAAAATTTTAAACAACGGTTTGAAGATGAACTTAGGTATGATTATCTATGGAGTTTATTGAATCCTACAGATGAAGGTTTTTTAGCCACCGTTCAACATGAATATCGTAATAATGAAAAATTTTTTAATTATGATGATTATTTTGGGAAATTAGATCTGAGTGAATTTCAAGATCGAAATAAACTTTTTAATTTTTCTTACCGAAACACGCTTTACAGCCTTATTAGTATATATTTTGATACTTCGCCATATGCACCATTTTCTAAGGATAAATTTATAGCAGAATCTAATTTTATAGAAGAAAATTTTAGTGCAGAATTTAAAGAATTTATTTACGCTGAAATGTTTTTTAAATATTTTCAGCACGGCTTAGGGAAAAGCGCTACCGATAATAAGCTCTTTAAAAAAGCTTTGTCAGACTTTAAAGACAATTATCCAAATTCGTCGCTAATACCAAGAATAAATGAACTTTTTAAGGATTTGGAATTTACTGGATTCACTTTTCCAGATAAAACACTAAATACAAAAGTGATCAACACAAAAGGAGATACGCTAAGTTTTAATCAGGTTTTAGCAAATTCAGAGAGCAGAATTAAGGTTTTGGACTTTTGGGCAACATGGTGTGCGCCATGTATTGAAGATTTAGAGGAAAGTGTATTGTTTAGAAAAAACTTAGAGAGCCAATACAATGTTGATTTTATATATCTTTCTGTAGATATTAATAAAGAAGATTTTTTCAGAAAATACCAAAGCCTAAAACATAACTTTAATAAATCGAATGTTTATTTTTTAATTGATGGCACTAAATCAAAGCTTAGTGAATATCTTGATATTAAATGGATTCCAAATTATACCATCCTAGATGAAAACAATAATATCCTTATCAATAAATCTGTAAGTCCTAGAATAGAAAATACATTCTTAGAAATCATTCAGGATATTACTTCTGAATGATAATTGATAACTTAAATATATTTGAACTATAATTTATATTATGTAAAATAGAATAATACAAACCTTAGCTCTATTAGAATAATTATAATTATACTTTTCAAATACGCTCTTATTTTCCAATTTCACTTTCGTCCTGTTCTTCCTCTTCTAAGCGATCAAATTTACCGGTATAAGAAATATTATCTCTTTGCGAGCTATTTACAGATGTACTGGCATTACCATTTGCGTATAAAGTGATAAAAAACTGGTAGTTTTCTGTTTCATCATTAGCCGTAAATTCGTAGCGCACATACTTTTTATTTTCGTTTTCCGTAATTTCCAGATCTTGCGGTATTCCTTCAAATTTTATTCCGCTACGATCATTATAACCGCCACCCATTTGCCGAACGCCAAAATATGGCAAATAAATATCTACAGAATCTCCCTTGAATTTTATGTAATTAGTATTGCCTATTAGGTTTACGTTACCGCTATTAAAATTTGGGTTATTAATAAAAGTTACAGTATTTGCTCTCATGGGATTTGCCCATCTATTTTCAATTTCGAATTCCTTTTTCTGTGCAAAGCTTTTCAAGTCTTCAAAACTAGTTATATCCTTCACAGTATAATCTGTCGCACCACAGCTTACAAGTATTAAAATTCCAAGAATTACAACAAACCTGGAATATAATTTTATACTCGATTTTATATAATTTTGACTATAATTTTTCATTTCTATTGTATTTAAAATCAATAGTATAAGATACAAAACAAATTCTAATTTTACACTTAACCGATGTTTTTATTAATAGCTCGTGTTCTTTAGAAAAATAGTAATAAAATTAAGCTAAAATTGACTAAAATTTCTCTTAATTCCATTTAACAACCACTTTTAGGCCATTATTCAAAAATAAAAAAGAAGTAACCCCTAAAAATTTAAGGTAATATTGATAAAATATAGTTTTTTATAAAACTAACCCCTATAAAAAAGGGGTAATACTCTAAAAAATTTGAGATTAACACATAGAAACCTATAAATTTTTAAATCTATCTTAATTGTTTCTAAAAGAAGCCACAAAAACTTGTCTAAATAGCGATTATTAGCTTTCTTAGGCCTATCAAAAAAAACTTTTATGGAAACGATTTATCAATTTGTTGCTTTAAGTAAAAGCGAACGTTTGCAGAACTTTGTAAATGAAAAGCTCGAAAAAATAGAGAGAAAATATGACTTCATTACACGTGCTGAAGTACATTTTAAAAGAAATCACGCCGATGACGACAAAGGGTTTATTTGTAATATAAAATTAAGCATTCCCGGGCCACAAATATTTGCTGAATCTAATGCCGATTCTTTCGAAGCTGCAGCCGCACAAACAGTAAAAGATCTAGATAAACAACTAGACAAGAAAAAAGGACAAATGCAAACGCATTAAAATCTTATTGAAGATAGTTATTTCCCAAACATAAATAGCTAAACTTTAAAAACCCTTTCAGAAATCTGAAAGGGGTTTTTCATTTGTATTTTCAAAGCATTTATCTTTAAAGCTTATGCCTCTTCTTTCACTTGCTCTTCTTTTAAGCGTTCCTTAAACTCGTTAATGATACCTCCTTTTAGAAGGACATTAATTTGACGGTCACTTAAGGTATGTTTTGCCTCAAATTCGGTATTCTCTCCGTTTTCTTTTTTAATCACAACCTTTATATTATTGCGATTTTCTACATCTTCGCGTAAGTTTTTAAAACTTACGGTATCTCCTTGCTCTATTTTATCGTAGTCTGATTCGTCAATAAATTCTAATGGTAGAATCCCAAAATTCACTAGATTTTGCCATGCGATTCTCGCGTAACTATTGGCAATAACAGCATGCTGACCTAAATATTTAGGAGCAATTGCGGCATGCTCACGGCTAGAGCCCTGTGCATAATTATCTTTAGCAACTACAATATGGCCTCCCTCCTTTTCTTTGGCTTCCATGGCACGATCGTAGAAAGTTTCATCGACTACTGTAAATGCAAATTTACTGATCTCGGGTAGGTTGCTTCTAAACGGTAAAACTTCAGCACCCGCTTTTAAGATTTCATCTGTAGAAATATTATCGCCCATTTTTAAAAGAACCGGTACATTAATTTCATCTGCTAAAGGTTCTATTGTAGGAAGCGATTTAATATTTGGTCCTTTTTCTAATTTTACCTCTTCACCATCTTCCGCAGGTGCTACCAGCATATCCTCATTAATGATCTCAATTTCTGGAGCTTCATATTTTGGATACTTCATGTCGAAGATCTTTTCTAAATCCCTAGGATCTGTAATTTCTCCAGTTAATGCTGAAGCTGCCGCAGTTTCTGGGCTTACTAAATGAACCTGGTCATCTTTTGTTCCACTACGATCTGGGAAGTTTCTCGGCATAGTTCTTAAACTAATGGTTCCTGAAGCTGGCGCTTGTCCCATCCCTATACATCCCATACATCCAGATTGGTGAAAACGACCACCTGCTTTTATAAGATTGGCAAAAGCACGATTATCGATCATATTTTGGATGATCTGTCTGGAAGTTGGATTTATATCTAAGGAAACATCTGGATGAACAGATTTATCTTTTACAATAGCCCCTGCGATCCAAAAATCCCGTAATCCTGGATTAGCGGAAGAACCAATAACTGCCTGACTTATTTTTTTACCGGCCACTTCTTCTATCGGAACAACATTTCCCGGGCTGGTTGGTAAAGCGATTAAAGGAATTAACTCGCTTAAGTTTATCTCATCATTAAGTTCGTACTCACAACCTTCATCTGGCAATAATTCTACCCAATCTTCTTCTCTCTGCTGTGCTTTCAAGAATTTTTTTGTTTCCTGATCACTAGGAAAAACCGTGGTAGTTGCACCAAGTTCAGCTCCCATATTTGCAATGACGTGACGATCCATAGCGCTAAGTGTATCTACACCCGGGCCGTAATACTCAATAATTTTTCCTACTCCGCCTTTAACGTCATAGCGGCGAAGCATTTCCAAGATCACATCTTTTGCACTTACCCAGTCTGGTAATTTCCCAGTTAATTTAACGCCCATTACCTGTGGCATTTTTACATAATAAGGTTGTCCTGCAATAGCTGCAGCGACATCCAAACCACCGGTACCAATGGCTAAAATTCCTAAAGAACCTGCTGCCGGAGTGTGACTATCTGATCCTACTAACGTTTTTCCCGGTTTCCCAAAACGCTCCATGTGCACAGGGTGACTAACACCATTTCCTGGACGGCTAAACCATAAGCCAAACTTTCTAGCAGCAGAAAGTAAAAATTTATGATCATCGGCATTTTTAAAATCGGTTTGTAATAGATTATGATCTACATATTGTACAGCAACTTCGGTTTGTGCTTTTTTTAGGCCCATGGCTTCTAGCTCTAATTGCACTAAAGTTCCTGTAGCATCCTGAAGCAAAGCCTGGTCAATCTTGATCCCAATCTCTTTTCCGGGAGTCATCATATCTCCTTCAAGTAGATGCTCTTTAATAAGTTTTTGAGTGACGTTTAATTTTGACATAGTTGGTTTCTTTTATCCCTTAAATTAAGAATAAGCGATAGAAGAAATAACCTCTTTAACAATAAGTTATATTGAAATTAAACAATTTTCGCATAGTTTTTAGAAATCGTGGAAAGATGGAAAAACTATAATCGATTTAAGTAGCAGCTTCTATGGATAAGAGTTTAGTCTATTCAATCGTAAATGAAACTTCAATAATATTGAGCAAAAAAATACCCTGTAATCTTCAATTTGAAAAATTACAGGGTACTACTCTCCTATTTGTCGGAGCGATTTATATTATTTGGTTCGGCTTAATCCGTTTAAAATATCGATCTGCTGACCTTCATCTACATTAAAAGCAGGTTTTCCTTTTCTTGGGAAAAAATAGGTAAACTCATCTTCAAAAGCATTCCAACTTTCTGCAAGACCAAAATCGTCGTTTTCACGCTTCATTTCTGGACGCTTAAATGTATTTAATTCTGAATCATAATCAGATCCCACAGCATCGTCCCCCGGAAATAACATTCCGTCATTAATTTCAGAATACACTAAAACTGAAGCTCCTCCATTTCCTGGAAGGTCAATTACTTTAATTCCAAAATGTTTAAGGTCGTTAGCCTGAGTTGTAATATCTTTTGTTTTAAAATCGTCTTTAAAATTATTTCTTGGATGCGCGTAGATTGGAGCTCCGTTAGCATCTTCAGAAATTGTTTTTAGATCGGCATACGCATCATCCAAAATACCATCACAGGTGATAAGAATTCCTTTGATCTGGTAACCTTCGTCAACTAACTTTTTAACGGCTCCTTTGGTATCCTCTTCTACAACATCGATTAGGATAATATCTCTTCTGTTTATATGTCTTATTGCATATCCCTGGTTAAAAACACCGTCTTTCTCTTTTCCTTTTATTAAAAATGTATCTGGAATTAGTTTAAGAAATTTACCGGTTTCGCCTTGCTGAATATATTCAGCAGACTGGCTATGCAACACCTCCATTTTATCAACAGTCTTCATATAAATTGATTTTTTTATTAGTTAGTTTGAAGATACGAACCTACTCAGCTTTTCACAAGGCTGTTTAGATGGGTTTAACTCGTATTTAGCAATCCATTAACGGACTGGTAATTGCATTTACAATTCCCTGAAAATAAAAAACCACCCGAAAAAGGTGGCTTGATTTTATATTTTAAACCGTAAGATATCTTAGTTCTCTGAAGTTTGCTGTTCTGCCTCTTGCTTAAGCTCTTCGTTTGCAACAATAGCAATCTCTACTCTTCTATTTTTAGAACGACCTTCTGCAGTTGTATTATCATATTTTGGTTGAGATTCTCCATACCATTTAGTATCAAATCTACTAGCAGAAATTCCGTGATCGGTTAAATAATTGGTAACCGCCTGCGCTCTGTTTTTAGATAAAGTTAAATTGTAACTATCGCTTCCTGTATTATCAGTATGACCTTCAACTAAAATGTTAGTATCTGGATATTCCTTAAAAATACCAGCAAGTTTATCTAAAGTTTCTTCAGACTTACCATTGATATTATATTTTTCAGTAGCAAAATAAACACCGCTGTTTTCATCGAAAGTAACGTTGATACCTTCTCCTACACGTTCTACTTCAGCACCTGGAACTTCAGTTTCAATTTGTTTTGCCTGCTTATCCATTCTATTACCAATGTAAGCACCGGCTGCACCACCTACAACACCACCAATAATGGCACCTAAAGCAGTATTTCCATCTCCAGTGTTATTCCCAATAACTCCACCAATGGCTGCACCACCAGCAGATCCTATAACAGCTCCTTTTTGTTTATTGTTTGCATTTTGAATAGCATCGCAACTTACTAATACGCTTGCTGCGAAAAATACAGCTACAATTTTATTTAATGTCCTCTTCATAATCTTATTTTTTATTGTTGTATTTCAAATTTTTAATCGATCGTCGAAAATCTACTTAGTAAACATCATTCTTATTACAAACGGTGATCCTTCTAAGGTTACTGTTTGTTCCCATACCATAGAAGTCCCGGTTAGACTCACAAGATTTAATCTAAAACCCTGGTCACCATTAGTAGATTTATAGTTTTCGTTAACTGGCTTTAGTAAAAAGTCGTACATCCCCTGCGGAGTATTTTCTTCGTCGATAGACCAGATATAATATCGCGTTCCAGCAACACAATCGGCTCCAGAAACTTCATAAGTTCCGCGATTATTATTAGATACAAAATCCCAGGTGCTTCCTTCGAAGCAACTTGCAGAAGCATCATTAAATAGTGTTACATCAAATGTTCCCGTGTTGTTAGGGTAAGTAATATTGGTAAGCGTCCAGGTGCCATCAAAGGTTTTCCTAGCCTCTTTAGCTACTTTACTTGGTCCTCCACATGACACTAATACGACTAAAAGTGCCATAATTGAAATTACTTTTTTCATGGTAGTAGTTTTTATAAATAAAAAACCAATGTAGCGCAACAAAAAAATTGGTGAGGTCTACATTGGGTAAGTTTTCTTTAGCTGCCTGGGATTATCTTCTAAACAGTCTACTTATTAAAGAGATAACAAGTAATACTACAAAAATGTAAAAGATGATCTTCGCAATATCTGTAGCACCTTCTGCGATTCCTCCAAATCCAAAAATTGCGGCTACAATAGCAATAATTAGAAAAATTACAATTAAACGTATCATAATAGATTATTTTGATTAGCTAAGCCTAAATTAGTATAGGGATTCACCGTGAACAAAAGATTATTAATACTTTAACAGAGGTGTTGTTAACAATTCTTAATTAGATTCTGCTAAAAAATATTATTTATTAATATTCTATTAATTCTTTTATTTTTTCCTGAAATCTTTGATATGGTAAATACCCAGTTTCTAAAGCCGAATTAAACGGAATAGGCGTCTCTAAACTTCCTATTCTGAAAACTGGCGCATCTAAAAATTTGAAGCAATTTTCGCTAATCTGAGCTGCTATTTCTGAAGCCATACTTCCAAATAAAGAGTCCTCTGTAAGAATGATCACTTTTCCAGTCTTTTTTACTGAAGTGAGAATAGTTTTAGTATCCAAAGGCTGAAGTGTTCTTAGATCAATGATCTCTACATTTTCATAAGATTCTTCTTCGACGATCTTTGAAGCTTCCTGTAGCGCAGCACCATAACTAATAATAGTTAATTTAGAACCAGATTTTACAATATTCGCTTTACCGATATCTGTAATATAATGTCCCGTACAAATATCTTCTTTCTGCGTTCTGTATAAAGCCTTATGTTCAAAAAATAAAACCGGATTAGGGTCATTAATTGCTGCAAGTAATAATCCTTTGGCATCACTGGCGTTTGAAGGATATAAGACTTTTAATCCCGCAACTTTTGTAAACCAGGCTTCGTTAGACTGGCTATGAAATGGCCCTGCTCCTACACCTGCACCGCATGGCATTCTAATCACTACATCTGCATTTTGCCCCCATCGATAATGTTGTTTTGCCAGGTAATTCACAATAGGATTAAACCCCGAACTTACAAAGTCTGCAAATTGCATTTCTACAATAGCCTTCATTCCACTAATCGATAAGCCCGCTGCTACTTCTATAATTCCGCTTTCACAAATCGGGGTATTTCGAACCCGTTCTTTGCCAAATTCTTCTGCAAATCCTTTTGTGATCTTAAAGACACCGCCATAATCTGCAATATCCTGTCCCATTAAGATCAAGTTTGGAAATTTTCGCATCCCAATTTTTAAAGCATCGCTTATGGCATCTATAAAACGTAATTCTGTTTTTTCTTCGGAAATTTCAAAAAGTTGATCTTCCACCGATTGAAAAACATCATTTAACTCGGTAGTTTCAATAAATTTAGGAAAATCATCTTCCGCAGTAATGGCTAAATGCGCTTCAATATCCTGTTTTATTTCCCATTTAATATGCTCGGCCCAATCCCAGTTTAAAATTCCGCAATCCAATAAATGCTTTTCATATCTTACGATTGGATCTTTCTGTTGCCAATGGGCTAAAAGTTCATCTGGAACATAAGCCGTGCCACTGGCCTCTTCGTGACCTCGCATTCTAAAAGTTTTAAATTCGATAAGAACTGGTCGCGGATTTTCGCGAACCTCTTTAGCGATATTCGACAATTTCGAATGAATTTCTAAAATGTTATTTCCATCGATTATGTGCGATTCCATGCCATATCCCTTCGCTCGATCAGCTAAATGCTCACAACGATATTGCTCGTCTGTAGGTGTAGATAAACCGTAGCCATTATTCTCAATACAAAATAAAACAGGTAAATCCCATACGGAAGCAATATTTAAAGCCTCATGAAAATCGCCTTCACTGGTACCGCCCTCTCCTGTGAATACAGCACAAAGTTTGTTTTCTCGTTTTAGTTTATGCGCTAAAGCAATTCCATTTGCTACTCCCATTTGAGGACCAAGGTGAGAGATCATGCCTATGATCTTATATTCCTGACTTCCAAAATGAAAACTGCGATCTCTACCTTTGGTAAAACCATTCATTTTTCCCTGCCATTGCGAGAATAAACGGTGCAATGGTATATTTCTGCTTGTAAAAACACCTAAATTACGGTGCATAGGCAAGACATATTCATCTTCTTTTAGAACAGACGTTACTCCAACCGCAATTGCTTCCTGGCCAATACCTGCAAACCATTTACTTATCTTTCCCTGTCGTAATAAAATGAGCATTTTCTCTTCTATCAACCTCGGTTTTAAAAGACTTTTATAAAGATTAATCAAGAAGTCGTTTGAGTAGGCTTCAGAGTCAAAAATCATTTCAGTAGAAAGGTGATCCATAGCGAAGAATTATATTCAAATGTAACCAATTAGAAAATGAGAAATCTATCATCTTCAGCAAAAAATCATGATCCCTTTAGATTATTATATCATTTAAAATACGTAATTTTAATATTACATACAGCTATCGTATGTGTTAGCTAAGTCTTAAATACTGTTGAAATTGGCCTTTTTTTCATTAAGTTTGTGTGCTTTATCAATAAAAAAGAGATTAAATGGCAATGACTAATATACCGAGCGTAGATCTCGCAGATTTTGTATCAGACGATCCTGCGAGAAAGCAAAAGTTTGTTGATGAAATAGGAAAGGCTTACGAAGAAATTGGTTTTGTAGCTTTAAAAAATCATTTTTTAAGCGACGAACTGGTAGAAGAATTATACAAAGAGGTAAAAGCTTTTTTCGATCTTCCGGTAGAAACCAAACAAAAATACGAGATCGAAGGTTTAGCTGGCCAACGTGGTTATATTTCCTTCGGAAAAGAACATGCTAAAGGTAAAAAAGAGGGCGATCTTAAAGAATTCTGGCATTTTGGACAAGAACCTGCAGAAGATGCAAACCTTAAAGAAGAATACCCTGAAAATGTTCAGGTTTCAGAATTAAAAGATTTTAATCATGTAGGTATGGAAGCTTACCGCATGTTAGAAAAAACAGGAATTTACGTACTACGAGCACTTGCTGTTTATATTGGTTTAGAAGAAACTTACTTTGATCATTGGGCAAGTAACGGGAATTCTATCTTAAGACCTATCCACTATCCTCCAATTACCGAAGAGCCTAAAGGAGCGGTTCGCGCCGGTGCTCATGGTGACATAAATTTAATTACATTGTTAATGGGAGCTTCTACCGGTGGCTTACAGGTATTAAGAAAAGATGGTGAATGGATCGATGCTGTTCCTGGCGAAGACGAATTGGTAATTAATGTTGGTGATATGCTAGAACGCCATACTAATAATAAATTGCGATCTACAATTCACCGGGTTATTAATCCACCAAAAGAACAATGGAGCGAACCACGCTATTCTATTCCGTTCTTTATGCATCCACGTAGTGAAATGCCTTTAGATTGTTTAGAAGAATGTATCGACGAAGAAAATCCAAAACATTACGAAGATATTACCGCAGGAGAATTTTTACACCAGCGTCTTGTTGAAATTGGATTATTGAAAAAGTAATTTATGGCTAAAAAGAAATTAGGACTAGAGGATTTAGGCGGATTTGTTTTTTCTACGAATGATGATTTTGATGAAAATGATTACGTAGAAAATGAACAGGAAGAAAACCTGGAACCAAAAGACCAGCGTCTTGAAGCTCATTTTAGTAATAAAGGCCGCGGTGGTAAAACCGTGACCATAGTGAAAGGATTTGTAGGTCCCGATGAAGATCTAGTTGCATTGGGCAAACTTTTAAAGAAGAAGTGCGGTGTGGGCGGCTCTACCAAAGATGGTGAGATTATCATACAAGGTGACGATCGTGAGAAAGTAATGCAAATTCTTAAAAAAGAAGGATATAATGTAAAACGAGTTGGTGGATAATTTTGGATAAAAAACCTTTACATATTATAAACGGAGACAGCCTTGCAGAAAGCGTGGCAGATCTTGATTTGCCAGGCCAACAGGTAGTTTGGCGAGAAATGTTATGTGAAGGACCTACCGTGCAGGAAGTCGGTTCAGCTGAGTTTGTAAAGATTAGAAAGAAATTTTTAAATACTTATTACGGAATTTCAGGCGAAGATTATCAAAATGAATTTGTTTCAGAAGTAAAAAAACTAAAAAAGATCGAAGACTACGACCATATTATCTTATGGTTTGAATTCGATCTTTTTTGTCATATTAATGTTTTAGCCACCATTAGCTACATTACAGAACATAAAAAAGATGTCCCATTTTATTTAGTGTGTAGCAAAAAATTGAAAGGAGACGAGAAACTAACTCCGCTTTCCCAGCTATCAGAAAAACAGCTTTTAAATCATTATAATAACAAGATCTTATTAATAGAAAATGATCTTGAGGTTGCTAATCTTATGTGGGAAATGTATTGTAGTGATAATCCTTTGCTGCTAAAAAGACAAATAAAAACCAATACCAATTTTGAATATTTATCCAGTTGTATTAGAGCTCATATCGAACGTTTTCCTAACAGCGTAACCGGTATAAATTCTTTAGAGCGAAATATTTTACGCTTAATTAGAGAACGAGATATCCATAACTACACGCAACTTATGGGATATGCCTTAGAATATCAAGGCTATTATGGTTATAGCGATGCTCAAATGAAACGAATTCTCGAGAAGCTTTCTATTTTTTACGCTGCGGAAGAAAACCAAATTAAACTTACCGAAAAAGGCCATTTAATACTCGATGGCAAAAAGAATTTCTACAGAGAATTAAAGAACGAAGATGTTTTTGGCGGAGCCAAAATGTATGATTTCCTTTATGATCCTGAAGTACACCAATTATTAAAATTATAACATGCCCTTACAAGCTTCTGAATTTATTCTGAATGAAGATGGTAGCATCTATCATTTAAATTTACGACCAGAACATTTAGCAGATACTGTAATTACGGTAGGCGATCCCGATCGTGTAGATAAAGTGACTCAGCATTTTGATGAAGTAGAATTCAGCATCAAAAAAAGAGAATTTCATACGCAAACAGGAACCTATCGCGGTAAACGAATTACGGTAATTTCAACAGGAATTGGCACCGATAATATCGATATCGTTTTTAATGAACTTGATGCGTTAGCAAATATTGATTTCGAAAAAAAAGAAGTCAAAAAACAACTAAAATCACTAGATATCATTAGAATTGGCACTACCGGAAGTATTCAAGCAGATATTCCTATCGATTCATTTTTATTAAGCGAAAAAGCTATTGGTTTTGATGGTTTGCTTCATTTTTACCAGAGTGAAAAATTCTTAGATTCGGCATTTTCAGAAGCATTTATTGAGCATATGCACTGGTTTGAGAAAAAAGCAAATCCTTATTTGGTTGAAAACAGTAAGACACTTCAGCAAAAATTAGATTCCGAAGATATTTTTAAAGGAATTACCGCTACAAATATCGGTTTTTATGGGCCACAGGGACGCTCTCTTCGTCTTGGCTTACAGGACGATAATATGAATGCTAAACTGTCCCATTTTAAATATTTAGATCAAAAAATCACTAATCTTGAAATGGAAACTTCTGGCATTTATGGGATGTCTAAACTTTTAGGACATCATGCTGTTTCTATGAATGTGATCCTGGCGAATCGTGCCACGGGAGAATTTAGCAGCACTCCTAAGAAAACAATGGAAAATCTTATTGGTTATTGTTTAGATAAGCTTACTTCCTAAGCCTTATTTAACAGAAAATTAGAATACCAACAAAGGTCAACTTTGTATTTTTGGTTAAACACAAGTGAACTAAAAATGCAACAACCTACCGAAGATCGATTTAGACATCGGGACCTTAATTGGCTATATTTTAATGAAAGAGTTTTACAGGAAGCAGAAGATAAATTAAATCCACTTTTTGAGCGTATAAAATTTCTCGGCATATTTTCATCGAATTTGGACGAGTATTTTAGAGTTCGCGTTTCACAACTTCGACAAATGAAACGTGTCGAAAAAAGTATTCGAAAAAAGCTTGCTTTAAAACCAAACCGACTTACCAAGCAAATCTTAAAAGAGGTAAAAGAACAACAAGACCGTTTTGGCGATATTTACACCAAACAAATTTTACCAGAACTAGCAGCGAATGATATTCATCTTGTAGATTCTGAACATTTTACCAAAAAACAACAAGAATTTGCTAATTCTTATTTTATTGATTGTGTTAAGGAACATCTTGACATTAAAAAAGTTGATATTAGTAAAGAATCCGATCTTTTCCTGGATAACGCGATGCTTTATTTTCTTATCACTTTTGAAAATGAAAATGAATTAGGTGTTGTAAACATTCCGGTAGATCAGTGTGGCCGTTTTGTATATTTTGAACACGGAAAAAATATGCTTACTTACCTGGATGAAATTGTAAGAAGCGAGTTACCCTGTTTATTTTCTGAAGATAAGATCACTGGTATTTATGAGGTAAAACTAAGTCGAGATGCCGAACTTTATATCGAAGATCAGTATGAAGGTGTTCTTGCTGAAAAGATTTACGATAGCTTAAAACAACGAACAGACGGACAGCCTACTCGATTACTTTACGATGCTGAAATGCCTAAAGAAGTTCAGAAAAAAGTAAGACATTTACTTAATCTGGGTAAAATCGATATGATGCCCGGTGGGAAATATCATAATTTCAAAGACTTTTTATCCTTAAAAGATCCAACTAATAACCCAGATCTTCATTTTGAGGAATTACCGCCTTTAGCCCACAAAACATTAGAAAATGCTACCAACTTATTTGAAACCATAAAAGAAAAAGATCAATTAGTTCATTTCCCTTATATGTCTTTTAAATATGTTGAGCAGTTTTTAGATGCTGCGGTAAAGGACGAAGATGTAACACAAATCAAAATTTCGTTATATCGTGTTGCTGATAATTCACCGCTAACCAGTAGCTTACTGGAAGCTTTAGAAAAAGGTAAAAAAGTAACTGTTTTTGTAGAAGCAAAGGCTCGTTTTGATGAAGAAAATAATATCATCTGGGGACGAAAGTTTGAAGAAAAGGGCGCTAATGTAATTTATAGCTATCCTAAGATCAAAGTTCATTCAAAGATCATGATGATCTCCAGGAAGGAAGGTAATGATCTTGTAAATTATTCGTACATAGGTACCGGTAACTTCAATACCGAAACGTCTAAGATCTATTGCGACCACGCACTTTTTACTGCTAATCACGATCTTACAAAAGAAATGGCGAGGCTTTTTATGGTGTTAGAAGGTGAGCTTATTGTTCCTCGAGAAAAACACCTGCTAATTTCTCCATTTTCAACCAGGCAAAAATTCACGACACTTATTTATAATGAGATCGAAAATGCCCGAATGGGAAAGAAGGCTAAAATTACTGCTAAAATGAATAGTTTAGAAGATTATGAAATTATCGATCTTCTTTACAAAGCCAGTGAAGCCGGTGTAGAAATTCGACTTTTAGTGCGAGGTTTCACATGTTTGATCCCAGGAATTGAAGGTTTAAGCAAAAATATTTATATTACGAGTATTGTTGATCGTTATTTAGAACACGGCAGAATTTATCTTTTTGAAAACGGCGGAGAAGAACTAATGTTCTTTGGAAGTGCAGATTGGATGAACAGAAACCTAGATCGAAGGATCGAAGTGGTTACGCCAATTTATGATGAAGATGTTTTTAGCGAATTAAAAGATATTCTTGAAATTCAGTTGAGTGATAATGTGAAGGCCAGAATTCAGGATGCCGGCGAGACTAACCAATACGTAGAAGCTAAAAAATCGGCTAAGCTTAATCGGTCGCAATATTCAATTTATGACTACCTTAAACAAAAACATAAAATATGAAAACTCTCAAAGTAGGCGGAGTCCCCGAACACTTCAACCTTCCATGGCACTTATGTATTGAAAACGACGAATTTAAAAACGAAGATATAAATGTGATCTGGAAGGATTTTCCAGATGGCACCGGTGCGATGACAAGGGCCTTAAGAAGTGGCGAAATAGATGTTGCCGTTTTACTTACCGAGGGAGCTGTAAAAGATATTATTTCTGGAAACGAAGCTAAAATTGTGCAATCTTATATTGGTTCTTCACTAATTTGGGGAATTCATGTAGATGCTAATTCAGAATATCAAAACATTCAGGATCTTGAAGGCAAAAAAGTAGCCATTAGCCGTGTGGGATCTGGTTCTCAATTAATGGCTTATGTAAATGCCCAAAATCAGGGTTGGGATCCTTCAAGCTTAGAATTTGAAATTGTTGGAGATATAAATGGTGCAATTGAAGCTTTAAAAGAAGGACGAGCCGATTATTTTATGTGGGAACACTTTACTACAAAACCACTTGTAGATAATAAAACCTTTCGCCGAGTAGCCGACTGCCCTACTCCGTGGCCATGTTTTGTGATCGCTGTTAAAAATAAAGTACTCAAATTCGATTATGCCGATGTTCGAAAAATGACCGATATCGTAAATAAAAAATCTTCTGAAATTTTAAATATTCCTGGCATCGATAAGGTTTTTGCTGAACGCTACAAACAAAAGATCGAAGATATCAGAAAATGGATGGAAATTACGAGTTGGAGTCAGCATCAAATTTCTGAAGAAGACCTGGAAGAAGTTCAGCAGCAATTATTAAAACTAGATCTTATCTCTAATACTATCGATAGTTCCTGTATTTTGTATAATTTGTAGATATTCTCTTTAGATTTCACTTCAGCAAATCTTAAATGATAAGATCAATTTTCAAATCTAGTATTGCAATTCTTGTTCTAATTTCTTGTAAAGAATATAAAAATGAGAATTCAGATTCCGGATCATATTCGTTCAACAAGGGAAAAAGTGGGGTGGAAATGAAAATTCTCAGCGGGCATAATTATCTTATTTACGACACCCCAATTAAGACGAATTTTGAATGGACAAATATCGATCCCAAAACAAGTTCTATCATTGGTATGGGTATAAGAATACTTGAAACCAAAAATGGAGTTACTAAAACAGAAATAAATGTACCTGAAAATATTCTAAAGTCTGATACTGTTTCTATTAAAGTCAATTTCAAGATTAATGGAGAAAATACAAGAACAGAATTTCATGTTCCCATAAAAACTAAAAGATAGATAAATTTCTTTTTTAATTTTTCTCTAAAATCTAAATTCTTAGATATAACTTCTAAGATCACCAAATAATAGTTTTTTTACCGTTAGCTTCTAAATATTCATTAGCTTTTGTAAAATGTTTGTTTCCAAACCAATATCCACGATTTGCGCTTAAAGGAGAAGGATGTCCGCTGGTTAAAATTAGATGTTTTGAGGCATCAATTTTTTTAGCTTTTTTCTTGGCGTAACCGCCCCAAAGCATAAAAACAACATTTTCTTTTTCTGCGGAAACAATTTCTATTACGCGATCTGTAAATTGCTCCCATCCTTTGCCCTGGTGCGATCCTGCCTGATGCGCTCTTACGGTTAGCGTAGCATTAAGCAGTAAAACACCCTGATCTGCCCAACGCTCTAAATTACCTGTTTGTGGAATTGGGCTACCGGTATCGGTTTGTATTTCTTTAAAAATGTTCATCAAAGAAGGTGGATGGGGAATACCGTCGTTTACCGAAAATGATAGTCCGTTTGCCTGCCCCGGACCATGATATGGATCCTGCCCTAAGATCACCACTCGGGTATCTTCAAAGCTAGAATGATCAAAAGCTGCAAAGATATGTTTGCCTTTTGGATACACATTAAAGTTTGAATATTCATTTTTAACAAATTCTACGAGATTTTTAAAATAATCTTTCTCAAATTCGGTATCTAAATGCGTTTTCCAGCCTTCGTTAATATTTACGTTCATTATAATTTTAAGTAAATTTGCAGTGTTTCAAAAGTAGGAAAATTTAAATAAGCTTTGGAACAAAGCAAAAGCAATAAGAAAGAAAAAACACAAATTATAATTTCAATAAGTCGGTTTTAAAAAGCAATCGATCAAAGTTGAAAATTAAACCCTCTATGAGGGATTGTTTATGATAAAGATTACAGAAAAAAGCCTTGCAGATTTAGAATTCCCGGTAGTTAGAGAGCAGATAAGCGAATTATGTGTAACAGACCCGGGGAAAGCTAAAGCATTAGAAATTAAGCCATTTAAAACCTATAAAAAAACCTATTTTGGATTACATCAGACTAATGAATATGTAAGTTCCAAACTACAGGAAACGCCAATCCCAAATCATGGTTTCGATCAAATAAATAATGAGCTCAAATTATTGAATATTGAAGAAACTATTTTAGAGGTTTCAGGTTTTCGAAAAATCGCTACACTTTCTGAAACGGTAAATACGCATCTTCGCTATTTTCATAAATTTCAGCAAATTTATCCAAACCTGCATCAAACAGTTTCAGAGGTTGAATATACCACAGTTCTTATCGATCAGGTAAATAAAATCGTAGATCGTTTTGGCGATATTAAAGATGATGCCTCTCCCCTTTTACAAAGTCTGCGGCGTAAGATCAATTCAGTAAAAGGACAAATTAACGGAAGTTTTAATAGTGCTTTAAGCACCTATTCCTCTTATGGATATTTAGATGACATTAGAGAAAGTGTTGTAGAAAATGTACGAGTTTTAGCGGTAAAAGCCATGTACCGTCGTAAGGTGAAGGGCGGAATTATGGGAAGCTCCAAAACGGGAAGTATTGTTTTTATTCAGCCAGAATCAACTTTTCAATATACGCGAGAACTTAATAATCTTCAGTATGAAGAAAAAGAGGAAGTAAACCGAATTTTAAAAGAGCTCACCGAATTTGTTCGACCATTTAGGGAGCTTTTAATTCAGTATCAAAAATTACTTACCAAAATCGATGTTATTGCTGCAAAGGCAAAATATGCCGAGAAGATCGACGGAATATTACCAACGATCACGGCAGATCAGGAACTTCAGTTAAAAGAAGCTTATCATCCTTTATTATTGATCAGCAATAACAAAAAAGGAAACAAAACCTATCCACAGGATATCGATCTAAGTAAAGATAATCGCATTGTAGTAATTTCAGGGCCCAACGCCGGTGGTAAAAGTATCACGCTTAAAACGGTTGGCTTGTTGCAGTTAATGCTGCAAAGCGGAATTTTAATTCCGGTTCACGAATTTAGTCGGGTTTCGTTCTTCAATAGGATTTTAACCGATATTGGTGATAATCAATCGATCGAAAATCACTTAAGTACCTATTCATATCGTTTAAAAAATATGAATTATTTTCTGCGGAAGTGTGACGATAAAACTCTCTTTTTAATTGACGAATTTGGTACCGGTAGTGATCCTGAACTTGGTGGTGCTTTGGCTGAAACTTTTCTTGAAGTTTTTTACGAAAAAGAAAGCTTTGGAATCTTAACCACACACTACGCTAACCTGAAAAAATTAGCCAGCGAATTGCCCAATATGAGCAATGCAAATATGCTTTTTGATTCCAGAAGTTTAGAACCTATGTTTAAGCTTCGTGTGGGTGAAGCCGGAAGTTCCTTTACTTTTGAAGTTGCTCAGAAAAACGGAATTCCGTATAGCCTAATCAATCGTTCTAAGAAAAAGGTAGAGCGTGGTAAAATTCGTTTTGACAGAAGTATTGCCAAACTTCAGCAAGAGCGCAGTAAACTTCAAAAAACAACCGATTCTTTAAAACAAAAAGAGCAAAAGGCTGCAGTACAAAAGGATAAGCTGGAAGAAACCAATGCACGTATTCAGCAGAAATTAGAAGATTACCAGGAGCTTTTTGATACCAATCAGCGAATGATCTATTTGGGACAAAAAGTAAATGATATCAGTGAAAAATTCTTTGCCAACAATAACAAAAAAGAGCTTATTGGTGAGTTTTTGAAGATGGTTGCAATAGAAAATTCTAAGCGAAAAAAACAAAACGCAAAACAGCGAAAAGCGGAAAAAGCACGCGAGGAAAAAATAAAGGCTGAAGCCGAAAAGAAAGTTGAAGTAATTCGACAAAAGAAAAAAGAAGAGAAAAAGAAAGAAGAGATCGAGGCTAAAAAAGAAGCAAACAAGCCAAAAGCTACGGTAAAACTTGGTGATCGTGTTCGTCTTGAAGACAGCCGTAGTGTTGGAACCTTAGACAAGATCGAAAAAGGAAAAGCAACGGTTAATTATGGAATGTTTACCACACAGGTGGATATAGAAAAATTAGAATTGGTGCAAGCCATGAAAAAATCTTAATGAATATCCCTAAAAATAAGAAAATTATACTTTTTGATGGTGTTTGCAATCTATGCAATGATGCCGTAATATTCATTATAAAACATGATAAAAACGACCAATTTCGCTTTGCATCTTTACAAAGTGATCTTGGTCGTCAACTTCTTGAAGAGCGAAATATCGATCCTAATTATTTAGATTCGATCATTCTAATTGAACCCGGTATTGCCTGGTATGAAAAGTCTGATGCAGCCCTAGAAATTTCAAAGGATCTAAGTGGTTTTTATCAAGGTCTAAAAATCTTCAAAATTCTTCCAAAAGGATTTCGAGATGCCGTTTATAATGGCATTGCAAACAACCGCTATAAATGGTTTGGTAAAAAAGAGAGTTGTATGATCCCAACACCAGAGCTTAAAGCAAAATTTTTGGATTGAATTTTCTAGAATTATACGATTTTATATCTTACCGTTCTAAAAATAATATAGTCTATGGAGCCTCACTGGCATTGTGAACTTTGCGAACATCAGGATGTAAATTTAAAAGAAGGGAATATTTGTGGCTTAACCGGAAACAAGCCTAATTTTACTAATACTTGTCACAAAATAGAATTTGGAGAAAGAAGAAAGGAGAAAATTGTAGATACTAACGCAAAATTTCAGAAAGTACTTAAAAATGAATGGTGGGTATATAGCTATTTCGTTCTATTTAATATTTTCGCTATTGCATTATTCTATTTAGATTATTTATTCCTGGACTACTTAAAACATTTTTTCCTAATGGCTTATGCTGTTCCCATTTTCATTGCAGCAATAGCAATAACATTGTTAGGAATGGGTTGGGGAGCTTTAAATAATTACCGAAACAATCTAAGCATTGCTAAAGCCAATAAAAACGAAGCTGATTTGGCACTTTCAGCTTACAACATAGATTATAAGCTGAAGTTAGATTTCCTCAAATCTTTTCATGGTGACCCAAAAGTAAAAAGTGATCTACAGTTTTATTATAAAGAATAAGTATTTCGAGGTCTATTTAGTCGAAATAAATATTTAATCAAAATCAACTGATATTCGCAAATCTATTTTTTGTGAGTTTTAGCATATTCGTCATCCCACTCTTTTACGTTTGGCGGCCCCATCATATCTACAGATTTTGCAACCATAACAGATACAGCTGCATCTCCGGTAACATTCACCGTTGTTCTACACATGTCCAATGGTCGATCTACTGCAAAGATCAAAGCTAAACCTGCTTCAGGAATACCGGCTTGTGCTAATACAATAACCAACATCACCATTCCTGCTCCCGGTACCGCTGCAGATCCTATAGAAGCTAGAGTTGCCGTAGCGATAATACCTAATTGCGCACCAATACTAAGATCGATCCCAAAAGCCTGGGCAATAAATACAGCAGCGACAGCCTGATACAAACTCGTTCCATCCATGTTAATGGTCGCTCCAATAGGTAATACAAAACTGGTAACTTCTTTATGAACCCCCATATGTTCTTCTACACGCTCCATAGTTACAGGTAAGGTTGCCGCACTAGAACTTGTTGAGAATGCTAAAAGCTGTGCCGGAGCAATCCCATTGATAAAAAATGAAGGTTTGTTTTTAGTAAAGATCCAAACCAATAAAATATATACACCAATCATTAATGCTAAACCAACTAACACAGTTAGCGCATACATTGCTAAAGCCGCAAAAAGATCTGTGCTTGGTGATTCAACTACCAAAGCAGCAAGTAGCGCAAAAACTCCGTAAGGCGCAAAAAGCATGATCAAATCGATCAATTTCAGGATCACTTCATTAAAGCCATCAAAGAAATCTTTTACAGGTTTCGCAGTTTTTTCATCAATTAAGATCAAACCAATTCCGAAGAAAATAGCAAAGAAAATTACCTGAAGCATATTCCCATTATCACTGGCAGCTGCAAAAATATTACTCGGCACCAAATCTTCTAAAGCTTGTAAAGGTCCGGCTTCACGTTGTTTTGCAGCATTAGCCTGTACACCAACGGCATCACCTTCGTAACTGGTTATTAATTCCTGGCGCGTATCTTCACCAATTGTTCCGCCGGGATTAATTAGGTTAACCATAATTAACCCAATCGTTACCGCGATAATGGTCGTGGTAACATAGATCCCGATGGTACGGAATCCCATTTTAGATAATTTCGAAATATCTTTTAGATCAGAGATTCCTTTAATCAACGAAGCTAAAATTAGCGGAACTGCAATAAGCTTAAGCGAATTAATAAAAATGTTTCCAAAAGGTTTTATCCAGTCACTCACAAAATCGGCTCCCCAGCTAAAATTGGTCATGATAAGGGCAAAAACAACTCCGGCAAACATTCCTAATAAAATCTGCCAATGCAGTGCTAATTTCTTCATAGTGTGGTTTTCTGTATTGTTTTATTAAAGTTTAGATGATTTATTCTGAAGCGAAAAATCGGCAAACGTAAGTGCTGCCATAGCTTCGACGATAGGTACGGCTCTGGGAACAACACAAGGATCGTGGCGACCTTTCCCCTTCATTTCTACCATATCACCATCTTTATTAATAGTATCTTGTTTTTGCATTATTGTCGCAACAGGCTTAAAAGCCACGTTGAAGTAAATATCCATACCGTTTGAAATTCCTCCCTGGATACCGCCACTCAAATTGGTTTTTGTAGAACCGTCTTCGTTAAAAAGATCGTTGTGCTCGCTACCTTTCATTTTGGTTCCTTCAAAACCGCTACCGTATTCAAAACCTTTAACGGCATTTATTGATAGCATGGCTTTACCTAATTCGGCATGTAATTTATCAAAAACTGGTTCTCCCAATCCTTTTGGTACGTTGCTAATCACACATCTTACGGTTCCACCAACAGTATCTCCTTCAGATCTTATTTGCTTGATAAAAGCTTCCATTTCTTCAGCTTTGGCTTTATCTGGACATCGTACAGGATTTGTTTCGATCAAAGAAAAATCGACTTCATAATGTGGTTTATCTAAAGAGATCTTACCTACAGAATCTACATAAGCAGTGATCTTAATATCTTTTAGAAGTTGTTTTGCAATGGCGCCTGCCACTACTCTACTTGCCGTTTCTCTTGCAGAGCTACGACCACCACCACGATAGTCTCTTACACCATACTTTTCATCATAGGTATAATCGGCATGACTTGGGCGATACGTGTCTTTTATATGAGAATAATCTTTAGATTTTTGGTTTGCGTTGTGAATTACAAAACCAATTGGTGTACCAGTGGTCTTTCCTTCAAAAATACCCGAGTAGAATTCTACCGTATCTGGTTCTTTACGCTGCGTTACAATGGCAGACTGGCCAGGTTTTCTTCGGTTTAATTCTTCCTGAATTGCTTCAAAGTCTAATTCTAATCCTGCCGGGCATCCATCGATGACTCCACCAATTGCCGGCCCGTGTGATTCACCAAAAGTGGTGAGTTTAAAAATTTTTCCGAAGGAATTTCCTGCCATTAGTACGATTTTGAACAAATGTAATTTTTTAGCCTATAATTTAAAAATTCATTTTAGTAAAACATTTGCATTTCTACGAGAAAATAGATTTCACCAGCTTTTGCGGTTAATTCTGCTTTAAAAATATTCAGTTTTAAACATAAATATTTAGCAAATCACTAATAATCACATTTTAGGATTTTGAACTTATAAAAAGTGAGCTTAAAGAGCGTTAAACAAGAAAAACCAACAATTCACTCTTTTATTATTGCTTATTTTTGAAGCAAATAAATTGCTGAATGAAATTGATAAAACAGGCAGGCTTATATCTTTTAGGCGCCGGACTTTTAATTTTTGGAAACCGGAAAACCCTGGATGGGATTCTGGTTTCACTCGATCCACCGGAAGAAAAGGATCATAAAAAGTTTGATGAAGACTTTGAAACGCAAAAAATTACCCGAAATAAAGAAAATAAACTGGCGAACGAAAATATTTATTTTCAAACCATTCATATCGATGAAAGAGATATTAACGCCACTCCAACCCGCAAAACAAGTATAGAAAGTGATAACGCAGAAACCGCTTCCGCAAGTCAGTAAACCATACAAAGCGCAAACCCGGTTCCTGTTTTATTGCCATATAAAAATTAAACTTCCGGTAGTTTGCCACGACTTTTATTTTGATGAACTTTTTGCTGAATTAGAGCGAATCGATCGAAAATATAATTCATATTCAGAAGATTCCTACATCTCGAAAATCAATAAAAACGCCGGTCATTTTACTGAAGTTGATGAGTTTACTATTGAATTACTCCAACAAGTAAAACAACTTTCCGGTTATTTTCAAGGTGCTTACGACATTACGTCGATGCCACTTTTAAAACTTTGGGGTTTACACGGGAATAAAGTAAATAAAATCCCGAGTTTAACTGAAATTGAAGCTGCGCAACAGTTGGTGAATTACCAAAATATTCAGATTGAAGGAAATCGGGTTAAAATTGAAAACGGACAAGAAATTAACACCGGTTCTTTTTTAAAAGCTTACGCGATCGATCTGGTTTTAGAGAAACTGAAAAACGATGGCATCACCGATGCGATGATCAATGCCGGCGGAAGTACCATCGTTGGAAAAAATGATACCGAGCATCCAAATTGGAAAGTAAATGTTCCTGATATCGCTGAAAATACCGACTTATTTCAACTTAAATTGAAGAATAATTGCTTTTCTACTTCAGCGAGAAATACACACTCCAACATCATTGAAGGAAATGAGTTTGGACATATTATCAACGCCGTGACCGGTTATCCTTCGAAAACTGTTCAGGTAGGGATTCTTACAGATTCTTGTTTTTTAGGCGATGTCTTGGCTACCGGACTTTTCGCAATTCCTTCCAATCATTTTTTGGTGACTTTGCATAAAATTCAGCAGGATTTTAAGGTTGAAGGCTTTCTAATTAACGAACAGGGCGGAATTATTTCTTCGGAAAACTTTCCGGTAAAGATCGATCGCCTATGATGCATATTCCGTCGTTAAAATATAAAACCAAAAAACAGCCGATTACTGAATTAAAAGAAGCTGCAGTTTATCGAATTCCGCTGCAATCGTATCGATCAACTTTGCAACCGCTTGTAAAAATTGGCGATCAAATTTTACAATATCAGGTTTTGGCTGAAGATATAAAACAGCAATTCGCGGCAAAGATTCATTCGCCGGTTTCAGGAAAAGTTATTGCGATCGATGAACTTTATATCAGTTTAGAAAACGATTTTCAGCAACAAAAAATCACTACTGAAATTATCGAATCTCAGCAATTAGATTTAGTGCGTTTTGTTCAGGTTTTAAAAGACTTCGGAATTGCAGGAATTGGTGGCGCAGAATTCCCGACCAATATTAAATATAAGGTTGAAGAAAGTAAAATTAAATCACTTTTAATCAACGGGATAGAATGCGAACCTTATTTAACTTCAGATTACGCTGTGATGCGTCACGAAACTGAAAAATTATTAGAAACCATTGCAGTTTTAAATCAAATTTTTCAACCTGAAGAGATCATTATCGGGATTGAAAAACAACATAAAGAACTCAAAAAATATTTCGAAAAAAGCTTCAAAAATCATCCAAACTTAGCCATTAGAATTCATTTGTTACCCAATGAATATCCGCAAGGTGGCGAACTTCAATTTATAAAAAGTGTTACCCATAAAGAAATTCCAAAGGGAAGCATCCCGGCGAATTATGGATATTTGGTAAGCAACGTGGGGACAATTTTAGCGATTTACGAAGCTCTTTTTAACGGAATCCCAACTACTGAACGTGTAATTACAATTTCAGGAAATGCAATAAACACCATCGGAAATTACCGCGTTAAAATTGGAACTCCTATTCGGCATATTTTAGAAGAATTAAATATCGATGCTGAAGATGTCGATATCGTTTTGGGCGGACCAATGATGGGAAAAGAAGTTGCAGATCTGGATAGCCCGATTAAAAAAGGTTCTGGCGGACTTCTACTATTCAAAAAGCAACAAAAATCTATCGAAAATTGCATTGAATGCGGGTATTGCGTAGATGTTTGTCCGCAGCACTTAATGCCAATGCAGTTTGTAAAAGGTCATCAAGAAGATCAAAATTTGTTGAGTCAATTCAAGTTAGATCATTGTATCGAGTGTGGCGCGTGCGAATATATTTGCCCCAGTAATTTACCGCTGATGCAAAGCATTGTATTGGGAAAAGTAGAACTTCAAAAAATGATGTATGCAAAATAAGCGCTTCTCCCCTTTTGTAAGTTCTAAAAATAGCATCGGCAAAGTAATGCTCGATGTGATTATCGCGTTGTTACCACTTTGTGCGTTTGCATTTTATACCTATCGCATCTGGTTTTTAATCGTTTTAGGTTCCGCTTTGGGTGGCGCTATTTTAACCGAAATTCTGTTTTCCGGTATCTTTTTAAAGAAATGGAAAGGAATTTTAGACGGTTCAGCCATTATCACAGTGTTGCTGCTTGTATTTACGATTTCACCTTTAACGCCGTGGTATGTGGCCGCTTTTGGTGGTTCTTGCGCTATTTTATTTGGGAAAATCCTTTGGGGCGGCGTTGGTAAAAATAAATTTAATCCGGCTTTGGTTGGTCGCGAATTTATGACCGTGTTTTTTCCGCTGGTGATGAGTTCAGGAGATATTTGGTCGACAAAACGTATTCGGTATGTTTATGAAGTTGAATGGTTTAATTTTATTCCAAATGCAAATTGGGCCGAATTCTTGAATGAATTATTCTTTGTTCCTACCGGAGCTTTAGGCGAATATTCAGCAGTATTTTTATTGTTAGGCGGAATTTATTTGATCTTTAGAAGAAGAATTTCGTGGCATATTCCGGTATTTCTATTAGTGAGCTTCCTTTCATTTCTATGGATCTTTGAAGATCAAAACCTCAATTACAGTTTAGGCGGAATCTTACTCGGCGCAATTTTTATGGCTACCGATATGCCATCGAGCCCATCTTCTCCCTCCGGAAAATCTTATTACGGATTAATGATTGGTTTGGTTGCCGGGCTTTGCATTCAGTTTGGTGCTGGGTTCGAATATATGTCGTACTCCATTTTAATTCTGAATGGATTTTCAACAAAAATCAATCAGGTGTTTATGCCAAGAACCTGGGGAACAAAAATCGATTGGCCTAAAAAAATAGAGGAAGTATTTTTACTCACGCTCTCAGTACTCACCGTCACTTTTGCAGTGCTAAGCCTGCATTACTACGGTTACATTCCGTATCTCATTTACGTTTATATTATTTATATCATTTTCAAGTTTAATTTTTCATTCAGTAAAAAACTGCATCAACCCATATAATTATGAAGAAGATCTTTCTTATCGCGATTAGTGCATTAAGTTTAATTGCCTGTGAGCAAAAGGCAGAAACGCCCGAAGTGTTAAATTTAGAAGGAAAAACGGCCGTGATCGATAATATGCTTTCGCGAAGAAGTATCCGAAAATATACCGATGAGCAAGTTGCTAAAGAACAGCTCGACACGATTATGAAATGTGCGATCTATGCGCCAAGTGCGTTGAATAAACAACCCTGGGAGATTCGTGTGATTCAGAATCAGGAGATTTTAAATGAAATTAACCAGCGTTTTTTAAATTATGCTGAAGGAAAAGAATTTAAAGGAAGTGCGGCACATTATCGCGAACCCGGATTTAGTATTTTTCACGGAGCGCCAACCGTAATCGTGATGGCCAGAGATAAAAGCAGTAACATTAGTTATATGGACTGCGGAATTGCGCTTCAGAATATTTTACTGAGCTCGAAAGCAATGGGATTGGGCACTTGTCCGCTAGGAACTTTGGTTTCGGTTATGAATTTGGAAGAAAATTCAGATCTATTAGAATTGATCAATATTCCTGAAGGTTACGAAGTAGCGATCAATATCGCCTTAGGTTACCCAGCAGAAAATCCTGAAGCTCCAGAAAGATATTCAGATAAAGTGAAAATTATCGAGTAGGTTTCAGTAGATAGTGTTCAGTTGGCAGTAGGCAGTATTCAGTTCGCAGTTTAAAAAGTTATCTATTATCTAATTTCTAGATTCTAGACTCTATTAAATGAATAACAATAAATTGAAGATTGCTTAAAATCAGCTTAATATGATTTTTTGAAAATCAACTTTTCTTTGCAAAAAAGAAGACTGTATTGGGAAGAAAGCGAAAACTTGATTTGTTAGTGATTTCAGATGTTCATTTAGGAACTTTTGGATGTCACGCGAAAGAATTGTTGCTATATCTTGATAGCGTAGCGCCAAAAAAGTTAATCCTTAATGGAGATTTTATAGACATCTGGCAGTTTAGAAAACGTTACTTCCCAAAATCTCACCTGGAAGTCATCAAGAAAATTATCGATCTAAGCACTAGTGGCACTGAAGTGATTTACATTACAGGAAATCACGACGAGATGCTTAGAAAGTTTAGCGAGACCTTTATGGGGTCTTTCTCAATCGTAGATAAGCTGGTTTTAGAACTCGACGGTAAAAAAGCATGGTTTTTTCACGGTGATGTATTTGATGTTTCTATACAAAATGCCAAGTGGATCGCTAAACTTGGTGGTTGGGGCTATGATTTTTTAATTCTTCTAAACCGATTTTTAAACTGGTGTTTGGTGAGAATTGGCCGAAAAAAATATTCACTATCCAAAAAGATTAAAAGCAAAGTAAAAAGCGCAATAAAATTTATAGACGATTTCGAAAAGACCGCTACAGATCTTGCCATAGAAAATGGCTATAAATATGTGGTTTGCGGGCATATTCATCAGCCAAGAATCGTGAGAAAAACCAACAAAAAAGGAACTTGTCTTTATTTAAATTCTGGCGATTGGATCGAAAATCTAACCGCCTTAGAATATAATGACAAGCGTTGGGAGTTAATTCGTTTTCCTGAACTGGATATTAAACAAATTAACGAACCACAATTGCTTACGGCAATCACGGTTTTAAAACGCAGTAAATCGAAGTGAGAGTTGAATTAAAAACTTTCCTTCTCTTGGCGATCGTGTCTTGTTTCATGACCTTTTCTACGTCTACGCTCTTCTAACAATAAAGAAAGCTCACGCCCTGTTTGCCCTTTTACAGAAGAGTTTTCCTGCGCCCTTCTCATTAAATAAGGAACCACATCTTTTACAGGTCCAAACGGTACGAGTTTAGCCGAATTATAACCTTTTTTCGCCAGGTTATAGCTAAGATGATCACTCATCCCGAATAATTGACTAAACCAGATATGAGGATGATTAATCGGATAATCTTTATCCTCGATAATTTGTAGCGCTAAATAATTACTCACCTCGTTATGTGTACCAATATATACTGAAATATCTTGCAAGTTACCTAGGCAATAAGACATCACACTATTAAAATTCACATCTGTAGCTTCTTTGCTTTCGCAAATTGGCGAAGGATATCCCAGTTTTTTAGCTCGTTCGTTTTCTTTTTCCATGTAGGCACCACGAACGATCTTCGCTCCTATTTTAAAACCTTCAGCTTTACCCTTTTCGTGAAGATCTTTTAAGTATTCGATACGATCCCAACGATAACACTGTAGAGTATTAAATATAAGCGCTTCTTCTTTATTGTAGCTGCGCATCATATCTTCCATTAGATCATCTGCTGCTGTTTGCATCCAGCTTTCTTCTCCATCTGCATACAATCTAACCTTAAGCTCGTAAGCTTTCTTACAAAGTCGCTCTACTCGATTTTTGATGTTTTCCCACTCTTTTTTTTCATCGTCGGTTAAACTAACCTTAGCAGTCATTTTTTCCCAAATCTCGAATCTTCCAACTCCGGTGGGCTTAAAAACAGCAAAAGGAAGCTCTTTTTCTTCGCTGGCAAACTTAATAAGTTGTAGTTTTTTTTCTACTGCGGCATCAAACTGCTCTTCGGTCTCTTTGCCTTCAACAGAATAGTCCAAAATACTATGTAATTTGGCCTCAAACATGGTTTTTATGGTCGGTTTACAATCTTCCATTGTTTCACCACCGGCAAACTGTTCAAAAATCGTCTTTTTAATAAGACCTTCTACAGGTAAATTTAATTTTAAAGACATTTTGGTAAGTGCAATACCAGATTTTACTAAAGTTGGCCTTCCCATCATACTAAACAGAAAAATTGCTCTATCTAGTTCTGAATCTGATTTTAATCTAAAAGCCGTTTTGGTATTGTTAAATATCTTTTTTCTAATCATGGGATATAGTTAATTAAGGCAAATATAATTATTGAATATTGATTTCGATTTAATTATTTCTCCTTATTTTCGACACTGTTTAAAAGATCCAAAATCATGGCAAATACGGCAAAAGGAACCGTTTATTACAAAGAAGAAGCATATCAAAAAATTAATGAATATCTAAGAGAAAACAATCATTCTAAGGTATTTATTTTAGTAGACAGCAATACTCACGAGCTTTGCCTGCCTGCTTTTTTACCAAAAATAGAAACCGAAACGGCTATCGAGATCATAGAGATCGAAGCTGGCGAGCCTTTTAAGAACCTGGACACCTGTATGGGAGTTTGGCAGGCAATGTCTGATCTTGAAGGAGATCGTAAAAGCCTTATGATTAATCTTGGTGGCGGTGTAGTGACCGATCTTGGTGGTTTTGTGGCTTCAACTTTTAAACGAGGAATCAATTATATAAACGTGCCCACTACTCTACTTTCTATGGTAGATGCTTCAGTTGGTGGAAAAACCGGTGTAGATCTTGGGAATCTTAAAAACCAGATAGGTGTAATTTCCAATGCTGAAATGGTGATCGTAGATTCAGACTATCTGGCGACACTTCCTTCCGAAGAAATGAGAAGTGGTTTAGCTGAAATTTTGAAACATGGTCTTATTGCAGATGAAGCATACTGGCACAAAGTTGGACAGCTAAGTGAGCTTACACTAAGTGATCTTGATGATATTATACGTGTTTCCGTAGATATTAAAGCTGAAGTAGTTACTGAAGATCCTTTTGAAAACGGATTGCGAAAAACATTGAATTATGGCCACACATTAGGCCACGCGGTAGAATCTTATTGCCTAGCGCATACCGAAAAGAAAACCTTATTACACGGTGAGGCCGTCGCTTTGGGAATTATTTTGGCTACTTACCTTTCAAAGGAACTAAAGGATTTCCCTACAGAAAAACTTGATGATATCACGAAGCGAATTGTCGAACTTTATGGAAAAGTAGATTTTACTCGAGAAGATATCGATGCTATTATCGATCTAATGAAGTATGATAAGAAAAATGAAGCCGGAAAGATCAATTTTGTCCTTCTAAAAGATATTGGTGAGACAGAAATTGATTGTCAGGTTCCAAATGATCTAATATTTGATGCCTTTGAATTTTATAAAAACGCCTGATTATTATAAATTTATTATTCCATTAAAAATTTACCCCAGGCCTCTAAGATTTTATATTTTTATTTATAATTGCAAAAAAAAATCAACCTTAGAAAATGAAAAGAGTAATTGTTGACTTTAAGAAATTAACACCGGAGATATTAAGCCTTCTGGTTGAAAAATACCCTGATGGCTACGATGACGACCACATCATCTCCTTTATGAATGCGAAGGGAGAAACGGTTGATGCGGTTGAAGTAAAAACTGAAGATGCTATTTATCTTGTAAAAGTTAGTACTCGTTTAGAAAATACAATGGCTAATTTTGACGAAGACGATTATGATGATGACGACTTTAACGAGCCAATCGTAGATATTCCTGAAAAAGACAACGAAGAAGAGGACGAGGATTAAAACATAAAAAAAGGGAGCTTAAGCTCCCTTTTTCATTATTCCAAATTTCATTAAAGAATTATGCATGCTGATAATCGTGCTTTCCTTCTTTAATTTCTTCGATTAATTTATCATTAAACGCTGGTAGATCGTCTGGTGTTCTACTGGTTACAAATCCTTCGTCTACAACTACTTCTCTATCTACCCAAAGTGCACCTGCATTTTCAAGGTCTTTTTTAATTGCCGGGTAGGATGTCATCGTTCTTCCTTCAACAACTTCTGCGTTTATCAAAGACTGTGGTCCATGACAAATAGCTGCTACGATCTTACTCTGTTTAAAGAAATCTCTTATAAAAACCAAGGCATCTTCGTTAGTACGTAAGTTATCTGGATTTAAAACTCCACCAGGTAATACCAAAGCATTGTAATCTTTAGCAGTAACTTCGCTAACAAGTTTATCAACTTTAATATCTTTTCCCCAGTTATCTACATCCCAGCTTTTTATAGTTCCAGACTTGATACTTACAACATCTGCAGTAAAACCTGCTTTTTCTATCGCTTCTTTTGGAGAGGTTAACTCACTCTCTTCAAATCCGTCTGTCGCTAAAATTGCTACTCTCTTATCCATAATTTTTCTTTTTTTGGTTCAATTTCAAATTTAAAAACTAAGCATAGAAGACTGTATTAAAGACCTTTTAAAATTGCGATGATTGCAAGTTAATAAGCGTTAAACTTTAATATTCTTAACGCTTATTAAGAAAAGCAGGTTTCTTTTGACATTTATTTAAAAATAGAACGATGATCGAAATTAAACTATACTAAAGGTTTACCAAGTTATTTCATCAGTTTCAGGATTTACTTTTTTGCTTAAAAGTTAATTTCCAACGAATGCTTTTCGCGATTACCCCGAGCCCCGAATTACTTTACTTTTCATATTATCCCAACTTATAATAATGCGAGAAAGTTCTTCTAAATTTTCTTTAGAAAATATGATGATTTCACTTATTTATATTCCTGAAGATATTCTGAAAAAACAGTATTCCCTTCAAAATTGCTGTAATCTGAAATCAAACTATTTGCCCTGACAAAACAACGAGTGATTTCATTAAGAGACTTTACTAGTAATTAAATTTAGCAATTGCCGATTTAGATTACCAAATTGTAAGATATTGGGATAAAATTTTTAAGAACTTTTATTTTTATCAGACTTCTTAGCAAAGCGAAGGTTTTCTTTAAGTTTATCTATAATTCTTTTCTCTTCTTTTATTTGAACTTTCTTCTTTTCGAGCTTTTCCATTTCCTGGTAAATAGCAGGCTCACCGTTTTTACCCATCTGAATTTTTTCATTTTTAACCAGGGCGTACTGTACGGTAAATTCAGCTCCATAAAATAAGATCATACAGGCGTAATATACCCAAAGTAGAATTAAAACCACACTCGAAGCACCACCATAGACCGAAGTTGGCTCACTGGCACCAAAATAAAAGCTTATTAGGTATTCACCAATTAAAAATAAAAGAGTAGTTAGACTTGCTCCCCAAAAAGTAGTTTTCCATTTAATCTTTATGTCTGGAAGAATTTTGAAGATCGACATAAATAAACTGGTGATCACTAAAAATGAAATAGCAAAATTAGCAATATCTAGCATCGCACCGGTAACATTTGGTGCTATAAAATGAATTCTGTCTTTTACCACATTTAGCAAAGCTGAAATAACTAAGGAAACAAGTAATAAAAGTCCAACAACAAGGATCATCCCAAAAGATATTGCTCGGTCTAAAAGAACTCCCCAAAAATCATTACGCTTTTCAGCCACATTCCAAATATTATTCATCGCAAGTTTCAGCTGAACAAATACACCTGTAGCACCAAATAATAACATTCCAACACCAAAAATGATCGCGAATGTAGAATCTTGAGAAAGCCAGGCGTTAGAGATCATTTTTTCTATCGCATCTGCTGTACCGCTACCAATAAATCTAGTGATTTCTTTAGTAATTCTACCTTGTACAGCGTCTCTTCCGAAGAAATAACCTGCAATACTAACTACGATGATCAATAATGATGGTAAAGAAAATAGCGTATAATAAGCAATAGTAGCACTACGGGAATAAGGTTCATTTTTATTCCAACTATTAAAAGCTTTAACCAGAAGTTTGAAGAAAGCTTTTGTAGATCTTATATATTTAGGGGTATTGCTCAAATGCTATATCGCTCTTGTAAAATTTTTAAATGATGTTTGGTATGCCCAATAATTATAAAGCCAATTGCTCTAGGTGTTGCTGAAGATCCGTTCATTTGTCCAACCTGCTTCAACATATCTTCTGTAAAGGAATCGAATAAAAATGAAGTCGATTTTCTTACAATTTCGAATTCATTTTTCAACCTTTTTAAGCTTCGATTTTCAGCTCTGCTAAAAGTTACGTAAGCATCATGATCAAATCCATGTAAAGCTTGTGATTCTCTTCTTGCCAGGCTTAAGGCTCTATACTGAAAAATTCTTTCCACATCGATCAAATGCTGAAAAACTTCAGCTATCGTCCACTTATCTTCTGCATATTTATAGCCTAACTGGGATTCTTCTAATCGCTCTAAGATTTTTGAAACTTCTTTCAGGTTCTCTAAAAATAATGTCCCCAAAGAACTCTCTTTGGGGACACTTTTGATATAATTTTCATAGAACGGATATATTCTGAAGCATTCAACTGCTCTACCGTCATAATCTATGCTGAATTTCTACTTGCGTTAATGTTACCATATAAAGATCTGGTCACCATTTTTTCGTATTCATCTAAACGATCTGTATCGTTACCGTCTTGTAACTGCTGTACCATTCTTAACGCGTGTTGCTGAATAGTAAGTAAAGGCAATACAATTCGCTCTCTAGCCTGAATAGAAGCTCTCATCGCTGGTTCATTTTCCATAAGTTCTTTATATCCTGTTACCTTAAGTAACATTTCTTTAGAACGGATGTACTCGGCATGAATAAGTTCCCAAAATTCACCAAACTCTTCATCATCTTTCATGTAAGAAGTTAGTTCGAAGAAAGATTTGGTTAAACTCATCATACTATTTTCCAACAGCGTTTTAAAGAATATCGAATTATTATAAAGTTGCTTTACTTTATCAAACTCACCGTTATCCTCATACTTTTTCAACGCAGTTCCCACACCAAAGAATCCAGGAACATTTTGTTTTAACTGGCTCCAACTTCCTACGAAAGGAATAGCTCGCAAATTATCTAAATTTAAAGCCTTATTATTTCTTTTTGAAGGACGGCTACCAATATTGGTCTTAGCATAATACTTTAGCGTGCTCATTTTTTCCAAATACGGAATAAATCTTGGATGCGCTTTAAAATCCATATAAGTATTATAACTAGACTCGGCAAGATCTACCATCGTAGCGCGATCTTCTTCAGATAAGTTATTTTTACCCTCGTTAAAGATCTCGTTAGAAACACCGGCACTAATCAACTGCTCCAGGTTATACTGGCAACTATCTTGAGTTCCGAAATTACTACTAATCGTTTGTCCCTGTACGGTTAATTGTATTTCTTCGTTTTCGATAGCTGAACCTAAAGAAGCATAGAACTGGTGAGTTTTACCACCTCCACGAGCTGGTGGTCCTCCACGTCCATCAAAGAATGTTACTTTAATATCGTATTCTCTAGATATCTCTGTTAATTCCTGCTTAGCTTTATAAATACTCCAGTTGGCCATTAAATAACCACCATCTTTAGTACCATCACTAAAACCAAGCATTATGGTTTGCTTATTTCCTCTTCTCTCTAAATGCTCACGATATACAGGATTACTGTATAAGATTTTCATCACGTTAGGAGAAGCTTTTAAATCTGGTACTGTTTCAAATAAAGGAATGATGTCTACAGTAGGCTCGTCCCAACCGCATAATCTTAAGAATGCAAAAGGTTCTAAGATACTTTGAGGAACTTCACTGTGACTAATTATATATCGATTGGCTCCTTTTTCACCATTACTCTTCTGGATTTCCTTCATAGCGTGAATAGAAGAAATGGTTGCTTTACCCATTCCGTCTTCACTATCAAATTCATCTGCAGAAAGGTTTCCTTTCACTTTGGTAAGGATTTCAATTTGCTCCTCATCTGAAAGTTCAGGATAATTTTTAGGAATTAAATTATCACCTCTTTTCTCACAAACTTCAATGATTTCTGAAAGTACTTCTTCATGAACACCGCTATCCTGACGAATATCTAAGGTTGCTAAATGATAACCAAATAGGTTTACCTTATTCAATAGATCATCTACTTCATCAAAGAATAGAGACTGATGCTCATCAATTAATACTTCTCTGATGGAGTGTAGCTTACTCTTTAGTTCTTCAAGTGATAGTTTAACGCTTCCGCCTTCAGATACTGCACCTTCGTAAAGTGCTCTTTCGATCTCCTCGATCGTTTCATTAACGCCTTCAAAAGTTAATCTTCTTTTTAGTTTACGAGCATCACGATAATAGCAAAATAAAATGGTGCTCTTAAGTCTCTTAGCAACCTGTAAAGTAATATTTGTAGTTACAAAAGGATTTCCGTCTCTATCTCCTCCTGGCCAAAAGCCTAATTCTATGATCTCGTTACCAACGCTCTCTCCATCAAACATGTTTTGTTGGATATAGCTATATATCTTACTAACACTTTGGTAAAATACATTTTCGAAATACCAAATAAGACTTACCGCTTCATCAAAAGGTGTTGGTTTCTCTTTTTTAAAGAAAGGTGTTTTACCTAATTGAGATAAAAGCTGTTTGATTTTAACCAAATCATCATTTTGGATAGCTTTATCCAGATCTGTGATAATTCCCAGTACAGCTCCTGGATAAAATTGTGTTGGATGCGCAGTTAAAGTAGGTCGTACTTTAAATCTGCTTAAATATTCTTTAATTCTTTCCGTCTGATTTTGAGACTCAGATTCCTCTTTCATATTTCTTAGCGTTCCAATCCCATCCATATTATTTACGATTGGAAAAGCCGCATCCTCAATAGCATCAAATAATACTACCTGTCTTTCTATATATTGTATGAACCTAAACAAAAGATCATTCATTTCTTTTTCTGAAGGATCGTCCAGATATTTTTTGAAAAAAGCCTCTACAATTTCAGAGGGATTTTTCTTTTGTTTAAATCCTTCCTCGCAAACTTCCTGAAACAATGGCAATAAAGAACCAGTTTTCCGGATGTCATTAAAAGGTAGGGTTAGAAAAAGACTGTTATAAATTTGATACTTAGAAAGAACATTCTCGTTAAAACGCTCTAACTTAGGTTCTCTGTGCATAATTTTTTGTGTTTAGTTGTTTTAAAATTATAAAAAAACCCTTCAAACAAAAGAGCCTAAAGGGTTTTTAATAAAAGTTTAATATTCTATCCTTACAGCTCTTTAAAAATAGAATGCATTAAACGTTTCTTATCGTTAATGCTTTCTTCTAAAGAGATCATAGTTTCTGTACGGTAAACTCCTTCAATATCATCCAATTGGAAGATAATTTCTTTAGCATGCTGTGTATTACGAGCTCTCACTTTACAGAAAACATTAAATTTTCCGGTGGTTACGTGAGCAACAGTAACAAAAGGGATTTCATTAATTCTTTCTAAAACAAATTTGGTTTGTGAAGTGTTTTTAAGGAAAACACCTACGTAAGCGATAAACGCATACCCAAGTTTTTGATAATCTAGCGTTAAAGAAGAACCTATTATGATTCCCGCTTCTTCCATTTTCTTTACACGAACGTGAACTGTACCGGCAGAGATCAAAAGCTTCTTAGCGATATCTGTAAACGGAGTTCTAGTATTCTCGATAAGCATGTCGAGAATCTGGTGATCTGTTTCGTCTAATTTAAATTTGGCCATTTTCTTAACTTCTTTTTATTATATGAAGTTCAAAAATAATACAAAAACTTTGAAGTATTTATAATTTTTTGAAGTATTAATCACATTTAACCATTAAAATCTCTTTATTTAAGAATATTTTATCAACTACAACGTTTGCGACTGGTGTTTTATACCCCGCCAACTCTAAGATTTTGCCGTTTCCATCGATCTCTCTATGACCATATTTATCAATTTTATCCTCAATATTTTCAATTTTTGGTATAAATTCTACTTTATTATCAATTAATTTTTCTGAAAATTGAATAGATACATCTTTAATTCCGTCTTTAATTCGAACGTTTTTGATTAAAATATCATTGAATTTCTTATCGTTTTCTGGAATATCAAAGTAATTTTTAGTACTAAAATCCAGGTAAGTTCCTGTAGCAATGCTTCTTAATGAAGAAATAATGCTTGCCGCTGCAAATTCACGTGTCGTTTCACGAGTATAATCGTTAGGAAAATGCCCTTCTTCAAATAAAATCGTAGGCACACCTTCACTCTGAAATGTATCACCCGTACAATTTAAATTAAATCCGTCGTCATAACGTCCAATCTGGTCTGGCAACACATCTTTAAGATCTGCAGCTATTTTAGCGATCACCTTCATACTTTCACTTCGCTTTACAGTTACTTCCCGATCTTTATCTTCAGCTGGAGTTAAAAAAGACATAACAGCCGACTTATCTGTAGCTCCAGCGCTAAAAATAGTACGTTGCCCGTGTAAGTTCAAACAAAAATCTGGCTTAATATCATCGAATATTTTCCTTAAAATCCGACTTTCTGGCTGGGTTAGATTTTGTGCATCTCTATTAAGGTCTACATTGTTATAATTTAAGCGAGTATATTTTCTAGATCCATCTGGATTAAGCATTGGGATGCAATACAAGCTAATATTCTTTAATATATCACTTGTTTCTACAGTTTTAAAGTTAATTAACGCATTTATCACGTCTAATGTGGCTCTAGTAGTGGTAGACTCATTACCATGCATTTGCGACCATGCTAATACTTTAATCTTGCCACTACCAATCTTTAAAAGATGTATAGGCTCCTTATTAACTGAATAACCAATTTTAGATAATTCAACATCTTTTTCGAATTCATTCAATATTGGTTGAATATGAGACTGATTTATATATCGATCTTTAATTTGATCGAGTTTGAATTCTGGATACCGATCCATTATTCCTTTAATTGAAGCTGAATAGTTTTTCATGTTGACAAAAGTAAAAAACCTATATTTTACAATTGTAAACAATACGAATTATTACTTTTGTTTACAATTGTGATTATTTAATTAAGTAGTGACTATTGTTCCTTCGGAATAAATCCAAAAGTTTAAATTTTATAGTCTAAATAAAACGTTATTAGTTATTTATAATTGTTTATTTAAAGTTAAAGATGCGATATTGAGCCCGGTTTACAAATGTAATTTGTCTATTTTAATTGAATAGTTTACATTTGTGAATAAGTCTTTTAGAACGCGTTTTTACAATGGTAAACACCAAAGAGTTTACAAATAGATTACGGGAGATCATCGAATATTACGATCTCAGTGCCTCTTCTTTTGCGGATAAAATTGAGGTTGGTCGTTCTTCGATTAGTCACCTATTGTCTGGTAGAAATAAGCCCAGCTTAGAATTTGTAATGAAGATTGTAAAGACCTTTCCAGAAGTTGAGCTCTATTGGCTGTTAAATGGAAAAGGAACATTTCCAAAGACTGAAGAACATACCGTTGAAAAACCTGTTATCCCTAAAGTATCTGGATCAAAATTAGAGTCCGCATCCAAAAATTCGGAAGATGATCTTTTCTCCTCATCAAGCGAATCAAAGATGGAAGATAAAAGCCTTGTAAATCTTCCAAATAGAAAAGATAAAAAGATTGCTAAAGTGATTATTTTCTATGAGGACGGTACTTTTGACGCCTTTAAAAATTGAATATTCAAGGCTTTTAGATTAGTTTTGTGGTATGAAAAAATTAATCTTTCTAGCCCTTTCTTTATTATTTATAAGCTGCTTTGAGCCCGAAAAGAATTGCCAGGATTTTCGTACTGGGACATTTGAATTTCAAACTTATCTAAATGGGGAAATGGTTACTTCGCGTTTTGTTCGTACTGATAGTTTAGAAATCGATACATTTCAGGGAAAAACAGATACTTCCTCAGTTCGCTGGATCAACGATTGCGAATTTGTATTAAAAAACCTCCATCCTAAGAATATGCAGGAACGCCAGGCGATTCATATGCGTATCATTAAAACAGAAAAAGACGGATATACTTTTGAATACGGAAAAGTGGGTGATCCCCGTAAGGAACGAGGATCTGTATATAGGGTTACTGAATAAATTTAGATGAATTATATATAGGCTATATATTATTGTAAAATCTAACAATTTCGATCAGATCGTCTTCTTTTCTTGGTTTTAATCGATTACTATCTACAAATTTTTCAATTTTTTCAAGTGAGTGACCTTTGAATAAACGAAGAAAATCTTTACTCTTAGTTTGTACCTGTATAGCTTTATTTTCTTCTGGAAATTTTAAATAATAGTCCGTACGTAGTACGTATTTTGGAGGAGTTGCTTTTTGCATCGCTGCTGCAGCTTTTCCTCGCTTTACATATATATACGGCTTTAACAGTAGTTTTAATTCTTGATCTTTCGAATCAGGATTAAGAACTTCAAAATAGCCCTTAAATAAACCTTTATTATCTCCTTTTTCGTAAGTGTACTTGGTAAATGTTCTGTTTTTGAAATCAACATCGACTTCATCATCTGTCAATTGGTATTCTTCATTATCAATTTTAACTTCGATAGTTTCCTTTAAAACATTATATTTTATGAAAGTTGAAAATTCCTTCCCCCCTGGAAATTTTAATGTTCCACTCTTGTAATCATTATATAAATATGGACTACCATCGACCTCAGTTGGCTGATTGTTTCTTTTTATTCCTTTAAAAAATTGGTTCATAATCTCGCCATTATCATGTCTGTTTCCAGATGTAGTAGCAGGTGAAGTACCAACCTGTGCACTCAAAGAAAAGCTTAAAAATAGCAAGCCAATTGAAAATAAAGTTATACGCATGATGAAATGAATTTTTGATTAATATTAGAAAATACGTTTAGATCTAAAATAATGTATTTTTTTCAATTCTCTATTTAATACTTTTTTTTAACAATTCATTTTGCTCCTTAATAAGATCGTTCATATTGGAGAGTAATTCTATATCTTTTGGAGTGCTTACTTTCTTATTCTTTGGGTCCTGGGCTTTAGCTCTAAATCGGTTCATAAGCTTTACGACAATAAAAATGGTAAAACCGATGATAAAGAAATCGATCAAGGCTTCGATCAAGGCTCCATAAGCAATGGCAACTTCTTCAATAACTTTGCTTGTAGATGATGCATCTGCCTGTATTGCTTCTCTTAAAACTATTTTGCGGTCTGAAAACTGAATTCCATCGGTCAATAGACTTAAAGGAGGCGTGATTACTTGTTTTACCAGTACATCTATCACTCTATTAAATGCGGCCCCTACAATTACCCCAACCGCAATGTCGACCATATTTCCTTTTATGGCAAACTCTTTAAATTCCTTAAGTATCCCCATTAATCTTCATCAAATAATTTGGTCTGATTTTCTTCGGAAGAGTCCTTATCTTCTTTAAAACTAGTACCCGACTGATTAAAATCTACTGCTTTTTCATCTTCACTTTCTGTCTCTTCTGGATCTGGTTCATCAGGTAAAGGATCAAGTAAATTAATGGATTTTACCTTATCTGTAGTTAGTTGATTTCCAAGAGCCTTAATCCCTTTTACTGAAATAAACTCTTCAATATTTACCTCTTCGTTTGGACGCCTATCTTTTCCTTTTAATTTCGTAAATTCTATTTCGACCATTGGAAAATAATCGGTAGACACAACCTCTAAATAAGCATTTTCGTGATCGCTTATAAATCGTTCTTCCTTATCTGGATTATCAATTAAAAATCGCTTAACGTAAAAACGCTCTTTTTCTGGTTCCCAATAAATAGCTGAAATTGGCTTTTTCGGGTTCCATTTTTCAAGTACGACCATCTCTTCGTCAAAACGCTTGGTAAGTTCTGGTTTGATAGTTTTTACAATTCCATCCTGAGTGATAATCAACAATCGGTCTTCACCCTTAAATTCCCCTAAAAGCTCTCCGCGTTCATCTACATTTAGACGTTTCACAACGTCATCGAACCAGATCTTTCTTGGTTTCAGGGTAGAGACTCCTTCTTCTTTTAATTCTATTCGCTTAACTGAATATTTTGTAACAATATTCCCTTTTACATTTCTTCCTTTAATCAGGATATCAGCAAAGTCTAATTCGAATTTTAGTTTCTTAATACTACCAACCTGTCTAAGAAAAACCGTTATCACTTCAGCTTCACCATTTGGATTTGCCGAAAAATAAATTACTTTAGAGTCTTTTTTGCCTTGAGTTAAATCGTATTCTCTATCTCTGGTTACCGATGTAACTGCGAAACGTTTTACGTAAGAAGCGCCACCTTTACCATCGCGATAGATCATATTGTAAATTGTTCGCTTATCTTTTTTCTTAAAGATAGCAACATGAATAATATCCTTACCAATAAAAGTTTTAGTATCAACTTTAGTAACCATCATTTTACCTTCAGCAGTAAAACAAATAATATCATCGATATCAGAACAATCGGTCACATATTCGTCGCGCTTCAAAGCAGTACCCACAAAACCTTCTTTTCGGTTTACGTAAAGTTTTGTATTTCTAATCACTACTTTAGAGGCTTCGATGTCTTCAAATAAACGAAGTTCAGTTTTTCGTTCTTTACCTTCGCCGTATTTTTCTTTTAGCTTTGTAAAATAATCTACCGCATAATCAACAAGATTGTCTAAATGATGCTTCACTCTTGCAATATCATCTTCAAGCGCATCGATCTTTTGTTGTGCCTTATCAATATCGAATTTTGAAATTCTTTTAATTCGAATTTCGGTAAGCCTTACAATATCATCTTCGGTAACCGCACGCTTTAAATGCTTTATATGTGGTTTTAAACCTTTATCTATGGCTTTAATGACACCTTCCCAGGTTTCTTCTTCTTCAATTTCGCGATAGATCCTGTTTTCTATAAAGATTCTTTCTAAAGAGGCGAAATGCCATTGTTCTTCTAACTCCTCGAGTGTGATCTCTAACTCACGCTTTAATAGATGAAGTGTATGATCTGTAGAAGATTTCAAAATATCAGATACGCCTAAAAATTCTGGCTTATTATCTACAATTACACATCCTAATGGAGATAACGAATTCTCGCATTGTGTAAATGCATAAAGTGCGTCGATCGTTCTATCTGGAGAAATATTATTTGGAAGATGAATTTGAATTTCAACTTCAGCAGCAGTATTATCCTCGATCTTTTTGATCTTTATCTTCCCTTTATCATTTGCTTTTAAAACCGAATCAATTAAACTTGAGGTCGTTGTTCCAAATGGAATTTCGGTAATTACCAGCGTATTTTTATCAAGCTGACTAATTTTTGCACGAACTCTTACACGACCGCCACGTCTACCATCATTATAATTAGAAATATCTGCAATCCCTCCCGTTGGAAAATCTGGAAATAATTTAAATCGCTTCCCTTGTAAGTGCTTTATCGACGCATCAATAAGTTCATTAAAATTATGCGGTAACAAACGCGTACTTAATCCAACAGCAATACCTTCGGCTCCCTGAGCTAAAAGCATAGGGAATTTCACTGGAAGATTTACCGGTTCTTTTTTACGACCGTCGTAAGATAATTGCCATTCTGTAAGCTTAGGATTGTACAAGACTTCTAAAGCGAATTTGGACAATCTGGCCTCAATATACCTTGGTGCTGCTGCTCTGTCCCCGGTTAAAATATTCCCCCAGTTTCCCTGGGTATCAATTAAAATATCTTTTTGTCCCATTTGTACCATGGCGTCACCAATACTAGCATCACCGTGTGGATGATATTGCATGGTATGTCCAACAATATTCGCTACTTTATTGTAACGACCATCGTCCAGATCTTTCATGGAATGCATAATACGACGTTGCACAGGTTTAAAACCATCTTCCATGGCCGGTACAGCACGTTCTAAAATAACGTAAGAAGCATAATCAAGAAACCAGTCTTTATACATACCGGTTACTCGCATCAACTCTTCTTTAGGTGTATTTAATTGTTCGTCTTTAGATTCTTCGGGATTCTCTTCCATATCCATATGCTAAGCAACAGCTTTAGGTTTGTCCAAAATACTTTGTAGAGAAGCGACCAGGCCGCGTTTCTTTTTTCTATTTAGAAATGTGGTGTTAAATGTATATTTTTTAAAACCTCTTCGTCTTCTTGATTTGATATATATGGTGACACTAGAATATATACCGTAGTTTGTAAATTTAAAATTAGCAAGTTTGCGCTTTGGAAATTCGGCTTTACGAACACGATATTCCATAAATTTTGAAAAGAAAACTCCATTATTCTTAAAAATGAGCGTTTCACCGTCACTATCAAAATCAAAGCTCACTCCTATTTTATGTACAAACAGGAATATCAAAAAGGTAACAATATTAGGTACAAAATGACTGAATTTAATAGGTTCATCTTGACCTATCAATTCGATATTTACAAAAATGTTGGTTAAAAAAACCGCGACTAAAACTATATAAATTGGCGGAATTATTTTTATTTCATTCTTGTTATTAAACCTCATATTTATAGTTCTTCGATAAGATCTAACTCTACTTTTAGATTATCAATAATAAATTCCTGGCGATCTGGCGTGTTTTTACCCATGTAGAAATTCAGCATCTCTTCAATAGATTTATCTTTATCTAACATCACAGGATCCAGCCTAATATCTTCACCAATAAAATATTTAAATTCGTCTGGAGATATCTCTCCAAGACCTTTAAATCGTGTTATCTCAACCTTTCCTTTAAGTTTTTCTATCGCCTGTCTTCGTTCATATTCTGAATAACAATAAATCGTTTCTTTCTTATTTCTCACCCTAAACAAAGGCGTTTGCAGTATATACAAATGATTTTCTTTGATCAATTCTGGAAAAAACTGAAGAAAAAAAGTGATTAATAACAATCGAATATGCATTCCATCTACATCGGCATCGGTAGCGATCACGATGTTATTGTAACGCAGATCTTCTAAAGATTCTTCAATATTTAAAGCTGCCTGTAAAAGATTAAATTCTTCGTTTTCGTAAACAATTTTTTTACTTAAACCGTAGCTATTTAACGGTTTTCCTTTTAGGCTGAATACCGCCTGGGTGTTTACATCTCTCGATTTTGTAATAGATCCACTTGCAGAATCTCCCTCGGTAATAAATAAAGTTGTTTCGAGATAACGCTCTTTTTTGCTATCCCCAAGATGAATTCTACAATCTCTAAGTTTCTTATTATGCAGACTCGCTTTTTTAGCTCTTTCTTTTGCTAATTTTCTAATTCCTGAAAGATCTTTTCTTTCTCGCTCTGCCTGAAGAATTTTTCGCTGAAGTTTTTCAGCTGTTTCCTGATTTTTATGAAGGTAATTATCAAAATTGCGCTTTACAAAGTCATTGATATACGTTCGAACCGTTGGAAAATCTCCTCCCATATCAGTCGAACCTAATTTTGTTTTGGTCTGACTTTCAAAAACAGGCTCCATAACTTTGATAGAAATCGCTCCAACGATCGATTTTCGAATATCTGAAGCATCATAATTTTTTCCGTAGAATTCTCTAACAGTTTTTACAAGTGCTTCTCTAAAAGCTGCTAAGTGTGTACCTCCCTGTGAAGTATTCTGGCCATTCACAAAAGAATGATATTCTTCGCTGTACTGCGCTTTATTATGCGTAATCGCAATTTCAATATCATCACCACGAAGATGAATAATTGGATATAAACGATCTTCCTGTTTTAAGGTATCGTTTAAAAGATCTTTTAATCCGTTTTCTGAATAGAACTTTTCTCCATTAAAAATAATGCTTAACCCAGGATTTAGGTAAACATAATTTTTTATCATTTTTTCGATGTACTCATTTCTAAATTTGAAATTTTTAAAAATTAGCTCATCGGGCACAAAGGTTACCTTGGTTCCTCGTCTACGTGAAGTTTCGTCTAAAGATTCTTCATCTTTTAAATTTCCTTGTTCAAACTCGGCTGCATGGGATTTACCATCTCTATTAGATTCTACCCTAAAATAAGAGGATAAAGCGTTTACGGCCTTTGTACCAACTCCATTAAGACCTACCGATTTTTTAAATGCTCTGGAATCATATTTACCACCGGTATTCATTTTAGAAACAACGTCTACAACCTTACCAAGCGGTATACCACGACCATAGTCACGTACGATAACTCGTTGATTTTGTACAGAGACCTCGATCGTTTTACCGGCTCCCATTACAAATTCATCGATACAGTTATCTAAAACTTCTTTTAATAAAATATAAATTCCGTCGTCTGCACTAGAACCATCTCCCAGTTTCCCGATGTACATCCCGGGACGCATTCGGATATGTTCTTTCCAATCCAGCGACCGAATATTATCTTCGGTATACTTTGTTTCCTGACTCATGTGTGTAAATAGTGGAGTTTCCCGGCTAATATAACATATACCGGCAAAAGTTAAAACCCTCTTGCGACAAAGTAATTAACAAAGACTTTAGAAAAATTGTTAATTGCTTATTTTTCTTAAAAACTTATCAAATTCAAAATATAACTTCTAGAAAAAAGAAAAACGTACTATCTAAATAATACGTTTTTCTCAAATTCTATAAATCAAAGCTTATTTTTTTACTGAAGCAAAATTATAAGCATTTCCCTTCAGCTGAAATTGCTTTCTAATTTCTACACATTAAATCTAAAATGCATCACATCACCATCCTGAACAACATATTCCTTGCCTTCTACTCGCATTTTACCGGCTTCTTTCACTTTTGCTTCAGATCCTAATTCATTGAAATCACTATAAGAAATAACTTCAGCACGAATAAATCCTTTTTCAAAATCGGTATGGATCACACCCGCTGCTTGTGGCGCAGTAGCACCAACAGGAATAGTCCATGCTCTAACTTCCTTAACTCCTGCAGTAAAATAAGTTTGTAGATTTAATAGACTGTATGCACCACGAATCAATTTGGCAGATCCTGGCTCTTCTAAACCTATATCCTGAAGAAACATTTCGCGCTCTTCGTAATCATCAAGTTCAGTAATATCAGCTTCTGTTCCTACCGCAAGTACTAAAACTTCAGCATTTTCTTCTTTAACCGCTTCTCGAACACGATCTACATGTTCATTACCGCTAACTGCAGCCTCTTCGTTTACGTTACAAACGTACATTACAGGCTTATCGGTAATAAACTGTAATGGTTTTATAAACTCTTTATGCTCATCTTCAGTAAAATCTACAGCTCTTATCGATTTTCCTTCTTCTAAACCAGCTTTGGCTTTTAATAGAGCAGCTTCTTCTTTCTGCGCTTCTTTGTTACCGGTCTTTGCCGCACGCTTAACTTTATCAAGTTTTTTCTCTACGGTTTCCAGATCTTTTAGCTGAAGTTCCATATCGATAGTTTCTTTATCACGAATAGGATCTATAGAACCATCTACGTGGACGATATTATCGTTATCAAAACATCTTAAAACATGAAGAATAGCATCTGTCTCACGAATATTAGCTAAAAACTGGTTTCCAAGTCCTTCACCTTTACTGGCTCCTTTTACCAATCCTGCGATATCCACGATCTCTACGGTTGCAGGCTGAACTTTCTCTGGACTCACCAATTCCTCTAATCTTTTAATTCGAGGATCTGGAACGTTTACCACTCCTACATTAGGCTCGATCGTACAAAAAGGAAAATTCGCACTTTGTGCTTTTGCGTTAGAAAGGCAATTAAACAAAGTTGATTTTCCTACATTTGGTAATCCAACAATTCCGGCTTTCATAAATTAAATTTTGATGCTATTGATTTTGCGGCTGCAAAGATAGGAATTACATACGAATTTAGCACACCACAAATTCTATATAATAGTTTTAAAAAAACTCCCTCTAAATCGCCAATTCTAAAAATAAAAGGAGAGTATTTAAACTCTCCTTTTATAAAAAATGAATTTATTCATTATTCAGCTTATTTATTTAGAATATTTAGCGCCACTATTCTACAATATACATTTCGTTAGAGGCTTTGATGTATTCCTGCGGATTAAAAGTGCTTTCAAAACTATTTTTTACAATATCTAATTTTAGCTCTAAATCGCCCATTCTATCTTTTAAGTATGGATCCTTTTTATATTTTTCGATCAAATTCTCGTACTTATTAAGATTTTCAAGAATTCTAAAAGTGATATCTCCAAATCTTATTTTTAGATTCTGAACGGCTAACATCTGGTCGTGATAACTCTGTTTCCAGTTTTCTGGATTATTTTCGCGTTCCTCGACAATTTTATTTTCAGCAATTTTTGAAATATCCAAGATATACTGCGTTCTTTTCTTAGCATCGGTCTCATTAGTGAATTTACGTTCAAATGCTTTAAGATCGATCCCCAACATTTGCTCAAAATTCTCTTTCATGGCTTTATCCTGAATGTTCCTGAGTTCATCTAAACTTTTATTGATCGCTTCCCACTCCGTTTCAATAAGATCTTTATCATGCGTAAATTGTGATACAGATGTTGTTAACTTCAACATTTTTATACTTTGCTCACGTAATTCTTTATCTCTTCGGTTTAAAGAATTTATAAAAGTTCCTATTCCGTCGAAAAGACTTCCGGCAAACATTCCAACAAAAGGAGTACCCTGACTTAGGTCTCCGGTAACTTCAATAATATGATTTAAAGCAGCCAGGCGCGCGTTATCTTCTTCTTCCTCTTTTATATAATTCTGAAATTCACCAAACCATTCCTGATAACCTTCGTAATGCATAGGATTACTTACTTTATCTAAAGTCGAATAAAATTCGCGAGAGCTATTAAAAAGATTAAGCGGCTTTATTTCGCGCTCCATACTGGCAAGATTAAGCACGGCTGAACTGTAGTTATATTTGTAAACGCTAACCGTGTTTTTATCGATTTCAGATTGGCGCTCTTCCAAGTATTTTACGCGTTCTAAAAGTTTTTCAACTTTATCTGAAGCAGTTCTGGAGTTTTTTATGCTTTCATCAAGACTGTTGATTTTTGAATCAATTTCTTTAATTCTAAAGTCAAGATTCTGACTCAAAAGTGTTCGTTCTCGATTCAATTCTTTTAAAACCTGATCGGTTACCCTTTCGTTCGACGTTGTTTCTGAAAGGCCTTGCGACACCGCACCAGCACTAACCGCCAGGAAAAGGCTTAAGGATAGGGTTAATTTTTTCATCATTGGTTAACTTAATTGGTATTTAGATTTTCAGCATTTTTTGTGCCAAGGCTAAAATATTAAATTTTCACTGATCTCTGAATCACAGGTTTTAGTACAAGGCTAAATCTTAGCATTTTTTAAAAAAGTTTACCAATTCTAAAGATTATTGGGAATTCAATACTATTTTGATCTCCAAAACTTTCTTTTAGATCATCATAAATATCATCTACGGGATTAAATCCATTTTTATCTGAAAAATGCTTAACGGCAGACCATGTTTTTAGATACCCAATTAGCCTTTCAAACTCCCACTCTTCTCTAAAATTCACCTTTGGAGTTACTATTTCTTTAAACGGAAAAGCAATGCTCGTATAAGCATCGTCTAAATATTTTCGCTCCTCGTCCCAGTAAGGTCCAATAACATTGTAATAAAAATGATCGATTATTTTATTGGTTTCAGGATTACTGCGGAATAAACTATAGCCCAAAATCGCTAAAATTCCATCTGGTTTTAACGTCCGCTTTACTTCAGCATAAAATCGATCAAAATCAAACCAGTGAATAGCTTGCGCAACGCTAATTAAATCGAAAAATTGATCTGGAAAATCAACATTTTCAGCAGGCTGAATGCTATAGCTAATATTCGATAATTTTGGTGCTTGTTTTAGCTGATTTTCGCTAATATCTGTAGCTTTTATATCATCAAAAAACTTAGAAAGTTCTTTGGCTACCTGCCCATTCCCCGTCGCACAATCCCAGGCATTTTCAGTGCCGTTTAAATGTTTCTTTATTTCGTCGAATATCGCTTTTGGATATTGTGGTCTATAATTAGCATAGTTGGCCGACTGATGAGAAAAATTATCCTTCATAATATCGAATTTCAACTGAAAGATATTAAAAGGCTAAGTAAATACTCGCAAAAAAATGAAATGCCTATAGTATTTATGTTTGAAATTTCTGAAGAATAAGATTTTTATAACATTAAGCATAACTTAACGAAAAATAAAAAAAGTCTACAAATTTGGCTAATATCAGTCCTTGGAAACGTTACAGGCAATTATAATTTTTACGAGTACAAATTATTTTTCGTAAATAGTAAAAAATTAAAAATTCGTTAAAATTTTAGCTAAAACGATTTACTTATTAAGCTTTATTTTTGTATAATAGCAATCTGAAAACAAATCAGAATTCTACTATCATGAAAAAATTTAGTATAATCCTAACAATACTTTCCTTTTCAGGAATTTTTGCACAAAATAACAACCCTGTTTTTTCAGGTTGGTATGCAGATCCTGAAGGCATAGTTTTCGAAAATGAATATTGGATCTACCCTACTTATTCTGCTCCTTACGGGAAGCAGGTGTTTTTCGATGCCTTTTCATCACCAGATCTTGTAAACTGGACTAAACACGAAAAAGTATTAGATACTGCTTCTATTAAGTGGGCAAAGCGCGCAGTTTGGGCACCTTCTATTATAAAAAAAGAGGATAAATATTATTTGTTTTTTGGGGCAAACGATATACAGAGTGATGACGAATTAGGCGGAATTGGAGTTGCCGTAGCAGATTCTCCTGAAGGCCCTTATAAAGATCACTTAGGGAAACCGCTTATTGGCAAATTTCATAATGGTGCACAGCCAATAGATCAATTTTGCTTTAGAGATAAAGATGGCCAATATTACCTTTACTACGGGGGTTGGGGACATTGTAATGTAGCAAAACTAAACGATGATTTTACTGGTTTTGTTCCTTTTGAAGATGGCACTATTTTTAAAGAAGTAACTCCTGAAGGTTATGTAGAAGGCCCTTTTATGTTCATTAAAGATGGAAAGTACTATTTTATGTGGTCTGAAGGTGGCTGGACAGGTCCAGATTATTCTGTGGCTTACGCTATTGCAGATTCTCCAATGGGACCATTTAAAAGAATATATAAAATACTTCAGCAGGATAAAGATATTGCTACTGGTGCCGGTCACCATTCAGTAATAAAACATCCTAAAGACGACGATTATTACATTGTTTATCACCGTAGACCACTTACAGAAACCGATGGAAATTCCAGAGAAACCTGTATTGATGTGATGGAATTTGATAGTAGTGGACATATAAAACCAGTAAAAATTACCAAGGAAGGTGTTACGGCACATCCTTTAAAATAAATACGTACAATCTAAATTATTCAACATACACTATGAAAAAAAAGTTCTTAACGGTACTGGCTTTCCTTGCCGTATTTAATTATGCAGGAGCCCAGAACCATCTTATAGAATCTGTTGAAAATCCTGTGGACTTTGTTAACCCATTAATGGGAACAGATTCTAGCCCGGGATTATCTAACGGAAACACCTACCCTGCCGTTGCTGTGCCGTGGGGTATGAATTTATGGACGCCACAAACAGGACCTATGGGACATGGTTGGGCGTATACTTACAATGCCGATAAGATACGCGGATTTAAACAAACGCACCAGCCATCACCCTGGATGAACGATTATGGTCAATTTTCATTAATGCCTGTTACCGGCGGAATGAAATTTAACCAGGACGATCGTGCAAGCTGGTTTTCTCACAAAGCTGAAGAATCTACTCCGTATTACTATAAAGTATATTTAGCAGATCACGATGTAACGGTAGAACTTACGCCAACAGAGCGTGCTGCTCAATTTAAAATGACTTTTCCTAAATCTGATAGCTCTTACGTAGTTATCGATCCTTTTGATAAAGGTTCTTATGTAAAAGTTATTCCTGAAGAAAATAAGATCATTGGTTACACGACAAAATATGCTCGCGGAAAACTAACTAATTTCAAGAATTATTTTGTTATTGAGTTTGATAAACCGTTTAGTGATGTAAACACCTGGGAAGGTGATAAATTAGCTAAAGGGCAGGCTGAAATGGAAGCAGATCATGCTGGTGCTATCGTTGGTTTTGATACGAAAGATGGAGCTGTTGTAAATGCAAAAGTGGCTTCTTCTTTTATTAGTTTCGAGCAGGCGCAGTTAAACTTAGACCGTGAAATTGCAAAAGACGATTTTGAAACTACAAAGCAAAATGCACGTGATAACTGGAATGAAAAACTGGGAATACTAGAAGTTTCTGGAGGAACTATAGATCAGGTTAGAACTTTCTATTCTTGTCTTTACAGAACTTTATTTTTTCCAAATAAACTATACGAGATCAACAAAAATGATGAAATCGTCCACTGGAGTCCTTATAATGGAGAGATTCTGCCAGGCTATATGTTTGCTGGTACTGGCTTTTGGGATACGTTTAGAGCTCTTTACCCTTTCTTAAATTTAGCTTATCCTTCTATCAATAAAGAAATGCAGGCCGGTCTTGCCAACGATTATAAAGAAGGTGGATGGTTACCTGAGTGGTCTAGCCCAGGTTATGCTAATATTATGGTTGGTAACAACTCAGCTTCAGTAGTTGCAGATGCTTACATTAAAGGTTTAAGAGGTTACGATACAGAAACTTTATGGGATGCATTGGTCAACGGTGCTAATAACGAAGGGCCTATGTCTGCCGTTGGTCGTGCCGGTGCTCCTTATTACAATAAACTTGGGTACGTTCCTTACGATGTAGGTGTGAACGAAAGTGCTGCAAGAACTTTAGAGTATGCTTATGATGATTTTGCCATTTATCAATTTGGTAAAGCTATAGGGAAACCTAAAAAAGAGATTAAGATTTATGCTGAAAGAAGTATGAATTATAAAAATCTTTTTGATCCAAGTTATGGATTAATGAGAGGAAAAAACGAAGATGGTAGCTGGCAGGAAGATTTTAATCCATTTAAGTGGGGTAATCCTTTTACTGAAGGAAATAGCTGGCACTACAGCTGGTCTGTTTTTCATGATGTTGAAGGCTTAATTGGTCTTATGGGTGGTAAAGAAGATTTTGTTAAGAAACTTGATTCTGTTTTCTCTATGCCTCCAATTTTCGACGAAAGTGTCTACGGTGGCGTAATTCACGAAATTCGTGAAATGCAAATTGCAGATATGGGACAATATGCACACGGTAACCAGCCAATTCAGCATATGATCTATTTATATAACTATGCAGGTGAACCTTGGAAAACTCAGAAATGGGCAAGAGAAACTATGGATAGAATGTATAAAGCAACTCCAGATGGATATTGTGGTGATGAGGATAACGGGCAAACTTCTGCATGGTATGTATTTTCTGCGCTAGGTTTTTATCCTGTAACCCCGGCGGTAGACGAATACGTAATGGGAGCTCCATTATTTAAAAAGATTACCGTAAATCTTGAAAATGGAAATAAAATCGAGATCAATGCGCCTAAAAATAGCGACGATAATAAATATATCGAAAGTATGAAAGTGGATGGTAAGTCGTACAACAAAAACTATTTGAAACATTCAGATCTAGTTGATGGAGCTACGATAAATATCGAAATGAGCGATTCCCCAAATAAAGATCGCGGGACCAAAAAAGACGCTTTCCCTTATTCATTTTCTAACGAATAGATTTTATTTATGACTATAAGTTCATTTAAGAATAAAACTCAGTTAAAAAAGGGAGTCCGACTTTTAGGCGCTGGTATTTTGCTTAGCTCTTTAAGTTTATATACTTCCTGTAAAGACGCTGAAGCCGAAGAAAACTCGGTTTCAGTATCTAAAATAAAAGATGCCAAGAATTTTGCGCAATATGTAGATCCTATGATTGGTACAGCTAAAATGGGACACACCTACCCCGGTGCAACAGTTCCTTTTGGAAGTGTACAATTAAGCCCAGACACAGATACTATTCCTTACGCCGTAGATGGTCATTACAATCCAGATGTATATAAATATTGTGCAGGTTATCAATATGAAGATAAAACCATCGTTGGTTTTAGCCATACTCATTTTAGTGGTACAGGACATTCAGATCTTGGTGACTTTTTAATTATGCCTACCATAGGAGATCTTAAATTAAATCCTGGTACAGCTACGAATCCAGAAAGTGGTTATCGTTCCAGATTCTCTCACGATAAAGAAAATGCTGAAGCCGGTTATTATAGCGTGATGTTAGATGATTATAATATCAAAGCTGAAATGACCGCTACTTCAAGAGTCGGGATGCATCAATATTCTTTTCCTGAAGGGGAAGATGCGCATGTTGTTTTCGATTTAATGCATGGTATTTATAACTACGATGATAAAAACGTATGGACATTTGTACGTGTAGAAAATGATACTTTAGTAACAGGATATCGCCAAACCAATGGTTGGGCAAGAACCCGCCGTGTATATTTTGCAATGTCTTTTAGTAAACCTATTAAAGACTACGGAAGAGCAAGATACGATCGTCAGCCTTATGGTGGTTTCTGGGGAAAATTCGATCAGTCTAAAAACTTCCCTGAAATAGCAGGAGAGAAAATTAGAATGTATTTCAATTTTGATCTAGAACCTCAGGAAAAATTAAAGGTGAAAATGGCCATTTCTCCGGTAAGTTCTGAAGGCGCTGTAACAAATATGAAGGAAGAAACTCCGCATTGGGATTTCGAACAGGTTAAAGCAGATGCCAAAGCAAACTGGAATAGAGAATTGAATAAAGTTCAGTTATCTTCTGAAGATGAAGATGAGTTAACTAACTTCTACACCGCTATGTATCATGCATTTTTAGGTCCTACAGAATATATGGATACCGATGGTAAATATATGGGCTTAGATATGAATGTGCATGAAGCTGATGGATTTACAAATTATACCAGTTTCTCACTTTGGGATACCTATAGAGCGCTACATCCATTATTCAACGTTTTACAACCAGAACGAAATGCAGATATGGCCGAGTCTATGATGGCGCATTACGATCAAAGTGTACATACAATGTTACCTGTTTGGTCGCATTATGCCAACGAAAACTGGTGTATGATTGGGTATCATAGTGCTTCGGTTTTAGCTGATGCTATAGTGAAAGGAAATGCAGATTTCGATCAGGAACATGCATTAGAAGCTATGGTAAATACGGCAAGAACCAGATATTACGATGGTTTAGGTTATTATATGGATATGGGCTATGTTCCAGAAGATAAAAATGGATCTTCAGTTTCTAAAACCTTAGAATATGCCTATGATGACTGGGCAATTGCTCAGGCCGCTAAAAAACTTGGTAAAACCGAGATCTACGAAGAGTTTATTAAAAGAGCCGACAGCTACAGAAATGTTTACGATGCAAAAACTGGTTTTATGCGCCCTAAATTAAGTGATGGTACTTTTAAAAAGGATTTTGATGAATTAAATACACATGGGCAAGGATTTATTGAAGGAAACAGCTGGAACTATAGTTTATATGTTCCTCACGCTCCTGCTGAAATGATCGAAATGATGGGCGGAAAAGATCAATTTTCGCAACATTTGGATTCACTTTTCACGATGGAACTTCCTGATAAATATTTCGAAAATACTGAAGATATTTCTCGTGAAGGGATTATTGGTAACTATGTACACGGTAACGAGCCTTCACATCACGTGGCTTATCTTTATAACTGGACCAATACTCCTTGGAAATCTCAGGATAAAATTAGAATGATCCTGGATATGAAATATCAAACAGGATCTGATGGACTTAGCGGTAACGACGATTTTGGCCAAATGAGTGCATGGTATATTTTTAGTAGCCTTGGCTTCTACCCTGTTGCGCCAGGATCTGTAGATTATGCTCTAGGAAGCCCTGCAGTTAAAGACGCTAGTATAAATCTTGAAAATGGTAATACCTTCAGAATCATTGCTAAAAACCAAAGTAAAGAGAATGTGTATGTAGAAAAAGTAGAATTGAATGGAGAGGAACTAACCAAACCTTTTATCTCCCATGATGCTGTAATGAACGGTGGCGAACTTAAATTCTACATGACCAATAAACCAAATACAGATTTGTTTATTAATTAGTTTGTATAGTTTATATTGTTTTGAGTGTTGAAAAGCGGGCAAATTGCCCGCTTTTCTTTTTCTATTAATCTTCATCAACATATATTCTAAGCATAAACAGGATTTTTCCCCTTATAGCTTAAATAATCAAGTTTATATACAAAAGCTAAATGCATTTAGTTTATATTTATGGAAATCATCAATCTCAATAACAAGACTTTATATGAAAAAAGCACTACTTCTTACCGTTCTAATCATCCTTTCAGTTTCCTGTAAATCTGATAAAACAAATGAATCAATAACTAATGGTATTGTCGAGAATGGCTATTACACGAATACAGATTATAAATTAAAACTTAAGCTTCCAGAAAAGCAAAGTGTTTTTTATCCAATCTCAGAAACTAAGGAAATTCCAAATGTCATTCAGCAAAAAATAAATGACAACCATTTACTTTTGGTAGGAATGGATGATAAAAATTATATATCGGTTTACTTAAATCCGCTTCAAGAACAGGAAAACATAAAGTTTCCTGCTGAAAAATATTACCCTATTTCTAAACTGGTATGTAAAAATCTTGAAAAAGATTATGCCAATGGGCGCGAAATAGCCTACCACCAAAATTGGAGCGACGTAACTATTAACGAAATTCCATATAAAATATATGACATCGAGTTAGTCACCTATCCTAAAGATGAATCTATAGTACATTCGTTAGTTTATGTACGCCAGGAAAATAAGGCCGAAGAACTTATATTTTCGATAAATCATACCGATAAATCAAAGCGAAAAGCGCTAGAAGATCAGCTGGTTGCTTCATTAGTTGGAAAAAGTTAAAACATTTGTATTCCAGTCGCTGCGAAAATAATTTGTACCCAAATCACCAAAAGTTAGCGTAAACGAAGAAGTATAAGTAAAGTGCCTCGGGGCAAGTCCATAAGGCATTCGTTAAAAATAATTTTTAATTTCGAGGCAAGACTCGGGGGATTATATCCTTCCTTTGGCGGTGCCTATAAAGCCGTAATTAGATAATTTTGGCTTTAAATTTTGAATTTAACGGGGACTGCATACATTACATTTACCGCTTTCCCATCTTTCATCGCAGGTTTTAGCCTTCTTATTTTCTTTACGGCAAGTTTGATATTTTTTGCAATCTTTTTGTTTTCAAAATCAACGAATATCTGGTCTACTTTTCCTTTTTTATTTATTCTAAATTTAGCGATAGCGGTATACAATCCCGGCTCCAGGTTTTGGCTATTTATAATAGCAGTATCCACTCGCGCCATGATTGTATTACGAACGCTTTTGCTGAAACATTTAGCAAGATCTTTATTACTGGCATTAGGATCACAATTTTTGGCTACAGGAATTCTATCTACAACTTTTAGATCTAATCCATCTATTGAAGGATCTGATTGTGCATTGGCAAAAGTGCATATCAAAATAAATAGTAACGTAGAAAATAATTTTTTAAGCATAAACTCAATTTTAAAAATGGTAATGTAAAAAAATGAATATGAAAGCACCTATTATTTGTCCTTTTTTTACACGAAAGCGTTTATTTATTGTACTTTGTGAAAAATCAAATCGAGAACCTTGGTTAAAGCCTTCGAGATATTAATATTAAAGTATTTTTTAATTTCGAGCTAAGCCTTTTTTTTTAAATCCTTAATAAGGAATAAGAAAACAACATTTCTCAAAATTCTCTATTTCATCAATGAGACTATTTTTAGTTATATTATTCGCGTTTTTGTTCACCACTTCTTCTGCACAAAAAATTACTGGCAAAATCATCGAAAATCAGCAACAATCTCCGCTAGCTTTTGCTGAGGTTGTTGTAAAACCCATTACTTCAGGAGAACTTACCGGAACAGTTACCGATGAAAATGGAAATTTCAGCATAAATATCTCTCCAGGGGAATATATACTCGAAATCTCTTATGTAGGTAACAAACTTTACACGAAAAAAATTAGTGTTAAAACCTCTAATCTCGACCTAGGAACGATTAGTGTCAAGAATTCTCAGCAATTAGATGAGGTGATCTTAACGGCTAGAAAAAAACTGATAGAAAGAAAGATCGACCGACTCGTTTTTAACGTTGCTAATTCTAGCAAAGCTTCACAAGGTGATGTTATTGAAGTTCTAAAAATCACTCCGAGCATTCGGGTTGAAAATGATGAAATTACGATGATTGGTAAAGGTAGTATGCGAGTGATGATTAATGAGCAAATGCTGCAACTTACCGGAATGGATCTTATAAATTACCTGCAAAGCATAGATTCTGAAAGCATAAAAAGTGTTGAGGTAATTAGCAATCCCCCGGCTAGATATGAAGCTGAAGGAAATAGCGGACTCATAAATATTGTGCTTAAAAAGTCTAAAAACGATTCCTGGAATGCGCAACTTAAAGGAACTTTTATTCAGCGGACAAAACCGAATTATAGAACTTCAGCAAACTTTAATTATAATAAAGACAAACTTACATTTTCTGGGCGACTTGGATTTATAAAACATCAGATTCTGCTTCAGGAAGATCTAAATACAAGGTATCGCGAAGAAACTTCAGCAATAAAAACTCCAGTAGATATCGATTTGGAAGGCCAGGTAGCTTCCGCAGAAATTAGCTACGAGATTAATCAAAATTGGCAAATAGGCGGCCAATATTTTTTTAACACAACAAAAGCAGATATTCTAACCAGGCCAGAGACGCGAATATCCAGAGAGAATGACGAAGATGTGACTATAATAACTAACGGCCAGGAACCACAACATCCCAGGCTGCACAAAGTCAATCTAAACAGCCAGATAAATCTGGATACTCTGGGTAAAAAAGTGATCATTAATCTCGATTATTTAAATAATCACAACGAGGACACAAAATTTTATAATGGCGAGAAAATAGAGGGATTAGATGAAGAAAATGAGCGACGATATTTCTTTTCTTACAACAATAACGTAAACGATTTTGACATCTATTCGGCTAAAATCGATGTCGAAAATCCACTAAAATGGATTAATCTTGATTTTGGTGCAAAGTATAATTTTTCAGACATTTCAAGTGATATTAGTTCTTTTAGCCCGGGATTTATATTAAGGCCAATAGAAGATCCTACAACTTTAATGGATACTTATCCTTTGCCATTTCAGTATAAAGAAAATATTGCCGCAGCTTATATTTCTGGAACCCGAAATTTTGGAGAACGCTGGTCGGCACAACTAGGTTTTCGCTTAGAACGTACAGAAATTGATGCACATTCTATTCTACCAAATGTTAACCGATACGATCTTTACACCAACCTTTTCCCTAGCCTTTACATCAATTACAACCTAGATAATCAAACTAATTTTTCTGCTAGTTATAGTCGTAGAATTCAGCGGCCAGATTTTTATGAGCTTAATCCCTATGAATATTATAGGAGTCCGAATTTATTTTACTCCGGAAATCCAAATTTAGAGCCTGCATTTATTGATAATGTTGAATTGAATATTATCCATAAAAACCTGGTAACCCGTCTATATTTTACCAAAGAAGTTGATGCTTATGCTGAAATTCCCGTTCCCGATAGGGATGAAAATTTTAGTGTATTTAGCTATGAAAATTATATTGATAGACAAGCTTTTGGAATCTCAGAAAGTTATACCTGGAATACTTTAAACTGGTGGAGCAGCGTTAACAATCTTGATATTAGTTATTCTAATGCTTCATTTAATTTAACTGCTCCAGAGCCAGATCGTAATGGTTTTAACAGCCGAATAAGCACAAATAACGATTTTAATCTAAATGCTGAAAAGACGATTATCGCCGGACTAAATTATTGGTATCAATTTGCAGGTTTTGACGGTATTTTTGAAACCGAAGCACAAAGTGCCACTGGGGTTTCTCTTCAGTTTTTACTTCTAGACAAAAACCTAAATATTAGTCTACGAGGAGAAGATCTTTTTAGAAATGCGATAGACCGAAGAAGTGCGGTAATCAACGGAGTGACGCAGGAAATTAGAAACTTTTACGACACCCGCCAATTCTGGCTAAGTGTTAGTTACAAATTCGGAAATAACAACTTAAAAGTAAGGTCTCAACGATCTGGAAATTCAGATATTGAAAGACGTGCCGGGGGTTAATATTCGATAAAATAGTAATACTTTTTTTCGGTTTACAGAAAAATTTATGCATCATTAAATATCATAACTATAAAATGTAACGTTTATAGATGTTGTACAATACTGAAAATCTGAATTTTATAATATGAAAAAGCTTAGTGTTATTATCCTGATACTACTATTTGCCGTTTCCTGTTATGATGGCAGCAAGGACAATGTTTCTTTATCTGAGGAAATGGAAAGCAATGAAACCGCTGGCAATTTTGATCTTAACAAACCCGAAAACCCTACAGATCGCCGAATAATTTGGAATGCAAATCTCGAATTTCAGGTTAAAAATGTCGATGAATCTACAAAAGACATTTCAAATTTATGTGCTAAATATGAGGCCTTTATTTCTCGTATGAACCTTAGCAGCACCAACTACCAAATTTCTAATAATATTACAATTAGGGTATAAATAATGAGAATTTCAATAAGCTCATTAACGATCTAAAAGGGACTTCTACCTTTATTAGAAGAGTAGAAATAAATTCGAACGATGTTACAGAAGAATTTATAGATATAGAATCACGCCTAAAAACCAAAAAAGAAGTTAGAGAACGTTATATCGATATTCTTAGAAATCGATCTGGCGAAATAAAAGATGTGATCGCTGCGGAAGATGCCATTAGGAAAATTACCGAAGAAATTGAAGCCAAAGAAGGTAGATTACGTTATTTACAGGATAAAGTAAGCCAAAGCACCATTAATCTTGAAATTAACCAAAAAGTAGATTTCGAAAAAGAACCGGAAACTTTTGAAAAGGGATTTTTCACAAAAGCCAAAGAATCCTTAGAAACAGACTGGAATATCATTACCGAAATATTCCTTTTATTACTTAGCATTTGGCCAATATTATTGATTTTAGCAGCCTTTTTATTATGGCGTAGAAAATGGAAGCAGAGGAAAAGCAACCAATAAAACTATCTGATATCATCAGAGTGTTTTTAAAGACTTTAGTAATCCCAAACAATCTTGACATAAAAAAACCTGGCAAATAAATTTACTAGGTTTTTTTATGTTCAAATTATAAATTATTTCAAGCCTTTAGCGCATTTAGTAAAATACTAACAGGATGTTGTGCCTGGCGTTTTGTACCGTCATAGATTTGGTGTCTACAACTGGTACCGTTCGCTGAAATTATGGTTTCTTCAGGAGCTTTTCTAACCGCTGGGAATAAGGTCTGCTCTCCTACCGCCATACTTACTTCATAATGCTCTTTTTCGTAACCAAAACTACCTGCCATTCCGCAGCAACCCGATGGAATGATCGTTACTTTATAATTTTCCGGTAAGTTTAAAATATCAAAAGTTACCGCTGTATTCGATAATGCCTTTTGATGGCAATGCCCGTGGATCTTTATATTTTTTTCTTCAGAAGTAAACTGCTCTTTCTTGATATTTCCTAGAGCGATTTCTTTTTTTAGAAATTCTTCAATAATAAAGCTGTTTTTGGATAAATCTGAAGCCTTTTTTCTGTCATCAGCTAAACGTAAATATTCATCTCTAAAAGTAAGCACTGCCGAAGGTTCTAAACCAATTAGTGGAGTATCTTCAGAAACCAATCCGCTAAATATTGCCACATTTTTATTGGCCATTTCTTTAGCTTCTTCTAAAAATCCTTTAGAAATATGCGCTCTACCGCTTTCTTCGTGATCTACAAAGATCACTTTATAATTAAGCTTACTTAATAATTCTAGAGCATCGATACCAATTTCAGCATCTAGATAATTGGTAAATTCATCATTAAAAAAGTAAACCGATTTTATCGAATCTTGAGGTTCTAAGCGTGTTTTATTTTTTTCGTAATAAGCCTTTAAAGTGGTTTTGGATAATTTTGGGAGACTTCTTTGTGGGGCAACACCCATCACTTTTTTTGCCATTCCTGAGGTGAAGCTATTGGTGAACATAAAATTGGCTAAACCAGGAATTTTAGAAGCTATTTTATTCATTTTACCGTTATTCGCAAAAGCTTTGCTTCTATTCGAAAAGCTATGTTCTTTCTGATATTGATATTGGAACTCTGCTTTTAAAGCAGCAACATCTACACTACTCGGGCATTCACTTTTACAGCCTTTACAGCTTAAACAAAGATCGTAAGCCTCTTTAATCTCTTTATGGCTAAACTTATTTTCTTTGTCTGAATTGGTTAAAAATTCTCGTAAAGTATTCGCTCTTGCTCTTGTGGTGTCTTTTTCGTTTTTAGTAGCACGATAACTGGGGCACATGGTACCTCCACTTTCAGGAGATTTTCTACAATCTCCGCTCCCATTACACTGCTCGGCTAAACGTAATATTCCCTGATTTTCGTCAAAATTCATCAGGGTTTTTATTTCTGGTTCAACTCGGTCTGGTTGATATCGCAACGAGGTATCCATTGCCGGAGCATCAATAATTTTCCCCGGATTAAAAATATTACTAGGATCAAATGCTGCTTTAACCTGTTTTAAAAGCGCATAATTTTTAGATCCTACCATCATTTCTACAAATTCGGCTCTAACACGGCCATCGCCATGTTCACCACTCATAGAACCGTTGTATTTTTTTACCAATTTCGCCACATCTGTAGTGATCTTTCTAAAAAGCACAACATCTTCGCTTTTCTTAAGATCTAAAATTGGTCGTAAATGAAGTTCACCAGCACCAGCATGCGCATAGTACACCGCATTTTGCTTGTACGATTTCATGATCTGGCTAAACTCATTAATATAATCTGCAAGCACTGGTAAAGCCACTGCTGTATCTTCTATACAGGCCACCGCTTTTTTATCACCAACGATATTTGCTAATAAACCTAATCCCGCTTTTCTTAATTCTGAAGCCATATTTATCTGCTCGCCGTGAAGAATAGGGTTAGCGTAACTTATGCCATTATATTCAAGCGTATGCAGTAATGCCTGAGTTTTCTCCTGAAGTTCATCTGCCGTATTTGCCCTTACCTCTAACATCAAAATAGCCTCAGGATCTTCTTGAATAAAGAATCTGTTTTCGCGATATTTTATGTTCTGCTTGGTACAATCTAAAATGGTCTTATCCATCATCTCGCAGGTAAATAATGAATGTTCCATTGTAGATGCCACATCCTGCAAACAATCTTCGATACTGCGATAATGTGAAGCGATCATGGCTGCTTCAGGTGGTTGAAGATCATCTAATTGTAAAGTAAGCTCGGTTGTAAAAGCCAAAGTTCCTTCACTTCCGGCCAAAAGATGACAAATATTGATCAACTCTTCTGAATCTTCAGAAAAAACATCAGAATAAATTAATTCATCTATCGCATAACCTGTATTACGGCGGTGCAACTCTCGTGGAGGAAATTCTTTGATGATCTCCTTTTTATTTTCTTCTGAAGAAAGGATCTCAAAAATACTTCTATAAATATCTCCCTCTAAATTCTCTAATTTCAGCTTTTCCTGAAATTCTTCTTTTGTGATCGCTTTAAATTCGGCTTCACTTCCGTCGCTAAGAATCGTCTTTAAGGAAACTGTTTTTTCGCGCGTTGTCCCATATTTTATAGACGTGGTTCCGCTACTGTTATTACCAACCATTCCGCCAACCATACAACGATTGGAGGTAGAGGTATTAGGCCCAAAGAAAAGTCCGTATTCCTTCAGCATTCGGTTTAGATCGTCACGAATCACCCCGGGTTGCAAGGTCACCGTTTTATTTTGAGTATCTACACTTAATATCTTTGTGAAATGTTTAGACACATCTACAACAATACCGGTACCAACACACTGTCCAGCCAAAGAAGTTCCGGCTGTTCTTGGTATTAACGAAGTATTATTCTTTTTCGCAAAAAGAATAAGTTCTTTAATGTCTTTTGTATTCTTAGGATAACAAACCGCTAAGGGTAATTCTCTATAAACCGATGCGTCTGTCGCATAGATCGAACGCCATAATTTATCATCGTAAAACTGGCCGTCTATTCGCGCTGCTAATTGCTGAAGATTCTTTTCCATACAGCTTTTAAAAGTAAGCAAAATAGCTTAAACAGCTTAACAGATTTTTAAAGATAATTAACAATAGATTGGCTGGTGGAAGCGTTTTAAAATCACCTCAAAAACTAAATTTGCCATTAAATCAATAAAATCGAAACATGAAAAAGTTTTTAGTAATTGCAATGGTAGCGCTAGGTTCTACCTTTTTTTCGAATGTAAATGCACAGGAAATTGCTGATAATGCTTTGGGACTACGAATTGGAGGAAGTAATGGTTTTGGTCCAGAAATTTCTTATCAAAGAGCGGTTGGAAGTAACAACAACAGATTAGAATTTGATCTTGGATGGAGAAACCACAAACACTACGATATCGTAAAACTTGTAGGTTTATACCAATGGGTTTGGAATATTGAAGGTGGTTTTAATTGGTATGCCGGTGCCGGTGCTGGTTTAGCAAACCTAGATGATAATAGAATTGACGAACGCTATAATGATGGTGCTTATATTCTTTTAGCTGGAGATGTTGGGATTGAATATAATTTTGATATTCCTCTAGTTCTTTCTTTAGATCTACGACCAGAAATCGGATTTAACGATTACGATAATACTATTGACGATCTATCTCCAGACTTCGCAATTGGATTGAGATATCAATTCTAAGTAACCTGAAAAAACGATAAAAAAAAAAGTGGAAAATTAATTTTCCACTTTTTTTATGCTTTTTGCTAAAAGTTCGGCATATAAATCTTCATACATGGGGACGATCTGGTTAATGTCGAATTTCTCTGCCACTTTACGCGCATTCTGTTTAAAAGTCTGCAATGTATGATTGTCACTTAAGATCGAAATTGCTCGTTTTGCCATTTCTTTTACATCGCCTACATTGCATAAATATCCAGAAATACCTTGTTCGTTAACTTCTGGAAGTCCGCCTGTATTTGTAGAGATCACTGGCACTCCATTTATCATTGCTTCCAGAGCTGCAAGACCAAAACTTTCACGTTTAGAGGTTAATAAAAATAAGTCTGAAAAACATAGAATCTTATCGATCTCATGGCTTTGCCCTAAGAACATCACTTTATCCTGAATACCTAATTCATCGACAAGATCTTCCGCTCTTTCTTTTTCAGGTCCTTCCCCTACCATCATTAAGCGGCATTTTATATTCTTCTGAATTTCATAGAAGACTTTCACCGTATCCTGAATTCTCTTTACTTTTCTGAAGTTACTAATGTGCGTGATGATCTTCTCGTCACCTTCTGCCATCATTTCTCTTTGGCAATCGGTAAATGCTTTTTGGCGATATTTAGAAACATCTATAAAATTAGGAATCACCTTAATATTTTTTTTAATCTCAAATAGATCTAAGGTGTCCTGTTTTAAACTTTCAGAAACAGAAGTTACCATATCACTGGCATTGATACTAAAAGTAACCGCAGGTTTATAAAAAGGATGGTTTCCTACCAAAGTGATGTCTGTTCCATGCAAAGTAGTAACCATTGGGATATTAATACCCTGCTCTTCTAACATCTTTTTAGCCATATAACCTGCATACGCGTGTGGTATAGCATAATGTACATGGAGCACCTCTATATCATGCAATTTTACCATGTTCACTAATTTGCTACTTAAAGCAAGTTCGTATGGCTGATAATGAAATAGTGGATAATCTGGTACGTGAACTTCGTGAAATTTCACATTACTGGAAAGTTGATCGAGTCGTACCGGCTGTTTATATGTTATAAAGTGAATTTCGTGACCTCTTCTGGAAAGTGCCAACCCAAGTTCTGTAGCTACTACTCCACTTCCACCAAAAGTGGGATAACAAACAATTGCTATTCTCATTAATGCGTTTTTAAAACCGGCGATAACCGATTCAATTTAATCATTTTTAAGCAGTTTTCCTTAATAATCGATAGCATCATATATTACCTGCTGAATTTTAGTTCGAATATCTTCATGTATCAGCTTTCTATTTGTAGAATCTGGATACACTCTATTCGATAAAAATATATAAACCAATTCTTCTTCAGGATCTGCCCAGGCAAAGGTTCCGGTAAAACCACTATGTCCAAAACTGCTTCTAGAAGCACATGAACATGCCGGGCCGCTGCCTCTTATCTGGGGTTTGTCGAAACCTACTCCACGCCTTACATTATCTTCACAATAATAGCAGGTATTAAACTTATCTATCGTAGCAGGTTTTAAGAACTTTTCGTTTCCATAGCTACCGCCCTGTAAATAAGTCTGCATAATTTTGGCCACATCGTTGGCGTTACTAAACAATCCTGCATGACCACCAATACCACCCTGCATGGCTGCTCCCTGGTCGTGAACATAACCATGCACTAATTGCCCTCGCCATAATTTATCATTTTCCGTAGGGATTATTTCATCTGCAGGAAACCTGGTAAGTGGCAAATAGCCTGTATAATTTGCACCTAAAGATCTATAAAATCGATCCTGGGTAAGACTATTTAAATTAGTTTTATAGTAGCCTTCTAGATAATATTTAAGAATATAAAAAGGCAGGTCACTGTATTTATATTCTTTTCTGCGGTTAAGATCACTTTTAGCAATAATATCTACAATGGTATCTTGCATATCTTCCCTAATAAACATTTTCTCAGCTACCTGAGTATTAAAACGTTCATCTGCAGATTCGTGATAATATAAAGTTGAAGGTCTTTTGGTGACGGCGTCTATCGTTGGTACGTAAAACGGAATCCAGGCTTTTAAACGTGCATAATGCATTAGCATGTCCTGAAGCCTAATATTTTCTTTATTAGTTCCTTTAAAAACAGGCATCATTTCACCCAATTTCGTATCAAAATCTATGATCCCGTCTTCTACCTGCTGCATAACCAACGGGAGCGTCGCGAGTATTTTGGTTAAAGAAGCCAAATCGTAAACTGAAGTATCACTCACCGGCTTTAAATGCTGGTAAGTATGAAATCCAAAATTCTTACTGTAAATCACTTTACCTTTTCTCGCCACTAAAACCTGCGCTCCGGGAGTCATTTTTTTGGCTATAGAATAGTTAACGATAGAATCTATTTTCTTCAATTTAAAAGAATTCATCCCTACCGTTTCTGGTGCACCATAACTTAAACGATCTATAGCTTTGGTTTCATAACCTGTACCCTCAGGAAATTCTATTCCCGTACTTACTGGTAATTTCCCCTTTGCTTCTATAGCACCAAAGATCACCTGAGCGGCTTTTTGCTGCGCTACTTCACTATTCTGGTAAGCCATTAAAATACTTTGGATATTCGTTGTACTACGAATATCTAAAAGTGAGTACGGACTTGTAAAGACCGATAAAAGGGTGTTATTTTCTCTGGAAATCTCATGCAACCATAATAGGTCTTTACGACTAAATCGATATGATTTCCATGGGTTGTCGTTACTTTTATGAAAACCAACAATCACATAATTATATTCCTTCAGTTTATATAAAAGATCGGGTAATTTTTCTGCGGAAATATGATCTACTTGCGCATATTTCTTTAATTGCTGAAGAAAAGCCGTCCCTTCATCATCGCCTAATTCAACATAAGCGATCTGTTGCTTTTCGAGATTTTTGATGGGTACCATTCCTTTATTATTTCTAATTAAGGTCATGGCATTTTCCATCAATCGCTCGTATAAAGCATCGTCACGAACACTATTTAATTCTTCAAATAGAAATTGTTCTTCTACCGGTTTATAATGATGCAAACCTGCCTTGTATTTTGCTTTTAGGATCTTTTTTACTGAATGTGCCAAACGATCTTCAGTTATTTCACCTGAAAGATAAGCGGACTTCAGTTTGTCTATCGACTTTGGAACATCTTCAGAAATTAAAAGGATATCATTTCCTGCTCTAAAGGCCGCCAGATCGATTTCACCGGGTTCATCATAATTAGATGCGCCGCGCATATTTAAAGCATCGGTAAAAATTAATCCTTTAAATTGTAGATTTTCGCGTAACATTTCTGTTACCACTTTTTTAGAAAGTGATGTTGGTCTGCCTTCCTGAGTTCCTAAAGCAGGAACATTTAAATGTGCAACCATCACACTGCTAAGACTATCTTTAATCAGCTCTCGGTAAGGATATAATTCTACTCCTTCTATTCGTTCTTTTGGAAAATTTACTGATGGTAAAGTTTTATGTGAATCCTGATCTGTATCGCCATGTCCCGGGAAATGTTTAGCGCTTGAAAGGATTCCCTCGCGATGCATCCCATGCATAAAAGCAAGTGCTTTTTCGGTTACATTTATTTTATTTTCGCCAAACGAACGATTCCCGATAATTGGGTTAAGCGGATTGGTATTTATATCTACTACCGGAGCGAAATTAATATGAATCCCCAATCGCTTGGTATGTCTGGAAATTGCTGCACCGGCTTCTTCAATTAATTTATTATTCTGAATCGCACCCAATGTCATATTCCACGGAAGCGCAAAAGTAGAATCCAGGCGCATTGCCAAACCCCATTCGGCATCCATTCCTACCAAAAGTGGCGTATTGCTTAGCTCCTGAAATTCGTTAGTGATTCTGGCTTCTCTTCCGGGGCCACCTTTCGAAAAGATCACACCACCAATGTGTTCTTTCTCAATAAGATCTTTTATTTTTTGAATCCCTGCTTCACTCCCATTTGAGAAAACATCGACCATAAAGAGCTGGCCTAATTTTTCTTCTAAAGTAAAATTAGAATATAAACTATCGACCCATTTCTTTTGAGCAATGCTATCGTTGCTAAGCAAAGGATCTGGAGTGATCGCTTGCTGCGCAGATAAATTAGAAATGAATAATAAAAAAAATGCTAGTGAAAATAACCTAAAACTGGCGCTACACATCATTAGCTCATAAATCTCTTGTGCCAGCTTTCTGCTGCAGGAACTTCCCAGTCTGAAAGATACTCGGCTTTATTATTCACAAGATTATTGAAAACAATGGTTTTGAGAGAAACCGACTTATTTTTGGCTAATTTTCTGAAATCTGTTAAAGGTTTATAAGCCACAAATTCACCTTGTTTAAAAGAGACATTCATCTTATCTAAAAGATCAACATTATATTCTTTTTCAAGCGTTTGAATAAAATGAACTGAAGCATCAATTGAACATCCGGAAGCAGCATTAACTTCCTGGTTAAGACCTATAGTGATAAACCTTTTATATTTTATCTCGTAACCCGCCTGAAGATTGGCACCATGCACCGTCCATTGGGTTAAAAACTCGTCTAATTTTTTTTTGATCTCAACTAATTCTTCTTCTGTAAAAGATCGATTAGACTGATAGATCCACACACGTGAACTATCTGGTAAGGATTCGAAAGGTACTAACATATTGTGGTGGTAATTTTATTATTTAAAGCTTATTTACATAAAATATAGTCGCAAAAAAACTGCCAAATTTCATACAAAATCAGCTTTATCGGATTTTATTTTTAAATATATGAATTAAAGATCCTTGGCGTTAGCGATCATTTCTGCCACATCCATAACAGCTACGCTATCTTCTTTTTCCTTGCTCTTAACACCGTCTGTCATCATTGTATTACAAAAAGGACAGCCTGCAGCAATAACTTCTGGTTTTGTTTCCATAGCCTGCTCTGTTCTGGCGACATTTACATCTTTATTACCAGGCTCTGGCTCTTTAAACATTTGTGCACCACCTGCACCGCAACATAAACCATTGCTTTTGCATTTGCGCATTTCGATAAGCTCAACCTCTAATTTTTTAAGAAGATCACGAGGCGCTTCATACTCTCCATTAGCTCTTCCCAAATAACAGGGATCATGAAAAGTGATACGCTTACCTTTAAATTTACCACCTTCAACTTTTAATCTGCCTTCATTCAGCAAAGATTTTAAAAATTGAGTGTGGTGCATTACCTGGTAATTCCCGCCTAAAGAAGGATATTCGTTTTTGATGGTATTAAAACAGTGAGGGCATGCAGTAACTACTTTTTCGATCTCGTAGCCGTTTAAAACTTCTATATTCATCGCGGCCTGCATCTGAAATGTAAACTCATTTCCTGCTCTTTTTGCAGGATCTCCTGTACAACTTTCCTCTGTACCCAAAACTGCAAAATCTACTCCTGCTTCATTTAAAAGCTTTACAAAAGCCTTTGTTATTTTTTTGGCACGATCGTCAAAACTTCCTGCACAGCCAACCCAAAATAGCACTTCAGGTTTTTTGCCTTCAGCCATATATTCTGCCATGGTTGGTACTTTAATCGCTTCTGCCATAGTCTAAAATTCTATAATTTCAATTAATTTTCTTCGGCCCAGTTTAATCGATCCATTTGATTATAAGGCCATGGAGCACCATTATTTTCAATATTAGTTAACGAAACTGCTAACTCATTAGGAGCGGCACTTTGCTCCATAACCAAGTATCTACGCATATCTAAAATAATAGAAAGCGGATCGATACCTACCGGGCAGGCTTCTACACAGGCATTACAGGTTGTACATGCCCAAAGCTCTTCCCTTAAAATATAATCATCTAGCAATTGCTTGCCGTCATCTTCAAATTTGCCGTTTTTATTGATATTTTCTCCTACCTCTTCAAGACGATCCCTGGTATCCATCATGATCTTACGTGGAGATAATTTTTTACCAGTTTGATTAGCAGGACACTCTGCCGTACAACGTCCACACTCCGTACAGGTGTAAGAATTCAATAACTGAACCTGATTGAGGTCCATCACATCTGAAGCTCCAAATTTTTCTGGTTCTCCTTCTTCTTCGCCTTCAGCTGGTGCAGCAAAAGGATCGGCATCTGGATCCATCATTAGTGCTACTTCATTTTTTACAGCTTCAAGGTTATCCATCTCTCCCTTAGGCTTCAACTTAGAAAAATACACATTAGGAAAAGCTAGAAGAATATGTAAGTGTTTTGAATAATATAAGTAATTCAGGAAAAATAATATTCCGAGGATATGCAACCACCAGGCTGCTCTTTCAATAATGATCAAGGTGCTATTGGATACACCTTCAAAAACTGGCGCAATAAACTGACTAATAGGAAAACCGCCAATAATTCCGCCTTCATGTGCATAATGCGCCGCACCATTAAGCTGAAGCTGATAATCTGCAGCATTCATTACCAGGAAAAGCGTCATTAGAACCATTTCAAAATAAAGAATGTAATTAGCGTCATTTTTAGGCCAGCCCTTCAATTCTCTACTTAAAAATCGATAAATATTAAGCACATTTCTTCTTATCCAGAAAATAATTACACCAATAAATACCAATAAAGCTAAAACTTCAAAGATTCCAATAAGCGCATTGTAAAATCCGCCCATAAAAGATAGTACGCGATGCGTACCAAAAAGACCATCTATGATAATCTCTAGCACTTCGATATTAATGATGATAAAGCCCAGATAAACAATCACGTGAAGAAATCCAGATACCGGTTTTCTAACCATTTTGCTTTGCCCAAAAGCAATTCTTAAGGTTTTAGACCAGCGCTCTGATGGATTATCTGATCGATCTATGTTTTTACCTAGTTTTATATTTCTAAGCATCCGTTTGATATTTCTTACAAAAAAAGAAACACCAACAACCAATGCTATTAAAAATACAATTTGTGCTACGATTTGCATACCGCTACTATTTTAAGGAATCCTTGGGCTCTTCGTAAGACCCAGGATTTTTACCGAAAACAGAGAAATGAACATAACGTTTCGGATTTAGTTTTATATCCTGAAGTAATTCTTCTAGTTGTTTGGTAGCACGATCTAAATTATTGTAAACTTTATCGTCATTAAGCAGTTTCCCTGCTGTTCCCTCTCCATTATTTAAATTATCTGCAATTCCTCTAAAATCGGCTACAACAGTCTCAAGGTCATCTGTAATCTGTCCAAGATTAATCGCTTTTAAAGAATCTGAAACCGTTTTAAAGTTTCCAGACATGGTATTTAGATTGTCGAAAGTCTGATTTAAATTTTCAGCATTCCCTTGAACAATACCTTCTAAAGAACTACTCGTATTCTTTAAGGAACGCATAGTAGCGTTAAGATTCTTAAATGTATTATTAATATTATCTGTGGTACTATCGTTTAATACATTGTTTATAGATGTAAGCAAAGAATCTGCACTAACCACTGTACGCTCTAATTTTTGCTGAAGCGGGGTAAGTCTTTCATTAACAAGCTCCATGATCCCTTCTTCTACATTACTTTGCAACGTATCTCCGGTTTTAGCCATTTCGCCGGCTTCATATTCTGGCACGATGGCTAGAGATTTCCCTCCAATAATTCCTCCACCATATACCTGGGCGGTACTGTTCTTTGAGAATTCAAAATCTTTCTCTACAGTAAAGGTAACTAACAACTGTCCTTGCTGATTTAGAAAGTTTATATCTGTAACCTGACCTACTTTAAGACCATTTATAGTAACCGCAGAAGATGGAGATAATCCTTCAACCTCGTCGTATACTGCGTAAAAGGTACGACTGGAATCCAGTAAATTCTTACCTTTTAGAAAGCTATAGCCAAAAATTAATAGTACGATAGCTATAATGGCAAGTATAGCGGTTTTAACCTCATTAGAAATTTTCAAAAGCTAGTAATTTTATTTATGCAAACAAATTTAGGGATAAATATAGAAAAGTATCCTAATTGAGATTAGTTTTTAACGCCTCATTAACTGTAATCTTTTCCCCATTTTTAAAGGCTACGATGTAACTATTTGGATAACCTTTACTAATTGCTTTTTGGTGAACCTTCTGGATATCAAGGTAACTAGAAGTTTCTCCAAGGTAATATTTGTATAGTTTTCCTTCTTTTTTTCTGAAGACATCCTGCAAACCTTTAAAATTGTAAGATTTTGTCTCCAATTTTTTAGATCCTGCTGCAAGCTGTACACTAAAAATCACACCTTCGTAATAATCTGCCGGCTTACCATCGATACTTACGCCAGAAGCTGAAGTGGGAACTTCGGGTTTAGACTGGGCGACACTTTCTAAGGCTGATAGATTTATTTGCTCACCATAACCTAAAATTCCGTCTACAATAGCACTAGCCATTTTATTTTGTCCAGAGCCACTATTTAAAAATGCTCCTTCACTATTATTGGTTAAGAAACCAACTTCAACCAAAACACTTGGCATATAGGTTTGATGCAAAACGATCAAAGCTCCTTCCTTAACTCCCCTGTTTTTACGTCTAAGATCATTTGTAAATTTCTTTTGAATAAGATCTGCTAAAAGAATACTCTGGTTCAAATATTCTTCCTGCATCAATGTCATTCCAATAAAAGATTCGGGCGAATTAGGGTCGAAACCATTATAAGTCACCTTATAATCTTCCTCCATATAAATCACCGAGTTTTCACGCTTGGCGACTTCAAAATTTGTTTCATTTCTATTTAACCCCAAAACGAAGGTTTCAGTTCCAGAAGCTTGTGAACTATGGGAATTACAATGTACTGACACAAATAGGTCGGCTTCTGCATCGTTAGCGATCTGTCCACGTTCCATCAAAGGAATAAATACATCTGTACTGCGAGTGTAAACTACTTTAATTCCTCTACGCTCTAGTTCCTTACCAACTTTAAGCACAATGCTTAATGCGATGTCCTTTTCCTTGTATCCATTCCCCATATTACCGGGATCTTTACCACCATGGCCGGCATCTAAAACCACCACAAATGGATCTGTAGGCATAGGTTTTTCAGCAGCAAAAAATTGCTGATTACAAACTAAAAAAAAAGATAATACTAAAAGTTGAAGTACGTTCGTTCTCATAAATAAGTAACGCTAATTCTTGGGTGAATATTTTAATTACTATTTTCGCGCAATCACAAAAGTTAGCTAAAAAAATATATGTAATTTTGGAAACTCAAAAAGTAAGCCATTCTTTACAAAAATAGTCTTTAAAGCATTGCAAACAAATATACCCAATATACTTTTTTGCTGTATTTTTCTATTGTTCTCCAGCGCCTTTTTGCAGGCTCAGGAAATAGAACAAAATCAAAGTATTAGGATAGAAGCTAAAAAAGATTCACTGGTAATGGTGAGTACCTTACCATTTGCCGAGATGGTAAGAACCCAGGATAGTATTCTTGGTCTTTTTGAGAGAGATTCTTTAAAGCAGCCGCAACAAAACCGCATGATCACAGATGTGGTAAAGTATAAAGCTACAGATTACATGCGGCTTAGCAATAGCGAAAAGAAAATGTACCTTTATAACGAGGCGCAGGTTATTTACCAGGATATGACCATCGATGCGGGTTATATTATTATCGATAACGAAAAAAATGAAGTTTATGCCTACGGAATAGAAGATTCTACAGGCGCATACGTGCAAACTCCTGTTTTTACCCAGGCAAACAGAACCGTAGAACCAGATTCTATTCGGTTTAATTTTGATACTGAAAGGGCTTTGGTCTATAATTCCAGAACCCAGGAAGCTTCATTTAATGTTAAGGGACAGGTGACAAAGAGAGAAAATGATTCGGTTTACTTCATGAAGAATGTACGTTTTACCACTTCTGAAAATGTCGATGATCCCGAATATTATTTCTATGCCCGAAAAATAAAATTTGTTCCAGACAAGAAGATCGTCTCGGGGCTTGTGAATATGTATATCGCCGATATTCCAACACCATTAGGTTTGCCTTTTGGATATTTCCCGCTTACAGAAGAGCGTACTTCAGGTTTTATTATTCCGTCTTTTGGAGATAGCCAGCAAGGTTATTTTTTACAAAATGGTGGTTATTATTTTGCTTTAAGTGATTATGCCGATCTTTTAGCGGTTGGAGATTATTACACTAATGGTAGTTATGCCATGCGTTTGGAATCCAGTTATACAAAAAGGTATAAATTTAGAGGTAATTTTAGTTTTAGATACGAAAGACAATATAACAGCGAAAGGGGTTTCCCAGACTTCTCAGAGAGTTCTGTTTACAATATTAGATGGTCTCACAGCCAGGATGCAAAAGCGAGCCCATCTTCACGATTCTCGGCTTCAGTAAACCTGGGGAGTAGTAACTATTATCAACAATCTGTAAACCAGAGTAACACCGCAAACTTTTTAAATAACACACTAAGTTCTTCAGTTTCTTACAGTAAAACATTTGAAAGTACTCCCGGTGTGAACTTTAGCCTTACCGCTACGCATAGTCAGAATACAAATACGGGTGAAATTAACATGACGCTTCCGACTTTGCAGGCCAGTATAGACAGGATCTACCCCTTTGCGCCTAAAGGAGGTTCAAAGAAAGGGATCATTCAGAATATTAACCTTCAATATAATTTAAGGGCTGAAAATAGATTCAACACCACAGATTCTCTTTTCTTTCAGCCCGAAATGTTTAATGATGCCGTAATGGGAGCGCAACACAGCATTCCGCTTTCAACGAACTTCAAAATATTTCAATATTTTAGTGTAAGTGCCAGTACGAATTTTGAAGAGAACTGGGTTTTTAAAACTTTTGAAAGATCGTACGATCCGGCAACCAATAGGGAAGTTATCGATACCATTAGCGGTTTTGATTCTTATCGTACTTATAACTTCAATTCAAGTATTGGTACAACTTTATATGGTCGTAAGGATTTTGGTAAAGACAGCAAGATACAGGCCATTCGCCACGTAATGCGACCTTCTATTAGCTACGGAATTAATCCCGCTTTCGACCAATATTACGATACTTATGAGCGTAGATCTTTAACAGACGGACTCACAGAATTAGTTGAGTATTCTCGTTTTACGGGAACGCTCTACGGTGCTCCTAGTCAGAATTATTCAAGCTCCATAGGTTTCAGTATTAGTAACGTACTTGAAGCGAAAGTCAGGGATAAAGACAGTACGGCTACAGAGCCCAAAAAGATAAAATTATTAAACAATTTCAATTTAAGCACTTCCTATAACCTGGCAGCAGATTCGTTAAATCTTGCTCCGATTTCTGTTCGTGGTGGTATTCCAATCGTACAAAACAAGCTGGACATTAACTTTACCGGTAACCTGGATCCTTATGCGCTAAATAATAGTAACCAGCGTATCGACAAACTTAATATTGCTAATGGTGGAAGTTTATTTAGGCTAACCAATGCCAACGTAAGTTTTGGCTATTCGTTCTCAAGTAAGGATTTTGCTGATAAGGACGATGAAAATGAGGATGAGATGGATAATGAATCTAAACGGAATGGTGGTCGCCCCGATGATCTCTTCGGAAAAAACACCGATCTGGATGGAAATCTTTATGAAGATGAAGATCCCTTTGAAGGTAAAGAGGATAAAAAGAATAAAGAATGGTATAATTATAAAATTCCTTGGGATATACGTTTATCATATACCATGACCTATAGTAACCAGCAACGACAAAGTGAAATAACATCACATTCTATTATGTTTTCTGGTGATGTAGAATTATCACCAAAATGGAATATTGGTGCTTCCTCTGGTTTTGATCTTAGAGAACGCGGATTTACTTACACGCAACTTCGATTTCAGAGAGATCTAGATAGTTGGCGTATGAGTTTTAGCTGGGTTCCTTTTAGTGCACGTAGATCCTGGAATTTCTTTATCGGTATAAAAGCTTCTATGCTTAGCGACATAAAATATGATAAGCGTAGACAGCCAACTAGAGCCATTGGAAGAAACTAAACCAAATAAACTTAAATATGAATAAAGAGATCATTAAAACAGATAAAGCTCCTGCTCCTATCGGGCCTTATAATCAAGCCGTAAAAACCGGAAATATGGTTTTTATATCTGGGCAGATTGCTATTAATCCTGCAACAGGGGAATTAGAAACCGGAGATTTGGAAACCGAAACCAAACTCGTTATGGAAAATCTAAAAGCTATTCTTGCTGAAGCTAATTGTACTTTTGAAAATGTAATTAAAACATCGATTTTCATTAGTGACATGAATAACTTTGGAAAGATCAATGAAATCTACGCTACTTACTTTGAAGCAGCAACAGCACCAGCAAGAGAAACTGTTGAAGTTGCCAATCTTCCTAAATTTGTAAATGTAGAAATTAGCGCGATCGCGGTGATTGACTAATCAAAGAGGAAATTCTAAAAATTACTTCTTAAATTATATAATATCGGCTATAAGCGATCTCTATTTTCAGTGATCATTTATAGCCGATATTTGTTATTTTCAAACCTGTTTTTCTGAAATCTCTTTAAGCTTATTTAGGACTTAATCCTAGGTGTTATTGAAAAAATCAGGATATCCTTCTGCAGCATCTGTATCTACAATTACGATAATTTTATCATCTTTTTCAGCAAAAAAAACTTTCTAGTCCGTCTGCCTATTTTTTAACCTCTTCGCCCTCTGTTATTTCCTTATCTCCGTCAAAAATTCCATATTACCGAATAGAAACGAAGCTCAAGGGTCTATTTCCAGCAATTTTAGAACTTATTTCAACGTGTTTTCCGTCTTTATCTATCCCAAGAAAATGCATTTTCGATCCTTTTTCCCAACTTCCTTTTATAAATAGAAGTACTCTTAATTCGGCAGTCCATTTTTGCTGAATTTTAATCGTTTTTATAGACTTTTTCTTCCGATGCGTTAATCAGTTTTTGATATTTTGCTATTTCATAATGATTAATTTGGTTGAAATTTCACTCAATTTTTATCTAATTTCACCCATGTAATAATCTTCAAAACCAAATAAAAAACCTCGAATAGCTTTTCGAGGTTTTTAAGAATAATTTTTATTGAAGTATGCTTTCGATCTTCTCTAATTCTGCTGAAGAAAATTCAAGATTGTCTAAAGCTGCTATATTATCTTCCAGCTGCTTTACTTTACTAACTCCAACCAAAACTGATGTTACTCTTGGATCTTTTAACAACCATGCAACGGCCATTTGCGCTAAAGTTTGATTTCTGTTGACAGCAATTTCATTTAGCTGCTGCACTTGTTCTACAACTTCAGGTGTAATTTGATTCTTCTGAAGGTGTCCGCTCGCTAAGGCTGCACGAGAATTTTCAGGAATTCCGTCAAGATACTTATCAGTCAAGATTCCTTGCTGTAAAGGTGAAAATACGATACTTCCTACTCCCACTTTTTCTAGCGTATCTAATAGTCCGTCTTCTTCAACCCAACGATCCATCATATTATACCTTGGCTGATGAATTAAAAACGGAGTTCCCATTTCCTTCAGAATAGCTGCTGCTTTTGCAGTTCTTTCCGCAGGATAATTAGATACCCCAACATACAATGCTTTTCCACTTCTTACAATTTGATCTAAAGCACCCATTGTTTCCTCTAAAGGCGTGTCTGGATCTGGACGATGGTGATAAAATACATCTACATAATCTAAACCCATCCTTTTTAAAGACTGATCTAAACTGGCTATTAAATATTTTCTTGAACCAAAATTACCATAAGGTCCAGGCCACATATCATATCCTGCTTTAGAAGAAATGATCAATTCATCTCGATATTGCTTAAAATCTTCAGCAAAAATTTTCCCGAAGTTCTTTTCAGCTGTCCCATATGGCGGACCGTAATTATTTGCAAGATCAAAATGTGTGATACCAATATCAAAAGCTGTTCTTAAAATTGCTCTGGAGTTTTCAAAATCATCTACATCGCCAAAGTTATGCCACAGTCCTAGTGAGATCATTGGTAGATTTATTCCGCTTTTACCACAGCGGCGATATTTCATTTTATCATATCGATTTTCTTTTGCCTTATAATTTCCCATTTAGTTCTCAATTTAATAAGCAATCTAGTAATTTTTATGAATTTAGCAGGAATATGCAAGCTTATAAATTAATTTAAAAATTCGAGATTTGAAATGATGTTTTACTCGGTAATTGAGATTAAATGCTTGGAGGCTGGCCTCGATACAAAGAAAATATTAAAAAATACCTCATGCCTTGCCTTTAGATGGTTTACTAAATCTCTCTTCAATGTAAATATTTAGTTAATCCTAAGTATATGTTGAGTGAAATCTATTTCTTTGCAAGAAAAATTTAAACAAATGAAATTGAAAAGCTTTACCCAAAAGCTCCTCTTTCACAGCTTGATATTTATTTTAACGATAACTATTGGAAACGCTCAGGAAGGAAGTCCTGTTTTTAATGCTGAATTCAATAATCCCGATGCTACGACCTGGGAAACTCTAAAAGGTGACGCTGAACTAATGTTCGGCGGATTAAAATATACTTACACAAGACCATTTCATTGGGAGGATGATGATATAGGATTATTTCTAGGTACAGCAATTGGTACCGCTGGATTAAATCTATTAGACCAGGAAGCTTATCGTTTCTTCATAAGACAAGAAGAACAGGTTCCTGGAGTTATACAGGAATTTGGCTGGTATTTTGGAAGTCCACAAAACAACTACGGAGTTACCGGAGCGATTTATTTAACGGGATTACTAACCAAAAACCCAAAGATTAGAAGAACAGGAATTCTTATGATTTCTGCTGCTAGTGCTGCAGGCTTAATTCAAACAATTTCTAAGAACGTCGCCGGAAGAGCAAGACCTGGTGATGGTCGTGGAAGATTGTCATTCAAACCATTTTCTAAAGAAGGAACGTATCACTCTTTTCCTTCAGGACACACAATTTTATCTTTTACCACTTTCTACGCTTTAAGTAAGCAATTTGAAAGTCCGTGGGTAAAAGCTGGTCTTTATCTTGGCGGACTGGTATCTCCTGTATCCAGATTATGGCGTGGTGCACATTGGTTAACCGATGTGGCTTTAAGTATGGCATTAACGATTGCTGTGGTAGATTCTGTTGATAAATATTTGGATCAGCAAACTCTTATGCGAAACAATCCAGAACTTAGAAAAGAAACAAAAATTAGCTGGCGCTTACAAATGGGAGCCGGCACAATAGGTGTTGTGGGAAGGTTTTAGCTTTCGTACATTGCCAAAAACTCTTGAATGAAAAAAGAATCCATTGCCATCGATATGGATGGCGTTATGGCAGATGTAGAAACACATTTTCTAAACTGGTATAACAAAGAATATCAGGATAAGTTAACGCACGAAGATCTAAAGGGAAAGACTGAAGCTAAAGCTTTTCCTGTAAAAGGAATTATTAGAAAATATGCAAATACTCCCGGTTTTTTTGGAACTGTTCCCGTGATGGATGGCGCTGTTGAAGCAGTTAAAAAGTTACAAGAAAAATACGACGTTTATGTAGTTTCAGCTGCAATGGAATTTCCCAAAAGTTTGATCGAAAAACGAAACTGGCTTCAAAATCATTTTCCATTTATAGACTGGCGTAATATTGTTTTATGCGGAAATAAACACATCATCAAAACGCATTATATGATTGATGATCATCCTAAAAACCTAGATCCGTTTAAAGGAGAAACCCTTTTATTTGAAGCTTTTCACAACCTGAAGGTAAAAAATCATTCGAGAGCAAAAAATTGGGATGATGTGTTACATTTCTTTGAAATTGATTAGGTTTGAGAAACCAAATATAAAATAATATCCGATAATCTTTTTTAAAGAAAAAAGCCTATCCCTAAATCCACAACTATTGCGTCATAACCATCATTTACTTCGTTTATATCAGCGTTGGAGACATGCCTATAACCCAAACGAGAATCGATGAAAAGTTTATTTATTTGATAGCTAAAACCCAAAGCTAAATTATCAGAAAAACCTATTCCTTTTTCCATTCTTTCCGTTGTACGTTCGAAGTAGCCAGGGCCAATACTCGCTAAAAAGTAAAGGCTAGATTTCACTCCAATATTCTTCCTAACAATCATTCCAAAATTCATAACATATTCGTTAAATGTCTTGAAAGATTGCATTTCTTCTACTCTTTCAATCAAAGGATGCATTCTTCCCACAACATACCGATCACTAGTAAGTTGATGCTTTGTGGTGTTTATTTCTGGCTGGAAAATAAATTCATAATCGAACAATTGCCCTTGTTTAATCTTATAATAAATTTGAAATTTTCTTAATTGAAACTCGTAAAAATAATCATCATCAGTAAAAAAAAGATTGTCTACACTTCCAAAACCATAATTGAATCCTAGTTTATAAAACTTTCCTTCGTACGTTTTTGTACTATTTTGGCTGTAAGAATAAAAATAAAATAGAATAGTTGAAAATGTGAAAATAATCTTTAGAGCTCTCAAAAATTTAAAGGGATTTATTTATAATGCTTCTATCAAAAGTTTTGCTGTTGCTGGATTTGTGGCAAGTGGTATGTTGTGAACATCGCATAGTCGCATCAACATAAAGATATCTGGCTCATGTGGATGTTTGTCCATTGGATCTCTAAAGAAGACCACCATATTTACTTTTCCTTCTACTAATCGGCTTGCTATTTGAGCATCACCTCCCAGTGGTCCAGATAATAATTTTTCGACATCAAAACCAGCAGTTTCGGCTTTACTACCAGTGGTACCTGTAGAGATAAGTCTAATATCCTTAGATTCTAAAACGCTACGATATTCATTTAAGAACTGTACCATTTCAGCTTTCTTCCCATTATGAGCAATGATCGCTATTGTTTTCATTCAGCAAAAATTAAGTAGATAGAATTTCAGAAATTCTTAAAAGATCTTTATTGATATTGGGTTTTTCATGAATTACATCATCTAAAGGACAAGTGATAATATCGTCGTCTTTAAGACCTACCATCACATTCTTTTGACCATCCAATAATAATTCTACAGCTTTAACCGACATTCTACTTGCCAGAACACGATCAAAACATGAAGGAATTCCACCGCGCTGAATGTGACCCAAAACGGTTACTTTAGCGTCATAAAATGGTAAATTTTCTTTTACATAATCTGCTAACTGAAAAACATTCTTCCCAATTTTATCTCCTTCAGAAACAATTACGATACTGGAACTTTTCCCTGATCTTCTACTCTTTTCTAAAGAATCTAATAATCGATCTAATCCCAGGTCCTCTTCAGGAACTAAAATTTCTTCAGCTCCTGCTCCAATTCCGGTATTAAGAGCTATAAAACCAGCGTCACGCCCCATTACTTCAATAAAAAATAATCGATCGTGAGAACTTGCTGTGTCTCGTATTTTATCTATTGCTTCTACAACGGTATTTAAAGCAGTATCGTAACCTATTGTGTGTGACGTTCCGTAAATATCATTATCGATAGTTCCTGGGACACCAATCACAGGAATATCAAATTCGTGGCTGAAGATTTGCCCTCCTGTAAATGTTCCGTCTCCACCGATAAGTACTAAAGCATCTACTTCTAATTCCTTAAGCGTATCGTAGGCTTTTGCTCTACCTTCTTTTGTCCTGAATTCTTTAGAACGGGCAGTTTTTAAAAACGTACCACCTCTATTTATTATATTTCGTACACTACGAGCATCAAGTTCCTCAAAATTCCCGTTGATTAATCCGTTATATCCGTTATAAAATCCATAACAGCTAATGTGATAATAAGAGCATGCCCTTACAACAGCTCGAATAGCAGCATTCATTCCTGGAGCATCTCCTCCCGAAGTTATCACCCCAATTCGTTTAATTTTTTTACTCATAGGTATTCAAAATTTGAATTGTAAAATTACGAAGTATAGCTGAAAATAGTAAGCTAAACGGTGATTAAATTAGCTTTAAATGCTAATTTTTTAACATCATTCTATCTCTCCATCTTCTTCGGGGAAATTAATATAATCGGGGGCTAAAGAATTTTTTGACTCTATCTTCTCTTGCTTAGGCTGTTGCGTATTTTCAACCTCTAATTCTTTATTGGTTATTTTCCTTATTAACTCTTTAAAAGTATCAAAATCGACAGAGTAAGAAAGCCCAACACCCTGAGTGAAACCTATCTCTTCACCTATAAACTGAATGTTATTTTCACGGTTAAATACAGTAGCCCGTAAAGATCCATCTTCATTTAATAGGAAATCGATCTCCAGGTCTCCTACAATTACAGATTCGGTTGTTCCGCCAATTGGCACACCAACCTGCCCATTTATTAAAACACGCTCACTAATTTGTGTACTTAGTGTTAATCCAAAACGATCTACCGTTTGCTGGTCTGGCGTTCGATCTCCCTGAACATAATTTACGCCTACCTGGAATTTTCCATCTTCATCTGCAAAAATATCATTTACAATACTTGAAGCTCTTTCTGCCAGTGTTCCGGTTATTGCGGTTTGACGCAATCCAAATTCGCTATAAAAAGCATTTTGAGTTACTAAAAATAAGGCCTGAAGTTCTCGGCTTGCCCTATCATCCATTCGGTATTCTAATTCAGATCGTACTACAGAACTTGCTGTTGGAAACTGAATGTCGAAATTGATCTCTGGTTGAATTACCTGTCCCTGTAAATTGATGACTACATCTACCGGAATTTTGCGGTTTATAGATGGATTTTCTAACAATACCGCTGGATTTGCATCTAAAGAATATATTGCACTAACATCTAATTCTGCCCTTAATGGATTGCCATCCCAGTTAATACTTCCGCCAGATCTTACATTGAAGACTTTTTGTACCAGTCCTGCATATTTAAAATTGTAAACACCTTCGTAAACAATGAAGTCTCCCCACATATTAAATTTACCATTGGTATTGATTTCTAAAAGTAAATTTCCTGCGCCTCGACCTCTCAATGTACTCCCACTGGTTTGATCGATCACCACTTCTACTTCAGCATCCCTGGTTACATCAAGATCAAAAACGAGTTCTATACCTTTAACTTCAGGAATTTCTATTTCTTCACCGGCTGCGCGAGCGGCTTTTTCTTCCGGAGTTAAAAAGTGGATATAAGAATTATCTCCTACAGATTCTTCATCACTAAGCGGAATTTTAAAAATCGTACCTTCTTCGGTAGTAGCATTCACCTCGATCACCAATTGATCTGTAGGACCTGCGATTGTTGCATCACCACTAATAAAAGCGGTCCCGTAGTAAAGTGCGTCTTCTTCTGCTTCAGTGTCTAAAACCAGTAAACGATCTGTATTTATCCCAAGATCCAAGAACCATTTAGTAAAGTTTTCGTGAGAAATACTTCCGTCTAAAACACCTCGTGTCTTATATTTTGTATCCTGAATATCTACATTATCAAATACAAATTGTTGCTGCGTTAAATTAACCTGAGCCTGATTTAATAAATCGATATCTACATTTAGGTACGGAATCGTTAGTCCTGCATTATTAAGCCTTATACTACCACCAAAATCTGGATTTTTATAATCGCCACTTACCGTTGCAGATCCTGATGCAAATCCCCGAATATTACTCAGCACTTCACCTCCTAACGGACTAAAAGCTGCCATATTTAGTTTTTGAAGATCGACATCCAGATCTATTGTAGGTTGACTTCCTTCTACATTAATATCACCTATGGCCGATAGTGATTCGATCTCTTCTTTCTGAAGACTGGCATTTACGGTGTAATTGGTTAAATTTTCGTTCCCTGAAACATCTAATTTCATGTTTCCTAAGAGAATTTTATTGATCTTCAATGAATCGATAAGCATCGAAGTGTTGGGATAATAAGCTCCTTTTTCCTGTAGCACGTCTAACTTCCCATTCAATCTTCCGCCAATATCAAGACTATCAATTTCTGGAGTAATTTTATAGAGATCTACATTACTAAATTCCATATTCAAATCTTTGTATGTAGAATCCCTTACAACTCCGCTTAAGCGAATTTCTTCATTTCCGTGATTCATGACCAGCGAATCGATCGTGATGTCTCTAAAACTGTTCTCAAAAACGAATTTGTTATTCTTATTTCGATTTTGGTTGATATACCACGTATTATCCTTAAAAGTAAGATCACTTCGCTGAATTCCTACAACCGACTGATTTTCTTTATTGATGGTGTGGAATAAATTCAGGTTAAAAACATCGCGATCGTATTTTCCTCCTTTAAATTCAGATCGAATAAATAGGGTGTCTCTTTGCGTTACGTTTATAAAACTGAATTCTGAAAAATTATAAGTTCCTGTCGCAACACTATCGGCTTCAAAATAAGTATTGTAAATCGGGTTGGTGTTATCTACCTGAAGATTTACTTCCTGAAACATATTATTAAAAAGATCGATCTTTGGCGATCTAAAATTCAGTTTAAATTCAGATTCATCAGATTCAACTCGGCCTCTTAAAAATGTATTTGGCGATAAGGTTAGATCTGGATAAAAAACTTCAACGATCTTGTTATAAATATCAAAATCGAACTCCATGTATTGATTGTTCGTGATCACATTAGGTTCGTAATTCGTATAAATCGAACCAATAGAATTTTGAAATAAAGCCTGAAGTTCAGACAGATTAAATCGGCCTTTCATTTGCCCGCTTATCACATCTGGACTATTTACTTCAATGGTTCGAACATTACCCGCAAAACTCGATTTAATACTAAAATCATCAAAACGATAAAGATCCATAGGATTTTCATACGAAGTATTCAGCAATAAAATTTCGCCAACCGCATCATCAATACTTGTTCCTTCCATATTCATGATCACATCTCCTTTAAAAATAGAGATCGTATCACGATCTATGATATGCATTTTATAAAGATCTGCATAGGCAACAGAAGCTTCGAAATCGTAATTATTAATTTCTGAAGATAGATCGGCTAGACCATTAAATTCCATCCTTAAATTAGGATCATTAATAGCCAGGTTACCATTAAAAACCGGAGCTCGCATATTCCCTATCACGCGAATATTGCTGTAATTATACCCCTTAAAACCTAATTTCGAAATTTGCCCACGCAACTGCGTATTTAGATTATCTGCCGTAAAACCAGTTCCTTTTATATCTAAATTGAAAGAAGTTTTACCTACCTGTTTGTTTTTTAATAACCTACCAATATTAAAATCTTTCACCTTTAGGTTTCCAGAATATCCTGCATTATCTGCATCATTCAAATTATTAAAGTCAAGATCTGCTGTGGCACTACCTAATTGCGAGCTAAGATCGATATCCATAGCTACTGACGAACTGGTGATTGTGGTGTTTCCAATTATCCTTACGCTACCAAAAGAGCTTAATTCCTGCGGAAGTTTTCCTCGTAAAATTCCTGGTAGGAAATTAACCAGATCGTAATAGTTTGAAGAAAAGTTTCTTAAAGTACCGCTAAGCTGAAAATCTTGAGCCTCACCGGTAAAAGCTCCTTTTAAATTAAGATCACCATAAACTGCACTTCTATCTAATCCAAAAAGCTGAAGATCGTTTACTTGAAGATCATTTAAAGTTCCGTTTAGGTTTGTGGTAAGATTCAGCATTTCATCTTCACCAAAAGCATCATAAAAAACCTGAAGATCTGTAGAAGAAACCTGAGATTCGGTAAAATCGGCATTAATTTTTACTTTATTGAAAAAATCGCCAAAATCACCTTCATCGTAATCAAAATCTATATTCGCATAAATTTCAGAATTTTCTGTAATGATTTCCAGATCATCAAGCCGCATATTGGTTGGATTATACAAAAAGTTCGTACTGAGACGGTTAATTTGCATTCCGCGGCGATCGTGCGCTCTAATTAATTGAATATCTGCTTTAATTTCTGAACCTTCTACCGTAAAATCATCTGCATTAATGCCTAATTTGTCAAATTTGATAATTTCAGGGTATTTATTATTTTCATCAATAAAGCTATACTTGCCATCCAATACCTGTAGATTTGAAACACTTAAAGTAAATGGCTTGCTGCTAGACGTAGAATCTGAACTCAGTTTGCTAATAAAAACACCCATATTATCCAAATCTTCCCCTTTGTAGCGGCGCATTCTCATTTTAAATTGCTGAAGAGTAGTTTTACCAAGATTAGGCGAATTATTAATCAAATTCCCAAGGCTTAAAAGCGAAGTTCTTAGCTCTTTGGTATAAATTAAAGTATCCTGATGGTGATCTTCGATAAAGATCTCATTAACCTGTACGTCACCAAAATAACTTAGGGATACACGTCCAATTTCGATATTTACATTGTTCTTTTCTCGTAGTGTTTTTGTAAGCTTTTCAGCTAAAGAAGTCTGTACCGCAGGGATAGAAAAAACAATGAGCAGCAGGATAAACAATAAAAGCAATCCTACCAATGTTCTAGTTAATATTTTCCAGAATTTTTTGATATGCTTTTATGTTTTAACTTTGTATCCTATTAATTAAAATATGCCCAATAAACCGCAAATGGCTGAAGATATCTATATTCTAGGAATAGAATCCTCTTGTGACGACACTGCTGCTGCTGTACTTTGCAACGGCAAAATACGATCTAATATTGTAGCCACCCAAAAAGTACACCAACAATATGGTGGTGTTGTTCCAGAACTTGCTTCCAGAGCGCATCAACAAAATATTGTTCCTGTGATTCACCAGGCCATTGCGAACGCAAATATCGGTAAAAAAGATATATCTGCAATCGCTTTTACAAGAGGTCCGGGACTTATGGGATCTTTACTTGTTGGAACTTCTTTTGCTAAAAGTTTATCAATGGGCCTGGGCATTCCTCTTATCGAAGTAAACCACATGCAGGCGCATATTCTAGCGCATTTTATTGAAGAAGATGGTTTTAAAAAACCAGAATTTCCTTTCCTGGCGATGACCATTAGTGGTGGCCATACTCAAATAGTAAAAGTGAATGATTATTTTACAATGGAAGTTATTGGCGAAACCATAGACGATGCAGTTGGAGAAGCTTTTGATAAGAGCGCTAAAATTCTTGGTTTACCTTATCCCGGCGGACCGTTAATCGATAAATATGCTAGGGAAGGTGACCCAAAAGCTTTTAAATTTCCAAAACCAAAGGTTGGCGGATTAGATTTTAGTTTCAGTGGATTTAAAACGGCGGTGCTTTATTTTGTTGAAAAACAAACCAAAGAAGATCCAGATTTTATCGAAAAGAACCTTAAAGACATCTGCGCATCTATCCAATATACCATCGTAGAAATATTAATGGATAAACTTAAAAAAGCGGTAAAGGAAACCGGTATCAAACAAGTGGCAATTGGCGGCGGAGTATCAGCCAATAGCGGAATTAGAAATGCGCTTTACGATGCTGAAAGAAGATACAAATGGCAGTGTTTTATCCCGAAATTTGAATATACTACAGATAACGCAGCCATGATTGCGATTGCAGGGCATTATAAATATCTAAAACAGGAATTTTCAGATTTTTCTACAACCGCACAGGCACGATATAAAATTTAAGTATGCAGCTATTTTTTCAGCCAGATATCGACGAATCTACTCAGCAAATTATTTTCAGTAGAGAAGAAAGTAAGCATATCGTAAAAGTTTTACGCCGTACTGAAGGTGCTTTACTAAAGGTCACCAATGGTAAAGGTTTGTTGTTTACTGCACAAATTATCACTGCAGATATAAAACAATGTGTCGCTAAAATTATTGATACTGAAAAAGAAGCTCGACCAAATTACTGGTTGCATTTGGCAGTAGCGCCTACTAAAATGAACGATCGTTACGAGTGGTTTTTAGAAAAAGCTACAGAAATTGGAATTGACGAAATCACCCCGGTAATCTGCGATCATTCTGAACGTAAAGTGGTAAAACTCGATCGTTACGAACGTGTGTTACAAAGCGCTATGAAACAGTCTTTGCATTTTAGAATGCCTAAATTGAATGAACCGGTAAGCTTTTCAGATTTTATAAATAAAGATATTAATGCTGAGAAATTCATTGCACATTGTGAAGAAGACCAGCCAAGAATTTTGCTTCAAAATGCTGCTGTAGCCTTAACAGATACCTTGATTTTAATTGGCCCTGAAGGTGATTTTTCTCCTGAAGAAATAAAACTAGCTTTAGAAAATGATTTTTCTCCGGTAAGCTTAGGCACAAGCCGTTTACGTACCGAAACTGCAGCCATTGTAGCCTGTCACACCATAAACCTAATCAACGAAACCGAATAAAATTTATGCTAAAAAAGTGCATTTTTATCTTCATTTTTAGTTTTGGGATTCAGCAGATTGCTGCGCAAAAGATCGCACTTTTAAAGTATAATGGTGGTGGTGATTGGTATGCTAATCCTACTGCATTACCTAATCTTATCGATTTTTGTAATAAAAATATTGATACCCGTTTAGATCAAAAACCGGTCACCGTAAATCCTGGAGGGCCAGAAATTTTTATGTATCCTTTTGTTCACATGACGGGGCACGGAAATGTGATCTTTTCTGAAAGTGAAGCTGAAAATCTAAGAAACTATCTTTTAGGCGGCGGTTTTTTACATATCGATGATAATTATGGGATGCGAGAATATTTAATTTCAGCATTGAAGAATGTTTTTCCAGAAAAAGAATTACAAGAACTACCTACTTCTCACCCAATTTTTCATTCTCAATTCGAATTTAGCCAGGGATTGCCTAAAATCCACGAACACGATGCAAAACGGCCACAGGCTTTTGGGATTTTTGCTGAAGGTAGATTAGTTTTGCTCTTTACTTTTGAAAGTGATCTGGGAGACGGTTGGGAAAATGAAGAAGTTCATCATGATCCGGCAGAAGTACGATTAAAAGCCTTAAAAATGGGTGCCAATATTATCAAATATGCCTTTGAAAACTAATATGCAGCTTAATCATTCTCAAAATAAATTCAGTACTAAAAAATTTCCGGTTACGCTTATCCTGGATCATATTTCAGGTGAAGCTAATATTGGAAGCATCTTCAGATTAAGCGATGCTTTTCATGTTGAAGAGATCATTTTCTGCGGAATTGAGCCCAATTTAAACAGTAACCGACTAAAGAAAACTTCAAGAAGCACACACGAATATGTCGATTTTCGATATTTGGAAGATTCAGCAGCGATTGTTCAGCAAAAAAAGGCCGAAGGTTATACAATAATTGCCCTCGAAATTACACAAAATAGCATTCCGCTTCAGAAATTACAATTACAAACTTCAGAAAAAATAGTGCTAATTGCCGGACACGAAAATTTTGGCATTTCAGAAGAAATCTTAGATCTATGCGACCAAACCGTTCACATCTCTATGTTTGGAAATAACAGTAGCATGAATGTGGCGCAATCGATAGGAATTTCTCTTTACGAAATCACAAAAAGCTTGATCCCTTAATTTAGAAAATCCTATATTTAGCCTGTGAATGCTAAAGAACTTTCTTACGGAATTTTAAGGGCTGCGGGTATCGCACTGGGAATCATACTTTTGCTATTTTTCCTTTACGAAATCCAGTCGGTTATTGTATACATCGCTGTTGCGGCCATTATCTCGCTAATCGGGAGACCGGTGGTGATTTTTCTTCGCCAACGTTTAAAAATCCCTAATCAAATAGCTGTTGTGATCGTTTTGCTATTGGTTTTGGCAATTTTTGTCGGCATAATTTTCGTTTTTGTTCCCATAGTTATAGAGCAAAGTCAATATTTAGGTCGAATTGATATTGAAGCATTTAAAAGTGATCTAAACGATCTTAACGCTCAGATTAATGCGTATTTGGGTGTCGAAGAGATTAATATTATAGAAAGTCTAAAGCAAAGTCAGTTTGTTCGTAGCCTCGATGTTAGCCTTATTCCTAAGTTTTTAAATAATGTCTTCGGAATTCTAGGTGCGACGATCGTTGCATTATTTTCAGTAATTTTTATTTCATTTTTTCTTCTGAAAGACAGCAAATTAATGCTGAACAGTATTTTAGTATTCGCCAACCGCGGAAAAGAGCAAAAATTTGTTCGTGTTTTCAACAAAATTAAGATTCTGCTTTCAAGATATTTTGTGGGATTAACTATGCAAATCACTGTATTATTTATTTTATACATGATCTTGCTTACTCTTTTTGAAGTAAACAATCCTGTAGCCATCGCATTTATTTGTGCTTTTTTAAATCTTGTTCCTTATCTAGGACCGGTTTTCGCAGGAATTTTGATGGCTTTATTTGTAATATCCAGTAATTTGGGAGCCGATTTTCAGGCAATTATTTTACCAAAATTGATTTATGTAATGCTGGGATATGCGATTTGCCAGGTGATCGATAACCTTATTTCACAGCCTATGATCTTTGGTGCAAGTGTGAAATCTCATCCTTTAGAAATCTTCCTGATTATTCTTATTGCAGGATTAGTGTTTGGAGTTGTGGGGATGGTTATAGCGGTTCCTGTTTATACTGCGATAAAAGTTATTGCCAAAGAATCTTTAAGCGATTACAAGATCGTAAAAAGATTGACGAGAGATCTCTAATTTCAGCTTTATGAACACCGAACTTTTACAGCCCGAAGTTCAGGAATTTGTAGCGAAAAACTTAAATGCAGATGTTTCTGCTTTGGTTTTAAAAGGCAGTCCGTTTCCTAAAATTACTGCTGCAGAACTTGCCATACAAATCGCCGGTAGAAAAACAGCCGAAAGAAAACTACCAGTTTGGTTCGAAAATCAGCATATTATTTATCCCCAAAAATTAAATTTAGAGCAAACTTCCTCTCAAATCACTGCGGAATATAAAGCGTCTTTAGTTTCAGGAGAAAATCTGACAGATCTTACCGGTGGTTTTGGGATCGATAGTTATTTTTTCTCTAAAAACGTTGAAAACGTCTTCTATAACGAATTAAATAGTTATTTAGCTGAAATCGTTCAGCATAATTATAAAGCACTAAAAATCGATAATATTGAAGTAAATTCTGGTGATGGACTCGCATTTTTAGAAGCTACAGCAGTTAAATTCGATTGGATCTATTTAGATCCCGCAAGAAGGGACGATCATGGTGGTAAAGTTTTTCGGCTAGCGGATTGTACACCAGATGTTATTGAAAATTTGCCATTATTATTCGAAAAATCAGATCGTATTCTAATAAAGACTTCTCCTCTACTCGATTTGAAATTAGGTATTTCAGAACTTGATTTTGTAACTGAGATTCACGTTGTCGCTGTAGAAAATGAGGTGAAAGAATTACTCTGGATTTTAAAGAAAGATAGTACTTCAGCAGTAAAGATTATTTCAAAAAACTTCAGCAAAAAAGAAGACCAGACTTTTGAAACCCTCTTAAATGAAAGTTTTGATACAGCATTCAGTCTTCCTCAAAATTTTCTTTACGAACCCAATGCTGCAATCATGAAAACTCAGCTTTTTGGGCAATTGGCAAAAGATTTTAAGCTAAAAAAACTTCATCAAAACTCTCATCTATTTACTTCAGAAGAGCATATAAACTTCCCTGGAAGAAAATTTAAAATAATTGATATACTTGCTTTTGGGTCTAAAGAATTTAAGAAAAAATTTAAGTCGAAAAAAGCCAATATCAGCATTCGTAATTTCCCGGTTGATGTAGAAAATATTCGTAAAAAACTTAAAATTAAAGACGGCGGTAACGATTATTTATTTTTCACTACAAATCTTAAAGAAGAAAAGATCGTATTGGTTTGTGAGAAAGTATAAGAAGAAAATGCAAAAATTAACGCAACCTTTTTCTTTCTTTTTCATCTAACTTAAAACCAATTAAATGAAAATAAAATTACTCTTTCTGTTTTTAGCTCTAACAGTTTCTACTTATGCTCAAAAACCTGCTCTACGCATATTTTATGGGTTTTCTGACGCTGAACTTTTAGAGAATGAAGAATTAGATGGTTCACCATCCAATGATATAGAAAACTATTATGAATTGGGTGCTGAAGTCTCTATTCCGCTGAGCAAAAAAATTAGTTTGATCGCCGGACTTACGTATTCTAAAACTACTATAAAAATACAGAATGTATTTTATTACAACGAAATCAACAATAAATCATCTATGCCCCATTTTAGGTATAATGATTTAGAAATTTTATCCATTCCTATTCTTCTGGAATTTAACTTTTGGAACTATTTCTTCCTAAATGCAGGCCCAGTTTTAAGCTTTGAACTTAACGATCCGGATATTGAATACTCTCAAAACGGAATTGGCTATCATTTAGGTCTTGGTGGTCAATATAATGTTGGAGACTTCTTTGTTTTTGCCAATCCTTATTTCAAACAATTTGGCACTATAGACTTTAAAGATGAAACACGAGATTACAATTTAAGTCAGTTTGGAGCACATGTAGGGATTGGATATCAATTTTAAAGTAAGGATTGTATGAAATTTAAAACAACTATTCTATTCTTTTTTATTTGTGTTGCTATTTATGCACAAAAACCTGCGATACGCATATTCTATGGTTTTTCTGATACAGAAATTAGTGACAATGAGGATTCCGATTATATTTACAAAGATGAGATTGAAAACTTTTATGAATTAGGTGCTGAAATCACATTGCCTTTAAGCCCTAAATTCAAACTGACCTCTGGATTTACCTACTTTTATACAGATATCATAAATGGCAAAAGATTATATTCTGAAAGACAAACCAGGGAACAGCTTGGAGATAGGTATTCTGATGATGTTATTATTGAGTATGCATATCCTCTTCCAGATAAACAACTCGAAATTTTATCAATCCCTGTTCTTCTGGAATTTAAATTTTGGAACTATTTCTTCCTAAATGCAGGCCCAGTTTTAAGTTTTGAACTAAACGATCCAGATATTGAATACTCTCAAAACGGAATTGGCTATCATTTAGGTTTTGGCGGTCAATATAATGTTGGAGACTTCTTTATTTTTGCCAATCCGTATTTTAAACAATTTGCCACTATAGACTTTAAAGATGAAATGTTAGATTACAATTTAAGTCAGTTTGGAGCGCATATAGGTATTGGATATCAATTTTAGATCGATCGCAGATCATGGAAAATAATCGGCTTTCTGCTTTCTCTTGGAAATTTTTTCTGAAATAATGTAGAAGCCGATATTTGCTGAATTTCAAGCTTAATTTGTAATTGGTCCCGTAATTTTAATTGAATTTCAAAAGGGTTAAATTCAACTTCCTCTGAAATTTTCAAGATCACTAAATCATTGCCAAATTCATCATTTTCAGCTTCAATAATATAATCTGAAATTTCTAAAGCATTCATCGCTTCCTGAATATGTTGTGGATAAAGCGAAGTACCTTTTATTTTCAGCATCTGCTTTTTACGGCCAATTACAGGGCCAATTCTGGCAGAACTTCTAGCGCAAGAGCAGTTTCCTTCAATTTTCATGAGCATATCTCCTGTAGCATACCGAATTAAAGGCATACTTTCTACCTGCAACGGAGTAACCACGAACTCTCCTACTTCACCATTTTTAGCGGGATTTCCAGATTCGTCAAGAATTTCAGTATAGATAAGATTTGGCAAAATATGATTACCTTTATGCAATTCACATTCTGTAAAAGCTGTCGCCATTTCAGTAGAAGCATAAGTTGAAAACAGTTCTATTGCCCATAATTCCTGAATTCTTTTTCGTAAAGCCGAATCTTCCAAGTTTTCATTCAACAATGATTCGCCAATACAAATCACGCCTTTTACTGAAGAGTTCTTATAATCGATATTATTTTGCCGGGCATAATCGATTAGTTTCAGCAAAAATGAAGGTACGGCGACTAAAAATTTAGGCTTAAAACGATGAATACTGTCCCACTGCAAACCAGGTAATCCGCTGCCAGTCCTTATTACCCCTGCGCCAAGTTTTCGTAAACCTAAATAATAGGCCATCCCGGCCATAAATCGGCGATCTAGCGTAGTTGTGATTTGCACCACATCATTTTTATTTACTCCGGCGATCTTAAAAGATTCATATTCGTTATAGGTTAAACGCTGTAAATCGGCCTCATTAAGCATAAAATTTACAGGATTCCCTAGAGTTCCAGACGTAGTTACATGATCGATAACCTCCGTATAATCTACCGCTAAAAAATCTAAATTATGAAGTTGAAGATCTTCTTTACTTGTAATCGGAATTCGACGAAAATCGGTTTCATTTTTTATTGCTGAAATATCGATCGCATTCTCATTAAAAATCTGCTTGTAAAATGGCGAATTTTGGGAAGCGTAATCCAAATGCTGTTTTACCAATTGCCACTGTTCTTGTTGCGATATTTCTGGAGAAAGAAAGTCTTTCATTTAAAGTTTTCTATACGATTTTTTCAGTAATTTCTTTATATGCTCTTTTTCTGGCAAAGTTGATATTTCACGGCGCAAGGCCTGCTTAAAATCGATGATGGCCTTTTTATAATTACCCTCGCGATAGTAATATTGACCACTTAAATAATAAGCCTGCCAAAAATAAGGATTTAACTGCTTTAAAGCTTCGGCATCATGGGGATTTATTGGATTTTCATGTTCTAAATCCTGAACAAAGCTTTCCCTTATTTTTCGATATTCTTCGTAATTTTTATAGTATTTTGTTTGTAGAAAATTAGATTCTGGAATTATCTCTTCAGCATTCATCACACTTCCGCTAACATTTCCTTTTCCAAATTCAGCAAAAACATTTTCCAGATCGTAGGAAATAAAAGCTCCCATTTGATACGGATTTGCAGATAACCAGACTTTCTTTTCTTCAGGTTTAAAAACGATTCCGTGATGCGCTAATAATTGATTGATCGCTTTTTCATTTCCATAGCCAATTTGCTCTCCATTTAATCCTCTTCTATTTCGTAGAATTTCAACAGCTTTTTTCGGTGTCAATTTATCGGCTTTAGAAACCAATTGAGTCATACGCTCATAACGATATTGCGAATGACTTTCTTTTATGGTTTTTTGATTTCGTTTATCATCCTGATACGCCGAACTCTGAAAATGATTGCTGCAAATTAACTGATCTGAATTTTCAACTTCGTAAACTCCGAAGTTTTTTGGGCTGACTTCAATTAGAATCGCTTTATGATCCTTGGCACTTCCCACCATAATCGATTCTGAAACAAAAACCTCTCTCTTTCTCGCAATTTCGATCGCATCTTCTAGATTAGACGCATGCTGTAGAATCTCTCTTGAAACCAACGTAATCGGATCTTTTGCCAACATCGGGATCTTAGATTTCCCGGCATTTATGGTCACTGTAATTCCTTCTTCGTTCATTCCGCTAACCGCACCAATCATCCCGCCCCAAGTGTACATCATAAATTTATGACCGTCGTCCGGATTTACAAAAGCTACCATTTTTTGGTTGGAAAATTCGTCTCCCGCATAAAAATCGAAATTTCGACCTAAAAGTAATTTTCCATCTGCTGTTTTATCATCCCAGGCAGCAAAACTTGTACAACCTACGAGCATCAAATCCTGCAAGGCGTGACCGATATCGTGCGCCCCGTGGAAATATAACATTCGTAAATAAGCCGGCGCAAATTCATCGTATTTTTTTAGTCCGAATCTCGAAACTCCGTAAATTTCCTGTTTATACTCTTCAGGAACATATAGATACATTTTACGATTAAACCAGGAAACGAGTTTTTTCAGGAAATTTCTATATCCTTCAGAAGGAACCATTTCGTTGATCTTTCCCATAAAAGCATTCTCCTGATGATGAATTAGATCCTGAGTTAATGCTCCGTTCGCCAAACCGAGTTCCAATGCATCTCCTTCAATATAAAGTTCCCAAACACCGTATTTATTCTGAAATAGATTGTTTTTTCCTAAAGAATAATGAGTATCGCTAATTTTTGTTCTAACGGTATCTATTTTAGAGATTCCAGTAACATTGGGCAAATCCTGATAAGATTTTTTAATTCCGCAGGAAGCAAGAAAAACTAAAATAAAAAGGACGAAAAACTTCTTCATGCTATTCTTTTTCAAACACTAAAATTCCGCTTTGGCGATAGGTGATTTCAAAATTCGCGTCTAACAACCATTGCGTTTTTAGTGTTTTGTGAAGTACAATTACCTTTTTTCCAAATCGATTGATCACCTGCTTAATTTCATCTATATCGTTTATTTCGTGATCTGGCATGATAAAAGTAGAACAGGTCTTAGCCGTATCAATTGCAGTAGAAAAATGTAAATTCTCATGTTTACTACGGAAACAATTTCTGGCGATTTCAACGGCTTCTGAAGTTTCGTAACCCGTAATATTTGAATTCGGATTGATATAACTCAAATAAATCGGAAACACCCCAATTCCCGAATAGAAAAAGAACACACACTCCCCTTTTTCAATAAAATTAGAAACACGTAAATAGGGTTCTTTTTTTTCAGTAAACTCAGCTTTCGCTTCACTGTAAACCGGCTTATATCGATAATTATCCAACACCGCATGCTGATAATAAAGATCCTGTTTGTAATAAATTTTATTCCGAATAAAACTACCAATTCGGCTAAATCTAAACGGTGGCAAAGCCTTTTTACGCCGATTAATAAACAATACGTTAAACAACCAAACCTGAAGCACAAATGCCACTAAAACCGCAGAAAACACACCAATGATCGAAACACTGGAAACCGATCGCAATGCCGGATGTTTTGCAAAGATCAATGCGCCTATTCCCAGTAAGGTAGTGATCACAGAGATCAAGATCGATGTTTGGTAAGTTTTAAGCTCGCTCTTACCGGTTTGATATTCTTTAAGACAAGCGTTGGTGATAAAAATGCTATAATCTAAGCCTAAACCAAAAACAAAGGTTGAAATAATAATATTCAGAATATTGAATTCGATCTTTAAGGCGCCCATTATTCCCAACGCAATTATCCACGTAATTCCTATCGGTAAAAGCGTTAACAGGCTAATTTCTAAATTCTGATAGGAAATTAAAAGAATAAGAAAAACGGCCAAAATCGATAAACCAATAAGCTGATTAAAATCGTCCTTTAAATTACCCAAAAATCCCTCATTAATTCGCTCGCGATCAATGATCAAAGTATTATCCAGATTATCGAATGCTGTTGTAAATTCTTGCGATGGCAATTCTCCCAAATTTACCGTAGTGGTTACCGTTGCAAAATCTTCACTTATTGAAATAAAGTCGTTTAAATAAAGATTTGTAATGTTTTGATAATCTTCTAATTGTAGATTTTTAAAGTCTTTATCTAATAAATCATAAAAATCCTGAAAACTAGCTGGCTTAAAGCCATATTGTGCAGATTCTGATAGGATTTTATTTTTAATTCCTGAAGTATCTTTAGAATTCCAGAAATCTTTCCATTGCTGAATCTTCTGGTTTTGTGTTTGTGTAGATAACACCACGCCACCAATGCTACTGTATGAGTTTAATTCCGATTTTTGGTTAACAGATTTTAAATTTTGATAAACTTTAGAATTTTCCAGGAGCGCCTGGTCGATGGAATTTCCGTAGCTCACCAAATACAAGGTTTTACCGTTACTATTGGCGATATTTTGTATTTTTTGTTCGGCTTTTTTAATGGCTTCAGGCTGAAAATTAATCTTACTTAGATCATTATTGAAGTCCACTTTGGTGAAAAAAAACAGTCCGAAAACAAACAATATCACTACACTAAAAAACAGCGGTTTAATTTTAAAGAACTGAACACCCGCCAGCCTATCCAAAAAAGTATTTTTAGGCGTTTCTCCAATTCGTTTTCCGTAGAGAATAGGAATAAGTAATAATGCCAGAAAAGCAGCAATAATCACACTAATTGCGGCAAACATCCCTAAATCGTTTAGCGCTTCACTATTTACAAATAACAGGCATAAAAAAGCAATTGCCGTTGTGAAACTGCTCATTAAAACCGGTCTTGTAACCTCTTTATAAAGCTGAAAAACATCGTGATTATTACGATAATGGGTTAAAATATGCAATCCATAATCGAGTGTGATTCCCAGTAAGATCGAACCAATCCCAATCGATATCGCAGAGATACTTCCTTTAAAAATATATAATATCGCTATTGCAGTAACTGCTGCTATGATTCCGGGGATAAAAAGTATTAGCGGAACATAGATCTTTCGGTAAAAAAGGATGAGTAAAATCAACAATATCGAGATTACAATACTAATCGTGATCTGTACATCTTTTTTAATCTGATTGGCATTTGCCAGTGAATACAAAACTCCGCCAAAAAAGTCACCTTCAACCGTATTGAATTCGGCATTTAATTGCTGCTGAATTTCTTTAAGATCGGCTATAAACTGATTGTTTTTATTGGTTTCTGAAGCCGGTAAAGTTGGCGTAATAAAAAGTAACAGATGCTTTTTATCTTTAGTGAGTAAATAATTATTGTACAGCAAATAATTATCGCCAATCTGAAGTTCTCGTAATTTTTCGAGTCCGATTGGCCCTAAACTAAGCGGATCCTGAAAAATAAAATTTTTGGTAACGATCCCGGTTGGAGAAATAATGCTTCGGTAATCTTCTTTAATTTGCTTTGAAATTGCAGAATCTGAAAGTTTTTTTTCAATTTCAGTATAATCGGCTTCATTCAAAAATAAAGGTAAATTCTGATAAACGAAATTGTAAATTTCACGAACCCCTTCATCGGCAATTTTACCTTCAATATTTTCAACAAAATTGGGTAATTTGGTGTTTACAGAATCTATAAATCGTTCAGCATAAGAAATTAGTTCCTGCGGTTGCTCTTCTTCCGAAGAAATCGTAACGACAATTTTATCTGAAAATTCGGTTTCCTTTAAAATCCTCTTTAAAACATCCTGATCTTTCCCAGAAGGGATTAATCCGGTTACATCTTCCTCTAATTCAACCTTTGAAGCTAAAAATCCAACTCCCGCGACAAATACTAATAATAGCAATATTCCCGGCAATTTATTCTGCTGAAAAAAACGATAGGATTTTAAAAAGAAATGATGCATTTAAGATTTTACGATCTGCTTTTTATTCAGAACCGAAAATAACAAATAAAACACAATCCAAACCAGTATCGACGCAATAATTGACAGAATCAAACTCCCTAAAATGTATTGTCCTAATCCAAGAAAAACATCTGTTGTAGAACTAATGCTTTGTAGTTTTAGCGTCCAATCCCAGCCTTCGCCCATAACCAGTGAACCTATTTGAAAACTTAAATAAACGATCACCGGAATAAAAGGCGGTATACTTATATTAGAGAATAAAAAGGCTGTGACCTTATTTACTTTTAAAAGTGCAGCCAAAACAAAGACTAAGAAAGTATGTATTCCCCAGAATGGTGATAAGCCCACAAAAATACCAACGGCAATAGCTGTGGCTTTTTTCGCCGGACTTTCACTACTCTTTAAAATATCTTCTTTCCAGAATTTCTTAAAGCCCTTTTGTTTAAAATCGCGATATTTATTGCGAGGATGAATCCACAAAAAACTTACCAGTACAAACCACATGTACAGCAAAACGATCCTTACAATATCCCAAAACGGGCGGAAATGGCTTACACGATTCTTTTCATCATAAAGTACTTTTATCGGTACATTTTTCACATCAATCTTACGCCAGGTGGCTTTAACGATGGTTTCAATTTCAAACTCGAACTTCCAGGTGTAAAAAGTAATGGAATTCATCACTTTTAATGGATATAATCGATATCCGCTTTGGGTATCGTGAAGCTGAAATCCTGTAACCACGAGATACCAATAGCTGGAAAAATCATTTCCGGTAGCGCTAACACCAGGAACACCATCGCTTCCCATATTACGATCGCCAATAAGTAAGACTTCTTTATCTTTTGGTTTTCGCTTTTCTAATTCAGATAAGAAAACGTCAAGATCGTCTGGATAATGCTGCCCGTCTGAATCTATAGTAATCACATAATCGTAACCTAGTTCCTCGGCGATCTTAAAACCTTTTTTGAGCGCCTGGCCCTTTCCTTTATTTTTACTGAAATTACGGACTTCAATTTGCTTGAAGTTCTGAAGAATTTGTTTGGTACTATCGGTACTTCCGTCATTTAAAACAAGGATCTGATCTGTGTACACTAAAAGATCTTCTAATACTGAAGCTAAAGTGCCTTCATTATTATAAGTAGGAACTAAAACACAGCAATTTAAAGCTTTAAATCGGTTTTGATAGATACCGGAAGTTTCCAAGTTTCAAATTTTAGTGGTGCAAAAATATCAAATATTAGCACCTTCACATAAGAATATGCAAATAAGAAAGTCTATTTTTAAACAGCTTTATATAAAGCGCTGAATTTTAAAGCTAAAGCATCGTTTTGTCTTGCCACGCCTCTCACTTTCACAATTTCGCCTTCCAAACTGATCTTAGTTTCCAGAATAAGTTCATCTGAAGTATTAGGATCTACAACAGCCATAAACTTCACATTATTAGCCTTTACCAGAGTAAGCGATTTATTGGTACGTCGCTCTGCCTCCTGCTTAAAAAGATGCATCAAGATCACACCAGGCGTTACTGGTCGATTAGGAAAATGACCGGCGTATAATGGATGTGTTTTTTCAATAGAAAGCTTAGTAATATATGTATCTTCCTGTTGTGTAGATTCTAAAACTTTATAAAAATCTTTAAGCAGCATATAAGGGATTTGAAAAGGCAAAATACAGAAATAAGATGAATATCACAGTTTTTTGCTTAATATTCAATGTTTCATTGGCACCGCCAAAAGCTATGATATCTATAGGTTTGCCTCGAAATTAAATATTAATATCAACAAATACCTTATGGGCTTGCCTAAAGGTATTTTACTATAAGACTTTTTAAAAATGATGAAAAAATTGCCACTTTTTCCATTTTAGCTATCTTTGTTGAAGAAATACGGCAATGAGGTCTGCCTTAAACCGTTCCACCTGGAGCTAATGACATCTACCTTTAATGGCTTACGCCAGTGTAGTATCATTAATTTAAGGCAAATGGATAAAACAAAAATCAAAAACTTTCTTTTCTCATTTCAATTCTTACCCTCTGTAATTTATTTAGGGAAATGGATATTGATCTGCCTGGTTTTGGGTGCCGTAGCAGGTAGTATTTCTGCATTTTTCCTGTGGAGTTTAAATTGGGCTACAGATTGGCGTGAATCTCACCTTTGGATCATTGCTTTGCTTCCCGTAGGAGGTTTTATAGTTGGTCTTTCTTATCATTTATATGGTAATAGTGTCGTTAAAGGAAATAATCTTTTATTAGAGGAATTTCATTCTCCCAAAAAGATCATTCCTTTTAGAATGGCACCTTTAGTACTTTTTGGTACCGTTGTAACACATTTTTTTGGTGGATCTGCCGGTCGTGAAGGTACTGCTGTACAAATTGGTGGTGCAGTCGCAGATCGTTTTACTGGTATTCTTAATTTATCTAATAGCGATCGAAAAATTGTATTAATTGCTGGTATAAGTGCAGGATTTGCTTCAGTTTTTGGAACTCCTTTAGCCGGTGGTATTTTTGCTTTAGAGGTACTTGTTTTAGGCCGAATTCGCTTAGATGCCATTATCCCAAGTTTTATGGCAGCCATTTTTGCAAATTACTTCTGTGAAATTTGGGGAATCGCTCATACGCATTATCATATCGAATCTATAGTTGAAATGACTCCCATAAATCTCCTATGGTCACTTTTAGCCGGGATTCTTTTTGGACTTGCAGCGATGTTGTTTTCTAAATCGACTCATTTTTGGAGCAGCCTATTTAAAAATAAAATTAACTATCCTCCGCTTCGACCAGTTATTGGCGGAGTTGTAATTGCCATTGTGGTGTATTGTATTGGCTCAACAAAATATATAGGACTGGGAGTTCCTACCATTGTTGATGCGTTTAATATCGATCTAAATTCTTATGATTTCCTGGTAAAGATCTTATTTACTTCGTTTACCCTGGGAGCCGGATTTAAAGGTGGTGAAGTAACGCCACTATTTTATATAGGGGCAACCTTAGGTAATGCGTTAATTTGGTTTATACCATTACCAATGGATCTTTTGGCCGGGATGGGATTTGTAGCGGTATTTGCCGGTGCGACCAATACACCAATTGCCTGCACCATTATGGGTATTGAACTTTTTGGGATAGAATCTGGTGTTTTTATTGCAATTGCCTGTTCTACGGCATACTTATTTTCTGGACATTCTGGTGTGTATTCTTCTCAAATTATTGGAAGTCCCAAAACAGATTTATTTTCTAAAGAAAAGGGATTAAGTCTATCTGAAATCGAAGCTAATCGCGCAAAGAAAGAAAGTGAAGCTAAGTAAGTTTCAGTATAAAAATTAAGGTTGAAAAACTGAATCTTTAATAGGTGTATTCATTTTCCAGTTCTTAAAACTAATAAGCGTATAATCCTCTCCAGATTCCTGAAGCTTTACAGATTGTAGCATCTTGTCTTCAGAAAAACGCATGATCACTTTTTCAAACATATCGGCCATGCTCTTATCTTTTGGGGTAATTACAGCTTCTATATGATCATTTTTCTTTAGATACTCTACATCAAAATTCGCATCATCTTTTAGAATTTTTCCATTAAGACTGCCGGTAATTAGATCACCAAGTTTCGCAAAAAGTTTATTAGAAGTCATATCCTGTTTGCTTTTTTGGCCGTCGTCATCGATATAAATAAAATTGTTTTTGAAAAGTAAAGAATATGGATATGGCTTGGTATATTCCCATTTTATAACATCTGGAGATTGATAATAAATCCTACCATAAGAAGTTGTTTCGACATCCAACATTTTAATGACTTTGGTTTGCTCGAACTCACCACACAGACTTTTGGCCGATTCCATTTTCTCTGTAAGTTGTGATGCTGAAGATTTTAAACTTACACTGGTAAAATTATTCTGCTGAGCAAACATTCCTAAACTCCAGAAAAACAGGATAAAACTAAATATACGCATGGATTCTAAATAATTGGTCTGGCCGTATTGCCTGATATTCATTCGCTTGTAGATGCATCAATAATTGTTCCAATATACGAGCTGTTTGCTCCTTGTTATCATGAAGTAAAATTACATCTCCCGGCTTTAATTTTCGTTTAACCCGGTTAAGAATCTTATTTTCATCATTTAAAATCGCGTCGTAAGTTCTAAGATTCCAACCAATCACGTGATGTCCAGTTTTCCGTAAAGCACGTTTTGTTTTTGGATTAATAATCCCAAACGGAGGCCTAAAAAAATTCAGTTTTAAACCGCTAATATCGTTCGCTATAATATCACAGGCATCAATTTCTCTCGTAAGACTTTTTGAAGACAAAAAGCCCATTTTTCGAGTATGAGAATAGGTATGATTCCCAATAATATGTCCTCTTTCAATAATTTGCTTAACAATATCAGGATGCTTTTCCATTTGAGTTCCAATACAGAAAAAGCAGGCTTTCGCATCATATTTATCTAGTAGATCCAAAATCTTTGGAGTAACCTCGGTTGGGCCATCATCAAAAGTTAAGCAGATTTCCTTTTTGGGATGATTCTTTTGATGATGAAATCCTTTTATGAAGACATTCCACCTAATATTGGTTGAAATTGTGATCAAAAAAATAGAATATAAGATCACTAATATCGCCACAGGCCAAAGTGCTAAGCCGTTTATGCCGCAATACATCGCAAAAGCAATTAAAAAGATCCAGATAAAGAAATTTAGAATGCGGAATTTCAAAGACTTCGAAGCAAGGTTAAACTGTGATTTTTCCCAAGATACTGATTATAAATTAAAATAGATTTTGGTTGTTTTACCTCCAAATTATTTAATTTTAATTGCTGCGGAATTTCATTCCTTTTCAAGATTTCAGCCCCAAGCCAACAAGAATAAGCCGTTACCGTATTATAATCGCCAACCCAGTTCTTATAGCCTAACTGAAGCGTATTTTTAAATATCGTATCCTGAAGTTGATGATAATAATGATCAAATCTTATATCACCATTATTCCCTAAGATCACAGCATCCAGATCTTCAGGTTTTAGATCGTTTTTCTTTAAAAACCAGCTGATTTCTTCCTCAAGTTTTTCTTCTGAAATTTCCCGGTAAATCATACAATCTGAAATTTCAGCAAAAGAATCCTGAGTCCTAATTTCTGAAAGTAAAAAGAATGCAGCACCTTCTGAAGTTATCGTTCCGCCAGACTCAGATTGTAGAATTTGAGTAGTATTTATTTCACCGGCTTTCAATTGCCCGTCCAGATTATAAAAAGGCGTACTTGTTTTTGCCAGTTCATCTACACCACCAACCAAAACACAGCGCGTATCTGGATCTTCAGCAAATTGAAGTTTAGCATCGATCAAAGCCGACTCGAACGAAACGCTATTTTGCGTATACGTCATATTATAACCGGTGCATTTTAGATTGAGTGCAATTTGGCCGCCAACTGTATTATGCGTACTCTGGATAAAAGCCGTTGGCGTTAAAAAGCTTTCATTTTCGTCTAGAATATTCTCCAAAAACTTTTCGGTATCCTGCTTACAACCTTCACCAGTTCCCACGATAATACTATCGGGCACTTCTACCCCAGCCTCATTTAAAGCTTGCTTGGCTGCCACCAATCCCATTTTTATCGCCTTCGACATTCGGCGAAGCATCATGGGTTTAATATACTCTTTATAATTTACAGCGGTTGCCGGAAATATATTTTGCTGAAAAGACTTCAAATCTCCCGCAAACAGATCTTCCTCAGTTTGTGCAGCTATGCTAGCCATCCCATTGATGTACATTTTTCTATCCATTTTTGCTGAATATTAAAGAGGTACAATTTCCGCCGAAACCAAAAGAATTTGATAACACATGATCGATTTTAGCCGATTTCAACTCGGTTACAGGTTCTAATTTTGTCTCGTTTATTACCGATTCGAAATTAAGATTGGGATAAATTTGCTGATGTTTTATCGCCAGTAAACTAAACACCGCTTCGATACCACCAGCCGCTGCAAGCGTATGCCCGGTAAAAGATTTGGTACTACTGAATGCCGGCATTTCTTTAAAAGTACGAATTAAAGCTCTACTTTCAGAAAGGTCGTTATTTTGTGTTGCCGTACCGTGTGCATTGATATAATCGATTTGATGCGGATTCAATTTTGCGGTTTTTAAAGCCTTTTGCATTGCCAGGTATGCACCTTCGCCATTTTCTGATGATGCGGTTTGATGGAATGCATCGTTCGCATTTCCGTAACCGGAAACATAAGCTAAAATTTCTTTATTTTCAGCCAATTCAGACGATTCTAAAACTAAATATGCCGCAGCTTCGCCAAGATTTAATCCTTTTCTTTCAGCATCAAAAGGTTTCGGGAAATCTTCAGAATAGATCATTAAAGAATTAAAACCATTCAGCGTAAAACGAGAAAGACAATCTGTACCGCCAACGATCACGCGATCTAATCTACCAGATTTTATTAACCTGGCGCCCATCATGATCGCATTCGCCGCAGATGAACATGCTGTGCTAATCGTAGTAACATAATTATTGATCTCAAAATACCCAGCAATTTGTTCGGTTGTAAAACCCGGGTGCTGCGCCTGGATAAATCTACGATTGGTTTTATCGTTTTCGTATTCTCGATAAAAACGCTCGGTCATATCCATCCCGCCAACACTGGTTCCATTCACAAAGCCAATATTCGTAAAATCCTTGATTTTAGCGTTTTCTAAAGCTTCTTTTAAAGCAATAGTTCCTAATAATGCAGCGCGTGTAAAGGCATGATTTTCATCTAAATTCAAGCTTTTAGCAAGAGCTGTATTTGTAGCTTTAATCTCGCCAATAGGTAATTTTTGATGAATCGTTTCTAGGATTTCAGGAGTCGAAAGTCCGTGTTTTCCATGAATAAGCGAGCTGTGATTTTCTTCAAGATCTTTTCCTATGGCAGAAAAAATACCCATTCCGGTTACAGCTACGCTCCTACTCATAAATAAGTTTTAGATTACTTGGTACGGTTCGCTTCAATAAAATCTGCCATTTTATTGATACTTTCAAAAATCTCACGGCCTTTTTTAGGATCGGTAAGTTTGATACCGTAATCTTTCTCCAGTAAAACGATAAGCTCTAAGGCATCGATTGAGTCAAGACCAAGACCGTCTCCAAAAAGCGGTTCATCATTTTCAATATCGCTCACCTCCATATCCTCAAGGTTTAGCTGCTCTATAATACTGGCTTTTAACTCGGTATGCAAATCAGTCATAATCGGCATCGTATATTTTGCGTATTTGTTCTTCAGAAGCTTCTTTTTTATGAGATTCTGAACTTAGCCACAAAAATACATCATATTCATCATTGTGCAAGTTTAACCAGGCACAAAGCACTTTATTTGCTTTTTTAGATTCGATTAACTGCTTAGAATAATCGATCAATAAATTTGCATTAAACTCATCTTCAATAAAAAAGACATTTTCACTTTTTAATTGATACCGAATGCTAATCTCACCCAAAACAATATTTGGTAAGGTGTAAACAAAAAGCGACGGCGAAGGAAAATCCTTAACCGATTCCTGATAATTTTGATCGCTATCTAAACTTGAACTATTATTACTGAAAACCAAAGCCGTTTCCTCATCGATATTGTTGTTTTTCAGCACAATTTCTGAAGCGATGAATCCCAATTTAGAAAGCCTGTCCATTTTATGGAATTTGGGATATTTAATATTCAAAAACTTAAAAGAAGCCTTCAAAAATCGAGCAATATTCTCTTCCGAAGAAAATATCACTTCGCCATCTAAAATGATTCTTCCATTTTTGATACGCACCCAATGCTCTACACCAAGATTAGCCATTTTCTCCTTCCTTTTTAAAAATCATCGCCAAATTACAGCCCCCAAAACCCGAAGCTGTTTTTAAAACATAGTCTAGATTTATCGATTTTTGATATTCTGTAACCACATTTATTTTCGTGGAAACTCCATTTTCAGTGAAATTTAGGCTCGGATAAATCTCGCTATTCAGCATCATGTGTTTGCATAAAATTGCTTCGATCAATGCCGAAGCGCCCAACGTATGCCCGTAATATCCTTTTATGCTATGCAGCGGAATTTCACCTAATTCACTTCTGGAAATCGCAATCGCTTCCATCTCATCGTTATAAAGCGTAGCCGTGCCGTGCGTGGAAATAGCTTTAATTACTTCGGAAGAAATCTGAACTTCTTTTAGCGAATTCTGAATGCTTTTATACAAACCTTCACCCGTTCGTGATGGTCCCGAAATATGATTTGCGTCGTTTGCTGAAGCATCTCCTGCCAGGCTTACGTTAACCGAATTTTTCTTCGGAAGATCGCTTACCAGGATCGCTGCAGCAGCTTCGCCAAGATTGATCCCGGTTCGGTCTTTGGAGAAAGGCTTGCAATCATTTTCACTAAGTGCCTGGAAAGAATTAAAACCGGAAACAACGAATTTCGATAACATATCGCCACCAACAACGATGGCTTCAGAAAATTTCCCGGCATTGATCATTTTCTTAGCAACGGCCAGTGCCAATCCACCAGAAATGCAAGCGTTAGAAACTACAATTGGCTTCAGTTTAAAGCCAAAAAAATCCTTGATAATATTGCCCAAATTCGATAAAAATTGGCGCTCTTTTTTAAAGTCGCCGAGATCTTCCAAAAGATGAATATTACCTTTAGTCGTAGAAATAATGAGCCCGGTGTTGTCAAAATCTATTTCCGGATTTTTATCTAAAACTCCCTGAACCGCCAGCAACATCATTTGCTCGAGCTTTGTAAAGTCTTGCGGATTCCCAATTTCAGCAAAAGTTTCAGTCAGTATTTCTGAATTAACTATTCCCGCACAAATTTGAGTATCAAGAAACTGATTATTATTAAGTTTCTGTAAACCTGTACTTCCGCTTCGTAGATTTTCAAGATTTTTTGAAGTAGTAAATCCAAGCGGAGAAATTATGCAATCGTCATGTAAGTAAAGCTTCTTCATTAAATAAGCCCTATTTTCTTTTTCCAATCTAGAAAAAATGAAGGATTATTAAGCACTAATTCTCCATTTTTATCTGTAAAAACCTGCACCGTTTCACCGGTACAGATCAATTTTTCGTCTTTAAAAATTCTGTAATTATAAATGATCTTTGCAGCGTCTGTTGGAATAAAAGTGGTTTCAACCGTAAATTCATCCCCATATTTTAAAGGCTGTTTATGCTCGCAAGTAGATTTTACGATAGGTGTGGCAAAACCATTTGCTTTGGCATCTAAATAAGAAATACCGTGTTGCACACCAAAATCTTCGCGACCTTCCTCGAAATACTTCAGATAATTCCCATGCCATACAATTTGCAAAGAATCGCATTCGCTAAAACGCACTTTCAGTTTGGTATGTATGCTTAACTTATTATTCATTTTTGAAAAATAAGCGCATTAGAAAAGACGATGCTGAAAAGAATTTTGCTTCAAAAGATCTAATTAAAGCTAAATTATGGCTTAATCTACCGTTACGGTTTTCATTTCTGAAGTTGCGATCACCTGCTCATTTTCATCTAAAGTTTTTGCCGTAACCAAAGTCACTTTCATTACTTCATGTAAGATTTCGACATGCGTAGTAAGCTGCTCGCCTACTTTTGGTAACCTAAAAATTTCAACCGACTTAATCGCGCCAATAAATCCTGTTTGTGGTTTTTCCAATCCGCCAATATAGCCCTGATAACCACGATGCAGCGACATACTTTGCGCCATGTGCTCTATAAGTCCAGGCTCAGAAAAGATTCCGTTTTCTACCAAAATATTATCGGCCGGCACCAAGAATCCGGTAATTCCGGTAAGTTTAGTATAATCGTGCAGTTTATCGACCATTACAAATGGTGGTTTCTGCGGAATTAGTTTTATGATCTCCTGTGGATCTAAAATAGGAGCTTCAAGTAGTTTTTCTGCCATAAAAATTGTTTAGCTGAAATCATTCCAATAGTCATAAAAATTATACCACTGATGTGGATATTTTTTGACCATTTTTTCAAGATTTTCAAGATACGCTTTTAAAACTTCTTTGGGAGTATTTTTTTCAGGAATATAAGGCCTTGCATAGAAATGATAATGGAAATTTTTCTCACTCATTATATGCACAAATAACACCGGAATATCATTTCTAATGGCCAGTTTAAACGGTCCCTGCGGAAATTTTGCCTTAGCGCCCAGAAAATCAGCATTCCATGTTTTAGCTTCTTCTAAATAGCGATCTGCCGCAAAAACCAGTAATTCATTATTCTTTAACGCCTGGTTCATTTTAAAAATATGAGAAAGGTCTTTTTGTAGCACTATTATTTTAACAGCCGATTGGCCCGTAACCGACTCCATGTAATTTTTGATGTTCTCGTGTTCAAAATCACTAATCACCAAATTAATTACAGCGCTGGTATGCTTTTCGTCAAAAAAATGTTTTGCGAGATTAAAGTTACCAATATGCGCGGTAAGTAGAATTCCGCCTTTATTTAATTTTCGAAGGTTTTCGATATGTTTTATGCCATCAAATTCGAAAGTGTATCGATCTTTCATTCCGGCCGTGATCACTACGCGATCTAATTGAACTTTCCCGTACTTAAAGTAAGTTTTGTAGACATTTATAAAAGCACTAAAACCAGAATAATTTAATCTTCTGCGGAAATAATAGTACATACTTCGCGAAGAAGTTGGTGCAAAAATGAAGAAATACAGCGCAATAAAAATCAGTAGAAAATAAGCCGGATATAAACCGAAGGTTCGAATTATAAATACGTATATCCGAATTGTTAACAGCGTTCCGCGTGATTTTCCACTCCAGCCTGCCATGCTTTAAGAATATAATCCGCCGTTGATATTAATCACCTCTCCCGTGATGTAAGAAGCTTTTTTTGAGGCCAGGAAACTAACCAGATCAGCAACTTCTTCAGCATCACCAAATCGCTGTAACGGAATCATTTTTTTTAGTTCTTTTTCATCAAAATCGGCCGTCATATCTGAAGTTATAAATCCGGGAGCCACGGCATTTACGGTAACTTTTCGCTTCCCGATTTCCTGCGCTAAAGCTTTTGTTGCTGAAATTACCGCTCCTTTCGCCGCCGAATAATTTACCTGTCCGGGATTTCCTTTTACACCAGATAAAGAGACTATATTGATGATTCTGCCATATCTTTTTTGCAGCATACTTTTTACAAATTGCTGCGTCACATTATAAAATCCGTTTAAAGACGTATTGATCACCGAATGCCAATCCTCTTCTCCCATCCACATAAATAAACCGTCTTTAGTGATTCCTGCATTATTCACGATTACTTCAACAACAGCTTCAGGATTCGATTTTTGCCAGTTTTCAAGGGAATTTTTGGTTGCTTCAGCATCTGCAACATCAAATTTTAGCAAATCGCAGGTAAAATTACTTTGTTGAATAATTTTGGCGGTCGCTTCAGCAGCTTCAGTATTCGAATGATAATTCAGTAAAATATGATACCCCAAATCTGCCGCTAATTTTATAGCGATGGCTTTTCCTATTCCGCGTGAACCTCCTGTTACTAAAGCGTATTTCATTTATAGATTTCGTTTTCTTTTAAAGACTTTGTAAAATCTTCTATTGTTTCATATAGTGGGAAATCGTGCTGATCGTCTAATTCAATTTTATGTTGAAATTGTTTAAAAACAGCCTTTGTTTTTTCACTAAAACTATCCAGATCGCCAATATATTTTATTCCCTGAACAATCGCCATCATTTCTACCGCAAGCACCTGGTACGCATTATCGATCACCGTTTTAGTAATGTTTGCTGAATTGGTTCCCATACTCACAATATCTTGATTATCATTATTATTCGGGATGCTATGCACGTACATACTGTTTGACAGCGTTTGATTTTCAGCAGTGGTTGAAACCGCCGAAAACTGCGCACCCTGCAATCCAAAATTGAGCCCCAATTTACCTAAATTCACAAAAGGCGGGAAAATTTCGTTCAGTTTGCTATTCAGAATATAATTTAATTGCCGCTCGGCCAACATCGATAATCGCGTGATCACGAGTTTTAATTTATCCATTTCAAGCGAAATAAAATCGCCGTGAAAATTTCCGCCGTGATAAACCATTTGCTTTTCTACGGAAACAATTGGATTGTCGTTAGCCGAATTTACTTCGTCCATCAAAATCTTTTCTGCGGAATTTATCGTATCCAACACCGGACCTAAAATCTGCGGAATGCAGCGCAAACTATAATATTCCTGAACTTTCTCTGAAAAAATTGATTCAGAATTTGACGAATCTCGATATAAATGATCCTGCCTGTTTTTAATACGTTGGCTATCCTTCAAATGATCTCGCATCATTTCAGCGATACTATGCTGACTTTCATGTAATTTCGATGCATTTAATTCCGAAGAAAAATGATCTGAATAAGCCGAAACCAGTTCATTCAACATTGAAGAACAACAAACCGACCATTCCAATAATCGCCGAGCATGAATCAAATTTACGATCCCAATCCCCGTCATTACTGAAGTTCCGTTGATCAATGCCAAACCTTCTCGCAATTTAATTTCGATAGGTTTTATATTCAATTCCTTAAAAACCGATTTTGTAGATTTTCGCTCGCCTTTATAAAAAACCTCTCCTTCACCAATCAAGACTAGGGCTAAATGCGCTAGCTGTACCAAATCGCCAGAAGCTCCTACTCCACCGTGTTCAAAAATAAGTGGTGTGATATCATGATTGATCAATTGCTGCATCGTTTCTAAAACCGAAATATTTACTCCGGAATATCCCAAAGAAAGCGTGTTTAAACGGGCCAGCATTGAAGCTTTTATGTATAAAGGATCGATAGGTTTCCCGGTTCCAGAAGCATGACTGCGAATAAGATTATATTGCAGTTGCAAACGATCTTCGTCTTTAATTCGGTATTGTGCCATAGGCCCAAAACCCGTATTTACACCATAAATCACCTTATCTTTCGCAAATTCCTGTAGAAATTGAAATGATCTATCTGCTTTTTGAAGAATTTCATCGGAAATTTCAAGATTTTGGTTTTCAAATAAAACCTCTTTGAAATCACTTATTTTTAATGGAGCTTTGATGCTAAGCATAATGATTTGGTTAGGCGAAACCGCAATCGGTTCAGCCGCAAATGTAGTATATTTACTCGATAATCGAGATTTTATGAGCGCTTTGACTGTTGTTTACAATTATTGATTTACAGTTTTAAACTCAAAATCAGATTATTGAGAAAGATTTTTAGAATTCCAAAATTTCATTGAACGCATGAAAAGAGAATTTACCGATATTTTAATTATTGGCGCCGGGCCATCGGGAATGGTTTCTGCCGGTTATCTTCAGCAACATAATGTGCAACTAAAAGTGGTCGAAAAACAGCGATTTCCGCGTTTTAGCATTGGCGAAAGTTTGATTCCGCGTTGTATGGATAATTTTGCTGAAGCCGGTTTATTGGAAACGATTGATAAGCATGGATTTCAGCGAAAATTTGGTGCTCGTTTTATCAAAAATGAGTTGGTAGGAGAATTCGATTTTAGTCAGAAGTTCGGCGAAGGCTGGGATTGGACCTGGCAGGTTCCAAGAGCTGATTTTGACAATATTTTAGCCGAAGAAATAGCCTCACGCGGCGTAGATATTGCTTTTGAAACTGAAGTGATCGCAGCAGATTTCAGTAAAGAAAATCCTGTTATTACCATTCAGCATAAAAACGGTGAACAAACCGAAATTGAAACCAAATTTGTGATCGATAGTAGCGGTTTTGGCCGTGTATTACCTAGATTATTAGATTTAGAGAAACCATCTAAACTAGAGTCGCATTCATCAGTTTTCACTCATATCGAAGAAAGCAATCGTCCAAAAGGTAAAGAAGGCGAATTGATCACTTTTGAGGTTTTAGAAACCGAAGTTTGGTTTTGGTATATTCCTTTTTCTAACGGAAAAACAAGTTTAGGTTTTGTGGCGCCAACAGCATGGTTTGATCAATTTGATGATGATCCTGAGGTTGCTTTTTCTCAAATGATCTCTAAATTGAACTATTATAAAGGCAGATTTGATGATTATGAGCCTGAATTTATTCCGAAGAAAATAAAACATATCGCGAAAAGCGTAAAATCTCTCTACGGAAAGAATTTTGCTTTAACGGGAAATAGCGCTGAATTTCTAGATCCTGTGTTTTCATCTGGAGTTAGTTTTGCAACAGAATCGGGTTTAAAAGCTGCGAAATTAGCCTTAAAAGAATTAAATGGCGAAAATGTAGATTGGCAAACAGAATATGAAGATTACATGAATGAAGGTATTGCTGTGTTTTCGAGTTATGTAAGAGATTGGTATAATGGTGATTTACAAGATATTTTCTTTCATAGATCACCAAATCCAGAATTTAAGAAACAAATTTGTGCAGTTTTAGCCGGATATGTTTGGAATAAGGAGAATCCATTCGTAAAAAAACATAAACGGATTATTGGATCTGTTGCTAAATTTATAAATCTAGAAAATTATTAAATTTTTTATTTATTTTAAATAGTTGACTAAAAACAGATTAAACTGGAAATGCATTCAAGCCTCGAAATTATTGAGAAAAAAAGCTAAAAAAGGTTTGCAGGCTTCGTAAGTTTAAAGTAAGTTTGCAACCGCAAAAATGATTGCGACGTTCTTTTTAAAATTACTAGGAGAGGTGGCAGAGTGGTAATGCAGCAGCCTGCTAAGCTGTCATCCTTCGGGATGCCCGGGTTCGAATCCCGGTCTCTCCGCAAATCGCGTCCAAGTCGCGATCAATAAATAACTCGGGGTGTAGCGTAGCCCGGTCATCGCGCCTGCTTTGGGAGCAGGAGGTCGCAGGTTCGAATCCTGCCACCCCGACGAACTAAGTACCAAACTTTAGCAAAATCACTGAAAATCAAGCATTTTCGGTGATTTTTTGTTTTAGGACATACCATCTAAAACCAAAGTTTATGGATCTGTTCAGTGAATGATTCGGTGAATGCTTTTTCTTCATTTATTTCTTACCTTAAGAGTGCATAACGGCTGATTTGATTTTCGTCTATAGTCATGTTTGTTTCATTAAAAAACCAGCTTATGCCAGAGTTTACCACCTTTTCCGTATTATTCTTTACCAGAAAGATCAGCAAAAATGCAGAGAAACTTTCTATTTATGCCCGTATTACCGTCAATGGTAAATCAGCCGAAATGAGCCTCCAACGTAAAACTTCAGTGAATGAATGGGACTCTTCCAAAGGACGGCTTCGAGGATCTAGCGGACGCATCAAACAAATGAACCGTTACTTAGATCAGGTTTACTACCAATTATTAGAGACGCACAAGCGTTTATTAGAGAAAGATAACCTAATTAGCGCCAAAGCCGTTAAAGCTGCTTACAGCGGTCTTGATGAAGATCACAAAAAATTGAGTGATATCGTAGATTATCACAATTCACAGATGCAATCGGTGTTAAAGTGGGGTACGCTAAAAAACTACTTTACCACCGCTAAATACCTGACCGAATTTTTAAAACAAAAAAGAAAAGTAGATGATATCTACTTAAAACATATCAATTACCGATTTATCACGGAATTTGAACATTTTCTACGCACCTATTCCCCGAGTAAAAAAAGAAAGACCTGTTCTACCAATGGCGTGATGAAACATTTGGAGCGGTTTAAAAAGATGATTAACCTTGCTATTAAATTAGAATGGTTACAGAAAAATCCATTTCAGAATTATAAAATGAAGTTTGAAAAGAATGAACGTCAGTTCTTATCGGAACGGGAATTAAAATTAGTAGAAGACACCTATTTTAAAAGTGGTTCTTTGGAGCGTGTAAAAGATATGTTCCTTTTTTCCTGTTATACCGGACTCACCTATGCTGAACTGAAAGAACTCACCAAAGATCACATCGTAAAAGGGATGGATGGTAAAGATTGGATTTATACCAAACGGGCAAAAACCAATGAGCCTATAAAAGCTCCCCTACTGAGCAAAGCCGCTAACATTTTAAAAAAGTATAAGGATCATCAATATGACCTTATTGATGAATGTTTATTTCCTGTATTATCCAATCAAAAGATGAATAGCTACGTCAAAGAAGTGATGAAAGCTTCAGGAGTTCGAAAACATATTACGTTTCATTCGGCAAGACATACTTTTGCTACAACAGTAACTTTATCTAATGGAGTACCGATCGAAACGGTATCCAAGCTTTTAGGACATACCAAGTTATCGACCACTCAAATTTATGCAAGAGTGATGGAAAATAAGATCAGTAGTGACATGAATAACCTGGAAGAACTCATAGCAAAGAAGAAAGAAGACAAAACAAAGCGAAAAAATAAGTAGTAAAACTTTATTGTTTAGCCTTTAATCTTGCCAGTGGTTTTTTACCTGAGATAAATAACCCTAGCCCCATACCTATCAAAAGACCGTAGAGTAGAAAAAACATTCCGCCACCAATCTCGAAATAGATTAGTAATGCACCAATAATGATAAATACGATTCCGGAGAGTTTAAATTTATTATGCATGAGACTAAACTACTGATATATGATTAAAAAACAAAAAAGGTTATCGAGTAGTCTTCGGTAACCTTTTTTATTCTAGTGGAAATTCTTCTTCGTTTTGATTAAACAAATCAAGTAATTCTGTTTTTGGATCGAGCATAAAATGCTCTAATTGTTTTAAGGCTTTTTCTTGTATTGCCCCGAAACTTTCATACTCCAAAGATCCGGCAGCGATATACTCCTCATCCAAATCTAACACTTGAGACAAATAAGTATCATCTTCGCCATAATAATAAATGATAGCATCAGAGCCTAAAATATTAAGCTCTAGTGAATATTGAACATGCTCAAAATGCTCTTTAGTAAAAAATTCAGGTAATGTAAAAGATATTGTTTTGCTTGATGGATCAAACGAAAGAATGGTAGGGATATAGAGTTTTCCAAGATCAAACATCAGATTTGGTGTTTTCAGTTCATCTTACACTAATGTACTAAAAGATTCATATACCTAAACCAATTTTATCAATCTAAAAATCTAATTTTAACGTTGACTGGAACTCACGATTAACTCACAGTTAAATGCCTTATTATTTAAATCTATTATTTCTTAAGTAGAATAAATATATAGTAATCGCATTCCAACAAATGAAAAGCCACCGAAAAGAGAGAGCAAGATGATAAAGATGACATAGAATCTTTTAAAAGCTTTTAAATTTTCTTTGCAGTAAAGCTGAGGGATAAGCTTAAGTCTTGGCTTTAAAAATTTTTTAGACAGAAATAGATATCCAATTATGGAGATCGCGAATCCTAAGTAAATTAGAAAAATAGGAGTATTTGAACCATCAATACTGATATCAAAAAGAAATAAGTCTATTGAGCTATGAATGAATAATATAGAAAAGAAAATTAGGACACCTAGGGAATTTCTTATTGCAACATATGCCAAATGTTTAGCTTGCTCAAAATCTTTACCCTGACTAAATTCATATACCAATGAAAATCTTGTATAGACTTTATTTATTACCTTCAAAATAGCTGTTCTCATTAAATCTAAATAATTTTTAAAAATAAATTATACAAAGAAAATGACAAAAAAAGGAATAGCAAGAGGATAACACGCAGAGCGCTGTTATAGTTGTTCATTTAATTGATTTTCAGTAATTTATATATTTAACTCAAAATATTTTTTACTAAATTTCCAGTAAAACCTCTGGGAAGCCCTATAAACAGGCAATTTTTTACAGTAAAAATTAGTAAAAAATGAAATCGAGGGTTTAAATTGGAAAATCCTCACCCTATTTCCCTTCACTATGTTGCAGTCAAAACGGTTCGTCAAAATGGTCTTGAACATAAGCCAAAAGCAAACAATAATACAGATGGATTGAAGCGGAATATTTGCTTTTGGCTCACGTTCGCTTTAGCAACATTCCAGTAAAGTTGACCGATCTATATTTCATAGTTAGAAGTTTACTGTGAATATTACAGCCTTACCTTTTTGATATAAAAAGAACAGGATTTAGCATTAGCGGGCGCATAAACCGGTCAGCTTCGCTTTCCTATTTATAGCCCTTTCCTAATCCTAAATCCTGTAGAAGAATCAATATCAAAAAGGTAATGTGACGGCTCTAAAAGAAGTAAATGAAATAATCCTAAAGCCTATTTCATTTGATCTTTAGTAGTGCTTCAATGGAACTAAAAAGGCAAATGCTCTGGATAAAAAAAGTAAACGCAATCAAATAATCCTTTCCCTTAAACATCTCTTTTTTTTCGTTGCAACCATAGGGCGCAAACAAGATTGTGTCCACAGACACACATCTTGAATTAGCACGAAATTCCGTTTTTTATTCTATTAAGTGCTTTAAAAACTTTTCTATTATATTTTATCATCATCTAGCTTATCTAATACTTCCAAGGTTTTATCAATAAATTCTTGTTCCTCTATAGGGATTAAATCTAAAGCATGCCTTAAAACATCTGAAACGCTTCTTTCAGGTTCTTTAATTTGGCGTTCAAAGCAACTATCCATTCCCTCTAACGCCAATACACTAACTTTAATAAGGTCTTCTATAAGAAACATGAGATAGAGATGATTTTTTACTGGAAAATAAATACGTTGATAATCTTTGAGATTTGCATGTGGTGTAAGCCTTCTTATATGTTCTTCTTCAAAGCTTTTAAGCTTTTTCATGAGTTTTTCTTTTTTCATAACGTTCTTGATTTTTAAGGATTTGTTTTTTGAGTTTCTTTGGGAAATGAATGTAATCCATGTCATTTTCCAGTATGGCTATAATTTGTTCCAATTGAAACATATCACCATCGGGCATTAGTTCAATGACCATTTCTATTACTAATTGAACACTGGAAGTTTTACTTTGGTGGCTTAAGTTTTTAGAATGAAAATCACCATCACCATCTAAGGCTAACACACAGACTTCCAGTAATGATGTAATACGCATCAAGTAATCTGTATAGTCTTCAAAGCGAATGGTGGCATTTCTAAAAGTATGACGCTTGGTTTCTTCTTTTTTTAAACCATAGGCTGTCGCTCCGATTCTCTTAAGCTGTTTCAATTTTAGTTGATCAAGTTTTCTCGTTTTCATGGGATGCTTTTTTTAAAGTTTGTAATTTGTGATTTACAATGGGTAAGAGATAATCTAAAAGACATTGGCTATAAGAATGCGCCATGCTTAGTTCTGATACTGAAAATAAAGAGCTACTTCGATAGCGAAGTTCCGTATGATGAAAGCAAAAGATCCTTTTTAGTGGGGATTGTTCGAATAGGTTTTCTGAAAAAATATTAGGTGGTATTTCATAGCAAAATTGAACAAGTTTAAAAAGGTATAACGGTTGGTGATGTTGCGGATGGTATTGCAGGAACGCATAAATAGTTCCTAAGCAAAGTTGCTCAAAAGATAGTCGTATTAAATGAGCGCTTAATATTCCAGCGTTCTCTTCAATAGTACTTAAGTGTAGACAATGTTTTGCTATCGCTATTCGATCTTGTGTGTAGTTGGTTATGCCTTTTATATCCAGTTCAGGGATTTGGCTGAGTTGTGAAGGAGCTAATTCAAAAAGAGAACCCTCAACCAAACCACCTGATTGGATTATTTTAGAAAAGAAGTATTTATTATTATCAGAAGCAGCAATAATTTGCTTCGGCATATAGAGCAGCAAGCTAATGGTATATTTTCCGCCGGAATCTTGACGGACAATATCTGAAAGGTTAGCAACGGCATTTGGGCTAATATGCTTGCTTAATAGCAACAAATAAAAATGATAGTGTTGCTGTTGCTTGGAAGCATCATTATTTAGGGAATTATGAGTTCCCTGTCCTGATGATTGCATGCCGAAATAGTATAAACTTGCAATTTCGATATGCTTTTTGAGGATTTCCGTAATTTGGCTTAGCGCAAATTCGATAACTTTGGGAGGATGCAAGTTGGTAAGCATAGATCAAAAGGTTTTAAAATGAAACTTCAGTGATGGTCAATGAGCCTTCAAGTTTTAAAAAGAATTGACCGTAGCAAACCAGAATGACCAGTAAAAAACAATTGAGAACTTGTTTTTTACTCCAAAGGGTAATGAGGGCAACTTTTAAAAAGATTGTTTATCTTTGAGATTATGAGCACAGCAACAAAAACCAGTCATATCGGTAGAAAGATCAGCCGAATCAGGGAACTTCGAGGAATGAAGCAGGAAGCCCTTGCCGCAGAATTAGGGATTAGCCAACAAAGTGTATCCAGCTTAGAACAAAGCGAGCATATTGAAAGTGAAAAGTTGGAAAGAGTAGCAAAAGCTTTAGGGGTGAGTAGAGATGCAATTGAGAATTTTTCTGAGGAAAAAGCAATTAATTACTTTAGCACTTTTCATGATAATAGCGTAAATCATGGGAATAACAGTTATTGTACTTTTAATCCATTGGATAAATTAGTTCAGGCTTATGAAGAAAAAGAAAAGCTCTACGAACGTTTGCTTCAAGCTGAAAAGGAGAAAGTGGCTTATTTAGAAAAATTGTTAGGTAAGAAATAGTGAATAAGAAAATATATAAGATTTGAAAATAAGTGTCGATAACCGGTTAATATTTCGGTAAATCGGCACTTTTTTGTTTATAATAACTGTTGTGCACGATTATGAAGAAACCACAGAACATAATAGCTCAGATCATTAAAAATGTCAAAAAGAAAAATTGGAATTGCCTTGTTAATGACTGCGAAAAAAATTCAATAAACTCTCATTTAATTCAGCAAAATGGACTTTTGAGCAATATCACAGTAAAGGGTCACTTAATAGAATTAAAGATGTCAGATGCTAATAGATGGAGAAAAGAGGAAATCCCATATGAATTTAAGCATTTAGGTATTAGACAAGCTCTTTCATACAAAGTGTTTTGCAACGAACACGATACAGAAATATTTGAGCCAATTGAAAAGGCAGATAAGGATTTTGAATCCTATGAAGCTTTTACACTATTTAGTTATAGAGCGGTTTGTGCAGAAATCAGGAAGAAAATGATGAGTATTGAACAACACAATAGAATTATTAATGCAAATACCTTAGATGGAAAAATTGATAAAGAGTCGATACAACTTGTAATTAATGGAAATGAATCAGGCCTTAAAGATTTAAATTTTTTAAAAGAAAAGCTTGAAAAAGAAATTGAATCTAAAGAAGATAAATACTCATATTTCACGTATAAATATCCTAAAATTGATATTTATGCTTCTGCAGTTTTTAGTGCTAACGATTTAGATTATCCAAAAGAAGATGGTGCACTCGATGTAAAGAATATTTATATTCATATTCTGCCTTTAGAAGAAGAAATTATTATTTCTACTGGTTATCATAATGAACATACTTCAGATGAAATAAAAGAATGGTGTAAATCTTGGGACAATTTGAGTCAAGAAGACTTAGAATTGAAATTGACAGAATTGTTTTCTAGGAATATTGAAAATTGGGGAATATCACCTTCTCTTTTTGAAAAACTTAAAAACGAAAACAAAAAGAAATACATAGAAGTACTAAAGAAGAACGCGAGTTACTTTGGAATTGCTAAAAACAAAGATCATTTTAACTTGTTTGAAACAGCATAACAATGCACAACAATGGTTAACAATCAATAGCTGGCATCGTTAGAAAGAGAATAATTAACTTGACCAACAAACTAATACTAAGCCGACAAATCCGCGTCCCGCACTCCGTCAACTGGAGATAACCGATAACCGAAACAGTTGTGAGGAATAATCAAAAAACATTCTAAATTTAAATAAACCAATGGCTGAACTAAATCCAAATCGAATAATTTTCGATACTGCAAAAAAAGTTTATGAAGGAAATTTATCAAAGAATGACGGAATAAATTCTCTTGTTATGGAATTAAATATGAACAGAGGTTCGGCTCAAATGATTATAGTACAGATATTTCCAAAACTTTTGAATGGTGACCAATTTACAAGGACATTGAGTGTAGATTTATTTAATAGCTTTTTGCGATTTATTTTCGAAGATTATGGAGCTGAAAGACTGAAAATTTCACTTTCTGCATTGAAATTGCATATTGATTATATTAAGGAAAAAGGAGATGCGAAAATAAAATTACGGAAAATCTATCTACGCTATTTAAATGATTTATCAGTAAATGATGAGCCTTCAATTGTTGACGAAATTGAACAGGACGAAATTGCCAATCATTTAAAACACAGAACTAAAAGTGTCTTAATCGATGAATTAAAAAACTCAGAAATTAGTAGCTCGGAAAAGGTTACTGTGAACCATAAAACTTACAAGCGTAATAATAAGATTGTTGCGCTGATCAAAATATTACGAGATTTTAAATGTCAGATTTGCGGACAATTTATTTTAAAGAGAGATGGTTCAAAATATATAGAGGCAGCTCACATAGTTCCAAAGCATAAAAAAGGAAACGAAGATCCTAAAAATATAATTTTACTTTGTCCAAATCATCATAAGGAATTTGATTTAGGAAATTGCGAAATAACTAAGCATACTTATAATGAAATTAAATTTAACCTGAATGGAAACCAATATTTATTGTCTTTAGCTATTGATTAAATTTTTGTATAAATTACTACAAAGTACAACGTATAGCAAAAATATGGCTTTGTTCCCTGCGAATACCAAGCCGCAAGCATAAAAGTCGAGAATTCTAGCTATCTTAGTTCAATTCGCAACTGATTATTATACAAACGCATTTTGCACGATTACAAATACCGTAAATTTGATTATAACAAATAATGAATAACGAAACTTTTGGAATGACTTTTCAATATGCAATTTGTTTGCATTTTAAAATTGAAAATGACATTTCTATTAGCCGAATAGATCAAGGGTTACTTGAATCTTTCATTGAATCTAAAATATTAGACAAAATATTTAGAGGGAAACCAAAACCAGTTGAATATTTAACTACTTCCAAAAAATTTACATCACCTTATATCACAAGGTGTCCTCATAATTTTTTACTTGAAAATGAAGAAACTTTTTCTGTAAGAACTTTTAGAGATAAAGGGAAAATGTTTGCACCGAAAGTAGTAGGTCAAGCGGGAGATGAAACATTCAATCACTTTTTTGGAGATTTATATCCTGAAACCATAAATAGAAGTAACTTTAAAAATTTCTGTTTAACAAAAATCAACGAAATATTACCAATTGTTGTTGACTACGCATTAGTTAGTGATTACAATTGTTGGTTCTACAGAAAAGATGACCAATTTAGTTATGAAGTTTTAAAAAGAGATGACCTGCCTGAATTAACATACAACTTTTCTGATTTTTCATTCACGAAGCCAACAACTACAAGTTGGAACGAATCTAACACTGTAAAATTTAAAGGCAAAACAGTTTTAGAACTTCAATTACACAACAACAGAAGAGGATATATGGAATTACTACATTAGACCGGACACTAAGTTGAGAGAATATTTTTGCTAGTTATTACCTTAGCAATTATGAGAAGAAAATCTAAACATTACACCTTAGAATTTAAACAAAAAGCAGTCGAGTTAAGTTATGCTAAAGGCAATGTAAAACAAGTATGTGAAGACTTGGATATATTTCCATCTGTACTTTACCGTTGGCGTAGAGAGTTAAAAGATTACGGTAACAACAGTTTCCCTGGCCGTGGTAATCCTAAAATGACCGATGAAGAAAAAGAGATAGCCCGATTAAAAAAGGCATTAAAAGAAGCCGAGTTAGAACGAGACATCTTAAAAAAGGCCATCAGCATCTTCTCCGCGAGCGACAAGAAAAATACAGGTTTATAAAACAACACCTTATGAGATTTCCTGTCGAGACGATGTGTAAAATATTGAAAGTAAGCAAAAGTGGCTATTACCATTGGTTACAATCGGGACCAAGTAAATTATGGTTAGAAAATCAAAAGGTAACTGGGCTTATTAAATCTATATTTAAAGATAGCTTTCAAAGCTATGGTTCACCTAGAATAAAAACAGAACTAGAGACATTAGGCTATAAAATATCAAAGCCTAGAGTTGCACGTATTATGAGTGCTAATTATTTGTTTGCAAAACGAAAACGTAAGTTTAAAGCAACCACATATAGTCAACATAATTACCCCATAGCTCCTAATTTATTAAACCAAAACTTTGAAGTAAGCCGACAGGATCAAGTTTGGGTAAGCGATATAACCTATATCAAAACCAAACAGGGCTGGTTATACCTTACTGTCATTATTGATTTGTTTAACCGCAAAGTTGTTGGATGGGCTCTAAGCGATAATCTAAGTACAGAAGACACTATTATTAAGGCTTGGCATATGGCTATAAAGAAAACTACTTTAACCCAGTCTTTAATTTTTCATTCCGACCGAGGTATACAATATGCCAGCCATAAGTTTACCTCATTAATTAAAAGTTACAATGGCTTAGTAAACCAATCTATGAGCAGAAAAGGTAATTGCTGGGATAATGCCATTGCTGAATCGTTCTTTAAATCATTAAAGGTAGAATGGGTTTATAGGCACAATTATAAGTTGAGATCTGAAGCGGAGTTATCCATCTTTGGATGGATAGAAACTTGGTATAATAATAGAAGAAGACATTCCTTTTTAGGAAATAGAACTATAAGAGAATTTGAATTAGACATGTATAACCTTAAACTAGCAGCGTAGTCATTCAACTATTTGTCCAGTTTTTTGTTGCAAGTCCAATTAGAAATGGAGTACTGATATGAAAAACCTATACTGGTTCAGAATGATTTGTTTTATAACGATGGCAGGTGTTGCTAATGTTAGTCATGCACAAAATTACGATTCGGTGGTAATTGAAAAGAAATATTTTAATCCATATATTGATAATCTTGTTTTCAAACGAAATAAGTCTTTTAACTATAAAATATCCATTTCAGATAGTACCAATACGTATGATATCTGTATTTTAAAAAATGGGGAAATCAGAAAAATTGAAACGAAATCAACTGGTACAGATTCAATCTTAGCTAAATTAAAAATTGTAAGCTTTAAAATTATAAAACCAGGATTTTTGAAGAGAACAAATAAATTTTAATCTGAATTAAGAATTGATTATCAGTTTTCTAATAATATCCGTTTGAGTTCATGGACTGGATTAGTAGAAAATAAATCCAATATTTGGTTTCATCCAGCAAGAAACAATGGCTTAGAAACACTAGAGTTAGCTCCTTTTCCTTACATACAATATCCGTTAAGAGAAAATAAAATTTGGAGGGATGCTTTGAAAATTAATAATCATTGGAGCAATTTTACAGCAATGAATTGGAAAGATAGTCTCGTAAACCAAGTTACATACGTGATCAGTGGTAAGAAACTCTTAGAATATAATAACAATGAAATTAGCTGTTGGATTATAGATGCAAAAGGATCGAATAGAATTGGAGAAAGTTTTCTTACTAGTTATTTTAATGAAGAATTAGGTTTTATTAAATTTGAATATAAGACTATCGAAAATAAGCAGATAGTGTTTACGTTACAGAAATAATCAAGCCTAGATTTTCTCAATTTTTGATTTCATGGATCTTAGCTAATTGGGTTAATCGTTTCTTTCCTTCAGCTCACGCAGCTTTTAAAGTTTTAAATGCTAAATATAATCGATTTCGTTCTTGTAATCTTCCACGCATAAATAGAAAACACAAAATTTCGTAGCAAATAGACGATGGCGTTAGATTGAAAATAATTAACTTGACGCACTAATTTATACTAAGCCACTACATATCTTTCTTTTTGCCTTAAATGAGGTTCAAACGGTAAGGGTTTAGAATTTCTATGAAAGCCACAATGAGATTAATATTTAAAATTTTCAAATGGATTGGTAAAATTTTAGCTGGATTAATTATTCTACTATTATTATCTGGGTTATGTTTTAGATTGTACAGTTCAAAACCTAACGCACCGGGAAAACTAGTTAATGTTAATGGCACTAAACTGCATATAAGAGCAGAAGGAGAACAAAATGGGTTACCTACCCTCATTCTTGAAGCCGGTGCAGGTAGTAACACTGATATGTTACATTGGCTTGCAAAAGGGTTAAAGGAAAATATGCGTGTTATTCGATATGATCGAGAAGGTAAATGGTTTAGTGAATCCAGTAAAGACAGTATTACGCCAGAATTTTATGCTGAGAAGTTACATGAATTACTTGAAAGAAATGGTGAAAAACCACCTTATATTTTAGCAGGTCATTCGATGGGTGGAGCATATAATTTAATCTTCAGAGATCTATATCCAAATGAAGTAAAAGGAATTGTTTTTCTAGATTCGAGTCATCCCGAACAGTGGGAACGATTAGCACAGAACAAGTTATTTAGTGAAAGCCAAATAACATTTGTAAAAACCATAGCCGTACTTGCCGATATTGGTATTATTGGAGCTTTTAATACACTATTTGAATCTGAACCTAGAAATGATGGCTTACCGAGAGATTTACATATACGTTCCCAAAATCTAACAGCATATTCTGGGAAAATTTTTCGAAGGTACATAACGGAAAGTGACATCAACGAAATGATTCTTGAGAGAGCAGGTAAAATTAAAAATCTTGATTCTTTACCTATATTAGTTTTTACCGCAACTGAACAATACGAAGAATCTCAAAAAAACAAATACAGAAAACAAGGTGTTGATCCAGATGAGGAAATTGAATTATGGTATGAGATGCAAAAGGAATTGAAAGAACTATCCACTAATTCAAAGCAATTTGTTATTGAAGCTAATCATGGTACTATAATTACTAAAAAGGAAAATGCAGCTCTAATTAATAAAGAAATACTTTCAATGGTAAAAGACATTAATTAGAAACTCTAACGAAGCTCAAATAGCAATTTCAATCACTAGCCGTATAAGTAAACTTGCAGAAACATTTTGAAAATTAATAAGAAAGCGAATATTGTAATGAACCAAATAGGCCAACCTGAAGAAGAACCGGGAATGTCATTTCTAGACCATCTTGAAGAATTAAGATGGCATTTAATTCGCGCTGTCCTCGCTGTTGTTATCGCCGCAACCATAGCTTTCTTTCTCAAAAGTTTTATATTCGATGTTATTTTATTCGGTCCTAGTAAAGGTAATTTCTGGTCATATAATATGCTTTGTCGATTGTCTAATTTTTTTGGTGTAGATGGTGGTTTTTGTTTTGAAGAGTTTCCATTTACAATACAAAGTAGAACCATGGGCGGTCAGTTTTCAGCTCATATATGGACTTCAATTACGGCCGGTTTTATCATCGCTTTTCCATTTATTATGTATGAATTCTGGAAATTTGTAGCCCCGGCAATGCATGAGAGTGAGCGTAAACATGCAAAAGGCTTTATTTTTGTAACTTCAATTTTGTTTTTTATTGGAGTAATTTTTGGATATTATGTGGTTACGCCTCTATCTATAAACTTTTTAGGGAAATACAAGGTAAGCGAAATAGTGTTAAATGAATTCGATTTAAGCGATTATATAGGATTGGTAAGAACCACTGTTATAGCCTCTGGGCTTATATTTGAGTTACCAATTCTTATTTATTTTTTGACCAAAATTGGTCTTGTTACTCCCAAATTTTTAATAACATACAGGAAATATGCACTAGTCATTGTACTAATTTTATCTGCTGTGATCACGCCTCCGGATATTGTAAGCCAAATTATTGTAGCTGTGCCCATACTAATCCTATATGAAGTAAGTATTATAATATCCAAGTTAATTTTCAAAAGAGAAATTGAAATTAAGTCATGATTTTTTAATTTGATAAGTACATCCATACAGTGAAGAAGAGTAGTTTTTTGTATGAAATTTCTAAAGTGTATATTCCATAAAAAGAGTCATTCTTCTTATATTCATAGTTTTAAATAATTTTAATTTATTATATTCGAAGAGAATAGACGCATAAAATTTATTGCTATTTAGGCTCTTTTGTATTTGATGAATGATTCGGTGTGAAGGCTTACCTGTTTTTCATACAGTTTAAAAATCAACTATTTTTAAGTTATGAAGAAAAGCAGATTTACAGAAGCACAAATAATTGCAATACTTCAACAGTACGAATCGGGAATGAAGGTTACCGACATTTGCCGAGACAAAGGAATTACCACGGCGGCCTTTTATAGCTGGAAGCGTAAGTATGGAGGTATGGATGCTCAACAACTCAAAGAGCTTAAATCGCTCCAGGAAGAGAATCAGCGTCTAAAGCAGATGTATGCTGATTTGAGCCTTGACCATCGTATCCTTAAAGATATTATTGAAAAAAAGCTTTAAAGCCTTGTGAACGTAAGGAATTGGCCGAGCAAGTAGTTAAGCAGGAGAAGTTGAGTATTGTGAGAGCTTGCGAGTTGGTTTGCTTAAGTCGCTCTATGTGGTATTATAAGACCAAGAGGGATGATTCTGAAGTAATAGACAAACTTACAGAAATGAGTGAGATCAAACCTAATCGGGGATTTGATTACTATTTCTACAGGATCCGATCACAAGGCTTTAAATGGAACCGGAAACGAGTCCTTCGGGTATACAGGCTTTTAGGTCTGCAATTGAGAAGGAAGAGTAAAAAGCGTCTTCCAGCTCGTGTTAAAACTCCCCTGGATCAACCTCAGGCACCAAGACAGGTATGGAGTGCAGATTTTATGAGTGATGGCCTAATGACAGGAAGAAAGTTTAGAGTATTTAACCTTATTGATGATTATAACAGGGAAGCGCTATGTACCACTCCAGCACTATCAATGCCTGCCCTACGTGTTGTGGAATATCTAAGGCAGGCCATAGAGGTTTATGGCAAACCTTTACAAATACGAGTGGATAACGGGCCAGAATTTATTTCAAAAATATTTATGTCCTACTGCGAAACTGAAGGAATCGAGATCAATTATATCCAACCAGGAAAACCATCGCAAAATGGTTACATTGAAAGGTTCAATAAAACATTTAGAGAAGACGTTTTGGACGCTTACATCTTCAGGAATTTAGAAGAAGTACAACAGATAGCTGAGGGCTTTAGGGAAGATTATAACAAATATCACCCACATAAATCAATGGGCAGAAAAAGCCCTAATCAGATCTATAAAGAATTTTCATTGGGTCTAGACCCAATGAAAAAAGAAAAATTGTGTAATTTAGAGCTGTCCGAAAACGGGTAAGTCTTCAGGTGAATGCTTGCTGAAATTCGACGATAAAGTGGCGTAAATTCTACCAAAAATTTTGGTTTAGATTTCCTACCACCCCCGACTTTTTAAACTACCAAATTTTGGTTAATTAACGGTAATTATATGGTTTTTATGTAGTTACCCTTTTTTACATTAAATTCTATCAAAGTTCACCAACTATAATGTGAGTAATTACTTTATTAATGAAAAGGAATGTTTTTTCGAAGAGATAAATAAAGTTCTGATTAAGGCAATATCATATTTTAAAAAGTACTACCCCAATTATATCCTCATTCTTGGCAAGGCCTAATATTCTAGAATCTACAGCATTTACTCTATTATCCCCTATTAAAAAAAAATTACTTTCACGTATTACTATAGGTCCGAACTGATCAAAATTCCAATCCTTCTCAAAGGTCTTACTTATTAAATTGTCTTTAAAGCTATCTGAATTAATTCTTTTAGACAATCCTTCATAAGAACTAGCCACAAAATCACTTGTCAATATCAAAAGGCTATCCCCATAAATGAAAGTACTCAAAATAGCTGATTCATCCAAATTTCTAAGATTTTTTAATTCATTTTTATTTCCGGTATAGAATCGTGATAATTTTAAGTTTTTATCCATATTTTTTGAATTTCTATAAAAAACACCATCTTTAATCTGAATTGTGTCTCCATGCGCGCCCAATAATCTAGAAATTCGATATCCATTAGTATCTTTAAAGACTATCATGTCATTAATTTCGGGTTCAATTATATTTGAATAAACCACATAATCATCCTTTGAAAGGCTTGGGTAATTATTATTGTTTAAAACCTTTCTAAAAGACAGGATACCAGTAAAATATAAAATGAAACATATTATAAAGCCTAAAAAAATAAAAAATTTTATAATAATATTATTAGGTTTTTTCATTATTAATAATGCTTATGTTTATATTTTATGTGGAATTTCCTTTCTATATATAGCAAGGTAACATTTTTTCAAACGCTCGAGCTATTCTTAAATCTAAATCAGATAATCCTTTAGAACTGATCTCCCATGTGTTTGAAACGGGAGAAGCTATACTACCTTCAATTTTATTTCTATGCGAAACTAATTCATCGTTTCACCGGATCTTGGAAAGTTTAAATATCCTCTATCAAGCAGCAACGGTTCTTTAGCATTATTATCAAAATCACCTCCAGTATAATCCCGCTAGGATCTAATAGGTCAGTGTATATTTCAGGATTTGATCGTGAATTCAATAAAGATAAACATACTTCAAAAAAATCACCTAATTTTCCATTTTTTGAGTGAGAACGAGTTTTGAGTTAAATTATTCTTTCAAAAGTTTATTAACCTGAGCTTTATAAAAATTACCGATAGGAAGATAGTTTTCAAGCACTTTGATCCTGTTTCCTTCAATGATCTTGATATGCTTTTTGGAGACGATAAAGGATTTATGAATGCGCATAAAATCAGCTTGAGGTACTTTTTCCATTAAGTCGGAAAGTTTTGATCTCACTAATAGATGATCGTTTTCAAAGATGATTTTAGCATAATTTCCAGCGGCTTTGATGTAAATGATTTCATCGAGTGTTACCTGAATATGTTTCTTATCAGCATACACAAAAATGGTTTCTTTTTGCGGCTTGTTTTCAGTAATACGATTTGATAAACGCTGTGCGTCTACCTCCAACGCTTTATTGACCGCTTTCAGAAAGCGTTCAAAACTGAAAGGTTTTAAAAGATAGTCAGAAATCTCCAGTTCGTATCCTTCCAATGCATATTCTTGATAAGCCGTGGTCACGATGATCCTGGGCTTTTTAGATAAACTCCTTAAGAAATCAAAGCCTTTAAGTTTCGGCATGTTTAAATCCAAGAATATGAGATCAACTTGATTTGTTCTTAGATATTCTAAGGCTTCCAGCGCATCGTAGCAGTGCTTTGAAAGCTTCAAATCAGGAATGAGATCACAATACTCTTTTATGATTTCGTGAGCCATTTGCTCATCGTCAATGATTAAATAGTTGGTCATTGCTTTAATTGAAGTTTGGCTTTAAAAATAGCGTCTTCTTTAGAGATACTGAATTTATGCCTTTGCGGATAGGCTAATTCTAATCTACGTTTTAAATTCTTAAGACCAATTCCTTGGTTTTCTTCAAGCTCAGTTGCGTCAAAATTGTTGCTAATTTCAAAATCGATAATGCTGTCTGAAGCTTTCAGATTAATATGCACAAAAGCATCTTCTCGCAATTTTTCCACGCCGTGTTTAAACGCATTTTCAACAAGAATGATAAACAGCAACGGCATTATTTTCAAATTTTCATTCTCAACCTCAACATCAAATTCGATATTTACTTTTTTATGATAACGCATTTGGTTAAGTGCTATAAAATTTTCTAAGTAGGTTAGTTCTTCAGTCAATTTTACCCGATGCTTTTCACCTTCACAAATGCTATAGCGCATCAATTCTGATAATTTCAGAATAAGTCCTTTCGCCTTATCTGTATCCTTACCAACCATTCCGTAGAGGTTATTCAGCATATTGAAAAAGAAGTGCGGATTCACCTGATTTTGTAAATGCAAAAGCTCATTGACTTTCTTTTCGTTTTTAAGAATTATGAGTTCTTTCAACTGAATAACAAGCCAAATTACAGCCCACAAAAGGATAAGGCCATAATAGCACAAAACGCCAATACTGAATGCTGTAGGATAGCCTTCAAGAAAAACTACCGAGTTTTTCCCGAGAAATAGAATTTGGTAAGTGACGATACTCAGGGGTATCAGGATCGATAACCCGATCAGGAATTTAAGAATCCCCCATCGATTGTATGAAAACGTAGAAATCATACCGCAAAATACTCAGATTTTATCAAGCCTTGGCAAACTTGTGATGAATAGGCTTTATAGAATTATAAAATCGGTTTTGAACGGGGTAAACTCAATTTGGATAACGCAATCAATTATTCAAACTGAAAATGAGCGTGCTGAGCACAAATTTTTCAACAAAAAGAACCGGGAGAACACATTTGCGGTAAGCTTATGTTCAACGAATTAAAAACACAATGAAAACAAAAATTTTACGCTACTTTAAGCATTTAGGCCTTACCATTTTAGTGCTACTCTTAATTTTAATACCAGTCGGGATTTCTGAAGGCGCTCAGGTAAGTTACGGTCACGATTCCACAAGTCTCAATTTTGATGGTGAAGGTCCGTATGCATTTTATAAGAATGATAGTTTGGTTACGGTAAAGTACATTAGAGGAAACAAAGACGATGGTTTTGCGATAGATGAAAAGGACTTTTCTGTAAACCAACCTATTCCTGCGGAAGTTTATTTTCCTCTAGATCAAATGAAATTCAATTTTACCATCCCAACAGCCTTTGAGACTCCGCGAAGTATTTATTGGGACAACAAGAATATTTTAGCGATTTCTGATATTGAAAGCGGATTTAAAACTTTTCGAGATTTTCTCATCAAGAATAAAGTGATCGATAAAAACCTGAATTGGACTTTCGGTAAAAATCATCTTGTCCTCTTGGGAGATTTTGTAGATCGCGGATTTTCAACAACGCAAGTGCTCTGGTTGATTTTCAAAGTAGAACAGGAAGCCAAAAAGCAAGGCGGAACCGTACACTTTATATTGGGCAACCACGAATTGAAAAATATGTACGGTGACCATCAGGCGGCTTCTTTAAAATATACGTTTGTTGCCTCAATGCTTGGTAAAACACAGTCTGAGCTTTACAGTAAAAATGCAATCTTAGGGAGATGGTTATCCAGTAAAAATGTAATTGAATCCATCAACGGAACGCTTTTCGTACACGGTGGTCTACATCCTGAAATCACCGATTTGAATATGAGCATTCCGCAGATTAATGCTTTTATGCGGAAAACCTATTATGAAGCGCCTTATCCAAAAATTACTAAGGATAAAAAAGAGCTTTTAATTTCATCCAAAACCGGTATTTGCTGGTATCGTGGTTATTTTAAAGAAGATCTAAGTCAGGAAGAAGTTGAAAAACCTTTGAAGAAATTCAAGGCAAATGCTATAGTTGTGGGACACACATTACATTTTAGCGTCAAGAAGTTTTTCAAAGGTAAAGTGTATGGGATCGATGTACAGCATTCTAGCGATTATCACAAAAACTGGCCAGATTATGATTCTGAAGCTTTGCTTATCACAAACGGGAACTATTACAGAGCCATGGCTGACGGAACGCTGGAAAAATTATAATTATTCCAAATTCAATTCAGAATAAAAAATAATACGAGATGTAAAATTTAAGATCAAATTATCTAATTTCATAACTAGTCAAAATTAGATTACGAACTGTAAGCATATCAAATATTTAATTAAGTACGCCTAATATGAATGATTGCACGGTTTGAAAGCAATATACTTAGGTTTTCCGTAAAAATCATCGATTAAAGTTTTATCTTTACCGTCCTAAGTAAGATTACAAGAAAGTTTATCATGGTAAATCCGCCTATTCCCTACAACGATTCAGAGCGATCTGAAGAGGCAATAAAGTACAGTAGCTATTCTATCGAAAACGAAGATCTCAACTTCTTAAGTTCAATGGCTGCAGAAATTTGTAATACCGATAGTGCGTTAATAACACTTATTGGTCGAGAAAAGCAATATATACAATCATCATTTGGGATCGAACTAGAGGTAAGAGAATTCCCCAGAGAATTTGCTTTTTGCTCTCATACGATCAATAATACAAAAAAAGCTACCGTTGTTCCCGATGCCAGAAAAGATGAGCGTTTTCATGATAATCCATTCGTAACCGGTGAAAATCCTGTGATTTTTTATTCAGGATATCCATTAATAAATAAAGAAGGACTAGCACTGGGCACCATTTGCGCAATAGATGGTGAACCGAAAGAATTAAGTGAGGAACAGGAGAAGAAATTGGCTTTATTAGCAAAGCAGATAATGAATCTACTGGAGTTAAAAAAACAGTCTGAAATTCTTACCAAAACAAATAAAGAGCTTTCAATATTAAACAAAAGATTTCAGTACATTACAAATAGTACCAACATTGGTACATTTGAATTTGATATTAACGATCGTTCTATCGTTTTTAATGATGCCTGGTGGAAAATCACCGGATATTCAAATGAGGCAGGTATAAGCCTAGAAGATTGGCAAAAACTTATTCATCCACAAGATTTTTTAGAACTTAAGGAGAAATTCAGCAAAAATTATAATTCTAAAGATCAGTTTAGTCATCAATACAGAATTCAGCATAAAAATGGAAAATACATCTGGTTAAACTTAAAAGCGCAATTTAATTTTAATAGTGAAAGTGATGATCCAACTCATATCTACGGAATATTCTTAGATATTACAGAGCAGAAGAACAAAGAATCTGAGATTCTTTATCGTCAAAAGCTTTTGCAATTATTGTATGAGCTTTCTCCTATTGGAATTTCCTTAAATGATTTCGCAACAGGTGGATTTTTAGAGGTTAATGAGAAACTAATAGAACCTACCGGCTATACCAGAGAAGAATTTTTAAAACTGAATTACTGGGACGTTACGCCAAAAGAATATGAACCTCAGGAAGCGCAACAAATAGAATCGATGAATTCTACTGGTGCATATGGTCCTTACGAAAAAGAGTACATTAAAAAGAACGGCGAAAGATATCCAGTTTTATTGCGAGGTATCTTGGTTGAAGACACCGATGGCAATAAGAAAATCTGGAGTTTTATAGAAGATATTTCTGAACGTAAAAAAGATGAAGCTGTAAAAGCTGAACGCCTTGAAAGAATTCAAAGTTTATTGCACATTAAAAACGACCAAAATGAGCGATTAAAGAATTTTGCTCATATCGTTTCTCATAATCTAAGATCGCATTCTGGAGCTATTGGTATGCTAATTCAATTAATTCAGGAGGAAAATAAAGTTTTAAATGAACAAGAGGCTTTTAAACATTTAATTCAATCTTCATCCAATCTCGAGACCACTATTCAGGATCTAAATGAGATCGTTGAAGTGAATTTATCTGATGCTAAAGATTTTCAAAGAATCGATATTTTTCCTTTGATCAAAAAAAATGTAGAAAGTGTTTTCCCTTTAGCGAAAGAGAATAAAGTTGAAATATTAATAGACGTTGCACCAGAAACCTACATGTTAGGTGTACGTTCTTATCTGGAGAGTATTTTCCTTAATTTTATCACTAACGGAATAAAATACAGTTCCCCAGACAGAGAAAGCTTTATTAAAATTACTGCTGAAATTGAAGAAAATTACACCTGTGTTACTTTTGAAGATAATGGGTTAGGAATCGATATGCAGACTTACGGTGATAAGTTATTTAAAATGTATAAAACCTTTCATAAACATAAAGATGCACGCGGAATTGGTCTTTTTATCACCAAAAATCAGATCGAAACCATGAATGGAACGATAGAGGTTAGTAGCGAAGTGAACAAAGGAACGATCTTTAAAATTAAAATCCCTAATAAAGAACTAAAGGCACCTGCTTTGGTTTCGTAAAAACAACAGCTGAAAATCAACAATCTGAAGGTTTATTTTATATAAATTAAGCCTTCAGATTGTCCAAATTGGATAAAATAATGTTGAATTATTTCAACTCCATTCCTACTCCTATTTTAGCCAGCAGATACGGATTGTGATCGATCACTATAAGATCATTGTCTGCGCTTAGTTGTTGTAAAACTTCAAACAATAAATCAATATCGGCATAATGCAAACCAATACTAGGTTCATCTAAGATCAATAGTTGGTTTTTAGTCTTTGCCTGCAACCAATTGTTTAGTAATAATCGTTGTTTTTCTCCGGAAGAAAGTGATTTCACATATTGATCTATTCGCAAGTGCGATAAACCAATCTTCATAAGATCTTCTAATTGCTGAACGGCTTTTGTTGTTCCTGAAAAATTACTTAACCATTCCTGCAATTCTGAAATATTCATCGCTAAAATATCAGCGATATTTTTATCATTTATAGTTTCTGCCAGAATTTGATCTCGGTAACGCTTTCCATTACAAACATCACAAGTTTCTATATGTTTTGCAGCTATATCTAAACTTGTAGAAACAGTACCTGTTCCCTGACAGTTTGGACACTGACTCGCTTTGGTTTTATAGGAGAAGTCTTTGGCTTTACCACCAGTTTCCTTGGCAAACACTTTGGTAATCACATTCAAAACATTTAAGTAATCGACCAGCAAAGTACTGTTGTAGGCTCTTAATTGTTTTGGTTCAAAATAATGCACGCCTTCATATTGCTTCGGAAAATCAATACTTTCACAATTTATTGGTTGTTGCTGTTCTAAACTCGGCATCAGCACATCTTTCACCAACGTAGTTTTTCCTATTCCCGATTTACCGGTGATTGCGGTAATTCCGCCTACCGGAATTTCAAGTTGTTCTTTTTGTAAACTATGTTTCGAAATTCCTTTAATATGAATTGTTTCCTTTGCTTGTTGAAATTCGATGTTTTTAGATGCTGTCTTTACAAATGGATGACATGCTGCTGAATTCAAATAGGTTTCTGGTTTTCCTTCAAACATAACTTCGCCACCTAAACTTCCTGCTTTCGGCCCAATTTGCACCAAATGATTTGCAGCCAACATAATATCTTTATGATGCTCTATCACAATCACCGTATTTCCTTTGGTAACCAAGGCTTTTAGTAAGGCAATCACATCGGCAATGTTGTTTTGCGACAATCCCGCCGATGGTTCATCTAACAAATAGGTAACGCCTTGCAACGGACTGTTTAATTGTTTGATGAGCGACACCCGTTGCTGCTCGCCTCCGCTCAAGGTTTTCGATTTTCGATTCAAATGCAAATGGTCAATATGCAATTGTTTGGAGCGTTGCAAAGTCGCTTGTAAATGTTCATTCATTTTTGAAATCAATTCCGCGTCTATAGTTTCTTTCGGTTCTGAATTGAGCAACCAATCTTCAAAAGCTCCTAAACTTTTTGCTTTTACATTATGCATCGACAAGCCGTCTAAAGTGACGCTTAGTCGTTCGGGTTGTAAACCACTTCCCTGGCAATGACTACAGGTTTCCGGACTCAACAAAGCAAGCATATGATCTTTGTGTTTGTTTTTGCGAATCATGAAATACTCATCCATCAAATACGTGAACAAACCTTTCCAAACCATCTTCACCTGCTGCGTTCCTTCTCTCGATTTGGTTTTAAACGTCCAAGTGGCTTCCCAGCTCTTTTCTGGTATTCCGTGAAATAAAATATCCTTTTGCTGCTGCGTAAACTCTTTAAAAGGCGTCTGCAACGTAAATCCGTATTCCTTACCAATTTCGCTTAAGATTGCCATGTATTGTCCGCCAGCCTGACCGTAATAATACAAAGCTTTGTTATGTTCTAAAAGTCCGTTTGAAATGCTCAGATTAGGATCTAAAATGATTTTAGAAACATCCGGAAGCAATGCTTCTCCAATCCCATCACAAACACCACATTTTCCCAATTCATGTGCATTTGAGAAATGACTAGCCGACCATTCTTTGCCTTCGAACTGCGCTTTTCGTGAAAAGGCAAAACGCAAACTTTTATCAATATCGGTTTGTTTGGCTACATCAGAACGCTGCGAAAATTGATGATCTTTCCGCGTGATGCAAATACTAGGCGTTAATCCTGAAATATGATCAACTTCAAACTGATAATCAACACCTACTCTATTTTGCTGATAACTGGAAAATTGTTTGCTCATTTCCTGCAAACCATAGCCATGAAGCGTATCGATGACCAATGAAGATTTTCCGGATCCTGAAATTCCCGTTACCACCGATAATTGTTGCTTCGTAAAGCTGATATTCAAATCTTTCAACGCATGTGTTCGTGCGCCTTTAATTTGAATCTCATCTGTAAAAACCGACTCAGGGATCGATTCGTTTTCAGTATTAATTACTTCAGAATTATCTACAAATACATCACAATTTGCTTGAAACAAGGCATGATTTTCAAAACATACAATTCCAGATGTGGCTGTTTTTAATTGCTGCAAAGCGTTTACCAGTTGCGTCACATTTTGTTGATGCAATCCAATGCTTGGTTCCTCTAACAAAAGAATGGTTTGCTTCGTTGGTTTTGAGAAATGCTTGGTCAGTTTAATTCGTTGTGCTTCGCCTCCACTTAACGTATTCGAAGGTTGTCCCAACTTTAAATAACCAACGCCTAAACGCTGCAACAAAGCTAAAACTTCTGCTAATTTCTTTTCAGTTTGAAAGAACTCAAATGCTTCATCAATACTCAGATTATAGATATCTGAAATATTCTTGTTGTTCCAATGAACCTGTAAAACTTCCGGCTTAAAACGCTTGCCGTTACATTCAGGACAGGTTTGATTAATAGTGCCCATCACACTCATGGAAAGTGTAATAACGCCCGCACCTTCGCAACGCGGACAACGCCCCGCTTTGCTATTGAACGAAAAAGCACTTTTCTTTAAATCCGATGCTTTAGCTTCTTCGGTTTTGGCTAATAAATCCCTGATTTTATCTGCAATTCCGGTATAAGTGGCAGGATTGCTTCGTGGTGTTTTTCCTATTGGTTGATCGGTCACTGTAAGCAATTGCAAGCCTTTGGCTTCACTATATTTTTGAATTGAAGTTAAAACAGCAGCCGTTTTTCTACTCACCACCGCTAACTGCTTTTCGAGCGGTTGAAATTCAGTTTCTGAAACTTCTTTTCTCTTAGGATTGATTTTAGTTTCGGGAGTATGTAAAGCCTCTAAAGTTGGACTTTCAATACCTTTCGCCTGAAGAAAATCTGTTCGTTTTCCGTTGAAAATAATCTCTCCACCTTCAACACCAGCTTTAGGTCCTAATTCAACAATCCAATCTGCTTTTTTGATTAGATTCAGATCATGTTCTACCACTAAAACGGTATTTCCACGACTGATCAATCGTCTTAAAATATGATACAAATGCTGCTGATAGGCAGGCGACAAACCAATAGAAGGTTCATCAAAAACGTATAAAATGCCCTGCAAACTGCTGTTCACCGGTTTGATGAGTTTGATACGCTGTCCGTCACCACTTGAAATTTCCATACTCGGCGTACTCAATCGGTAATGATCCATGCCCAAGCGAATCAAATCTTGCAATTGCGTACAAAGCTTGTTTACCAACACCTGCTCACCTGCTTCATAAGTTTCCGATTGTAATTTTTCATACAATTCGTTCAAAGGCAATTCCATCCATTCCTGAAAATTCAGTCCTTTCCAACGATACTTTAAATGAGCTGCCTTGATTCGTGCACCATGACAACTAGGACAGGTTTTGGCACTGGTAAAACGCAAAATACTCGGATTTCTATCTAAGCGAAGAATATCGCTCATAATAGGCAAAATTCCTTTGTAATAGCCTATTTCACGAGGTTTTGCTTTGAAACCTTCCCAACGCAAACGCGATTCCAAACTATGTTTTCCGTAGTATACTTGTATGCGATCGCTCCCGTTCCAAATTACATTTTGCTGTTCTTCAGATAAATCTTTCCACGGAATATCTACATTGAATCCGTGCGCCTCACAAACCTTATTCAACTCCTCTACCGTTACCTGTGAATACACGATGTAACCGTTAGGCAAAGTAGTAACAATAGCTCCCTCACGCAAGGTCTTATTCTCATTTCCTACTAATTTTTCAATATCAATATACTCAGCTTCACCAATTCCGCGGCAGGTTTCGCAAGCACCTTTTGGATGATTGAACGAAAAAAGCGATTTGCTCATGCTTTCTTCCGCAGCATAACGCGCAAACAGAATTCGAAAAATAGGCGTCAACTCCGATAAGGTACCAAACGTAGCGTTTATGGACTGAAAGCGTTTGGATTGTTCTACTTTGATGACCGGAGGTAATTCGGTAATATCATCAACCAAAGCCGTTGGAATTGCTGCGGCATTTTGCTGATTGTACGCCGGTAAACTTTCTAAAAAATACCGATAGCCTTCGTTACCAATAACTCCCATAGCCAAGGACGATTTCCCGGAACCCGAGAGTCCTGTTACCACAATTAATTGGTTTTTAGGTAAGTTTAAGGATACATTTTTAAGGTTGTTTTGGTAAGCATTTTGAATGCGCATGTAGAACTGGCTTTTGCGTTTGAAAAGCAAAGGTAGGAGAATATGAACGGGCACACAATGTTATAAGAAGATAGCCTTTGAACATTAAAATTTGAGCAAAATTAAAAAATCGAAATTGGATAAAATAGGCCTTATTTTTATCCAATTTCAATTCCGATAATTCTATTTATTTTCGGTTTCAAAATCGCTTACAATTTCATCTAATTTCTTCAAAAGTTTGCCATATATGGCTTCAGTAGAAACTAAATATGAAACTAAACTTATTCCGCCAATCGCCAAATACATAAATACGGCAAAAATTATCTTTTTAATGAAAGAAATACTGGCAATCGTATTCAAATACACTTCAGAATCGTTAAAAACAAGCCATAATTCAACAAGCATAAACAAAGGGATAATCGAGCCCGTAAGAATGATATAATTTCTTTTCTGATTTTTGATGAAAACCTGGTTCGTTTTCACGTAATGCTGAACATCGTCTGAAGGTTTAATATTCTTTAATTTCGCAATAGTATTTTTATTCAGCAAAAAAAGAAAAAATAGAAAGCCAAAAGCCAAACCAGCTGCCAAAAATTCTTGATAAAGGAGCAACACTCCTAGGATTAATAAGCCTACAGGAATTAGACTCATATTATCCTTCTTTAAATATTTTAATATTTGCTGAAACCAAAGTTTAGATTCTCTATTATAAAATTCGATATTCTTAACATTTCCGTGATTTCCGTTTTTCCAGATGTTTTCGATACTATTTTCCATAAATAATTGTTTTTAATTTTGTTTTTATTCTATTAATTCTTGCGCCAACAGCACTTACTTTCATTCCGCTTACATCAGCTATTTCTTTATACGATTTATCTTCCAGGTAAAGAACGATAATAGCTTTATCTACTTCGGGCAATTGTCGAATCGCTTTGTAAAGCAGTTGTAATTCTTCATTATTAAAAGCCTCACTTTCTGTACTTAGATCATTTTTTACAATCTCGTTAGTTGCCGTATGCTTCTTTTGTTTTTTCAGCATGGTCATGCAAACATTAAGTGTTATTCTGTACACCCAGGTAGACCATTTAGATTGCTCTTTAAAATTATCTTTGCTTTTCCAAATTTGTAAACATACTTCCTGAAAGTAATCTTCAAAATCGAATTCGGTATCAGTATAAGCCCTGCAGAGTTTTATTATAATCCCTTTATGTGGAACGATATACTTTATGTAAAAATCTTCACTCAAAATTGTTGTTTATTAAATAGGTAATCATAAAACCAATTTTATTACGAATAAACTTTATTTTAATTAAATCTAAATAATTTTTGATAGCTGCATTCAACATTATATATTTGCCTACATAGAATTAATCTAAATAAAGATGATAAGCTTTGCGCTTCTTTTTTGCCTTTTAGGTTGTTGGTGTCATTACGCAAAATCGCAAAAAATAAAAATAGAAAAGATGTTTTTAGAAAATTGGATTGGCGAACATCATTTACCAGCAAAACTGGCTACATTTATTTTTTTACTCCTATCATATTCTCTTTTTTATGCTGAATATGGTTTAGTTAGCGGCCTATTTGTTTTTATCACCGTTTTAAGCCTAATATTGAGTTTATTGATTTTGGGACGCCCTCTTAATACACCAAAATTAAGTGTCCTCATCTTTATTTTTTTAGTGAGTTTATTTTCTGAAATTTTTATTTGATTATGCCGGCCAATAAAAAATACCTATCAAACTCGTTTCATCAAAAATTTGCGAAACTAAGTGCAGGAATTCTGGGTGGCTATATAATTTCAGCATTACTGCATATGGCGTTGGCGTTTTGGCTACCAAATCATAAGATCATTTTTATCACTTCTGTATTTAGTCTTTTTCTGGTGTGGATGCTATTAATCATCATTCCGTATTTATACAAAAATGCCTGGAAAGTCTGGGGTATTTACCTGGCCATAATCGCTTTGCTTTATGGCGCTGTTTATTTTGGAAAATTATATCATCCAATCGTCTAATATGAGCAAAAGAAATTACAACGTATTTTTTCACGTTCATACCATAAGTGGTATTATTATAAGCGCAGCATTGTTTATTATTTTTTTCTGCGGAGCTTTTGCCCTTATAAAGGATGAAATTACTGCCTGGGAAAAAGGCGAAAATGTTAATATGGAAATAGCATCAGACGTGGATTATGATCGTGCTATGCAAAGCCTGAAGGATGAAGGCTTAAATTTAACAGGAAGAGATATCAGGATGATTCCGCCAGATGTTAAACAGAAAATGTTCGTAGGAGTTTCAGCTTCAAAATCAGCAAATGCTAGTGAAGAAGATAAATTAAGCACTTATTATAACCTTCACACTCGAACGTATGAATTATCTACTTACTATGCTTTTTACAGTATTGGTGAGTTGATCTATAGACTTCATTTCTTTCATCAAATTCCAACCTACGGAATCTTAACAGCGGGTTTCGTTGCTTTTTTCTTTTTACTGGCAATCGTAAGCGGACTAATAGTTCATTGGAAAAAAATAGTTTCAAATTTCTACATTTTCAGGCCAAAAACGAAACTTAAAACTATTTGGACAGATGCACATACAGCTTTAGGAGTTATAGGATTACCATTCCAATTTATGTTTGCGCTAACCAGTAGCTTTTTATGCCTTTCAAGTCTTATTTTACTTCCTATAAATTTTGCTTACGATGGAAATCAGCAACAAGCTTTGGAAGATCTTCGGCCAATGCAAAAAACCTATGAGTGGGAAGAACAGGCAACAGGTGAAATTCCGAGTTTAAATGCTTTATATGAAAAAACTCAGGAAAAATGGCCAGAATTTGAAGCCGCTCAGGTTTATGTAAAAAATTATGGTGGAACCAACATGAAATTTCAGATTGATGGATTACTAAAACCAGATGAGGCATTTCTAGGTCACGGTAGAATCGTATATGATGTCATGTCGAATACGATTACTGAAGAAAAAAATCCTGAAGATTCAGGCTATGCTGAAACTGTAGAATTAGCCATAAGAAGACTTCATTTTGGAGATTTTGGCGGCTTATCTTTAAAAGTCATTTATTTTGCTTTAGCGATTATTACCTGTTTTGTTATTCTTAGTGGTGTTTTGATTTGGTTAGAAGCCAGAGATAAAAAACATATCCCAGAAAAGAAACGTAAGTTTAATAGAGCCCTTGGTTACTTTTATGTAGCAATATGCATGTCACTTTATCCTATAACTGCAATTAGCATGCTTGTAGCTAAATATATTCCCAGAACCATGGATGCCGATAGACAATCTATACTTTATGCGGTTTTCTTTATAGGCTGGTTAGTATTTACACTGTTCTTCAGTTTTAGAAAAAACAACTATGTTACTACCAAGTACTCATTAATTCTAGGAAGTTGCTTCGGAATTTTAGTTCCAATAATTAACGGAATGGTTTCAGGAAACTGGATGTGGGTAATGTATCAACAAGATCAAACAGCTATTTTGTTTGTAGATATTTTCTGGATCTGTATATCGCTTATAAGCTTCGGAATTTTAGTGAGAATGAAGAAGCCGGTTTAAAAGGTATAGTATAGTGAGATATAAGAACTAGCTACGTAATAGTTCCGGTTTTCTATATCTGGAGCAATATCATCTCTCCTCTCAAAATTAAACTGTAATCCTGCTCTAAAGTTCCTTAAAAAAAGATATCGTACTTCCAGATTCATTGCGAGATTAATAAATTGATCTGATTCTGTATTAGTATTTAAATAATCTCGACTTACCATTCCTATATCGCCACCAGCAAGTGCCTGTATTTTATCATTTAGAAAAACAGTGTATATATTTCCTCCTATTCCAAATTGTTGGTAACCTACATCATTAAAATTCTCATAGTAAGCATACAACTCTATCGGGATAAACAACTTATTGGTACCATAACCTGCTTTAAAAAGTAGATCTAAACTATCAGTGGTAAAGTTTGGATCCGAAAGATTTATCCATTTTTCTGTTGGAACAGGATCTGCCCCTGCAGAAACAAAAAAATAAGAATCATTTTTATTTTTTCTTTTCGGCCCCAGATCATAACATTGAGAAAAACTTTGGAAACTAATAAAGAGAGCTATAAGTAAAAACTTAATTTTCAAAATCGGGATATTTAAATTCAAAAATAAAATTAAATAATTTCGGCGGAGTTAACTTTTCTTCCATCAATATTATCTTGAAGGTTATTTTTAGAAGAGAATTTGATTTTATTAAGCCTTATTGCCCCTTGCCAATCCATTTCGTTAACAATAGTAATTCCATATTCCTTAGCTTCTTCCACTACGAGCCAATCAGGATTTTTCCCTGTGATTAGAAAATTAGTATCCTTTGCCATTTTTTCTTCAACTATCGCATGCTTAATTAAAAGATCGTATTTGATGGATTCTTCTCTTAATTCATCTAATTTATCATCGAAAACTACTTTTTTTCCCTCAAAGCTATCTGTAGATTTTTCTTCAACCTCTATATTTTGATTAATATCATCTTCTTTCGATGAAACAAAGTAATAACTCCAGGTAAGATAAATAATCCCAAGAAAAAGCAGGATATAGGCGGTTATAATTATCTGCAAAGTCATAGTTAGTGTGTGGTTAGTAACAATCAATAATAAATCTATTATTCAACTGAATTTATGACAAACTTACGTTATTTTTATTCACTATTCTTCATGTTTTTTAGGTTTTAACGATATTAATACATTTTTATGCTTCTTAAATACAGCTCATTTTATTGGCAATATCAAAGCGTTAATCAATGCTTAAAACGCTTATAAACTTTTATCCATTCGTATAATCTTACTATTTTCAAAGAAAAAATTATGGAATTAAAGAATTTAGGAAACACCGATCTGCAAACACCTCCAATCATTTTTGGAGGTAACGTTTTTGGGTGGACGCTTAACGAAAAAGAATCATTTAAAATGCTAGATGAGCTGCTTGAAAAAGGCTATACCTGCATTGACACAGCAGATGTTTACTCGAAATGGGCAAATGGTAATCAGGGAGGTGAGTCTGAAAAAATTATTGGTAAATGGATGAAAGATCGTGGCGTAAGAGATAAAATTACGCTTGCCACTAAAGTAGGTTCGGATATGGGGCAAGGTAATAAAGATATTTCAGAAAATTACATTTTAAATGCCGCTCAGGAATCACTGAAAAGATTACAAACAGATTATATAGATTTATATTACACCCACTGGGATGATGATCGTACTCCTGTTGAAGAAACTTTAGGCGCTTACCAAAAACTGATCAAAAACGGAGACGTTAAATATATTGGAGCCTCAAATTTGAGTCCGGCGAGATTAAGAGATTCTTTAAACGCTTCTAAAGAAAAAGCTCTACCAAAATATCAGGTTTTTCAGCAGGAATATAGTTTAATGAATCGTGATAAAGTTGAAGGTGATATTTTAGAATTATGCCAGGAAAATAATATGAGTATTACAACCTATTTTTCTTTGGCTAGCGGATTTTTAACCGGTAAATATCGCAGCAAAGACGATCTTGAGGGACAAAACCGAAAAGATTTTGTAAAAGATTATTTAGATGATCGCGGTAAGAATATTCTTAAAACTTTAGACGAGTTTCTGAAGAGTACGGAATCTCTAATGCTGGTGTAGCTCTAGCTTGGATCATTAACAGACCAGGAATCACCGCTGCAATTGCCAGTGCTACAAAATCCTCGCATTTAAAAGCTTTCGAGGAAGCTACTTCAGTAAAACTATCCAATGAAAATATGGAGAAATTGAATGAAGCGAGTAGTAAAAAAGCGCTACAGGATAAGTAAACTACCTCGGAGCATGCCCACGAGGCATTCTCTAGAAACAATTTCTTATTTTCAAGGCAAGCCTCGGAGTATTACATCCTTTGGCAGTGCCAATAAATTTAAGTTGTAGAAAACAAAAAAGCCCCAAAATTGGGGCTTTTTTTATACAATCTTAGCCACAAGATCTTTCAAATTCAATCGATCCTGCTCACCTGTTTTCATATTTTTCAAAGTATATTCTCCTGCTGCCATTTCTTCGTCACCCGCAAGGATCACAAAAGGTATATTACGTTTATTAGCATAATTCATTTGCTTTTTCATTTTGGCTGAATCTGGGAAAACTTCAGCATTTACACCTTCAGCACGCAAAGCATTTACACCTTTAAATGCATAGAGTGCTTCCTTTTCACCAAAGTTTACAAATAAGACTTTTACATCATCTGCAACCGCTTCAGGGAATAAATTCAATTCTTCCAGCACAAGGTAAATTCGGTCTAAGCCAAACGAGATCCCAACGCCGCTCATATTTTTAAGTCCAAATATTCCCGTAAGATCATCGTAGCGACCACCGCCACCAATCGATCCCATCTTCACCCCTCTTGGTGCCGAAACTTCAAAAATCGCTCCTGTATAATAATTTAATCCTCGTGCCAGCGTCACATCTAAATCGAGTTTTGCTGTTTTTAAGGGCATTTCTGAAATTACATTCTGAATAAACTCTAACTCTTCAATTCCTTTTAAACCAGCTTCAGAAGTTGATAATATCGATTTTAAAGCCTCAATTTTTTCAGCAAAATCACCTTGTAATCCAAAAATTGGTTTGATCTTATCTATCGCGTCTTCAGCAATTCCTTTAGCAAGCATTTCTTTTACCACACCATCTTCACCAATCTTATCCAGTTTATCCAGCGCAACGGTAAAATCGATTAATTTATCCTGCTCGCCAATAACTTCAGCAAAACCAGATAAAATTTTACGATTATTGATCTTAATTGTAACTCCGTCTAGTTTTAATGCTGAAAAAACCGAATCATACAATTGTACAAACTCCACTTCCTGCCATAAACTATCACTCCCAACAACATCTGCATCGCACTGAAAAAACTCTCTAAATCTCCCTTTTTGAGGACGATCTGCACGCCAAACCGGCTGAATTTGATAGCGTTTAAACGGAAAATCGATTTCATTTTGATGTTGTACCACGTAACGAGCAAAGGGCACGGTAAGATCGTAGCGAAGCGCTTTTTCTGAAATCGAAGGCGTAAGTTTTAAGCTATCTTTATCGGCATAAGCAGTTTCATCAGCTTTCTTTAAAAAGTCTCCAGAATTAAGAATCTTAAAAATAAGGCGGTCTCCTTCTTCTCCATATTTTCCCATTAGGGTATCAGAATTTTCGAAACTTGGTGTTTCGATCGCCTGAAAACCAAACTTTTTAAATTCAGTTTTAATCTTGTCGAATATAAAATTACGTTTTGCAACTTCCTGCGGAGTAAAATCTCTGGTTCCTTTTGGTATTGATGGTTTTTGTGCCATAAATCGATCTATATTCAGGTAAATAACCTGAATTATTTGAGTTTTAAAATTCGTTCTTCAAAATTAACGAAAATCGCCTACTATATTTGGATTGCAGACCATTTTATCGGCTGCAAATATCTTAAATTTTGCCTGAACCTAAACAATTTTCAATTTTTAAGTAACATTCTACTTAAAATTGAGTCTAACTTACAGTGACTGAAATTTCAAAATATGTTTGCACTCCTACGCGAGAATATTAGTATCGCTTTCGATTCGATTAAAGGCCAGCTTTTAAGAACTATTCTAACCGTTCTTATCATCGCTATTGGGATTACCGCATTGGTAGGAATTCTTAGTGCCGTGGGTGCTTTAGAAAACACGATTAGCGGAAATTTTGCTTCTATGGGCGCCAATACATTCAATATTCAGCGTTATAATTACACATCACAAAGGGGAAACGAGATCAATAAAATAAATCCTGTGATCACGTATCGTGAAGTGAAAACCTTTCAGGATAAATATCAATATCCTTTAACCACAACGGCGATTAGTTTTACGGGAACGTCTTCTGCGGAAATTAAATGGGAAAACGAAAAAACCGATCCTGAAATAAATGTACTCGGAATCAACGAAAATTACCTTACTAATTCTGGTTTAGAGATTGAAACGGGTAGAAATTTCAACTATTTCGATATTCAGAATAATAACAATGTGGCCATAATTGGAGCCGATTTTGCTAAAAATAACGGACTATTTAAAGGAGCAAGCCCAATTGATAAAACGATTAGTGTTCGTGGGGCAAAATTTAAAGTGATTGGTGTTTTAGAATCGAAAGGCTCTACCTTTGGAAACAACGAAGATCTACGTGTTTTGATTCCGCTGCAACATGCCAGATCAATATTTAGCAGCCCCGGGATAAATTATAATTTAAGTATTAAGGTTGAAAACAAAGAAGCTTTAGATGCTGCTCAAGACGAAGCCATCCTTACTTTTAGGAACATAAGAAAACTTAGTCCTGTTGAAAAAGATAATTTTGGGATCGAAAGAAGTGACAGTTTATTAAATGAGATTGCAGAAATGTCTTCAGTTTTAAACCTCGCTGCCTGGATCATTAGCCTGGTAACAATTTTTGGTTCTTCTATCGCTTTAATGAATATCATGTTGGTGAGTGTTACTGAAAGAACTCGCGAAATTGGTGTGCGTAAAGCACTTGGGGCAAAGAAAAACACGATTGCTGCGCAGTTTTTTATGGAAACCCTAATTATTGGTCAGTTTGGTGGAGTTTTAGGGATTATTTTGGGAATCTTAATTGGTATGGCAGTTTCAGCCGGAGTTGGTTTCGATTTTACAACTCCGTGGTTAGCGATGTTTTGGGCCGTGGTTGTAACCTTACTTACTGCATTATTTTCAGGATTATATCCTGCAATAAAAGCCTCTAAACAAGATCCAATCGAATCACTACGATACGAATAAGGAATATCACGAAAACCAACAATATTGAGTTCTCTAAAAAAGTTCTTTCCTATAATTTTTGTCTTATCACTTGTAAAATTATGCATTCAGTTACTAGGCAATAGAAATTATGGATTTCACAGGGACGAGCTTTTACATCTTTCTGTAAGCGAACATTTAGATTGGGGATTTATGGAATTCCCTCCACTTATAGGATTACTTGGGAAACTCTCTTATTGGTTTTTTGACTATTCTTTAATGGGAGTTCGCGTATTTCCGACATTTGCAGGTGTTGCGATTCTTATACTTTGCTGCTTAATTTGTATCGAGCTAGGTGGTAAAAAACAAGCGATTTTACTTTCCGGCATTTGCATTTTAGCTTTTTTGCCATTTTATCGAAATCATACATTATTTCAGCCGGTAGCATTTAACCAGTTATTTTGGACACTCGGCTTTTATTTTTTTATCAGGTTTATTAATTCTGAAAACAAAAAGTATATCGTCTATCTCGGCATCGCACTTGGATTAGGTTTACTGAATAAGTACACGATGCTTATCTGGGCATTCGGAATTTTGGTAAGTATACTGTTTTATAGAAAAGGGCGTTTATTCAGAAATAAATGGATGTATTTTTCTGCAATTTTGGCTTTAGTCATTTTTTTACCGAATATTATATGGCAAATCGATCATGACTTTCCAATCCATAAGCACTTGCAAGCGCTAAAAGAACATCAACTAGAAGAAATAAATCCATGGGAATTTGTCTTGGCGCAGTTAGGCTATCCTTTTACGTTATTAATTAGCATTCTGGGAATTATTGGTCTATTTATAGATGAAAAACTGAAGAAATATAAGTCGGTCGCCATTGCTTGTCTGGTGATCTTCGGGCTCATGTGGATCTTAAAATCAAAAGCTTATTATGTTTTTGGAATTTATCCTGTTTTATTCGCGGCAGGTTCGGCTAAAGTTTCATTTATTTTCAGTAAAAAACCAGTCTGGATTTATGCAATTTCAACAATAGTTTTGATGCCTTCAATTTATTTTATTCCTGAAGCTACGCCCATACTTTCCGTAGAAAATTATATAGAATATGCCGACTTAAAACAAAAAAACGGCCGAGTTGAATTAACCAGTGATTATGCAGATATGTTTGGCTGGGAAGAGCAAGTAAAACTAGTAGATAGCGTTTACCAAGGTCTGAATGCTGCAGAACAGCAAAAAACAGTGATCTGGGCTGAAAATTATGGAGAAGCGGGTGCTATTAAAATCTTAGGAAAAAAATACGACCTGCCTAATCCTATTAGTCGGCATGGTAGTTTTTGGACCTGGGGTTATGGCAATAAAAATGCCGAAATATGGATAAGTTTAGGAAACGAAAAGCAAGTTTTAAACGGTGTTTTCGAGGACATAAAACTTATAAAAACGATCACGCACAAATACGCAGTTGACGAAGAAAACATTATTCCGCTTTATATTTGCCGAAAGCCAAAAATCGATATTGAAGATTGGTGGCAACAGTATAAAGATCATATCTATGATTAGATATTTTAAAATTTCCCGCTACAGAAGTCTTACTCTAAAATTGCTATTAAAAATATATAATCTTAAGACTTTACAATTTCAGCAAAATAATTATATAAATCTCCCTTGGTAATATTAGATCCTTGTTTGATTAACGCAAAAATATCTTTGTTTCGATCTTCACTTATCGCTTTAGTCGATGTATAAATATTCACGGCATCATTCATTAAATTAGATCGTAACCAATTATAGCCTTCGTGCGTGGTGATATCGATAGCTTCATTCTCAACTTTAACAGCGATAAGATTAATCGTAGCAGCTGTGATTTGAAATAAGAATATTTGTTGTTTAGAGAAATGCTCCAGATACTCCACTTTATTTAAAACGCCTTCCCAAATTAGATCACTAAAAACATCGATCTCCTTTTCTGCAACATCAGGCTTATTGGCTTTTATATCTTTCCACTCTTCAGCAGTAATAGATTGGGTAGCTAGAAAATTGATAAATTCCTGATGCATTTCTTCAAGCTGCTCACGTGTAAGTCTTGCGTATTTCATAACAATTAAATAGTTATAAAAAAAGCCCACTCATAGAGCAGGCTTTTTAAAAATTATATAGGTTTATTAAGCTTCTCCTACAACATCGAATGATAAAGTAGAAATTACCTCACGGTGAAAACGTAAAGTAGCTTCGTATTGTCCTAATCTTTTAATGTTTCCACCGGCAATACTAATGTATTTCTTGTCGATTTCTACACCTTCTTTAGCTAAAGCGTCTGCAAGATCTGCATTAGTGATAGATCCAAATAATTTGTCTCCAGCACCAGATTTTGCAGTAAGTTTAATATCTAAACCGTTAAGCTTTTCAGCTTGCTTTTTAGCTTCGTCGATATGCTTTTGCTCTTTATAAGCTCTTTGTTTAAGAGTTTCAGCAAGAACTTTCTTAGCTGATGGAGTTGCTAATTCTGCGAAGCCTTGTGGGATTAAAAAGTTACGACCGTAACCGTTTTTTACAGATACCACATCGTCTTTAAACCCTAAATTATCTACGTCTTTTTTAAGTATCAATTCCATAATTGCTTCTTTTTATTTTAATAAATCACCAACGTATGGCATTAATGCTAAATGACGTGCACGCTTTACAGCAACAGCCACTTTTCTTTGGTATTTTAAAGAAGTACCTGTTAAACGACGAGGAAGTAATTTTCCTTGCTCGTTTACAAAACTCATTAAAAAGTCTGGATCTTTATAATCGATATATTTAATACCAGATCTTTTAAATCTACAATACTTTTTAGTTTTTGAAGTCTCTATATTAAGAGGAGTTAGATATCTAATCTCTCCGTCTTTTTTACCTTTTGCTTGTTGTTCAATAGATGTAGCCATACTTACGCTTTTTCTTGGATTCTTTTTCTTCTTTTCTCAGCCCAGGCTGCAGCGTGCTTATCTAACTTCACAGTTAAATAACGCATCATACGCTCATCTCTTCTAAAAGCAAGTTCTAAAGGCTCGATAGCCTCTCCTGGTGCTTTAAATTCAAATAAGTGATAAAAACCACTTTTTTTGTGCTGAATTGCGTAAGCTAATTTTTTAAGCCCCCAATTCTCCTTTGATACCATCTCAGCTCCTTTAGAAACAAGAAATTCTTCGTATTTCTTAACTGTTTCCTTTATCTGCTCATCAGATAAAACGGGATTCAAGATGAAAACAGTTTCATAATGATTCATAAAATTATATTTTATTAAAATTGGCTGCAAAAATAGAACTATTTTTTATATTTCACAAGCTAATTTTATTACGGTTAAAATCCCTATTTAATCGATGAAATTATACCCAATCTTGCTTTTATCAAATATAATGTCTAATATTGTTAATTGTAAAACTACAAAAAGACCTGTGGAAGATATTTTGCTAAAATGTGCAGTTGTAGATGACTCTAGTCTACAACGATTATCAATCGTTAAGATGATAAAAGATCATTCTAATCTTACTTTGGTAGCAGAATACAACAATGCTATCGAAACTAAGAACGGTCTTTTGGATACCGAGATCGATTTGATCTTCCTGGATATCGAAATGCCTATTCTTTCTGGGTTCGAGCTTTTGGACGATCTTCCTAATCAGCCTCAAATCGTATTTGTTACCGGTAAAACAAAGTATGCTTATAAAGCATTTGATTACAGCGCAACAGATTATTTACAGAAGCCCGTTAGTAAGGAGCGTTTTAATAGTGCGGTAATCAAAGCTTTAAATATGTACAAGCTTAAAACACAGGCTGTACTTCCTGAAGATGAAGATTTTATTTTCGTAAAAAGTAATCTTAAAAATCGTAAAGTATTTTTAAATCGCTTAAAATACATCCAGGCACTTGGTGATTATGTGAAATTCGTTACTGAAGAAGACAATTTTGTGGTACTGGCAACCATGAAGTCTTTTGAGAAAGAATTACCTTCAGAAAAATTTATGAGGACGCATAAAAGTTATATCGTAAATTTAGATAAAGTTGAAAGATACAATAGCAAAACTGTAGAGATCGCAGGAGAAAAACTTCCGTTAAGCAGGCATAAGAAAAATAATCTTATCGAAGCGCTTAGCAGTAAAGCTTAATTATAAAAACATTTTAATTTTCAGATACAAAGCCGAATATCGATGATCAGATGTTCGGCTTTTATATTTTATATTAATTCTGAAAATCCTACACGGGATCTACATTTACGATAACTCTTACGCTTCTATAAGCTGAAATTGCATTAAAACTAATAAGAATCTTTTGAAGTACAGATTTTGTCTTCCCTAAAGATTGACTCTGCGGAATTTTAAGCATGATATTCTTATAATATTCATTTCTAATTCTAGCCACTGGAGGAAATTCTGGTCCTAACACATGCTGCTTAAATACATTTTGCATCGCTTTCGCTATCCAATCTGCTGCTTCATTTGTTTTACTAAAATCACGAGATTTTAAACTCAATCGAACTAATCTAAAATAAGGCGGATACTTATAATTGTATCTTTCCTGAAGTTGCTCTTTATACATCCCCGCATAATCATTAGTCGAAACCTGTTGAATGATCTGGTGATGCGGATTATAACTTTGAATTAAAACCTTACCACGCTTCTTCGTTCTACCGGCTCTTCCTGCAACCTGAAGCATTAATTGAAAACTTCGTTCGTGCGCTCTAAAATCTGGGAAATTCAAAAGATTATCGGCATTCATAACGCCTACCAGGTTTACATTTCTAAAATCTAATCCCTTGGTTAGCATTTGTGTTCCTACCAAAATATCGATCTCTAGATCTTCAAAAGCAGTGATGATTTTCTCGTATCCATGTTTTCCCCTAGTGGTATCCTGATCCATTCTGCCAATTTTATGATCGGGAAACAGCGCTTTTAATTCGGTTTCAATTTGCTCGGTTCCAAAACCTTTTGTAGAAACATCATCGCTGTGGCAAGCCATACATCGTTGTTGCATCGCGATATGATAACCGCAATAATGGCAACGTAACTGGTTGCTATGGCTGTGATAAGTTAAACTAACATCACAATTAGGACATTGTGGAGAATGCCCACATGTATTACATTCTAATATTGGTGAAAATCCTCGCCTATTCTGAAATAAAATTACCTGCTCACCTTCAGCTAAAGATTCCTCGATCTCTTTCAATAAACGATCTGAAAAATGCCCCGTCATTCTTTTTTTGCGATGTTTCTCCTTAATATCGACAATTTCAATTTCTGGCATTAAAACATCACCAAAACGCCTGGATAATTCAGCAAAACCATATTTATTATGTTCAGCATTAAAATAAGATTCTAGCGAAGGAGTTGCAGAACCCATTAAGGTTTTAGCTTTAAAAAAATTAGCTAAAACTACGGCGGCATCTCTTGCATGATATCTTGGTGCAGGATCATATTGCTTAAACGTAGCTTCGTGCTCTTCATCTACGATGATCAATCCTAATTGTTGATACGGTAAAAATATTGCCGATCTGGCTCCAATAACTACTTTAGGATCATCACCGGCATTAAGCACATTTTGGTAGACCTCTACCCTCTCGTTCATAGAATATTTGCTGTGAAAAACTAAAACCTTATCTCCAAAATACGCCTGAAGTCGGTTTATTAGCTGCGTAGTTAGTGCAATCTCTGGTAATAAATAAAGAGCTTGCTTCCCTTCATTTAAAACCTCTTCGATGAGTTTTAGGTAAATTTCGGTTTTACCACTAGAAGTTACGCCGTGTAATAAACACACCGTTTTTTCTTCAAAAGAAGCTGTAATTTGCCCAAAAGCTTTAAGCTGATATTCGTTAAATTCTATATGTTTTCTGGTAATTTCACCATCAAAACCAACACGATCTTGATTGATATAATATTCCTGAAAAATATTCTTTTTTACCAGACTTTTTAAAGTGGATGCAGTTACTCCTGAAGATTTTTGTAGCTCTTTTGCACTAATTGGTTTGGTACTTCTAGCTTTTATGCTGAAATAATTAAGTACGACTTCTCGCTGCTTATGCGCCCTGGAAAGTTCATCTAAAAGCTGATGCATTGCATCCTCAGATTCGTGATTTTCGTGCAGTTTTATATATCTAACACGCTTTGGTTTGTATTGCTCGTAGATCTCCTGACTTAGTACCACAATATCTTTCGCCATCAATCGATTTAAAACCGGTAAAACCGATTTTCGATCTAATAGTGCTTCGACTTCTTTAATTTTTAAAGAGGATTGGTTTTGTAAAGCTTCAACCACCAAAAACTCATCGTCCTTAAGTTCAGATTCGATAATTTCAGCCTCTTTTTGCAGCTGAACGATACTCTCACTTTCCAGAATAAATGCTCCGGGAAGGGCTGCTCGCATCACTTCACCTTCAGTACACATATAATAAGAAGCGATCCAACTCCAAAACTTCAGTTGTTGACTAGTCACCAAAGGAGCTTCATCTAAAATCTGACTAATAGGTTTGGCTTCGTAAACTTCTGGTGCTCGGTCGTGCACTTCAGCAATAATCCCTGTGTAAATTTTCGATTTTCCGAAGGGAACAGCAACACGTATACCTGCTTGTAGAAAATTAGCCTCATCTTTAGAAACACTGTAAGTAAATCTATTATCTAAAGGTAGCGGTAAAATAACATCTACAAAATGGGACATAAGCTAAAGCTATTCTAAAATTGAAATTTGAATTAAGAACAGCAAACATACTATTCTTGATCATTGAGTAAAAATAAAAACCATTCTCGATTAAAGAATGGTTTATAAAATATTTTAATAATTGGCCAAAATTAGCCATTTTTTGATATGCTTTTTAGATCATTCGGCGCGTTCCCAGGTCATCGTTTTATAGAAAAAAGCAACATAACCTCTTACATTTAACATATCTGGATTATCTTCGTCTACCCAAATTTTTACTTTGTAAACTTTACCAGATTTAGGATTAATAATTTCCCCGCCAGCATAATGATCTCCTTCTTTTTTTAATCCGTGCATTAACTGCAAGCCTTCTATTGGTTTATCTTTAAGCGCTCCTTTACATTCTGTACAAAGTTTATCGCGATCTTCTTCTTTGGTTATTCTAACCACTTTACCGCAAACTTCGCCATCTTCTTTTTTAAAGATCTTTACGATGGAATTTACTTTTCCTTCGTCGTTAGTACACTTCCATTTCCCGAAAACATCGTCTTGCGCATAAACACTATTAAGCGCCGCAAAGGCAGTAAAGAATACGGAAAATAAAATATACTTTTTCATCTTATAAATTTAACATTGCTTCTTTTAAATCGTCCTCGGCAGGTTTTTTAGAAAGCCAAATACCAAATAATGCTTTTTTAAATTCTATTCCTTTAATAGTTCCTTTTTCTTCTCCGTTTTTATAAGAGATCACTCCGGTACCAGGAATATAAACTAAATCGAAAACATCGTCTTTTTTGATCTCGTCACTAAAAAAACCTTTAAATTTTTTAATTTCTGAAGCTAAAGGAGCGGTATTTCCATTGGTCGAATTTTCGAAACCTTCGTTCACGGCATCGACCATTTTATTACTTGTTATTAATTTTGAAACAATATGAAGTTTAATAGCCATTGGCTTATCTGCACTCATTATTTGCTTCTCATCACTACTTTTTTCCTGAAGGTATAATCCCCCTGCGTAAAGATCGATCCAAAACTTTTCCCGAACTCCTGCTCCATTCAATTTTAGTGATTCTCCTTTAAATTCTACAGAATTTGGTAAAGAAACCCCACCAACTTCGGTTTGTGCACTTAGCATCGTTACCGAGCATAATGCCACGAAAAGTAACATATACTTTTTCATTTTTTGTGTAGTTTAAGTTAAAATAAATTATTTAAAATTTTTCTTCAGTTTTATCAGCGAGGCATTAAGTTCAAACCCCAACAGAAGAATATTAGCATTTAACCAAATATACACCATTAAAATTAACAATGCTCCAATAGAACCGTACAATTCGTTATAATTTGAAAAATTTTCAATATATAATCCAAATAAAAATGAAGTGATTAAAGTCAAAATTGTGGTAAAAAAAGCACCTACAGAGAAAAATCTAGCCTGTCGTGCTTCTTTTGTTCCGAAGTAATAAAGCGTTGCAACGGCGATATAAATAAGCACCACAAACGCAATATATTTCACTACTCCGGTTCCTGTACCATCATTCGAAATTAATCCATATTCACTTAGATCCTCTACGGCATAGGTTAAATAGACTACCAATATTACGGTAAGAAGCAAAAGGAATGCCAAAACGAGCGAAACACCAATTGCAACGATATATTGCCTAAATAAAGATCTTTTAATATTAGTATGGTAAGAAAACTCGAAACCAGTAAAAATAGCGTTTACGCCATTGGTCATTAAAAAAATAGAAAGTATAAATGAAAAAGACAACAAGCCGGCACGAGGATTATTAGCAATATCTGCAAAAATATCTCCTACATATTCCTGCGTTTCCGGCGGTAAAAGCGTGTCTATAAAAAGTAAAAATTTTATCCTGAAATCGTCGATGACATTCAGATCTTCGACATAAGGAATCAAATTGAAGATAAATAACAAATAAGGGAACAAAGCCATAAAAAAACTAAAAGCGATGGCACTGGCCCTTGTAGAAAAAGTACCATGTATAATCCCGCCACTATAGATATCCCATAAATGATAGAGCGAAAGCCCATCTGTTCCCGGTATAGTTACCTTGCTCGATGTTCTTTTCCACCAATCTGAGACATTATCCAATTTAGTTGTTATCGCCTCGAGTATCGACATATTTTACATAGCTTTTAAGCTAAGATCCATATTGTAAACCGAATGAGTTAAAGCGCCACTCGAAATATAATCCACACCACATTCGGCATATTTCTTGGCGGTTTCTAAAGTAATACCGCCACTAGATTCGGTTAAACACTGGTCTCCGATAAGTTTGACCGCTTTTTTTGTTTCAGCATAATCAAAATTATCGATTAGGATTCGGTATACGCCACCTTCAGCTAAAATTTCTTCGATTTCTTTCATATCCCGGGCTTCTACAATGATCTTAAGATCAAGATTGTTAGTTTCCAGATACTTTTTTGTTTTCTGAATAGCTTTTGCAACACCACCTGCAAAATCGATATGATTATCCTTTAACATGATCATATCATACAATGCAAATCGATGATTTTCTCCACCACCAATTTTTACGCCCCATTTTTCTAAAGCACGAATTCCCGGTGTAGTTTTTCTGGTATCAAGAATTTTGGTGCCGGTTCCTTCCAGCTTATCTACAAATTCTTTGGTTTTGGTAGCGATAGCACTCATACGTTGCATAGCGTTAAGCACTAATCGTTCTGCCTTTAAAATAGATTGCGAAGCAGCTTCAACATAAAAAGCAACATCACCTTTCTTCACTTTTTGACCATCATTTATTTTGATATCCAGCTTAACTTCAGGATCTACAAATTCAAAAACTTTTTTAGCGAAATCTACGCCGGCTAAAATCCCATTGTCTTTAACTAAAAGTTGCGCTTTTCCTTTAGCTTCCGCAGGAATACAAGCCAGTGAACTGTGATCGCCATCACCAATATCTTCTCTTATTGCGTTGGTTATGATTAATTCAATTTCTTTTTCAAATTGTGCTGCTGAGATCATTTGCAATACTTATTTTTGTAAATGTAGGAAAGTCTGCGCTAAATATACCGAATGACGATAAAATTACTCTGCATAGGAAAAACCGATAGCAAGGAATTACAAAAGCTAATCGAGGTCTATCTAAAACGGCTTCAGTTTTATACGAAATTTGAGATCGATGTGATTCCAGATCTTAAAAAGGCTAAAAATTTAGATGAAAATCAGCAAAAATCGAAAGAAGGTGAATTGATTCTAAATAAAGTACAAACTTCAGATTATTTAGTGCTTTTGGATGAAAACGGAAAACAATTTTCTTCGGAAGCTTTTTCAGAATACCTTCAGAAAAGAATGAATAGCGGCTTAAAACAACTGATTTTTGTTATTGGCGGCCCTTACGGATTTTCTGAAGCGGTGTATCAACGCGCCAATGGTAAAATATCTCTATCCAAAATGACGTTCTCTCACCAAATGGTACGTCTTTTTGTAACCGAACAAATTTACCGCGGCTTTACCATCTTAAAAAACGAACCCTATCACCACAGATAATATACATGGAATTAGTATTTGCAACTCACAATCAAAATAAATTTAAAGAAATCGAAGCGATACTTCCAGATCACATTACCTTATTATCCTTAGATGATATTGGCTGTACTGAGGATATTGCTGAAACCGCCGATACCATCGATGGTAACGCCATTTTAAAAGCAGAATATGTTCGCCATCGTTATGGCTACAATTGTTTTGCAGATGATACAGGTCTTGAAGTTGATGCGCTGGCGGGAGCTCCCGGAGTATATTCTGCCAGATATGCCGGCGAACAAAAAGATGATAAAGCAAATGTTGCTAAGCTTTTAGATCAGCTTAAAGATAAAGAAAGTAGAAAAGCGCATTTTAAAACTGTTATCGCTTTAAATTTGAAAGATAACGAAAACCTGTTTACAGGTATTTGCAAAGGTGAAATTATCGAGGAACGTCGCGGCGAAAAGGGCTTTGGATACGATCCTGTTTTTATTCCGGAAGGCTACGATCGCACTTTTGCTGAGATGGAAATGAAAGAGAAAGCTGAGATTAGCCATCGTGGTAAGGCTTTTAAGGCTTTAATGGAGTATCTTTCCAAATAAAAGAGGAATTAAAAATATAATGTGATAAGCTGTAAACTAATACGTACATTTGCAGCTTATTAAATTTTATAATGAATAAATTTCAAGAATTAGGTTTAAATTCCTCTATTTTAAAAGCTATTGAAGACATGGGCTTTGAAAGTCCAAGTGAAGTACAGGAAAAAACCATCCCCATTTTATTAGACGAAGAGACCGATATGGTTGCCTTAGCCCAGACCGGGACAGGAAAGACGGCAGCTTTTGGTTTCCCTTTGATTCAGAAAATAGACCCGAAATCAAAGCACACACAGGCATTAATTTTATCTCCTACCAGAGAATTATGTCTACAAATTACAAACGAACTAAAGAATTACTCTAAATACGAGCCTTCATTACATCCGGTAGCGGTTTATGGTGGTGCAAGTATTACAGAACAGGCAAAGCAAATAGAGCGTGGCGCCCAGATCATTGTTGCAACTCCTGGGAGAATGCAGGATATGATAAGACGTAAACTTACCGATATCTCAAGAATCGAGTATTGCGTTTTAGATGAAGCAGATGAAATGTTGAATATGGGATTTTATGAAGATATCACTTCTATCCTATCTCATACTCCTAAAGAGAAAAACACCTGGTTATTCTCAGCGACAATGCCTAAAGAAGTGGCAACGATCGCTAAGAAATTTATGCGTACTCCTATCGAGGTTACAGTGGGTAGCAAAAACATGGGATCTACCAATGTATCGCACGAATTTTACCTTGTAAATGCACGTGATCGCTATGCTGCCTTAAAACGTTTAGCTGATGCTAATCCAGATATTTTCTCGGTTATCTTTTGCCGAACTAAAAGAGATACTCAGAAAGTCGCAGAGCGTTTAATCGAAGATGGTTATTCTGCTGCTGCATTACACGGAGATTTAAGTCAGAATCAACGTGATTTGGTAATGAAATCTTTTAGAACTCGCCAAATCCAAATGTTGGTGGCTACAGATGTTGCTGCCAGAGGTATTGATGTAGACGATATTACTCACGTAATAAACTATCAATTACCAGACGAAGTAGAAACCTATACACACCGTAGTGGTCGTACTGGTCGTGCCGGTAAAACTGGTACTTCGATGGTAATCGTTTCTAAAAGTGAGCTTCGAAAAATTAAAAGTATCGAGCGTATCATCAAACAATCTTTTGATGAAAAGCAACTACCAGACGGTAAAGATATTTGTAAAGTACAATTATTGCACTTAGCAAACGATATTAAGAATACAGAGATCAATCACGATATCGATGAATACCTTCCTAATATCAACAAAGTATTAGAAGACTTCAGTAAAGAAGAACTAATTAAAAAGTTCTTTTCAGTAGAATTTACCAGGTTCTCTAATTATTATAAAAAAGCGAATGATCTTGCTCCAGTTAGTGGTGGCGCAAATGTAGATCTAGATCCAAAATCTACCCGTTACTTTATGAACGTTGGTAAGAAAGATGGATTTGATTGGATGAGCTTAAAAGATTTCCTTAAAGACGCTTTACAATTGGGTAAAGATGGAGTATTTAAGGTAGATGTAAAAGACAGCTTCTCGTTCTTTAATACTGAAAATTCTGAGACTGATAAAGTTCTTACTGCTTTTAGTGATTTTGAATATCAGGGAAGAAAAATTAACGTAGAGATCACCAAAAACTCAAACAGTGGCGGTGGTAATGGCGGCGGTCGCAAACGTAAAGGTCGTAGAGGCGGCGGTGGCGGCTTTGGAAAAAATGATTTTAAATCTGGCGGCAAAGGGAGATCACGCTCAAAAGACGGAAGAGATTCTGGATTTAAAGGCAAGAAATCCAAAGGCTCTGGGAGTCGTGGTAAAAATATTGAAAACTCGATAAAAAGGAGAAAATCTAAAAAATAAGCTAGGTTTAAGCCTATTTTGGCATCATTTTTTAGAATGATTTTCATATTTTAGGCCCCAAGATTTATGAAGCAGTTAGTTACTTTTATATTTTCAGTATTTTTTGTTTGTCAACTGGCAAGTGCTCAGGATATTATTTCGGGAACCGTGATGAATGCGGCTAACGATGTACCTTTAGAAAATGTTCATATTGTAAATTTGAACCAGGTAAAAGGAAGTACTTCTGAGGAAGATGGTTCTTTTGAGATCCATGCTACAGCAAACGATACTTTATATTTTACTTATTTAGGATTCAAATCTATTAAAGTAAGAGTAACTAACGACTGGTTAAAATATGGTAATGTAAAAGTGAAAATGACCGAGGTTGGGATCGCTTTAGAAGAAGTTACCGTTAGCGACGTAAAACTTACCGGGTATCTTGAAATTGATGCTAAGAATATTCCGATTTACGAAAATAAGAGATATAGTATTTCCGGCCTTAATATAGGATATGAGGCCGGAGGTTCTTCTCCAAGTGCATTTAATAAAGTTGTTGGTTCTATTTTTAACCCCGCAGATGCACTAAATAATCTCTTTAGCCGAAGAGAGCGACAATTACGCAAGCTTAGACAAATGAAGGAAGACGAAAGTATTCGTGACCTTTTAGGTTCTAAATACAATAGAGAAACCCTAAGCGCCATGTTACAACTAAGTAAAGCTGAAATTGAAGAAGTTTTAAGTAGGTGTAATTATTCTGAAGATTTTGTAAATACTGCTACAGATCTTCAAATTCTTGATGCCATTAGCGGATGCTGGGAAGAATATAAATTACTTCAGCGAAACAAGAATTAAATATTATCATTTTCAAGATAAGTTTTTAGGTTTTGAAGGCTCTTCTCAAAATCTTCTCCCAATCTATTTTCCATACTATAAAAAATAGAGATCACAGAATAAGGAAACGGCAAATAACCACGAACGCCAAATACGATCTTTGTTCTTTCTGGCTGAATTTCTTTAGAAGCAAAATAAACCATTGCTACTGCTTCTACAGGTTTTACCAGTAGTAATTTGGTTTCAAAAACATGCCCTGGCTTTACTTTTATGATCTTTTGTGTACCTTCACCAATAGTCTTATCGCCTTTCCAATATACAATAGCATCTTCTTTACCATCTACACCACTAAATCTTAATTTAACGGTTTTAGCGCCTTGCAACTGGGAAATCCATTTCTTTTGATTCTTAAGTTGGCGTACAAAACCATAAATATCTGCCTTCGATCTATTAATAACAATCGTTCGACTAACATCATAATCCTTTTTAGACCAGGCATGTAAAAAAGCAACAAACGTAATTATCGCAATAATCACGTAGAAGAAAAGCGTCATCTGTAAAATTTACTTTTTGTTAAAATTAGCAATTATTTCGAATAAAAATGAGAAATAAGCTCATTACTATTCTTCAGGTTATTTTTAAGCCATTTAAACTTTAAGTCCTCTTTTTCCTGTTCATTTAGTTGCCAACTCACATCTTCTTTCCTAATCCTCTCAGCCAGACTTTGTAATATGATCGCGGCAGAAACAGAGATATTTAGACTCTCTGTAAAACCATACATTGGTATTTTTAATGTACAATCTGCTTCTTTCATGATTTCGTCTGATAGTCCATGACGCTCTGTCCCGAAGAATAAAGCCGACTTTTTACTAACATCAAAATCTCCTAAATGCAATGAATCGTTATGGGGGCTTGTCGCTACAATTTGATAGCCACTTTCCCTTAAATGCGAAATACATTCTTTAGCTGAAGCATGACGATTTACAGACACCCACTTTTGTGCTCCCATTGCGATCTCTCTATCGATACGTTTTGGAAACTTTTCTTCAATTACATGTACATTTTGGATTCCAAAAACATCACAACTTCGTATAACTGCACTGGTATTATGTAATTGATATACATCTTGTGTAGCCACAGTTATATGATTAGTTCGTTGATCGATCACTTTATTCATAAGTGATCTTCTACGATCGGTAAGAAAATCTTCTAAATAAGAAATTAGAGCAGGGTCATTCATATAACTTCAAAAATATAAAAATGAAATTATTAAAAGGCCAAAAACCTCGTATAAAAGCCCATTCTGACTGAAATTATTAAATACAAAGCTTTATTTGATTCAGTATAAATGGTGAGCATTGCTCTAAATTCGATATTCGATAAAACTAGAATCAATTTTATCGAATATCGAAACTTTTGATTTTCTATAAAATCATTATCTTTTTTAAAAATTTGAGATCATGAAAAATCTTGTAGTTCTTACAGGAGCAGGAATAAGTGCAGAAAGCGGAATCAAAACCTTTAGAGATGCCGATGGTTTATGGGAAGGACATGATGTAATGCAGGTTGCCTCTCCGTTAGGCTGGGAAAAAGATCAGGAATTGGTACTCGATTTTTACAATCAGCGTAGAAAACAGCTGCTAAGCGTTGATCCTAATAAAGCACATACGGTTTTGGCCGAATTAGAGCAGGATTTTAATATTGAAATCATTACCCAAAACATCGACGATCTTCACGAACGTGCCGGCAGTTCTAATGTGTTGCATTTACATGGCGAACTTTTAAAAGCTCGCAGCACTTTTGATGAGAACTTGGTAATCGACTGGAAGCAGGATATTAAAATTGGTGATTTTTGCGAACATAATTTTCAATTACGTCCGCATGTGGTTTGGTTTGGCGAAGCAGTCCCAATGATGGAAAAAGCGATTCAAAAAGTATCAAATGCCGATATTATTGCAATTATTGGAACCTCTATGCAGGTGTATCCAGCAGCGGGCCTTATCGATTTCGCTCCAGTGAAAACTCCGGTTTACTTTATAGATCCAAATCCTAATATTCGGGAGAATGAATATCTAAATATTTATGCTGAAAAAGCAGTAAGTGGCGTCCCAAAAATGGCCGAAGAACTTCGTAAAAGATTTATCTCTTGAATATCGAATATGAGCTCGATACAATGACTATGCATGCTGAAAGTAGGGCGAATTTCAGCAGGATAATTAGCGAAAACCAGTTTTTGCCAGGCTTAATTGAGGTTATTCAGCAATCTTCAGGATATCGCTTAAAAGCAATTGTAGCTTTAGAGTTTTATGCCAGAGATCACTGGGAAGAAGTGAAAAATTATTCCGAAGAAATTATTGAAATTTCAACCAAAATCACTTCAGAAACCGAGAAACGCTGTATTTCAAAATTAATGGAGAAAATTAGCGAATTTCAATATAAAGATCCAGATTTTAAACTTCCGCAGCAATCCTTGGAACAAATGGCAAGTGTTTGTTTCGATTGGTTACTAACAGACAGTAAAATAGCGACTAAAGCTTTTTCTATGCAAAGTCTTTTTTATCTGGGTTTTAAAATAGACTGGATCCATCCCGAATTAAAAGCTTATTTGGAACGAAATTTGGCATATCAGTCTGCCGGTTTTAAATCCCGAGGTACAAAAATATTAAAGAAATTAAGATAGTGGTTTCGCAGATGGTTTTGAAGCACTATCTTTACGCTTTAACTTTTAAAATAAGAAAATGACACCGCTAAATGCAATTTCTCCGATAGACGGAAGATATCATTCTAAAACAAAGGCTTTATCGGCTTATTTTAGTGAAAAAGCGCTTATAAAATATCGTGTAAAAGTAGAAGTTGAATACTTTATCGCCTTATGTAAACTACCTTTACCACAGCTAAAAGATGTGGACGAGGCTGTTTTTCCACAACTTCGTGGATTGTACGAAAACTTTACAACTCAGGATGCACAAGCGATCAAAGAGATTGAAAAAACAACCAATCACGATGTAAAAGCGGTAGAATATTTCTTAAAAGAAGAATTTGAAAAATTAGGCTTAGAAACCTCGAAAGAATTTATACATTTTGGGCTTACTTCCCAAGATATTAATAATACTGCGGTTCCGCTTTCGTTTAAAGATGCGATAGAAGAAGTTTATGTTCCGCAATTAGATGAAATTCTAAGTAAATTAAAATCGCTTGCTAAAGATTGGAAAGATGTACCAATGCTTGCCCGTACTCACGGACAGCCTGCCTCTCCTACTCGACTTGGTAAAGAAATAGAGGTTTTTACTGCTAGACTAAAGGAACAAAAGGAGCTTTTAGATGCTTGCAGTCACGCTGCTAAATTTGGTGGTGCTACCGGAAATTACAATGCACATTTCGTAGCTTATCCAGAAACCGACTGGAAGAAATTTGGAAGCGGATTTGTAGAAAACACTCTTGGTTTAAAGCATTCTTTCCCAACTACTCAAATCGAGCACTATGATCATATGGCAGCTTTATTTGATGCGTTAAAAAGAATAAACACTATAATCCTGGATCTGGATAAAGATATCTGGACGTATGTTTCTATGGATTATTTTAAGCAAAAAATCAAAGCCGGAGAAATTGGTAGCTCGGCAATGCCGCACAAAGTGAATCCTATCGATTTTGAAAATAGTGAAGGGAATCTAGGTATCGCCAATGCTATTTTTGAGCATTTGGCTTCTAAATTACCAGTGAGTAGATTACAACGTGATTTAACGGATAGCACTGTTTTAAGAAATATAGGAGTTCCTGTTGGGCACACACTTATTGGATTCCAGTCGACTTTAAAAGGCTTGAATAAATTATTGCTGAATGAAGAAAAAATTGATGCAGATCTCGAAGCAAACTGGGCTGTAGTTGCTGAAGCTATTCAGACGATCTTAAGACGCGAAGGCTTCAAAAATCCTTACGAAACTTTAAAAGGCCTTACTCGTACTAACGAAAAGATCAATAAAACAAGTATCGCTAACTTTATTGAAACCTTAGAAGTAGAAGATCAAATTAAAGAAGAACTGAAGAAGATCACACCGCAAAACTATACCGGAATATAGATCGATCAAATTATAGATCATCAAAAAACTGAATTTCAAAGGATTGCTATTGGCAATCCTTTGTTGTTTTAAACATCGCTATAATCTGTTATTTTCGTATTTAAAAATTAGCTACTTTTACACTAAACCGTAAATTTAAATTATGAACTCAGACTCTCAAATTTCAGAAAATATAAAGCCTGAAGATCAGGTAATTTATTCTGACGCACAACTTAAACAAGGACAAACGACTTATATCAATAAAGTTTTTAACTGGATGTCACTGGCACTTCTAATTACCGGTGTAACTGCATTTTTTGCAGCTGGTAGTTATGAATTAATGAATTTGATTTTCTCTAATAAGCTTGTTTTCTACGGACTTTTAATTGGAGAGGTTGTATTGGTAGGATACATTGGCGCTAACATCCAAAAGCTATCGACTACTACCGCTACAGCTTTATTTATCTTGTATTCGGTATTAAATGGGATTACTTTATCATTCATTTTACTTGTATTTACTTCAGCATCTATAGCGACCACCTTTTTTGTAACTGCCGGTACCTTTGGTGCTATGAGTGCTTACGGATATTTTACTAAAAGAGATCTTACAAGTATTGGAAATCTTTGCTTTATGGCACTAATCGGGATCATAATCGCTTCTATCGTAAATATTTTCTTTTTTAGCGAAATTCTATATTGGGTGATCACTTATGCCGGTGTATTGATCTTTGTAGGTTTAACTGCTTATGACACCCAGAAGATCAAAAGAATGTATAGAGCAGGTATGGAAGATTCAGATATTGGCCATAATTTGGCTTTAATGGGAGCAATTACACTTTACTTAGACTTTATAAATATGTTCCTTTTCTTACTGAGAATATTTGGTGATAGAAAATAAGCACAGGTCAAATTCATAAAACAAAAAAGCTTCAATTCATAAAACAAAAAAGCTTCAATTTTAATTGAAGCTTTTTTGTTTTAGTTTATTATATTCTGAATAGCTTTTGAAAGCGAATCCTGCCAATGTGGAATTTCAACCTGAAAAGTATTTTTAATCTTAGATTTATCCAATACACTAAAAGCAGGTCTTTTTGCGGGGGTTGGATAGTCTTGAGATCGTATAGGTTTTAAATTACAATTGATCTCTGCCAATTTAAAAATGTTAAAAGCAAAATCATACCAACTAGCGACTCCTTCATTACTATAATGGTAAATCCCATATTTTTTCGATTGAGATTGGATGATCTTAAGAATCATTTCAGCTAAATCCATAGCGTAAGTAGGCGTACCTACCTGATCAAAAACTACAGATAGTTCTTCTCGTTCCTTACCATACTTTAGCATCGACTTTAAAAAATTGTGTCCGAATTCAGAATACAACCAGGAAGTTCTAATGATAAAAAATTGATCTAAATTTTGTAGAATCTTAGATTCTCCGTCAAGTTTAGTTTTACCATAAACTCCTAAAGGATTGGTTTTATCGTCTTCTAAATAAGGTAGAGAATTATCTCCCGAAAAAACAAAATCTGTAGAAATATGAATTAATTTCACCTGATTTTTCGAGCAAGCCTTAGCCAGTTTTTCAACAGCGATATGGTTTATGAGATCAGCTTTTGTTACATCAGATTCTGCTTTATCAACCTGAGTATAAGCAGCGCAATTAATGCAATAATCGTAACTATAATTAGATAATTCTTGCTCTATATTTTTTGCATTAGTAATATCTAATTCTGAAGAGCTTTTGAAAATGAATTCAAATTGATAAGAACTGCTTAACTTTTTAATACATTGTGCAAGTTGTCCTTTACCACCAGTAACAAGAATTTTAAGCATATTATTGTACTTCAGAATATTGAGAAATATACTGTTTGAAACCAGGTAAAACTAAATCCTTATCTGATATGATCAATTCTTCTTCAGATAACTGCCAATCTATTCCAAGATCTTTATCATTATAAATGATTCCTGCTTCAGCTTCTTTATTATAAAAATTATCGCATTTATAGTAAAAAAGAGCTGTTTCACTTAATACGACAAATCCATGAGCGCAACCTCTGGGAACAAATAATTGCTTTTTATTTTCTTCGGAAAGCAATGTACTATAAACTTCGCCAAAGGTTTCACTTTCTTTTCTTAGATCTACCACCACATCTAAAACCTTTCCTTGCAAAGCAGAAACTAATTTTGCCTGAGAGAAATCACCTTCCTGCAGATGAAGACCTCTTAAAACGCCTCTCTGTGAAAATGACTGATTATCCTGAACAAATACTGTATTTATACCTGTTTCCTGCTGAAAAACTTTTTTATTAAAACTTTCATAGAAATATCCTCTTTTATCATTAATTATTTTTGGTTCAATTTCAAAACAGCCTTCTATGCTAGTTCTTTTTACTTTCATTAAATTGTTGCTAATAAATTTTTACTGTATCCACTTTTTAGAAAGGGCTCAGTTAAATTCACAAATTGCTCTTTTGTGATATATCCCATTTTTAAAGCTGAAGCCTCGATAGCACCAACTTTTAGCCCTTGTCTTTCTTCAATTACTTGAACAAATTGGGACGCCTGCATTAAAGAATTAAATGTTCCTGTATCGAGCCAGGCCGTTCCGCGGTCTAATATACTAACATTAAGTTTTCCTTGATTAAGATATTCCTTATTTATATCAGTTATTTCTAATTCTCCTCTCTTACTTGGCTTTATATTCTTGGCTATATCTATAACATTATTGTCGTAAAAGTAGATTCCAGGCACTGCATAGTTTGATTTTGGTATTGATGGTTTTTCTTCAATAGAAATTGCTTTTTGATTATCATCAAACTCTACGACACCATATCTTTCGGGATCTGTCACGTGATATGCATATATAATTCCTCCATCTGGTTCATTGTTTGCCTGTAATAAATTAGATAATCCTGAACCGTAAAAAATATTATCACCTAATACCAATGCAACTTTATCTTTGCCTATAAAATCTTCGCCAATTAAAAAAGCTTGAGCCAAGCCCTCCGGTTTAGGTTGGACCGCATATTCAAAAACACAGCCATATTTAGTTCCATCCCCCAATAATTTTTTAAATAAAGGCATATCATGAGGGGTACTTATAATTAAAATTTCCCTTATTCCTGCTTCCATTAAAGTTGAAAGCGGATAGTAGATCATTGGTTTATCGTAGATAGGCATTAATTGCTTACTTACTGCTATTGTACAAGGATGGAGTCTTGTACCAGATCCTCCTGCTAAAATTATTCCTTTCATATAATCTGGTTGTGTTAGTTTTTTGGTTAATTAAACTGTCTCAAGAATACTTTTATATTTATTTAAATACCAGTCAACTGTTAATTCAATTCCGGTTTCAAAGTTTTCATCTGCCTTCCACCCTAAATCATTCTCAATTTTTGTGGCATCAATAGCATACCTAAAGTCATGTCCTGCTCTATCGGTAACATACGATATTTGTTCCGCATAACTTTTGCCAGAATTTAATGGAACTTTTTGATCAAGTATTTCGCAAATCTTTTCAGCAATATAGATATTGGTTCGCTCATTTCTGCCACCTACATTATAGGTTTCTCCAGAAATTCCTTTCTTAAAAGCTAACTCGATTCCTTTACAGTGATCTAAAACGTAAAGCCAGTCTCTTATATTTTTACCATTCCCATAGATAGGAATTTTTTCACCAGATAATGCCTTTCTAATAATAACAGGAATTAATTTTTCATCATGCTGTTTGGGCCCATAATTATTTGAGCAATTAGTTGTTACTACATTCATCCCATAAGTATGATGATAACTGCGAACAATAAAATCAGAAGAAGCTTTTGATGCACTATAAGGACTATTTGGAGCATAAGGAGTAGTCTCATGAAATAATCCTTCTTCGCCTAAAGTGCCATAAACTTCATCTGTAGAAACGTGATGAAACCTCGAGTTTTTAAATTTATCTTTATAATCTCCGGGGGAATTCATCCAATATTCCTTGGCAACATTAAGTAGATTGAAAGTCCCAATAATATTTGTCTGCATAAATGCATCAGGATTAGCTATACTATTATCTACATGAGACTCTGCTGCTAAATGGATGACATCCTGAATATCATATTTAGAAAATAAATGCTCTATAAAATCTCTATTACAAATATCTCCTTTTTCAAAAATGTATCTAGGATTATCGGATATCTCGATTAAATTAAGAAGATCTCCTGCATAGGTCAACGCGTCAACGTTAATGATTGATTTATTAGGATTATTATTTAGAAAATGGATTATAAAATTTGATCCTATAAAGCCACAGCCCCCAGTAACTAGTATATTGCTCATCTTTTCTTTTGTTTTTAAAATTAAGTAAATCGAAATGAATTAAATACTTTTTTTTTATTTCCGATCAAAATAATCTAATTATTAGATAATTAGATAAAAAAAAAGGATGAAGGGGTGGAATAATAATCGAAATTACGATTAAATAAAAGATATAAAAAAAGCTCAAATCAATAAAGATATGAGCTTTTAGGGTTTTTAGTTATATTCACTATAAAATTATAGTCATCTTACTAATTCTATATTAAAATTGGTACCGTCTGGCATGATAATTATACTATCATCAGATTCAGGACCTCCAGCGATTATAGATAATTTATTATTAGCATTAAGAGATAATAATTTTGTTTTAGAAACAGTTTTAATATCTCCATTTTTAACGTTTGCTATAGACAAACTACCGGGAACGTCGTTACCGTTATTCTGTAATTTCAAATAAATATCTTTACCACCTCCTCCACTAGTATTATCCATCATTACACTATAACTAATTCGATATATACCTTTTACAGGAACAGTAATGGAAGTAGAAGAAGTTGCCACATTTGTACTTAAAACAACCTCTGTCCCAAAATCTACATCTTTCCATACCGCTGTGGCATTATTTCCATTACCAGCGTTTAATAGTTTTGTAGCATTCCCAGACTTGTAAACTTCAGCATAAACAAAATAACCATCTATATAATCCTGCACCCATTCTTGTGTAGCAGCATCTTTCCATGAGGCATTTCCATTGGCATCTGAAGTCAATACTTTATCCTCTCCTTGATTACCATCTACGTATCTAAAGGTTCCATTCACGTGAAGCTTTGCTGTAGGATCGCTTGTTCCAACCAACCTTAGATCCTGCCCAGTTAGATGCACTAGTATTATTACCTAAAACAATTGAATATGCTGTATTCGAGGTTGCCTGGTAACCAATTGCGGTAGAGTTTTGCCCTACAGCATTTGAATTTGACCCTAAAGCTGTAGTGTTTTGTTGCGAAGCTTTACTATTGTATCCAATTGCTGCAGCATATTGCCCAGAAACGTTAGAAGAATGTCCAATAGCCATGCTATTATTTCCAGATGCCTGAGCATTTACACCTAAAGCAAGAGCATTCTGCTGACTTGAAGTTTTAGCACCAACTCCTATAGCCATCCCATGGTCACTAGCGGAACTAGCATTTTGACCTATTGCAAAAGATTCGCTAGAAGTTGCTTTAGCCCCATCACCAATTGCAAAAGCAATATTTTGTGTAGCCCTTGAATTTGAACCAATTGCAAATGAACTATTACCACTTGCCGATGCTGATTGTCCTATCGCTACAGCGTTATTGGCAGATGCAACAGATGAATTACCAATAGCTGTTGCTTTACTTCCTGAACTATTGGCATTAAAACCTAAACCTATAGCTTCATTACTTGTTGCTAATGCTCCATGTCCTAAAGAAATTGACTTACTACCAGATTTTGAATTTTTTCCAATAGCAACAGCCTCATCTGCAGTGATACTTGCTGCATTTCCTATAGCTACTCCGGCCCAATCTGCTTTTGTATCAAATCCTAATGCGATACCTCCATGAGGATCAAATTCCGCAATTTGCTTATCATTTGATCTTAAAAACAAAGAATGCCATGTAGTCGTACCCAAAAATTTACTCTCAGCATTAGAAACATTATCAAAATTATTTCCTGTTAAAGCCCATCCAGAACCATCTTCTAACTCATTAAAACGTTCATCTATTTCTTCCATGATATCGTCGATATCGGATTGATTTTCTACTTTATCCCACTTTTCATCATCCCAGATATAAAATCCCTTTCTTAGGTCACGAGAATTATCATCACGCTTATTATATACTAATAAACCTTCTGTTGGATTATGAACTGTATTTTTATCTGTAAGATTCTCTAAATCTACTTTAGGTAATAAAACTCCTTTATCTGTACTTTGAATATGTAAAACTGCTGAAGGATCTGGATCTGATGTACCTATACCAACTTGTGCCACTAATGAATTTGAGAAAAACAGGGTAGTAAAAACTAAAAAAACAACTACAGATTTAAAGATATTTTTTAAGGGGTAATTTTTCTTCATTTTATATCTTATTTAAATAAAATAGTCAAGAAAAGGTTAAGTTACTGACTTATAGATAGTCAAAATTAAACCTTAGCTTTTACTTAAATAAAACTTTACGATGAAGCGCGCAAATAATCGTTTAAAAACGTTTAAACCGTTATTTAACTGGCATTTTATCAGTATTATTTTTACAAAATCCTAGTAATAGTCACTGTTTTCGTTCAAATATTCATAATACTCAAGATATTAACAAATTGATTTTTAATTGAATTACAACTTAAAAAGTGAAATTGAACAAGCCTCCGGTATGGTAGATAACTCGGTGATCTCTCCTCTCGAATTTACTTTCCTGGCATAGACACTAAGATCATCTGTATCTGAAAATTCAATTATACCTTGTAATGCAACTGTGTATTTTTCATCGTCATCAACTGAACTATCAATAGTTAAATAAACTGAAGAACCGTTTACTTTTTCTCCAGATTTAGTGAAATAGAATTCTACCACAGCATCTTCGGCATCATCGTCGTCTATATTCAAAGAAATGATAGCATTAACTTTAAATATTCCGTCGCTCTCTACATCCAATGCATTTTTAGAGTTATTCCATCGAATATTGTTGGAGGTATAAGCTCTATCAAATCTAATTATTCTAATGTACCTATCGCTAAGGCTTTGTTTACTTCTAGCGTAAAAATTCCCATAGGCTTTGGGTGTTGATTCCTCACTGGACAAGTCTGACTCATTAGTAATTTTATCCCATTGGTTGCTATCCCAACAATACAATCCTCTTTCAAGATTTTGAGCCCTATCGTTATTAGTGTTATAGACTAAAAGGCCCTCCGCAGGATTATCTACCGTATTCTTATCCCAAAGGTTTTTTAGATCTACCCTAGGTAATAATACGCCTTTATCTGTGCTGGAAATGTGTAAAATTGAAGAAGGATCTGGCTCTGATGTACCTATACCAACTTGTGCATGGCTTGTTTCAAAATAACAGGTGAAAACAAGTAAAATCAAGGTATAACTACACCATGAAAAGTAATTATGTATCATAGCAAATATTTAAAGTAGGGTTAATATTGCTTCGTAATGAAACAAACATAATACTTTAATTTGCAATACATTAAAAATTTAACAAAAATTAAACTTTATTATTTATTAAATGTTTAAAAATAGATATGTAATGTGAATTTAAAAATAACTGCCCAAACAAATATTTGTAGACGTTCATGGTGTTCGGGCAGCGTAAAATGAGTTTTATTTTTCTAAGCCACGTTTTAAAACCTCTCTAATACCCTCTAAATTTTCACTAAAAGCCATCATTTGCGATAATACTTGTGCCATTTCATTCTTGTCGCCAAATCCCTTCAGCTTATTGTTCTTTAAAAAGGTCTCTTTTATCGCACTCCAACGAGCCTCTTCATCTTCAGAAATACTTCCGCGTAATTCTTTAAACTTTAATAAATTCGCTTCCGCAGCAGCTGTTAGTGTTTGCGATTCGTTCTCGTAATGCGATAATAACAAACTATTTAATTCTTTTTCGTTCATAATCGGTACCACTTTCGAGACCAGTTTATTCATATCTCGATACGATCCCTGCAACTTAAACGCCGGTTCTGTTCGATATTCGTCTTCCATCCCGGCCGATTTTATATAAGTTGCGTTCACTTTTAAAACGGTATTACGAATGCTTAGCACTTTCTCTAAAACCGACTTATAATCCTGAATTTCCTGCTGAGAATGATTTCCTTTTAATTCTCCGGCATCCGAATTATTTTCTATACGATCGATCAACGTATATACATCATCAAAATTTCGAGAACTTAATTGATGCAATACAGGATTTGATGTTAGCGAATTCTCTAATAAGCTTAATTTAAACAAACTTTCGGTATCGCCAATAATATCTCCCAAATTATAAATATCGGCACGGTTAGAAAGCATATCCGGGATTCTAAATTTTTCGCCGCTTTCGGTGTAAGGATTCCCGGCCATGATCACACAAAATTTCTTTCCGCGTAGATCATAAGTTTTTGGTTTTCCGTTATAAATTCCTTCAATTTTTCGGGTTCCATCGGCAAGTGAAATAAACTTCTGTAAAAATTCTGGATTGCAATGCTGAATATCGTCTAAATACAACATCACATTATTTCCCATTTCAAAAGCCAGATTCAGTTTTTTAAGCTCTTCTCTGGAAGCCGAATTTGTCGCAGCCTCAGGATCTACAGAGGTAATATCGTGACCAATCGCCGGCCCGTTGATTTTCATAAAAACCAATCCCAACCTGTTAGCTATATATTCCATTAGCGTAGTTTTACCGTAACCCGGCGGCGAAATTAACAACAACATTCCCATTCTGTCGGTACGGCGGTTCTCCCCTACACTTCCCAATTGCTTCGCCAGGTTTTCACCGAATAGTGGAAAATAAACCTGATCAATCAATTTATTCCGAACAAAAGATGTCAGAACTCTTGGCTTAAATTCGTCTAATTTCAGCTGTTCTTTTAAATCTTCAGTGACCTGATGTCGTGCTTTTCTGAAAGCCTGAAATGCCGGAACGCTATAATTAAAATATAACTGAAGTTTCTGTGTAAAATCATGAAAATTGAACTGAAATTGCCCATTTTCGATGTTTTTATGATCTCCTTTTAGTTCTGAAATTACTGCGGAAGGATCGATATGGTTCACCTCCGGACTTTGCTGCGGAAATAAAATACAACACGCAGCTTCATCGATATAATTTGCTTGATTTTCTAACAATTTCGCCTTGGCAAACGCCTGAAGCCATTGTTTTACCAACCTGATCTTTGCTGAATAAGATTGTAAACTTTCAACACTGTTTCTAAACTGAGATTCGGCTTTCTCTTTCTTCAGCATTTGCTGAAAATCATCTGCTAATTTTTTTGCTAATCCGCTTACTACAAATTGATCGTCACTTTGCAGTTCTTCAAATAGATATTGTGCGGTTTCTAAACTGACTTCCGCAGAAAATAAACCCGATTTTTGTCCAAAATCGTTAATTACCTGCTCTAATTCCTGAATTAAAAAGTCATATTCGCGAGTATTGGGGAAATATTTTAAAACCTGACCCGAGGCTTTTATCGAATTATTATAGCCTTTTTTAGCATCGCTTTCTAATTGATTCCAAAAATACCTCGCAAAAGCTCGAATTTCAGATCGCCACCTTAAAATGCCTAAATCTTTATGTTTTTGCACTAAAATTTGTAGAATCTTAGCGGCATCAAGATCATGAACGCCTTTTATATAACCTTCAGAATAATTACTGCTGCTTTCCTCCTGAATCAGCTTCAGCAATTCATCTTCGTTTAATTCGAATAGATTTTCGGAAAACTGGTTTTTATAGATTTTAAAGGCTAAAAATGAAGAACGATAAACCGAGTCATTTTCAGAAATAAATTCCTGATTCCAATATTCTCGACTATTATTTAAAATCTCATTTCTTAGTTCCTGGTAAAAATCGGTTCCGCTTAGATGATAAAATAATTTATCGTCTTTAAAAACAATACTTAGATCCAATTCCTGGCGGTTAACTCCGAATTTATGATTCCCGAGTTTGATAATATTTTCACCATCTTCGTAAAGATCCTGCTTGTCTTTTAGCTTGCGCAGCGCATCTTCCCTACTCGTTTTTAGCGAAGTTTCAATTTCTTCGGCATTACCGCTATCATCCAGTTCTCGTAGTTGCTCCACAATATCGCGAAGCTTATTCACCATTAAATCTGAAGCATAATATCCGTTAATCTCTGAAACCGATTTTAAACTTTCAGCTTTCTTGCCAATACTTTTTAAAATACGATCTGAAGCAGTTTGCAAGGCAATCGCCTTTTTATTTCGCTTTTCATTGATCGCACTTTTCTTACTTTCAAAAGCGTTATAAACTTCTTCCCGTTTTTCGATAATCTCAGTAATAAATTCCTCAAAATCGGCAAATTTTCCTTCTAATTCTTCAAGCTGAATACTAACTTTTGTTTGAAATTCATCACATTTTTCAGGCGTTGAAGCGATATCCAGGTAATTGATGATACTTTGATCGATGAGTTTTAATTGGGCGGCAAAATCGGCTTGGGCTTCTTTACTTCCCAGTGATTTTTTCTTATTCTTAATCGCTGCTTTTAACTGATTGATCGTTGCAAAAATCAAGCTGATATTATCGATAATCTTGGTTGAATGCGAGGTATCTTCGATATCCAGATTCGATACAATATCGATGAGCATTTCCAGATCTAAAGCGATCTGATTAACATCCTCTTCCAGCTTTTTGGCTTCAACTACTTTGCTGATCTTGTCTAATTGTTGCTGTTTTTCTTCAACTTTATCGTGATATGGCTGCAAGGCTTTATCATTCAGCAAAAATTCTACGCAACGTCTTGAAATTTTAGTAGTTTGCTCTGCAATTTCAACTTCCAGCAATTTAATAAATTCTTCGTTTACATATCGAATTTCGTATAGACCAATCACCTCGCCACGTAAAGCTCGTAGCTGCGAGAGTAATTCGACAAATTCGTTGATGTTTTTAAAAGAAGTGCTCTTAATTTTACTGAAAAGCTCCTGTGCTTTCTGCTGAATTTCTTTGGTTTGTTTTTCAGCAATTTTCTTAAGCTGAACAACCTTCTGAAATTCATCTATCGCTGCATTCGCGGCAATATTGATCTCTTTTAAAGGCTCACTTAAAACCGCGGTTTCCTTTTCATTCAGCCAATAATAAGCATCTAAAATATTCTTCGAAGATTTTGCAATATCCGCATACAATCCATCATAATTATCCTCTTTACTCAGCAATGTGATCAGCTCATTAGCCTCTGCCATTGCTTTCACGATATCTTTGTTTCCAATCTTGTACAACATCGAATCCTGATGTTCAGAAGGCATAATATCGCCCTCCAAATACGGTGTTTGCCAAATCTGGATCATGTGATGTTTGGTCTGCTCGTCATCGGCCTTAAAATAGCAAAGCTCTCCATTGGGTAAAATGGTGAAACCGCCACAAACAATAGGAGTTTTGATTTCCTGCTCGATCATATTATAATCCATAAGCAGATAAGTTCCTTTTGAAGGCGAATAGAAAATATACAGAAAATCCTCCCCATTTGGAGAATTCATGGTTCCCTGATATTTTAAAGACTGAACTTCGTTGGAGAATAGATGAAATTCCCCTGTCTGTAAATAATACCCATTTGGGAAAATAATTCCCTGATCGTCTGGTAATAAAACTGCTGTTTCTTTGATCGAATCGATTTTCTGAACTTCCTGCATTTTGTGATTGTACACAAAATAGCGTGCTTCTTCCTGAAAAGGCTTTATTTCAAGAATTATCAAATTTCCTAGATCGGCAAAGCGAATCTGTCCATCATCCAGCGTTTGATCTTTATAATCTACAGGTTCAGAATAGATTCCCATTCCGTCTTCTGTATTATCTTCAATTTTAATCGTAAGATCGCCGCCAATGGTTTCAACAAAAACTTTATCCAAAATTGCAACATGTGGATGTTCACCATAGCGTTGCATATCTCGTGTGGCTTCCTGCCAGTTAAATTGATGCTGCTTAGGATACTTAAATTCATGTTCGCTACGATTATCGATATAGGTAAGCGAATTATCTTTTATAAGCCATTTAAAGGTCTTTATATCGGTCACACTTTCGCTTAGCTGAAAAACCATGTGCAAATAGTTCCCTATCCTTGCAAACTTGCTAAAGATCGTATTTCGATAATATTTATAAAGATTTGAAAAATCGGTTTTAAAAGTATCATCTTCAAACAGTTCCAAAGAAACCATTTCAAAATGATTGTCTTTAAACTCGTAAACGCTAAAAACATCAGAAAGAGTAATTTCTGTACGTAATCCAAAATGAACGTTATAGCCAAAAATACAGGTATTTCCCAGCGAAATGATATCCCTGGCCACACAATTATTTTCGGTACTAATTCGGTTATTGGCAATTAATTGCGTTTCGAGCGAACCAAAAACCGTTTTTCGGGCATCATTTAAAGTATTAAGACGTTCCTGTAAATCAGATTTATGAATGTTAAGACGTTTACGGATAATCTCGTAGGTGCCACCATCCAAAGCATCTTTTTGTACCGACTTTTCTTCGTTAGTATTCATTAGGTTTTGTGGTAAGGGTTAGGGTTTGATTGCTCTAATTATTGAAGCAGAAAGAATTAGAGAGGATGAAATCCCGGGTCACGCCCGGGATGACAACGTTCCAAAAATTTAATTGATTTTCTTCAAATATTAGATCAAACCTTTAAGGTTGAAACTCGCTTATCAGACAATCCTAAACCTTTAGCCAGGTTGAATAAATTGCCTAACATGGTTTGCTCATTTTGGTCGTTTGAGCGCCCTTTTAATTCCATGATCAAATTAGCGATCGTTAGGTTTTTGATATCTTCGGAAGAGATTCCGTATTTTTCTGAAAACTCACGTACTTTGGTTAGCAAATTCCCCTGAATATCATCACTTCCTAAGATCGAATCCTTAAGATCCTGAATGTTAGAACTGTTTTGTACCAATCTATCGAATCCTTTACCTCTGGTAATCTGACCAATGATTTGATCGAAGAACATGGTCTCTCCACCAACAATATCGATCTTAGCGGCTTTAAGTGCATCACTAATTACATGAGCTTGTGCATCTGCAATATCTTTTTGTATGTTGATATGCGCAAGATCTACTTGTAATTCTTTATCTAGTTTTAACTTGAATTCTTCGTGTTCTTTACCTACACCATCAAGTTTCTTCATTGCAGCAGCTTTTTCTTCGATACCGGCAGCATCGGCTAGGGCTTTATCTCTAATCACATCTGCAGCGGCTTTACCTTCTTTTCTACTCGCTTCAGCTTTAGCTTCCATTCCGGCAGCTTCAGCTTTGGCTTTTTTCTCGATAATAAGTGCTTCCATAAGTCCTTGTCTTTCGCTGGCATCTGCTTTAGCGTGCATCACTTCAGCTTCAGATAAACCAATGGTTGCTTCTTCTTTCGCTTTAGCTTGAGCAATGGTTTTTCTTGCTTCTGCTTCTTTTTCACTGGCTTCTTTATGCGCCTGCGCTTCAATATTAATTTCTTCAGCTTTTTGCTTAGCAGCTTCTTTTTGTGCTTCCGCAGCTTTAATGGTTTTGATTAATTGTTCCTGAGCGTTCGCTTCAGCAATAGTAACTTTCACTTGCTTCTCACGATCTGCAGTTTTAAAGGCCTGGATATCTTTCATATTCTCCTGCTCTTCTACCACACCTTTTTCTAACATTACTCGATCACGAATAACATCCTGAATGTTTTTCTTCTCTACTTCTAGAACTTTCTCTTTCTCGATCTGCGCCAGCGTTACGATACGTTCTCTTTCTGTAGCCTCTAACATTCGGTCTTTTTCAACACGTTCGCTTTCTACAGCTTCTGTTCGTTCTTTGTTTTTCGCCGCCACGATGATTTGACGGTTCATATTTTCTTCGGCAACTTTTACTTTTTCTTCCGTAGCAATTCTTGCTGTTTCAGATTTTAGGCGTTCTTCTTCCGCAACTTTACTAACTTCAGCATTTTCTCGTGCCTTAATGTTTGCAATCTCACGTTTTTGTGCTTCTTCTTTTTCAGCTAATTGCTTATCTAATTCAAGGATAGCTTCGCGAGCTTCAACGTCTTGTTTTCTGATGGTTTTTTCTTCGTCACGCTTAATAAGGTTCGCTTTCATATTCTGAACTGCAGTAAGCTCGGTAATCTTTTTAATACCTTCAGAATCGAGAATATTATCTGGTTTTAAATGCGAAATTGGTGTTTGCTCTAAAAAGTCGATCGCACAATCTTCTAAAGTATAGCCATTAAGATCTGTACCAATGATATTTACGATTTCATCTCTAAATTCGCGGCGCGCTTCGTATAGTTCGATAAAATCGAACTTCTTTCCTACGGTTTTTAAAGCTTCAGAGAATTTAGCTTCAAAAAGATCTTCTAAAGTTTCGATTCTTGATGCACGATCTACACCAATGGTTTGCGCTACTCTTTTTATGAAAGAGATATCGTTGTTTACCCTAACGAAGAAGGCAACTTTAATATCTGCACGCATATTGTCCTTACAAATAAGACCTTCGTGCTCCATTCTTTCGATCTGGATTTTCTTTACAGAAATATCCATAACTTCCACTTTGTGGAAAACAGGCACCACGTAAAGTCCTTTATCTGTGGCCACTTTTGTTCCGCCAAAACCGGTACGAACAATAGCACGGCCTTGTGGCACCTTTTTGTAAAACATCGCAATTATTGCGAAGTAAACTACGATTAGGAACAATAATCCCCCTAATCCAATTCCGATAATTGGTAAAATTTGATCCATTTTTTTAAGTTAGGTTTAGTCGTTATAAAATTGTACTAAGAAGTAATTTTTATCTGCAGATTGCTTGATAATTAAGATCTTGTCGTGGTAATTTAATTGATGTCCATCTAAAGATTTCACGTAAATGGAATGCGAATCTCCATTGGCTGAAATTTCAGCATTTCCCATTTTATCACCAGAAATGGTGGATAACAAAATACCTTGCCTGCCAATATAATCTATTGCTTTATCGCCGTCTTTATTCAGGTTTTTAAAGAAACCTTTAAAAGGTGTGGTAAAGATCTTGTTTACAAACAGAGAAGTAAAAAAGCCAGCGATCATGATTGCGAAACCCAAAAAGTTATCATACGTATAGGTTAGCGCTGTGGTAATTGCCGTGGTAAACCACCAGATAAATACAAAGCAGGTAAAGGTGAACATAAATGGCAGGCCCACAAAGTTGAAATAGATCAACATAATTTGCCACCACTTTAGCGGCCTGATTCTTTTTCCCACCACATCCTCTTTATTCAGCTCCGCATTCGAAACATCCTGAAATTCCATATTTGCGCCATCGGTTGCCAGATCGGCATCGACATCTACATCGGCATCGATATCAATATCCATGTCGTAATCAAAGTCAATACCACTTATCATGGTTAGCAACCAATAAACGATCAATAGCATACAGAGGATGCTTAAGGTAATGTTTACCTCAGAGAATAATATGTCTGTTAAACTGGTCAATTTCGTTATTTTTTATCATCATTTAAACCTAGTTGATCTTTAAGTTTGCTAAGAACATCTTCGGCTTTTGCTTCTGTAGTGCTTGCTGCTTTTTCAAGCTCGTCGTCTATAGATTTAGAGGCACCGGCAATATCGCCATAGGCTTCAGCCAAAGCTTCTTCCTGCGCTACTTTTTCTTTCATACGTTCTAGCATAGAAACTGTGCTGCTACTATCGATTTCGGCCATTTGCTTGTTAAGGCTCTTTGTGGTGTTGCTCACTTTTACACGAGCTTTCAGCGTTCTAAGTTCGTTTTCCCAGTTACTAATATTCGATTTGATGGTTTGAATATTTCGCTCTAGTTGGGCTACATTTTCATTAAACTTTTTGGCTTCTTCTTCAGATCGTTCTACGTGTTTTTGCGCTTCTTCCTTTTTCACTAAAGCCTCACGAGCCAGGCGATCTGATTCGGTTTTATCCATATCACCACTTTGTCCTTTCTTCAGGATCAAAATCGCTTTATTATGGTAATCTTCTTTTTTGTCCAGATATTCTTCCTGGTCGTTCTTTGCTCTAATCGCCAGGGCTTTTACCTGCGCCAAAGCTTCCAGGTTTTTTTCCAGATCCTGTTTAAGATCCCTAATTCCCTGCTCGGTTAATTTAATGGGATCTTCCATTTTATCTATGGCTGAATTTGCTTCAGCTTCTCCTATTTTAAATAATCGTTTAAAAATGTTCATAACGCTAAGGTTTAATATTTTGAAAATTCTATGATTTTGTCTGAATATTCACTCATTAATAAACTGAGTGAGTTTAAAGATCCTTCCAGTTCGTTTAGATCTAAGTTTTCTATCTGAAGCGTATCTCTAAAGATCACTTTTTCTCCAGAATCGTCGACTACAAAGGCGCCATGGATAATGTCACGGTTTTTTTGCAGCAGGCTGCGATAGATCTTTTCAGACTGGTTATTAATCTTGAATAAGAACTGCTCCATTATTAAAATAGGCGGTGCTACACCCAGGATAAGGTTTTTGATGCCAAAATTTTCTTTGCGAATCATTAATATTCCTTCGGCTTCATTTTCGAAATCGATATTGAAATTAAGCTCTAACAGAAAATTTTTGGTAATCTGAAAGTGGTTTTTCATCTAGACAGTATTTTTTGATTGGTGTTAAAAATTACGGTATAATAATACGAAAATCTATTATCTTTTAAGGTATTATTAACACAATCACTGTGGTAATTATTGCTGTAATCATTGGTTGTATAGGTTTAAATTAAACTTTTTATCACTCCGCTAATTCATTTAGCAATATTCCTTTTATTATTCAAAACTAGAGAAATAACCAAATAAATTAGTAATTATCAAATCTATTAGCTAATATTGTTAGATAAAGATACAACTAAATTTCAATATTGCAAATAATTTTAGCAAAATATGTCGTATTTCGGTAAAAATATTAGGAAGATAAGAAATGTAAAGAAACTAAGTCAGCAGGCTTTTGCTGAATTATTTGAGCTAAAACGCGGTACTTTGGGGGCTTACGAAGAAGAACGAAGCGAACCTAGAATTGAAACTATTATTAAAATAGCTAATCATTTTAGCATTACTATAGATGATCTACTCACCAAAGAACTTACCGTGAATAAACTTTTAAAGTTTAAAGACGACCTTGCGCTACAAGGTAGTTTTAGTAAAGAAGAGTTTACCAAAATTCCCTGTATCACTCCAAAAACCGAAGCAGATTATGCTTTATATTTTGATAAACCACATTTTATTGAAGATCTTCCCAAACTTCATTTACCAATAAACCCAGATAAAAAGTATAGAGGTTACCTTATTTCTAATTTAGAAATGACCAATAACGACAAAGCCTATTGCCCAAAGGATGTAATTATTGGTGAAAAAGTTGAAACGAACGATATTACAAAAACTGAAAATGGAAGCCTGGTTATAGTTTTATTACACGGAAAGGTTCTTTTTAGAAAGTTCTACCATTCTTCAGCAAACATAACCCTGCAAGCTACAAATTCTAATATTGATGATCTTGAAGTAGATCCTACAGAAATTAAGGAGCTTTGGAAAGTTTGCTATACCTTCTTTAAGCGTCTACCCGATAATCATAACGTAGAAATCGAACAAAAACTGAATTTCCTTGAACAGGAATTTATGAAATTGAGACAGAATTTTAAATAAATTGTATTCCGAAGAATACATTCTTTTCTAGAATTATCTTTAGTTTCTAGGCCTATTCTAGAGCGACAAAAGGCTATAATTCAAAAATTAACTGTCTAACATAATATTACAGAATTTTACTTAAATTAAACCATTAAAATCCCGAATATGAAACTGGCCTTTTCTATAATTCTTTTTTTGTTTCTAAGCTTTACATCCTACGGGCAAAAAGAGAATTATAACTATACCATAATCCATAAGGATGATACGATTGGCCAGTTAAAAGCAGTGAAGGAAACACATGGCAAAAGCGTACAATACGCTACAAAAACTAACATAGAAACACGTATTTTAACCAAAATCGAAGTCAGTTACGCTTTCGATGTTACTTTTAACGACCAACAATTACAACAATCTGCCGTTAAGGTTTATTTTAATGGAAGAGAACGAACAAATACAAAAACTCTAAAGTCGAATAGCGGCTATAAATTCTATGATTCAGGTGAATTAGAGAAGAATATTAAGCAATCTGTTTCTTATTGCGCCGTTCAGCTTATTTTCGAAGAACCTTCAGGTATCGATAAAGTATATAGCGAAGAAACAGGTGCCTTCCACAGTCTTACAAAGATTGCATCACACTCCTATTCAAAAGAAAACGAAAAAGGCAGAGAAAGTATCTTTCATTATAAAAACGGCATATTACATTCAGCAAAAATAGATGCCGGAATTATCGAATTTGAGCTCCATTTACAGCGATCATAAACTAGCGGCCATCTCTAGCAGTTTGTTACAGGTCTTCCAATTTCTGGTGGTACAATTTATTTTTAAAAGCTTTTCTACAACGCTATTATTGATATTCGATTTACTGTAACGCTCAGTTGCACAGCAAATGTAAACACAATCTTCAGCAGTCATAAAGACATCTGGAGAGGCGTCGAAAGTTTCAAGTTTCTGGCGATTTTCTAAGATAGGTTCAGTCTTAAAAAAACAGCAATGTAAACGCTTAATATCAACCTCAGCATAAGGATTATTCTTAATGATCGCAGCAAAATTTTCTTCGGAAAGAACCAATGTGCTCACCTCAAAACCATAATGATCTAATATCTTTTTCTGAATTAATTGCGCCAGCTTTGCTTCACTATCTCCTGAAGCGCTAAAGATTATATTACCGCTTTGAATATAGGTTTTAACTTTATCTATTTCTTCTATTTTCGTTAGCAAATCCCTGAGCTCTGCCATTAGAATCTTCTTGTGTCCACCAACGTTGATTCCTTTTAAGATTGCAATGTATTTCTTCATTAAAATTTGGAGTAATTAACATGAAAAGCTAAATCGAGGTGAATTTAAAAATAATTAAGACTATTATCGTTAGTCTTCCCTTAATTTTGATAAGAATATATAAAATCGCCTATGGAAAAGATAAATGATAGTAAAAAGATTGCGAATGCATTGCAGGAGCTTTTAGAAAAAAATTGCGATGCAGAACAGGTTTACAAGGATGGATTAAATGATACGGAAGACAATCTTTTAAAAGACTTTATTTTAACGCAGGCGAAACAGCGTGCAAGATTTGCTAAGGAATTAGAAAGAGAGCTTTACCAAATTGATCATTTGCCCGCAGCCAGTGGAACTTTACAAGGAACCTTACAGCGTACCTGGATGGATTTAAAAACGATCTTCAGTAAAAATAAAGATGAAATTATCCTTGAAGAATGCCTAAAAGGAGAAAAAGAAAGCGCCGAAGAATATGAAAGAGCTATTGCACAGTACAATTTCAGTGAAGACGTTTTAAGGGTTTTAAACGGCCAGTTAGACGAAATAAACTATACACTAACAAAAATATCTTCCATAAAGGATCTGGAGCATTATTAAGATCCAGATTTTCTTGGCACCGCCAACGGGTATAATACTCCGAGGCATGCCTCGAAATTAAAAAATTGTTTCTAGTGAATGCCTCGTGGGCTTACCCCGAGGTAGTTTACTTTTTAATTGGAACCATATATACTGGCACATCAGTTTTCTCTAAAACTTTAGACGCTACAGTTCCCACCAGTACTTTCTCTAAAGTAGAATGGCTATGTGTACCCATAACAATTAGATCTGCTCCCCATTCTTTCGCATATTTTAAGATTCCTCGATGGCTATCGCCAATCTCTAAGGCTACAGAAACTTTATCGTCATTAAACTGCTTTTTAGCCGTTTTTAGATAACCCTGAGCCATTTCCTGCAATTGTGCACTAACACCCAGATCGAAACCCATATTTTGATAACCTGGATAGCCTAAGAACTCAGAATAATTTACGCCGTAATGAGAAACATCGGCTAGCACGTGCAGCAAGCAAACTTCAGCACTCATCCTTTTGGCAAGATCGTAGCCAGCAGTTGCCACTACTTCTGAGTTTGGATGGTAATCGATAGCAATTAATACTTTTTCCATAATCTTGATTATTTAGTTAGTTAAGGAGCGACACGTTCTTCTTTTAGATAAGCTCCGGTCGCTACATTAGGATAAAAAACAGAATACGACTTTATCTTGTCATTTATTTTTTTATTGATCATTTTGCGATTAAGCTCTGAAAGGTCATTACAGCCGGCAGCTGCAAAAAGCTCTAAGAAATCGTCCAAAGTTTGTTGCTGGTAGTTCTTAACACGCTTCCATTTATCTTCTACTACCAAACCATTCATTAACCTATTGTTATTTGTAGCTACACCCGTAGGACATTTATTAGTATCGCAGCGCATTGCCTGGATACAGCCTAAAGCCAGCATCATTCCGCGAGCTGAATTACAAATATCGGCACCAATACATAAAGCTTTGAAAATATCGAAGGCGGTAAAGATCTTTGTTGCGGTAAGTACTTTGATGTCCTTTTTAAGATCAAAACCATTTAGAATATCTACCACAAAGATCAATGCATTTTCCCACGGCATCCCTACGTAATTGGAAAAATCTATAGGTGCGGCACCAGTACCGCCTTCTGCTCCGTCTACTGTGATAAAATCTGGTTTGATCCCAGTTTCGATCATTTTCTCACAAATTTCAATAAACTCGTCTTTTGAACCTATGCTCAATTTAAATCCAACAGGCTTAGCGTTTGATAAGTCTCTTAGCTGCTGTACAAATTTTAATAAACCTTCAGCATCTGTAAAAGCAGTATGACCGGGCGGAGATAATACATCGGTGTGTGGTTCTACACCTCTAATTTCAGCAATTTCCTTATTATTTTTTGAAGCCGGTAAAACGCCCCCATGCCCGGGTTTAGCGCCCTGTGATATTTTTATTTCTATCATTTTAACCTCGGTCCAATTCGCTTTTTCTTCAAATTGATTGGGATCAAAATCTCCATCTTTAGTTCTGCAGCCAAAATATCCTGTACCTATTTCCCAAACCAGATCGCCACCAAATCGATGATAATCTGAAATCGCACCCTCTCCTGTATCATGAAAAAAGTTTCCCGCTTTAGCACCTTTATTTAAAGCTTCTATCGCATTTCTACTCAATGCACCATAGCTCATTGCTGAAATATTGAATAAAGAAGCTGAATACGGCTGTGAGCAATCTGGACCGCCAACTATTACTCTTGGATATTCGGTTTTTACTTTTGTAGGATAGATACTGTGTTGCATCCACTTAAAATTCTCTGCTTCTACATTTAATTGCGTTCCAAATGGATGTGTTTCTTTCTGAAGTTTTGCTCGTTGGTAGATGTAACTTCTGTGATTACGATCTATAGGTTTTCCATCGGTATCATTTTCGATAAAATACTGATGAATTTCCGGACTTATGAGCTCCAGCATATAACGCATATGCCCCAGCAATGGAAAATTTCTTAAGATCGTATGTTCTTTCTGAAAGATATCATACAGGCCAATCGCAAAAAGTATGATTCCAAATATCGAAAATCCCCAAACAGGCCAGACAATAGTAAAAATGATCAATCCCACAATTAAAGCTATAATTAGAGTAAAGCGTATGGCTTCTCTCATTTTAATGGTGTTAAAACTTAATACTCAGTTACTTTATAAAGCTAATTAGCATTTAATATTTTCTATGCTAAAATCATGTTATAATTTAAAAGTAACAGCATCTTCCTAAAACGCCGTTTTTATCGCCTCTTAAAATAAACCCTTATAATTCACAGTATTCCTGATAAATGTCATAATTACAAAACCGATATTTCTCTAAGTTTGATAAGCCACTCTATAGTTTTTGTTCATCCTTAATTACAACTATTATGAGGAAGTCTCCCCTAGATCAATATTTGGTCTTACCCATCAAAAAATTCATCGAAAAACAAACTTCTGTAGGTATCCTATTAATTTTCGCCGCCTTGCTGGCCATGCTCGTTGCGAATTCTCCGTTATCCGAAGCTTATCACAGTCTTTGGGAACAGCACATCCATATAGGAATTAATGATTTTGTAATTAATAAGAGCATTTTACATTGGATAAACGATGGTCTAATGTCGATGTTCTTTTTCCTAATTGGTCTCGAAATTAAAAAAGAAATATTGCACGGTGAGCTCTCTACTTTTAGAGGTGCACTTTTACCGCTTACTGCGGGAATTGGCGGAATGATGATGCCTGCAATAATTTTTAGTCTGTTTAATTCAGGAACTCCAGCTATCGAAGGTTGGGGAATTCCTATGGCAACAGATATCGCTTTTGCCCTAGGATTACTTTATTTACTTGGCGATAAAGTTCCCTTGTCTCTAAAAATCTTTCTAACTGCCATCGCAGTGATCGACGATCTTGGTGCTGTTTTGATCATTGCTTTATTTTATACTTCAGATATTTCACTTTTAAACCTGGGAATAGCAGCAGTATTCCTTTCTATTTTAGTTTTTGCCAATTATATAGGGGTAAGAAATACCATTTTTTATATGATCGTAGGTATTGGCGGCCTTTGGCTTGCCATTCTACTTTCTGGCGTTCACGCTACCATCGCAGCAGTTCTTGCTGCATTGGCTATACCAAACTCTAGAACTGTCGATCCTCCTTTATTTCTACGGAAAGTAAAACTATGGGCATTCAAGATCAATAAAAATGAAGATCCTGAATTAACCAGTAGCAACGAAGATACCGGGATGATCATTGAAAAGTTTGCGCTACTTACTAAAGAAGCTACACCACCGCTACAGCGTTTAGAAAATGGCTTAACAAACTTTGTGAATTTTGTAGTCTTACCTCTTTTTGCCTTTGCAAATGCAGGTGTTACTATAAATGCTGATTCTTTTGGATTCTTCCTAAGCCCCATAACCCTAGGAATTATTTTGGGGTTAATTATCGGGAAGTTTTGTGGCATCGTTTTCTTTACCCGTTTACTCTGCGCTATAAAAATCTGTAAATTACCAAAAGGTGTTACCTGGAAGCATATTTATGGAGTTGGTTGTTTAGGCGGAATTGGTTTTACTATGTCTCTTTTTATTACTGAACTTGCCTTTGATAAGCCAGAAATGCTCACACAGGCAAAAATTGGAATCTTAACGGCCTCGATCTTAGCGGGAATTATTGGATATAACTATCTAAATTGGGTAAGCAAAAGGAAGTAAACTGCCTCAGATCGGTATCGGTAATAAATATATTTTTAAAGCATAAAAAAAGCTGTCTGATCACACCAGACAGCTTTTTTATAATTAATTTGAAATACTATAAAATTTGCTCGTAAATTATCGAATTTTAGCACTATTGTTTTACTACCATTAAACTAGCTCTGGCGCCAGTAAGTAAATTCCATTCTTTGGAAACAAGTTGCTTACCATCTTCTCCAAAAACCTTTAACATCGCCGTATTTGGTCCAGATAAGCCTTGATTTAAAGCTTCAAATTCGATCGTATTAAAACCACTCTGCAAAGTGACCAATATTGGTTTATAAGAACCGGTTAAAGCTAAGTTTTTAAAGATCACTTCGCCATTTACCGTAATTTTCACTCGGTCTCCATCAACAAACTCATGATCTCTACAGTATAATTCTACAAATTTACCGGTAGTTTTTACATCTCCCAGATATTGATCTTTTGCATATTCTTCTTTTGCTTTTTTATCTTCTTTCCACTCTGCTGCAACACGATCACCTTCAGTTAGAAGTCCGTTTTTATCCTGGCGCATATTAATTTTACGCTCTTCCTTCTTCATAAAGATATCTTCGACCTCGTTCTTCACTCTTGGAAGAAAAACACTGTTGTTTCCGGTCGTAACTGGCTTAACTGAACCTCCTGTGTTGGTCGTACTTGGGATTTCCTGTGCCTGAATAAAATTGCAGGCAAAAATCGCTATTATGAAACTAAAAATTATCTTTTTCATTTTTTTATGCGGAATTATCTTCAGGATTAATATCAAAAATATAGCCAAAAATAACCAATTTTGAACTGAAATACAGCTTTTTCGATTATCAATGCCATTTCTGAAAAATTCTAAAACATTCTGAAACACTTCAGAATTAAAACTTCATGGAATCCTTTGTTATAGTTTGTATATTTAATGCATCTAACGCCAAAATCACAAATCGATGCATGTTCATCATTTATTAAATAATAACTCTATTGCCAATAAATTTATTGCCCAACTTCGGGATGTGACAGTTCAAGAGGATCGTATGCGCTTCCGAAGAAATATAGAGCGCTTAGGAGAAATCTTAAGTTACGAACTTAGTAGTAAACTTCAATATACCACCAAAGAGATCACAACGCCTTTAGGAACTTCTAAAGTACAACTTCCTGCTAATGATATAGTGATCTGCTCGATTCTACGCGCAGGTCTTCCTTTACATAACGGAATTTTAAATTATTTTGATGATGCTGAAAATTCATTTATTTCGGCCTATAGACACCATCCAAATGAAGATGAGGAGTTTGAAATTAAAGTAGAATATCTAGCTTCGCCTTCGCTAAATGATAAAACCTTGATCCTGGCCGATCCTATGCTTGCTACCGGCCGTTCTTTTGTAAATGTAATGCAGGCATTAAAACAAATGGGAACGCCAAAAGAGATTCATTTAGTCGCTGTAATTGGTGCTGAAGAAGGTTTAAAATTACTTGATGAAGAATTTCCGCAGCATACACATTTATGGATCGCTGCCATAGACCAAAAATTAGATCACAGAGGTTATATTGTTCCCGGTCTTGGAGATGCTGGTGATCTTTGCTTCGGAAGCAAAAAACAACATTAATTATCTCTGAAATTCGCTAATTTCAACTAGAATGGATATCCTATCGCAAAATTGAAAATAGGACTTCCAAAATCGTAGGTCCATCGATCTCCTTCTGGTAACGAAGGATCGTGCATTGGTGCTGCAAGATCAAAGCGAATTACAAATCCCTGGATGTCTACTCGTACACCTACCCCGGTACCAATTCCCAGTTCGTTCATAAAGTTAGAGCTAAACTTCCCACCCGGTAGACTCGTTTCTTCTGTAGAAGTCCATACGTTACCGGCATCTGCAAAGACAGCTCCGTTTACGTAAGGAGGAAAAAGTGGGAAACGATATTCGATATTTGCTTCCAAGCGAATATTGCCGGCACGATCAAAATAATCTGTATTAATAGCATCTGGATCTTCATCCTGCTCTTGATTATCGGGATTGTAAACTCCGGGCCCAAGTTGTCTAATCCTAAAAGCTCTTACACTATACGGTCCTCCAGAAAAATATTGCTTGGTAAAAGGTATAATTTCAGAATTACCGTAGGGCATTCCGTAACCAGCGAATAACCGAGTAGCAATTTTAGTGCCGCTATCCAAATTAAGGTGATAACGAAAATCAACATCGGCTTTAGCGTATTGCGCGTATTCTAAATTGAAAACGGTTTGCGGATCTTCTTCTGCATTTCCGCTTACAAGATCTAAGAAGTTTCCTGCGATATCTAGGGTTGAATTTACAAAAAACTGATGCGTTTTATTTTGATCCACCATTCCGTTATACGTAAAACTGTACATAGATCCAGCGATAAATTGCTGCTCAAAGCTACTTCTCAGGTATGGATTTTCATCCAAAATTTCTTCAAATTCTGGTGTGGTATTAATAAGATCTACATAAGTAACTGATACAGGGTCGAAACTATGCGTTACATATTTGTTCGCATTCCATATATAACCAAATGTCGAAGAAGCCGATCCTAATGCAAAAAGCTGACTACGTCTTAGATAATCTACATTTAAGCTAATCTTTGTTTTTGGAATATCATATTTAAAAAAATCCTCGTTAAAATGCCATGGAAATAATAATCTAGGAAAGATAAGATCGCTACCCACACCTAACTGAATACTATTTAAACCTGTGTTATTCCCACTCGCTACCTGAACTTCGTAACCAAAACGCCCCTGAATATTTATAATTTCACCTCCTTTAAATAAGTTTCTATTGGTTAAAGAAAGTGCAAGACTAGGACCGGCAAAATTATTAGATTTAGTAACCGCTTGTAATTCGGCTCTAATCGCACGTTTATTTAAGGGCGACAAATAAATATTAGCTTCCAGAACACCTAAACTATCTGTGGCAAGCGTATCTACTTCCTCGTAATCAATATTTATAAATTTATAAGCGCCTATAGAGCCCAATCTCCTACTGGTTGCTTTAGAGATATCGGGACTGTAATAATCTCCTTCTTCGATCAAAACAAATGGATCTAATCGTTTTGGCAGGAAAAAGATGCTATCGTGATCCTGAACAAAAGTTTTATTATTAAATCGTATACTATCTTTCTCTAAAGAATCACGCTGTATAGAACTATTTGGGTAAATGTTTACTTTAGAAATTTTATACGGAATAAGTGCTTTCTCAGGCACATCTTTTTTCACCTTTAAGAAAAGATCAAAACGCTTATTATCGTATTGATTGGTATCTGCTTGAAACAATAAAAATCCCGAGTTAAAATTGTAGTAACCTTTTTCTTTAAGCGCTACATCGATCCTTTGACGTTCATTTTTCATATTCGCTAGATCGAAACGCATCTCTTCAAAGAATTTACTCTCGTTAACTATCGGTTTCATATCCTGGTAAATGAGCAAACTATCCTCTACCAGTTGATAGCTTTCCATCCTGTATGGAGTAGTAACGCCCACATCGTAAGCTGCTGTTGCAATCTTTTTTTTATCGTTGGTATTTACATTTGCGCTTACCCTACTGTAAAAGAAACCGCGATTTTCTAATCGATTAAGAATTAGATCCTGGGTATTACCAATTTCTACATCGCTTAAATAAACAGGTTCTTCGCCAATTTTTTTATCCAGAAATTTATTGATGATTCCCGGTTTTTCCCGTTGTGCTTTATAGTGAAAATAAAGACCAGGATAACCACCCAAAAATTTAGAATTTGGCTTAGGCACTAAAACATTTTGAAGCTCTGTTTTAACTTTCCCAAGATCTTTTATCGATGTGGTATCTGGAATCAAAGAGATATCTGCACCCCGGTATAGATATTCGTCTTCAGGAATATATTTATCTACGCTACAGGCATTAAGAAAGCCCAGAGCCATTAAAAAAATGATGCTATATTTCCTTATTTTCATTCTTCTTCGTCTTCTTTTTTGGCGGGTTGGTCTTCTTGCTCTTCAGATTTAAGCAAGGTATTCCATAACTCACGATATTCGTTAAATTCCTGAGTAAATATTAATGCAATTCCACTAACGATCAATTGGCCATCGATCACGTTTTCAAATTGATTTCTTCTGAAACCTCGTATTCTAAAACGTCCTTCTTCGGTAAGCAGGTATTCTAAACTAACATTCCCAATAAGTGGATTGGTCTCCTGTCTCCCGCTATTACTTCCTTCTATATTTACCTGGCTTCCTACACTTACAATCAAACGATCGTCCAATAATTTCTTTTGTGCACTTACATTAAGGTCTGTGCGCTGTTGTGGCCCACTATCCCCCTGATAATCGGTATAACTATCTACACCAAAATTAAGCGAAACACCGGTGTCTCCCAGTAGCTTTTCAGAAAACATATTTAATTGATCTGATAATGCCTGGCTAATATTTTCTCTTGCAATGGCCATTGTTCCTCCATTACTACCATCTGTTCCGGCATCTGGATAAAACCTGTTTAAAACCAGCAAACTGAATACCTGCTTATTTAATTGATTTTCCTGGCTATTTAATTGCTGCACTCTACCATACACCTGTCCACCAATGGCTCCCTGCGAGTCTCTTGGCATATCTAAACCAAAACTTAGTTCAGGTTGCATTAATTCACCATCAACATTTAAATAAACCATAAATGGTAGTTCCTGGCGATATCTGTTCTGTTCACGACCGCTACTACCCGATAGACTTGTAGCCATTAGTGCATAGGCCGAGGTTTCTACATTGTAAATAGCTCTTACATCTAAATTGGCATCAAAAGGGTCGCCGCTCCAACTCACAGAACTTCCATCTGCAATTTCGAATCTACGACTAACTAAGTTGTATAAACTCATCTCGTAATGGCCATCTGATATCGTGTATTTACCAGTTAGGGATGTTCTTCCATTAGGAGAGATATTAAAACGTAGATCACCATCTCCCTGGATTTGAAGATTATCATTTGTTTGCTCGTTTAGTATAACATTGATAATCGCTTCATCCCGAATTTTTAATTGTGCACCAATATCATAGCCGCTGAAAACATAAGATTCTTCTTCGCTTTGAGTAAGAATATTATCGGGATCTTCTTTATTAACAAAGGTAACGATGCCTTCACGTTCCTGCATTTGCAATTCGGTTTCAGGCACTACGTAGGTAACATTTGTATTTTCACCAACTTCAAGATTAAGTCTCAATTTTGGCAAATTTAGATCTCCTTTTAGCGTGGCCTGAGCATCAAAGCTGGCTGTTCCGTAGAAAAGATCATGATCCTCTTCCGTAGAATTTAAAACATTGAAGTCATTAACTTCAAAACTAAGATCGAAAGTAGGATTTATAAAACTTTCAGTGCCCAATTCCCCATCAACTACAAAAGAATTTCCCTTAGTATCGACAATCTTGAAATTATTAAAATAAACCCCATCATTATCTAAATCGAGCGTTTCATTTTTAAAAATAAAAGGAGCGTTTAACATAGAAACCCTAAACTGCGCATCATTAAAATCAATCTTACCAGAATACTCTGGATTTACTGTTGTTCCGTTTAATTTTATATTTCCTTTAAATGAACCTTTACCATCTTCTAAAGCACCAAATGAAAATCCTGTTACCGCAGCCATTTCAACTTTGTTAAGATCTAAATTCATATCCAGATTGGCGGTAGAATCTGCCGCAATGTAATTCCCGGTAAGATCCATATCCACAGCGCCTTCTTTCATTCCCATCTCGAAGCGATACTTTTCGGCGCCCATGGCAATTCCACGTAAAGATAACTTCCCAAGATCTACATCCATAGATTCCAATTGCTCGATATTGAGATCTGCCAGAATCCCAGTCTTACCAAAAGGCTCCACCAAAGCAAAACGTCCATTCATATTTCCTTTCGCTAATTTCACCTCAGGATTTAAGAAGTTCAGAAAAGCAGCAAGTTTAAAATTATCGAACAGTAAGGTGATATTATCTAAATTTCGTTCGTTTTCTTGGTTCACGAGTTCTAGAGACTGACTTTCCCTTGTGATCCTAAAGTTCTCGAATATTATTTTTTCACCATCGTATAATAGCGCATTATTTTGCTGAATATGCCACGGATTCTTATTCAGAATCAATTTCTTGTCACTTATCTCGTATCTAAAAACATCTTCATTTTTCGACAACTTTGAAGAAACATTTACCAGCGTATCTTCATCGTAAACCGAATTAAAGTTTAATCCCAAAACGCGATTTGCCAAATTTGCTTTTAATTCGGTTTTCTTTAGCGCCAGTGGGCCGGCACTAATCGAATTAAAACCAAAACTAAAATCGAGATCCTTACGGTCTGATCGTACAGATATTCCTAAACTATCGATCGCAGCACCATAATAATGAGCAAAAGGTATCTTAACGTCTGCGTTTAGTTTATGTTTCTTTTCGCTAAAATCGACATCAATTTTTACGGTATCTAATTCTTCTAAGTTAACCAGCAATACTTCATTTAAAATTGGTGCCTGGCTAATAGTTCCTTTTACATAAAGATTCACCGGGTTTTCTACCGTATCGGTAGGATCGTCTTCGGTTAGGTAACTTTGATAATGTCGCTGTAGGGCCTGACTAAATTCTAACGGACTCGCATTAGATTGCAGGTTAAGATCCAACATTTTGTTATTTACCTTTACTGAGGTGGTATCTGGAGTTATAAAAGCCGATAGGTCTAAATCTCCTAACAAATAAGTATGATTATCGTAAACGGCGACACCTTCTTTTATTTCTGCCGAAGCTTCGTATTTTTTCGCATTTCCTTTAAAATTTCCCTGCAGTTTAAAACCGGTACGAATATTTCGATTAACAATACCAAGTTCAGCAAGATCTGCTCCAGCAAGATCCAGATTCAGACTAACTTCAGGAGCAACAGAATCTAGGATCACATTCGCAAGCAAGTCGGCATTCAAATTATCGTCCTCGTAGCTACTTTCTATATCGCCACGACCATTTTCAATATCTCCTGTGATCTTAAGATCTTTGATAGGATAATTGTTATAAGTAAAATGGCTAATATTGGTTTCTAATTGCGCATCTAGCGTATTTACTGTACTACCGCTACCCTTCGCTTTAAACTTAAGATTTAATTTTCCTAAAGCAGGATTTTGTAACAATTCTCCCAGTCCTAAACTGTCTACTTTTACATTTGCCTGGAAAGCGATCTCTTCTGTATTCTGAAAGTTTCCTTTCGCAATAATATTCCCAAGGCTAGACTCTAAAGTAGCATCTGCTTGAATATCACTTGGCGTACCTGCAAGATTCCCTGAAAGTGCAATGTTCTTTGGTAAATTAACACCTAATTGCTTTTCGTTTACAAAATAGTTTAGGTCACTTTTGGTAGAACGTGCTCTAAAACGTGGAATATTGAAATAAATATTATCGGGATCTGTAGCATTTCGAATTTGCCCATTTAGTACCAGGTTTGTCTGGCTACCCCAGGATATATTTGCTGAAGGAATCCTGATATTCGACAATTGGCCGTTAGCACTTAAACTTCCGGTAACCAATTTGCGACTTAATGCTTTCAAGTATTGATTTTGCTGAAGCGCAGGCTGAAATCTAAATACTTCGTTTATATCCAGCTGAATTTCAGAAAGACTGGCATCTAAACTCGCATTTTCAGGTTTTTCGATCAAGCTTTCTACAGCATCATAATTTAATTTAAGTGTTCCCTGAAGCTGATTATTATTTAAAGCCAGAATAAGATTCTTCAAATTTAATGCTGAATTATCCAAAGTGACTTCCGTAGAAAATTCTCTAAGATCTAATCCTGAAGCTTCCTTAAAACTTACCTGATTAATATCTGCGTTTACCTGCCGATCTGCCAATATTATATTTCCGGTTTTTAGACTAAGATCTCTAAACTTTAAGGCATTAGGATTAAATTTTTGTTGCTCGATCTTAGCGCTATCTACGATATACGCGATATTATTTTGCTCTAAATCGATATTTTGAACATTAATTTTCCAGGCCGGCCAAACAAAACCTGCGGTATCATTCTCTGTCGAATCCTTAGGCTGAGATTGTGCAGTTTTAGTCTGCATTCTTAGCAAAATATTCGATCTTTTTAGCGATACGGTATTCAACTCAATTTCATAATCCCCTAGATCCATTTTGGGCATTTCAGCAAGAAATTCCGGAATATGAACGTCGGCTAGCATTCCATCAGGTTCAGACTGATATTTGGCATTAACATTATTCAACCTTAAACGATCTACTACAACCAAAGGCATTGGCGCTTCAGAATCTTCACTTGTTGGTAAGGCTTTGTTTTGCCGATATACCACCATCGTATTATTAAGCGAAGCATCTGCAACCTCAAATTGCATATTTTGAAGATCTGTTTTTCGCATAGCGACATCTAGCTCACCCAATTTAAGTTCTGCTTCCATTCCGGTGACCTCGTCGTTATAATTCAGAATAATATTTTGAAGATTAACGTCTCCGATACTAATATTCATGGAAGATGAAGTGGTATCCTGAGCTTGCGTTTGCTGCGTGCTCGTAGAGTCTGAAGCCGCAAAAGCATCCATTAAAAACTGAAAATTATAGCCAGAAATCGAGTCTTTTCGATATACGTTTGCTTTTAAGCCTTTTAGATCAAGATCATTAATCCCAAATCCGCTTCCTTTAATAATGGGCCAAATAGGAATATTTGCTTCCAGATTGTGAGCATAAACCAATGTATCTCCTTTTTTATCTTCAAGATAAAGCCCTTCCAAACTAACAGCTCCACCAAATGTGATAAATAAACGATCGATTTCAACTTCGGTTTTCGTTTTCTTTTCGATCGAAGAGACTACCTTATTTACAATAATATTTTGCCCCCACGGACTTCTAATAAAAAGGATAAGCAATAATAAGAAAATAAGTATACCAGCTAAGATCTTTAGGGTAATCCTTAATGCTTTTCTCAGTTTTGGATGTTTCTTACTCAAATTATGGTATATCTTAATTGATTGCGGAAAAATGCAGCTGCAATTAACTACTAAGAAGGCATATTTTACGCGATATTCTTATAATCTTCTGTTAAAATTGAAATTACCACATCTGTGGAACAAATTCTACAGAAGTTTAGAAAATTTCAACACTTTAATTTCCTAAATACTTTTTCAAAAAAAATAGAAAAGATCTTTATATCGACTATAAACAACTGTTTTTCAATAGTTATAAATGTAAAACAAAACTTCCCCAAAATTTTTGGGTACGTTTTTGAAGCACTAAAATTCCAAATGTGAAAAAAGTTTAATAGCAAGTTAAATAAGCTTAAAAACAAACTATCTATTAAAATTCTATGTTGTTTTAAGCCATCATTCAGCAAAAAAGTTGAATTCAATATTAAACTATTAACTACTTAAATAATGAGAAAAATGAAAAGAAGTTTAGCTGTAACAGTTTTTTCAACGGCCCTGTTGGCCTCATGTGTTTCTAAAAAGAAATATGTAGCCTTAGAGGGTGAGCTTGACGATACTAAAAGTACCCTACAACAAACAAGAGTAGAAAAAGAAGAAATTGAAGAAAAATACGCTGCGATAGAAGAGCGAGTAGCAGACTATAATGCAAAGATAAATTCGCTACGCTCTTCTAATGACGAAAAGTTAGAAATGAACGATGTAACAGCGATGTCTAACAAGACTAAAGAGCGCATGAGAAAAACCATTGCTAAAATGGATGCCTCTAAGCTTGAAGGTGTAGAAACTTTAGAAGATTCTATCAACGCTGCCATTTCTTATAATCTTAAAAATGAGATTACAGAAGGTAAAGATGGTGACGATGTAGATATTACTGTAGATAAAACAGTCGTGATGATCAACGTTTCAGATAAATTATTATTTAGAAGCGGTAGCTATAGATTGTCTAACGAGGCGCAACCATTACTTAAAAAACTTGCTGAAGTAATTAATAGCGAGCCAGCGATGGAAGTAATGGTAGAAGGTCATACAGACGATCGTACAATGGTAGAAGATTCTTGGTTAGAAGATAACTGGGATCTAAGTGTACGTAGAGCCACAGCAGTTGTAAGACAATTACAGGATAAATACGATGTAGATGGCAAAAAACTTATCGCTGCAGGTAGAAGTAGTTATGCTCCACTAGTAGAAAATACATCTAAAGATAATATGGCGAAGAATAGAAGAACTAGAATTGTGGTAATTCCTAATCTTGATAAATTCTTTGCAATGTTAGATTCTGAAGGAGAAATATAATCTTACAGATTGCAAAAGGCTTTAATCGAAGTCTATAAATAAGAGTTTAAATTGTGTAAAAAAGGCGGAACCTTATGGTTTCGCCTTTTTTGTGCTTAATTTAAGAGCATTTTAAAACAAGCTTAAGTCTGATTTTAGAAGATTCTGACCTGTATTTTTTAAATTGAAAATAAAAATTATGAGCACAACTGAAAGAAACAAAGATCAGGATCTACCTTACAATCCAGAAATCACAAAAGAAGATGAACAGGCCTTGAATGATAAAGGCAAAAGCATGAATAAAGGACAGGATGCCGAACTTGATAATAAAGCAACTCCAACCGATTTTACTGCTGAAAATTTAGATATTCCAGGAAGAAATGAAGCCGATGTTTCTACAGATGGAGCTGATATTCCAGATGAAGAAAACTATCAGTTTAATGAGCGTGGCACTAAACCTGAGCATCAAAAACAAAGTGAGCATCCTAAAAGCGATGAAAAAATTTAAAATCATTTTTTAATAAACTACTTCGAGGCAAGCCTCGTAGTATTATACCCATTGGCGGTGCCGGTAAAAGGCGGGACATTTTTGTCCCGCTTTTTTGTTTCAGTTTAAAACCGAAGCTAATTTTATCGATTTTCGGCAATTGTTTTTAAGCTTTTAAAAATTTTCTCTGCGATTTTCTGCTGCCCTAATTCACTATTGAAGTAGTTTGAATTTTCGTTACTCGCAAAATCTCCCACTTCTAACAATACCGAAGGTTTTTTACTTTGTAAGATTATAAACTTTCCTTCATTAATTTTTGAAGCCTTATCCTTAAAAACTGAAACCAAATCTTCAGCAATTTCTTTAGATGCAGCAGCACTGCTGCTCTCTGGATTATAAAATCCCTGAACTCCGTTTTTATTTCCGGCCCCCAAGTGGAAACTTAGCAAAAGGTCTGCACTGCTAGTTTTTGCGATTTCCAAGCGGTGTTTCAAATCTATAAATTCATCTTCATCTCTAAGTAATCGAATTTCTACGTCACGATCACTTAGTTTTTGTAAAGTTGAAGCTATTTTTAAATTGATATCTTTTTCTTGAATTCCGTGCTGAAGATTTCCTGGGTCTATTCCGCCATGCCCGGTGTCTAGAAGCACCACAAATTTAGGATCACTCCTTTCTGCGGCGAAAGAGCTAAAAACCAATACTGAAGCAAATAAGCTAAATGCTGAAAATAGATTTAAAAATAATTTCAGTTTTGATGGATGATGTTTGTAAATCATGGTAATTCGTTTTTTGGTATTGATAAAACTAAATGAACTCGCCAGGCTGGTTTGTTTTGCCCGGCAAAAATTAAATATTGTTGATGCGTAATCGTTTTTTCCAAAACCCTTTTTCAAAACTGCTTCATCTGCTAAAAACTCATGATTCTGAATAATTTCTTTCTTTAAAAGCCACAATGCAGGATTAAACCAGAAGAAACATAGCAAGACTTCAACAATTATAAGATCTACGGAATGAAGCTGATCTGCATGTGCTTTTTCGTGCGTTAAAATGTATTCTAGAGTTGTCTTATTTCTTTCATCTTCAATAAAGATATAGTTGAAAAAGCTAAAAGATTCCTCATTAGACTTGGAAATAAAAACGCGGTATTTCCCATGTTTTTCGAAATTTGAAACCTTTATCTTTCTATAGATAAGCAATAAACTCCTGGTAAAGCGTAAGATGAAAATGCTAGTAATTAGCCCGAAAATGATCGATAAGATAGTTAACGAATTCGGTTTATTTTCTTCGGAAGGAATTAAAGTTTGTTCACTATTTAAATGATTTGAAGCTTCAATTGTCAATTCTCTTGAATGTCCTGCGAAGATGTCTTCAGCATTAAAATCAAGATTTACGGATTGTAGATTATTTTCAAATAAGTTTGAGATCGGTAGCAAAGGAGCGCTTAAACCTCCAAACAGAATTAGCAGTAAAAAGAGTCTGCTAAAATGATGATTTTTAGCTTTAACAAAAGCTAGATAAATGAAGTAACACAAGCTTAAACTAAGAATACTTATTATTGAATATGCGATCATTTACTGCTGCTTTTTATCTTTTATTTTTTCCTGAAGAATACTTTCTAACTCTCTAAGTTCTTCTAAACTTAAATCTGAATTCTTTGTAAAGAACGAAGCGAATTGAGAACTCGAATTATTAAAAAATCCAGAGACTATTTCTTTGAAATGATTTTTAAAATATTCGGTTTTGGTGATTTTGGGATAATATTCTTTATCACGCCCATATTTTTCGAAACCTATGTATCCTTTCTTCACCATCCTAGAGATCAATGTTGAAATCGTAGTGTAAGCTGGTGCCGGATCTGGAAATTGATCTACAATATCTTTAAGAAACCCCTTTTCTATAGCCCAAAGGTATTTCATGATCTGTAATTCAGATTTAGAGAATTGTTTCATTGCTACATTAGTAGTTTATACACTACAAATGTAGTAATAAGTTTCTATATTAGGTTAGTTTTTAAAAATTTTCGTGGTTCAATTGACTTTCCCTCTCAAATTGTAGGTTTAGACCAATATTTTACAAACCGAAACGTTATAGAAATTCATACATCATCCTTTCAATGATTAATAAACCAAAGTATATAAAGCTTTTTAAGATTGATCGCTACAAAGATTATGAATGTATCAAATCCAGATGTAGAAATTCCCATAAGAAACCTCCAAAAATCTTAAAATGAAGTATCTTTTTTGGTTATTCATGATTTGCAGTAGTACAATAAACGCGCAAAAAACTATTGGATACGTCTATGATAGTAAGGGAGTAATTCCCAATTTTAAAGTTGAAAATAAATCGAAAAGTTTTTTTGTAGAAACAAATGCTGAAGGTAAATTTTTGATCTCTGCCAATCTAGGTGATACTATCAGTTTTACATCGATCGCTTACAATACTTACGAATTTGTGGTCAAAAATTTACATTTTGAAGAAACAACAGTGGTCGAGTTAACAACAAATAGCCTGGAAGAAGTAAAGCTATCTGGCGGTAAAAGTTTTAAAGTTCCGGTAGAGCAATTAGACGAACAATTGCTTAAAGGCATCAGAAGCGATATTGCTAAAAACTCTCTGGATTACAGGCCAAGTCACGGAAATTTACTGGAAGCTCCTTTATATCTTGCTAAACTTATTTTTCCGAAGAAAAAAAAGACCGAAATAGCTCATAAAGTTGAATATAGCTTAAGATTCGATCATTTTAAAGCGTATTTTGAAGAGGACGATCTCATAAATGAAGAATTCCTGACGAATGAACTTTTAATTCCGCAGGAAGATCATCTCATGTTCTTCAATTTTTTAGAAACGGAAAATTATACCTCAGCACTTCTAAAAGAAGATCAGAAATTAGAAATGATTAGCAAGTTGCAGGAATCAGCAAAAGAATATCGGGAAGAAGTTCTTTCTAAGCAATAAAATAAAACCGAGAAAACATCCAATATTAGAAAATAAAAACCCCTCGAAACTCGAGGGGTTTTTATTGATTTTTATGTAAAGCTGACTAAAATTCTTTATTTATAGCCATTCTTAATTTTCTGGAATAATCTTCTTCTAACCAATCGCGATAGTTCTTGGTACTTTTAGAAATACAATAAGAGTATTGTTTAATTCTGGAAGAAATATCATCTTTCAACTCTTTAGCCAAAATACGTGCATCAAATACATCTTCGCTATTTTCAACACACATTTTTACGTGCTGCTCCATCGACCATTCCAGTACCGCTTTCGATTTAAGTCCGCGTTTAATCACATCGTCATAAGCTGCTTCAACATCAAAATCTACATTATCTGAATTGGAGAACTGCTCACGTAATTCTGGTGGCATTTCATATTTAAATTCACGCTCAATTTCCTCATCACTTAATAGATTTTCAAAATAGAAATCTGGTGAACGGAAAATTTGTTTCCAATCTACAGGAGCGCTCCAATGCCCAAATCGAGCCATATTATTACCAAGATCGATCACATTAAACTCCTTTTTACCCGGTAACACACGAGAACCACGGCCAATCATTTGGAAATATAAAGTCAGTGATTTTGTCGCACGATTAAGAATAATGGTATCTACCGTTGGCTCATCGAAACCTGTAGTTAGAATACTTACCGATGTCACAATAGCATCTGGCGTATGTTTAAACCACTTTAAAATTTCCTTACGATCTTGTTTGCTTGTGGTATTATCCAGGTGACGAATATTATAACCGGCCTGTTTAAAAGTGTAGTAAACTTCGATCGAAGTATTAATACCGTTGTTGAATATTAAGGTCTTTTTCCCTTTAGAGCGTTCTAAATAGGCATTTAAAAGCTTTTCCTGCATCGACATGTTCGTATACAGTTCTTCAGAAGATTTTACGGTATAATCACCGTTCATTCCTACCTTTAAAGCTGATAAACCTACGTTATAGCTATAAATATTTGCTCGTGCTAAAAAGCCTTTTTCTATTAATGAAGAAATAGAATCACCCACGATCAATTCGCGGTAATTATCCTTCATTGGTAATTTAATGTTAGAACTAAGCGGAGTTGCAGTTACTCCAAGGATAAAGCATTTTTCAAAAAACTTGAATAGTTTTCTAAAACTGTTATAATGCGCCTCATCGATGATCACCATCCCGATATCCTCAAGATCTAATTTGTCATCGTGAAGACGGTTATTTAAAGTCTCTACCATGGCAACAAAACACATATAGTCATGTTGATCTGGTAATTCTTTCACTTTACTATTTATGATCTTATTCTTTACACCAAAATCGGTAAGCATTTTGTTGGTTTGCTTACAAAGTTCGATACGGTGTGTTAAAATAAGTACTTTCTTTTCTGTACGCTGAATATACTCTCTAACAATTTCAGAAAAAATTACCGTTTTTCCTCCACCAGTAGGTAATTGATATAAGAGATTATAATGTTCTGGATGTTCATCTATAACACTAAAAATCTTATCAATATCATTCTGCTGATATCCATAAAGTTGCTTATCTACCTTCTTCTCGCTAATTCCTAAATCTGAAACTTCCATATACCCTGTTTTAATCTGCAATTTTGCAAAAATAGCGCATTTTTCAGGTTTATAGAAATTATCTGCGTAGAAATCGAGATTTACGCCATAATTTGTTAATCCTCAAACAAATCTGAAGACAAATAACGGTCGCCACGGTCGCAAACAATGCTTACCACCACACCTTCTTCTAAAGAATCACAAAGTTTTAAAGCCGCAGCGGTAGCTCCTCCACTACTCATCCCCGCAAAAATTCCTTCTTCTTTTGCGAGTCGCTTGGTCATTTCTCTGGCTTCATCTTCGCTTACTTCGATCACCTGGTCTACTTTCCTTTCATCAAATATCTTCGGAAGATAAGCCTTGGGCCATTTTCTAATCCCGGGAATACTAGAATCATCTGTAGGCTGTACCCCAACGATCTGAATATTTTTATTTTGTTCCTTCAAATAGGTTGAAGTTCCCATAATGGTCCCGGTGGTTCCCATGCTCGAAACAAAATGTGTCACTTTATAATCGGTATCTTCCCAAATTTCTGGACCTGTAGTTTTGTAATGCGCTTTCCAGTTATCATCATTACTGAACTGGTTGAACATGAAATAGCCTTCGTTCTCTACTTTAGATTCAGCATAATCCCTACTTCCTTCTATACCTTCTTCAGCACCGGTTAAGGTCACCTTGGCGCCATAAGCACGCATAGTTTGTACACGTTCCTTAGTAGCATTTTCAGGCATAACCAATTCTATATCTAACTTAAACATCGAAGCGATCATCGCCAACGCAATTCCTGTATTTCCGCTGGTAGCTTCGATTAGTTTGGTTTCTTCATTAATTTCCCCGCGATCCAAAGCACTTTTAATCATATTATAAGCGGCTCGATCTTTTACACTACCACCGGGATTTTGACCTTCAAGCTTAAAATATAGCTTTACTTTAGGATTGCTGACTAATGTTCTTGCTTCAACTAAAGGTGTATTTCCTATTAATCTGAATATCGATTTACTCATTTTGAGCTGTATTTTTAATATTGATTTGCGGCGTGTGAGAAACCATAGAATTTGCAGGAACAGATTTGGTTAACCAAACATTCCCTCCTATCACGCTATTGGCGCCAATTACTGTTTCGCCACCAAGTATTGTGGCATTGGCATAAATGGTTACATTTTCTTCGATTGTTGGGTGACGTTTTACTTTACGCAAATTGCGATCTACATACAAGGCGCCTAAAGTAACTCCCTGATACACTTTTACATTATCTTTTATCACCGCAGTCTCACCAATAACCACACCGGTAGCATGATCTATAAAAAATGGCACTCCTATTCTGGCACCAGGATTTATATCTGTTCCGGTAAGATTGTGAGCACACTCAGTCATTAACCTTGGCACTAATGGTAATCCAAATTGGTAAAATTCGTGACTTAATCTATAAATTGCGATGGCAAAAAAACCAGGATAAGAAAGACAAACTTCTTCAACCGAATTTGCCGCGGGATCATTAGTCGCTATCGCTAGTGCATCTGAATTCAATTTTTGAAGAATCTCTGGTAGTTTTTCAAGATACTCTTCCCAAATATTTCTACAGGGAGTATTTGGTTTCCAGCAAACAAGATCGGCCAGTGTTTCGAATTCTTTCCCTAATTTCTTTAGGTTTTCTTCAACTTCGGTATCTTCATCAAATAAAGTATAGAACAAATGTTTGGTAAAAGCTTCTGTTCTTTCTTTAATTTCAAACTTAAGATTCGGTAATTTTTTATGGCTTTTTATTTCTTTGATTACTGCGTCCAAATTCATTTGCTTCTCACAATTTTATTCCAAAAATAAGGATTAAGATTTCAATAGTCGACTGAATACTGTAAAGCTTTCAGTATAACCTATCGGAATTGTTGGTTTACGACCCAAATTAATTAATGCTGAAAGAAATACAAGTCTATTTTAGCGTCGAATTTCTAAATTCTATATTTGTAAAAACTTGTAATTTGAAGGAATTTTACCGCTTTATCATTGCTAATTTCAAAAAGCTAAGTTTTGGCTGGATTTTGACATTTCTCTCCAGTTTTGGGCAAACCTTTCTAATTTCTCTCTATGTCCCGGAGATCATAAAATCTTTTTCAATTTCTGAAGGAACTTTTGGTGCTATCTATGCCGGCTGCACAGTTACAGCTTCTGTCATCATGCTAAGTCTTGGTCATAACGTAGATCATAAACCTGCAAAAACCGTTACTGCTTTTAGTATTACCGGTCTTGCCATTGCAAGTATTTTATTGGGATTCAGTTATCATTTTGCCGTCTTAATTATAGCCATCATTATGCTGCGGCTATTTGGGCAGGGTTTGCTAACGCATATTAGTATGACTCTAATTTCTAAGATCTTTGACAAAAATCGCGGAAAAGCACTGAGTTTTTCTTCTTTAGGTTTTTCTATCGGCGAAGCGATTTTACCGATTTTGATCACCACGATCATTAGTTTTTATAATTGGAGAATCGCTGCAATTTGTAGCGGAGTCTTACTGCTTTTTTATCTAATCAAGTTAAAGTTCACTAATCTTGATCATTTTGATGAACAATTAATCTCTATCAAAGGAAATTCTACAAAGAAGATGGTTCGCAATTATAAAGAGATTATTTTTAATCGAAAATTCGGAATCATAATGCCCGCTGTTTTCGCAGTAAGTTTCATAAATACGGCTGTATTTTTCTATCAGTATATTTTTGTAGAAGAAAAACAATGGTCGGTAACCTTATATGCTTCATTTTTTACCGCTTATGCGATCACCAGATTTGCATTTTCGTTGTTTGGTGGCGTTTGGGTAGACAAATACACCGCTAAAAAATTATTCAGATTTTATCTAATTCCGCTTAATATTGGTCTTTTACCTTTTGCGTTTATGGATAGTATCTTAGGTGCCTTGGCTTTTCTAATTTTAGCCGGAATAACCACCGGAATTTCAGGAACAGTAAAAACTGCTATCATTGCTGAAATCTATGGCACAAAGAATCTGGGAGCAATTAGAAGTATATTTACCATGTTTATGGTGATAAGTACCGCTTTAGGACCTTTGTTGGTAGGATTACTTATCGATAATAATTTTAGTGTTTCAACAATACTTTTATGTTTAAGCATTTTACTAATTCTGGTTTTTTTTAATTCACAACGCATTGGCAAAATAGATGAATAAAGTCCTAATAATTACAGCGTTTTATCTTTTCTAAAGACATCTAGAGAAGCATCAAATCCGAAATGTTTATATTTATCCAAGTAAACTACCTCAGGGCAAGCCCTCGAGGCATCCGTTGGAAACAGATTTTTAATTTCGAGGCAAGACTCTGGGTATTATACCCTTTGGCGGTGCCAATCAAATTTTATTCATCATTAACCTCACTTAATTACCTCACTAAAATGATTAAAAAACAAATCGCTTTTTTCTGGATCGCCTGTTCTATCGTGGTTGTAAGCTTTGCTCAGGAAAAAGTACAGCCAATTTTTGAAAATGGCGAAGCGCAAATAGTACCAGAATTTGAAGATTCTTCAAAATGGATTCGACATGATCTTTGGGTTGAAACCGAATTTGATACTGATGGCGACGGAAAATTAGACCGCATGCATGTAGATGTGACCAGACCTGAAGCTACCGAAACTCAGGGATTAAAACTTCCGGTTATTTATGAATCAAGTCCTTATTATGCCGGAACTGCTGGTTTTGCTGAAGGTATTTTTTGGGATGTAAATCACGAACTTGGTGAGTCTCCAAAAGAAAGAGTACATCCAGAAGTTGTAAGACGTGGCGAGCGTCCAATAATATCGAATTCCCAGATCGAAACCTGGGTGCCACGTGGCTATATTGTTGTCCATTCTTCTTCTCCGGGAACAGGTTTGTCTGATGGTTCTCCTACCGTTGGTGGTGATAACGAGTCTTTGGCTCCAAAATCAGTGATCGATTGGCTAAACGGTCGTGCAAAAGGATATACCGAGCGTACCGGATACGAAGAAGTAAAAGCGTACTGGTCTACTGGTAAAGTTGGAATGACGGGCACTTCTTATAACGGAACCATTCCCCTTGCAGCGGCAACAACCGGCGTTGATGGTTTAGAGGCAATTATCACGGTTGCCCCAAATACTTCTTATTATCACTATTATCGCTCTAACGGATTGGTAAGATCTCCTGGCGGCTACCTTGGCGAAGATATCGATGTACTTTACGACTTTATTCATAGTGGTGACGAATCTAAAAGAGCTTACAGCAACAAAACCGTTCGTGATACCGAAATGAGAAATAATCTGGATAGAGTTACTGGAGATTATAACGATTTTTGGGCTGGACGCGATTATTTAAATGATATAAAGCCGATGAAAGCGGCTTTATTAATGTCGCACGGATTTAACGATTGGAATGTAATGCCAGAGCATAGCTACCGTATTTATAAAAAAGCGGAAGAAATGGGATTACCTACACAAATCTATTATCACCAAAACGGTCACGGCGGGCCACCACCACTTAGTATGATGAATCGTTGGTTTACGCATTTTTTATTCGGAATCGATAATGATGTAGAAAACGATCCAAAAGCATGGATCGTAAGAGAAAACGACAATCGCCAGGAACCAACGCCTTATGCCAACTATCCAAATCCAGAAGCTAAAGATGTTAAGTTATATTTAAGCGAAGGGGCGCCAAAAACCGGTAAGCTTCAACTTGAAAAGCAAGATAATCAAGGTAACGAAACTTTAGTAGATAATTATTCTTTTAGCGGTGAAACACTGGCACAGGCCGAGAATACAGATCATCGTTTGCTTTTTGTGACTCCAACTCTAAAAGAAGATGTTCATCTTTCGGGAATTTCAACTATAACCATAAAATTGGCGAGTAGTAAACCGGCTGCGAATCTTTCGGTTTGGATGGTTTCTTTACCGTGGACAGAAGGTCGAAATTCGAAGATTACAGACAATATTATTACAAGAGGCTGGGCAGATCCACAAAATTATAAATCAATTACCGAAAGTGAGCCTTTAAAACCAGGTAAATTCTATGAAATGAGTTTCGATCTAATTCCAGATGATCAAATCATTAAAAAAGGACAGCAAATCGGACTAATGATCTTTTCTAGCGATAAGAATTTCACTTTACATCCCGAGCCGGGAACAGAACTAACAGTAGATCTTGATGCGACATCGATCACGATTCCTGTGGTTGGTGGCGAAGCAGCTTTAAAAACTGCTTTAGAATAATCTTTATCGAAATTGTATAAAATCAGCCGGAATTTTTTCCGGCTTTTTTATTTAAAATTTGCTGAATTCAATAAAATCCAATGACCTTTAAAATCAAATGAAAAAACTAGTCTTTTTAATTCTTATTGTCACACTAGCTTGTAATACAGAAGAAAAAACTAAAATAACTGTAAAATCGAACAATAGCGTATGGAACGCATACCAAGGCTATCATTTCGAACGTGAGTTAATTATATGTGGTGTTGATTCTGTCGAAAATATCTATCTCGAAAATAAATTGAATGAAACCGATGAAATTCACTCATCCCAAAACAATAATATCATTAAATATTACTATTCCAGTAGACCTAATGAAGCTGGTCTTCATAAAATAACAGGAATAATAGAATATAAAAACGAGAAATTAAAATTCGAACAGCAAATAGGAGTATTTCCTAAACCCCAAACCATTGGCTTCAATATTAAAAACGCGAATCGGCTTAAAGTGGGCATTGAAAATGAAATAAAATTAATGATATCTGTACCCTCTGAATACTTATCTTACAACGTTGATAACGGTAAATTGATTGAAAAAGATGACAAATTAATTGTTATTCCTAAGGAAATTGGGAAGCTGAAAATTAAAATAAATGCAGATCTACCATCAAATGAAAACATTGAATTTGGTGATGTGATTTTTGAGGTTGTTGAGTAAACTACCTCGGCACAAGCCCACGAGGCATTCACTAGAAACAATTTTTTAATTTCGAGGCAAGCCTCGAAGTATTATACCCGTTGGCGGTGCCAATAAATCCAACCGCTAATTTTATTTTAGCCACAACAGTTAGTATATGCTTATTTTGTTATCTTTAAAGGTCTACAAAATTATAGCATGAAAATCATCAATCTTTTAGTTATCGCCTTTTTAGCGCTGCCAATTACTGCGCAAACCACCGAAAAAGAAATCAAAACTGAAGTCAGCGGTGTTACCGTATTTCTGGAAGGAGCCCAGGTTTCCCGCCAAAAGAATATTCCTGTAAATAGTGGAATATCGATTTTAAAATTTACCAACTTATCCCCTTTTATCGATGCAAAAAGCGTTCAGGTTAAAGCTGAAGGAAATATCACGGTACTTTCAGTAAATCATCAGCAAAACTTTTTAAACGAATTAAAAAAGTCTTCAGAATTAGAAAATCTTGAAAACAACATCACTGAAATCAATCAGAAATTAGAAATAGAAAACACCTATTTATCAATTATTCGCGAGCAAATTATATTTCTTCAGGAAAACAGAGATATTGGCGGGAAAAACGAGCAGGTTAATATTTCAAATTTAGAACAGGCGTCTAATTTCTACGGAAAAAAATTAACCGAGCTTAAGTTAAGCGAAGTAGAACGGGTTAGAAATGTTGAAAAATTAGTTGCAGAAAAGACCAAAATCGAAAATCAGATTAATAGCATTAGCAGTAAAAAAGATTTTCCGAATGGAGAAATACTGGTTAAAATTGAAGCAAAACAAAGCACCACTTTTCCTATAGAAATCACATATTTGGTGGGAAATGCCGGCTGGTTTCCTTCTTACGATATTAGAGCAAAAAATATTAAAGAACCTATTAACCTGGTTTACAAAGCCAATGTGAAGCAAGATACCAAGGTAGATTGGAAAAATGTAAAGCTCAAATTTTCTTCAGCGAATCCAAATACTTCTGGGCTGGCTCCAAAATTAAGGACCTATTATTTAGGATATAATACGCTGCCACCTTCTTACAATCTTACCAACAATTCGGTTACTGGAAAAGTTGTAGACGAAAATGGCGATCCATTACCGGGAGCAAATGTGATGATCGAAGGCTCTACCATTGGCACCGTAACAGATTTTGACGGCTATTATTCGATTACCATTCCTAACGAGGAAAGTAGATTAAGTTTTAGCTATGTTGGTTTTGAGTCCCAAAAAGTGCCTGCGAACAGAAGCCAAATCGATATCGTTTTAAAAGAAGATTCTGCAACCTTAGATGAGGTAGTTGTTGTAGGATATGGAGGAAGTAATCGAAATCTTAGTAGAACTCTCGCAGGAAAAGTTGCTGGTGTTTCCGTAAACTCCAAAAAGAAAAATGAAAGCATCCCGGTTCCCAGTGTTCAAAAAGAAAATCAAACTACCGTAGATTTCGAAATTGAAATGCCGTATACTATAAATTCAGACAATAAAAGTTATGTGGTTGAAATGACCAATTACGAGCTACCCGCGCAATACCAGTATTACGCCGTTCCTAAAATTCAAAAAGATGCGTTTTTAATTGCTAATATTAATAATTGGGAACAATATAATCTGCTGGAAGGCGAAGCCAATATTTTCTTTGAAGGTACTTATATAGGAAAATCTTTAATGGATGTACGATATATTACAGATACACTAGAGGTTTCTTTAGGTATCGATAAAAAGGTTTCTGTAAATCGCCAAAAACTTAAAGACTTTACCGAAAAACAATTTATTGGTAATAAAAAAGAAGAAATTCGAGAATGGGAAATTTCTATAAAAAACAATAAAAACGAAGCCATAAAAATGATCGTACTAGATCAGGTTCCTGTGGCTACTTCAGAAGATATTTCAATAGATATTGAAAATATATCGAATGGAAAATTGAATGAAGAAAATGGTGAAGTAGCATGGGATTTTAGCCTAGAACCGACTCAGGAAATAAAATTCAATCTAAAATATTCTGCTAAATATGCTAAAAGTAGAAATCTAATTTTGGAATAATTTCGTATTATTATCAAACTTAAATCCCTACAAATGCGCAAATTACTCTTGGTTTTCATCCTGGGATCACTCCTATCCTGCGGAAGATCGTCTACAGATTTTAGCCCAAAAATAAATTGGAAAGTTGGAGAAACTAAAAATCTAACGATAAGTGTTTACGCCAAGGAAATACATAATAGTAAAATATTGAAAGATAGTACGTTTACATTACATGCAAGCATAGTAGTAAACGAAGTTAAAAACGATTCTTATTTTGTTGATTTTGAACTTAAAAATCCTTTGGTTCTGCTTGCAAAAAACTATGATAAAAACATTGAAAGTAAACTTAAAGATTTTAAAACGATCAAAGCAAAACTTAGGCTTAGTAAACAGTCCCTGGAATCTTCTTTAGTTTCTGAAGTGCAATATGCATCAAGTATAGTGGCCAGCAAAAAGGCTATTATAGAGATGCTAAATATCAATACTCCTGAAAAATTAGTTGAAGCCGAAAAAGCAATAAGCAGCACTGAAGAAGAATTGATAAAAACGAAAATGATCTTACAGATCCCAGATCTACTGCTTAAATCTTATACAATTAATTATTCTGTTCAAGACACAATAACAACCATCGATACCACTGCAAATCCATTCGATCTAGAACAATTTAAACAGGCTACCAGAAAAACTTATGTTCAAAATGGCAAAAATGAAACTTTTACGGTCGTTTCTGAAACTAAATATGATTTTGGAGCTTATAAAAAGCAAATTGAAAATTTAAAAAATAAGATGCTTACTGAGGTAGCTAAGGATTCTACTGAAAAACAAGTAGCGCAAACAACTAATCTTGCAGACGCTTATTTTACTAACTTAGCAATGGTTTACGATCTGGACGCTTCAGATAAAATAGAAATCGCAAGATCAAAAAGCGATAATTGGCCAAAACATATCGTTAGATATAGTATGCTAAGCATGGAAAATTCAGATCTTAATTCTAAAGCAATAGTGAAAATTAATATCAATATTGAATAAAAACGGGCTATTTTCGTGGCAAAATCAGCCACATGTTTCCCTCTTCATCAAACTTAAGATTAGCGAGTAGAAAACGTCGATTCGCAGCATTTGTAATCGATCATTTTCTATTTACAGTTATTTTGGTTTCCTTTATTTTTTTGGTGATTGGTACAGACTTTACTAACAAAGAAGACACCGCAAAATCAGCAATTTCAATACTTGCAAGTGCTTCTGTAGGAATATTAATTTATCTCTTTAAAGATTGTATAAAAGGAAACAGCCAGGGCAAATGGTTGTTGGGTATTGCGGTTAGAGATGAGCACGATCCACATCACATCCCAGCATATTATAAATTATTCTTAAGGAATGTTTTTCTATTAATCTGGCCGTTAGAAGCGATCATCCTTGCAAGCAGTAACGAGAAAAAACGACTTGGCGACAAAGCGACAAACGCCATTGTAGTTCAGCAAAATAAAAAGCCAAAATTGCTGCCAATAATATCGATTATCGTCGTTACTTTTATTTCATTCTTTACATTTATTATTTTCTTTATCGCAGGAGCTTTAAAAAACTCTGATTCTTATAAAATTTCTATTGCTGAAATTGAACAAAATAAGGCTATTATTGAAGAAACCGGCGGAATTGTAGAATATGGAATTTTTCCCAGCGGAAGTATTTCTACCAGAAATGGCGAAGGCGAAGCCGACTTAAAAATTAGCGTAAAAGGAAAGCTTAAAGATGTAAAGGTTCGTGTAAATCTTACAAAATCTGCTGAAGAAAACTGGAAAGTTGTTAATATTGAATATCATCCTGAAAATTAAGTTATGAAAAATTCTATTTACGAATTTACACGAGAAGATTGGAATGCGCTGTACCCTATTCATCTGGAAGATCATAATCCAGAATGGAAAACTATTTTCGAAAAAGAAAAGGAGCTAATTTTATCGAATATCGACTCAAAGTATTTTGAAAAAATAGAACATTTTGGCAGTTCGTCTATTCCCGGGATAAAATCCAAGCCTTATATCGATATTTTTATCATTATTCCTGAAGCCTATTTATTTGATAAGGAACTGATAAAAGCTTTTGAAAATTTAGGCTATTTTCATTTTGAAGTTCCCGCCCGCGAAGATATTGAAGCTTACAGTTCTTTTGGCAAAGGCTATCGTGTAGACGGGAAAAAGGAGCAGATTTTTCATATACATATGTGTCCGTCGTCCAATATTATGTGCGAGCAATTGGGATTTAGGGATTATTTAATCGCCAATCCAGAAAAAGCTAGAGCTTACGAAAATTTAAAGATCGAACTTGCTAATAAATTTAAAAACGATCGTGGTGCGTATGTTTTAGGTAAAACCGAATTCAACAAAGAGATCATTAAACTTTGGAAAACCTCTAAAACCCGTTAATTCAGGTTAATTTGATTTTTGTTACTTTAGAAGGCGAAGGCATTTTAAAACTTTCATCCAAATATCTATTGTGCAACATTAAATTATTCCCTTGAAAAAACTCCTTCTATTCTTGCCAATATTGGCCATTCTAAGCTGCAAAAATTCTGAAGAAAAAACTGACCAAAATTCAGATTTCGATCTTGCCATAACAAACATCCAAATTATCGATCTGGAGAAAGGCGATATTCTACAAAATAAGACCGTTTTTATTAAAGATGATCTTATTTCAGCAATAAAAGATTCCGAAGAAAATACCTCAGCAACAAAAGTTATCGACGGAAAAGATAAATTTCTATTACCAGGGTTTTGGGATAATCACGTTCATTTTAGAGGCGGGGATTCCCTAATTTCAGCAAACAAAAATTTCCTTGGTCTATTTTTAGCCAACGGGGTAACCACGGTTAGAGAATGTGGTGGCGACATGACCAGTTCTATTTTAGAATGGCAGCAAAATATTGCTAATAATCAACTTACCGGGCCTACAATTTATACTTCAGGACCAAAATTGGACGGAGAAAATGCACGTTGGGAAGGTTCTTTAGAAATTGCTTCTGAAAATGATATTGCTCCTGCTCTGGATTCTTTACAGAAACTAGAAACCGATTTTGTAAAATTATACGATAGTAAATTTACAGGTGAATTATACTTAAAAACGATCGAAGCTACTGAAGATCGCGGAATGATAAGTAGCGGCCACATGCCTTTTAGCGTGACTTTAGACGAAACTACCGCAGCAGGAATGGATGGCATCGAGCATCTTTATTATGTTTTAAAAGCTTGCTCTGCGGAAGAAAAAAGTATTACCCAGGATGTGATTGATGGGAAAACCAGTTTTTGGGAATCTTTAGACCGAGTAATGAAAACCTATGCTGAAGAAACCGCTGAAAAAACCTTTGCCGTTTTGAAATCTCGAGATGTTTACGTGATCCCTACCCTGCATATTAATCATACGCTTAGCTATCTTGATGAAGAACCCCATGAGAATGACGAATATTTGGATTATATGGGCAGCGGAATCACAAAAACTTATGAAGGCCGAATTAGAAGTGCACTCAATGCGAGCGAGGAATTTGTTAAGACTAGAAAACAATTAGATTCAGCTTTTGTGAGTTTAGCTAAATCGCTTCAGGAAAATGAAGTTTCGCTTTTAGCAGGATCAGATTGTGGAGCTTTCAATTCTTATATTTATCCGGGGATTTCGTTACACCAGGAACTACAGGCTATGGTTGACGCAGGTCTTAGCCCCCTGCAGGCTTTACAGACTTCAGCAATAAATGGTGCAAAATTTCTAAAGAAAGAAAACACCGGTGCTATTAAGGCAAATTACAAAGCAGATCTGGTAATTTTAAATGCCAATCCTTTAAAAAATATCGAAGAAACACAGAATATTAACTCAGTTATTAAAAACGGAAAGATATTTCAGCAGCAAGATTTAGAGGGCTTAAAAACAGCACCATAAAAATTGATTCAAAAAATTTACAATCTTAACTATACAGAAAACAAAAAAGGGAATGCCGTGGCATTCCCTTTTGCTTCAACTAAATTAAATTGACGACAAATTAATTTGCTGTCGATACGGTATCTACTTCGACATCTACAGAGATACCAGATTTTACTTTTGTAGAATCTGTTGTTACTTTAATGTTTTTAGAGTCTCCTACCATCATATCAGCGAAACCTTTTAAACCTTCAACATTAATATCATCGGCATCTAGAGATTTCACAAGCTCCATGATCTTTTGCGGATTCATATCCTTTCCTAAGATCCTTGCAACTCCCATCCCGCGTTCATTATCGTATCCAAAGGCTACGATCTCGTCTATCGCATCTTCTTCTCCGGTAAAGTAAAGCGCTCCTTTTCTTTCGTTGCTTCCGTATTTCATAAGCAATTGATATTCGTCATTACTAAGAATCTTCTCTAACTCGGCTTTTTCAGCATCAAAAGTTTCGTTTTCTTCATTTAAAGGATAGGCAAGTACATTAATCTTACGAACGCTTTCTAAGGTTGCACGCTGATCCTCGTCTAAATTATCGGCCTTTGCAAAAAGACTGGTAGGAATATCTAAAGAAATAAACTTACTGTCTTCCTGGTTCTCTACATAATACTTCTGTAATGTTTTCTCGTTATTACACGCTAACATTAATAGACTTATGGCTATAAAACTGATGGTTTTGATGATTTTCATGTTTATTGGTTTTTAGTTTTTGCGTTTTTTAATTGATCTGCTCCTGGCACATTAAGATCTGAAGTTAATTTGGATAACTGTGTAAGATCGATCTGCCCGGTAATTCTTAAGATTACAGAGATTGGCTCGCCTCCTTCATCACCGTCCATAAACATTAAAAGCTCTTTTACGATGTCATCGTTTTTACCATCTGATTTTGAGTAAAATTTGATGTTTTTCCCAGAATCTTTAATGCGCATTAATTCGTCTAAAGAACCTTTATTTAAATAAGCCTCAAAATCTTTAGACATCTCACCTCTAATAGAAGATGAGTTTGTTTTATACAATCTTATCTCACTAAGATTCTCGATCATTTCCATGTATTTTTTAGCTTCAGGATCTCCTTCGCTAAGATCTACTTTAGATAACATTTTAAACATCTTGCTGGTCATTACCATCGCATCGACGTCTTTCATGTTTTCATACTTAGCAAAATCCTGTGATTGTGCCAAAAACGGAGCCATAAAAAGGGCTATAATTACTACTATTCGTTTCATACTGTTCGTTATTTGTTGTTGATAATTTTTTCTGTGGGGTTACTAAACTCCTTTAAATACTTTAAATCTTCTTTACCTTCGTTCATTAATTTGGAAATCATCTGAAGGGTTTGCTTTGTTTGCTGATACGCCATTTCTTCTTCGGTTAACTGTCCTAAATTTTCTGAATTTAGAGTGCTATCCTGATTTTTAAAGAAGAAAATACTAAAGATCAAAGCGATCATTGCTGCGGCATACATCCAGGATTGCGGCTTTAGTCTGCTTTTGCGCTTTTCCGACTTTAATTTTGGAGTAACATCTGCGGTTTCCTTTCTGCTAAAAGCTGAAAAACTAAACATTAGCTGATAAGCTTTATGTTGCTGTGCAACCTGCCCGCTATCAAAATACTCCTGTAGCTCCTGCTCTTCAGCAAGACTAGTTTCCGCAGCATCATACTTTTTTAAAAGTATGTCTATTCTATCCAATTCCATAGCTGTGTTGTTTAATAAGACTTTCTTTTATTTTTTTTCTTGCACGGGAGAGCGCTACTCTCACCGCTGTATTTTTCATTTTCATGATCTTACAAATCTCCTCGAACTCATAGTGCTCTACATCTCTTAGCTGAAATATGGCCTGCTGCTGCTCGGGTAGTGTTTTTAAAATTTCGTTTATCCACTGCATTTCATCTTTCAGTTCAAGTTGTCGTTGTCCAGAGATTTCGTTGTTATCATAATTAGTATGTACAATCCGAAGATTATTGTTTTGCTTAAGCTTTAGTTGATCATAACAATAATTCTTGGTAACCGTCATTGCAAACGCTTCTACGTTGGCATAATCATTGATTTTATCTTGTTGGTTCCAAAGTTTAATAATCACATCCTGGGTTGCATCCTGTGCTGCTTCTTTAGATGTAAGCAATCTTAGAGCCAAACGATAAATCTTATCCTTAAAAGGGTTGATAATATTTAAGAATGTTTGTTCTTTCATTTTTGATTGATGGTTGGTTTTTACTACCCTTTCATAATTACGACGGACGACAATTTATTTTGTTACAAAACTTTTTCAAATTATTTGTTTTGTCGCTATTTTAGCCTTTTTTAACAATAACTTTAAATGAAACGCATGAAAATGAGAAGATTTCTACTAGTCGCAATATTTGCTGGTAGTTTAATGACGTCCTGTTCTGAAGATATGGATGATGTGATTGATGATGATGTACTTGTAGAGCGAGAAAACGTAGAGATTGAAGACTTCGTTTATCGTGGAATGGACGAGATCTATCTATATAAACCAGATATTCCAGAATTGGCAGATGATTATTTTGACTCTGAAGATGATTATTACGATTACCTGGTAAGTTGGGATACCCCTGAAGATTTATTCGATGAAGGACTTGTAGCTCCACAGGATCGCTTTAGCTATATTACAGATGATTATATCGAATTAGAAAATAGTTTTAGCGGAATCTCAGAAACTACTGGTGTAGATTATAGATTGTATCTTTTTTCTAATTCTGATGATATTTTTGGAGTTGTAAGGTATATTGTTCCTGGTAGTAATGCCGAAGGAACTGCGATAAAAAGAGGTGACCTCTTTACTGAAATTAATGGAGAAACCTTAAATAGAAATAATTATAGATCATTATTATCCAGCCCATCAGTAACTTTTACATTAGCTGAAATAAATGATAATGCGGTATCAAATACCGGTGAAGAGGTTACCATAGCAACTAGCGAAGTGACCGAAAATCCTGTCCTTATTCAGAATGTTATCGAAACTGATGGATTAAAGATCGGATACTTGATGTATAATAGCTTTGTGGCCGATTTCGACCAGCAATTAAATGATGCTTTTGCCTATTTTGCTTCAGAAAATATCGACCACCTTGTACTAGATTTAAGATATAATGGTGGTGGTCGTGTAAGTTCTGCAACGGCTTTAGCAAGTATGATCACTGGTTCTTATACTGGGGAGATCTTTGCAAAACAACAGTGGAATGAAGATTATCAAAACTACTTTTTAGCTACAGATCCAGATCGTTTATTCAATTACTTTACAGATGAGCTTCCGGGAGAAATAGCATTAAATCAGTTAAACCTTACAGATCTTTACGTTATTGGTACTTCTAGTACTGCCTCAGCAAGTGAGCTAGTGATCAATGGATTAAAACCATATATCGATGTGTATTTAATTGGACATACTACTACTGGTAAATCGCAGGCTTCTGTAACACTTTACGACAGTCCAAATTTTGGTCCAACAAATGCAAATCCAGATCACACCTACGCAATACAACCATTGGTTTATGAATCTGTAAATGCAAATGATATCGTAGTGCCTTACGATGGAATCGATCCAGACGTTGAAAGTTATGAATCTCTATCCGATTTAGGTGTTTTAGGTGATCCATCTGAACCTATGCTTGCGGCAGCGATTAATGCAATTACAGGAAACGCTGCTGCTGTACAGGCTATGACTCGCCAAAGAGAATTTAACTATCAGGAATTTGAAGAGCGTGCTTCCTTACAGCCTAATTATAAAAGAATGTATATTGATGAGTTACCGAGTTTAAGATTAGACCAATAAAATTTTAAACTTGATATAAAAAACAAAAGCCCCGGGAAACCGGGGCTTTTTCATAGGTGATAGAATCTTATTTTAGCTTTCGCTAATTTCGATTCTATTTTAAAACGAAAACTTTTTACTCTAATTTTCTTTAGAATATTAAAGTTTTCTAAAGATTGGGTACAAAAAAAGAATTTTTACATTCTAAGGGCAAGCTTCCAGTTAAGTATATCTTTTGAAACTACTGCACATCAATAACATAAACTTACAGAAGCTAGCCACAAAGAATTAATCATTAAAATAAAAGCTGTTAGGACCAATACCTACGCTAAATTCAGCTACAAAATCTCCAGCTGTTGTATAAATTTCTATAGTCCCTGCAGATGCAAAATCACCTCCATCTGAAGTATAGATATAACCATCTTCTACTGCAAAACCATACATTGCTCCGTAAGCAGAAGAACTTTCATAAGAAAATAAAGCTTCAGTTGGCAATTCCAATTCAGTTGCAGAAACAGCATAAACAGATGTTCCAGAAGTAAAATAAATAACTCCGTTTTCGATTTGAAGGTTAGAAGCTCCCTGCATTTCTTCAGGAAGATCTAGCGCCCAAATTTCTTCACCGCTAGTAATATCTATTTGTTGAATTTGAGTTGAAGAAAGGGCATACAAAAGATTATCATCTACTTCAAAAGAATTTAATCCATCGTTGGTATCAATAGAACCTGTAAAGGTATTTGTTGAAGGATCAAAAACTTTTACCGAATTTCCAGCACCAAAGTAGGTCCCTTCAAAATAAATTAATCCATCTTCTTCTTTTACTTCTTCAATATTAAATTCTGCTACGACAGTGCTTTCTACTTCTAAAGTTTCCAGATCGATAATAGCTACAAAATCATCTTCAGCATTATCAAATTCAGCATAATTAGAAACATAAGCTTTTCCGTTATAAGCAACCCCGTAATAAGGGGTATTTAATCCGCTATCTACAATTCCAACATACTCGAATGTATAACGATCTACAACGGTAATTAAGTTAGACCCATTAGAAATAATATAAGCATGATCATCATCAAAAAAGATAGACTGCGTAAACATTCCCAGATCGGTATCCATATCTTCATTTACAGTTGCGAAAATATTGTTCTCTACTGCTGTAAACTCCCAATCTAAAAAAGAGACAGTCCCTGCGGCCTGCGAACCTTCATTTAAGATAATTACGCCTTCCTCAAACGCTTGTTCTTCATTTTCTTCTGGAACTTCAACGAAACCATCGTCGTCACTGCTACAGGAATTCAGTAAAAAAGTGCCAAAAAGGCCAAGAGCAAATAATTTGCTAATCTTCATAGTTAACTAGTTAAAAATTAATGTTTAGGTATAAATTATAATTGATTCCCGGCATCCACCGGTCTTCTACATTCTGAAATTCAATATTTAAAAGGTTATTTATTTTTGCGCCTAACTGCCAGTTTCTTTGCTTATCGATAGCATAAGAAAGTCCTACATTGGTTAAAAAATATCCCGAAAGTTCCTCACTATGATCGGTACGCGTGTAAACCTTTCCGTTATATAAAAACTGAACCGATGGCGTAAATCGATAAATCTGGTAATTAATATTTCCGTTAATCTTTTCGAAAGGCGTATAAATCAACTGGCGACGAGTTTCGGCATTTTCAGAAATCGTGTAAGCATAATTCAAACTAAGGTTTAGGATTTGATCTTTCGCTAGCTTTTTCTGCCAGTTTAGGTAAGCTTCTATTCCGTAGATCTCTACTTTATCTTCATTCACCGGACGCCAAATTCCGCCTTCTCCCGGCAACCAGCGAATCATATCTTCTACCTGGTTGTAAAAAAATGTAAGCCCAAATTCGATATTTTTAATACTGAAAATATTACCAATTTCTGCCTGATCTGAAGTTTCAGGATTTAAATCTGGATTCCCAGAAGATGCCCAATACAAATCGTTGTAAGTTGGTATTCTAAAATTTCGTGAGCCGTTGAATTTTAAGCTATAAAAATCGCTAAACTCATAACTGGCACCAAAAGAATATAAAATTGGACTATCATAATTATTTGTCGCCTCCTTTCGCAAACCTATTTCAGATTGAAATTTTTCTGAGAAATGGTATTTAGCTAATATCGCTGCTGAAAATATATTACGATCATTTTTAGCAATGCTACTGCCCTCGCCTTCTGTATAGGTATTCTGAATTACGGCATTAATTAAAAGATCTTCTGAAGCTTCGTAGTCTAAATCGTATTTTGCAATATAACTTTGGGCATTTCCGAAGCTAAAACTATCATTTTCGATATTCGCGAAATATTGATATTCCTCTCGAATAAAAGCAAGTCTTGCCACCTGGGTGAAATTAGAAAATTTGCTATTCCACTCCAGCAAGTTTCGATAAGAACGATCATTATATTTTGTTCGATTTTCGGAAGGTCTAATTAGCGAAAAATGCCGTTCTCCATCGTAAATTTCACTGATCAGTTTTAGTGTATTTTTTGAATGAAATCGATATCCCAGCGTAACATTGGCTGAAGTATTATAAAAATCGCCATTCAGGTTCTCGCCACGATCATCTGGATACTCATAATCATTGTCACTACTATTTCTGGAAACCGATAAATTTAAGCTCCAATTATTTCTGGCGGTTTTAAAATTGTAGCGCGCATCGAGCGTATTAAAACTTCCGTAGCGCAATAAAAGATGATGTTCCTGCCGTTTTTTGAAAGATAAAGAATTGTTTAAATGCACGCTTCCACCAATGGCTCCGGTACCGTAAACCACGCTTCCGCCACCACCACGAACCGCAATCTGGTTGTAAGCGCCACTATTTACGGTGTTAAAATCAATCTGACCATTAAACTGGGAGTTGATGTTTATCCCATTCCAGATCACTGCGGTTTGCGAAGCTGAAGTCCCTCTAAACGATGGCGATGAAACCATGCCGAGACCATTTTCTCTAAAATATATTGGTGTGTTAAAATTTAAAACCTCGGTTAAAAGTGGTTGATTTTGGGTAAGTAAGGAGTCAGAAAGTACTGCAACATGCTGCCCTGTAGAGAATTTATGTAGCTTCGTATCACTAAGCATCACGGTATCTAAAACTGTAATTTCTCGTGATTGAGAATAGATTTTAGACGAAAAAAGCCCAAAGGCTACCAGTATAAAAAGTAGTTGTTTCTTCATGCGCCAGCGACTTTTATCCCGAAAGTCAATCCGTTTTTAATAATCTCTGGCAGGTCTCCTGGCTAGCGTCCTGTAATGTACCTTCCCATCTAAAAAAGACAGTGGTTTTGAAGTTTTTTACAAGCATTCCTAAAACGGAACAAAGCTTACAGTTGCGGGAACAGCTCAGGTTTTAACTAAAATTCGATGTTTTTTTAGCGTTTCCTGATTCCCTTTTAATCGGCATAGCCGAACCAAAATTTCGATGCGAATTTAATCATTTCCCAAACGAAAGCATCTAAATTTCTAAATAATATTACTTTTGAAGTCAAAATTCATACTTGTGAAAAAAATCGGAATCCTTTTTATTTTTCTTTTAAGCCTTTCCTGTAAAGATTCAGAAAAGTCTGAAAAATCTACTAAAAACCTGCAGGGACAGGAAATTGAAATCTCATATGCCAACGGATTTTCGATCACAGAATTTGATGATTACAGTATTATCGAAGTAAATTCTCCCTGGCCAGAGGCTGAAAGAATCTTCCGCTATTTACTTGCAGAAAAAGAAGCCAAAATTCCCACAAACTTGGAATTCGATCAAAAAGTCACGATTCCTGTGCAAAAAATTGTGGTGACTTCAACAACGCATATTCCGGCTTTAGAAGCGCTAGATGAAACCGAATCTTTAAAAGGTTTTCCCGGCCTGGATTATATTTCTTCCGAAGAAACTAGAAATCTAATAAATTCCGGAGCAATAAAAGAGGTTGGAAAGAACGAAAGCTTAAATACTGAAGTCTTGATCGATCTTCAACCAGATGTTGTAATAGGTTTTGCTATTAATGCTGATAATAAAAGTTTTAGTACGATTCAAAAAACAGGAATTCCTGTAATTTATAATGGTGAATGGACGGAATCTTCAGCTCTTGGAAAAGCTGAATGGATCAAGTTCTTTGGCGCACTTTACGACAAATCCGAAGCTGCAGATTCGATTTTCGATACTATTGAAGGCAATTATAATTTGGCTAAAAAACAGGCTAAAACTATCGAAAATAAGCCCAGCGTTCTTAGTGGATCTATGTTTAAAGATCAATGGTACGTGCCTTACGGAAATAGCTGGCAGGCGCAAATGATCAAAGATGCGAACGCAAATTACCTTTGGGCAGACACTGAAGGTTCCGGGAGTCTTTCTTTGTCTTTCGAATCGGTTTTAGATAAAGCTCAAAATGCCGATTTTTGGATCAGCGCAGGGCAGTTTACATCTTATTCTGGGATGCTAGAGCAATCGCAGCATTATTCGCAGTTTAAAGCCGTTCAAGATAAAAAAGTATATTCGGTAAGTATGAGCAAAGGCGAGACCGGCGGTGTGATCTTTTACGAACTTGGGCCCAATCGCCCAGATCTCATTCTAAAAGATCTAATTTCGATATTTCATCCGCAGCTTTTAGAAAATTATGAACCAACATTTTTTAAAGCGCTTAACGATTAATGCAACATACCGGGAAATACGTATCGATATTAGTGATTTTAGTGCTCTTTTTAGTTGCGCTAATTTTACTAAATATCAGTTTAGGATCGGTAAATATTCCTGTAAAAGACATTTTTTCCTCAATTTTTAATACTGAAGTTTCCAAAGAAACCTATCGCTACATTGTTTTAGATTATCGATTACCGAAGGCTTTTACTGCTATAATCGCCGGATCTGGACTCGCAATTAGCGGATTATTGATGCAGACCATGTTTAGAAATCCGCTTGCCGGCCCTTATGTTTTGGGCTTAAGCAGCGGTGCAAGTTTGGGCGTTGCGATCGTAATTATGGGCGCTACCCTTATTGGCGGAAGCTTTGTAGCTTTAGCACTTTCTAAATGGACTTTGGTTATTGCATCGAGTTTGGGCAGTTTGATGGTACTTTTTGCGGTTGTTTTAGCATCTGTTCGATTACGCGATACGATGGCGATCTTAATTGTAGGATTGATGTTTGCCAGTTCAACCGGCGCTGTGGTGAGTATTCTAAGCTATTTTAGCCCGGCGGCACAACTACAACAATATATTTTCTGGTCTTTTGGAAGTCTTGGTGATCTTTCTTGGGCAGAAGTTGGTATCCTTGCTATTTTCTGGATTTTAGGAATTAGTTTGGCGATTTTCTGCATAAAAAATCTCAACAGTTTATTGCTTGGCGAAGAATATGCACGCAGCCTGGGAGTTAATATTAGTCAAAATCGAATGCTAATTATTATCGCTACCAGTTTACTGGCAGGTAGCATTACCGCGTTTTGTGGCCCAATTGCTTTTATAGGATTAGCAGTCCCACATTTAATTCGGCAAATCTTACCCATAAACAATCATCTTATTTTATTACCGGCAGTAATTTTAGGAGGTGCTATTTTTATGCTTATTTGCGATATCGTTGCGCAATTACCGGGAATGGAATTTACATTACCAATTAATGCTATAACTTCGCTTATAGGTGCTCCGGTAGTGATTTGGTTACTCATTAGAAAACAAAAATTCCTGTTTTAGATGAAATCAAATACTGAAAATATCACCTTAAAAACATCAAATCTTGAGATAGGTTATCAGGATAAAAACGGAGTTAAATCTATTGCTAAAAAGATTGATATTGAAGTTCACAAATCAGAATTAATCGCGGTAATCGGTGTAAATGGAATAGGAAAATCGACCTTATTACGAACAATTTCAGGAATCCAGCAACCTATTTCTGGAACAGTTGAAATTGAAGGTAAAAATCTAAATGCACTTAACGATCTGCAGCGGGCTTCACAAATTGGTTTGGTGCTTACTAACCAGCATATTTCGAAAAACCTAAGTGTTTTTGAATTGATTGCTTTAGGACGGCAACCCTATACCAATTGGCTGGGAAAACTTTCTAAAATCGATACCGAAAAGATCGAAAATGCCATTAAACTAACCTCTATTGAATCTTTAAAAGATCGAAAATGTTACGAGCTTAGCGATGGCCAGTTGCAACGCGTTTTAATTGCCAGAGCGATTGCTCAGGATACTCCGATTATCATCTTAGATGAGCCAACTACACACCTTGATATGTACCACAAAGCTTATGTGGTAAAGCTGCTGAGAAAGCTCGCAAAACAGACATGTAAAACGATCATTTTTGCGTCTCACGAGATCAATTTAGCGATACAGATTTGTGATAAGATCATCTTAATGCATCCTGAAAAAACACAAATGGACACTCCAGAAAATCTAATTTTATCTGGTGCTTTTCAGGATTTATTTCCAAAAGATTTGATTCATTTTGATGAAATTTCAGGAGCTTTTAGGATAAAAAATGAAGATTAAAATTCGCTAAAAAAGCAGTCCTTTTTTTATCGAAAATTGACATTAAATAAATTGATTTTGGAGCTATTTATTTCAGAAAAAAAAAACAAAACAATAGTGCTTCATTTCAATTAAAATTCACCTTAATTTTTATCGATTTCAGGTCTTAAAAAACTTATCATTATATTTGAAACAAACCCACTTATTACATGGATCAAATTCTGCCATTTTTAGTTGTTTTTATCGTTGCTTTAGCCTTAGGATTCGTTCTTGGGAAGCTAATTTCAGGATTAAAATCAAAAAACAAATCAGCTGTTCAGGAAGAAAAAAATAATCAACTTTTAGTTGAAATAGATAAACTTAAACAACTGGAAAATAAAAATTTAAACGAATACAAAACAAACCTAGAGAACACTAAAAATGACTTGCTAATAAAATTAGCAGAGGTAAAAAAAGAGCGTGAAAACATCAGAAAGGAAAAAGATTTCTTTAAGAACGAACTTACCCGAAAAAATGCCGATTACGAGCATCTTTTAGAACGCCAAAACGAACAGAAAAAAGAGTTGGAAAAGCTTCAGGAAAAATTCAGTATTCAGTTTGAAAATCTGGCGAATAAAATCCTCGAAAATAAGTCGGAAAAATTCACCAATTTAAACAAAGAAAATATTCAGAATATCCTCTCTCCTCTTCAGGAAAAAATTCAACTATTCGAAAAGAAAATCGAGGAAGGAAATAAAGAAAGTATTGATAGGCATGCGATGCTTCGGGAACAAATTATTGGCTTAAAAGATCTCAATTTACAAATGAGTAAAGAAGCGAATAATCTTACCAAAGCTTTAAAGGGCGATACCAAAATGCAGGGCAATTGGGGCGAGATGGTTTTGGAACGTGTTTTGGAAAAAAGTGGGCTGCAAAAAGATCGTGAATATAGCGTGCAACAATCTTTTACTACCGAGGATGGAAAACGTGTTTTACCCGATGTGATCATTAATCTTCCCGGCGAGAAAAAAATGATCATCGATTCTAAAGTTTCTTTGAATGCATATGAGCGCTATGTGAACGAAACCGAGGAAGGCGTAAAACCACTTCATCTTAAAAATCATCTTATCGCGCTTAGAAATCGGATTAACGAACTCAGCCACAAAAATTATCATCAGTTATATGATGTAGAAAGTCCAGATTTTGTATTACTTTTTATCCCTATAGAAGCTGCTTTTGCGGTAGCTTCGAATAACTATCCTAATTTGTACAGCGAAGCTTTCGATAAAAATATCATTTTGGTAACGCCAACGACGCTTTTGGCTGTTTTAAGAACCATCGATAGTATGTGGCAAAACGAAAAGCAAAAAGAGAACGCTATTGAAATTGCAACCCAGGCAGGAAAATTATACGATCAATTCACTAATCTTACTGAGGAACTTTTAAAAGTGGGCAAACAACTAAGCACGGTTCAAAATAGTTATGACGGCGCCATGAAAAAACTTACCGGAAAAGGCAATTTGATCTCTCGAGTAGAAAAACTTAAAAAATTAGGCGCAAAAGCCAGCAAACAGATCGATATGAATCTTGTAAAAAAATCCTCAAACGAACTTCCTAACCTTAATCCATGATAAAAGCATTTCGATTTTATATAATTCTCGCTCTAATTTTTATAAGCTCGCTACAAGCCCAGCAGGTTTATTTTCCGGCTTTTGGAGAATGGCAGGAAAAAGAAGGCTCAAACTATGATTATGATTTTTCTGAAGCTATAAAATTTGCTAAAGAAAATGAATATTCTGAGTCACGAGATCTTCGCCAGGCGATTTTAAAGGGATTTATGAGCGAACCCTATCATAAACTTTTAGGCCCGGTAAAAAGACGCGGTGGCCCTGCAGGAATCATTTTAAAGGACGGTTACCTGGTTTCGAAATGGGGAGATACCAAACGAGTGGACATGACCTTTAGCGTTACCAAAAGTTTTTTATCGACCACTGCCCTTTTGGCTATTGACAGCGCTTTAATTGCTCCTGACGAACTGGTTAAAGATTATGTTTGGGATAATACTTTTGAAGGTGATCACAATGCAAAGATCACCTGGGAAAATTTACTTCAGCAAAATTCAGATTGGTCTGGTGAATTATGGGGTTCTTACGATTGGGCAGATCGCCCGCCTGGAGATGGCAATATTGATAGCTGGCGCGCTAGAGAATTAAACGAACCGGGAACTTATTTTAAATACAATGATGTTCGCGTAAATGTGTTGGCTTATTCCCTGCTGAATGTTTTTAGACAACCTTTGCCAAAAATCCTGAAATCTAAAATAATGGATCCTATTGGTGCTTCTACAAGCTGGCGCTGGTATGGTTACGAGAATTCCTGGGTGACCATCGACGGACTAAAAATGCAATCTGTTAGCGGTGGTGGGCATTCTGGCGGCGGAATGTTTATTAATACTGAAGACATGGCAAGATTTGGATTGTTATTTATGAATAATGGAAACTGGAATGGAAAACAGCTAATTTCTGCTGAAGTAATAAAAGAAGCCATGCAACCTTCTACAGCCAATCCAAATTATGGCTATATGTGGTGGTTAAACCCTGAAGAATCACAAAAATGGGAAAAAATTGGCACTCATATTTTTTATGCTGCAGGATTTGGTGGTAATTTTATTGTTGTAGATCAAAAAGAAAATCTTGTTATTGTAACCAGATGGTTAGAACCTTCGAAAATCGAAGACTTCTTAAATCTTGTGTATAAGAATATTTAGAATGAAAAAAGTCCTTTACTACATTCTTGGTGGTATTTTCCTATTGTTTTTAGTATACTTCGCCTTTGCCTATTTTGCAACCTACAGTGAAGGTACACGTACCGGAGAACTTATAAAATTCAGTAAAAAAGGTGTTGTTTTTAAAACCTGGGAAGGTGAAATTAGCCAGGGAATAAGCGGCGCGCAGATCTTTAGTTTTTCAGTATTAAAAGAAGATGAAGATGTAGTTACGGCATTACGAAAAAACGAAGGTAATTACGTAAAACTATATTATGTAGAACGCTACGCTACGTTTGTTTTTTGGGGTGACACCAAATATTTTGTCACCAGAGTTGAAGAAGCACAATCCCCACATTTTAGAGATAGATGACCAATCAAAAAAAATTTAAAAGAGTAGAAGAATCACAGGTAACCATATCTGAACTTATGTTACCTAATCGATCTAATTTTAACGGAAAAATTCATGGAGGCTATGTGTTATCGCTTCTGGATCAAATCGCTTTTGCCTGCGCTTCAAAACATTCGGGTACGTATTGCGTGACGGCCAGTGTTGATACGGTAGATTTTTTAGCACCGATAGAAATTGGTGAATTACTTACCATGAAGGCCTCTGTAAACTATGTTGGTAGAAGTTCTATGGTTATTGGGATTCGTGTAGAAACCGAAAATATACAAACCGGCGAAAAGAAGCATTGTAACTCATCTTACTTCACTATGGTGGCTAAAGACGATAGCGGAAAATCTGTAAATGTTCCCGGATTGATCTTAGATAACGATCATGACATTCGTAGGTTCACAAAAAGCATCAAAAGAATTAACTACAAAAAACATAGATCTGACGAATTTGATGAAACCGATTTTGTTTCAGAAAATTATCTACACATATTAGAAGATTATAAGGTCAAAATAGAGCGTTAGTTTTGAAGTTTAACGGATTTATCGTTTCACTTTTTGGTATTATTTTACTGGCATACTTCCTTCCGCAGGGAAATGATGTATTGCCATTAAAAACAATAAGTGATATAGGAATTGGCTTTATTTTCTTTTTCTACGGATTAAAGCTTGCTCCGCAGGAAATAAAACAAGGGCTTTTAAACTACAAAGTGCATATTATCGTACAACTGACCACTTTTGTTGTTTTTCCGCTCTTAGCACTCACCTATTTACCTTTGTTTGAGCAAGGCAAAGATTCTGAATTATGGACGGCTATTTTCTTTTTAGCAACATTACCTTCTACCGTAAGTTCCTCAATCGTGATGGTTGCACTGGCTAAGGGAAATTTACCTACTGCAATCTTTAATGCCAGTTTATCTGGATTAATAGGAATTTTTGCAACACCAATCTGGCTGAGTATAATTTTAGGTAAAAGTGCCGATTTTCAGTTTATAGATGTGCTTTTAAAATTAGGCTGGCAAATTTTGGCTCCGCTTGTACTCGGACTTATTTTGCAGCGCTTTTTTGGGAATTGGGCCAGGAAACACAGTAAAAAGCTTGGTCTTTTCGATAAAGGAATCATCCTGATTATTGTTTACAGTAGTTTCAGTAATTCCTTTACTTCTAATTTGTTTAATACAATAGATCTTGGCGGTTTTATAAAGCTAATATTGGGTGTTTTAGTCTTGTTTTTTGTGGTGTACTATCTCACAGCTTTTGTTAGTAATCTTACAAAATTATCAACTGAAGATAAAATAACAGCCCAGTTCTGCGGAACCAAAAAATCTTTGGTCCACGGCTCTGTTATGGTAAAAGTGATCTTTGGAAATTCTGCAAATACCGGTTTGTTGTTACTTCCAATTATGCTTTTTCACTCTTCACAACTAATTTTGATTGCCTATTTTGCTGAAAAATATAGAAAAAGAGATCCTGAAATTGCTGAAGCCTAATACCGAATAAATTATCTCGGGGAATTATACCCTTTGGCGGTGCCAATAAAATTTTGTTAAGCGATTGGCGTTTATTGAAAGACCCTTTACCTTTATAAAAAATTAAGACATGAAATTTCGACTACTTACTCTTGGCTTAAGCAGTATTTTAATAATCTCCTGTAAAAACGATAAAGATCAGGAAACTAAAGAAACTGAGACTTTGGTTGAAGCCCAGCAGTATGAAGAAGAAGAAACTAAGATCCCGGTAAAAATGTGTTATTTATACGCCTCAGCAACCGATACGATAAGTCTTAATATTCAAAAATTAGATGAAACTATTTCTGGAAGCCTTATTTATATGCTGAAGGAGAAAGATATTAATCGCGGGCAAATTTCTGGAACGATGAAAGGCGACACTCTTTTTGCTGAATATTCCTTTATGAGTGAGGGCGAAAACTCGGTTAGGCCAGTTATGTTTTTACAAAAGGACAACCAACTTATAGAAGCTTACCTTACAGAAGATAGTACTTCTTATAAATTCAATGAAGATTTCGCCTTAACTCGCACCAATTGTGGTGTGAATTAGAAAATTTATCTTATTGCGCAGGATTTAAATAAGTAGCAATTTCAGCAATATTGATCGTAAATAAGATCCAACCAATAATAAGTATGAGTCCGCCTAATGGCGTTACAGGTCCCAAAAAACGCATTTTTTTACCCGCAGCGTCACTTAAAACCAATCCATAGATACTGAATGAAAAAAGTAGAACGCCAACTACAAAACACCATCCCGTAATTTGCTGAGAAACCTCCCGAAACGGAAAAGCTATCGCTGTAATGATAAGAATTAAAGCGTGATACATTTGGTAACGTACGCCGGTTTCAAAACTTGATAATTGATCTTCAGATAATCGCTTTTTCAGCGCATGTGCTCCAAAGGCACCAAAGATCACGGCTAAAGTTCCGTACACACCACCTATAATTAAAAAAAGCTCTTTCATTATTTATAAAATTGATTCTGTTTTTGATTATCAGTAATTTGTAATAATTCGTTGTTTTTGTCATTCGGGACTTGATCCGGAATCTCATACTGTTTTGAAAAACAAAATATTGGAATGAGACCCTGAATCAAGTTCAGGGTGACCACACCTCATTATGATTTATGCGGACATTCAATTCCGTTTTATCGAATTTCGGGATAAATTCAGCATTGAATATTTTTCAAAATAAACTACCTCAAAGCATTATACCTTTTGGCGGTGCCAATAAAAAATCCTCTGCAAAATTCAGTTTAAATAAAACCTAAAATTACAGAGGATAATATATGATTATCTAAGCGCTCCTATTTGCTTAGATACATTTTTCTGCGTGTATAAAGATTGTAGAAATCATCGTCTTTAAGATCTTTGATAAATAAGATACTTTCTCCTGTACTCTTCATCTCTGGCCCCAATTGTTTATTTACTTTATGGAACTTTTCAAAAGAGAATACCGGTTGCTTGATCGCATATCCATCTAACTGTGGATTAAAGCTAAAATCTTTAATTTTCTTATCACCAAGCATCACTTTAGTTGCGTAATTCACATAAGGCTCTTTGTAAGCTTTCGCGATAAACGGAACTGTTCTCGATGCTCTTGGGTTTGCTTCGATGATATAAACCTTGTCATCTTTGATGGCAAACTGAATATTGATTAATCCCACTGTATTTAAAGCTAGTGCAATTTTTCTAGTATGATCTTTAATTTGTTGCAGTACAAGATCTCCAAGCGTAAAAGGAGGTAGTAATGCATTAGAATCACCAGAGTGAATACCACATGGCTCGATATGTTCCATAATTCCTATGATATACACATCTTCACCATCACAGATCGCGTCAGCTTCAGCTTCGATAGCACCGTCTAAATAATGGTCTAGTAATAATTTGTTGTTAGGTATCTTACGTAAAAGATCCACAACAGTTTCTTCTAATTCCTGTTTATTGATCACGATCTTCATTCCCTGACCTCCAAGAACGTAAGAAGGACGCACTAAGATTGGGAAATCTAATTGATCGGCTAATTTAAGTGCTTCTTCAGCATTTTCTGCAGTTCCGAATTCTGGATAAGGAATATCATTATTTTGAAGAAGTGTAGAGAAACTACCACGATCTTCAGCAAGATCTAGTGCTTCAAAACTAGTTCCCATAATTTTGATTCCGTAGCGCTCTAGTTTTTCAGCAAGTTTTAAAGCTGTTTGCCCACCAAGCTGAACAATTACTCCTTCTGGTTTTTCATGACGAATAATATCATAGATATGCTCCCAGAATACCGGCTCAAAATAAAGTTTATCGGCAACATCAAAATCTGTAGAAACCGTTTCTGGGTTACAGTTGATCATAATGGTTTCGTAACCACACTCTGAAGCTGCTAGAACTCCGTGTACACAACTATAATCAAACTCGATTCCCTGGCCTATTCGGTTTGGTCCAGATCCAAGAACAACGATCTTTTTACGATCTGTAACTACACTTTCGTTAGAAGTATATTTATTACCATCTGCAGTTTCGATCTCTGCTTCAAAAGTTGAGTAATAATAAGGCGTTTCTGCCTTAAACTCGGCCGCACAGGTATCTACAAGTTTGTAAACCCTATTAATATTTTGTTCACTACGCTTGTTATAAACTTCGCTCTCTAAACATTTTACCATGTAAGCGATCTGTCTATCTGCAAAACCTTTTTGTTTTGCTTCTAGCATTAGATCTTTTGGAAGTGAATTTATATCGTAGTTGCTAATTTCTTTCTCTAACATGTAAAGCTCCTCGTATTGCTTAAGGAACCACATATCGATCTTAGTGATATCGTGGATACGGCTTAGCGGAATACCTGCCTGGATAGCATCATAAATTACGAAAACACGATCCCAGCTTGCGTAGGTAAGCTTTTCTATAATTTCTTCGTACTTGGTATATCCTTTACCATCTGCACCAAGACCATTTCTCTTGATCTCTAAAGACTGAGTTGCTTTATGCAAAGCCTCCTGAAATGAACGGCCAATACCCATTACTTCACCAACCGCTTTCATCTGAAGTCCTAAAGTTCTATCTGAACCTTCGAACTTATCGAAGTTCCAACGAGGAATTTTTACGATCACATAGTCTAAAGATGGCTCGAATAAAGCTGAAGTAGATTGCGTAATTTGATTATCTAATTCATCTAAAGTATATCCTAGTGCCAGTTTTGTTGCAACTTTCGCAATTGGATAACCAGTTGCTTTAGAAGCTAATGCAGAAGATCTTGATACACGAGGGTTGATCTCGATCGCATAGATTTCTTCTTTTTCATCTGGACTTACGGCAAACTGTACGTTACATCCACCTGCAAAATCCCCAATACTACGCATCATTTTAATCGCTAGGTCACGCATTCTTTGGAAAGCGCTATCACTAAGCGTCATCGCCGGAGCAACAGTGATCGAATCTCCAGTATGGATTCCCATAGGATCCATATTTTCGATCGTACAGATAATCACAACATTATCATTCTTATCACGAAGTAGCTCTAACTCGTATTCTTTCCAACCAAGAAGTGCCTTATCAATAAGAACCTCATGAATAGGAGAAGCTTCCAAACCGCGAGTAAGCATCTCGTCGAAATCCTCTGCTTTATGAACAAAACCAGCTCCACTTCCTCCTAAAGTAAAAGAAGCTCTAATAACTAGAGGAAAACCAAATTCCTGCGCTACTTCTTTACCTTGCAGGTAAGAAGTTACAGTTTTTGCAGGAGCAACGGGTATACCAATACGTCCCATTAATTGCTTAAACTGCTCTCTATCCTCTGTGATATTGATGGCATCGATATCTACACCAATAAGCTTCACATTATAATCTTCCCAGATTCCTTTATCATCAGCTTCGATACAAAGATTTAAGGCAGTTTGACCTCCCATTGTAGGCAATACAGCATCAATGTTTGGATGCGCCTCGAGAATCTCGATGATCGACTTCGTAGTAAGCGGCTTAAGATAAACATGATCTGCCATAGAAGGATCTGTCATGATCGTAGCCGGGTTAGAGTTGATAAGGATCGTCTCTATACCGTCTTCACGTAAAGATCTAAGTGATTGCGTTCCTGAATAATCGAATTCACAGGCCTGTCCGATCACAATCGGTCCAGAACCAATAATCAAAATACTTTTAAGATTGTTGTTTTTGGGCATTTTAAATTGTGTTGTGGTGGTATAAATGTAAGAAGCTATTAGATATAAAAAAAGGCGTTACCTAAAAAGTAACACCTTTAATATTTTAAATCACTAACTATCATTAGTGTTTATGTCTGTTTTCAGAAGATACAGATAATTTCTTTCTTCCTTTTGCTCTTCTTCTAGCAAGCACCTTTCTACCGTTCACACTAGCCATACGCTCTCTAAATCCGTGCTTGTTTTTTCTTTTTCTCTTAGATGGTTGAAACGTTCTTTTCATTTTACTGTATCTTTAAACTTCTGTGAAATCTTTTTAATTGCTCTTTTTAAAACTGCGTGCAAATATACAAAGCTTTTTAACTCTTCCAAACAGAAAATTAAAATATTTTTAAATCTTTTTATTACCTTTGGCGGCTCAAAAATCAATAGACTATGTTCAATAAAAATATAAAGTTAGTTTTAGCGGGATTAGTTGTAGCGGCAGCCGTTTGGCAATTTATCGAAGGATACATTGGCAATGGTATAATGCTTATACTTTTAGCAGGGATCTTTGTATTTTTATATTTTAAGAACGAGATTATTCTTCTAGCTTTTTTACGTTTAAGAAAGCAGGATTTTCCAGGTGCTAAAAAGTGGCTGGATAAAATAAAGAATCCAGAAGGCGCACTTACCAGAAAACAGCAAGGTTATTATTGGTATTTACACGGTTTAATGGTTTCTCAAACTAATATCACTCAAGCTGAAAAACACTTCAAAAAAGCAATAAAACTTGGTCTAGCCATGGATCACGATCTTGCTATGGCGAAATTGAATCTTGCGGGAATCGCTATGACGAAAAGAAGGAAACGCGAAGCTACCAATCTTCTTGCTGAAGCCAAAAAACTTGATAAACATGGTATGCTTACCGACCAGATAAGAATGATGAAACAGCAAATGAAAAAGATTTAAGCTGTAAATCTTGATTCTCTTCAACTCAAAACTACCTGGAGGCAAGTCTGTAAGTCATTTTTTTAAATCGTCTTTGTATCGAGGCAAGCCTTTCGGCTTTTATTTTCTATTATCGAGTAAACTAATGGGCTAATAATTATGTCCTTAGTCGAAATTATTTCTTTTTACCCTTAGTATTGTCTATCTTTGATATACTATTAATTACAGTCTAAACTTCAATGAAGCAATATTTATATGCATTATTGATTTTTCTGTCTTTAAGCGCGTCATCAGTTTCTGCCCAAAAAACCGACACGATCAATAAAGATAAAGTGCTTTTCACTGAAGCTTTAGCCCTACATTTAGCCGATTATAACGAGAAAGCAGACTTTGCTTTTAGACAGAGAAATTATAAAGAAGGTCAGCGTTTATTCGATTCTTTAACGGTAAACCACCTGGCAGGATCTTATATTGACAATTTTAAGTTCAATAACTTAAAAGGAAAAGAAGTAGATCTCTATGATTTCGAAAAATCAATTTATTTGATCACCTATGCATCATGGTGCATCCCCGGTAAAGGCGCCATTCCCGCTATAAACGATATTGCATCGAAATATCGAAATAAAGTTCAGGTTATTGTTTTATTTTGGGATACTCGCGAGAAAGTGAAAAAAGTTTCTAAAGAATTTAGTAACGCTGTCGATATTGTTTATGTAGACGAAACTAAAAATAAGTCACCTTATGTCGTAAAACAATTGAAGCATTCTTTAGGTCTCCCCACTTGCTTCCTTATCAACAATGATAAGAAGATAATGGATATCACTAGATACACTGCAGTGGCTTATGGAACTCCTATTGAAAATGCATTAAAGAAAAACTTCAATCAAATCGATGAAGGAATCACTTCTTTTTTAATTAAAGATGACGAAACTATTTCAAAATCAAGATTAGCTTCATCCAATAAAGAAAAAAATAAAAACGAGCGTTAAAACGCCCGTTTTCGATTTACAATCTTATACTAATTTCTTATTTAATCTTTGAATATCCTTGGGTATAATAACCTTCCTCTGGAATATCGATATAATAAGCTTTTCCTGATGCATTATTTAGATGTGCTTCACGCAACCAGGGATTATGTATTTTTAAGATCTTATAAGTAATCCCAAATTCCGAAGCAAAATCAGGGAAATCGTTTACAACGGTATCTACTTTAACTTTTTTCGTCGGAATATGCTGGTAAAGATCTGATTCTTCAAATTTGAAGCCATATTCGTAAGGGTTCGACATGATTTCTTTTAGTGCCAAGATCCTGAACATGTAACGACCAGTTTCTTCTCCTAGCAACAAATCATAATAATCGGTTACTTTTTGTCGTTCTTGCTGTCTTGCTACACCTGCCTTACCCGCATTGTAAGCCGCTGCCGCCAAGGTCCAACTTCCAAAATCTTCCTTCGATTCTTTTAAATACTGGCATGCAGCTCTTGTAGCTTTTTCAATATGGTAACGCTCATCAACGTTGCTATTAATTTCAAGACCAAGCTCACGACCAGTTCCTTTTAGTAATTGCCAAAATCCAACAGCATTTGCAGGACTTACCGCCTGTGTTAATCCGCTTTCTATAACAGCCAAATATTTAAAATCATCTGGTACGCCTTCCTCCTTCAAAATTGGTTCTATTACAGGGAAATATTTATTGGCTCGCTTCATCAACAACAAAGCATTAGACTGCCAATACGTGTTTACCAATAATTCTCTATCTAAGCGCTCGTAGATATCAGGATCTGTTAGCGGAACAGATTCTCCTGCAAAATCGATATTTTCAGGAATACTTAAAGCTTTAATTGTATAAACTTTAGCGACATTTTTATCGAATGTTTCCTGGTAGACTTCCTTATGTTCTTCTTGGATATCCGGACTCTGTACCGCTTCTGTAATTGCAAAAAAGACTGTTGCGGCTCCTACTACAATTAGTCCTGTTTTTAAGATTTTCATGTTATATTTTAATAATTTTCGGATTATTCTCTATTGCTTCTTTTCCTTTCAGAATTAAATCTGGCAGATATTTATTAAACCATCGAAATCGATTAATGATCATCACATGGGTTCCTCCTTTTATAACGATCGCATCGTTAATATATTTAATAGGAAATACGATATCCTTATCACCATGAATATGTATGATCTCAGGATTTACCGTACTACAATCCCATGCAACCATATTCTGAATGGCCCACGAAAGATAATATTTATCACGAACCGACAAATATTGTCGATATAATTTTGCTCTTTTTTTTAAATAATCATTTACAGCCACTTTTTCCAGGTGATCGATATAATCCAGTAATCCAATTGGTAGCAATCTATGAACCCCTGTCTTGTGGGCGAATTTCATTTTTTTAGGTAATTCGTCCCGGCATTTTACGCTAGAAATAATAATTAACCGCCTTACCTTAAAATGTTTTGCCATTTCCTGTACAATAACTCCGCCAAAAGAAACGCCAATTAAAACTATATTTTCATGATGGATATTTTCTACAATTCTTTTAGAGTATTCCTGGATACTTTCATTTTTAACCGGAATTAACCATTTTAACCAATGAATTTTAAATTGATCTTCGGGTAGCTCGATAAACTCAAAGATCGAAGGATTGGCTGCCATTCCCGGCATAAAGTATACGTGAATCAATTGGTTATCGCTATCACTCATGTTAGTAAAAGACTAAATGCAGCCTTAAAAATTGTAATTTTACTCAATAATTGAGATTAAACATTCTGGTCGCATTCCACTAATTATCGAGATCGGCTAGCAGTAAAAAATATAAATTTTGGCTAAACTTCTATACTCATTACCCCGAGGAAGTTTACTTTCAAAAATAAGATTTAATTATTGGCTTACATAAAAGAAAAAGAAAAATGAAAAAGACAATTTATCCAGCAGATTTAAGAGGAAAGGCAGATTTTGGGTGGCTTAATGCCCGCTATTCTTTTAGCTTCGCAAATTATTTTAATCCTAATAATGTTCACTTCGGACTTTTAAGGGTTTTAAATGACGATCTTATTAAAGGCGGAATGGGTTTTGGAACGCATCCTCACCAAAATATGGAAATTATCAGTATCCCGCTACAAGGTGCCATTGCTCACAAAGATTCTATGGGAAATGCTTCAACCATTAATGCGGGTGAAGTACAAGTGATGAGTGCCGGTACTGGTGTAGAGCATAGCGAATTTAACCCAAATCATTCTGAAACGCTTAATCTTTTACAGATCTGGATCTTTCCTGAAAAAGAAAATGTTGAACCTAGATACGATCAGAAAAACTTTTCAGAATTACTTAATCCTAATAAACTGGTTACCGTTGTTGGACCAAAAGGAAATGATTTTGAAAATGCGCTTTGGATCCACCAGCAAGCTTATCTGTCTCTTGGTAATTTTGAAGAAGGCACAAATTTTGCTTATACTATAAATGGAAAAAATAGCGGTGTTTACGTATTTTTAATTGAAGGCGAAGCCAGCATTGACGGCGAAAAGCTGAATAAGAGAGATGCAATGGGAATTTCTGAAATTACATCTTTTGAAGTTTCCTTCAGCAAAGACAGTAAAATACTGCTTATCGAAGTACCAATGGAGTAAGAATAACACTTTCTGAATTCGGTAAAATCCATATTTGCCGAATTCAGAATTAAATATTTATAAGATGAATGATGAGGAATTTAAGATTACTAAAAATGAATTTTTACGACAATTCGAAACGACCCTAAACGGAGAATTAGCGGTTATCGAATATTCAGATCAAGATCGTAAGGTTTTTCTAACAAAACTTAGAATGCCTAAAGATTTTGAAGATGAAGAGAATACCAACAAATTTATTGAAGCCGTTTTAGCCGAAATTAAAGAAAATAGCAATTCTCGTGTTATGCCAACGCATCCAGATATTGCTAAATTTATGCGGCGTAATCGCAGAAGATATAAAGATCTTTTACCAGTTGGAATAAATATTTAAGCACTAATTGCTTCTTTAGCGTATTCAAATCTTACAAGACCATCTTCGTCGATTTCAGTAAGCTGAATTTGATGAAGCGTATTTACAAGCTCCGGATTCCACGGGGCTTTTACTTTTACGTAATTCTCTGTAAATCCGTGAATATACCCTTCTTTATTTTCACCTTCAAAAAGAACGGTGTGCGTTGTTCCTAACTGACTTTCGTAAAATGCTCTACGCTTTTTAGCAGAAAGACCACGCAACATTTTACTACGCTTTTTACGCACCTTATTAGAGACTACTCCACTCATCTCGGCGGCAGGAGTATTATCTCGTTCAGAATAGGTGAAAACGTGTAGATAGGAAATATCAAGTTCAGTCAAAAATTTATAAGTTTCCAGAAAATGTTCATCGGTTTCACCAGGAAAACCAACAATTACATCTACACCAATACAGGCATCTGGCATCACTTTTTTAATTTGCGCAACGCGATCTACATATAATTCACGCAAATAACGACGACGCATTAATTTTAAAATATCATTACTCCCACTTTGTAGCGGAATATGAAAATGCGGCACAAACGTATTGCTTTGCGACACAAAATCGATGGTCTCGTTTTTAAGCAAATTCGGTTCGATAGAAGAAATTCTAAGCCTTTCGATACCTTCAACTTCATCTAGGGCTTTTACCAAATCCAGGAAAGTATGCTCATGCTTTTTATTTCCAAACTCACCTTTCCCATAGTCACCAATATTCACCCCGGTAAGCACGATTTCCTTAATCCCCTGTTCAGAAATTTCAGCAGCATTTTTTAGAACATTATCAAGCTTGTCACTCCTTGAAATTCCGCGTGCTAAAGGAATTGTACAATACGTACATTTATAATCACAACCATCCTGAACTTTTAGAAAGGCACGGGTACGATCGCCTATAGAATAGGATCCTACGTAAAAATCGGCTTCCTGAATTTCGCAGCTGTGTACTTCTCCAAAATCGTTTTTAGAAAGATCGTTAAGATAATCTGTAATCTTAAATTTTTCTGTAGCGCCCAAAACAAGATCAACTCCATCTACCGCAGCCAGTTCTTCTGGTTTTAATTGTGCATAACAACCAACACCAACTACAAAGGCATCTTCATTTGATTTTTGAGCCTGTTTTACGATGGTTTTAAAGCGCTTATCTGCATTTTCTGTAACAGAACATGTGTTGATCACATAAATATCTGCATGCTCGTTAAATTCTACCTTCTGAAATCCTTCATCCTGGAAAGATCTTGCTATCGTTGAAGTTTCAGAGAAATTTAATTTACATCCTAGCGTATAAAAAGCAACTTTTTTATCCATCATTTTCCTGCTCTTTTCAGCAAAAACACGTTTCACCTTATTTGGGCTGCAAATATACTATCTAAAATTGGTTTACTAAAATTGACAGTATTGTTTTAATCTTTGAAAACCAACCGTTTAAAAAATTATTCATCCATTTTAACCAATATCCATTTTCAAGAAAGATTAATTCCTGAGAGATTCTGAAAAAATAAGACTTCAAAACCACCAATTTCAGTACAGATATTTCTAAAGCTCAACTACAAAAACTGCTGCTATTTTTCAACAATCTTAGGTTTACGAGCATTTATAAAAAATTATATTTGCTGAAAATAATAAAAGATGAGCAGTAAAGCTTTGGAATTACGAAGGGTTAATGTGATGCGGTACATCACGCCTTTACGAGAAGGCGGTTCTTTACCTGCGCTGGCCGATGCCGACGATGGTTTTAAATATGTAATAAAATTTAGAGGCGCCGGGCATGGTAGCAAAGCTTTAATTGCCGACTTAATTGGTGGTGAAATTGCACGTTTTTTAGGCTTTAATGTTCCTGAAATTGTTTTTGCTGAATTAGACGAAGCTTTTGGTAGAACTGAGGGCGATGAAGAAATTCAGGATTTACTTAAAGGGAGTCAGGGTTTGAATTTAGGGCTTCATTTTCTATCTGGAGCGATAAATTATGATCCTGTGGTTACTGAAATCGATCCTGGAACCGCTTCGAAAATTGTTTGGCTGGATGCTTATTTAACCAATATCGATCGCACATTTAGAAACACCAATATGCTAAGCTGGCACAAAGAATTATGGCTTATAGATCATGGTGCATCCTTGTATTTTCATCACTCCTGGACCAACTGGGAGAAAACCGCAAAAACACCATTCGCTTTTATCAAAGATCATGTTTTACTGCCACAAGCCAGTAAACTTAGGGAAGCCGATAAAGAGTTTAAAAAAAAATTAACTCCTGAAGTTCTACAAAATATCGTGAATTTAATTCCTGAAGATTGGTTACTTTGGGAAGGCGCCGATGAATCCCCCGAAGAAATTAGAGAAGTTTACTTTAACTTCTTAAAAATACGATTAACTCATTCTGAAATTTTCACAAAACAAGCGCAAGATGCAAGAGAATCACTTATATGAGTATGCCGTAATTAGGATCGTTCCTAAAGTTGAACGTGAAGAATTTATAAATGTGGGCGTGGGAATTTATTCTAAAAGCACAAGATTTATCAATATGCGCTATCATCTTAATAAAGAAAAATTAAAAGCGATTTGCCCCGATTGTGATCTAGAAGAAATCGAAAAGAACTTAGATTCTTTTAAACGCATTTGTAAAGGTGAAAAAAATGCAGGACCAATTGGACAAATGGATGCGGCTTCCAGATTTCGATGGTTAACCGCCACGAGAAGTTCAGTAATTCAGACTTCTAAAACACACCCGGGCTTTAGTAAAAATTTAGAAAAAACATTAGATTGTTTATTTGAAGAGTTGGTTTTGTGAGATTGAAACTAGATTATCGAACGTTATAAAACCAGACGAAATGTTTTTTTAATAATTTATTGAATTTTCTTTATATCTTCTGTTTTAAAATTAATCGACATAGATTCTACACTCTAGACTCTATTTTCTTTTTTCTAAATTAAAAATATGAGTTTTGGTAGTGCCATAGCAGCAATTGTAAGTCAGCGGAACAACAGGAGAAAAAGAACATCTCAACTAGAGCGCTATGCCGAAAAAACAGGGGCTAAACATGGAAAACTTAGCGACTACGATAAACTTTCTGAAGAAGAACTAAGTGAATTAGGCAAAAAAATTAAGGCTGAAAATAACAAAAAGCGGCAAAGAGTTATCGCCTTTACCGCTGTAATTATGATTATTGTTATTTCAATTTTTATGCATTTTATGTTTTAGACTTCATGCTTTTTTAGATATTAAAAAATTCTAACTTCTAATATCTAAAAGCTAAGCGATCTAAAATCTAATACGATAAGATCCCGGATCAAGTCAGGGATGACATACATTCAATTAATCCTAGTCATTCTGAATCCTTAGTCTTGAAACGATTGCCCAAAAAGCTAAGAGCTGAAGGCTGAGAGCTTCTCATTCAACAGAAAGAAGTGATAAGCATTTGACTTAGATTCACTGTAATCTGTAAACCGTAAACAGTGAACTAGTAACTAATACCTACGATATTTAGAAGTTTCTTCAAAAACATGTTCTAAAATTGCTTCATCCTGCTCGGTGAATTCCATTTTACGACGCTCTAAAACAAGCCTGGCAACTTCAAAGACCTTTTTTGTCTGGTATGTTGTCATTCCAGCGCTTCCACCCCAACTAAAACTCGGAATAAAATTCCGTGGATATCCAGTTCCGAAGATATTACAACTCACACCAACCACCGTACCGGTATTAAACATTGAATTGATTCCGCATTTACTATGATCGCCCATCATTAAACCACAAAATTGGAGTCCGGTTTTAGCAAAACCTTCTGTTTCATAATCCCATAAACGGACTTCAGCATAATTATTTTTTAGATTGGAGTTATTGGTATCTGCACCTAAGTTACACCATTCGCCTAACACCGAATTCCCTAAATAACCTTCGTGACCTTTGTTAGAATTTTGGAACATCACAGCATTATTGATCTCTCCTCCTGCTCTACTTCCAGGACCAATCGTTGTCGCTCCATAGATCTTAGCTCCCATCTTTACAATGGCTTCTTCACCAATAGCAATAGGTCCTCTAAAAAAACAGCCTTCCATTACCAGTGCATCTTTACCAATATAAATTGGGCCATTACTGGCATTTAACGAACAATTTTCTACGACAGCACCTTCTTCGATAAAAATATTCTCGGCGTTTTTTACATAATTTGAAGGATCTATAGGCTGAGATTTGCGATCTTCAGTGATTAATTCAAAATCAAATTTTATTGCAATATCATTTTTTGAAAAAATATCCCAGGTATGCTCTAATTTTAGTACATCTCCAGCGATTTCTAATTGGTTATATACTGAAAAATCTACGTCCTGATCTTCTTCGGTGTAAAAAGCGACAATTTCTTCTCCATCAAAAATTGCTTCATTTTTTTGTAGATTCTTGATCTGATTGATAAATGCTGAAGAAGGAAAATAAGCCGCATTGATCATAACATTTTGTTCGAACTCTACCAAAGGCCATTTCTCGCTTAGATAATCTTCTGTGATCGTTGAAGTGGTAGATCCCAATATAAGTTCCCAGCGCTCTCTCATGCTAAGAATTCCAAAACGAATATCTGCCACCGGTCTTGTAAAAGTAAATGGGAGCAATTGATTTCTTACCGAACCATCAAAAAGTATATAATTCATTTCCGCACAAAATTTTTATAAAGTTAAAGCGAATTGGGGAAGTTTAAAGAAAATGAAGTTAAAATCGATTTAAATTGACTCTTCTCATATTTCAATTTCTGTGGTAGAGAATACCAAAGTCAATTTTTAGCAAATAAAAAAAGGCTGCAAATTGCAGCCTTACTATATCGTTGAATCCTAAAAAAATTATTTTTTCTTTTTGAATTTCGCGTATTTGTTCTTGAATTTATCAATTCTACCAGCACTATCCACAAGCTTAGTTTGCCCGGTATAGTATGGATGAGAAGTTCTAGAGATTTCCAATTTGATTAATGGATACTCATTACCTTCTACTTCGATAGTTTCTTTTGTCTTCGCGGTAGATTTTGTAATGAATACATCGTCGTTAGACATATCTTTAAATGCTACCAATCTATAATTTTCCGGATGGATTCCTTGCTTCATCGCTTTGATCTTTTAATTTTCAGGGTGCAAATTTAAACATTTTCTTTATTAATACAATAGAAATTAAAAAATATTTTTTATTTATTCCCTATGTAACGTTTTACTATATTTGCTTACTAACCGATAAACAACAAAATTAATCAAAAAATGGAAAACTCTACTTCAGTTAAATCGGTTGCCACCACTTTTGGTGTTATTCTTGGATTATATTCGATTTTAGTACTCGTGTTACTCTATGTTTTTAATGTTACCGAGACAAACTGGGTTATCTCAATTATTAATGCTGCGGTAACGATTATAATATTTGTATACGGAATCATCACTTTCAAAAAGAAAAATGGAAATTTAATTAGCTTAAAAGAAGCTTTAAAAACAGGAATGGGAATTGCTGTTTTAAGTGGAGTTATAGCAGCTATTTATACTTATATTCATTATGCTTTTATTTATCCAGAGTTTTCAGAAATAATTTATGACCAAGCCGTAGCGCAAATGGCTGAACAAAAAATGCCTGCAGAGCAAATGGAACAGGCACTAAGTATAACTGAATATACCACAAGCGCATGGTTTTTTAGCTTAATGGGCTTAATAGGAAGTTTATTCTTTGGGTTTATCATTTCTCTACTTACTGGATTAATTATCAGAAATGATCAAAAACAGGCTTATTAGAAAATAAAATTTAATGCAGATTTCCGTAGTAATACCTCTTCTTAACGAAGAGCAATCTTTAGCAGAATTATACAATTGGATCGCAAAAGTAATGCGATCCAATTCCTTTTCTTATGAGATCATTTTTATTGATGATGGCAGTAACGATGGTTCCTGGAAAACAATTGCTGCCATAGCCGATAAAGACAAAGCGGTTAAAGGCATAAAATTTAATCGTAATTATGGCAAATCTCAGGCTTTGCATGCCGGATTTTTAAAAGCTGAAGGCGATGTGGTGATCACCATGGATGCTGATCTACAGGACAATCCAGAAGAAATTCCAGAACTTTATGATATGATCACAGCGGAAGGTTATCAACTGGTTTCTGGCTGGAAAAAGAAACGATACGACTCGGTTTTAGCTAAAAATCTACCTTCAAAATTATTTAATGCTGCGGCAAGAAAAACTTCAGGATTAAAATTGCACGATTTTAACTGCGGATTAAAAGCCTACAACAAAGCCGTGGTAAAAAACATCGATGTTTATGGAGAAATGCATCGCTACATTCCGGTTTTGGCTAAAAATGCAGGCTTTTATAGAATTACAGAAAAAGAAGTTAAACACCAGGCTAGAAAATATGGTAAGACTAAATTTGGCCCAGAACGCTTTATCTTTGGTTTTCTGGATCTATTAACCATTTGGTTTTTATCTAAATTTGGCCGCAGACCTATGCATCTGTTTGGATCTTTAGGTGTTTTGATGTTTATCATAGGATTTTTTACTGCTGGATTTGTGGGGTTTTCTAAATTATATAAAATGTATAATCACGAACCTAATATCCTTGTTGCATTAAATCCTTGGTTCTATATTGCACTAACCGTGATGATTATAGGTTCTCAACTTTTCCTTGCAGGATTTGTTGGTGAGCTTATCTTAAGGAGCAAGCGAGATAAAGAACGTTATCTTATTACTAAAACTACAGAGAATTATTAAGTTTCAGGATAGAATATATTATTTTTGAACTCTATTTTGTGTAAACTACTAAAACTAAAACCAAAATTATGTCACAACCTAAACCAGAAATTTTAGCGAAAGCCCAAACTTGGCTTACCGATGTTTTTGATGAAGAAACAAAGCAGGAAATCAATAATCTTATAGAAAACGATCCATCAGAACTTGAAGATAGTTTTTACAAAAATGCGGCGTTTGGTACAGGTGGAATGCGTGGAGTGATGGGTGTTGGTACAAACCGAATCAATAAATATACGCTAGGGAAAAATACACAGGGACTTTCTAATTTCCTTAAAAGAGAATTTTCTGGTGAAGCGCTAAAAGTTGCGATCGCTTACGATTGTAGAAATAATAGTAAAGAGCTTGCTCAGGTTGTTGCAGATGTTTTTTCTGCTAATGATATCGAGGTTTTCTTATTTTCAGATCTAAGACCTACTCCAGAGCTTTCTTTTGCAGTAAAAGATCTTGATTGTCACTGCGGAATTGTTTTAACAGCGAGTCATAATCCACCAGAATATAATGGATATAAAGTGTACTGGCAGGATGGTGGCCAGTTAGTGCCGCCACAGGATAAAGCTTTAGTTGATGAAATTAACGGATTAGAATATGAAGCAATTAGCTTTGATGCTAAAGCCGACCTTATTCATAAGATCGATAAAGAAGTTGATGAAAAATTTATAGATGCTTCTGTAGCGAACGGAAGTTTTGATACTTCAGCAGAAGCAAAAGCAGACCTTGGAATTGTTTTCACTTCGCTACACGGTACTTCTATCACTATGGTTCCGCCGGTTCTGGAAAAAGCAGGTTTCAGCAATGTAACTATTGTTGAAGAGCAGCGCGAACCAGATGGTAATTTCCCAACGGTAAAATCTCCTAATCCAGAAGAGCCAGAAGCTTTAAAAATGGCTTTGGATATTGCAGAAGAAAAAGGAGCTGATATCGTAATTGGTACAGATCCAGATTGTGACCGTTTAGGAATTGCAGTTAGAAATAACGAAAATAAGCTAGAGCTTTTAAACGGAAACCAAACCATGATCGTGATGACCTGGTTCCTTTTAGAGCAATGGAAAAAAGCTGACAAAATAAATGGTGACGAGTTTATTGCTTCTACCATCGTTTCTACACCAATGCTTAAAAACCTTTCTGAAGCTTACGGAGTTGAATACAAAGAGGTTTTAACTGGATTTAAATGGATCGCGAAACTAATTAAAGATCATCCAGAATTAGATTTTATTGGTGGCGGTGAAGAAAGTTTTGGTTATATGGTGGGCGACTTTGTTCGCGATAAAGATGCCGTAACCTCTACCCTATTAGCTTGCGAAATTTCAGCATTCTTAAAAGCTCAGGGAAGCTCGTTCTACGAAAAATTATTAGAACTTTATACCACTTACGGTTTATATAAGGAAGAATTAATTTCTTTGGTGAAAAAAGGAATCGAAGGTGAGCAGGAGATCAAACAAATGCTTATCGATCTTAGAGAAAAACCATGGGAAAGCATCGATGGTGAAAAGGTGGTTTTAGTTGAAGATTATCAATCTTCTATCGCTAAGAACCAAAACGATCATACCGAAAGTGAAATCACTATTCCAAAGTCTAACGTACTAATTTATTATACGGAAGATGGAACCAAGATCGCAGCTCGCCCAAGTGGAACCGAGCCTAAAATCAAATTCTACTTCAGTGTAAATACTTCTTTAGAAAGTGTAAGTGATTTTGAAGAAAAGAATAAAGAATTAAAAGAAAAGATCAGCCGAATTAAAGCTGAATTGCAATTAGGCTAAGGCCTTAGATTTTATATGAGTTACTTAAAAAAAGTTCTTCAGTTTGCGAAGCCTTATAAACGCTACGCAATATTGAATATTATTAGCAATGTTTTTTATGCCCTTTTTAGCACCTTATCTTTTCTGGCATTTATTCCGATGCTGCAGGTGCTATTTCAGGTAAACGAACCAATTACCACAAAACCCATTTGGGATGGTGATTTGCTTAGTTTCAAAGATTTTGCTGAACAGTATGCGAACTTTTTTTTAAATCAACGGATAGAAGAATATGGGCAGATCTCTGCCCTTATTACTATCTGTATTGTGATAGTTATCCTGTTTTTTATCAAAAACATGTTTAATTATCTAGCGATGTATTTTATCGCAACTTTAAGAAATGGGATGCTTAAAGATATTCGCGATAAGATATATTCTAAAATTACAGAGCTTCCTGTCTCTTATTTTTCTGAAAAGCGTAAGGGTGATATCATTTCAAGAATTACCAGTGATGTGCAGGAAATACAATCTTCGTTTTTAAGTATGTTAGAAATGTTCGTAAAAGAACCACTAACATTACTATTCACCTTGATTTTTATGATCGTCCTTAGCTGGAAACTAACAATTTTTGTTCTTATATTTTTACCGATTTCAGGATTGATAATTTCTTCAATAGGTAAGAAATTAAAGGCAAAATCTACTAGCGCTCAACAGGAAAACGCCCACTTTTTATCTATTGTTGAAGAAACACTTTCTAGCCTTAAGATCGTTAAAGGTTTTAATGCTGAAGATAAATTCAAAAGCAAGTTTAAAGAAAGTACGAGCCGATTAAACAATATTTTAAATGCTTTACTGCATCGCCAAAATCTGGCTTCTCCTATGAGTGAGTTTTTAGGAGTTTTGGTTATTACGATTGTGCTTTGGTTTGGTGGAAATATGGTATTGATCGATCAAACCATGGATGCCGCTACTTTTATAGGCTTTTTAGTTTTAACCTATAACATTCTTACTCCGGCAAAAGCAATTTCAAAAGCAACTTATAGCGTTCAAAAAGGAAATGCGAGTGCCGAGCGTATTTTAGAAATCATCGAAACCGAAACTACTTTAAAAGATGCTCCTAACGCTATTAAAAAAGAAAGTTTCGATTCGAAAATTGAAGTCGAAAACATCGATTTTAAATATGAAAAAGAGCTGGTATTAAAGAATTTCAGCATGAATGTTCCAAAAGGGCAAACAATAGCTCTTGTTGGACAATCTGGTAGTGGAAAATCAACCATCGCCAATCTTATTACCCGCTTTTACGATGTTACCGGTGGGACTATCAAAATAGATGGTACCGATATTCGAGAAATTTCGAAGCATTCTTTACGAAACTTAATGGGGCTTGTTACCCAGGATTCTATATTATTTAATGATACGATTCGAAACAATGTTGCCTTAGGAAAAGACGATGCTACAGAAGAAGAGATCGTAGAAGCATTGAAAATTGCCAATGCCTGGGAGTTCATTTCTCAAATGCCTGCTGGCTTAGACACTAATATTGGTGATTCTGGAAATAAACTAAGTGGCGGACAAAAACAACGACTTTCCATTGCCAGGGCGGTACTAAAAAATCCACCGATCATGATCTTAGATGAAGCCACTTCAGCATTAGATACAGAGAGTGAAAAATTAGTACAGCAAGCCTTAGAAAATATGATGCGAAATCGAACTTCGATCGTTATCGCGCATAGATTAAGCACTATCCAAAATGCCGATAATATTATCGTAATGCAGCGCGGTGAAATCGTAGAACAAGGAAGGCACGAAGAATTACTTGGTAAAAAAGGAACCTATCAAAAGCTCGTAGAAATGCAATCTTTCGCCTAGGCTAAAAGAGTAAAAATTTGATCATAAAAAAATGAATGTAGTTTAAGCATTCATTTTTTAATCTTTGATTGTGGGCAAAAAAGATTTTTATTTCCTATTTTAAGTACCTTAAAATTAGACAATAAGCTAAATAAGGCAAATTATATTCGTATTTTAACAGCAATTTATGTTTTTCATCTATTCAGATTGTAATCGCTGTAAGGATTTTCCTGACGGTAATTTTATAATACAATAATTACTCAGCTTTAAAGTTTTATATATTTTAGCCGAACCATCTTAAAGGGATAGTTAATTAAATTTTTTTCCCTTGGAAAAAACCGAAAATTTACTTGTACAACAACTAAAGGATAAAAAAACTTCACAGGAAGCCTTCAGGGAACTTGTATCGCAATACAAGGAGCGTTTGTATTGGCATATAAGAAATATTGTGAAAGATCACGACGATTCTCATGATGTTTTGCAAAACACCTTCATCAAAATCTTTAGAAATATCGATCAATTTAAAGGGGATAGTAAACTATTCTCGTGGATGTATCGAATTGCAACCAACGAATCGATCACATTTCTAAATAAAAAATCCAAGCGTTTACAAATTTCTTCAGAAGAGCTTCAGGATTCTATTATTAATAATCTTGAAAGTGATGTTTATTTTGAAGGATCCGAAATTCAGCTTAAACTTCAGAAAGCTATTGCCAGTTTACCACAAAAGCAACAGCAGGTTTTTAATATGAAGTATTTTGAAAAATTAAAATATCGTGAAATTGCTGATATTTTAGAAACAAGTGAAGGTGCTTTAAAAGCATCTTATCACATTGCCGTAAAAAAAATTGAAGAATTTTTAAAAACAAATTAAACCTTTTTAATTTATACAAGTCAAATATTCAAATGAAGGAAGAGAAAATACCATATCATGGCGCCTCTGGCTTTAAAGTGCCTTCCGGATATTTCGATAATCTGGAGGATAACTTATTTGATAAGGTTTTTAATGAAGAAAAGCAGTTAGAAGAAACAGCATTGCCTGCTAAAGCTGGTTTTAAAGTTCCTAATAATTACTTTGACGGTCTTGATGATGCTCTGGTTAAAAAAGTAGAAACCATACAGCCAGAACATCAGCCAAAAGTGATTAAGGGCGATTTCAAGAAAACTTTATTCTATGCCGCTGCGGTAGCCGCTATTTTTATTGGTTTATATACCACAATTTTTACGCTGGGTAATAAACAAACTGCAAGTTGGGATGATGTAGAACTTTCTGCGATCGAATCTTACATCGATCAAGGTTATATCGACCTGTCTGATACAGAATTTTCTAGTATGATCATCGAAGATGGTTACATTGTAGAAGAATCAGATTTTACTACAATGAGTAATGAGGCTGTGTTTGAATATATAGATGAGAATGTTGAAAATCCTTCGTATATTTTAGAATAATTGCTATGAAAAAGATTGTATTAGTACTCTTATTGATTTTAGGTTTTTCGACAGCGCAGGCGCAGGATGATAAAGAACGAGAAAGAATAAAATCTCTAAAAACAGCATTTATTACACAGGAACTTAACCTAAGTAATAAAGTAGCTCAAAAATTTTGGCCCATTTATGATAGATACGAAGAACAACGTCGTGAACTTTATCATAGGGAGCATAGGGATATAAATGATGTTGAATGTATATCTGAAGATAAGGCAAACGACCTTTTAAAGGAATTTATAGAGATCGAAAAAGAAGATTACGAGCTTAAACGTAAATATTTTGCAGATCTAAAATCGATTCTTTCTGCTCAGGAAATCATCAAATTACATCAATTAGAAGAAGATTTCCACAGGAAATTGATTAGAGAATATCGCGCTCGCCAGCAAAAAGAGCGTCAAAAAAATAATGAAGAAGAATAATTTAAAAGTATAGAACTTTTAGTTTTTTGGTTAGTTAGTAGTAAGAATTCCGGTTGGCATTAGGTTGTCCTCCGGAATTCTTTTTTATAACAGATTTAAATCTCTTTTTATTTCTGAAAAAACCTTCAAGCCTAAAAGCTAAGATTCGATGTTCTGAACCTAAATTCTATTTAAAATGAAGTTTTGCAATACGCTTAGAACCTGCTGCATAAGCGGTAGAATCATTTAAGAATCGAAGCGTGAAAAATCCTTCATCACTTAATTTCTCCCAGGTTTCACCAGCATCTTTTGTGTAAGAAATCCCGGTAAATCCTGCCGCTATAATTTCTTCTCCATTTCCACTAGGTACATAACGCACACTACTTTTATAATTTGGCTCCTCACCGTCTGCAATTAGATTCCAGGTTTTACCACCATCTTTTGTGATTGCTTTATTGCCTGTATTCCCTTCAGGATCTTCATAGTTTCCTCCTATAATAATTCCGTTTTCAGCATCATAAAAATCCATACTGTAACCGCCTAAAGTCGGCTTTCCCTGTAATAAAGGTGTTTCTACAACTTCCCAATTCTCTCCTTTATCAGCCGAATGGAAAACTCTGGATTTCATTCCGCCACTCAAGATCCAAACATGATCATCTTCTATGGCTATATTAGAGTTACTCGCTGCAAATGCTGCTTCACCTTCAGCCGCTTTTGGTAATTTTGAGCAATCAATTTTTTCCCAGCTGTTTCCGCCATCTCTGGTAACAATTACAGATAAGCAATCTTCGGTAGGATCTCCCATGGCGATTCCTTCTTTATCGTTCCAAAAAGCTATAGCATCATAAAAAACTTTTTCATTTTCTTCTTTATAAACCAGCTTCATTTTACCGTCATCTCCGGTTTTATACAACAAAGCAGGATTGGCTACGCTTAGCATAAAAAAATCGTTTGCTGTACTGCCAATTGCTCTAAATTCAGGCGTTAAACTATCATATTTTTGCTGAGATAACTTCCAGGTTCCAGCAGCCGAATTGTATAGACCATAAGTACCGTGATTAGCGGCAAAGGCAAGATTATTGCCTATCACTTCAATAGCTCGAATACTTAAAGAGTCATTTTCTAAAATAGATTCTATTTCAACTTTTTCAAAAGTTCGATGGGCACTAATCTGTTTTTCTTCGTTAGAAGATTCTTCAGTAGATTTTGTATCATTTTTACAGGCCGCAAAAGCCAGCAAGGCTATGATCCAGACTTTTTTCATTTAATTGGTTTTTGATGGATTTCCTTCAAATATAAATGTTTCAGCAATAAAAAAGATTACCTTTGTCCCCTTAAATTTTAGCAATGCGTTTACATAGAAATTTAGTTTTTGCAACAGTCGATGCCCTTTTAGAAATTTTTAATGAAGGTCAGTATGCCGATAAAGTGATCGAGAAAACCTTAAAACGTGATAAACGTTGGGGAGCTCGCGACCGTAGTTTTATTGCTGAAACCACCTATGATATTGTAAGATGGAAACGTCTTTATGCTGAAATTGCTGAAGTTAAAGAGCCTTTTTCCAGAGAGAATGCGTTTAGATTATTTGCAGTTTGGGCAACTTTGCGTGGTATCGAATTACCAGATTGGAAACAAATTGAAGACACTCCTACTCGCCGAATCAAAGGACGTTTTGATGCACTAAGTAAAATTAGAAAGTTTAGAGAATCTGTTCCAGATTGGTTAGACGAACTTGGCGTTGCTGAACTTGGTGAAGAAACCTGGGAAAAGGAAATTGGAGCACTGAACAAACAAGCCCCTGTAATAATTCGTGCAAATAGATTAAAAACCGATGTCTTAACGCTAAAACAGAAACTGGCAGACGAAGGTTTTGAAACTATCAATCTTAAAGATTATCCAGATGCATTACAACTGGTAGAGCGTGCAAATATTTTTAAGACCGAAAGTTTCCAAAATGGATTATTTGAAGTCCAGGATGCTTCTTCGCAACTTGTAGCCGATTTTCTTGGCGTGCAACCTGGCGATCGCGTGGTAGATACTTGTGCTGGTGCCGGTGGAAAGTCATTACACCTTGCCGCTCTAATGGAAAATAAAGGACAGGTAATCGCTTTAGATATCTACGGAAATAAACTAAAAGAGCTAAAACGTCGCGCTAAACGTGCCGGTGCTCACAACATCGAAACTCGTGCGATCGAAAATAATAAGGTGATCAAAAAACTTTACGGTAAAGCCGATAAGGTGTTGATCGACGCACCTTGTAGCGGACTCGGAGTTTTAAGCCGTAATCCAGATGCAAAATGGAAATTAGAACCTGAGTTTTTAGACCGAATTAGAAAAACACAGCAGGAAATTATTCGCCAGTACTCCAAAATCGTTAAAAAAGGAGGTAAAATGGTGTATGCTACCTGTTCGGTTTTACCTTCAGAAAATCAATTACAGGTAAAAGACTTTTTAGCTTCAGAAGAAGGTAAAGACTTCAAATTAGTTGAAGATCAAAAAATTCTTTCTTCAGAAACTGGTTACGACGGATTTTATATGGCGCTTTTAGAAAAAGCCAATTGATTTTGGTTAATAACCTATTAAAAAATATATGTTTAGTCGCGCTTGTTTAATTTCAATATTCAGTTTAAAAAAGTAAATTTGCGCTTTCAACAACAACACAAAACTTCTTTAGGATGATCCTATTCTTCGGAACTCAAACCAATAAGGTTTATGCCGTGCAAACGCACACACAGCTTTTGGCTGAAGATATTTCTAAATTAAACTGGCTCTTTGGGGGCGCGCAAAAATATAAAGAATCTGCTTTGGCAGATTTTTTTGTTGGTCCACGTGCTGCAATGATTACTCCGTGGAGTACAAACGCAGTAGAGATCACCCAGAATATGGGCATCGAAGGAATTATTAGAATCGAGGAATTCTATAAAATCGATGAGAATTTTAAGGATTTTGATCCTATGCTTTCGCAAAAATATTCGGAACTAAATCAGGATATTTTCAAAATTGACATTGAACCGGAAGCCATTAAGGAAATCGAGGATATTGAAGCTTACAACCAAAAAGAAGGTTTAGCTTTAAATACTGAAGAAGTTGCTTATTTACAGGGATTAGCTGAAAAAATAGGTCGAAAATTAACCGATTCTGAAGTTTTTGGTTTCTCTCAGGTGAATTCTGAGCATTGTAGACATAAAATTTTCAACGGTACATTCGTGATCGACGGTGAAGAAAAACCTTCTTCCCTTTTCAAAATGATTAGAAAAACTTCCGAAGAAAATCCAAACGATATTGTATCGGCTTATAAAGATAATGTGGCCTTTGTAAAAGGACCAAAATTAGAGCAATTTGCTCCAAAATCTGCAGACAAGCCGGACTATTACCAAAATACAGAATATGATTCTGTTATCTCTTTAAAAGCAGAAACACACAATTTTCCAACTACTGTAGAGCCTTTTAACGGAGCTGCAACTGGTAGTGGTGGTGAGATTAGAGACCGTCTTGCTGGTGGTAAAGGTTCACTTCCTTTAGCAGGAACTGCTGTTTATATGACTTCTTATAGTCGTTTAGCTGAAGATCGTCCTTGGGAGAAAGCCATGAACGAGCGTGAATGGTTATACCAAACTCCAATGGATATTTTGATAAAAGCATCTAACGGAGCCTCTGATTTTGGAAATAAATTCGGGCAACCATTAATTGCAGGTTCTGTACTTACTTTTGAGCATGAGGAGCATGGTAGAAGATTAGGTTACGATAAAGTAATTATGCAGGCCGGTGGTGTTGGTTACGGGAAAGCCGGCCAGGCGAAAAAAGATATTCCGCATAAAGGTGACAAAATCGTTATTCTTGGCGGTGAAAATTATAGAATTGGGATGGGAGGAGCTGCCGTTTCTTCAGCAGATACTGGAGAATTTAGCAGTGGTATCGAATTAAACGCGATACAACGTTCTAACCCAGAAATGCAAAAACGTGCTGCCAATGCGGTGCGAGGAATGGTTGAAGCGGAAGAAAATCCTATCGTTTCTATCCACGATCATGGTGCTGGTGGACACTTAAACTGTTTAAGTGAATTAGTGGAGGAAACCGGTGGAAAAATCGACCTGGATAAACTCCCGGTAGGAGATCCAACACTTTCTTCAAAAGAAATTATTGGTAACGAATCCCAGGAACGTATGGGATTGGTAATTGGTGAGAAAGACATTGAAACACTTAGACGTGTTGCCGATAGAGAACGTTCACCAATGTATGATGTTGGAGACGTAACCGATTCTAATCGTTTTACTTTTGAAGGTTCTAAAAGTGGTAAAAAACCAATGGATCTGGATCTTTCAGATATGTTTGGAAGTTCTCCAAAAACAATAATGAACGATAGAACAGTTGCGAGAGATTACGATAAACTGGTATACTCGTCTAATAATATTCAGGATTATTTAAAACAGGTATTACAACTTGAAGCTGTTGCCTGTAAAGACTGGTTAACCAATAAGGTTGACCGCTGTGTTTCTGGACGTGTTGCAAAACAGCAAACTGCAGGACCATTGCAATTACCTCTAAACAATGTTGGGGTAATGGCGCTCGATTACAAGGGAAAAAGTGGTGTTGCCACTTCTATTGGCCACTCTCCTATTTCTGCTTTGGTAGATCCTGTTGCAGGTTCTAAAAACTCAATTGCAGAAGCGCTTACCAATATCGTTTGGGCTCCGCTAGAAAAAGGTCTAAAATCGGTTTCATTATCTGCAAACTGGATGTGGCCTTGTAATAACGAAGGTGAAGACGCCAGACTTTATGAGGCGGTACAGGGAGTTTCAGATTTTGCGATTAGCCTTGGAATTAACGTTCCTACCGGTAAAGATTCGCTTTCGATGAAACAGAAATATAAAGATGGCGACGTCCTTTCTCCGGGAACTGTGATCATCTCGGCTGCCGGACATTGTGACGATGTTTCTAAGATCGTAGAACCGGTTTTACAGAAAAATGCTGGTGCTATTTATTATATTAACTTATCTCAAGATTCGTTCAAATTAGGTGGTTCTTCATTCGCCCAGATTCTTAACAAGATTGGTGATGAAGTTCCTACAATAAAAAACGATAAAAAATTCGCAGATGCTTTTTATAATCTTCAGGGATTAATTAAAAATGATATGATCGCTGCCGGTCACGATGTGGCTTCAGGTGGTTTGATCACAACTCTTTTAGAAATGTGTTTTGCAGATCAAAATCTTGGTGCAAACATCGATCTTTCAGCATTAGGAGAAAGAGATCTTGTAAAATTATTATTCAACGAAAATAGTTCGGTTGTTTTCCAGGCGACTGATGATACTGCGGAAAAAGTTTTAGCTGATAACGGAATTGAATTTTTCAAAATTGGTGAAGTTTCTGAAACAGCGACTTTGACCATAAATAATAATGCAGAAACGCTGAATCTTGATATCGCTGAATTACGTGATATTTGGTACAAATCGTCTTTTTTATTGGACCAGAAACAAAGCGGAAAAGAAAAAGCAGCAGAGCGTTACGAAAACTATAAAAATCAGCCTCTTTCTTATAAATTCCCAGCGAATTTCACAGGAAAACTTCCTGAAATCGATCAAAATAAGCCTAAAATTAAGGCCGCGATTATTCGTGAAAAAGGATCGAATTCTGAACGTGAAATGGCTCGTGCAATGCACCTTGCCGGTTTTGATGTAAAAGATGTACACATGACCGATTTGATAAGCGGTCGCGAAACTTTAGAAGATATTCAGTTTATCGCAGCTGTTGGTGGTTTCTCTAATTCAGATGTTTTAGGAAGTGCAAAAGGTTGGGCTGGTGCTTTCCTTTACAACGAAAAAGCGAAAACTGCCTTAGATAATTTCTTCAAAAGAGAAGATACGTTATCGCTTGGTGTTTGTAATGGTTGCCAATTATTTATTGAGTTAGGTTTAATAAATCCTACTCACGAAGAAAAACCTAAAATGCTTCATAACGATTCACATAAATTTGAGTGTAATTTTACTTCAGTAGAAATTGCTGAAAATAACTCAGTTATGCTTGGCGATCTTGCGGGTAGCAAATTAGGAATTTGGGCAGCGCATGGTGAAGGTAAATTTAGCTTCCCTTATGCTGAAGAAAAATACAATATTGTTGGAAAATATGGTTTTGAAGGATATCCGGCGAACCCAAATGGATCTGACTTTAATACGGCGATCTTAACAGACGATTCTGGTCGTCACCTGGTAATGATGCCGCATTTAGAACGATCTACGTTCTCATGGAACTGGGCGTATTATCCAGAAGATCGCAAAGATGATAAAGTAACACCATGGCTTAGCGCTTTCGAAAACGCAAAAAAATGGTTAGAAAATAAATAATCTTAGGTTATTGAATTAAAAAGGAGCTGATTTTCAGCTCCTTTTTTTGTTCATATTATTCAAGTTTGAAATTGAGCGCTAGTTGCCCATCTGAAGTAGTCACTAACTCCTGAAATTCTTTAGCAATTTTATCTGCTTCTTCTTTGCTTCCGGTAAGTTTAATGAGTTCAGTATAAAATGCTATATCATCTGGACTGGTTTCCCATTCAAATTCGGTTAATCCTTCTTTCATTTCCCAAACGATCATCATATCGTAAGCACCAGTATAAAATTCGAAAACCATTTTTGGTAAATTATCTTTAGAAGCTTTTATATAATAATCTTTCAATATTTCCTTCGCCCGGGTATAATGGCCATTTTTGAACTTGATTTTAGAAACATAATACCATTCGGGATTATCTAATTTCGTAGGTTTCATTTCCTCAGATTCTTCCTGCGCGTGCAGCGAAAAACATAAAAAACTAAAAATAATGGCAAAAGTAATGCTGAGATTTCTCATATCTATATGGATTTTAATTGGTTACAGAAAGAAGTTAATACAAGACTCCCTAAAGTTAATTTTAAAATCCATTAATTATTTATAAATAACTGATTTACAGTTGTTTTTATGATTTATGAGGCAGAAATATTGAAAACTAAGATTAAATTGAAACAAAAGACCATATAATTATATTTTGTCTAATACTTATTACCAAAACAAACATTTAAACATTGAAATTCAGACAGTTAAATATTTAAAAGCAGGATAAACAGTCGCTCTTAGCCTGATTTTCTAGAGATAACAAAAAAAAGGGCTGAAAAAAATCAGCCCTAATTTCATCGAATATTGATTACTATTTTTTTGGATTATCCTGAAATGCTGGAAACTCACTAAAAATCTGATTTATCAATTCCTCCTGCGCTTCAAGATTAGCCGCGTTCACGATTGCTCCTGAAGTTTGACCACTCCACACCAGTTCTTTCGTTTGACTGTCTACTAGATTAATATCTACAGCTCCTTCCTGATATTGATATGTATTTACATCATATCCGGTTATTGGTCCAAAATTGGCAAAACCAGAATAAAAATAATTACTGTAAAGCGGACTTACGGCCGTTACACCGGGATCGTAGGGATAGGAAGCATATTCAGCTTCAGTTTTTTGATTTTCTTCAATATTTGTGGTCGAATTAATTAGTACTAGTAGATCTGGATTTTCTGTGTCTAAAGTATAACCTGCATTCTCCAAATTCATATTTACGGTTTCCAGAACAACCTGATTGATATCCTGATCGCTTTCCATCGTAGCAGAGTTAAACCCCGTATTTGGTAAATAAGCATAGGTTTGGTAGTTATCCAGGCTCTTATTCTTTGGATTGGTTGTTTTTACCTGACTTCCGCAGGAAATAAATAAAAGGCTAAAAATAACTAAACTTAAAAATTGGTTGGTTTTCATTGTTTTTTTTAAGCAATCTAGTCAACTAACCAATCGCAAAGAAAAAATAGCAGTCTTTTAAATCGAATTTAACTGATTTTATAATTTATTAATATAAATTGTCGTTGAACACTATAGAAATTTAACTGAAATTAAAAATTCTATAATTTAAACCTTATTTTTAGTTTCTTTTTTATTAATTTCATTTGAATTACTCCGCTATTTTGCTATTTTGCAAGGTATGCTAATGTTTAGATAGATGAACGAGATAAAACGTCTTTTTGATTTTCCATATTATCAGCAGAAAAACTTTCCGCTGCAAACTTCCCTTGCTACTAAGAAAAATGGCGAATGGGAAAAATTATCTACAAACGAATATTTAGATCAGGCCAACAAAATTAGTCGAGGTCTTTTAAGATTAGGAATTCAGCCAAATGATAAGATCGCTGTTATTTCTTCAAACAATAGAAACGAGTGGAATATACTCGATATTGGAGTTTTACAAACTGGGGCTCAAAATGTTCCTGTATATCCAACTATTTCCGAACAAGAATACGAATACGTTATAAATCATAGCGAATCGATCTACTGTTTTGTTTCAGACAAAGAGGTACTGGATAAAGTAAATGCGATTAAAGAAAATACACAGCTTAAAGAAGTGTATAGCTTTGATGATATTGAAGGTTGTAAGAACTGGAAAGAAGTTTTAGAGCTTGGTGAAGATCTTAGCAATCAAGACGAAGTGCAGCAGCGTATGGATGCCGTGACTTCTAAAGATCTGGCGACTTTAATTTATACTTCGGGCACCACCGGTAAACCTAAAGGCGTTATGCTTTCTCACGAAAATATTGTGAGTAATGTTATGGGAAGTGCTCCTCGTGTTCCTTTCGATTTTGGAACCTATACGGCTCTTAGCTTTTTACCTATTTGCCATGTTTTTGAACGAATGATCCTCTATTTATACCAATATTATGCGGTATCGATCTATTTTGCTGAATCTATCGATATGCTAAGTGAAAACCTAAAAGAGGTTAAACCAAATGTGATTACAGCGGTACCAAGATTACTTGAAAAGGTTTACGATAAGATCGTAGCTAAAGGATCTTCTGCCGGTGGTGTTAAAACGGCATTATTTAATTGGTCTTTAGGATTAGGACATCAATATGAGCCATACGGAGCTAATGGCTCATGGTATGAATTTAAACTAGGTTTAGCCCGAAAGATCGTTTTTTCTAAATGGAAAGAAGGATTAGGTGGAAATATAGAATTAATTGTTTCTGGTAGCGCTGCTTTACAACCCCGACTTGCCAGAGTTTTTGCTGCAGCCGGAATCCCTGTGATGGAAGGATACGGACTAACAGAAACTTCGCCGGTGATCGCGGTGAATGATGAACGTGATCATAATTTTAGAATAGGAACGGTAGGAAAACCTATTAAAAACTGTGAAGTTAAAATTGCAGAAGATGGTGAGATCTTAGCCAAAGGTCCTAATATTATGATGGGCTATTATAAAGATGAAGAAAAGACGAAATTAGCGATTACAGAAGATCATTATTTTCATACAGGAGATATTGGTGAGATCGATGCAGATGGTTTCTTGAAGATCACCGATAGGAAAAAAGAAATGTTTAAGACTTCTGGTGGTAAGTACGTGGCTCCGCAGATTTTAGAAAATACTATGAAGCAATCTCAATTTATTGAGCAGATCATGGTTGTTGGTGAAGGAGAAAAAATGCCGGCTGCGTTAATTCAACCAAATTTTGAGTTCGTAAAAGAATGGGCTTCACGCAAGAATATCGATCTTGGTGATAATTCTGAAAAAGAGATTGCGAATAATCAATTGGTTCATGATCGAATTCAACAAGACATTGATTTTTATAATAAAAAATTTGGTAACTGGGAACAGATTAAAACATTTAGATTGACACCTGAAGCTTGGACGGTTGAAGACGGCCACTTAACTCCTACCATGAAAGTAAAAAGAAGAAATGTAAAAGAACGATACATAGAATTATACAATTTGATCTACGATCGAAAATAATTCGAAACTAGATTCATTTTATTGCACAAAACTCCCCATTTCCGGGGAGTTTTTCGTTTTGTCGAAAAAATATACAGCTAATAATATAAAATTAACAAATTTTACGTTTATTTATTATGCATGCATAGTATAATTTTATTACATTTGGAAGGCTTGCTTTTCATGTAAAAAAGCTTCAAAAGTGATTTCTTAATCGAAATTCCCTACCAAAAGGGTTAAATATGAAAGAAAAGACAATAGATCATGTTTTAAGAGCTACCTGGATGGCTGTTTCTAAAATGTACAACGAAGAAGCTGGTAAAGCTGGCAGTACAATGGCTACAGGTTTTGCTCTTTTAAGTATAGATCCTGAAAAAGGAACCCCTTCGACTTCATTAGGCCCAAAAATGGGTATGGAAGCGACCAGTTTGAGCAGAATTTTAAGGACAATGGAAGATAAAGGTCTCATCGTTCGAAAAAGAAATCCTGAAGATGGTCGCAGTGTGCTTATTTACCTCACAAAATTTGGACTGGAATTGCGCAATTTCTCTAAAGGTGTTGTTCTAAGGTTTGATGATGCCGTTAAAGAAAATGTAAGTGAAGAGGATCTAAAAACTTTTATAGAGGTTGCCAATACCATTACAGAACTTATAGCGAATAAGAAAATATATAAACAAGAAATAGATTTAAATAATGAATAATCAGGCTTCAATGCTACAGTGCATTGTAGCAATTCTAAAACCAGACCTAAAATAATGAAGCGAACAATCAATAAAGTTGCTGTTGTAGGTTCAGGGATTATGGGTAGCGGTATTGCCTGCCACTTCGCCAATATTGGCGTCGAGGTGTTACTGCTCGATATCGTTCCGCGAGAACTCAATGAAAAAGAACAAAAAAAGGGGCTTACTTTAGAAGATAAAGAAGTGCGCAATCGTGTCGTTAACGATTCATTGCAAAACTCTTTAAAATCGAAGCCCTCTCCTATTTACCATAAAGATTTTGCCAATCGCATAACCACCGGAAACTTAGAAGATGATATCGCTAAAGTTTCTGAAGCAGATTGGATCATCGAAGTGGTAGTAGAACGACTTGATATTAAAAAACAGGTTTTCGAAAAACTTGAAAAACATAGAAAACCGGGAACATTAATTACTTCGAATACTTCCGGGATTCCTATCAAATTTATGAACGAAGGTAGAAGTGAAGATTTCCAGAAGCATTTCTGCGGAACGCACTTTTTCAATCCGCCAAGATATTTACGCCTATTCGAAATTATTCCAGGACCAGATACTTCAGATGAAGTGTTGAATTTCCTGAATGACTACGGAAAAAAATTCCTGGGTAAAAAATCGGTTATCGCGAAAGATACGCCGGCTTTTATCGGAAACCGCGTTGGGATCTTCAGTATAATGAGTTTGTTCCATATGGTGAAAGATATGGATATGACAATTGAAGAAGTCGATAAACTTACCGGTCCGGTAATTGGTCGTCAAAAATCGGCTACTTTCCGTACCGTAGATGTGGTTGGTTTAGATACCTTGGTGCACGTTGCTAACGGTTTGTACGAAAACGTTCCCGATGATGAGGCTCACGAGCTTTTTAGACTTCCAGATTTTATCCAAACAATGATGGATAATAAATGGTTGGGAAGCAAAACCAATAATACCGGATTTTATAAAAAAGTAAAAAAGGACGATGGTTCCAGCGAGATCAAATCTTTAGATCTTGATAAAATGGAATTCCGTGATCGTAAAAGCGCGAAATTCGGAGTTTTAGAACAAACCAAAACTATCGATAAACTTAGCGATCGTTATAAAGTGCTTATTAAAGATGAAGGTAAAGCCGGTAAATTTTATCGCAAAAACTTCTCAGCACTTTTCGCTTATGTGTCAAACAGAATTCCGGAAATCACCGATGAACTTTACAAGATCGACGATGCGATGCAAGCCGGTTTTGGATGGGAACACGGACCTTTTCAGGTTTGGGATGCCATTGGTGTAGAAAAAGGAATCGAAATGATGAAAGCTGAAGGTTACGAGCCAGCAGCTTGGGTTTCAGAAATGGTAGATGCCGGTATCACTTCATTTTATTCAGTAAAAGAAGGAAATACGTATTATTATGAAATTCCAGAAAAGAAACACGTAAAAGTTCCGGGACAGGATTCTTATATCATTTTAGACAATATTCGCGAATCTAAGGCTGTATTCCAAAATAGCGGAGTTGTAGTTGAAGATTTGGGCGATGGTATATTGAATCTGGAATTCCGCAGTAAGATGAATTCAATTGGTGGTGATGTTCTCGACGGAATTAATAAAGCGATTGATCTTGCTGAAAAAGAATACCGCGGACTCGTAGTGTCCAACGACGGAAAAAACTTCTCTGTAGGCGCCAATATCGGGATGATCTTTATGATGGCGGTAGAGCAGGAATACGACGAGCTGAATATGGCGATCAAATATTTTCAGGATACGATGATGCGTATGCGCTACTCCTCTATTCCAACGGTTGCTGCGCCGCATAATATGGCGCTTGGTGGTGGTTGCGAACTTTCACTTCACGCCGATAAAGTGGTGGCTCACGCTGAAACTTATATTGGTTTAGTCGAATTTGGCGTTGGAGTAATTCCCGGCGGTGGTGGTTCTAAAGAATTGACTTTAAGAGCCGCTGATACCTACCAAAAAGATGATGTAGAATTGAATCGTTTACGTGAAAACTTCCTAACGATAGGAATGGCAAAAGTATCTACTTCTGCGTACGAAGCTTACGATACCAATATTCTTCAAAAAGGAAAAGATATTGTGGTGGTGAATCGTGACAACCAATTAGCAATCGCCAAAAAACACGCGATGTTAATGGCTGATAATGGGTATACGAAACCAATTATGCGAAAAGACATTAAAGTCCTTGGTAAACAAGCTTTAGGTGCTTTTTATGTAGGAACCGACCAGATGAATGCCGGAAAATACATTAGTGATCACGATAAGAAAATCGCCAATAAATTGGCTTACGTAATGGCCGGTGGAGATCTTTCTGAAGCTTCTTACGTTAGCGAGCAATACTTATTAGACCTGGAACGTGAAGCTTTCTTAAGCCTTTGCGGAGAACGAAAAACCTTAGAACGTCTTCAGCATATGTTACAGAAGGGGAAACCGCTTAGGAATTAAGTGTAGATTGATTGTAAACCGTATACTGTAAAATGTAAATCGTAGCCTGAAATTTGAAAAGTGATGAATTATTTCAAAGAATTAAAAGTTTGGCAAAAAGCAATTAATCTAGTTACCGATACGTATACTAAGAGTCAAAATTTTCCAAAAGAAGAGCTTTATGGATTAACTTCTCAAATGAGAAGATCTGCCGTATCGATACCTTCCAACATTGCAGAAGGATGCGGAAGAAAGACCAATAAAGATTTTGCTAATTTTTTGGGAATAGCTCTTGGATCTGCATTTGAACTTGAAACCCAACTGATAATTGCCAAAAATCTAAATTTTCTTAGTGCAAATGATTTTGGAAATTTTGAAAGTGAAATTCAGCATATCCAGAATATGATTATCAAATTACAATCAACATTATAGAAATGAACGAGAGTATCAGTATACATTTTACGAATTACATTATACACTTCTAAAATTCTAAAATAAAACAAATGAGCAAGACTGCATATATAGTAAAAGCATATAGAACCGCCGTGGGGAAAGCGCCTCGAGGTGTGTTCAGATTTAAAAGACCAGATGAACTGGCAGCGGAAACCATCGAATATATGATGGATAAACTTCCGGAATTCGATAAAACGCGTATCGACGATGTGATCGTTGGGAATGCAATGCCTGAAGCTGAGCAAGGCTTGAATGTTGGGCGTTTAATTTCTTTAATGGGATTAAAAACTGAAGACGTACCGGGAATGACGGTGAATCGCTATTGCGCTTCAGGATTGGAAACTATTGCTATTGCTTCAGCAAAAATCCAAAGTGGAATGGCCGATTGTATTATCGCAGGTGGAGCTGAAAGTATGAGCTACATCCCGATGGGTGGTTATAAACCGGTGCCAGACTATAAATTGGCGAAAGAAGGTCACGAGGATTATTACTGGGGAATGGGGTTAACTGCGGAAGCGGTTGCCAATCAGTATAAAGTTTCTCGTGAAGATCAGGATGAATTTGCTTACAACTCGCATCAAAAAGCGATAAAAGCACAGGCGGAAGATCGTTTTCAAGATCAAATCGTCCCGATCACGATCGACCAAACTTATGTGGATGCTGACGGGAAAAAGAAAACCAAAAGCTATACGGTAAATAAAGATGAAGGTCCGCGTAAAGATACTTCTGAAGCGGTGCTAAATAAACTCCGCCCTGTTTTTGCTGAAGGCGGAAGCGTAACTGCCGGTAACTCTTCACAAATGAGTGATGGTGCAGCTTTTGTAATGGTGATGAGCGAAGAAATGGTGAAAGAATTAAATATTGAACCCATTGCCAGAATGGTAAGTTATACCGCCGTTGGTGTCGAACCAAGAATAATGGGAATCGGTCCGGTAAAAGCTATTCCGAAAGCCATCAAGCAAGCCGGACTAAAACAAGATGATATTTCATTAATCGAACTAAACGAAGCTTTCGCTTCACAGTCATTAGCCGTGATTCGCGAATTAGGATTGAATCAGGATCTGGTAAATGTAAACGGTGGCGCCATTTCAATGGGACATCCACTTGGTTGTACCGGTGCCAAACTATCGGTGCAGGTCTTTGATGAAATGCGTAAACGCAACCTGAACAACAAATATGCAATGGTAACAATGTGCGTAGGAACCGGGCAAGGCGCTGCGGGGGTTTATGAATTTCTAAATTAGAAGATAGATCAGAGAACATAGAGAATAGACTTAAGACAATTGAACTCTAAGATTTAGAGAATAAAATTCAGCTATTACAAAGAATGATTTCAAAATTTATAGATAATCTAAAATAATCCTGACTCTTGAGTCTTGAATCTTAATTCTAAACTCTGAGTCTTTTCAAAATTCAAAATAATAAAATGGAAGCTAAAACAGATAAAGAAATATTACGCGGTGGTCAATTCTTAGTGAAAGAAACCAACTGCGAAGACATTTTTACTCCTGAAGATTTTAACGAGGAGCAAAAGATGATGCGTGATTCTGTGCAGGAATTTGTAGATCGTGAGATCATTCCGCATAAAGAAAGATTCGAGAAAAAAGATTACGCGCTTACCGAAGAAATAATGCAAAAAGCCGGGGAACTTGGTTTTCTTGGTGTTGCCGTACCCGAAGAATATGACGGACTAGGAATGGGATTTGTATCTACAATGCTGGTTTGTGATTATATTTCTGGGGCTACCGGATCGATTGCGACTGCTTTTGGAGCGCATACCGGAATTGGAACGATGCCGATTACCCTTTACGGAACCGAAGAGCAAAAGAAAAAATACGTGCCTAAATTAGCTACCGGAGAATGGTTTGGTGCGTATTGTTTAACTGAACCGGGCGCAGGTAGTGATGCAAATTCAGGAAAAACCAAAGCCGTGCTTTCTGAAGACGGAAAACACTACAGCATTAGCGGACAAAAAATGTGGATCTCTAACGCTGGTTTTGCCAATGTTTTCATCGTTTTTGCTCGAATTGAAGATGATAAGAATATCACCGGATTTATCGTAGAAAACGATAAAGAAAACGGAATTTCTTTCGGGGAAGAAGAAAAGAAATTAGGAATCCACTCCTCTTCTACCCGCCAGGTTTTCTTTAACGATACTAAAGTTCCGGTAGAAAATATGCTGGCTGGTCGTGGCGAAGGTTTCAAAATTGCGATGAATGCCTTAAACGTAGGCCGAATTAAGTTAGCAGCTGCCTGTTTAGATGCTCAACGTCGCGTAACTGCAAATGCGGTTCAGTATGCTAATGAAAGAGTTCAGTTTAAAACGCCAATTGCGCAATTTGGCGCGATCAAACAGAAATTAGCAGAGATGGCAACTTCAGCTTATGTTGGTGAATCTGCTTCATACCGTGCAGCTAAAAATATCGAAGACCGAATTAATATTCGCTTAGAGAGTGGAAATTCTCACTCTGAAGCCGAATTAAAAGGTGTTGAAGAATATGCGATAGAATGTTCTATTTTGAAAGTTGCCTGTTCAGAAGATATTCAGAATTGCTCTGATGAAGGAATTCAGGTGTTTGGCGGAATGGGATTCTCTGCCGATACGCCAATGGAAGCGGCTTGGAGAGACGCTCGTATTTCCAGAATTTACGAAGGAACCAACGAAATTAACAGAATGCTCTCTGTAGGAATGCTTGTGAAGAAAGCGATGAAAGGTCACGTAGATCTTTTAGGGCCTGCACAATCTGTAGCCAACGAGTTAACCAGTATTCCATCTTTCGATAAACCGGATTATTCTGAATTGTTTGCTGAAGAAAAGGAAATGATTAAAAAGCTGAAAAAAGTATTTTTGATGGTTGCCGGTAGCGCTGTTCAGAAATTCGGACCTCAACTAGAAGAACATCAGCAATTATTATTAGCTGCTTCAGATATTCTAATCGAAGTTTATATGGCAGAATCGGCTATTTTAAGAACTGAAAAGAATGCGAAACGTTTTGGTGAAGATTCGCAGAAAGAGCAGATCGCAATGTCGCAACTTTATCTTTACAATGCCGTTGAAACGATTAATGCAAAAGCTAAAGAAGGAATTATTTCTTTCGCTGAAGGTGATGAATTAAGAATGATGTTAATGGGATTAAAGCGTTTTACGAAATACGACAACTTCCCGAATATTGTAAAATTAAGAACCCAAATTGCCGATAAATTAATCGCTGAAAATAAGTACTGTTTTTAAGTATTTTAATGGTTTATGTTAAGTTGGAGGCCACTTTTAAGCAGGTGGCCTCTTTTTTATTTTCTAAACCAACGCATTCCGTGGGTTTTCATTTTTAGTTTGTATACTGCATCTGAAGCAGTAATGAATAAAATATCCTGATCTTTCCCTCCAAACGTGACATTTGCCGTCCATTTTTTATCGATTTTAATATGATCTATCTTGTTGCCATCTTTATCAAAAATCGTCACTCCGTCTCCCGTTAGATATACATTTCCTTCATTATCTGTAGTCATTCCGTCTGAACCCATTTCAGCAAAAAGTTCACGCTCACTTAATTCTCCATTTTCTTCAATTTTAAACTTAAAAGTCTTGTTTTTTGAACGATCGGCTACATAAAGAATTTTGTCCTTAGCTGAACCTATAATTCCGTTTGGAAGTACAAAGTTTTCCGCAGCGATTTTTACCGTTTTATGATCTGGAGAGAGATAATACACTCTTCTTTCATTCATATCAGCTGAAGTCCGCTGCCAATAATCCCTTTGATAATAAGGATCGGTAAAATAGATTCCGCCTTTATCATCGATCCAAAGATCGTTTGGGCCATTAAAATTTTTATTGCTGAAATTATCTAAAATCACCTCCACTTTTTTATTTGGACTAATCTTCCACAACTCAAAATTTTCGTCGGCACAAGCCCAAAGATTCTCATTATCGTCAAAAAACAATCCATTAGAACGTCCTGCATCTTCCATAAACAGAGAAATTGAGTCTGTTTCAGCATTCCATTTTAAGATTCGATTGTTTGGCTGATCTGTAAAGTAAATGTTTCCCATTTTATTTGAAGCGGGGCCTTCAGTAAACTCAAATTTATCTGAAATTAATTGTGGTTTGGCGCCATCTTCAATCGGGGATAGGTTTTGACCGTAGACACCTGATAAAATCAGAAAAAAGATTGAAAATTGGAATATCGATAGCTTTTTCATTTTTAAAATTTAAATGAAGATAAGTATTTTGGAATTTAAATTTTGAATTAGTTTCGATTTAGAAAAATAAAAATTAGGTTGTATTTAACTAAAATCGACAAAAATTCACAGTTTTTTTAGTGTTCTTAACGCTTTACTAATAATTTATATTACTAAAACAGAGTACATTGGAATTATGCCTTACAAATACTTATTCAGCCTCCTTCTCTCTGTATTTTTGTGTAATATTTCAGTTGCTCAAGATCCCTCAGATAGCACCGATAGTAGTCAAAACACTCAACTTCCTTCAAAAGAACCTATAACAAAAAATAAAGGTAAATTCAGGCCTAACGCTATAGATGAATATAACGAGGCATATTATATTATTAACAGACTGAATGAAAGTATAGGTTTACCTCCAAATAATGTCAACTTTCAGACTCCGCAGGCAACATTAGAACATTTTGTAATAAGCGCTCGAGAAAACGATTATATTAATGCCGCTTATGCCCTAAATTTGAATCTTTTACCATCTGACCTATCTCATAAAGATGCTGCTTTACTGGCCGAAAAACTATATTTTGTAATTAACCAACGTGTGAAACTAAACTGGGATGATCTACCTGATAGGCCTGATGGGCAGATCGATATACAAACCAGTACCAACAAAGCTGTAGCCGGAAATCCAAGAAGAAGCATCGTTTTTGGTGAAGTTGACCTTGATGGTAGAGATTATGTTTTTAGACTGCAAAGAGTTAAATACAAAGATTACGGTGCATTTTGGCTAATCTCACCCAACACTGTAGAAAATATTGATGAGCTCTATAAGGTTTATGGCCCCAGAAAATTAGATCGAATGATGCCAGATTGGGCCAGGATAAAATTATGGTCTATGCCGGTATGGAAATTTGCAGGAGCCTTACTTCTTATACTACTCTGCTATTATATAGGGAAATTATTTTCTTTTTACCTACGAAAATTCCTTATGAAATCGAATAAACAATGGATGCAAAATATCGCCGGAAAACTAACTACTCCGGCTGGTGTAGCTATAGGTGTTCTATCATTTTATCTTTTACTCAATAACCTGATCTCATTCGCCGGTTCTTTCGCTACAACTTTATATGCTATTTTATTAATAGTTGTAATTGGTTCTATTACCTGGTTTTTTATGAGAATGGTAGATTATTTTATGCTCTATGTTGCTGAAAATAAAATTGGTGATACCAGTGTAGAAGAAAACTCTGAAGCCAGGAAAATGCTTACCTACATTTCTGTAGCAAGGCGAATAGTTACCTTTATCGTGATCATTTTTGGAATTTCTGTAGTTCTGTCTCAATTTAGATCTTTAGAAAAATTAGGGATTTCATTGATGGCATCTGCAGGTGTTGCTACCGTGATTCTTGGTATTGCGGCACAAAGTACGCTGGGTAATATTATCGCCGGTGTCCAAATAGCGCTTACAAAACCAGCAAGAATTGGAGACACCGTAATTATCGATGACGATTGGGGATACGTAGAAGATATTCGTTTTACCTATATGGTGGTTAGAACCTGGGATTGGCGCCGTATTGTTGTTCCTTTAAGATACGTAATATCCAATACTTTTGAAAACTGGTCGATGACCTCGGCACATCAAATACGACCAATTAGTATATACGCAGATTACAGGATCGATGTAAAGAAAGTTAGGAAAAAATTCGAGGAGATCTTAAAAACTAAAGAAAGCTGGGATGAAAATAAACCACCTGTTGTTCAGGTTGTAGATACAACAGAAAAATCGATTCAAATTAGGTTTCTTTGTAGTTCTAAAGATGCGGTTGAAGCATGGGATCTGCATTGTGAGCTGCGCGAGGAACTTGTAAGTTATATAAGTAGTTTGGAAGATGGATCTTACTTAGCAACTTCAAGAGTACGAGTTCAGGAATTTCCTTCTAATAATAGTAAAGATAATTCGTAAAGAAGCATTTGCAGTACGAAAACCTTTTCAGTTAAAGTAATTTTAACTAGAAGAGCATATTCATTCATTTTATATAAATTATGATCAAATTCGACCAAAATGACCCAAGATGTACTTACAGACGAAGCACTAAATACCACTTATCTTATTGGGGGAATCCTTGCTGTAGTAGTAGTTTTTGCTATTGCATTTTTTATCATCAAAAAAATAGGAAAGGATCCAAAAAATGTTTTGCCCATAAATCTGGCCGGGCGGATTCGCATTCCGCTTTTAATATTTCTTCTTTCCTTATTTCTTAAGGTTTGTCTTTTTCAAGATGTATTTTCTAATGCTGAATTGATCGATCTTGTAAAACATGCCAGTACGATAGGAATTATTATAAGTTTTACCTGGTTCTTAATTGTTTTCCTGAAAGTTTTTAAAGAACGACTGTTGAAGAAATATGATTTTAATACTGATAATAACCTGAAGGCTAGAAAAGTTTATACGCAATTTACGATTCTTGAAAATATTGTCATCTTTATTTTGATAATCCTGGCTATTGGGATTTCACTAATGAGTTTTGAAAGTATTAGAGAAGTTGGTCTTAGTTTACTTACTTCTGCCGGTATTGCTGGTATCATTGTAGGTTTGGCTGCGCAAAAAGCTATTGGAACTTTACTTGCGGGTATACAGATTGCCATTACTCAGCCTATTCGATTGCAGGATGCCGTTATTGTTGAAGGCGAATGGGGATGGATCGAAGAAATTACACTTACTTATGTTGTGGTTAAGGTTTGGGATAAGCGAAGATTAGTGGTTCCTTCTACTTATTTTATTGAAAATACATTCCAGAACTGGACGCGAAAATCGGCCGATATCATGGGGACGGTTTTTCTTTATACTGATTATAATGTTTCTTTTGATGCTATTAGAGCTGAATTAACCCGACTTTTAGAAGGTTCACCACTTTGGGATAAGCAGGTAAATGTTTTGCAGGTAACCGACGCGACTGAAAAATCTGTACAAATAAGAATATTGGTAAGTGCTAAAGATTCGCCAACGGCCTGGGATCTTAGAGTGTATATTCGAGAAAAATTGATCGATTTTATTCACCAAAATTATCCTCAGAGTTTACCAAGAACAAGAGTTGAATTACCACAGCAGGATCAAAATCCTTCAGAAAGTGTTAGTCCCAAACCTAAAGATCCTTCAGCAGAAAAAGAATAGAACCAAAAAATTATAATAAAAAAATCCCCAATATTGATTTGGGGATTTTTTTGATTCCGAAGTAATTTCTTCAGAATAATATATTATAGATCAGAATTAAAAGCCGCTAAACGCATTTTCTTCTGAAGCATGTCCTTTACTAAAGTTTGCAGCGGTTTCAATTAAAGCTAAATGTGAGTATGCTTGTGGGAAATTACCAAGCAATCTTTTAGTTTCAAAATCGATATCTTCACTAAACAATCCTAAGTGATTACTGTAAGAAAGTAATTGTTCGAACAAAGCTTTTGATTTTTCTTCTTCGCCAATTTTATATAGACTGTTAATTAGCCAAAATGTACAAATCGTAAAAGAGGAAGATGGTAATCCAAAATCATCTTTGTTTTTATAACGATACATTAATCCGTCGTTACACAATTCTTTTTCCGTTGCTCTTACAGTGCTTATAAATCGTGGATCCTTAGCATCTATAAATCCGTATGATTCCATTAGTAAAGTACTAGCATCAAGATCTGCAGATCCATAGGATTGCGTATAGGCCTGTTTTTCTTCGTTCCAACCATTATTATAGATATCGTCGTAGATTTCAGCTCTTAAGGTTTTCCAATGTGTATCATTTATACCCATTCGTAAAACTTCACCAATCTTTATCGCGCGATCTACCGCTACCCAACAAAGCAACTTGGAGAATACGAAATGACGATCTTCAGTTCTTAGTTCCCAAATTCCTTTATCTGGTTTTTGCCAGTTTTCTTCAACAATCATCACGATACCACGAACTACCGTCCAAAGTTCCTCACTATTTTCTAGTGAAGTCTCAAATTGTAGAAATTGCTGATAGATCACTTCCATCAAAATTCCGTAGATATCATTTTGCTTTTGGATATAAGCGGCATTTCCCGTTCTAACAGGATAAGAATCTTTATAACCACTTAAATGATCTAAAATATGTTCGGTAAGCTCTTTTTGGCCATCGATACCGTACATAATCTGAATTTTCTCATCTTTATCTGGGATGATATCGATGATAAATTGCAAAAATTCACGTGCAGATTTAACGTGTCCAAGCCCTGCCATTACTTTTATCACCATCGAAGCATCACGAATCCAGCAGAAACGATAATCCCAGTTTCGCTCCTCTCCTATGGTTTCTGGTAACGAAGTGGTCGCAGCAGCAAGTACCGCTCCAGATTTTTTATAGCTAAGTAACTTTAAAACCAAAGCACTACGCATAATTTCGTTAGTGTAATGCGAATAACGTGTAGTTTTCTCACTCCAGTTCATCCAGTAAGTCTTAGTTCTCTGGAATTTTAGATAAGAGCGATCTAAGGACTGTGTAATTAATTTTTCGTGATAACCTACTAAACAATACGCATTACCGGTTAACGTGATCTCTCTTTGCTGAAGAATATCATCTAAATCTAAATTAGAATAGAAGAACAGGGAATCGTATTTACCTTCTACAGTATAACTTTTTATATAGTTTCCCTTATTCTCATTATGGGTTTCTTCCCTGGCAAAATCCAATCTTGGATTATAGATTACCTTAAATTTTGGCTTTCCTTTTAATACTCTTAAAAACCGAATAATATCTGGTGGAGAATAATAAGAACCATCATCTCTAGGATATCGAGGCATAAAATCGATAAGCTGAAAAGCATCTTCTCCATTATCGAATTCTGTAGATAATATATTGGTCTCCCAAAGATATTCTTGCGAGATATTGTAATCCTCACTAACTTTAAACTCGAAGCTACCGCCTTTTTTCTCATCAAGAATTTTGGCAAAAACAGCAGCCGAATCAAATGCTGGTAAACAGCACCAATCTAATGATCCCGTTTTTGAAACAAGCGCACAACTCTTACAATTCCCGATTATTCCGTAATCTAAATTGTCCATATATCTTAAATTTCTTTTAAAAGAATGGTATTCTAAAATGAATTCCCGAAATTTAGTAAAATTCAAATTGGCAACAACAGCATTAGCATATAATTATGAGTAAAACTATTATTATTTCTAACCGTCTACCCCTGAAAATCGCTTTAGAAGACGATAAACTTCGAGTCACCCCAAGTGTTGGTGGTTTAGCTACTGGCCTTAAATCTTTTCATAAAGATGGCGATAGTATCTGGATTGGTTGGAGTGGTCTAACCGAAGAAGAAATTCCAGATCATCTGGAAGACGAAGTAAAGGAAAAAGCAAAAGCTGAAGACTGTATAGCCGTAAACTTAACAGAAGAAGAAGTTGACGGCTTTTATTATGGCTTTAGTAATCGTACGATCTGGCCACTGTTCCATTACTTTATGGAATTCACTGAAGCAGAACATTCGTCGTGGGAAATTTACAAGCAGGTAAATATCAAATATGCGAAAGAAGTTCTTAAACATTATGAAGCTGGCGACAGGGTTTGGGTTCACGATTACCAATTGCTATTAGTTCCTAAATTAATTAGAGACGAAGAACCAGAAGCCATTATTGGTTTCTTTAATCATATACCGTTTCCTTCCTATGAAGTTTTTAGAACATTACCATGGCGTGAATCGGTTTTAGAAGGGATGTTGGGAGCAGATCTTATAGGATTTCATACCTATGATTATGAAAGACACTTTTTAAGTTCGGTCACTAGAATTTTGCGTCATAAAGTTGATTTTAATGAAGTTACCCTACCAGAAAGAATTGTAAAGGTAGATTCTTTTCCTATGGGAATAGATTATAAGAAATTTGAAGATGCTGCACTTAATCATTTTAGAGGAACCGAGGATGAGCAATCTGAATTACAACGCAGACTGGACCTTCACCTCGAAGCTACACCAGATGCTAAATTGATTCTTAGTATCGACAGGTTAGATTATACTAAAGGAATCGCCAATAGAATTAGAGCTTTTGAATACTTCTTAGATAAATATCCTGAATTTATCGAAAAGGTAAGATTAGTCATGCTGGCAGTTCCTTCTCGATCTAATGTACCACAATATCAAAGATTAAAGCGTGAAATCGATGAATTGGTTGGACGTATAAACGGTAAATTCTCTACGGTAAGTTGGACACCAATCTGGTACTTTTACCGCTCTATGCCTTTTGATAATTTAATTGACCTGTATACTTCCTGCGATATTGCATTGCTTACACCAATTCGTGACGGGATGAATCTGGTTGCTAAAGAATATATCGCTACAAGAACAGATCATACCGGAGTTTTAATTTTGAGCGAAATGGCAGGTGCTGCTCACGAGATGAACGAAGCGCTAATTATTAATCCAAATAACTTTGAGCAAATAGCTTTAACTTTAAAACAAGCTATAGAAATGCCCAAAGAGGAACAGATTGAACGGAATAAAACACTTCAGAAAAGATTAAAAAGATACAATGTAGAAAAATGGGCCAAAGACTTTATGGGCGCCCTTAAGAATACGGAAGATAACCGAAGGTCTTTTGAATCCATTAGAATTACGCCTACCGTTTCAGAAAAACTAGTTGAGGATTACAAAACTTCAGAAAAAAGAATTCTGTTTCTAGATTACGACGGAACTTTAGTTGATTTTGTAGACAAACCTGAAGATGCTCGCCCAGACCAGGAGCTTATCGATCTTGTTACTCAGCTTAATTCACAGGAGAATACCGATGTAGTAATTATTAGTGGTCGCGATAAAGAAACACTTGGCGATTGGTGGAAAGGAACATCTATAGAACTAATTTCTGAACACGGCGCCTGGATGCGCCAAAAAAATTGCGAATGGGAGTTGTCTGAAAATGTAAAAAATGAATGGATGGATGCCGTTCGTCCCGTGATCGAAAGTTTTGTAGATCGTACGCCGGGTACATTTCTAGAAGAAAAAAACTATTCACTAGCATGGCATTATCGTAAAGCCGATCCAGAACTTGGTGATATTAGAGCGAACGAACTTTCTAATACTTTAAAAGGATTGGTTTCTAATCGTGGCTTAAGTGTATTGGCCGGGAACAAAGTTTTAGAAATTAAAAGTAGCGGAGTAAACAAAGGAAAAGCTTCCTCTAAAAAATTAGTGGGAGAAAATTACGATTTCATCTTTGCGATTGGGGACGACTGGACAGATGAATATATGTTCGAAGAGCTACCTAGAAAATCATATACCGTAAAAGTGGGCATAAAAAAAACAAGTGCAAATTATTACGTGAACGATACCAAAAGAGTTCGTGAAATATTAAAATCATTTTTGGATTGATCTAAGTCTTATTAAACGAACGAAAATTAGGAATGATCAAGTGCCTTAGAGCTACTTTAAACCTCTAATTGTTAAAATTATTGACAAATTCTAATAAAGTTTATATCAAGATTAACTCGGTATATATGGCTATAAGCCTGTTAATAAGTAATTTTACTGAACAATAATTTACGAACCGATAAAAACTAAACTATGAGATCAGGAGGAAAAATTTTAATAGGATTATTATCTGGAGCTGCAGCAGGTGTTGCGGCAGGTTTATTATTTGCCCCAAAAAAAGGTAAAGATACCAGAAAAGCAATTGCTGATACCAGTGATAACTATTATAAAGGAGCAAGAGGAAAAGTTACAGATTTTTCAGATTCTGTAGGTCATAAGATCGATGCTCTTAAAGCTAAAACAAAGGCAAGTTTTTCTAATTCAAAATCTGAAGAAAAAATAAATGAAGCTAAAGCTGAAATTCATGAAATGAAAGCTAGCTAAAGATTATAATTTTGAACTCAAGAAAGCCCCGAATTTAATTCGGGGCTTTTTTTTATGCATATTTTCTAAACTTACACCTTGTTTAAATCTTTATAAATACCGTCTAAAAACAACAATATTTTAAAAATACACATATTTTAACCATTTATTATGATAATTTAAAAATCCAAAGGGCAATATCTTTTCGTTTATATGATATAACTAAAACTTATTATCATGAAAAAATTAACATTTTTATTCAGCTTCACATTTGTACTTTTTGTTAGTGCCAATTTAAGTGCGCAAAAAACTAAAATGGTTGGTGGCGCTGAAATGTATCCATCCAAAACGATCGTAGAAAATGCATCACAATCTAAAGATCATACTACTTTGGTTGCAGCCGTAAAAGCAGCAGATCTCGTAGTAACTTTAAGCAGTGATGGTCCTTTTACCGTTTTTGCTCCTACAAACAATGCTTTTGAAAATTTACCGGCAGGAACTGTTGAAACTTTGCTTAAGCCAGAAAATAAACCGTCGTTGCAAGGAGTTTTAACTTATCATGTGATCGCCGGAAAATATGACGCTTCTAAAATTATGAAAGCTATTAAAAAAGGTAACGGAATGGCTTCTTTCGAAACAGTAAATGGTCAAAAAATTACTGCAATGTGAATGGTGATATGCTAAAAATTAAGGATGCAAGTGGTAATATTTCTACCGTATCAATTGCAGATGTTCACCAATCAAACGGAGTTGTACATGTTGTAGATAAAGTGTTTTTACCAAAAATGTAGAATTTTCACTAATAAAAGATTTGAGGCTGCTCTGGGAAAAAGAGCAGCTTTTTTTATTTTGAGAAATCCTAATTTGCAAGAAGGCTTAAAGTTTACGTAAATTACAAATCCAAAAACCACCTTATTTATGTTAAAAAAATTACCTATTAGCCTTTTGATGTTGTCTATAACATTACTTACCGGCAAAACTGTTTCTGCACAGGACACAGACCCTAAAATTTATGACATAATTTCTACAATATCGGCAGATAGTATCGAAGCTGATATAAGAAAGCTGGTAAGCTTTGGTACTCGAAATACTTTTAGCGATACCGTTTCTGATACACGCGGAATTGGCGCTGCTCGTCGTTGGATTAAATCTGAGTTCGACAATATTGCTTCAGATTGTAACTGCATGGATGTTTTTTACCAAAAGGACTTTGTAAAAAAAGAAGATGGCAGTAGAATTCCCAAAGATGCCTGGGTTGTAAATGTTGTTGCTATTCAGAAGGGAACAAAGTATCCAAATCGCTATATCATTATGAGTGGTGATATCGATTCTCGAGCTAGCAATACAATGAATTTTAAAATTGACGCACCGGGAGCTAATGATAATGCAAGCGGAATGGCCGGTACTATGGAAGCTGCTCGTGTTTTATCTAACTACAAATTCGAAAACAGCATTGTTTATGTTGGTCTTAGTGGTGAAGAACAGGGACTTTTTGGCGGTAAAGGCTTAGCCGAATATGCTAAAAAGAATAACTGGGATATCATCGGGATCTTAAATAACGATATGATCGGTAATATTGAAGGCGTAGACGGTGTGATTAGTAATCGTGATTTCAGAATATTTTCTGAACCGGTTCCTCCTACCGAAACTGAAAGAGAACGTACCATGCGTAGATTCTATGGCGGTGAAGTTGACGGTATTTCAAGACAATTAGCGCGCTACATTCATAAAACGACCAAAACCTATATGCCAGAAATGAATCCTATGATGATCTATCGTTTAGACCGGTTTGGCCGTGGTGGTCATCACCGCCCATTTAACGATCTTGGTTTCGCCGGAGTTCGTATTATGGAAGCGCACGAAAACTATAATCGCCAGCACCAGGATATTAGAACTGAAAACGGAATCGAATATGGCGATGTGATCGAAGGTGTGAATTTTGATTACGCAAAGAAACTGACTTCAGTAAATGCTATAAACCTGGCAAGCCTTGCATGGGCTCCACCAGCGCCAGAAAAAGTTGAAATTGGCGGAATTGTAGAAGCAGATACCAAACTAAGATGGGAATCTGTAGAAGGTGCTGTTGGTTACAAAATTTACTGGCGTGATACTACCGCTCCACAATGGCAGCATTCTCGTTTTGTGAAAGATGTTAGCGAGTTTACTTTAGATGGAGTGGTGATCGATAATTTTTTCTTTGGTGTTTCGGCTGTTGGAGAAAATGGTCACGAAAGTGTAGTGGTATTTCCATCGGGTACTTTTAGATAAAAACAGACTAATTTTTTATATAAAGCGAAATCGGAAGTTCCGATTTCGCTTTTTTTATGACTTTTTTACAAGCTTTCCATATACTTCGTTAATTAACAATAGTTTACTTTTTCCTTAAAGCTATTTAGCAAGCGCTCTATATAATTTTATAGAGCAATTAACCAATAAAACCAATTATGGCAGAAATAAGAATTGAAAAGAAAAAACAAATTTGGCCTTGGATCATTGTAATCATCGTTGTGGGTGTTTTAGCTTTCTTATATTTCTACGGAAGCGCACAAAGCGATAATAGTGAAGACGAAAGTTCTTTCGAAGAGATTAGCCAAATCGAAACACACGAAACTTCTAAAACGACTTCACCTATTTTAGAAATTTAAAACTAACCTAAACCAAAAATTATGGAAACCAAAGAAAAGCATTTATACAGTTTAAATGAACTTGGCGATTATAAAATCGCCAAAAACGATCATGATATACGCGGCTGGGAAGTAAGAGACCGTGATGCAAAGAGTATTGGAAGAATTGATAATTTACTTGCTAACAAAGACTTGGGGAAAGTAGTATATGTAGATGTTCAGGTTAACCAATCGATAATCGATAAAAATCACGATCCTTTTTCAGCAAATAACGATTCGGGATTTAAAGAATTTATAAACAAAGATGGAGAGAATCATATCATTATCCCCATTGGATTGATCGATATTCATCCAGAAGAAAAGTACGTGCACACCAATTCTTTAGATTATAACACGTTCGCAGCTACCAAGCGTTATAAAACCGGTGAGCCTATCTCCAGGAACTACGAAAAACAAATTCTATCTTCTTATAAGGCCAATTATCGTCCTAACGAAATTAAAGGAAAACATGATTCTTTAAACGATGATGAATATATTGAAAGTGAGTACAGCGCAAGAAAAAGGGAAAGCCGACCAAAGTATTCAAATGAAGGATATTCAGAAAAAGAAACAACTAAAGAAACAACTCAGGATCGCATTGAAAGAGAAAGAGCAAATCTAAAATACAAATCTGAAGTTCATCACGATCGAGAAGAAACTGATGAAGAGCGAATGGAAAGAGAAAGAGCTCATCTACGAGCAACTTCTGGTCAACCAGATCCTAATTTTAAACCATCCAGAACTTACGATGACGATGGAAATTGGGTTAGAGAAAAGGAATATTTAACTGACGCAGAGATCGAGTCCAGACGAAAAGGCCGAATTAGAAATGATGAAGATTTTTATGATCAGGAAGAATTTAAGCTAAGAAGAAAATACTAAAAACACCTAACAAAAAAATCCCTGCAATTTGCAGGGATTTTTATTTTAATCTACCATAGAAAGCTGAATTCTTTTTCGGTCCAAATCTACGTCTAAGACGGTAACTTCTACTTCCTGATTTAATCGTACAATTTGCGTCACATCACTAACATAAGTATTGGATAGTTTCGAGATATGTACCAAGCCGCTTTGTTTTAAACCAATATCTACAAAACAACCAAAATTGGTAATGTTATTAACCAATCCCGGTAATTTCATTCCCTTCTTAAGATCGGTAATTTCACGTATATTTTCATCAAAAGAAAATATGCTAATTTTCTCTCTAGGATCTACGCCCGGCTTTTCCAATTCTGCCAAAATATCTTTTAAAGTCGGCAATCCCGTATTTTCAGTGATATAATTCTCTAATTTTAATTCCTGAAGTTTCTTTTTATTTCCTACCAATGCTGAAATTTCCACAGAAAGATCTTTCGCCATTTTTTCAACGATCTTATAACTTTCTGGGTGCACGGCAGAATTATCCAAAGGATTCTTAGCATTTCTAATTCTTAAAAATCCAGCCGACTGTTCAAAGGCTTTGGCTCCTAAACGCGGTACTTTAAGTAACTCTTTTCTAGATTGAAAAGCACCATTTTCAGTACGTAATTTTATAATATTTTCAGCTAAAGAAGGGCCTAAGCCACTCACGTAAGAGAGTAGTTCTTTACTTGCTGTATTCAGGTTGATCCCTATTTTATTTACAGTGCTCATTACCGTAGTATCCAAACGCTGTTTTAATAGAATTTGATCTACTTCGTGCTGGTACTGCCCTACTCCAATAGATTTTGGATCTATTTTTACCAATTCTGCCAAAGGATCACTTAATCGTCTACCAATAGAAACAGCACCACGTACCGTAATATCGTAATTAGGAAACTCGTCTCTAGCCACTTTTGAAGCTGAATATACTGAAGCTCCCGCTTCGTTTACGACATAAACTTCCAGATCACGATCAAACGGAATCGATTTTACAAACTGCTCGGTTTCCCGGCTTGCCGTACCGTTTCCTATAGAAATCGCTTCAATTTTATGAGCATTTACCAGCGATTTTATTTTCTTCGCAGCAAGACTACGTTCTTTTTGTGGAGGATGCGGATAGATATTTTCGTTATGCTCTAACTTTCCGTTTTCATCTAAGCAAACTACTTTACAACCCGATTTAAAACCTGGATCGATCGCTAAAATTCGTTTTTCACCCAAAGGTGGCGCCATTAGCAACTGCTCTAAATTCAGCGAAAAAACTTTTATCGCTTCCTCATCTGCTTTTAGCTTGGTTTCATTTAAAAATTCAGTAAAGAAAGATGGTTTTAACAATCTGGAATACGCATCACTCGCTGCTTCTTCAATTAAATCTGCCGAAGCCGATTGTCGATTTTTGATAATTGCATCGGTAATTATTTTTAAGGCTTCCGCTTTGTCGACTTCGATCTTCAATTTTAAAATCCCTTCTTTATCTCCGCGGTAGATGGCTAAAAATCGATGCGACGGAATTCTTTTTAGAGGCTCGTCCCAATCAAAATATTGCTGAAATTTTTGCGCTTCTTCTTCAGCAGATTTTGCTTTTACAACTTTAGAAGAAATCTCAGCTCGTCTTGAATATAATTGCCTGATTCGTTTTCTTACAAATTGATTTTCGTTAATCCATTCAGCAATTATATGTTTTGCTCCTTCCAGCGCTTCATCTTCAGAATTAACCGCATTTTTAACGAATTTCGATGCTGCTGAATAAATATCTGGCGAGTTTTGCGCCATGATCATTTTCGCCAAAGGTTCTAAACCATTTTCTCTGGCTGTATCGGCTTTGGTTTTGCGTTTTTTCTTAAATGGAAGGTATAGATCTTCAAGAATTGTAAGATTTTCAGCATTTTCTATCTTCGATTTTAACTGATCGGAAAGCGCATCCTGATTTTCAATAGCTTCAAGAATAGATTGCTTTCTTTTTTCAAGATTGTTGAAATATTGAAGCTCTTCTGATATTTGCTGAATTTGGGTTTCATCTAAATTACCGGTTTGCTCCTTTCGGTAACGCGCAATAAAGGGCACCGTGGCATCTTCTTGAAGTAATTTGATGGTATTTTGAACACTTTTAGCCGGTAGGCCAAGCTTTTTGATTACAAATTGATCTAAATTCACAATAAAAATTTTAGCGGAATGCGAAGATAGGATTCCGCTTCTAAAAAAGTGATCTAAAAATCAAGAATATCAACAATTACCTTGGTCTAAATTTTTGAATTTATCTAGGTAAGACTAACAAAACCTGAAAAAAATATATTCAAAAAACCACCAATTTCAGCCTAAATAATTTCCATTTTTTTAGAATGTGCTATCGCCTGCTCGCTGTCTTTAAAATAGCAGGTGCCAACATTCAAACTTTCGATATTATTTAAAACTTCTGTGATCTCTTCTCTTTGTTCTTTCCCGGTTTGTCGAATATAGATCGATTTTACATTTTCTGGATAAGTCTTACAAATACGCTCGTAAATATGCACGTCCTGTTGCGAATCGTCTCCAAGTAAAACATACTCTAAATTTGGATAAAATGAAATAATGTCCTTTACCTTCTGAAATTTATGATCGTGACTTCCCCTACCCGTCTTTACGAAATCTGAAATTCCGGTTTTTATTTTCTTCAGTTTGATAACCGCTTTAGGTAGATCGTGCATTTCGGCAAATTCAACAATAAAATCGTATAAATTCCATTCGCTACTAGATACATAAAAGAAAGAATTTGAAGCTTGTTCACTGTCCTGCCCTGCTTTACTTAAAGCTTTGTAATGGTCTACAACATCTTCGAAGATCTTACGGCGATTTACATTTTTAGAAAGCATCACATAAAGCTTTTTAAAAAAACTGTTGCTGTGCGAGATCAAAAATGTATCATCGATATCTGAAATGATCCCAAGCTGACTATCATAAGGTTTTAATAGTTCTCCTTTTTCGATGATCCCAAAGTTATCTTCCATTTTGGCAACCACTTCATATTCGTGCCAACCACTTTCTAATTCTTCTTCAAAAGGAACCGTAAACCTAAAGTAGCCATCTTCCATGGTTTTTGTCTTCCACTCTTTGCCTTTAAAACAAAGCTGAAGCTCATAATTGGATAAAGGTTTGATTCTGAATTTATGGATTATGGCAGAAGTATGTTTTATGCCTTTGCGATCTAAGCGATATTTATCTGGCGCCCAACTTTTAAAAAGATGACCAAAAACTACTAATTCCTGATCATTTACATAGCCGCGATAAAGTTTTAAGTCAAGTTTCAAATTTTTTAATTTTTTATAAAGAATAGGCTAGCTCCAAATTAGTTAATTTTAATCGCAATTATATCGATATGGCAGACTTTAGGAATATTTTAATGGTCGTGAACCCAATTTCAGGAGGAGAAGAAAAAGACGACCTAATTACAGAAGTACAACGCGCAGTAGAGCAACAAAACTGCAGGTTTCAACTCTTTAAAACAACCGGAGAAAACGACATCCAAAAAATAAAGGATGAAATCGACCAATTTGAGCCAGACCGTGTACTCGTAGTTGGTGGTGATGGTACGGTAAAGATTGTTGCTGAAGCTTTATTCCATAAAGATTTGCCTATTGCTATTTTTCCGGCAGGATCGGCAAATGGCTTAGCGCTTAACCTTGGTATTCCTGATAATAGAGAACAACAGATCGAAATTGCTTTAAGTGATAATTTCACCGATCTGGATGTTTTACAGGTAAACGACGAGCTATGTCTACATTTAAGTGATATTGGTTTAAATGCTGAGTTGATTAGAAACTACGAATCGTCTTCTGTTCGTGGCAAGTTTGGATATTTAATGCAATCTATTCCTACGTTGATAAAAAGCAAATATCCTTATGAATATGAGGTAGAAATAGATGGAGAGATTTATAATCACAAAGGCATTATGCTTGCCATTGCCAACTGCAAGAAATATGGTACCGGCGCTAATATTAATCCTGAAGGAAAACACGACGACGGAAAGTTTGAAATCATCATCTTTAAAAACATCGATATTACAGAGATTTTGGGCACCTTACGAGAAGATGTAAAATTTGATCCAAACTTTGCTGAAACCATTTCTACCAAAGAGGCTAAGATTCGATGTAAAAAGCCTATCGCCTTCCAAATTGACGGAGAATTTATAGAAAATACGCAGAAAATTGAAGTCAAAATTGCCGAAAAAAGCCTGAAAATAGCCGTAAAATAAGATTTGTTAGATTTTTTTTTTCAGAGTTTTCAACAATTCTACTCATAAACGTTGGAAATACGCTTATTTTCTGTTAAAATCTGCTGAAACCGCACCAGTATTGAGATGCTTCAAATAAGTGTCAAAAACACACAATTATCATATTGTAAAAATTAAGCATTGAATTTTATTTTTTCCTTAAACGATAACCTTTTCAATTTCATAATTATTGATTTTTAGTGTGAATTTTTATTAAATTTACACCTGGAAATTATAAGGTTTAGTTAATCAAACTGTAAAATTATTTTTATGAAACAAGGATTATTAAGGATCAGTTTGTTTCTGCTTGCCGTTTTAAGTTTTTCATTTGCAAAAGCGCAAACGGTTTCGGGAACAGTAACAGATGGCTCAATGCCTATTCCAGGGGTTAACATTCTGGTAAAAGGTACTTCAAATGGTACCACAACAGATTTTGACGGTAACTTTACGCTAAACGATGTTGCAAATGACGCAGTACTCGTTTTTAGCTTTGTTGGTTTTTCACAACAAGAGGTACCGGTTAATGGACGTTCTACTATTAACGTCACACTATCTGAAGATGCAGCTGCATTAAGCGAAGTAGTTGTAATTGGTTATGGATCTACTACAGTAAAAGATGCGACCGGTGCGGTAGCAACTGTTTCTGCTGAAGATTTTAACCAGGGAGTTATTTCTTCTCCTGAAGAATTGATTCAGGGTAAAACTGCAGGTTTACAAATTACTACAACTAGTGGTGAGCCAGGAGGCGGTGTAAACATTAGGATTCGTGGTACATCTTCTGTAAGAGGTGGTAACAACCCATTATTTGTTGTAGATGGTGTTCCATTAGCAGGAAACGAGGTTTCTTCTGGTGGAGACGATGTTGGATTTGGATCAAGTTCAGCAAAAAACCCACTTAACTTCTTAAACCCTGCAGATATCGAAAGTATGAGTGTTTTAAAAGATGCTTCTGCAACTGCGATTTATGGGTCTCGTGGTGCGAACGGTGTAGTAATTATTACTACAAAATCTGGTAGAGGTAGCAAAGGTAGACTGGATTATGGTACTACTTTAAGTTTAGCTTCTCCAGCAAATGAATACGATCTACTAGATAGAGATGAATATTTATCTGCAGTAGAAGAATTAGGTGGAGATCTTGCTGTTTTGGATCAAGGCGGTAACACAGACTTTCAGGATGAGATCACAAGAACTGCGTTCTCACAGATTCACAATCTCTCTTATGCAGATTCTTACAATACTGGTAACTATAGAGCTTCTTTAAGTTATGCAGATCAGGAAGGTATTGTAGAAAACTCTGCTTTAGAGCGTCTTTCTGGAAGATTCAATATTACTCAGCGTTTATTCAATGATAAATTAAAACTGAATTTACAGTCTACTTTATCTAGAGTAAATGATACTAGAGCGCCAATATCTAATAATGCAGGTTTCCAGGGAGATCTTTTAGGATCTGCTTATCAGGCAAACCCAACTTTCCCTGCAGATCCAGATTTTCAGCCACTGGGAAGTATTATCAATCCTTTGGCACTATTAAAATTTACTTCAGATCAATCTGAAACAGATCGTGTTCTTTTAAATTTCTCTGCAGATTATGAGATCTTTGAAGGATTAGACGCTAAATTAAATTTAGGATACGACACTTCTGAATCTAATAGAGAAGCTGCAATTTCTGGAGGATTAACAGGAATCCAATCTGGTGTACCAGGAAATGGTCGTGGAAATTTAAACCAGGTAGAATCTATCAACCGTTTAATGGAATTCACACTGAATTATCAAAAAATGTTCGAAAACTCGAAGTTTGAAGCATTGGTTGGTTATTCTTTCCAGGATTTTGAAAGAAAAGGATACAATGTTAGCGGTTTTGGATTCCAGAGCGAAGATTTAGGAGCTATGACTAGTAGCTTAAGTGCTGCAAATAACATTTTAAGAAATAATATTTCAGGTTCTTATCAGCAATATGGTTACGATCCTAACGGTTTCTTTGTAACCAGATTATTCCCAAATATTGCAACAGAAGATTTAACTTCTCCATCTGGAATTGGGCCAACTTCTGTAGCTTACGATAGTTTTAACACTACAGATGAATTACAGTCTTATTTTGCTCGTGTAAATTATGAGCTTGCAGGAAAATACTTATTCACTGCAACAGTAAGAGCTGATGGTTCTACAAGATTTGGAGGAAACAATAAATATGGGGTATTCCCTTCTGGAGCTTTTGCATGGCAATTAGCAGAAGAAGATTTTATTCCAGAAACTTTCTCTACTCTTAAACTTAGATTAGGTTATGGTATTACGGGTAACCAGGAAATTCCTTACAACCAGTACACGGTTAGAGAGCGATATGCAGGATTCGGAATTCAGGATAACGGAAATATTAACCGTCCTGGTGTGACTCAGGTTTCTTTTGCAAACCCAGATTTACAGTGGGAAGAAACAAGCCAAACCAATCTTGGTTTAGACTTTGGATTTATGCAGGATAGATTAAGCGGATCTTTAGATTTCTACTATAAGAATACAACAGATCTTCTTATTCAGGTATTCTCTGCACAACCTTCACCACAGCCTTTCGTGTATCAAAACTTAGATGCGCATGTAATTAACAAGGGGGTTGAATTTGCTATCGACTACAACATTGTAGATAACGATGATTGGTTCTGGAACTTTGGGTTCAACATTGCTTATAATGATAACATGGTTGAAGATTATGCCGGGCAAAACAGAACTGGTGAAATTAATGGACAGGGACTTACTGGTGCATTTGCTCAGTTACTTGCTGGTGGACAGCCATTATTTTCTTACTACTTAAGAGAGTTTGGTGGATTTGATGAAACAGGGCAAAGTATCTATCCTGCCGGTGATGTACAAAGCTTTATAGGTAAGAGTGCACTTCCAACAACCAATGTTGGTATCTCTACAAGAGCAGAGTATAAAAACTGGGATCTATCTATCTTCATGGCAGGACAGTATGGTCACTATATCTATAATAATACTGAAAACGCATTCTTTACTAAGGGTGCTCTAAATAATGGTCGTAATGTGACACGTAATGTAGTTGATAACGGTGAAGCTGCTTCTAATGCTCCAGATGTATCTACAAGATTCCTGGAAAAAGGAGATTTCTTAAGAATGCAAAATGCAACTTTAGGATACAACTTCGATCTTAACGAAGGTAGCATGTTCAACACCTTGAGATTATACCTAAACGGGCAGAATTTATTTGTAATTACAGATTATTCTGGTTTAGATCCTGAGGTTGATACCAACAAAGCTTTAAATGGAATTCCATCTGCAGGTATCGATTATACTGCTTATCCTAAGCCAAGAACATTCACTTTTGGGTTGAACGTATCATTTTAAAAAATTATTATGAAAAATAGATTTATAAAACTTTCAATACTCTTAGGAGCGCTGGGTTCTTTCACAGCGTGTACAGACCTGGAGCTAGAAGATACAGATTCTGTATCGCGTGTGCAGACTACTGGAGACTTTACAGGTGTTTCTGATGTTGCTGGATCTTTAAGTAACGCCTACAACAGCCTTAGAGGAAATGTAGAAACTCACGAAAATTTATACGGACTTAATGAAGGTACTTCAGACGAGCTTTTAATCCCTACTAGAGGTACAGACTGGGGTGATAACGGAGTTTGGAGAACCTTACACCAGCATACCTGGGATGCAAACCACAATTTTGTTTTAAATACGTGGAATGCATTTAACTCGGCTATCTTTAACTTGACCGAGATCATTGCGCCAGAGAGTAATGCCAGCGCACAGCAAGTGGCTGAAGCAAAGTTCTTAAGAGCCTTCCATATGTTTTGGGTAATGGATCTTTACGGGCAGGTTCCTTTTAGAGAAGTTGACGAAGGACCAGATGTAAATCCTAGAGTAATGACAAGAAGTGAAGCTTTTGAATTTGTTATGCAGGATCTTAACGATGCGATGGCAAATTTACCAAGCATAGGACCTGGTGATGGTACAGTACAGGCTTCTAAAGCTGCTGCTCATTATCTATTAGCGAAATTATACCTTAACAAGCATATTTATTTAGGAACAGGATCTGCTGCGGCTGCAGATATGACTGCGGTTGTAGATCATGTTGATGCGATTATGGGTGAAGGTTTTCAGCTTCAGGAAGGTTTCTTCGAAATTTTTGAGCCTTCAGATGATACAGAGACTATTCTTTACACAACTTCTAGTGCTGGGAATAGAATGTGGTCTACCCTACACTACGCACAGGGAACAGACGATAACGCAGCTGGTGGATGGAATGGTTTCTCTACTTTAGCTGAATTCTATGACCTTTTCGAAGGAGATCCAAATGTAAATACACCAGGATCTGGACAAGAAGAAAGACGTGGTTATGTACCTCTTGATGGTAATTCAAGCGGAACATATATCGGTAAAGGTTTCCTTATAAATCAGCAATATGGTGCAGATGGTTCTCAATTAACCGATAGAGCTGGTAATCCACTGGTATTTACAAGAGATTTCCCAGGACTTTTGGGTAACAACGAAAGAAACGGAATTCGTGTACTTAAGTATCATCCATCAAACGGAGCTTATACCGGTCATGTTGTAGTGTTTAGATTTGCAGATGCTTATTTAATGAAAGCTGAAGCTATTATGAGAGGTGGTTCTAGTTCTGAAGATGCTTTAACTATGGTTAACGACCTACGTGAACTTAGAGAAGCTAGTCCTTTATCTTCTTTATCTGAACAAGATATGCTAGACGAACGTGGACGTGAATTATACACTGAGTACTGGAGAAGACAAGACCAAATTAGATTTGGAACCTTTACTTCTACCTGGGAATTCAAAGATAATACAGAAGAATTTAGAGTACTATTCCCAATTCCTTCTGTGGCTCTAACTTCAAATCCGAATTTGACGCAGAATCCGGGATATTAGGATTAGTCATGCTTTTTAAGAGACTTAAGAGGCGGCCTTCCGTCACTTAGGTCTCTTTTCTTTTAATTATTTTTCTTTACTTGAAGGTTTTTTAATCAGCGTACCCCACTATGAACAAATTATCATCACTTTCAAACTTTATAAAGGTACTTGGGTTAGTATTATTCTTTCCTTTACTAAACTCCTGTAACGAGACTTCAGAAAATCAAAAACAAGAACCAAAGGATGTTCTTTTTACTCAAATGTCTGCAGATTCAACTGGTATCTCTTTCATCAATCACGTAAAAAACGAAAAAGAATTTAATATTTTTAGGTATCGAAATTTCTATAACGGTGCCGGTGTTGGTATTGGCGATATCAATAACGATGGTCTTCCCGATGTGTATCTTACTTCAAACATGGGAAAAAACAAGCTTTATCTTAATCAGGGAGACTTTAAATTTAAAGACATATCCAAATCTTCAGGAACTCAGGGAGACAGATCCTGGTCTACCGGGGTTACTATGGTAGACATTAACAACGATGGTTTATTGGATATTTATGTTTCAAATGCAGGAAATATAGAAGGTGACGATCGTCGCAACGAACTTTTTATCAATAATGGCGATCTAACATTTACCGAGGCTGCTTCAGAATACAATTTAGATGAAGATGGTTTTACAACCCACGCTGCATTTTTTGACTACGATCTTGATGGCGATTTAGACGTCTACATCCTAAATAACAGTTTTATCCCGGTTTCGAGTTTAGGCTATAATAACAAAAGAGAATTACGCGGTAAAGATTGGGATTTACCTGATGTTTTTAAAGGTGGTGGCGATAAACTCTTACGAAACGACGATGGTAAATTTACCGATGTTAGTGAAGAAGCTGGTATTTTTGGTAGCCTTATTGGCTTTGGTCTTGGTGTTACCCTTGGTGATGTAAACAATGATATGTTGCCCGATATTTACGTTTCGAACGACTTTTACGAGCGTGATTATTTATACATTAATAATGGTGATGGAACTTTTAGTGAAGACATCAAAAATCAAGTGGCGCACCTTAGTATGTCTTCTATGGGAGCCGATATGGCCGATATTAATAACGATGGTTTACCAGAAATCTTCGTAACCGATATGCTTCCAGAAAGTGATGAACGTTTAAAAAACACCAGTGAATTTGAGCGTTATGATCTGCATAAATTAAAGGAAGATCGCGATTTCTTTCACCAGTACATGCAAAATAGTCTTCAGCTAAACAATGGAAACAATAGCTTTTCTGAAATTGCTTTTTATAGCGGTGTAGCACAAACAGATTGGAGCTGGGGCGCACTAATTTTCGATATGGATAACGATGGTTTTAAAGATATTTATGTAAGCAACGGCATCTATCACGATCTTACCAACCAGGATTTTATGGACTTCTTTGCTAACGATATTCTTCAGGATATGGTGATTACGGGGCAAAAGAAAGAATTCGATTCTATATTGAACGAAATGCCCAGCACTCCTATTCCTAATTATGCGTTTAAAAATAATACCGACCTAAGCTTTTCTGATGCTACTGAAGATTGGGGATTTGATACGCCAAGTTTTTCCAATGGTTCAGCTTATGGCGATCTGGATAATGACGGTGATTTAGATCTTATCGTAAACAATGTAAATATGGAATTATTTGTTTACCGTAACGCAACCAATAGAAAACGAGATCATAATTATACGAAGGTTCAGCTTAAAGGGAACGGTAAAAACACCTTCGCCATTGGCAGTAAAGTAACGGTTTATACTGAAGATCATCAATTAACACAACAGCTTATTCCTACTCGTGGTTTTCAGTCTTCCGCAGATTATAACTTAACTTTTGGCTTGGGAACAACTAAAAAAATTGATTCCATTCGTGTAATCTGGCCAAATAAAACCGCTTCTTTAAAAACCAATATTGGCATTAATAAGCTTGTAGTTTTCAACCAGGAGGAAGCTGAAGAATTTAACTTCCCAGAGCTTAAATCCAGCCAATATTTTAAGGAAATCGATACCGATTTTACCGCGCATAAAGAAGATAACTATATAGATTACGATTATGAAGGCTTGATAAATAAGATGCTTTCTCGGGAAGGTCCTGCAATCGCAGTTGGTGACATAAATAACGACGGAAATGATGATTTTTACGTGGCCGGAGCAAGAAACCAGTCTGGCGTAGTTTATATTCAGCAATCTAACGGGAAATTTTCACAACGCATTTTAGACGAAACTGAAGAATCCAAGGTTTTTGAAGAAACCGGCGCGATTTTTACCGATATTAATAATGACAATTTTAAAGATCTAATCTTAATTTCTGGCGGAAATAATATTTATGCTGAAAAAGAGCAATATGAAACCAGAATTTATTTAAATTACGGAACAGGAAATTTCAGCAAAATGGATGCTGCTTTACCAATAAACGATCAAAATGCAGCTGTTATTGCGGCAAATGATTTCGATAAAGATGGAAAAACCGATCTATTTATCGGTTATCGAAGCGTTCCGGGAGTTTATGGTGTAAATCCAACTCATCAATTATTAAGAAATGCTGGAAATGGGAAATTCAACGTTTTAGATACTTCTATTTTAGACGATCTTGGTATGATCACCGATGCAAGTTGGGCAGATATCGACAATGATGGTACGGCAGAACTTATCCTTACCGGCGATTGGATGGCTCCTAACATTTTTAAAATTCAGGATAAAAAATTAAGCCAAAAAACCACTAATCTTAGCGAATATTCTGGAGCGTGGAATAGCATGAAAGTTGCAGATCTTAATAAAGACGGGATTCCAGATTTAATTTTGGGTAATCGTGGCACTAATTCTTTTTATAATGCCAGTAAAGAAGATCCTGTAAAAGTTTACATCAGCGATTTTGATAATAATGGTACAACTGAGCAAATTTTTACCCGCACCATAAACGGAAAAGATGTGCCTATTCATTTACGCAGAGAACTTTCTGGCCAGATTTCTTCAGTAAAAAAACAAAACCTGAAATTCGCTGAATACGCGACAAAATCTATCCATCAGTTATTTTCTAAAGAGGTTTTAGACAAAGCCCTAGTTAAAGAAATTAGCAGTTTTAAAAGCATTATCGCGATAAATAAAGGTGATGGAAATTTTGAAATTCAGGAAATGCCGGCGCAGGCACAATTTAGTTCTATTCATGCTATAGAAACCATGGATATTAATTATGATGGCAATCTGGATATTATAATTGCAGGAAATGATTACGATCTAAAACCTCAATTTTCAAGATTAGATGCAAATTATGGTCTTGTATTAATCAACGACGGCAATGGTAATTTTAAAGCTGAAACTTCAGAAAAAACAGGCTTATTCTTTAAAGGTCAGGTTCGTGACTTAAAAATAATTCAGAATAAAAAAGGCGAAAAATGTCTATTAGTGGGAATTAACGACGAGAAACCGCAATTGTACAAACTTCAGTAATGAAAAAGATTTGCTACATATTCATTTTTGCTGTTTTAGCGGCCTGTTCTAAGAACGAAAAAGAAGTTCAGGAACCTGCCACTCCTCCCCTTTTTAAAGAATTAGATGCTAAAATCACCAATATTGATTTCAGCAACAACTTAACAGAAACCGATAGTCTAAATATTTTAGATTACCTGTATTATTATAATGGTGGCGGCGTGGCGATTGGGGATATCAATAACGATAGCTTACCCGATATTTTTCTTACAGGAAACCAGGTTCCAAATAAATTATTTCTGAATAAAGGAAATCTGCAATTTGAAGATATTACTAAAACCGCCGGAGTTGCGGGGAATTCAGATTGGAATACAGGAACCGCGATTATCGATATTAATGGCGACGGACTTTTAGATATTTATGTTTGCGCCGTTGTGGGCATTAATGGATTAAAAGGAAAAAATGAGCTTTTTATCAATAATGGCGACGGAACTTTTACCGAAAAAGCGGCTGATTTTGGTTTAGATTTTCAGAATTATAGTACCAATGTTGCTTTTTTTGATTATGATAACGACGGCGATCTCGACATGTATTTACTAAATCATGCCGTGCATACCGTAAACACCTACGGTCCCGCTGAAATTAGAGAAAAAAGAAGCGAAAAGAGTGGCGATAAACTGTTAAGAAACGATGGCAGTCACTTTACCGAGGTTAGTGAAGAAGTCGGAATTTACGGTGGCCCGAACGGATACGGACTTGGCATTGCTACAGCCGATTTTAATAATGATGGTTTTACTGATATTTATATTAGTAACGACTTTCACGAAGACGATTTTTATTACCTGAACAATGGTGACGGCACGTTTACTGAAAGCCTAAAATTTAAATTTGGGCATACCAGCAGGTTCTCGATGGGAAGCGATGCAGCCGATGTAAATAACGACGGTTTTTTGGATATTCTCACTTTAGATATGCTTCCAGATGATGAAAAAGTGATCAAAGCGAGCATGGGCGACGACTCGCCAGATATTCATAAAATGAAAAGTGAACGCCTGCATTATCACGAGCAGTTTAGTCGAAATATGCTGCAAATAAATCAGGGTGGTGAGTACTTTCAGGATCTGGGATTAATTAGCGGATTGGCCGCAACAGATTGGAGCTGGAGCGCATTGTTTGCAGATTATGATCTGGATGGACAGCAGGATGTTTTTATTTCTACCGGAATTCCAAAACGCCCAAATGACTACGATTATATAAAATATGTCTCGAATAATCAGATTCAGAAAGAACTAAGCCAGGGAAACAAAATCGATAAAAAAGCGATCGAAATGATGCCTTCTGGCGCAGTTGCCAACCGAATTTTCAAAGGAAACGAAAACTTAAATTTTAAGGATCTTTCTGGTGCCTGGATTTCAAAAGATAGCATTATGAGTACCGGTTCTGCTTATGCAGATCTCGATAATGATGGTGATTTGGATATTGTGACCAATAATATCAATGCACCGGCAAGAATTTATGAAAACCGAATTGCTGAAAACAATCAAAATTACCTGAAAATAAAACTGGAATATAAAAATCCGAATATCCAGGCGATTGGTAGTAAAGTGATTGTTTATCAAAATGGTAAACAGCAGGTAAAACAATTATTTACCACACGCGGATTTCAATCGGCTTCTGAAGCAGTTTTACATTTTGGTTTTCAGGATGCTGCAAAAATCGATTCGCTTATGGTTATATGGCCAGATAATTCTATTCAGAAATTATCGAATATCGATTTAGGGCAAACGCTTTACATAAAACCAGCAGAAAATCTTAAAAAAGTAAAATATGCCAATTTGTTTCCGAAGAAAAAAGCCTGGTTTACAAAGGTTGATTCCTTACCCGGTTTAGATTACGAGCACAAGGAAAATCGTTACCAGGATTTTGATCGCCAAAAACTAATTCCGTATCAAATTTCAGATCGTGGTCCTGCGGTGGTGGTAAAAGATATTAATGGCGATGGGAAAGATGATATTTTCTTCGGAAGTGCGAAATTCGCTAATTCTACCATCTATTTTCAAACCAAAAATGGCTTCGAAAAACAAACAATTTCGGCTTTAGAGGAAGATATGCGTTCCGAAGATGTTTCCGCAGTTATTGAAGATTTTGACAATAATGGTGAAAACGATCTGTTGGTAGTCACTGGCGGCGGCGAATATTATGGCGAGAACAAAGCTTTATTGGATCGTTTGTATCTTCAGAAGGAAAACAACTTCAGCAAAACTGATTTCCCGGAATATTTTGAAAACGGAAGTGTAGTAAAAGCAGCCGATTATGATAATGACGGTGATTTAGATTTGTTTATTGGCGGTGCAGCGGTTTCTAACGATTTTGGTAAAATTCCGCAGTCATTTTTATTGAAAAATGAGAATGGAAATTTCAGTATCGATAAAGAAAATGAACTTGGTGAGATAGGAATGATCATCGATGCGATCTGGACAGATTTTAATGATGATGGCCAGATAGATCTTATTGTTGTTGGCGAATGGATGGCGCCAAAATTCTTCGAAAATCAAAAAGGAAAGCTTAAACCATACAAAATTGAAACTGATTTAAAAGGTTTATGGCAAAGTGTCGCTGAATTTGACATCGACGGCGATGGTGATAAAGATTACCTGTTAGGAAATTGGGGATTAAATACAAAACTGAATGCAAACAGGAAAAATCCCCTAAAAATGTATTATCTTGATTTTGATAATAATGGAAGTACAGAAACCATTCTCGCCCAGGAGAAAAACGGCAAATATTATCCCGTAAATGGTTTAGATATGCTGGTAGGACAATTGTCTTATCTGCGCAAAAAATTCCCCAATTATAAAAGTTTTGCTGGAAAAAGCATCGAAGAAATTTTCGAAGAACAGCTGGAAAAAGCTGAAATCTTAGAGGTTGAAACATTAGCTTCAGGATATCTTTTAAATAACAATGGAAACTTCAGTTTTAAAGCTTTTAAAAATCCGTTACAAATTTCGCCAATAACAGCATTTTTAGAGCATGACTTTAATGAAGACGGTAAAACCGAAATGCTAATTGGCGGTAATTATTTTGGAACCATACCATACCACGGCAAATTCGATCAACTCGCCGGCAGTATCCTGCAATCTGTCGACACTTATATCGAAGCCAAAGATCTTGGTATTAATTTTACGCAAAAAGCAGTAATTAGTCTTGATATTTTAAATTTTGAAGATCAGGAATATTTACTGGTAACCTATAACAACCATAAACCACAGGTTTATAAACTTAACTAAGCATGAGAAAAGCTCTAATATTACTTTTAAGTATGGCAATTTTTAGCAGCTGTGCAGATGATAAGAACACTAATGTTGAAGCGATAAACATAAGTGCGGCAGATTATCATGCCTCTTTAGACCAGATCACCAATATCATGGTGCACGATATTTTCTCGCCACCGGTAGCAAGCCGAATTTATTCGTATTCCAATCTTGCTGCTTACGAGATCGTAGCACAGCATAATCCCGAACTCGAATCACTTACAAAAAGGATAAACGCAGATATTTCTATCCCTATATTAGATACAACCAAAGCTATCGATTACAGAATGGCGGCCTTGATCGCGCAGTTGGAAATTGGCAAAACGCTTATTTTTTCTGAAGTTGAAATTACCAATTATAGAGATAGCTTATTTGTGAGCTGGAAAGAAAATAACGAAGAGATCTTTACAAATTCTGAAGCCTACGGAATGCAGGTAGCGGAAGCTTTTAAGAATTGGATTGATAAAGACAATTATAAAGAAACGCGCACGATGCCTAAATTTTCGGTATATACTGAAGATGTTTCGCGCTGGCAACCAACTCCCCCAACCTATATGGATGGGATAGAACCACATTGGATGAAAATTAGACCTTTCACTTTAGATTCGGCTTCACAATTTAAGCCAGAACCTCATCCTGAATTTTCTATGGACGAAGGATCTGATTTTTATAAGGAATTGATGGAGGTTTACGAAGTACGCAACCAAATGGATGAAACCGGAAACAAATCTGAAGAAATGTCTATCGCAAAATTTTGGGATTGTAATCCTTATGTTTCTACCCAACGTGGGCATTTAATGTTTGCAACAAAAAAGATCACTCCTGGTGGTCACTGGATTGGTATTACAAAAATTGCCGGTAAAAGAGCTAATCTCGATTTCGATAAAACCGTTTACGCATATACAGCTACAAGTATGGGAATTGCTGATGCTTTTATTAGCTGTTGGGACGAAAAATACCGTAGTAATCTGGTGCGCCCAGAAACGCTTATCAATAAGTATATCGACGACCAGTGGAAACCGGTATTACAAACACCTCCCTTTCCAGAATACACTAGTGGGCATTCTGTGGTGAGTGGCGCTTCAGCAGAAATATTAACGCAACTATTTGGTGATCAATTTCAGTTTTTAGATGACACTGAAGTCCGTTATGGATTGCCAGAAAGAGAGTATACCTCATTTAGAAATGCAGCGCAAGAAGCGGCTTTAAGCAGACTTTATGGCGGCATCCACTATCGTGCAGCTATCGAAAATGGTTTAGACCAGGGAATCGACCTGGGAAAACATGTAGTTAACACCTTAAATTTAAAAGCACTTTAATCGATGAAGAAATTACTTTTGGGACTATTGATCGTAGGCTTAGTTGGTATTTCTATTTGGTATCTTGCTGTTAAACCCTACGATTATAGCATCGCCTTTACCACCAATACTCCAAGTGGTATTATATATGAGAAAATCCAATATTGGAAATATGATCATTTTAATGATGTTGAAATCCTTGACGAAGAACTCAATAAAAGCGTAACCCACGAGCTCGATTTTAGTGACAAATCCTTGGTTATCGATTGGAATATTTCACCAATAAATGATTCTGTAAATCAAGTAAAAGCAGTAGTAAATCATCCCGAAAACCTTATTTCTAATCGTATTTCTTTATTAACCGGAGAAAGTGAAGAACAAGACAGTCTTAAAGCAGAGCTTGAAATTCTTAGAAAATCGCTTGAAGACGATAAAGGCAATTATAATATCGAAATCCTAGGCGAAGCAAAAGCGCCAAAAACAGATTGCGCTTGTATGAGCTTAAAAGGGCAGCTACAACAAAAAGCCATGCTTATGATGACCAATATTGGTTATTTATCAGACTATGTTTTAGAACATGATCTAGAAATGCCTGCAAAACCACGAATTTTAGTTAAAAGTTGGGATAAAGAAACTAATGAAATAAAATTCGATTTTTGCTTTCCTATCATTAAAAAAGAAGGCCTGCCAGAAACCGACAAAATCAAGTTAAAAACCTTACCATCGTTTAGTGCGATGCACGTTGTATTTAACGGAAATTACCTTTTTACACATTACGGCTGGTATAAATTGCAAGATTACGCGAAAAAGCACGATCTAAATCTCAGTGAACAGGTTTTAGAGGTCTTTAATAATAATCCTGAAATGGGAGGAAATTCTATAGACTGGAAAACTGATATTTATACTTTAGTGAGATAACTATTAAAAAACTCATCCTGAAAACATCGAATTTTGGCTTTTATAGTATTTTCTTTTTCAGGTTTGTAAATCACAAGAGATTCCTTTCTCTAAATTCAGAGATTCATAAAAATCAATTCAAATATTATATAAAAAAAGCTGTCTTCTATAAAAAGACAGCTTTTTTCCGGATAATTAGTAATTTTAAGTCAATTTCTTTGATAAATTAACTCCTCACAATATACTTCAATTTTTGCTTAAAAACCCATAAAAACTGAAGTTATTTGAATTTTAAAGCGACATTGCTTTACCGCCACCAAATTCTTCAACGCTGCCGCAAGGAACATATTCACCCGGAATTGGATCGTACCAAAGGACATTTTCACCAATTTGTTCGCTTGTTTTCCAAGCCCAAATTCCCATATCTCTTACTGTTTCTAAGTAAGCCAGGGCACCAGCATCATGATTCATTAAATCTTCATCATCTGGAGTCTTGTCCTGCGGATCCTGAGTTTCAGTAGTTCGCTTTGGCCTGAAGCTTTCTTTTTCTTCAGGAGTGGCTTTTAAATATTTTGCTATTATTTTATCGTATTCTTCGGCTGTTCCATTACCTGGATCTTTATCAAATTCTTTTTCGAAAGCACTTGCAAAAGCATCAGCAGATTTTTTGAAATCCTCCTGCTGAGATTCTGGTGCTACTTCAGTCATATAAGAATCGATAAATTCAGCTATATTTAATTCGCTTGCACCAGCGGTATCTGTCTTAGGCAGAATAATATCCAGCACTTCTTTCAGAATAAATCCATTAGATGCAGTTAAATATGAAGGCTGCCAGTCGTAAGAAGGTTCGCTTTTACAACTTTGCAATAAGCTTAAAGTACTTGGCCCAACGACCATCACTCCAGCTCCTAATCCTATATTTCTTAAGGCCTGTCTTCTATTCATGATTTTGGTTTATGCGTTAGACGAATTTTTAAAGTTCTTAGAAGCATGATCTGCAGCTCTGGCAGTCATTGCCATATAGGTTAATGATGGGTTTTGACATCCAGAAGACGTCATAAAAGCACCATCTGTAACATATACGTTTTTAACTGAATGAACCTGATTGTTACCATTTAAAACCGAAGTTTTAGGGTCAAGACCCATTCGTGCAGTTCCCATCTCGTGAATTCCAAGACCAGGAGCTCCAAGATTATCGTAAGAAGAAATTTCACGACAACCTGCTTTTTCTAGCATGGCGATCGCCTGTTCTTTCATATCCTTACGCATTTTAAGTTCGTTTTCTTTAAATTCAGCATCAAAAGTTATAGTTGGTAATCCCCACTTATCTAACTTATCATAATTTAAAGTCATTTTATTTTCGTGGTAAGGAAGACATTCTCCAAAAGCTAAAAGTCCCATCGTCCAACCTCCTGGCTTAACGATCGCTTCTTTTAGTTCTTTACCATAACCAAGCTCGGCTACAGCTTCCTGCCAATCTCCACGGCTAGCACCACCCTGGTAACCATAACCTCTAATAAAGTCTAATCCTTCATTATCTGTAAGGTTTCTAAATCTTGGAAGGTAAATTCCGTTTGGTTTTCTTCCTTTATAATAAGAGTCTTCAAATCCGTCAAATTTTCCGGAAGCTCCAACCTGAAAATGGTGATCCATTACGTTATGTCCTAACTCTCCACTGTCATTTCCTAATCCTTCAGGAAATCTATCAGATTTAGATTGCATTAAAATACTTGTAGAAGCCATGGCAGAAGCACAAAGAAAAATTACGTTGGCTTTAAACTCCATTTCTTCTTTAGTTTCAGTATCTATTACTTTTACCCCGGTAGCTTCTTTAGTATCTGGATCGTATAAAACCTCGCTTACAATAGAGTAAGGTCTTAAGGTCATATTGTCCGTTCTACTAGCTGCAGGTAAAGTTGAAGATGGACTACTAAAGTATCCTCCATAAGGACATCCTCTAATACAACGATTTCTAAACTGACAATTAGAGCGTCCTTCAAATTTTTTATCTCCAGTAATATGTGCTACACGACCAGCGGTTAACACCCGTCCATCAAAGCTCTCTGCAATTCTTTCTCTTACATGTTCTTCTACACAATTAAGATCCATTGGTGGTAAAAAGTTACCATCGGGTAATTGTGTAAGCCCTTCTTTACGACCACTTACTCCTATATAAGATTCTACATAATCGTACCAAGGCGCAATATCTTTATATCGAATAGGCCAATCTACTGCAATACCATCTTTCTTATTTGCTGCAAAGTCTAGATCACTTAAACGATAACTATGGCGACCCCACATAATAGAACGTCCACCAACATGGTATCCACGCATCCAATCAAACCTTTTAGTTTCGTTATATGGATGATCTACGTCATCTACGAACCAATGCGCACTGGCTTTATTTGTAGTATAACCTGTACGTGCTTGTTTTTGCAGGCGAGCAGCTTCCTCGCGGGTTTGCTCTCCTTTAAATTTATAATCCCAAGGATCATCATTCATCGTAGGATAGTCTTTCACATGCTCTATCATACGACCTCTTTCTAAAACAAGGGTCTTAAATCCCTTCTCACATAATTCTTTTGCGGCCCAACCTCCGCTAATACCTGTTCCAACCACAATGGCATCATAGGTATCGTTTTCGTAATAACTTTTGCTCACGGTAATGTTATTGGTTAATAATTTGATAATCGAATCTTCTCAAATATATAAATTATTGCGTATAATTTCACATCTTTGAAAAAAACTATACATTTAGAACTCAAAAAAAATCAATCTTACATTTTTTTATAACATATTAACAAATTATATGAATAGCAATTTTTCCCGATTCCGTATCGTAATTTTAGGGTTAATTGTCTTTAATTTATCATTGCTTTCCTGTAAAAATAAGGAAGCTGAAAATAAAGACGATAGCTCTGCAGCCATTGATTCTACTGTAAGCAATGAGCCTTTCTTCAAATTAAGCTTAGCACAATGGTCTTTAGAAAAACCAATTCACGAAGGTGAATTAGATCCAGTAGATTTTGCAGAGAAAGCTAAAGAACTTGGCTTTGATGGTATTGAATATGTGAATCAACTTTATTTTGATAAATATCGAGATGCTGAAGATCCTGAAGCTGCTTTTTCGCAACTTTTAGATACTTTAAAAGCAAAAAGTGCCGAATTTAATGTTAAAAATGTGTTGATCATGGTAGATGGCGAAGGTGATCTTGCTGCGATCCACGACGAAGAAAGAACAGATGCTGTAGAAAAACATAAAAGATGGGTAGATGCCGCAAAATTTTTAGGTTGCCATGCTATCCGCGTTAATTTATTTGGAAGTAATGATGAAGCCGAATGGAAATCTAATGCTGTAAAAGGACTTACAGAATTATCTAAATACGCTGCTTCAAAAAAGATTAACGTACTTGTAGAAAATCATGGTGGTTTATCCAGCAATGGTAAACTGTTAGCTGAAGTAATGGAAGAAGTAGATCTACCAAACTGTGGTACCCTACCCGATTTCGGGAATTTCTGTTTACGCAGAAAAGACGGAAAAATGTGGGGAACAGAATGTATCGAAGAATATCCTACTTACCAGGGAATCGAAGAAATGATCCCTTATGCAAAAGCAGTGAGCGCCAAAACTTACGAATTCGACAAAAACGGTAAGGAAACAACATTAGATATTGGTCGAATTTTGGAGATCGTAAAAGACTCTGGTTACAAAGGTTGGATTGGTGTCGAATACGAAGGTTCTGGTTTAGAACCTGAAGAAGGAATTTTAAAAACTAAAGAATTATTACTTAACGAAGCTAAGCAGCTTTAAACATTACTACACACTATGAAGAAACTGGTAAGATTTCAATTATCCCTAATGATGTTCTTAGAATTTTTCATCTGGGGTGGTTGGTTTGTAACTCTGGGAACATTTTTAGCAGATAATTTGCAGGCGACTGGAGCAGAAACCGCAATGGCTTTTTCTACACAATCGTGGGGCGCTATTATTGCTCCTTTTATTATTGGGCTAATTGCCGATAGATTTTTTAATGCTGAACGAATTTTAGGAGTACTTCATTTAATTGGTGCTATTTTAATGTACATGATGTACAGCTCTGTCGACTTCGGAAGTTTTTATCCTTACGTGCTTAGCTATATGATTCTATATATGCCAACATTGGCTTTGGTTAATTCAATTTCTTTTGCACAAATGAAAGATCCTTCAAAAGAATTTTCTAATATTAGGGTATTTGGTACCATTGGCTGGATTATTTCTGGAGTGGTAATTAGTACTGTGTTTGCTTGGGATTCACCCGAAGCCAGAGCGGAAGGTATGCTTAAAAACACGTTTTTAATGGTAGCAATCGCTTCAGCCTTTTTAGGCTTATTTAGTTTTAGCCTACCTAAAACTCCACCTTCAGGAAAAGGTGAAAAAATAACGATCAAAGATATTTTAGGATTAGAAGCAATAGGATTATTAAAGAACAGAAACTTTTTTATGTTCTTTTTATCTTCAATATTGATCTGTATTCCGCTTGCCTTTTATTATCAAAATGCCAACCCATTTTTAGCCGAAGTTGGTATGGGGGCTCCAACAGTTAAAATGGCTATTGGTCAGGTTTCTGAAGCTTTATTTTTATTGCTTATTCCTTTCTTCTTTAAGAGATACGGATTTAAAATTACACTTATCGCCGGAATGCTTGCATGGACCATACGATACCTATTATTCGCCTATGGAAATGCAGACGAATTAGTGCTAATGCTTTACTTAGGAATTGCTTTACATGGTATCTGCTACGACTTCTTCTTTGTATCCGGGCAGATCTATACCGATTCTAAAGCAGGACCAAAAATTAAAAGTGCTGCACAGGGATTAATTACACTGGCTACTTATGGAGTTGGGATGCTAATAGGCTTCTGGGTAGCAGGACAAATTAGCGATATGTATCTTAATGCAGATGGCACTCACGATTGGTCTAATATATGGATCGTGCCAGCTGGTTTTGCTTTTGTGGTGATGATTGTTTTTGCTATCTTCTTCCGCAATGAAAAAGTTGAATATTCAGAATAAAAATTAAAAATTATAATGGGAAAGAAAATTAAACTGGGCATCCTTGGTGGTGGCGGTGATTCGTTAATAGGTGTGTTACACCGGGTTGCTTCTTCTATGTTCGATAAATTTGAAGTTGTAGGTGGTGTTTTTAATACAGATATCAATGAAAGTATGCGCTTCGCTGAAGAACTTGGTATTGGCACAGATCGTATCTACGCAAACCTTGATGATCTTATAGAACAGGAAAATAAATTACCTGAAGAAGAGAGAATTCAGGTCGTATCTGTACTTACCCCAAACTTTCTCCATTTTCCTATGGCGAAACAGCTTGTGGAAGGTGGGTTTCACGTGATTTGCGAGAAACCAATGACCACTACTTTAGAAGAAGCTAAAATTCTTAAGGAAGCTTCAGATAAAGCAGGGAAAGTTTTTGCGGTGACTTATACATACACGGGATATCCAATGGTACGGCAAATGCGTGAAATGATCACTTCAGGAAAGCTTGGTAAAATTCAGAAGATCGATGTGCAGTATTATCAGGGTTGGATCAATCCTATTATTCATGATAAAGAACAACGTAATACGATCTGGCGTTTAGACCCAGAAAAATCTGGAATTAGCTGTTGTATTGGTGATATTGGTACACATGCTTACGATATGATCGAGTATGTTACTGGTATGGAGGTTAAAAAGATCCTTGCAGATCTTAATTATCTATATGAAGATAACGCCATGGATATCGATGGCACAGTGCTATTACGATTTGAAGATCAAATTAAGGGAGTGCTTAGAGCCAGCCAGATCGCTACCGGTGAAGAAAATAACTTTACTGTAAAAGTTTATGGCGATAAAGCCGGAATAAAATGGGAGCAGGAAAATCCTAATTATCTTTATTTATTAGAAGAAGATAAGCCTTTACAGGTCTTAAAACCGGGACATGCTTACAATAGTGATTTTTCTTTAGGAGGAACCAAATTACCACCGGGACATCCTGAAGGAATTTTCGATTCTATGGGGAATATTTATCATGGCGTAGCAAAAGCGATATTAGGAGTAGAAGCTTTTGATGGCGAATATCCAACGATCACAGATGGTTTACGCGGAATGAACTTTATTGAAAAAGCAGTAGAAAGCCATAAGAATGGCAATGTTTGGATAAGCATAGACGAATAATCTGAAAAATACCAACTAATGAAAACAATAAAAGGACCTGCAGTATATTTAGCTCAGTTTATGGATTCTAAAGCTCCGTTTAATAGCTTAGACGGACTTTGCCAATGGGCTGCAGATTTAGGATATAAAGGAATACAGATCCCAACCTGGGAATCGGCTTTGATCGATCTGGAAAAAGCCGGAGAAAGTAAAACCTACTGCGATGAACTTAAAGGAAAAGTTGAATCGTACGGTTTAGAAATTACCGAACTTTGTACACACTTACAGGGGCAATTAGTGGCTGTACATCCCGCTTACGATATCATGTTCGATAATTTTGCTCCAGATGAATATAAAGGAAATCCAAAAGCCAGAACGGAATGGGCTATAGAACAACTAAAAAGCGCAGCTAAAGCCAGTAGACATTTTGGCTTAGATGTTCATGGTACATTTAGTGGTTCACTTCTGTGGCATACCGCTCACCCTTGGCCGCAACGACCAGATGGTCTTGTAGAACTTGGTTTTAAAGAATTAGCAAATCGCTGGTTACCTATTTTAGATGTTTTTGATGAAAATGGAGTAGATCTTTGCTATGAAATTCATCCCGGTGAAGATTTACATGATGGCGATACGTTCGAACGCTTTTTAGCGGAAACTAATAATCATAAAAGAGTAAACCTTCTATACGATCCAAGTCATTTTGTACTTCAGCAATTAGATTATCTAACATATATCGATCACTATCATGAATTCATAAAAATGTTTCATGTAAAAGATGCCGAATTTAATCCTACCGGAAAAAAAGGAAGCTTTGGTGGATATAATGATTGGGTAGACCGCGCAGGTAGATATCGCCACCCAGGTGATGGGCAAGTAGATTTTAAAACTATTTTCTCTAAACTAACACAATATGGCTGTGATGTTTGGGCCGTTATGGAATGGGAATGTTGTATAAAATCACCAGAACAGGGAGCTAAAGAAGGTGCGCCTTTTATTCAAGGCCATATTATTGAAGCTACTCAGAAAAAGTTTGACGATTTTGCAGGATCCGAAATTAATGAAGATCGTCTTAAGCGAATTCTAGGGTTAAAATAAATATTCAAGACCAGTAATATCGAGATTAACCATCTCGTTTAATTTTTAACCTTAACCTAACCGCAAATGAAAAAATTAGGATTAGTTCTAATGGCAGCTGCTGTAACAACAATAAGCTGCAAAAATCAGGAATCTGAAACTTCAGAAAATAAAGCCGATAACGAAGAAATAGTCGTTACCGGTAAACCAACCGCAAAAAGTGATTGGAAAGACCTTACAAAAGGAGATATTAATGAAAACTGGAAAGGCTATAATCGCGATTCAATAACTCAATGGACTTTAAGTGATGGCACCTTGCATTTTGTACCGAAAGATGGAAGAAATCAAAGTGAAAATCTTATTACTAAAGAAACCTATAATGATTTTGAACTTTCTATGGAATGGAAAATTTCTGAAGGTGGTAATAGTGGATTTATGTGGGCTGTCGAAGAAGATCCAAATCTTGGTGAACCTTATTTAACCGGCCCTGAAATTCAGGTTTTGGATAATGAAAAACATCCCGATGGTAAAAATGGTCCTAATCGTCACTCCGGTGCATTATACGATATGGTTGAACCATCAGAAAACACAACAAAACCAGTTGGTGAATGGAATAATGTAGTTCTAAAAATAGACCATGAAGTCAACGAAGGATCTGTAACTCAAAACGGAGTTACAATTGTAGAATTTCCGGTAGAAGGAGATGGATGGGAAGAGCTTGTAAAAAACTCAAAGTTTGCAGATTGGGAACGATTTGGTAAGTCTAAATCTGGCCATATTGCTTTACAGGATCACGGTCACGAAGTTTGGTTCCGCAATATCACGATCAAAAGATTAAACGAATAACATATTTAAAAAAGCCGCTCAGTTATGTGCGGCTTTTTTTGTTTTCTTAGAATAGAGTTCAGTCCTAATAGTTAGATGAAAATCGATAAATCTAGCGTAGTTTTTTCTTTAAAATCAACTAAGGAAATAATGTCGGTAAAAACGCTAAGCTATTGTATTTATTGGCCTGGCTAGTGTTAAGCTTGCCTTAAATGCTTGCATTGTTTTTATAATCGTAGTACATTCGTTCTAATTAATTGTAAAACCAATCACTAAATTTTATGAAACGTATAAGCTTATCTCTGCTTTTTTGTGCTACGCTTTTTATTACAAGTTGTAAAAACGAAAATAAAGAAAGTGACAGTACAGAATTAGAAGAAGAGACTACAGAAATGAACGCTGAATCTAGCGAAATGGAGTCTGAATCTTCTGAAGTTAAAGAACTAAAAGTAACATTAGAACCTAAAAGTGATAGTAATCTTTCTGGTGAAGTAATCTTTACTGAAGAAAATGGTGAAGTTACTATGGAAGCAACAATTATGGGGCTTTCTGAAGGTAAACATGCTATCCATATTCATCAAAAAGCAGATTGTTCTGCAGCAGATGGAACTTCAGCAGGTGGACACTGGAATCCAACTAACGAGCCTCACGGTAAATGGGGATCTGAAGAAGGTTATCACAAAGGTGACATAGGAAACTTTGAGGTTGATGCTTCAGGAAAAGGAACTATTACTGTAACTACAGACGAATGGTGTATAGGATGTGGCGATGATACGAAAGATATCGTTGGTAAAGCTATTATCGTACACGATGGTGTAGACGACTTTACTTCTCAACCTTCTGGTGCTGCTGGTACTCGTGTAGGATGTGGAGTTATTGAAATGAAATAATTTTTTAGGTGAAATACCTTCAAAATCGAAATAAAAGCAGCTAATTATTTAGCTGCTTTTATTTTTTTATCTATTTTTAAAGAAACTAACCATTTATTTTATGCAGCAGGATGGCCTAATTCTGGAGCTTCAAAAAGGAAATCAAAAAGCCTTTGAACGTATCTACCAGCTTTATTCAGAAAGTACGTATGGCATTATTTTTAGTATCATTGGCGAAAAGGATATCGCAGAAGAGGTTTTACAAGACGTTTTTATGAAAATATGGGATAATGCAGATTCCTATGATTCCAGCAAAGGGCGTTTTTTCACCTGGATTCTAAATATTGCTCGAAATGCTTCAATAGATAAAATTCGATCTAAAAGCTTTAAAAACAAAAAGCAAAACCTCGCAGCAGATAATTTCGTAGATATATTAGAATCAAAAACGAATTTTAGTGCTTCTTCAGACGCTATAGGATTAAAGAAATATATCGAAATTCTAAAACCCGTTTGTAAAAAGTTAATCGACCTATTATTTTTCAAAGGCTATACTCAAAAAGAGACTGCTGAAGAATTAGAAATGCCTCTGGGAACGGTTAAAACCAGAAACAGAGCTTGTATCAATAAATTAAGAGAAATCGTAGGAAACTAATGGCTGAAATAGAAGAATACATATCGTCTGGGATTCTGGAGCTCTATGTTTACGGCGCACTTAGCGAAACCGAAAGTCGGGAAGTTACCAATATGCTTAGAGAATATCCTGAAGTTGAAAAGGAAGTAGAAGAAATTGAAGATGCGCTCCAAAAACTGGCAGTTGGAGTAGCTCCCTACAATCCTGAAGCTTTACTGGCTTCACTTAAATCCAAGCTCACACCACGAACACCGGTTAGATCGATCACGCCAGAAAGTACTCGACGTACTAAATGGGTGGCCTATATTGGATGGGCAGCAAGTTTGGTGCTGTTAATTGGATTGTTCTTTTTATTCCAGCAAAACAGTGCACTTAGAAATTCATTAACTGAAGCTGAAACCAAAAACAGCATTATAGAGCAACAAATTGCAGACATTCGTGAGGATGCAGAAAATACTAAACAAATCCTGGCGGCCATTAGAGATAATAATATTTCTAGAATTCCGCTACAAGGACAAGGTGTCGCTCCAGATGCTTATGCTACGGTGTACTGGAATAATGAAGACAACACCGCTTATATCGATGCGCAAGGTTTACCAGAGCCACCAAGAGGCCAGGTTTACCAGGTTTGGTCTTTAACAATGCAACCATTAACGCCTACAAGTATTGGTTTGCTAGACGATTTTGTTGATGATGACAACAAAATTTTCGCACTGCAGAACGCAAACGAATCTGAAGCTTTTGGTATTACCTTAGAACCTGAAGGTGGAAGCGAATCTCCTACAATGGAACAACTTTATGTACTTGGTACAGTAGCTGCTCCCTAATCATAAAAATTAAAACCTATAATAATCAAAAACGCCCCGCAAATGCAGGGCGTTTTTTTCATAGGTGTTAGTAGTAAAACTCAATAGTTTGAGCAAACTGAAAGGCTTGTAAAAACAAGCCTTTCACTCTAACCAACCAAAAAAAATCAAAAACTCAAATCAGAAATTCGACCAAAAAAAACGATTCAAGTAAAAGGCTTTCTTGCTGCCTTTCACTTATACATACGTGAAGAAGTTTTCTTCGGTTTTAAAAAGATTCAATTTTAACATTTTTTAACGATTGGCATATCGCTAGGAAATCCAGTTCTTGAAATCCTTTACGCGTTCACGACTAACAATAACCTGAAATTCGTTGAAATTGAAGAGTTTTAATTCTAACCTCGAATTGGTGTAGGAAATAATATCTTTAATTGCTTTTAGATGAACGATACATTTTCTATTGATTCTGAAAAACTTCTCTGGATCCAACTCTTTTTCCAATTGCTCTAAAGAAATATCCATTAAATATCCTCTACCTTCATTATTTTGAATGTATGTTGCTTTATTTTCAGAATAAAAACATACAATATCGTCGACATCAATAATTTTTAAATGCTGCCCTACCTGGATGGTAAATCGAGATTTGTAATTATTTGAACTAGAAAAATTAAGCAGACTTCTAAAATCATCTACATTTAATTTAACCGATTGTGACTGATGGGTTTCTTCAAACTTTGCGATGGCTTCATCCAGTTCTTCGTCATCGATCGGCTTCAGTAAATAATCTACACTATTCAGCTTAAAAGCTTTTAAAGCATATTCGTCATAAGCGGTTGTGAAAATGATGGCGCTTTTCACTTTTACCGCTTCAAAGATCTCGAAAGATAGTCCGTCACTAAGCTGAATATCTAAAAATATAAGATCTGGATGTTCATTTTCAGAAAACCATGAAATCCCCTCAGCAACGGAATGTAACATGGTTTCTACTTCTAATCCTTTTTTATTCAGTAAACGATTTAAGCGCCTTGCAGCGGGCTTTTCGTCCTCGATAATTACTATTTTCATCTACTCCTTATTATTCCCAGCGTTGCTGATCCTGTTCTTTATTCATGTATTCGTTGATCTTTCGCTCTTCCCAATCTTTGTTGAACATTGGGTTTTTATCAAAAGCTTTTAAATAATCGAAAGCCAATCCTATTCCCCAGCCAAATAGAACCCATAAAAACCAGGGATATTGTAGATCGATAGTGTACCAGTTTATTCCGAATAAAAAGAGATTTACTACGATGAACACCATTAAGTGCGTATAAAAATCCTTCATTTTTTGCACTTTTTTACGTGCTTCTATATATTTTTCTTCTGAATTTTTCATGATCGATGATTTAGTCTTCTTTATTCATTATTTCTTTGATCTTGCGTTCTTCCCAATCTCTTCCTAAAAACGGACTGTAATTGAAAGCTGCAAGACCGTGAAACAAAAGTCCTATTCCCCAGCCTAAAGCCGGAAAAATAACCCATAAAAAACCTGTTGTTAGATAATTAAACACAGCTAAAACAGGGATTACAATACAATAAGAAGTTAAGTTTCCATAAAACTCTTTTTCTTTTTTCACCTGTTCTTTTGCATTTAGGTAGCTTTTATTTTCTAATTCTAAAGTTTTCATTTTTTCAGTATTAATTGGTTTGATCTGATTAGTTTGTTTGGTTAATAACGGAAGACGCACCATAAATTCATCTTCAGTTTTAATGATCTCCATTGTTCTATTGGTAAGCAAATTATAACGCTCCTTGATGTTTACGAGACCAACACCGCTACCATTTCTTAAAATTTCTTTTGGCTGAAGGTTATTCTTAACTACCAAAACTTTATCTGCTTCGTAAATAGTGATCACTAATGGAGAATCTGGCGTGATCTTATTATGTTTTACAGTATTCTCTAACAATAACTGAAGTGAAAGCGGAACCACCTTAGCATCAGGATTAGTTAATTTTTCAGGAAAATTGTAAATAATAGAATCTTCAAAACGCATTTTTAAAAGATTCATATACACTTTGGCGAATTTTAACTCCTCTTCTACCGTTACCAATTCTTTGCTTTTTTGCTCTAAAACATACCGATAGACTTTAGAAAGTGAGCCGGTAAATTTTTGAGCCATATCTGGATCTTCATCGATCAAAGAGCTTAAAACATTTAAACTATTAAAAAGAAAATGGGGGTCTAATTGATTTTTAAGCGCATCGAACCTGGATGTCGCTGTTCCTGCAATGATCTTTTGTTCTTTAACCTTTTCTTCCTGGGAAGCTTTAAAAAAGTAAACCAGATGAAAGAAAAGGGAAATACAGGTGCTAAAAAGTAATGGAAATAAATAATTGCTAAGATCTTCGTTAGCAAGAAATTCTGATACATTATAAACAGGATCGATTAGTGTTAAATGCACCATACGGCAAAAAAAATAGGCAATCAAAGTTACCAATATCGACCCTCCGGTAGAAAGCAATAATTTACGAATGCCAGTATTTTCCCAGCCAACAAACTTTTCGAATGCCATCGAAAACAATACGTTTACAATAGTTAGGGCAAAGCAATAAAAAAGGTAAATCCCTATAGTACCAAAGCTTTTCATTTCGCGAATCTCGAAATTATTTGCCGCGGCATCCAGTAAAATAACAAGTACTGAAACTATAAAGCCTATTTTTATAACTTTTAAGATCGTTTTCATAAGAATATTATTGCTTTCTAAAAATACTATAATTTCATCTAAATTGAGACTAGCTTAGTTTTTACAACTTTTTAAAGCTTCTACTGCCTGATCTTTTCCCCAGTTTGGATAAAATGGCGTATCATTTTCAAATTCATCGAATAGCGCGATCGAAGCTTCGATCTCCTTGCAAATTGGTGTTAGATCACTTCCAAAAAACTTTGCACCACCAAGCTCAAATTGTGCTTTTTCGAATTTCACTCTTGGATTTTTTGGATCCAGTTTTTCAGCTTTTGCGTAGATTTCATTTACTTTCGGCATATATTTTTGTCCGTTTGTCATTGGATTTTGCGTGATCTTCACCGTATAAATTAAAGCCTCTAAAACTAAAAGCTCGGCATTTTCTTCAGTTTTTAATAAAGTAGATTGTAAGGCTGCTTCGGCTTTTTTAAGTTGAGCCTCCAAAACTTTATTATCTTTTGTACTGAAGGCTGCAGTGGTATTCACCAAACCTAAATAATAATCTGGTAACCATTTTTCCTGCTCAACAGCTGCAACACGCTCAAAAATAGCGCTGGCTGTTTCAACATTTCCTTCCTGCCAGTTTTGCATTGCTTTTTGCATGGCATCCTTGTAATTTTGTCCTGAAACTAATTGCGATACACTAAGTAAAAATAGAATAATAACTGTTTTCATTTTTTGATTGTTTTAATTCCTTATTAAGGTTTTGATTACCCGAGACGTATCTCGAAAATTTAAAATGTCCATATTCAATTCTCGTGGACTTGCCGAGCTTTTTGATTTGTTAATGTAAAATTGAATGATTTGAAGCTTCTTTAAAATAATAGGTTGCTGAATTGTCAAATTTCGATACCCAACTGTTTTTTAAAGTTGATCTAGTTGATTTCGATCTTTGTTATCACTTATCGTCCAAAAGAATCCAACAAAGAAAAACCTATCTGCCGTTGGTCTTATCGCTCTTGCTGTATACGTTCCTGAAGCATCTGGTGCATTAGAATAGTCGTATCCAAATACATTTTGAGTTCCTAAAACATTAGAAACAGATACATAAAGAATTTGCTGTTTATTTAATAAATACGCCCAATTAAAATTCAAACTATGATAAGATTTTGCCTTTTCAGCCATAAAATTATCAGTATTGGGATCATTGTATGGGCGACCAGAATTAAAGTTATAAGTGAATCCTGCCTGGCTGCGTAAGGATTGGATCCAATACTTACTAACCACCGATAGATTATGATTTGCGACAAAGTTTGGCGTTACCTGCTCGGGGTAATTCTGGTATTTTCTTTCTGAATCTATAAATGAATACGAAACCCAATAATCTAAGTTTTTAAAGTGCCCATCACGCCAAAAAATATCGATGCCTTTTGCATAACCAGATCCTGAATTATCAAAACTAGAATCGAAAGTAATTTCATCTCCTGTATACGTTAATAGATCATGATATTCTTTAAAATAAGCCTCAGCTCTTAAAGTTGTAGATGCTTTTGAATATTGATAATTAAAGATGTAATGCGTTGCTTTTTGCTGAAATAAATGCTCGTTGAATTTTAAATAATCCTGACCTGCCTGTTGCCTGAAGTTTCCAAAAGCTGTCGAAATTTGTTGATTTTCGTCAATTTTATAAGCTAAAGATAAACGCGGACTCACATAAACCTCACTCAACAAGGCATCTTGGGTTGCTCTTGCGCCAACTTTCGCCGCCAGGTTCTGGCTAAAGAAAATATCGGTTTCTGTAAAGACCGAAAATAAACCCGAATTATAGTTGGGGTTAAAATTCCCCGCTTCAGATTGGTAAGATTGTTTAAAATCGGTATTAAAATATTCAGCTCCAAAATTCAGTTTTATCTTATCAGTAAATCTTTTGCTCAGTTTGGTCTTTAGATGAAAACTATTTTCTGTATCATCGATTAACTCTTCAGATTCTTCAGCAGTTAAATTGATATCATTTTGGCTGTTTCCGTAGCTAATTCCACCAAATAAATGCCATTTATTCCCTAAAGAATGTACGTACGAAGAATTCAGATAAAAATTATTGTTTTTTAGATCTACCGTTTGGGTGCTTCCGTAGATAGGCTGCTCGACATTAAAAGAAGAATGATCGTAAGCGGTATATACCTTTAAAAGTCCGTTTTCGAATTGATTTCTAAAAACCGCTTCGCCCGCGATCGACTGGAAAGGCTTATTAAAAGCTATATTTTGATCGATCAACGATTGATATGGTCCAAGATTTGCATAACTCGCGTTTAGCGTAATCGAGCTTTTCTTCCAGTTCTCGGTTTTTCCAATTCCAAGTCCCAAACTCATAAAACTAAGTTCAGTATTATCTTCCTCGGCTTCATCCTGGGTATCCATTACCAAAACACTTGATAATGCATTACCGTATTCAGCGCTGTAACCACCGGTAGAAAACGACATTCCTTTAAATAAATAAGGCGAAAATCGACCTCTGGAAGGGATATTTCTAACCGAGGCATTATAGGGTTGCGCCACACGCAAACCGTCTACAAAAGTTTGGGTTTCACTAGCATCACCACCGCGAACAAACAACCGGCCGTCTTCTCCTACACTTTGTGTTCCCGGTAAAGTTTCTAGAGCAGTAATGATATTTCCCACACTTCCGGCTGTGGTCACGATATCCAAAGGTTTTAATACTGAAGCTTCTGAAGTTGTTCCAGCTTCAAAATTACCTGCATTGATCACCACGGCATCCAAAGCATCGAACTTTTCTGTAAGCTGAATTTGTAGGTTTTTGAAGCTATTTATTTCTCCTGAAATCTCTTTAGTTTCAAAAGAAAGAAATGAAATAACTAGCGTTTTTGTTCCTGTTTCTTCTGAAGTGAAATTAAAACGACCATTTTCATCTGAAATGGCGCCATCGTAAGTTCCTTTAAGGTAAATATTAGCTCCGGCGATTGGTTGCTCTTTTTTATCGGTTATCACACCATAAATTTCCTGTTGTGCGAATGATGATCTTCCAATAAAAATAAAAACGAATAGAAAAAGATAGTAGTTGAAGTTCATTTTTTGATTGATTTTATACTTCAAAAATGCTTCAGAAATTCAGGCTTCAACAAAAAAGAAAACCGAACTGTAATTTTTCCAGGACCAATTGAAAAAACAAAACCCGAATCGTTCGATTCGGGTTTCTTCTATCTTTTTATTCTGTCTTAAAATGCTATACTTTTTTCTGGTCGGCTTCCAGATTTTCTCTATTCGACTTATAAGGTCTTATAATTAACCGAGCTGCGCGATCGAAATTAATATAGTTGTACACCCAGTTACAAAATGTCACTAAACGGTTTCTAAAACCTATCAAAAAGAAAAGGTGTACAAACATCCAGATAAACCAGGCGAAAAAGCCTCCAAAAGTTGATTTTCCAAGATCTACAACGGCTTTATTTCTTCCAATGGTAGCCATACTTCCTTTATCGAAATAATTAAAAGGTTCTAATTTTTCACCCTTAATTAATTTCTTTAAATTCTTTGCCAAATGTTTCCCTTGCTGAATAGCCGGTTGTGCAACCATTGGGTGTCCTTTTGGATATTCTTCAGTTTGCATAACTGCAATATCTCCAATAGCAAATATATTTTCGTAACCATTAACCTGATTAAACGCATTTACCTCGTAGCGATTTGCTTTTTCGATCATTGCCGAAGCGTTTAAACCTTTTACAGGAGCACCGGTAACTCCGGCAGACCATATTAGAGTTTCAGTCTTTAAAGCCAGATCTGTATTGGTGGTAACCAAGTGACCATCATAACTTTCTACCATGGTATTTAAATGAATTTTCACTCCCAAATCTTCTAAGAATTTATGAGATTTTTCAGAAGATTTTTCACTCATAGGCGGCAGTACACGCCCTAAACCTTCTAATAAGTGAATATTCATTTCGGCTGGATTAAGATCTGGGTAATCTTTAGGTACAATTTGATTTCGAAGTCCGGCTATAGCTCCACTCAATTCCACTCCTGTAGGACCTGCACCAACTAAAACAAAATTAAGTAAAGCTTTACGTTTTTCTGGATCTGTTTCAATGACAGCCTGCTCTAAATTCTCTAAGATAAGACTTCTAATGTTTAAGGCTTGTGGAATCGTTTTCATCCACATCGCATTTTTTTCTACACTATCATTTCCAAAGAAATTTGTTTTAGATCCTGTAGCGATCACCAAATAATCGTAAACAAGTTCTCCAATATTAGAGTGTATGATATTATTTTCTGCATCGATAGATTGTACTTCGGCGTTTCTGAAAAAACATTTCTTCGAGTTCCTCGTAACTTTCCTTAAGGGATATGCAATTGAATCTGGCTCTAATCCAGAGGTTGATACTTGATATAAAAGGGGTTGAAAGGTGTGATAATTGTTACGGTCTAGTAAGACCATTTGTACTTCTTCGTTTAATAACTTTCTTGCCAAAGAAATTCCGGCAAAACCGCCACCAATGATAACCACCCTGGGCAATTCGGTTCTGGGTATATTCATAACTATTGATTGGTTTATCGTAAAGTTACAGCTTATAGCATAAATAGTGGGCTCATTAACTTGAATTTAAAATAATTTGTAACATTTTATATATTATTACTACATATTAGTAGCTAACCAGTGATTGTGGAAAAAGAATTAGAGCACCAGTTTGTTTCCAAATTAGAGCGACACCAAAACATTGCGCATAAGATCTGTAGATTGTATACGCACGACAGGGAGTCGCATAATGATCTGTTTCAGGAAATTACGATACAGCTTTGGAAAGCCTACCCAAAATTTAGAGGTGAGGCAAAATTTAGCACCTGGATGTATCGAGTAGCACTAAACACCGCAATTACTTTATACAGAAAGAAAAAAAGAGGGATTAGAACCCAGGATTTCGATACTGTTCATTTTAAAATTAAAGCCGAAGAGTATGATGACGAAACCGAACAGCAATTAGGTTTAATGTATAACGCAATAAAAGAATTAAATGATATTGAAAAAGCCTTAGTTTTTTTATATCTAGAAGACAAAAATTACAAAGAAATATCTGAAACTTTAGGAATAAGTGAGGTGAATGCCAGAGTGAAGATGAATAGAATAAAAACTAAACTTAAAAGCGTTTTAAATCCGTAACTATGGATGGATTAGAATTATTAAAAAAGAACTGGAAAAGCCAGGAAGCAACGCTTCCGCAGGTTTCCTATGACGAGATCTACAACATGATCTGGAAGCGATCTTCGTCTATCGTAAAGTGGATCTTTATAATTAGCATCTGCGAATTTTTAATTGGCGTGCTTTTTAATTTAGTCGCAGCAGACGAAGAATACTGGAATTCACTAGAACAACTCGACTTAAAAGAAATAACCATGTGGGTTTATGGTATAAATTATCTTATAACCATATACTTCATGTTTAAATTCTATATGAATTACAGGAAGATCAACTCAACTAGTTCAGCAAAAAAACTAATGCAGGATATTATGAGAACTCGTAAAACCGTTAAATCTTATATCCTGTATGTTTTAATTGGGACTGCTGTAACTGCACTTGCTTATGCATATCTAATCATTTATCATCATATCGAAGATGCACAGGTTGCAGATAGTAGCGCGTATGTTTTTGATGCCTTAGACTGGTTAAAATTTACAGGAATCATCGTGGTAGCTCTAGGAGCTTTTATAGGAATATTATGGCTTTTCTACCGACTTATCTACGGAATTCTACTAAAACGACTAAAGAAAAATTACACGCAGCTGGAGAATTTGGACTGCGATTAACACCTGCATACTACATAATTCTGAATCAAAAGCGCTGTTATTCTTCTTTATAAGAGTAACGGCGTTTTTCGTTTAGATGTTCTATTTCTTCCAGCTCTTCCATCGGGATCACTTTTAAGAAAGAAGAATGCTGCTCGATAGCATATTCAATTTTTCCAACAATAGCATCAACACTATCATTTTCGTAGTCGATCTCTAAAGGTTCTTTTACCTGAAAAGATTGTAAAATTCCGCGTTTTTTAATTCGTAATCCTTTTTTATCAAAAGAACGTCTAAAACCATCAATAACGATAGGCACGACAATAGGTTTATATTGCTTAATAATATGCGCCGTTCCTTTTCTTATGGGTTTAAAAGGCGTTGTTGTTCCCTGCGGAAATGTAATTACCCAACCATCATCTAAAGCAACGCCTACGTTTTTAGAATCATCTGGATTTACTTTTCGCTTTACGTCTTGCCCTTTAGATCGCCAGGTTCTTTCAACTTTAATAGCACCGGCATAAGCCATAATTCTGGCAAGCAAACCAGCCTTCATGGTTTCCTTTGCCGCTACATAATAAATATTGAGTTTAGGATGCCAAATATATCCTACATTTTTAATGCTATCTACCCTACCGCTAAGACTCGCATTAAAAACGTGAAACATGGCCACTACATCTGCAAAATAGGTTTGGTGATTAGACACGAACAATACTCCCGTATCTGGTAAATTTTTAATAATTTCTGAACCTTCTATACTTAATTCATTAAAGCCGCGATAACGCCTATGCGTCATTAAGCCAAAAACACGAATAAGCCATTTTTTGATAATTAAAATATGTCCAAATGGATTTTTCTTTAATAATCCCATAGTTTCTTTTACGCTATTTACTCAATAATGGAGATGCAATGGTACAGTCATAATTCCAAAAAGGAAAAGCTTAAACTAAAGCATTTCTTAGAACATCATCAAAATCTCTCTTTTTTCTGCTGAAAAACCCACAAATATAAGTAATTCAATTTTATAGAATCTCGCGAAGCATTTCTCGCAATTCTCCCAGCATCATTCCTGTTGCTCCCCAAACGATTTGGTCATTGAGCAAAAAAGCAGGCACATCGATATTTTCCATGTAAGAGGTACTTAAATTCCTGGTGACAAAATTCGATTCATTTAAAAAATCCTCAAGTTTTACTTCCAAAATATCTTCGACTTCGCTTTCCTGTGGAATAAGCTGCGGAGTTTCAGTCATCACTCCAACATAAGGATGCACCCAAAAATTACTTGGCGGAATGTACAATTTCGATAATCCACGAATCACTTCTATTTTTTCCTGAGGAATACCAACTTCCTCTTCGGTCTCCCGTAATGCTGTTTCTTCCAGATCCCGATCCTCTACTTCTACTCGTCCGCCAGGAAAACCAATCTGGTTTGAATGCACTCCTTTGTAAGTTTTACGAAGTATAAGCACAAAGTAGGTTTGGTCGTTTTTAGGATAGAACACCGCCATTACTCCGGCTTTATTCGTTTTTTTTGCCGAAAAATCTATCTTTTTAAGTTCCTGCACCCTAATAGACGGCGCTAATTTATTGTGAGCCGCTTCGCCGGGTAGTTCTATTTTTTTTAAATTTGAAATTCTATTTTTAAACTCGAAGAAATCCATGTTTAAACGTGTATCAGTAATCGCAATTTTGGTTGTTAATATTTTTGCAAGTTGTGAAGATAAGAAAACTTCAAAGGAAAATAATTCAGAAAACACCTCTAAAGCCGTTAAAAATAGCACAAAAAATGAGGATTCTGTAAAAAGCGAAGTAGATTCGGCTAAAATCAAAAAAGGGCAGGCAAAAGCACTTACCGAGAAAGATACCGCATTTCCTATTCCGCAGGAAAAATTAATTCCTTTCTTAACGGAATACGGAAAGAAAAATCCAGAGAATAAAGTCCGTATCACAACCAGTTTTGGTTCTTTCGAGGTGACTTTATATCGAGATACGCCACTTCACCGCGCAAATTTTATCATGCTTATTAAAAACGATTATTTTGATAACACTTATTTTCATCGTGTAGCACCAAATTTTGTGATCCAAGGAGGAAATTCAGATAACGCATCTACAAATATCAAAAGACACGATATTGGTGATTATTTAATTCCGAATGAATTAGATGCTGGTCACCGCCATGTACGCGGAGCTTTTTCAGCAGCAAAATATGCCGAGCAAAATACGAGTAAAGCTTCTAGTCCGTTTGAATTTTTCGTGGTGTTGAATCCTAATGGAGCGCATCACCTGGACGACGAACATACGGTTTACGGTTATGTTTCTAAAGGAATGGATGTGGTCGACGAAATTTCTAAAGTAAAAACCGGCCAATCTGAATGGCCTATCGATAACATCGAAATGCAGGTAGAGATTATTGAGTAGCTTTTCTGTAGGCAGTGGACAATTAACAGTTAGCAATTATCAATAATCTAGGTTTTGGAGCAGCATTTTTAATTAAACAGATCTCATTTCTAGCCTCTAATATCTAGAATCTAGAGTCTAAGATCTCAAATCTAACTCCTAACCTATTGCTGCGTGAAATAATTATAATCTTCGATCACTCGTTTTACAAAAACCATAGGTTTTTCATCGAATTTCACTCCGAGTAAACTAGATAATTTTTCCGCTAAAACAATGATCACCTTATGATTTCCCTTTATTCGGGCATTTCTATAGATCTCTTTGACTTCCTGTACATCGCGATCTTTTAAAATGGTAACCTGAGGATATTTTGGCACGTAATCTTCAGGAATTTCAACAGCTAAAGTATTAGCTAAGCTTACTTTTCGTTTTTCAGAAATTACCGTTGTTTTTGCCGCCATATCTCCTAAGCGCTGCCCTTTACCGTTCAGCAAAATAGTAACTACGGCAATACTTCCGCTACCTAAACTTATATCAATAATTCGTAGCAACCATCGTATTAGATAGTTTACGAAAGCCGGGCGTGATCCATCTAATTTTACGACTTTAATTTTCATGGCAGATTTTCCCGGTGTTTTGCCATCCCAAAAGGTTTCGAACAATAAATAGTAAAGGAAAATAGGCAAACCAATCACCATATAATAGACCATTTCGCCAAATCGATCGGCTTCAAAACCCGCTAGTAAAAGCGCAGAAATGATCGAATAAATGATCATGATAAAAAAATCTATTAGAAAAGCTAAAACCCGATCACCAATTGAGGCCGAATTTTGCTGAATTCCGATATTTTGAGCGGTTTCAATTTGAAAATTATCCATTAAATATGTTTCTTTGAGGATCTAATTTAATCCTGAATATGCGCGAGGCTGCTTTTGTGAAGCAAAATAAAGATAAATGGCTAAAGTTTGAAAGTCTCCTGAAAAATAATAGCAACATTTCTCCAGATCAACTTTCTGCGGCTTATGTTGAAATTACAGACCATTTAAGCTACGCAAATACCTTTTACACAGGCAGTAATACGGCCAGATATCTTAACGATCTTGCTTCACAGGCACATCAAAAAGTGTATCGAAATAAAAAAGAATCAAAAAATAAATTCATTTTATTTTATACCAAAGAGTTTCCGCTGTTCTTTTACCAGTATCAAAAGCAATTATTATTCAGTTTTTTGGTCTTTGCCATTTTTGCGATCGTTGGGGCATATTCGGCCGCTAACGAAGATAGTTTTGTTAGAGCCGTGCTTGGTGACGCCTACGTCAATGCTACGCTAAATAATATTGAAAATGACGATCCTATGGCTGTTTATAAACAGGCATCAGAAACCGATATGTTTTTGGGGATTACCATAAACAATGTTAGAGTTGGCTTAATGGCATTTTCATTTGGAGTTCTGGCAGGTTTAGGAACGCTTATCGTACTTATGCAAAATGCAATAATGCTGGGATCTTTTCAGTATTTCTTTTATGATAAAGGTTTATTGTGGGAATCGGCCAGAACGATCTGGATTCATGGTACCATAGAAATTTCAGTAATTATTATTGCAGCCTGTGCCGGGCTGGTTGTTGGGCGCAGTATTTTATTTCCTAAAACCTATAGCAGATTACATTCGTTTGTGACAGGAGTTAAAGACGGACTCAAAATCGTAATTTCTACCGTTCCCTTCTTTATTATCGCAGGTTTTTTGGAAGGTTTTGTAACGCGACATACAGAGATGCCAGATGTTCTGGCCATCTTAATCATAAGCTTATCATTAATTCTAATTGTGTGGTATTATGTGATCTTACCACATCGTTTACATAAAAAATTCATTGATGGAAAATAAGATTTTCAGGTTTAGAAAAACCAGGGATTTTGGAGAACTACTAAGCGATACCTTTAAGTTTTTACGAGAAAATGCAAAAAGCTTTTTAAGTATCAATTTTAAAGTTTGTGCTCCTTTTTTAATCACCCTGATTATTACAAATGCATACTATACCTATGCTACCCTTGGGGTTGGATTTGAAGGTTATTCTAATCTTACCGGCTTTATAATTCCGGCGCTTATCAATACGCTGGCACTTTTTGTTTATTTTACTGCGCTATATCTAAGTGTATTTAACTACATTAAAGCTTACATTGCCAAGGATGGAAATGTAAGTATAGAAGACGTAAAAAATGGTTTAAAAAATGACCTTGGAAACGGACTTCTATTAAACTTTATCGTTGGTCTATTAACCGTTGTAGGATTTTTGTTTTTATTTATTCCCGGTATCTATCTTGGGGTTGTATTAACTTTAGCCTTACCAATATTGGTTTTTGATCAAAAAGGTGTTGGTGATACAATTTCCAGTGCTTTCGACTTAATAAAAGATAACTGGTGGCTTACTTTTGGGATTCTTATCGTTTTTGGAATCATTATGTACATTATTAATGTTGTTTTCCAAATGCCAATGATCATTTATATGATGATGTCTATGTTTTCTGGAATAGATGCTGGTATAGAAACGATGGCTCAAAATATGGAAACCAAAGATCCGGTTTTAATGGTATTAACGATCTTGGCTTCGATCGCACAATACCTGCTTTATATTATCACTCCAATTTTAATAAGCCTTATCTATTTTAATTTAAACGAAGAAAAAAACTTTACCGGTACTTACGACAGTATCGATAAGTTAGGTGAAGACCGCGAATGAGAATCTTAATTTCCTTCCTTTTATTACTGAATTTTAATTTTGCGCTTGCGCAGCAGGATACTATTGTCCAAACTGAAGCTGATACTAAGCTTGATCCTAATGCTGAAGTAGAATCTAAAAATACTTCTCAAGCTGAAGCTGAAGTGCAATTCGATAATACCAGCGATCTTAATCCTGTTCAGTTTAGCGAAACAAAAATTGAAGAGCTTAAAAAAGACGAAGATTTTAATTATTTAGAAGAAAAGCAGGAAAAAACCTGGTGGCAACAATTTAAAGAGTGGATCAATCAAAAATACCAGCAATTTTTAAACTGGTTATTTGGCGATTACGATGCTGGTAGTCTCTTTGGATTTATTCTGAAAATATTGCCTTATCTGCTTTTAATAGGAATCATTTGTTTAGTGATCTGGTTATTTACCCGGATGAATCCCGGAAAAAATATTCTTCAGGAACCACAAACATCAAAAGTGCATTTAGAAGATGAAGAAGAAATTATTCAAAATGCAGATATCCCAGCTTTAATAAAAAATGCGATCGAAAATGGACAATATCGTATGGCAGTGCGATACTATTATCTTCAGGCTTTAAAAGAACTGGATCTCAAAAAAATTATTGATTTTGAAGCTCAAAAGACCAACAACGATTATATTTCAGAAATTCAAAATACCTCGCTAAATAATATCTTCAAAAAAGTAACCCGCATCTACAATTTTATCTGGTATGGTGATTTTCAAGTTTCAAAAGAAGACTTTTTATTGGCAGAAAAGGGCTTTTCAGAATTAAATTCAACGATCAAAAACACCAAAAATGAGTAGGTTTAATAAAATTGCGCTTGGTGTTTTTATCCTCTTGGTAGCTTTTTTAACCTACCTCGAGGCGATCGAACCTACACCAATAAACTGGTATCCCAGCTATTCGAAGCTCGATAAGATTCCGCTTGGTAGCTATATTTTCTACGAGAACTGGAAAGAAACTAATCCAGAACATTTTGAGGAGGTTAATATTCCACCATTCGAATTTCTTAGCGATAGTTTAAGCATCACTAACGGATCTTATTTTTTCCTGAATAATTATGTGAATTTCGACGAAGATGAGCTTAATAAACTGCTTGCCTGGGTCGAGAAAGGAAATACCGCGTTTATTGCTTCAGATGTGTTTGGCGACAATGTTTTAGACACATTAAATCTGGACACCAAACCCTACAACAAAAAGATAGAAAACCAGATAAGTTTTATCCCAAAGACCGAATTAGATCTTGTAAACCCAAATTTTAATCAAGATGGTCCTTTTGAAGTTCCGCATGAATTCAGCTCTATTTATTTCAGCAAGATCGATACGCTAAAAACCACTATTTTAGGTACGGTAAGATACGACGACGATACCTTAAGTGAACCACAGATCAATTTTATTGAAACTGAATTTGGTGATGGTAAGATCTTTATGCACAGCACGCCTGAAGCTTTTGGCAATTATTTTATGCTGAAAAACAACAATTTTAAATATGCTGAAAATATTTTAGCTTATATCGATCAGGATACTCCAATTTACTGGGATAATTATTACAAAACCGGCAAAGCGCAACCAACGAATCTGTTGTATGTGATCATGCAAAATAAAGCGCTAAAATGGGCTTATTATTTAATGATATTAGCCTCGCTGTTATTTATTATTTTTGAAGGAAAGCGTAAACAAAGGGCAATTCCGGTAGTGAAACCACTCAAAAATCAGTCGTACGAATACACGCAAACCATTGCAGATCTTTATTTAGAACAAAAAAAGATCGATGAATTAACCCAAAAGCGAATTCAGCATTTTAAAGAATATATCCGTACAGACTTAAAGCTCGATCCTGATAAAAAACAAGATCATTTTTATACAATATTGGCTGATAAATCAGGGAATTCTATAGAATTTGTAAAAGAATTATTTAAAAATATCGAAGCCGTGAGCAATAAAAAAGCGACCGCCCAAGATTTTGAGAATATTAGCAAAGGCATCCATAAATTTAAATATGCCAATGCGCCAAAAGAAAAAATTTAGTTCGATTTTCGATAAAATCGGCTTAAAATAATGATTGAATTAAAGTAAAGCTAATGAAGTTATTATTGATATTAGATCTTTAATGAGAAAAAACTTCATAGCAATTAATCTCGATAATCGAGTAAAACTAGAACAATGGAAGAACCAAACATACAACCCGAAAACGAAGAAAATAGCGAGCTTAATTTTGATACCCGTATTCCGCTAGAAGAATTAAAAACTTCAGTTGACGATCTAAAATCTCAGCTTTCGAAAATCATCGTTGGGCAAACCGAATTTGTAGAATTATTGATCGTGGGCTTACTTTCTAACGGTCATGTACTTATCGAAGGCGTTCCCGGTGTGGCAAAGACCGTAACGGCAAAGCTTTTTGCTAAATGCCTACAAACCGATTTTAGCCGAATTCAGTTTACGCCAGATCTTATGCCTAGTGATGTTTTGGGAACATCGGTTCTAAATATGAAAACTTCAGACTTTGAATTTAAACCCGGTCCTGTTTTCTCGAATATCGTGCTAATTGACGAGATTAACCGCGCACCGGCAAAAACCCAGGCTGCCCTTTTTGAGGTGATGGAAGAACGCCAGGTAACCATCGACGGGACTCGCCACCAGTTACAGGATCCTTTTATGGTTTTGGCGACTCAAAATCCGGTAGAACAGGAAGGAACTTACGCCTTACCCGAAGCACAATTAGACCGATTTCTATTTAAGATCGAGGTTGATTATCCAAAATTAGAGGAAGAAATTGATATTTTAAAAGGACACAACGAGCGAAAAGGTGCAAAACCAGAAGCGAATATTGTTCCTATTCTTTCTCCTGAAAAATTAAATGAGCTTAAAACACAGATTTTCGATATTAAGATTGAAGAAAAATTGTTGCATTATATCGCTGAACTGGTGAGCAAAACTCGCCAGCACGCGCATCTTTATTTGGGAGCTTCACCAAGAGCTTCGATCGCAATTATGAATGCATCAAAAGCTTTTGCGGCTATTGATGGTCGTGATTTTGTGATTCCAGAGGATATTAAAAGATCACTAAATCCTGTGTTGGGGCACCGTATTATCCTTTCTCCAGATCGCGAAATGGAAGGCATGAAAACTCGTGATGTTATTCAAATGATTAGCCAATCTGTAGAAATCCCTCGATAGTGATCAAATTCCTTAAATCTTTATACTTAACTAAGCGCTTCTTTTATAGTATCGCTGCAATCACAGTGCTGTTCCTGTTTTCGTTCTGGATCACAGCCATTTATCCTCTTGTTTGGGTGATATTGGTGATTTTAAGCATTGCTTTAGTTATAGATATTATCGCGCTTTATCAAAGTAAAGGTTTTAGTGCCAAAAGAATTTTACCCGAGAAATTCAGTAATTCAGATGCCAATTCGGTTAAGATTCAGATTAAAAACAGTTATTCTTTTAAGGTTTTTGCTGAAGTTATCGACGAGCTTCCCATTCAGTTTCAGAAAAGAGATTTTTTATATACTGCTGAAATAAAACCTGCTGAAAACTTCGAATTTGAGTACGAAGTGACACCCTTAGAACGTGGTGAATATATCTTCGGAAAATTAAATATTTACGCACAAAGCATCCTGAAATTGGCCAAAATAAGGAAGGTTTTTAATGCGGAACAAATGGTGAAGGTTTACCCGTCGTTCATTCAGATGAAAAAACTGGATTTTCTGGCAATAGATAACCGCATTTCGCAAGCCGGACTCAAAAAAATACGCCGACTTGGCCATACCATGGAGTTTGAGCAGATAAAAGAATACGTAACTGGCGACGATGTGCGAACCATTAACTGGAAAGCCACCGCAAAACATCGAAGTTTGATGGTGAATCAATTTCAGGATGAAAAAGCACAGCCGGTTTATTCGATTATCGATACCGGTCGCGTAATGAAAATGCCTTTTGAAGGACTTAGTTTACTGGATTACGCGATAAATAGTAGCCTTGCTTTTTCGAATATCGCCCTGCGGAAAAAGGATAAAACAGGGATGATTAGTTTTTCTGCGAAAATCGAAAAAATCCTGAAAGATTCTTCAAGGATGAGTCAGCTTCAACGCATCATGGAGAGTTTGTATAATATTAGCACAGATTTTAAAGAATCTGATTTTGGTAGTTTATACGCCGGGATCAATAGATTTATTACACATCGCAGCTTATTGATGCTCTACACTAATTTTGAGCATCCATCGGCTTTAGAAAGACAATTACCTTATTTAAAAGCCATCAATAAACGTCATGTTTTAGTGGTGATCTTTTTTGAAAATACTGAAATAACCAAACTACTCCACTCCCAACCTGAAAATCTTAGTGAAAGTGCTCACCAGGGAATCGCCGAAGAGTTTAGCCAGAACAAAGTAAAAATGGCTAAAGAATTACAGCGACACGGCATCCAAACCGTGCTTACCAAACCAAAAGATCTAAGCATCAATGCCATTAACAAGTATCTTGAAATTAAAGCAAGAGGCTTGATTTAGAAGTTTAAAATATTGGATTGTTTGTATTCTAGATGGTTAAGATGTGTTAGTATTTTAGAAAATCTTTCTGAAAATATACATCCTCATGAGTTATCCTGGCAGAAAAGACTTCACTTTCTGATATTTTTAGTTGTCTTCAATTCTTCAAAACCCTAAATCAAGAACGGTTCGCTGTAAACCGTAAACTGTTAACTAGTAAACTCCAAAATACAATTCAGTAATAAAAAATTACAGTTCAGTAAGTTGATTTCTAATCAATTGAACATCTTCCCTACTTTTACAGTGTTCAACTAAATAAAACTAATCAACATGAGAACTTTAGCCATTATTTTCGCATTATTTATTTCTGGACTTGCTGCAAGAGCACAGGAAACCGCAAAAGATTCTACCGGAACTATTTCCGTAGAAATAGTAAACGTAACCAGCGATAACGGAAAAATTGTTTACGGTATTTATACGAAAGACAGTTTTATGAAAAAACCAAATTTCTCTAAAACTGCTAAAATAGAAGATGGAAAATCTGTTGTAACTTTTACAGATATTCCAGCAGGTGAATATGCTGTGATCTGCTTTCATGACAAAAATGATAACAACAAAATGGATTTTGAAACTAACGGAATGCCACAAGAAGATTATGGCGTTTCAAATAACAAGCTTAATCCTTTTGGCCCACCGGTATGGACCGATGGTAAATTTACTTTTGACGGTAATGAAGAAAAAATTAGCATTCGATTTTAACTAAAATCAAACTAAAACAACCCGCATGTAGTTGATGCTATTTGCGGGTTTTTAGTATAGACAAACTTTAGTTTTTATTCGTTCGCAATAGAAAAAACTAATATATTTGTAGTATACGATAGTTAGGAACTAAATCCATATTATCCAGTAATATTGTTGTAAACTATGACTATAACTCAGTTGCATTATGTTTTGGCAGTTGCAGAACATAAAAATTTTACAAGAGCGGCGCAAAAAGTATTTGTTACACAGCCTACGTTAAGTATGCAAATTCAAAAGCTTGAAGAAGAGCTGGATGTTCTTATTTTCGACCGTAGTAAAAAGCCTATCGAGCTTACTGATACTGGGAAGAAAATCGTTACCCAGGCTAGAAATATTGTAAACGAGAGTGATCGAATTCAGGATATTGTAGATCAACAAAAAGGATATATTGGCGGTGCCTTTCGTTTAGGGATTATTCCTACGGTTATGCCTACGCTATTACCGATGTTCATCAATAATTTCATCAAAAAATATCCAAAAGTAAAACTTCAGATCGAAGAATTACATACCGAGGCTATTATTGAAAAACTAAAAGAGGGGCATTTAGACGCAGCAATCGCGGCAACTCCGCTAAATATAGAAGGCATTAAGGAAAATGCATTATATTACGAGCCTTTTGTAGGATATATTCCGCCAAGTCATCGTTTGCATAACGAATATAAGATCGATGTGAATGATCTGGATATTGACGATATTTTGCTTTTACAGGATGGCCATTGTTTTAAAGACGGAATTATCAATTTATGTAAAACGGTAAAATCTAGTGAAGACGAACATTTTAGACTACAAAGCGGTAGTTTTGAAACCTTAATCAAGCTTGCTAACGAAGGCTTAGGAATGACGCTTTTACCTTACCTGCATACTTTAGATATTGCTGAAAAAGACAAGAACAACTTAAAAATGTTTAAGGATCCTGTGCCAGCAAGGGAAGTGAGTTTGATCTATAATCGTAGCGAATTGAAAATGCAGATTATCGATGCGATGCGTAAAGTTATCGCCTCTGTAGTGAAAGGAGCGATTACCTTCCAAAATGTAGAAATTATTAGTCCTGCGCAGCAGAAGAATAAAAAAGAACTTCAGTATTAAAAATCTGATCTTATAAAAAAGAAAAAGCGGCTAAAAGCCGCTTTTTTAATTTTTTATCATGTCAAGAATTTAAATAAATTAAGCATTGATTTAGTTCCGGATTCTGTTTCGTAAGTGCTTCAATCCAAATTTTAAGTTCCTCTATTTCGTGAGGCAATAATCTAGAAATCGCTTTTTTTACTTCCTTACAGAATAATGTTGCATCAAAACTCACCTTATCAAGGATCGTTTTGGTGTATTCAAACATCGCTCTCGCCATAATTTGATACTGATTTAATTATTAGTTAGGTTAATTTAAAAAAATGTAAAAATTTCTCTATAAGCTGCGATTTTAACGTCTTAAATATAAAAAATTTTCACACTTAAACCACATATAAACAAATCTTTAACATTTTAAAATCGGTTATCGCCGCTTAAAATATCACCAATTCCTCCTAAAATACTTCCTTCACCTTTATCTTTTCCTCCAGCTTGTGGAGCAGCCTGTAAAACTCTGTTTGCTAATCTACTAAATGGTAAAGATTGTACGTAAACAACGCCCGGGCCAGTTAAAGTGGCAAAGAAAAGACCTTCACCTCCAAAGAAAGTATTACGAATTCCGCCTACAAATTCGATATCATAATTAACAGTTTGTGTGAAACCAATAATGCAACCTGTGTCGACTTTTAAAGTTTCGCCAATAGCTAATTCTTTTCTGGCCATTGTTCCGCCGGCATGTACAAAAGCCATCCCGTCACCCTCTACTTTTTGCATAATAAATCCTTCACCTCCAAAAAATCCTCTACCTAGTTTACGGCTGAATTCTATTCCTATAGAAACACCTTTCGCTGCACATAAAAATGCATCTTTCTGGCAAATAAATTTACCTCCAAATTGCGTAAGATCGATAGGAATGATCTTTCCCGGATATGGTGAAGCAAAACTTATTTTCTTTTTACCCTGCCCCATATTCGAAAAGATCGTCATAAATAAACTTTCTCCTGTAAGTAATCGCTTCCCGGCACCCAGCACTTTTCCTAAAAAGCCTTCGTTTTCTTTACTCCCGTCTCCAAAAATGGTATCCATTTTAATACCATTATCCATCATCATAAAGTTACCAACTTCTGCAATTGCAGCTTCCTGTGGATCTAACTCCAACTCTACATACTGCATTTCTTCGCCAAATATTTCGTAATCTATTTCGTGAGCGTTCATAATTTAAGTTTTAGTGGTTTTATCTATTAGAATAGAAAATTATTGAAATGTTACAGGCGGTTTAAAAGTTTATTTTCTTGTCTTTACTTTTACCGTCCATTCAAATTCGAATGTAGAAACCGGTATTCCCTCTTCATTGATGCCTATAGATTTCATCCAAAAGGTCTGGCCTTCTCCTGTTTTTAAAGTTTCTGAAATTGCATTATCAATCAAAGCTCCGTCTTCACATTTAAAGATGATCTTTCCTGTAGCCTTTTTGGTAAAAACCGATCTATTTTGAGCCACTAACATTGATATTGGTTGTTTTTGCGCTCTTATTTTTGAAATAACCAAAGCTCCTGTACTTAACTCGGCTGCCATTGCCTGCACTGCGAAATACATACTTTTAAAAGGATTTTGATTAATCCATTTATGTTTTACTCCTACACTGCAATTAGTATCTGAAATCGCTTTAACCCTAACACCACAAAGCCATGCGCTTGGTAATTTCAGCATTAAAAATTGATTGAGTTTCTTAGGCGTAATTTGCATAGTATTCATTATTTCTTTTAAAGATATCTAAATTATTTCAAATTTTAAATACGGCATAAACCTTAATTAAATGTTAAATTTAGGTACTATGCTTTGCAAAATACCTTCTTTTAACCATATATTTGTATAAGAAATTAACTGGCATAGGAATTTCTAAATTTAATTAGTTAAGAATTATCATATTTATCAATCAAAAAAACGTCTTTATCAGGACATTACAAACCGGACTTAAAAACATCAAAACCATCATTTTAAGTCCGGTTTATTAAAAAAGAAAACGCAATGGAATCATCAGCAATCAAACAACAAGATCAAACCCTGGCCACGATCATCCACCTTTCGGTTTTTTCAAAATTATTTATCCCTTTTGGCAATTTTATTTTCCCGGTGATCATCTGGCTGGTAAGTAAAGAGAAAAAATTTGTTAATCATCACGGTCGAAATGCCGTAAACTTTCAGTTAAGTTTATTACTTTATTACATCATCATTGCCTGTATTCTTATTGCCACGATAATTATTATGGGTGCTAGAATCCCTTTTGAATTTTTTGAATATAACGCTTACAACTTCAGGATAGACCGCGTTAACGAAGAAGCTATTTTGCCCTTTGTTATCGTTCTATTTACAGGAGGAATATTTCTACTTGGCCTAATTGTCTTTGAACTTTACGCTGTAATTAGTGCAGCTAAGGATGCAAGCGAAGCAAAAGAATACAAATATCCATTATGTATCAACTTTATCAAAGAAGACACTACTCTAAACGAAGCTTCTTAAAACATCCATCATGAAAAAATTAATCAACATCAGTCTAATATTAGTCGTTTTACTCAACAATTCTTGTGTAAAAATTGAAAATGAAATCTCCGATTCTAAATATTATGATCTTGACGGAAGCTGGGAATTATACGAGGGTAAAAGCGATATCAAAAGAATCGACTTTGAAGATGAAAATGTGGTTCTTAAATCTGAAGACGAAACTATTCAGGGAAAATTAGGGACTTACATTACAAGCACTTCTTCTATAGATTTATTTATTTTCTCTACGGTAAAAAATAAGAAAATACCATCGATAGAATATTACAATAGCGATAAAAAAGTAGAATTCCCTATTTATTATGAAAGACTTGACGATAAAAACTTTATCACAATAAATGACGATGTATATCAAAAAATAAAATAATCATCAATTTATCGAATATGAATCCATCAATCAAAATATCACAGATCTTCATCACGATTTTGTGTGCTTTACAGAGCAGTTTTGGTTTAGCGCAGCAAAATGAAAAAGTAGAGATCATGCTTGTTGGCTTTGCGCACTTAAGCCAAATGCAAAATGGCACTGAAGCTGCAAGTATGTTTAATCCCAAAAAGCAACAGGAGCTTGAAAAAATTACGGCTAAAATTGCACAATTTAAACCAGATGCCATTATGGTTGAATTAACTCCGCAGGAACAACAATGGGCAGATAGCCTTTATCAGTTATATCAAAACGATAAGCTAGACCTTAAGAAGTTTGAGAATGGTGCAGGTGAGACTTACCAGGTAGGTTTTAGGCTGGCTAATAAACTGAAATTAGATCATGTTTACGGAATCGACTTCAAGTCTTCTACATCCCAAAATTTGCTGAAAGAAGGTAATCATTTTGAGTATTTCCAAGAGCAATTAAAAAAGCTTCAGCAAACCTCAAAACCTTTAGGGAAACAGGTGATGGAAAATTCACTTTCATTATACGATTTCACAAAAAAGATCAACGAGCCAGACATGCTTAATCTTTCGTATAGAGCCGTTTTCAACTATCCGGCTTATGTGCAAAATGGCGATTTTAATAAGGACGGTATTAATTACAGAGCATTAAATCCCGAAGAAAAAAGATATGCAGGCGCCGAGTATATTAGTCTGTTTTTCGATAGAAACATTAAGATTTATTCAAACATTTTAAACACACAATTAAAAACAGGAAGCAAGAGAATTTATGTAATGATGGGACAGGCTCATATTGGGATTTTAAAAGATCTTTTAGAAGACAACCCAAATTATGAGATTGTAGACGCTCTTGCATATTTAGATTAGTCATTCAATTTATCAAACATAATCATCAATCAAAAAATGAACATTTTAACAACATTCAAAACCAAACGCTATGAAGATAGAGAACACCAAAGCACAAATGCGTAAAGGTGTACTGGAGTATTGTATACTTTCGGTTTTAAAAGATGAAGATGCTTACGTAGCTGAAATCTTAGACACCCTTAAAGATGCCAAATTACTGGTAGTAGAAGGAACGATATATCCTTTGTTAACCCGACTTAAAAATGCAGGCCTACTCTCCTACAGATGGGAAGAATCTACCAGTGGGCCACCAAGAAAATATTATGGATTAACGGAAACTGGCAGATTGTTCTTAACCGAACTTTCCTCGACCTGGGATGAGCTGCAAACCGCAGTAAACATTGTAACTACTCAAAAAAAGAAAAATCATGAATAAGACGATAAACATAAATCTTGCGGGCATGTTCTTTCATATCGACGAGGATGCCTTTAAAAAATTACAGCATTATCTGGATGCCATAAAACGTTCGTTTACCGATAAACAGGGACGCGATGAGATCATCCTGGATATTGAAGCTCGTATTGCTGAACTTTTTGCTGAAAAAAGAGCAGATAAGAGCCAGGTAATAAGCATGAAAGATGTAGATGAAGTGATCGCCATAATGGGGCAACCTGAAGATTATATGGTAGATGAAGACATCTTTGAAGATGAACCTGAAACTACTTCTTCTAAAAAGACCAAAAAATCTTCGAATAAGCGCTTTTACCGTGATACCGAAAACTCTTATGTAGGCGGAGTAAGCAGTGGTTTAGGTCATTACTTAGAGATAGATGCCATTTGGATACGCTTACTTTGGGTTGTTCTTACCCTGGCCTCTAGCGGTATTTTTCTTTTGATCTATGTGGCCTTTTGGATCTTTACTCCAGAAGCTAAAACCACCGCAGAGAAACTTTCTATGCGAGGGGAAGAAGTAACGATCTCGAATATCGAAAAAAAAATTAGAGAAGGATTTGATAATGTTTCAGAAAAAGTAAAAAATGTAGATTATCAAAAATATGGGAACCGTGCAAAAGCAGGTGCAGGAAGTGCAGCATCAGCCTTCGCAAGTATTATCAATGTATTTTTAAGAATTATCGTTGGTTTTGTAGGAATCATAATTCTACTTGTTGCCGGTGGTGGTTTGATCGCATTGTTCATTAGCTTGTTCACTTTTGGAACTTTTGGAATCATCGATGCTCCCTGGAACGATTATTTGATGATGCATATTTCTGAAACTTCTTTATGGTTGGGAGTGATCTTTAGTTTCTTCGTTTTTGGAATTCTATTATTCTTCCTATTCGTCCTAGGCTTAAAGATTCTGGTTAAGAATTTAAAATCGATAGGAAATACGGCAAAACTAGTATTGCTGGGTATTTGGATCATTTCAGCAATTGGTCTAGCGGTTATTTCTGTAAAAGAAGCTACAAGTAGAGCGATTAGTGAAAATGTGGTTGAAACATTTTCTATTCCTACGACTAAACAAGATACGTTAATGATCGAAATGAGAAATAACAATCAGTACAAATCATACGTAGGATATAGAAATCACAATGTTCAATTAAAATATGACGAGAATGAGAATGGAGTATTGTACTCTGAAGATATTAGAGTAATCATTCGTTCAACCAAAGATTCTATTGCAAAAATAGAAGTCAATAAAGAGGCAGATGGTAAAAGTGTATTAGATGCAAAAAGAAGAGCTGAAAACATCGAATATGGCTTTGATCTAAAAGGCAATACACTTTATCTAGATAGTTACTTTTTAGTTAGAGAACAATTAAAAGCCAGAGATCAGGAACTTTATGTTACGCTATGGTTCCCTGAAGGTAGCCACTTTATTGCAGACGATAATGTAAATTATTTTCATAGAAATAGTTACAGATCTAATGATATCTTACAAAATGACCAGGAAGGTTATTTATTAAGAGTTGAAGACGATCATGCGGTATGTTTAGATTGTCCTATCGAAGAAATTGAAGAGGAAGATGAAGATGTTTTAAATTCAGACGATGATACTTTTAATACCTCTGCAGAAGAAGAAAAATATTTAGAGGAACAAAAAAAGCGATTTGAGGAAGATACCACAACTGTAGATGAACCAACTGACGCATCAGACGATTTTTGATGCGCCAGTTTCTAACACAAATAAAAGTGTATAAATAGCACACAGCTAAAACTTAACCATCAATCAAAAACCAACCAATTATGATTAGTCTTTTAAATGTAATCATCAGTTTTCTTATGCTCGTGCTTTCTCCTCACTTGGAGATTGCACGACAAAAGGAAAAAATCCTTGAAATTTCGCATAAAATCGAGTGTAGCTATGCTGAAAACGAATTTTTGAATAAGATTTAGAAACTAAATATTATTTAATAAAGCTTATCTCTTTCGTAGCCTGACTTGTAGAGTGAATAATTAAAAGCCAGAACTTAAAAAAATGAGTTGCTGTTGGAAAGCAAACTGTCATAGCGTATCATCTTAAGTAGATTTATCGAATTTTGGCATCGCTCTTTTTAGGCTTAAAGGCTTCGTGTTAGAATATTTTCTTCCCCTATTCAAGGTCCAGAGAATGTATCCATTCAAATAAAATGAACTCGTGTCTCCTTAATTTTTGAAAAACTCTACTTAAACCTATTCCTTCCATTAAAAAAACCTCAATTTCTATATGAAACAAAAACGCCACATAATTATCAAAACCTTAAAATGGGGCGCCATTTGTATATTCGGATACTTATTCTTAACAACGCTAATATTTGGACATACTAATTTAGATACAAGAACTGGAGTTCAGAGCTTTGGATGGTCTGGACTAGATGCGTTATTTTCAGATCAAGAATTCGGTCTTTTTATTAACGAACCCTACAAAACTAAATTGAAGGGAGTTGATGGTCCCTATATTTTCGATAATGTTAAATACCAGGTTAATCAAAAAAATGAACTTAAAAAAAATACGTTTGATAGAAGAAAACCAATAAATATTCACGTGAGAAATCAAGATGAGGATAAATTTGAAATTATCCTTAAAAATTCTTACGAAAATGAGGTGGCTTATTATGACCTCCCATCTAGATTAATTGCTATTTCTGATATCGAGGGAAACTTCAATGCCCTTTACAGCTTCCTTATTAATAATAAGGTAATGGATGAGAATTATAACTGGATCTTTGGCGATGGACATTTAGTATTAAATGGTGATTTTTTTGATCGGGGAAAAAATGTTACACAGTGTTTATGGCTTATTTATACTTTAGAGAAAAAAGCGGAAGAGAAACATGGAAAAGTACATTTTATTAATGGCAATCATGAGATAATGAATTTGATGGGTGATATCTCCTATTCTCAGCATCATTACATTGAAGTCGCTAAACAAGTTAGCCAGAAAACAAATTGGGAAAAGGCAGCAAAATTTATGTATTCTGAAAAATCAGAATTAGGTAAATGGCTTAGAACAAAAAATGTTATCGAAAAAATTGGCCCGTACTTGTTTGTTCATGCTGGGCTAACTAAAAAATATATTCAAGAAGATTTAAAAATCGATGAGATCAATAAAATTGCTAGAAAATATTATGGAAAGACTGTAGCAAAGACACTTTCTGGTTCTAAGGAAAATTTGATAGTATATTCTCAAAATAGTCCTTATTGGGACAGGAGCTTAGCCACAAAAACTTCTTACAAATTAGCATTTATGCTCAATGGAGAATCTTTAATCGAGACATCTCAAACGGATTTAGATTCAATTTTAAAGTTTTATAATGCAAAGAAAATCGTAATAGGTCACTCTGTAGTAAATGATGTTAGTACAGATTATAATACCAAACTTATTAAGATTGATGTAAAACACGGTTTAACTAAAAATAGCCTTAAAACTAGGGGTATCTTGATTGAAAACAATAAAATCTTTATCATAAATAGTTTGGGTGAAAAGAAAAGATTATTGTCTTGAATAGATCTTGTTGCTCCAGACAGACGACTTAAGTCTGGCCGAAATTATTCCATGTAGAGAAATATAAGAATGAAATTTTATTATTTGGCAATAATCTCAAATTGTCAAGAAATAGTAAACTATCTCATTAATAAACTGAAATGAAAAAATTTGCAAGAGTTTTTCTATAAAGAACTTACCAAGCAGGGTTATATTATCCATACACAATAATCTTTAGGTTACTGCCTATATTTCGTGTTTTAAATTTAAAACATTCAGTTTATGGCGTTCTTTTTGATATAGCTAACTGAATCAAAAATAGAAATATGAAAAAAGGTCTTTGTCTCCTACTATTTTTAGTGACGCTTGCTTCACAGGCGCAGGTGGTAGGAAACCGAAATGTAGTGAACAAAAAAAGAAATCTGGATAATTTTACCGAAATCCACATTACAGGAGATTTTGAAGTTAGCCTTACTCGCGGAAATTCGGCTTTTGCTGAAGTTGAAGCAGACGAGAATCTTCACGATATTATACGAACAGATGTGGTCGATGGTGTACTTTTTATCAAACCTGCAAAAGAAATTAAACGCTCTAAACGACAGGAAATAAAAGTGGAATTCCCAGAAACCATAACCAAAATAAAACTAGAAGAAAATGCCGAATTAGATGCTTCTAAAGGACTTAATTTATCTGATATCGAAATTGAAACTACGGGTAAGTCGAAGCTATTTTTAACCTTAAACGCAACTAATTTTAAGCTAAAAAACGGTGACGATGCTCAAATTGAATTGAATCTGGAAGCTAAAGATGCCTATTTTCAATTAAATGGAAGCAGTAAAATAAATGCTTTAGTAAACTCCCCTTTTTTTAAGTTAGATAACTACGAACGTGCTGATGCTGAAATTGAAGGAACGGTAGAAGATTTTGAACTTAGAACAGAACATTCCAGTACTTTTGAGGGTAAAAACCTAACTGCAACCAACGCAAAACTTATTGCTGAAGGACGTTCTAAAAATGAGATTTCAGTAGTAGAAAATTTAAACATCATTGCCGAGGATCGTAGCGAAACTACCATTTTTAATACTCCAAAGATCGAGATCGAAAAATTTACAGGAGAAGCAGTTTTAAAGAAAGCTGAGTTTTAAAATTCTTTTCAATCCACTTCAGAGCAAGTTGGTGAGATATTTATCAGAAAAATATTCATTATCTCGAAGCAAGTCTCGGAGCATTTAATCTCGATTATCGAGAAAAATAATACAAAATAGAAAGGCCGGATTTTATATTCCGGCCTTTCTGATAGTTATGAGTAAATTACTGCTTAATTAATTGCTTAGGCAGTAACTTCTTTTTGCTCTTCTTCTGATGTTTCGATTTCAGCTAAATAACGTTCAGCATCCATCGCGGCCATACAACCTGTACCTGCTGCAGTAATTGCCTGACGATATTCCTTATCCTGTACATCTCCCGATGCAAAAACTCCAGGAATATTTGTCTTTGTAGATTTTCCCTGAGTGATTAGATATCCTGTTTCGTCCATATCTAAATGGCCTTTAAAAATATCTGTATTTGGTTTATGTCCAATAGCAATAAATAATCCGGTAATTGCAATTTCTTCTTTCTCACCAGTCTTATTATTTACCATGCGTAATCCATCTACAACCTGATCACCAATAACCTCATCCACTTCAGTATTGTAACGAACTTCAAGATTCTTAGTATTATTTACACGGTGCTGCATAGCTTTAGAAGCTCTCATCTCGTCTTTTCTAACCAACATGGTAACTTTCTTACAAATGTTCGCTAAATAAGTTGCTTCTTCAGCAGCAGTATCTCCACCACCAACGATAGCTACATCCTGATTTTTATAGAAAAATCCGTCACAAACCGCACAGGCTGAAACTCCGCCTCCTCTTAATTTCTGTTCACTAGGCAATCCTAAATATTTTGCAGTAGCTCCTGTAGAAATAATTACGGTTTCGGCTTCTACCCATTTAGAATTATCGATACAAGCTTTGTGAATTCCTCCAGCTTCTTTACTAAACTCAACTTCAGTAACCATTCCCATACGAACTTCTGTACCAAAACGTTCAGCTTGCTTTTGTAGATCCATCATCATGGCCGGGCCGTCGATACCTTCAGGATAACCAGGAAAGTTATCAACTTCAGTAGTTGTAGTTAACTGCCCACCAGGCTCCATTCCGGTATACATAATTGGTTTTAGATCTGCTCTGGAAGCATAAATCGCTGCGGTATATCCGGCAGGACCAGATCCAATGATCAAACACTTAATTCTTTCGATTGTCTCGCTCATATGTTCTTTAAATCTTATTCTTAATTTAGATTGTAAAAGTAGTAACTTCAATTAAAAACTTACAGTAAATCACATATAGATTTACTATATATCGATAGTTGCGGCATATTAGTCTGTTTAACTGACTAATAATTACTTACTGCGTTTCTACAAATTTAAAACAATAAAATTACCTTTGCCAATTATGGAGTTCAGCCTGTTTAATATACTCGATATTCTTGGTACCGCAGCTTTTGCGATTTCTGGTGCATTATCTGCCATGAACCGCAGGTTAGATCTCTTTGGTATTTTTATCATTGCCTTTGTAACTGCCATTGGTGGTGGTACTTTACGCGATGTTTTAATTGGTAATACTCCTGTCACCTGGATGGAAAACACGATTTATATTTATCTTATAAGCGTAGTGACGATATTGGCCATTTTATTCAGAAATTATTTAAATCACCTTCGGAAATCACTCTTTTTATTCGATACAATTGGCCTTGGTGTTTTTACGATCACCGGTGTAGAAATTGGAATTAGGAATGAATTGGATCCTATAATTTCTATCGCTTTAGGTGGAATGACCGGTGCATTTGGTGGTGTAATTCGGGATATATTATGTAATGAAATTCCCGTGATTTTTAGAAAGGAAGAGATCTATGCAACGGCTTGTCTTGTTGGCGGACTCATTTTCGTAATCATGCACGATCAAAATATCAATACTGATATTACTTATTTAGTAACGTCTCTAACTGTAATAATCTTAAGATTACTTGCAGTAAAATATCACATCACACTCCCTGACTTTTATCCTGAAAAAGAGCAAAAGTAAATTGTAAGTTTTGTTGAAAAATCCGTGAAATATTCAATTAAAAATTCATCCTTAAAACCTCAAATTTCAGCCAAAAAGAACAGCAATTAGCTGTAGGGAACTAATTGCTGCTAAAAATCACATTAGTAGAATTTTCTAATGTGGTAACTTCTTCCGAAGTAATCCGTATAAAAAAGTTCCCAACATAGCACCGGCAAAAACTACTAATATTGGCCAATATCCTGCGCCCGCTAAAACATAGATGGGTCCAGGGCAAGCTCCTGCTAATGCCCAACCTAATCCAAAAATGATTCCTCCAAACATATAGCGGCTAAAGCTTTTATCCTTCGGAACAAAATTTATAGGTTGCCCAAAAAAGGACTTAAAATTCTTTTTTTTGATAACCTGAACCCCAATCACTCCTAAAAATAAAGCTGAACCAATGATCCCGTACATATGGAACGATTGGAATTTAAACATCTCGTAGATTCTAAACCACGAAGCAGCTTCAGACTTAAACATTACGATCCCAAAAAATATTCCTATCACTAAAAATCCTATCTGTCTCATTGTTTAAAATATTAATGGGTATAAAAAATGAATCATTAACAATCCACCAATAAAAAAGCCAATTACGGCAATTAATGATGGTAATTGTAGATTACTTAATCCTGAAATTGCATGCCCAGAAGTACATCCACCGGCGTATCTTGCTCCAAATCCAATTAAAATCCCGCCTATTAAAAGCACTAAAAGCGTAAGCGGTTCAGAAAAAACATTTGTCGAAAATAATTCGGTTGGCAAATAGGCTTTCCCTGCACTTTCAAACCCAAGACTGTTTAAATCCTGAATCGTTTCTGAAGAAATCGCAACGGTAGTTGGATCTTCACTTAAATAAAAATGTGCGATAAAACCACCTATTACGGCACCTAGCAATACCAGTAAATTCCATTGCTGTGCTCTCCAATCGAAATTAAAAAAATCTGCTTTCTTATCTGCACCACACATGCTACACATGGTTCGTAGGTTGGAAGACATTCCAAACTGACGTCCCATAAAAATGAGTAAAAACATGGTAAATGCGATCAATGGCCCGGAAACATACCACGGCCAGGGTTCTAAAATCCAATTCATAGTCTTCTTTTGTGCAAATAAACCAGAAATTAAGAAAACGGCCTGTAACAATGGTTACATTAATTTTCCTGAAGGTATTCTTTAAAGTTTTTTACTACTCTTTCTGATAATCTTTCCTGAGTTTTAAGCGTCCAGCCGGCACTTTTCTTCCCAATCACTACATTCTTTCTTTCATGAATATCCTGCGGAACATCTTTTTTAGCGTCCCCATCGAAAATCGCAAAATTTGAGGTCGATTTTATCCAATTTCGAAAAGCTTCTAAATCGAATGGCATTCCCAGCGAAGTATTGATAAAAATTTTCCCGTCACCGAATTTCTCAAAATGTTCTGGCTGAAGAATTTCCAGGTTTTTTGGAAGATGAATCGAGATCACATCTACGGTTTCCAGAAGTTCATCTAGCTCTAAATAGTCTAGTCCTTTTTGTTCGTACTGAAGTTTTCTGCTTCTGCTGAAGTAATAAAGATCGGCTCCAAAAGGCAATAAACAATCGGCTAAAAGCTGCCCGGTAACACCCAAACCAATAATCCCGATTTTAAGATCGGTAAGTTCATGCGGAATTTCCTTCCACTGTTTTTCAGCATACCCGTGGATAAGCATGATCAATTCTGAAATCACAAATTCTGCCACTCCGGGATCGCCATAATCAAAAATTCCGGTGACTGTAATTCCCTTTTCTCGTGCATAATTTACCGCTACATTGGCTGAAGCATCATCAAACAAACTACAGCACATCCCGATATACTTAAGATTAGGACATTCTTGAATAATTTCTTCTGTGATCTGCGTTTTCCAGGAAACAAAGATCACCTCAGCATCACCAATTCTATTTAAAATTTCCTCGTTGGTTTCCGGGAAATCATCAGGATGAATTATTTTTTCTTCGGAATATTCCTGAAGCTGGGCAATAGCTTCATCATTCATTTTCGTATAATCGACACATGCGATTTTTTTGAATTTCATCTAAAATTTTTTGGGAACATAAGAAAAATTCGAAGATTTTTAGCCATTAGCACTCAGCTTTTGGGGAGTAGTATTGAATTAATTATACGCGATTTGTGTTAATTAAGCTTTCGTCATTCCGGACCTGCCCGTCCGGCAGGCGGGCTTGATCCGGAATCTCATATCTTATTGAATATCCAAGCTTATTAGTGTGAGATCCTGAATCAAGTTCAGGATGACTGTTCTTTTTAAAAGCATTTATCGATACTATTTCAACGCTACCGCTATAAAATCACTCGAATTGAAGATTCAACATAATTTGAAAAGAGATCTCTCCACAAGGTCGAGATGACACAAAACCTTTGCACATTCGAAATTCAGCATTGAAAATTCAACATTTCTAGACTAAATTCTAACAGCGCAGCGATCTAATTTCTCATCTCTAAAAGCGTAGCGGTCTAAAGTCTATAAAGGAATATTCCCATGTTTTCGATCTGGTCTTAGCACACTTTTATTTTCAAGCATACTAAAAGCTTTCAGTAATTTTCTACGAGTGTCTTTAGGCATGATCACCTCATCTATAAATCCGCGTTGAGCAGCTTCGAAAGGATTTGCAAACTTCTTGGCATATTCAGCTTCTTTTTCGGCTAATTTTTGTTCAGGATCATCAGCTTCTTTAATTTCTTTTCTAAAGATAATTTCACTCGCTCCTTTGGCTCCCATAACGGCAATTTCAGCACTTGGCCAGGCAAAATTCATATCAGCTCCAATATGCTTACTATTCATCACATCGTATGCACCACCATAAGCTTTTCGGGTAATCACCGTTACTTTTGGAACCGTGGCTTCACTTAGCGCATACAGTAACTTCGCACCGTGTAGAATAATCCCGTTCCATTCTTGATCTGTTCCCGGCAAGAATCCGGGTACATCGACTAAAACCAATAGCGGAATATTAAAACAATCGCAAAAACGTGTAAAACGAGCCGCTTTTTTAGAACTATCTACATCTAAAACTCCGGCTAAACTCATTGGCTGATTGGCAACAATACCAATACTTCTGCCACCCAATCGTGCAAAACCAACGATGATATTATCGGCATAATTTTTATGAATTTCAAAGAAAGAATCTGCGTCGATAATTCCCTCAATAACCGAATGCATATCGTACGGTTTATTGGAACTATCGGGAATAATTTCATCTAGTTTTTCACGAATCTCATCCTGTGGCTCAAACGCTAATTTTTCAGTTTTTTGTTTATTGTTTTGAGGCATATAGCTAATCAGCTTTTTTATATCCTCTAAACAGGTAATATCGTTATTGGCCGTTAAATGAGTTACACCAGATTTTGTGGAATGCGTACTCGCACCGCCCAATTCTTCTGAAGTTACCGTTTCATTCGTCACCGTTTTTACCACATTTGGCCCAGTCACAAACATATAACTAGTATCTTCTACCATGATCGTAAAATCGGTTATTGCGGGAGAATACACCGCTCCACCGGCACACGGACCCATAATGGCTGAGATCTGCGGAATAACTCCTGAAGCTTTTACGTTACGATGAAAAATATCGGCATAGCCACCAAGCGATTTTACTCCTTCCTGAATTCGCGCCCCGCCAGAATCATTTAAACCGATCATCGGCGCGCCGGTTTTTACTGCCAAATCCATAACTTTGCAAATCTTTTCGGCATGTGTTTCTGAAAGTGCGCCACCAAAAACCGTAAAATCCTGAGCAAAAACATAGACTAATCTTCCATTGATCGTTCCGTACCCTGTAACAACTCCGTCGCCATAAAACTTCTGATCCTGCATTCCAAAATCGGTTGTACGGTGCGTTACCAAAATCCCTATTTCTTCGAACGAACCTTCATCCAATAAATAATCAATCCGTTCTCTTGCGGTAAGCTTTTTCTTTTCGTGCTGCTTTGCAATACGCTTTTCACCACCGCCAAGATACGCCTGTTCTATTCTTTGATTTAATTGCTCTATATTTTTCTTACTCATTGGTTTTAATTTTTAGCTGTTAGCGTTCAGCCCTGCTTTCGCTTTTAAATTTAAATTGATCTTAGTTTAAGATTTCTCCGTTTCACTTTGTTTTACCTGCTTACCGGCGAGGCTGGGTCGAAATGACAAAAATCTGCTACTCAATTTCAATTTATTAGAATTTTCAAATCATCGCATCAGCACATTTTCAAATTTACATCCACTGATTACTGCCAACTGAATTACTCTCTTGCTTCAGTAATGGGTAATCTTAGTTTTTTCTGATCTTTTAAATATTGCCGCAAGGCAACCAAAGCGGCCAGCTTCGATTCTTCTTCAATTTCATTTTGAAGTTTTTCAGGAGAATAATATTTCTTCACAAAATGGGTGTCAAAATTTCCTGAAGTAAAGGCTTCATGTTCAAAAACGAATTTCCCGAAACTCAGCGTTGTAGAAACACCTTCTAGCTGATAATCATCGATCGCTTTGATCATTAACTGGATCGCTTCTTCTCTATTCTTTCCGTAGGTAATTAATTTGGCCAGCATAGGATCGTAATAGATCGGCACGTCCATCCCTTCTTCAAATCCATTGTCTACCCTAATTTTCTCTCCTGAAGGAATTTTATATTTCTCCAGTTTTCCAACGCTCGGCAGAAAATTATCCATTGGATCTTCAGCATAAACCCGCAACTCCAGTGCATGACCAGTGATCTTTAAATCATCCTGTTTGAAGCTGAGCTCCTCTCCCCTTGCAATTTTAATCTGTTCTTCAACAAGATCGATTCCCGTGATATATTCGGTTACAGGATGCTCTACCTGAAGCCTGGTATTCATCTCTAAAAAATAAAAATTTCGACTTTCATCGAACAAGAACTCAACCGTACCGGCGCCCACATAATCGCAGGCTTCAGCAACCCGAACGGCTGCTTTTCCCATTTCGTCCCTTAATTTTTCGTCTAAAACTATCGATGGCGCTTCCTCGATCACTTTTTGGTGACGACGTTGTACCGAGCATTCACGCTCAAATAAATGCAGCGTATTTCCGTGCGTATCGGCCAAAACCTGAATTTCAATATGACGCGGAGAAGCCACATATTTTTCTATAAAAACAGAACCATCACCAAAGGCAGATTCGGCTTCACTAATGGCACGTTTCATTTGGTCTTCCAGATCCTTTTCCTGCTCCACTACACGCATTCCTTTTCCACCACCACCGGCAGAGGCTTTTATTAAAATAGGATAACCAATTTCTTTAGCGATCTTTTTAGCTTCCGCCGTATCTGTAATCGCTTCATCGATTCCGGGAACCATAGGAATATCATATTTCTTCACCGCATCTTTGGCAGCGAGCTTACTTCCCATAATTCGAATGGCTTTACTATGCGGACCGATAAACGTGATTCCAGCTTTCTCAACAACTTCAGCAAAATCGGCATTTTCGCTTAGAAATCCGTATCCGGGATGAATTCCGTCGACATTTAATTCTTTACAAATTTCAATGATCTTATCTCCTAACAAATAGGATTGATTAGAAGGAGCCGGGCCAACGCAGACTGCTTCATCAGCAAATTTTACGTGCGGTGCATTTCTATCGGCTTCAGAAAAAATAGCCACTGTTTTAATGCCCATTTTCTGAATAGTTTTTAGTACTCGCAGGGCAATCTCACCACGGTTAGCTACTAATATTTTCATCATTTTTTACAAATTTTAGCGGAATAAGGATTATTCCATTTCGATAAGCAATTGATTTTTCTCTACGGTTTCGCCTTTTTTGATCTGGATACTTTTTACCACTCCGTCTCGTGGCGCAGTAATCGTATTTTCCATTTTCATGGCTTCTAAAACCAGTAAATAATTGCCTTCTTTTACCGCTGTGCCTTCTTCGACATTCACTTCCAGAATTAATCCTGGCATTGGTGCTTTAATATCGTTGATCAATTGGGCAGAGCCGAGGGAAAGTCCCATCTTTTCGATCAAAAGATCTAAATCGTTTGCGATATTGATATTATAAATATTGGAGTTGATTTTTATCGAATATTGCCTTTTTAAGAAATCGCTTTTTTCTACGGAAGCTTTGAAGGATTTATGCTCATGAAGTATATGAAAATCGGCATTTCCAATGGCTTGAATATCTAAATCTAAGATTTGGTCTTCAGTGAACTCAAATTCTGATGTATCATTCACTTTAACCTTAAACTTTTTCTCCATATTTGATCAATTTTTGCTCATTATAAGCAACAAGCTTTGTAAATATAGAAAATTAATAAGGCTTTTACTGAAGGATTAATAATTTATTAATATTCTAAAAATTATGCTCCGAAACATCGAATTTCAGTATAAAGAAAAATCCCAACTTCACTTAGAAATTGGGATTGACTCAAAATTTTATAAAAGAAAATCCTTAAATATCTATTTAAAATCGTTCACGGCATCACTTAAATCAAAAACTTTAATTCCGTTTAACTGCTTATCTACAATGCTACTTCCGGCTGCAGATCGATAGCCGCCGGCACAATGCACAACGACTGGTTTATCTGTTGGGATTTCGTCTGTACGATCTCTTAATTCATTTAGTGGAATGGCAATCGCACTTTCAAAAAACTTCCCTTCTTCAACTTCAGAAGTATTTCTAATATCCACAATTGTATATGCTGAAGGATTTTCTTTAAAATGATCTACCTCTAAAAATTCGGTAGAACCTTCAAGATCTTCAGCAACAGTAATGATCGCTTTTAGATGTTTTTCGTAACCAATTTTTGCAACACGCTCCAACAAAGCATCAATATCTTCTACTGAAGGCGCCACTAAATAAAAAGCTTCTTCTGGCTGAATGATCGCTCCTAACCAGGTTTCGAACTTTTGCTTAGGCGATGTCGCCATAATATTAATGCTTCCCGGCAAATGTGACTTTTTAAAATCGTCTCCGCCTCTTGTATCTACGATCGTTAGACCTTCTTCAACTTCATCTACATTTAGAAAAACCGGAACATTATATTTTGCTTTCTGTACGTTTAAAGCTCCGGCTTTGTTGATATCAACATCAAACCCAAAATAAGATGGTATAAACGGCTGATCTTTTAAAATCTCATCTACAAACTCATCCTCGGTTTGTTCTTTAAAAGCCCAGTTTCCCATGCGTTCATTTCCTAAAGTACTGGAAGAATCACTACTCATATTTTTACCACACAAAGAACCTGCACCATGCGCCGGATATACCAAAGCATCATCTGGCAGATCGTTAAATTTGGTTTGCATGGTGTTATACATTTGCTTGGCAAGATCGATACGCTTGGCTTTCATGTTCCCGGCGTTTTCACGTAAATCTGGCCGACCAACATTTCCAATAAATAAAGTATCCCCTGTAAAAAGAGCCGTTTCGTTTTCTTCTTTGGCTACTACCGTAATACTATCTGGACTGTGCCCCGGTGTGTTTAAAGCGCTAAAAGTTACCTTTCCTAATTCGAAAGTATCACCTTCATCAAAACTTTTATGATCATAATCTGCGCCTACCAATTTGCTCACAAAAATAGTTGCAGCAGTTTCTTCATGAATTTGTAAATGACTGCTTATAAAATCGGCATGAGGATGTGTTTCGAAAACCGCTACGATCTTTGCATTATTTTCTTCAGCAAACTTATAATACGGCATAGGATTTCTAGATGGATCTACCAGCGCCATTTCACCTTCACTTACAATTGCATACGAATAATGGGCTAAAGCCTCGTCATTAAACTGTTCTATGATCATTTCTCTTTTCTTTTATTAGTTTGTTTCTTTTTTATTTTTAAACGGAAAAGTCATTTGTTCTTTAAAGCTTCGTGGGAAATCTTCGTCTCCTTCAAAACCAAGTTCTATACTTTTTCCGCTCTTCGGAATATATGCTGTCTTAAAAAGATAATCCCAAATACTTAAACTTAAGCCGAAATTCATTCCGTAGGGATGGGAATCGGGCAATGCTTTGGAGTGATGCCAGATATGCATTTTTGGATTGTTGAAAATATAACCTAAAAATCCATAATTCCAGCCCACATTCGCATGGTTTAAATGCCCAATCAAGACACTAAACATATGAACAATAAAAAACTCCTGAATCCCAAAACCTATCATCGCTAACGGAATATACTGTGCGGTTTTGTAAAAAATCGTCTCCATAAAATGAAACCTAAACTGCGCCGCAAATCCCATTTCTTTTACACTATGATGTACTTTATGAAATTGCCATAACCAAGGACGTTTATGTAACTGTCGATGAACATTCCACTGAATAAAATCGGCAATCACGAACATAATCAACAACTGTCCCCAAACTGGCAGATTTTGAATATTTATGGCCACAATATTTTCAATCCCAAAAAGTCCCAGGAAATCATTGAAAAGCGCTACACCAATATTCGATAAGGCATTGTAACCAATCAACGAAAACAGGAAAAAATTGAATAAAATATAAAAACCATCCAGCCAAAAACCTTTTCTAAAGATCGGTTGTTCTTTACGCCAGGGCAATACAATTTCCAAAATCCAGACAAATAGTGAAATTGCTATAAGCCAGTAAAAATAATTGGTCCAGGAAGGATTGGTAATCTCCTGCACCAGGTAATTAAAATACCCGGTAAACGAATCCTGAATTATTTTTAAATATTTGTCCATTTATTTATTATTCCGCAGCAAAAGTAACCAAAAGCTAAAGCAAGGCCAGTAACTTTTGTTACAGTCTTCCCATTCAAAGTCTTGCTAAAAGATTAGAAGACCTTAAATATCCCTTAACAATCGCAAACCTTTAAGTATAAATATAAATGTTATAAGGCGTTAAACTAAGCCTGAGTAACTAAATACTTTATTATTTTCAGGCTAAAATTCAGAAAAAGAAAATATGAGCACTAAGAAAAATTTAAAATTAGAAAAACTGGCTTTTGGGGGCGTTGCCATTGGTACCGGTTTCAATAAAATAGATGATAAACAAGCTGGACAGGCGCTAGAATCTGCCTGGGAAAGCGGCATTCGACAATATGATACTTCGCCATGGTATGGCTTAGGTTTAAGTGAGCGTAGGATGGGGCACTTCCTAAAAAATAAAAAACGTGAAGATTATATCCTCTCTACAAAAGTAGGCCGACTTTTTACTCCGACAAACAATATTCCTGAAACACAATGGGTAGATCCATCTCCTTTCGATTATCGCTATGATTATACTGCCGACGGTGTTAGAAGATCTGTAGAAGATAGTTTGCAGCGATTGGGCGTAGAAAGTATCAATTATGCTTTTATTCACGATCTTTCGCCAGACAATAATGCCGATCTTGGTGATTGGGAAGAACATTTTGAAATCGCTAAAAAAGGTGCGATGCCAGAGCTTACCAAAATGCGTGAAGAAGGTTTAATTAAAGGTTGGGGACTTGGTGTGAATACCGTAGAACCAATTATAAGAACGATCGATTATGCCGATCCAGATTTATTTGTTTCTGCGATTCAATATTCGATGATCGATCATAAAGATTCTTTAGATCGTCTTTTTCCAAAGGTTGAAGAAAGTGGAGTTGGATTAATCGTTGCTGCGCCTTTTAACGCTGGTTTACTAAGCGGCCAAAAGCGATATAATTATGCAGGTGAAATGCCCGAAGATGTAGATTCTCGCTACAAAAAGATGATAAAAATAGCCGATAAATACGATGTAGATCTTGCAAAAGCAGCCATACAGTTTTCTTACGCGCCAAAAGTAGTCGATACTGTTTTAGCCGGTGCCAGCAAGCCTTATCAAAACGTCGAAAATGTAAAAGCTTTTGATGTGAAGATCCCAAAAGACTTTTGGGTCGAACTAAAAAACGAAGGATTAATCGATGAACGTTGCGAAACTCCGCAGTTCTAATCTTTTAAATGAATTAAATGTGAGCTAAAAGTCAAGATGGAATTATAGTCACCCTGAACCTGCCTCGCCGGCTGGCAGGCTCGATTCAGGGTCTCACTCTATAATTTTTATTTTACAATCTTTATGAGATTCCGGATCAAGTCCGGAATGACGAATAGTTGATAACTAAAAAAGTCGCTTTTTACATAGAAGCGGCTTTTTTATTTTCTAGCTGAATTGAAAACAGTAATTTTAAAGCTCAAAATCGATAAAATGAAACGCAATTTTTTTCTTCTCTCTATTCTGAATATCCTTACTCCTGCTCTATTATTAGCACAAAATCCAAAAGTAGATATCCAGGAATATGAATTTCATCTAAAACTGAATGATAACAACGACGTAATTGAAGGAAAAACACTTATCGATTTTAAGTATACTGAAGGAGCTGATGTCCTTGAACTAGATTTTGCTGCGGAAGAAAATGGCAAAGGCATGCAAGTGGACAGTATTCTTCAAAATGGAAAAAGCTTAGATTTTAAACATTCCGAAGAAAAATTAAATATCAGCACTACTGCTGAAGATGAAGTGACGATCTATTATCACGGAATTCCGGAAGACGGACTCATAATTAGTGAAAATAAATACGGAGACCGCACTTTTTTTGGTGATAACTGGCCAAATAGGGCCCATCTTTGGTTACCACTAATCGATCACCCTTCAGATAAAGCAAAAGTTTCTTTTCATGTAACCGCTCCTTCAAAATATCAGGTGGTGGCCACAGGAACACTTCAGGAAGTGACCAATATCGATGATGATAATTCACTTTATGTTTATGCTTCTCCGCTAGAATTACCTACAAAAGTAATGGTGATTGGTGTGGCAGAATTTGCCGTACAACATTTAGGTGAAATTGCAAAAATTCCGCTTTCATCCTGGGTGTATCCAGAAAATAAAGAAGCTGGGTTTTACGATTATGCACAGGCTGAAGAAATCTTAAATTATTTTACTGAAAAAATAGCGCCTTTTCCTTTTACAAAATTAGCCAACGTACAATCGACCACGCGTTATGGCGGAATGGAGAATGCAGGAAATATTTTCTATTTTGAAAATTCGGTTGATGGAAAACGTTCATCAGAATTTCTTTTGGCACACGAAATTGCACACCAGTGGTTTGGAGATTCAGCTTCCGAAATTGACTGGTCGCATCTTTGGTTAAGCGAAGGTTTTGCTACGTATTTCACCGATCTTTATGCCGAGCATAAATACGGAAAATCAAAATTAGACGAGAAATTGCAGGAAGAGCGCCGCCAGGTGATTGGTTTTAGTCAGACTACAAAAACAGCGGTAATCGATAGTTCTCGCACCGATTTAATGGAACTTCTGAACCCTAATTCTTATCAAAAAGGAGCCTGGGTATTGCACATGCTTCGCAGAAAAGTAGGTGACGAAAATTTCTGGAAAGCAATTCAGCACTATTACCAGAATTACAAATTTAGCAATGCAAATTCAGCAGATCTACAAACCGAATTCGAAGCAGCTTCAGGAGAAGATCTAGACCAGTTTTTTAAACAGTGGACAACACAATATGGCCAGCCAAAAATTAAATACGATCATAAGTTTGAAGATGGAAAATGGAAAGTTACAATTCAACAACTTCAAAAAAATCATTTTGAATTTCCATTAGAATTTGAACTAAGATTTTATGATCAAACGTCTAAAATTATCGAACTTGATATTACTAAAAAGAAAGAAACTTTTGAAGTAGAACTTCAGGAAGAACCAGTTTCGATAAGTTTAGATCCAAATACCAACCTGTTATTCGAAATGGTACGCTAAATTATTCTATAATAAACATCGAAGGAAAACGAGTAGAATATCGAATTTTAAATTGCTGCCCGTCGAGTCTTGCGATCATTCTTTTTCCGTCGTAATTAATCGATTTTCGGAGTAATTTTTCACGCAAATAAGCGTCAACTTTTTTGCCTTGTTGTTCTAAAGTTCCAAAATTATTTTGGTAATTAAAGATCGCAAAATCTTCGTAGCCATTAGTGGTAAACACTTTAGTGACACGATGTTCTTCACTAACGACGGCAATAGTTTCATTATACGAATTTTGGATAATTACTTTGGCTAGTTGATGATTTGCTCCTTCAGCAAAATGTTCTAAAACAATGGCAAAACCAGTAATTCCGATCACAAGGATTATTTGCATCAAGCTCACCAAAATATAAGTGATAGGGTCTTTTTTAAAGGAACCTTTATCTACTTCTTCAGATCTAATTATAACTCCCACCAGCAAAATGGCCAGGCCAACAAAAATGAAAAATAAACTGATGCCTTTCACCAATGCGTAATATTCTACCAGGTGCGTAAATAGCATTTTTATCAAAAACCCTATGCCCAAAACCAATAATCCAATAAAATGTCTTGTTTTTAGCAAATCTTAGAATTTTATTTCGCCAACTTTTAGCTCGTCGTCATTATTTTCTAATCTATAAACTTTTAATGTTTTTTGCTGATCTTTAGTTCCGTAATTTTTGAAAACTGTGACTTTTAAAAATGTGGGTCCAGATATTTTCTGAACATTATCGCTGTAATAATCAATAAACATTTCGTAATTACCGCTTATTGCTTCTTTCAGTTTAAAAGATTCAGGCCCAAAACCTTCAGTCATATCATCAGAAATTATTCCGCCTATTTTGGTTCTTTTATTTTGATACCAGCATTTTTCGTCTTTTGGATCGATCGCCCAGAGATCGATATCGGTGTCGTTGTGATTCCAATCGACCACCACGCGAAGATCCATATCCATTGGGCTAATGAATCTTTTGTCAATATTCGATAAATCCAGTTCATTTTTATGAAGCGCAATTAGGTTATTCATTTCTACAAAAGAAATATCTTCGATTCCAGAAAATCTGCGTGCTTCATCTTTTTCTACTAAATCTCCGTTTACAATTTTGTAAAGCAATTCTAAAGCTTCCTGAAAATACCCGTTTTCGATCTTAATTAAAGCCAGATCACGATAAGATTGGATATCTTCAGGACGTAATTCTAAAACTTTCGCGTAAATATACTCGGCCATTTCAGTTTTTCCTTCGGCTTCTAATTTATAAGCCAACGCCCGACTCAGCTCATAATTATCGAGCTCAATTTCAGCAATATTAGAAATAATTCTGAAGGCTTTTTCAGCTTCATTTTGTTTCAGAAAATAATCGGCAACATCCATATAGAACGATGGCATATTATTATAATCTTCTCTTAATTCCAGGTATAATTGATAGGCTTCTTCCGCAGAATTTGTTCGTTTAAGTTGCCTGATATATGCTGAATTTGGATTCCATCCTTTTAATTCCAGTTCGTCTTCAATTTGTAATTCTAATTCGGCAATTTTATCTTTTTCATTTTCTGAAAGCTCTTTAGTTTTAATAACAACTACACCGCCAGCTGCTTGAGCACCATAAAGTTTAGTGGCATTTTCTGAATTTATATTGTAAAGTTCAGCTATATCATCAGCATTCAAATTGGGCATTTCACTAACTAAATTTCCATTTACAATATAAATTGGGTTTTTATTAGATAAACTGGCTGCTCCTCTTATTCGTACAATTTCTTCTTCATCGTTTACTACCTGAATTCCGGCTGCACTACCTTGTAAAGCAGTTACTGCACTCGTCCTCGCATTAGACGATTCGCTTTCATAACCCGTAACCACGACTTCTTCTAAAGCTGAAGCGTCTTCTTCTAGTGCTACATCAATTTTATCACCAGTAACAACCACTTCCTTGGTTTTAAAGCCAATATAACTGAAGATCAATTTTTCACCTTCGTTTACGTAAATCTGATAATTCCCATCAAAATCGGTTTGAGCTCCGTTTGAACTTCCTTCGATAATAACATTCACACCCGGTAAAACAAGATCGTCTCCTGCCGCCCTCACATTTCCTTTTACCAAATGATTTGAATTTTCATCGCCGGGAATATCTTCTCCTGAATTTGAACTGGATGTTGAATTTGAAGTCGGTTCACCCTCTGAAGCTTCCTCTCCAGAATCTACTACGCTCGTAACAGGATTGTTGGTTCTTTGAGAAATAGTATCTTTTGAAATATCGATTTTGGGCGTTTTTCCGTACCATTTTTCAATATCATTATATCCATCGATAATCAATAAGCGTTTTGCTTCTAGGTTATTTTGGCGATTTGCTAAACTGGACTTTTTACGTCGCATGGCATCCTGATACTCCTCTAACATCTCTTCTGGTGGCGTGATTTCGTACTCGATATAATCTGATAGGCGGTCTAAAACCAACAAGGACGTGTAGTCTGAAAGTACCTGATAATTTTCGCTTACTTCAACAATTTTAGCTTCTACATCATCATTTTGGGCATTTAGGAAGTCAATTTTTTGATTCGCCCATTTCTTATCGATTCCCCAATTTTTAACATCGATCGCATCTACCGGATTAATCTCGATCGTATTCACCACTTCATTCCCAAATCCAAACTTTAAAGTGATCCTTGTATTTTCAAAACCTTTCCCGGTAAGTGTAAAATCGTTATTGAGTATCTTTTTCTCTTTTGGATAAATTTCAAGGGAATTATCTTCTGAAGTTGCTCCTAAAAATAAAAACGGCTGATTTTTAAGTTTTGAAATCGCTTCCTCTAAGCCTAAGTTTTTAAGATTGATATAATTTCCGCTAGATTGCAAAGAAACCTGTTGAAGCTCTTTATGATCTGCTGAAGTTTTGCTGTTTATGGCGAAAATGGGACGATTAAATTCCTCCTTAAAACCTCCAAAATTGTCTAAGCCATCGCTAAATAATAAAATTGCCTCACTATCTTCAGAATTAAAATCTAATTGATTGTAAGCCGTTCCTCCATCATAAACCTGAGATTTTAAAAATTCAAAAAGTGCTTTAGAATCTCCATTTTCGACTTTAAAAGATGATCTTTTTCGCTCTTTATAATCGAAAGTGATCAATTCGACTTCAACATTTTTTAAATCTTCAAAATAGCACTCTAGAAGATCGATTTCCTTTTGAATTTGCCTGTCTTTTTCTGAATACGAAACATCCCAAAAGATGCTAATTTTTGATGGTTTTGGCCTGATGCGCTCCTTGGCTTCAACCGAATTATACCAGTAAAAAAAGTCATCCTGAGCTACAAATGTTGGTTTTGCATCATTTTTATCAATTCTGAAAATAAAATCCTGATCTAACTTAAAGTTCTCTTTCTCAATTTCTGAAATTAAATTTCCATCGGAATTCTCGAATTTCAAGTTTGATTTTAAAGCTGAAGCATCATCGATTCCGGCAACGCTAATTTTCAAGTTGAAATTCTCAAGTTTAACATCATATTCTAACGGTAATTGATAAAATAACTCACCTTTATTCAGAATCAATTCTTCTTCATAAGCCAAAACTACACGTTTATAAGATTTTGCTTCGATAGGAAAAATCCGTGCTTTGTAATTATTTCCCTGCGTTTTCTCGAGCAATGCAGGATCGATACGCCGCCTTACCGTACTTTCAAAAGCAACGCGAGCTTTTTCTTTTTCAACAATTACCGCTTCCCTTAGTTTTCCGTTGATATCTAAGGCGAACCGGCTTACTTCACGGCCTTCGCCTAGTGGAAAACTTAACTCGCCTTCCAGCCTTTCATCGTTTGGATTGTAGAAAAATAATTCGAATGTTGTAGTCGCCAGGTTTCCGGCAATTTTCACGTCTACATTTAACTTAGCAAGATCCAGTTTTTTATTGCCCACCTTAATTTCTGGTGAGTTCTGAGAAAACAAAGCCAGGCTTGCCTGAAACATCAGGAAACAAAATAATATCAATTTTTTCATAGGTAAGAAGTATGAACTACCCTATGAATTTAATCGAAATTATTCAAAATCCCACCAAACTTCCTGCTTAAATTCCTGATTTAGTTGATATAGCTCTCCAATTTTAGGGCTCACATAGCTTAATTTATCCGCATCAGCGGCTTTTGTAAAACGTTTAATAGGTTCATTCCACGGATGCGTAGAAAGTGTAAATTTTGCCCAGTGAACAGGAATCACTTTTTTGGCTTGTAGATCGTTTGCAGCCTTCACAATCTCTTCTGGGAAATTATGAATTTGCGGCCAGTTTTCACCGTATTGACCGCATTCTAAAATTGCAAGGTCAAATTGGCCAAATTTATCACCTATTTCTTTAAACTGCGGACTGTAACCCGAATCGCCACCTAAATATAATTTGTATCCAAAAGCTTCAAAAACAAAAGACGACCACAATGTATTGCCACGTTTAAACAAGCGTCCGGAAAAATGTCTTGAAGGCGTTGCTGTAATTTTTAAATTATCGATAATCTTTATAGATTCCCACCAATTTAATTCGGTTATGATCATACTTTGGTAGCCCCAATATTCTAAATGCGCGCCAACACCTAACGAACAAACTACTCGTTTTACTTTTGGTTTTAATTTTTCTATTGTGGGATAATCTAAGTGATCGTAATGATCGTGCGTAAGTAGTAGAATATCAATTTCAGGCATATCCTCTACTCCATATTCATTGGCGCCATCGTAAGCTTTTCCGAAGAAAGAAACCGGCGAAGCATTTCCGCTAAACACAGGATCTACCAATATGGTATAGTCTTTTATTTTCAGCAAATACGAAGAATGTCCAAACCACACAAAAGCAGGTTCTTCAGCATTTATTTCACTAAGATTGGTCTTTACAGACGGAATTTTTTTTGACGGATTTACAGATTTTGGACGATTTCGCATATCCTTCATCATTTTAAACATCGATACATTATTGGGGTTTACCGAGGTTTCTTCTATGTTATGGAAGCTTCCATCTTTAAAATTTTCACATTCCTGTATTCTTTCTAATCGTTTACCAGATGGGGCTTTTCCAAATTGCTTGATCATAATTTATGGGGTATAATAATGAATCTGATGTTGTTGTGTAAAGGTATTTATTAACGCTGAATTGACTTATTAATTATTTCAGAAAAAATAAAAATGTAAATAAAACTTGACATTTTAAAAAACTGATCTATATTTGTAAAATAAACTTTACTTTTAGTTAAACACATTTTACTTATGGAAGCAAAACAAAATAACTGGCACAGTGAACTAAAAAAGAACACGAAAGCATTGGCGGTTTGGACATTTTTATGGGTTTTCAGCTTAGCATTTGTTGCTTTTGGCCCAAAATTTATCTGGAACGAAAACAAAATTATCACCATTGTGATGATCATTATAAACACTCTCGTAGGGGTTGACATGATATGGATTAATCGAAAACATCTTAACAGTCAGGATCCCCTACAACGTAAAATAAGTATGGATGCTATGGCTATAACTTTAGGTATTACATTAATCGTTGGAATTAGTTACTCGATGCTGGATATCACTAACCTTATCTCTTTTAATGCTGAAATCTCGCATTTGGTTTTCGTAATGGGAATCACGTACCTAATCGCAATGCTAATTGGAAATGCTCGTTACAAATGAAAAATAGAATAAAAGTATTACGAGCCGAGCAAAACATCACACAGGCAGAATTGGCCAATCGCGTTGAAGTTTCCAGGCAAACCATAAATGCCATCGAAAAGGGCAAATTTGATCCCAGTTTACCGCTGGCATTTAAAATTGCCCGATTATTTAATCTGAAAATTGAAGATATTTTTCAGGATGAAGAATAAAAAAAGCGCCAATCGGCGCTTTTTTTATTAAGATTTTTAAAACTTAGTCTGCTATATCCTGACCAAAATCTGGAAAACCTTTATCATCCCAGCTAAAAGTTCTTGCTCTTGTATGACGGTTAAAATCATAAAGAGAATTTCCTCTTATCTTTTCGTAAACTCGAGCGTGATAAATTAAAACATCGGTTTCTCCATCCTCTGCTACCGTAAAAGAACTATGTCCCGGTCCAAACCTTCTAAGCTCGGCATTTGTAGAGAATACTGGCTTTTCAGATTTATGCCATGAATCTGGATTCATAAGATCGGCATCTTCTTCTGCCCATAATAACCCGATTGCATAATTAGCATCTGTTGCACTAGCTGAATAGGTCATAAATATTTTACCATTTCTTTTGATCACCGCCGGGCCTTCATTTACAAAATAACCAATACGCTCCCAATCATATTCGGGATTGGTAATTTCAATTTCTTCTCCTTTAAGTTTTGTGGGAGATTCCATTTGAGAAAGCAAAATCGAAGTTCCGCCCTCCTCTCTCACCGATTGTGCCCACGCGTAATAAAGTTCTCCATCATGCTCAAAAGTTGTAGCATCTAAAGAAAAAGAATCTCTACTGGTTTCCATTTGTCCTTCCTCTTTCCATTCACCCGTCATTGGATCTTCAGCATCGTTAGAAAGCACGAACATTCTTATTTTCCAAACATCTTCAGCTTGTCCTGCTGCAAAATAAACATACCATTTTCCGTCGATCTTGTGTAATTCTGGCGCCCAGATATGATGACTCATCACTCCGTTTTCGTGCTTGTTCCAAATCACTTTTGGTTCGGCCGTACCAAGACCATTAATAGTTTTTGCCTGGCGCATTTCTATACGATCATATTCTGGCGCAGTCGCAATAAAATAATATGTACCATCTTCAGCTTTATGAACCCAAGGATCTGCTCGTTGCGCTACAATTGGGTTATGATAAGTAATTTTTTTAGAAGTCTCTTCAGAATTAGCGGTTTCCTGATCTTTTTTTTCAGCAGTATTACAACTAAAAATAGAAATCGATAAAGCTAGAAGGAAAAGATGATTTAAGCGGTGCAATTTTGTCGTCATTTGAGAGATTATAAATTTATTGTCTAATATCTAACATTTTGACAAAAAATAAAAGATAAGTGCGAAATTTACACTTAAAAATTATTTCTGAAATTGCTGTTCGTCTCTGTCGAAGATTTTTATCATTTTAAAAGACTTCATTAAATGGAATAATCCCGGTAGTATTACTCCACCTCCAATCAATAAAGATATTCCTAAAACCATAATCACGCTATCTGGAGATATATTTTCTAAAAGGCTAATTTCTTCTTCTGAAGTAATAATAACATACGGAAAATGTGCTACCAGCGCCGCAAAAAGCACTAAAACAACCTGAAGACCGGCAAAATATCTGCTTAATATCCGTCGGCCTGCGCGTATAAACTTCCATAGTGGGAATAGTAGAATTCCTGAAAGGATGATACATACAATTGAAATTGGATTAGTTACAAAATCCCTGATAAAAGCGATCTCATTAAAAAATCCGTAAGCAATTAATACAAATCCAAGAAGCACTAAAATTCCTGTTGAAATCTTCGATTTTCGGATATACATATTTCTAATATCTCCTTCACTCTCCCCTATTAATAAAGTTGAAGCTAAAAATGCACAAAGTGAAGCATAGAATAATCCCATCAAAATACTGAAACCATTAAACCATGGCTGCATAAAAAGATCGTAAAAGCCGTAATTGGTATAATCTTCAGTAACTATTAATTCTCCACCAACAAGAGCAGCAAAACACATTCCCAGGAAAATTGGCGTTACAAAACTGGAAAATCGAAATAAGCCATTATAAATTAATTGCGATTTATCCTGAAAAGCATCATAATGTCTAAAAACAAAGGAAACGCCACGCATGGTTATGCCTAACAGCACCAAAGTTAGCGGCACGTGTAAATAAATAATTATGATATTAAAATAGACTGGAAATGCAATCCATAAAATAACGATAAGAATAATTAACCAAATATGATTGGCTTCCCAAATTGGTCCCATTACCCTGTAAATAGTATCACGATTCACTTTTTTATTTTCTCTTGAAGAAAACAATTCGACGATCCCGGCACCAAAATCGGCTCCGCCCAAAAGAACATACAGTAATAACGAAAACAGTAAGAAAAATAAAACTACGTATAACATACTTAATCTTTTTGGGTATTTAGGGCTTTTATTTGTCGTTGCATTAGCCAGGTAACAGTAATCGCTAATAAAATATAAACCGCGACATACATAAAGAAACTAAACTTCATTCCCGGCATTGGCGTTACGGCCTCACTGGTGCGCATGATCTGATAAATGATCCATGGCTGGCGACCAACTTCGGTTACCACCCAACCTGCTTCTAGCGCTAAAAATCCAAGCGGAGCCAAAAGCATAAAAAACCACCAGTATTTTTTATTATTCATCCAGGATTTCTTTTTAAGGCTTACAAAAAACAGCAATCCGGCCAAAGCGAGTAAAGTCCCTATCCCCACCATTACCTGAAAGGCATAATGAACAATGGCTACGGGAGGAATTTCATCTTCAGGAAATTCATTTAAGCCTTTTACTTCAGCTTCAAAATCGCCAAAAGCCAGGAAAGAAAGTGCATTTGGAATCTCAAATTTATAATTCACTTCTTTATTTTCTTCATCAACTATTCCGCCTAAAAATAGCGGCGCACCTTCTTCGGTTTCAAAATGCGCTTCCATTGCAGCTAATTTAGCCGGTTGACGTTCAGCAACATCTTTAGCCGAAATATCTCCACTTATGGGCTGTAAAAGTGCGGCAATAGCACCAAAAGAAATTGCGATCTTAAAAGCACTTTTATGCACTTCTACAGATTTTCCTCTTAAGATCTGAAAAGCATGAATCCCGGCTACTCCAAAACTTGTAGCCACAAAGGCAGCGAGCGTCATGTGTAATGCTTGTGAAAACCAGGCGGGATTTAAAAATGCCTGTACAGGATCTACATTGGTAAATTCTCCATTTATATATTCGAAACCGCTTGGAGCATTCATCCAACCATTGGCTGCGACCACTAAAATCCCAGAAAGCACTCCAGAAATACCGATAATCACCCCGGTAAACCAGTGAAATTTCTCTGGAAGTTTATTCCAACCATAAAGATAAAATCCTAAGGCAATTGCCTCTACAAAAAAGGCTGCTCCTTCTAACGAAAATGGCATTCCTATAATTGGGCCGGCATGTTTCATAAACTCTGGCCATAGCATACCTAACTCAAACGAAAGTGCAGTTCCAGAAACTGCTCCTGTAACAAAGAAAATTGCAACTCCTTTAAGCCAGGCTTTGGTAAGTTTTAAATAAACAGGATTTCTGGTTTTTAACCATTTGTGATGGGAAACGACCATAAAAAATGGCATTACCATACCAATACATGCAAAAATAATATGAAAGCCTAGTGTAAAGGCCATTTGAAGGCGGGCGTAATCTAAATTTTCCATTTATTTGGTTTTGAAATACGCTGTTTTTAAGCGCATTATCTTTTTGAGGAAAAACTTTATAATTACCTTTAAATTTACGCAATATTGACTTCTGGAGCTTAGTAAAATCAAGAAAATTAAACCGAACTTTTGTTAAATATCAAATTAGGAGCTTTTCAGTATAAATCATGAATTATCTACTTCTGAAAGTATAATTTATGGGATTCTTCCTAAACCAAACTTCCAGATAATTCCATCCACAAAATATAGATTCCCATCACTAAAACCATCCAGCCAAAAGCTTTCTTAAGTTTATGTGAATTGATAAATCGGCTAAGGTAAATTCCGAAGAAAATTCCAACGATCGAAATAATCGTAAATAGAATAAGAAAAACCCAATCGATTTCCATATGGCCAAGATCTCCCAAAAACCCAATTATCGAATTGATCGCTATAATGAAAAGTGAAGTTCCTACCGCTTCTTTCATATTTAAACCTGCCAGAAAAACTAATATGGGCACAATAATAAATCCGCCACCAGCACCAACCAAACCAGTTACCAGTCCGGTTAAAGCTCCTAAAAAGATCATTAGTCCGTTTTTAGTTTCGGTAGGTTTATTATCACAATCGATGCATTCTTTTTTCTTTTTTAAAATCATCGATGCTGAAGCAATAAGCATTAGCACAGCAAAGAAACTCATGATCATAAGATCTTTGGTGAGCTCGAAACTCCCAATATTTGTGATATGATGCGGAATTGCAGGTAATAAATATTTACGGGTAGAGAAAATGGCGACCACTGCCGGAAGCGCAAAGATCATAGAACTTTTAAAATCTATTCGGCCTTTATTAAAATTATCGATCGCGCCTACAGCCGAACTCGATCCAACCACAAAAAGTGAATATGCAGTTGCGGTTACCGGATTAATATGCAGAATATAAACAAATACAGGAACGGTTAAAATAGATCCACCTCCACCGGTTAAACCCAATACCAGGCCAATTATCAATGCTCCTATAAAACCTAAAATCTGCGTTATCTCCATTCTTATAATTTCTGGGGCAAAAATATTGGACTTAGATAAAGACCACAGTAACTTGTGTTACAAAGGCTTTTTTAGGGAAATAAAAATCCTATTTAAAGATCTAAAACCTCGATCTGGTTACGGTTGAGTTTTATCTTACCTTCGATCTCTAATTTTTTAAGAATTCTGGAAACCACCACTCTAGAAGTATGTAGATCGTAAGCAATTTGCTGATGTGTGCTGCTCACTACCTCATCCTGATTGATCTTGGCTTTATCCTGAAGATACTTCATGATACGCTCGTCCATATTTAAAAATGCAATGGTGTCTATAGTATCCAGCATTTCAGTTAAACGCGTGTGGTAACTTTCAAAAACAAAATTTCTCCAGGTTTTATATTGCGCCGTCCACTCTTCCATTTTTTCAATAGGAATCATAATTAGCGTGGTATCCCTTTCTGCAACCGCTCTAATTTCACTTTTTGTTGTACCCAGGCAGCAACTTAAGGTCATCGCGCAGGTGTCACCACGTTCCAAAAAATAAAGCAACAATTCGTCCCCGTCGCTATCTTCCCTTAACACTTTAATCGCACCATCTAAAAGTAAAGGCATGGATTTAAGGTAATCGCCAAAATCGATGATCATTTCGCCAGCTCTAAATTCTTTTAGCTGTCCAGATCTATCGATCTCTTTTAGCAATTCGTCTTCAAAAATAAAATGATAAGCTTCTTTTAATTTCTCTAGCATTGGGATGAAAGATTAAGCTTCTAAATTAAAAAAAGCAACCGACTTAATTTCGATTTTCGATAAAATAAAGGCTATTGTTTTGCTAACAACCTGTTATATGCTTTTCTAAGCAGCTGAAGATTTTTTTGTTTCTTCGGAAGTAGAATTTCTTTACCGTAACTGGTAAAATAGGAATGGGATTCTAGAAAACAGATGTTATTCTCTAACCACTCTTTATCTGTATAATTTTTATTGAAGCACTTAAACCACTCAGATCGTAATAATTTATTTTTAGATCTAAAAGCATTGGTTCCCAAATGAGCTAGATCTGCATCGCAAAGAATCTCCTCGATCTTGGTTTTTGGAGCCTGTGGCATTTGTGTTGCTTTAATGCAATTACACACCTTTTCTATATTTTCTTCAGGATAACCAATATTTGATAAAAATGCATAAGCATTATCTGCACTAATTTTTTCGTGCCCTTTATAAGTATTGCTATTCCCGGTATCATGAAAAAGTGAGGCCAAAACAACGATTTCCTTTTCCTCTGGGGTAAGATTTTCGTAATCTGCTATTTTTTGTACGTATTGATAAACCTCGAAAGTATGCTGAATATTATGATATGGTAATTTACCACACCTGCTGTTATTAAGCAGGTTATGGCAATGATCCATAGCCAATCTTATCACAGATGTATGTTCTTGATATCTACAATTCAGCATTTCTACCAACATCATCGTACTTTTTGGGCTTATTTATAACAAGTATTTTGCCAATATATTGTAGCAAAGACCACAAAAGTCAATTTTTGGGTTTAAATTAATTAAAATCGGGAAAACACAAAACTCAAATTAGAAAATTGCACAATTCTTTAAGAAATAATCATAAAAAAAGCCCGATATCACTATCAGACTTTCTTTTTTTAGTCATTTTTTAATTTTGTATTGAAGAAACCCAGTTTTCTTTAACTCCCCATTTTTTATTAGGAGTTGCAGAGGTTTTAATCACCAATTCTCCTCCTACTAAAATTTCCTGCTGTGTTAACCAATTTCGGTTTAAAGCTTCACCATTCAAAGTAGCGCTTTCAACATAAAAATGATCTTTATTGTAATTCGTTACGCTGATTTTAAATATTTTTCCTTCAGGATAATTTATTGATATTTCTTTAAATATTGGTGCCGTTAAATAATAAACAGGATTCCCAATATTGGCCGGAGAAAGGCCTAAACTTCGCATTACAAACCATGATGACATTGTACCTGCATCATCGTCCATAGTTCTTATATATCCTTTTGGTTTGTTCTGGTAAATTCTACCAACATAAGGATCTATTCCTTTGCTGTTGTTATTGTGACTCAACCATTTTAGCTGCGCTTCGTATATTATCTAGTAAAATAGCTAATTTTTTTAAGATCGTTCCTCGATTAATTTTTCACGGTGTTTAATTCCCCACGAACTTAAGGCTTCTAAAATTTCAGATAAAGAATTGCTATAATCGGTAAGTTCGTACTCTATAACTACAGGAGTATCGGTATATACTTTGCGATCTACAAAGCCATTAAGTTCAAGATCTTTTAATTCTCTAGATAACATTCTGGCCGAAATATCCAAGGCTCTTTGCAGTTCATTAAAACGTTTATTTCCTTCTTTAAGTGCAATGATGATCTTAAGTTTCCATTTACCGCCAATGGCATAAAGTGCATCATCGATAGCACCCAATTTGCTTTCGCAAACCTTTTTATCTAATAATTCTCCCATTTTAAATTATACTAACAAAATGTATATCACTTACATTTAGTTTATTACTAACTTTTGTATATCAAATATACATAAATTTGAAAAAGAATTTTCAAAAAGCGTGTAAGCAAAGGCTTTTAATAAAGACTAACAATAAAAAATTGCACTACTTGGATTCATCGCAGTTTCTACGATGATCTGGTATACTAATCAAATAAAAAATTGCTATGAATAGAACTATTACCAGACAACTCCCCTATCTTATTAATAAAAATGTATACGAATCTAAAGTAGTTGAAGGAACGATCATTATGCCAGATATTAGTGGTTTTAGCCGCTTTGTTGAAACTACAGATGTAGAAACTGGTAAATTAATCACTTCTAAATTACTTAACGCCATTATTAAAAGTAATGTACTGGATCTTCAAATTTCTGAAATTGAAGGTGACGCGGTACTATTTTTTAAATACGGAAAAAGAATTTCAGCTAACGATATTTTACACCAGTTTTGTCTGATGAAAGAAGTTTTTAATCAGGAAATAAAATTTTTAGAAGAAGAATTTCAATTAAATATCGATCTTTCTTTAAAACTTATCGCACATTATGGGGCTTTAGCACAATATAATATTGGTAAGTTTGAAAAGCTTTATGGACAAACGGTTATTGAGGCACATCAGCTTTTAAAGAATTCGGTTAATAGTAATACTTACGTGCTACTTTCAGATGCATTATTAGATTCTGAAGAAAATTCAGAATTAAAGAAACTAAACAAGTTTGTTGAAAATACGATTTGTGAAGTTTACGACGGAATTAAAAAGATATGCTATACATTTTTTGATTTTGAAAATGACCTTTGTAAAAGATGTATTGCGTAAGACCTAAATCATAAAACTCCAAATTAGTTATATATCGAAAAACCCTCTTCAGTTTAAACTTTAGAGGGTTTTTCTATTACATATGGAGGATTTTTATAACCTTCAATTTCTAAGGTTTATTTTTTGTATTTCACTTTATCAAAGCCAAAATCTTTAAGGTTATCGTGGCTAATTTTAATCGCTTCAAGAGGTTTTAACTCAAAAGTCATGTCCTGCTCTACGATATAATATTTCATACCAGAAGCTTTTCTTTCTTTTAGGATTCTACCAAAATCTATTGTTCCTTCGCCAACAGGAGCAAATTTTCCATCTTCGTCCATATCTTTTACATGCCATAATTTAAAACGACCTGGATATTTCTCGAAATAAACTACTGGATCTGCACCCGCCTTGGTTACCCAAAAAAGATCCATTTGAAAATTCACCAATTCTGGATCTGTATTTTCCAAAAAATATTCGATAGGTACGATTCCATTTTCATTTTCCTTAAACTCAAAATCGTGATTATGATATAAAAGCTCTAAACCTGCTTTTTTACATTTTTCTCCTATAGTGTTAAAAGTTTCAACTAAAAAATCCAGATCATCTTCCATTCCCATTGTTTGTGTTTCAGGATCAAAAGTAAAACGGCCCATAGGCGGCACAGGAATCACAAAATATTTAAAACCTGCTTTCTTAACATCTTCAATCATTTTATCTACGTTTTCCATTGTTACGCCACCCTGGTGTGTACTTAATGGTTTTGTATGATATTTAGCCAGTAATTTTTTAAATTTCTTAGGCTCCATTCCGTAGAATTTTCCATCGCTATAACCAGCAGCTTCAATATATAAATAACCAATTTCTGAAACTTCATCTATAGTTTCTTCTGGTGCTGCGGCCATTTCATCTCTTACCGTATATAAAGTTGCCGCTCCGTACTGGCGTTGGCCAAACATTGAAAATGATGTAAGCATTAGAAAAAATGCTCCTGCTTTACTTAAATTCTTTAAACCTGTCATTTCTTTTGTAATTCTATTGGAGATTATTTTAACAGTATGCAAACAATACACAACTAACACTCCAATATTCTTAATATTTAGATATAATTTTGCTAAATATACAATAATTAATGTTTCAAAGAGAATCATTCGTAAAAAAATGCAGACTTAATTATTTAACATCGGCAAAAAATTTTAGCAGCCTTAAAATTTACATTACATTTATCTCGCTTTAGGGGTATTCTGAAAGAAGAATTGAGAGAGTCCCTTTGAACCTGATGCGGTTTAAACCGTCGTAGGAAAAAGTTTGCATAGTTTAAATTCGTGCACTTGCCTTTATTTTTCTAAGCAGTTTCCCCTAAAGCCAAAAACTGACCTAATTATGAAAAATATCCTTTGGCAACATATCCAGAAAGTAAAAAAATCGGTGCCATTAATTCACAATATCACCAACTATGTGGTGATGAATAATACCGCAAATGCCTTACTGGCGGCGGGCGCTTCACCTATAATGTCTCATGCACAATCTGAAGTTGAAGACATGGTTAAAATCTGCCAGGCACTAGTCATTAATATTGGAACCTTAGATGAATACTGGAGCATTAGCATGATTAAAGCCGCAAAGAAAGCAAACGAACTTGGAAAACCCTGGCTTCTAGATCCTGTTGGTGCCGGAGCAACGCCTTATCGTAATGAAATTATTGCTGAACTTTTAGAGTTGAGACCAACAATCATAAGAGCAAATGCTTCAGAAATTATGGCCTTGGCAAAAGCGTCCAATCTTCCAACGAAAGGTGTAGATAGCACTGCTGAAAGTACCGAAGCTATCGAAGCGGCCAAATCTTTAAATAAAGAGTTTAACGCAACAGTTTGTATTTCTGGAGAGACCGATATAATTGTTGATAAAGATCAAAAGCTTTCGCTAAAAAATGGTGATACGCTAATGGCAAAAGTTACCGGTCTTGGATGCTCTGCTTCTGCTATTACGGCTGCTTTTGCTGCTATCATAGAAAACAAATTTGAAGCTACTGCTGCAGCAATGGCGCTAATGGGCGTTTGTGGCCAGATTGCCGCAAAGAATTCTGCCGGGCCGGGTAGTCTTCAATTAAATTTACTCGATAAATTATACAATATTAGCGAAGAGGAATTTCTTTCTCATCTTAAAATTAGCCAATAATGCATCCCGATTTTCCTTACCAGTTGTATCTGGTCATTTCTGAAGAAAGTTGTGTGCATTTCCCATTACTTCAGGTTGCTGAAATGGCTATTGAAGGTGGCGTAGATATTATTCAACTTCGAGAGAAAAATTTAGATACTTCAACATTTATAAAAAAAGCGGAAACACTTAAAAAGATAACCGATAAATATCGAATTCCGCTTATCATCAATGATAATCTTGACGTGGCTAAAGCGGTAAACTCCTTCGGAATTCATGTGGGAAATAATGATATACCTCCGACTGAAATTCAGCAAAAATGGGATAAAAATAAGGCTATTGGCTACTCCATAGAATACCTGGAACAGCTGGAAAACGATCAAACTAAAGTCGCTAATCATTTGGGAATTAGCCCAATTTACAGCACCGCAACCAAAACAGATACGGTAACCGAATGGGGAATCAAAGGCATCAAAAAAATACGTGCTTTAACCCCAAAACCACTTGTGGCGATTGGGCGAATGGATGCCGAGAATGCCTCGAGAGTTATAAAAGCGGGAGCCGATTGTATTGCGGTAGTTTCAGCGATTTGTGCTTCAGAAGATCCTAAAAAAGCAGCGGAAAAAATTAAATCTCAAATTCAGCAAAATCAACATGAAAACTTATAAATATCCTTCCGCACTAACCATCGCAGGATTTGATGGCAGCGGCGGCGCAGGAATTCAGGCAGATATTAAAACTTTTTCTGCTTTAGGTTGTTACGCAACTTCAGTTTTAACGGCGCTTCCCGTGCAAAATACCACAGGTGTAAAAAACATCTTTCCTATCCCCTACCAGGCAGTTTCAGAACAAATTGATAGCATTTTTGAGGATATTTTTCCTGATGCGGTGAAAATCGGAATGGTTCACACTCCAGAATTGGTAGAAACGATAGTTAGAGGACTACAAAAATATCCAAAAACGCCATTAGTTTTTGATCCCGTAATGGTCGCCACCAGCGGACATAAATTAATCGAAGACGAAACTATAAAAACGATTGTCGAAAAGTTATTTCCGTTAGCAGATGTGATCACACCAAATATGGATGAGGCCGCTGTTCTTGCCAAAATGAAAGTGGAAAGTTTGGACGATATGAAAAAAGCAGGCGAAAAAATAATGAATCTTGGCTGCAAATCTGTTTTAATGAAAGGCGGACACCTAAAAACCGATAAAATCACCTCACTTTATTTTACTGAAGATGGGCAGGTTCATTCTTATGAATTTGAGAAATTCAGCACTAATAATACACATGGCTCTGGTTGTACTTTATCTTCTGCTATTGCTTCTTATTTAGCGAGAGGAGAAAACCTGCTGGAAGCCGTAAAATTGGGACAGGATTTTGCGCACAACGCCATTAACTACGGAAAAGACGTAAAAACAGGAGAAGGAAATGGTCCTTTAAATCACTTTTTTAACCCACAAAAATTAATAAAAAATGAGCTGGAGTAAAGAAACCTGGCAAACGATAAGCCCAATTTACGACCGAATCATAAAAATGCCTTTTATTACTGAATTGATGGATGGTAGTTTGCCATTAGAGAAATTTCAGTTTTATATGAGTCAGGATTCGGCTTATCTTGAAAATTTTGGAAGAGCCCTTGCGTTAATCGCCGCCAGAGCTTATGATACCGCAAATACATTAGCCTTTCTTCAATTCGCAGAAAATGCAATTATTGTAGAAAATGCTTTGCATGAATCTTATTTTAAAGAATTTGGGGTTTCAGAAAAAGCGATCATTCAACCGGCCTGCCACCATTACATCAATTTTCTAAAAAGTACGGCTGCTTTAGAGAATCTTGAAGTGGCTATGGCTGCAGTGCTGCCATGTTTTTGGATCTATAAAGAAGTTGGTGATTATATTTACGAGAATCAGCAATCTGGAGAAAATCCTTATCAGGCATGGATAGATACTTACGCCGGCGAAGAATTTGGTGAAGCAGTAGAAAAAGCTATTGCAATTTGTGACGAGCATGCGGCTAAAACAACACCGCAAGTCCGCACAAAAATGACTGAAGCATTTATTAGCGCCTCACATTTAGAATACCACTTTTGGGATGCGGGATATACTTTACGAACCTGGTAGTTAATCAAGTTCTTTTAATAATAGAACAGGAACAGCTGGATCGAATTCGATATCATCACTTTTGGACTGTAAAAACAGTTTAGAGAAAAATCCCTTCTTTCTTTTATACAAGGCTAACATGGTGCTTTGCCTGCTCTCAATAAATAAATGAATCCCGGTAGAGGCCGTTGTTTTAGTAAGCCTGTGGAAGGTATTTTTTATTGCTGAAAAGAGTTCTTTTAAGTCTTGTTGAAGGTTTTGCTGCTCCTCGCTTAATCCTTTGCTACCACTATCGATGTAAAGAATACGAATTGGCGAAGCAGAATTTGAAGCCAAATCTTTTAAGGGCACCAGTTCTTTTTCCTGAAACGGAAATCTAAGTGTTGTAGGAAATACAATTTCATTTACGGATTGCTCGGTAAGTTCAAAATCTTCAGGAATAAAAAGCATAGCACAATTTTGTAAAGAATCGGCCAGTTTCGATAATTTAGACTTGTATGAGCTATGAATATTTACGTTAGCACCTTCAACTCCTAAAAGAACAAGATCTATAGATCTGGTATTTACAATCTCCTGCACCACATCTTCAAGATCTCCTTCTAAAGACAATGTCTCAAATTTGTGATTCTGGTTCTCTTTTCTAAAACTTAATCCCTGCAGCATTCTTTCCAGGCCATTCTTAGACGTTTCTTTTGCGTCAACATCTTCTTCATTTTTAATCCCTGGAATACGATCGCTAATTCCACGACCCTCATCGTAAACATTCAGCAAAATAAAATTACAAGGAATGCTTTTGTAAAGTTTTAAACCAAATACTAAAGCATTCCATGCGTGTTTTGAAAAATTGGTAGGCACCAAAATCTGCTTTTCCATAGATTCAGAATTTTATGACCAATTTACAAAGAAGAATTTCAAATAGATATTAGATAAAAATTTTTAGCTATTCTGAAGCTTCAGATAAATTCTTATTGTTTAAAACATCTTTTGGCAGTACACCATAGCGCCGTTTAAATATCTTCGAAAAATAACTTCTGCTTGATAAGCCTAGTTCGTAAACTACTTCTCCTACTCCTTTTTCGCCGCTTAAAAGCATGTTCATTGCACGCGTTAAACGTACGTCGCGAATATAATTATTTACGGTTTTTCCATAAACTTCCTGAAAACCATCCTGAAGTTTATTCACATTAATCCCGCTTATTTTGGCAAGTTGCTGTACCGTTCCTGTATTAGAAATATTCTCGTTAATATGAGTCACAGCTCTTTCAAATGCTCGTAGATCACGCTTTTTAATACGTGGTTCATGCATTTCTGAACCTTCTCTAAACTGAAGCAACATATGAGAAAGCACCTCTAAAGCCTTACCGCCCAAAAAATTTATACGTGGAAAACCTTCTTCGCCACAATCTTCGATCTCTCGAATCGTGTCCATAGTTCTTAAACCATAACTACCGGTTTGGAAGATTTCATTTTCAGCATTTATATCCCCAAAGAGTCTAAAATAATGTTCTTCGATCTCTTTGAGATCAAAAGAAAGATAGTTCTGAAATTTTTTACGATCTATTTCAAGATAACAAATCCTAACTCTTTCCCCGGCATTAAACTGAAAACATTGCGTGCCATTAGCCAAAGTTGCCGCAATTAAATGCTGGTGATTTTTAAGTTCACAGCCTTTTTCATCTTTAAAGTAAGCGTTTAACGCTCCTTCTACACAATAGATAAAACGTATTGGGTTTACGCTTGGATGATAAATTCGAAGACAGGTATCTTCATCAAATTTTAAATTAAAACTATATAAACCTATTCCATTCGGAAAATTTATACAGCTTACTTTACCACTTCCTAGATCTAAAGGAATATTTACTGTAAACTCTCCTAAATTACTCTTAAATCCTATCCCCAGCTTCTCAGCAAGCTGCGGCACGAAATCTTCGACATCATTCAACCTTAAATGATACGTATTCATTGCTATGCTTGATTTTTAAAACATACTAAAAACACTAAATTTTTCGAATTACTCTAAAAAATTAATGCATTCAGAGAAAAAAATTGGTTAAACTTTTATTAAAAAATTTAATTGAGATCATAGTCTTATCGATACAGCACATTTTCACTTTTAAATTTATCAAATTAGAGTGAAAAGTTTCGCGAAAATTAATTAACTTAAGAAATCAAATTTTTGAGCTTTCGACAGGTTGATCATTTTTCTTGATCATTGACCAAAAACTATCGATAAATCGACAGTTTTACGACTTAACCTAAACCTACCAATTATGAAAATCGCAATTATCGCCGATCATCGCCATGCACTAAAAAAACCATACGGTGGCGGTCTTGCCATGGTTACCCATAAGATCGTACAAAAGTTATCTGAAAAAGGAATTCAGGTAGATGTGTACGCAAAATCTGGATCTGAATGCCAAAACCTTCATGCTTTAGACGATCATTTTGCAGAGGGTAGCCCCTTTTCCTGCATACATTCAGAGAATTACAATCCTATAGAGATCAAAAATGCTATTATTTATGCTGAAATTTTTCAGGATCTGGAGCGTAACGAATACGATATAGTACACAATCATTCTTTAAATTACCTACCAATCATTTTAGGAAATAGACTTAAAACTCGGTTTGTAACCACACTACATACGATGGCTTTTCCTGAAATAAGATTTGCGCTAGATTATATTAAGGACGAATCTCACCAGGAATTTATAGTCGTAAGTGAGTCTTTACGTGAACAATATTCTAAGTTTTTAAATTTCCCTAAAGTGATTCGAAATGCGATCGATCTCAACGACTGGAAACCAAACTTTGAAACCAATAACGAATATTGCATGTGGTTTGGCTCAATATGTAAAGAAAAAGCGCCACATCTGGCTATAGAAGTTGCTATAAAAGCTAACAAACCTATCATTTTAGCCGGTCGTGGTAAGAATAGTGAGTATTTTGAGCGTTTTGTCGCGCCGTTACTTAAAAATCCATTAGTATCTTATGTTGGCGAACAAGATCGCTCACAAATTAATCGATTATTAAGAAATGCTTCTGCACTATTATTTACCAGTGTTTGGGACGAACCTTCTGCTTTGGCAATTTCAGAAAGTCTGGCTTCAGGAACTCCGGTTTTAAGCTGGGATAAAGGAGTGGCTTCAGAAATAATAACCGAAGAAGTTGGGCAAATTTGCGAACCCATAGACACCAACGCAATGGCCGAGGCTCTTAAAAACATAGACAAATTCGATCGAAAGGCCTGTAGAAAATATGCTGAAGAAAACTGCAATATCGATAATATGATTGAAGAATATATTCAGTTTTATGAAAGTCTGATCGAGGAAAATGCTGAAGTTTATTAATCCCGGTTCAAATTAACCTGTAGGTAATATTTAGTTCGGTTTTTGGTTGTATACTCGCATTAAAATTCAACAAAAATGAAGCGAATTTCGCTACTATTTATTTTGATGTGCAACCTTTTAAATGCTCAGGAAAATACTCAAATTGCCTTTGTTGCAGATATTCATTTACTGGATATTTATGCCGATTACGCGAATTTTGAAGGCTTACCAGTTCACGGCCAAGACAAAAAAACTAAGATAAGAAGCATGAATGCCCAATTGCATTCTACCCGATTATTTAATGAAAACTATTACGTGCTGAAAGCGGTATTGGATGATATTGCCAACCGCGGAATTAAACTGGTTGGTTTTCCCGGCGATTATACCGATGATGGCCAACCTCTAAATATCGAAGGACTGGCTAAAATTCTAAAAAAATACGAGCAGGAATACGAAATCTCATTCTTTATCACCACCGGAAATCATGATCCCGTTGCTCCTTTTAACACGCCTGGTGGTAAACGTGATTTTTTAGGCGAAAACGGCAAAGAGCAGGCTATTTTTAGTGATGTCTCTTTTTTATCTTCTGAAAAACAAAATGAAGTTTTAACCGAACCAAAATTAGAAAAAGCAGGCTATGATTTTATACTGAATAATTTAGCCGATTTTGGGTTCTTTCCGAAGCAGAAAAATATATACTGGGAATCGCCATTTTCAACCTATAATTACTCTGATTACACTTTTAAAAAAGCTGAAAAAGAAGCTAAATTATCCAACCGGCTTTACGCTATAAATAATAGTATAAAAATTCCCGATGCTTCCTATTTAGTCGAACCCGTCGAAGGATTATGGCTTTTAGCGATCGATGGAAATTCTTATTTACCTAGAGATAATGGAGGTTTTAGCAGTGCAAGTATTGGCTACAATCAAACAATAGATCATAAAAAACATTTGTTCGATTGGATAAAAAAAGTAGCACAAAATGCACAAGATCAACATAAGCAGCTGGTCGCTTTTAGTCATTATCCTGCAGTAGATTTTAATGAAGATGCCTCTCCCGAATTAGAAGATTTCCTCGGAAAAAATAAATGGCAGCTAGAACGTGTTCCAGAAGAACGTATCGCCAAAACTTTAGCTGAAGTCGGAGTGAAACTACATTTTGCCGGTCACATGCATATTAATGACACCGGAAAACGTGACTACGGAAATGGAGATTTCCTCGTAAATATACAAACGCCCTCTTTGGCCGCTTACATTCCTGGTTATAAAATTCTGAAATTGAATGAAAATTCCGCTGAAGTTGAAACCGTGGCGATTGATGAAGTACCGAGATTCGATGAATTATTTCCGCTTTATAAAATGGAGCACGATTATCTTACAAAATCGAATCAAAAAGCCTGGAATATCGATATTCTAAACAGTAAAAATTATCACGACTTTACCGAATATCATCTTGAAAACCTGGTAAATCTCCGATTTATCCCGAATGATTGGAATGTCAATTTCTACGATTTTTTATCGAATCTTAGCGCTAACGATCTATATAAAACTGTGGCTAAAAATCGACAAAATAAAACAGAGTTTTCAGATTGGACAGGTAAAGAAATGATCCTGGATTTCTACAAAATTAGAAATGCCGATAAACTTGCTTTTGCTGATATTCCTTCAAGACGATTAAAAGAGTATAAATTGATCATTGAAGCCACAAAAACAAATCATCTCTCAAAAAGTGAAAACAAAAATGCCCAAAAACTAAGTCAGTTTTTAAGCATTTTCGATAAGTTTTTAAATGGATTACCAGCCAATCATTTTAAGATCAATCTTGAAACCGGGGAGATTATTTCAATTAGCAATTAACAGTAATCAATTATCAGTTTTCTTTTCTAAATTGTCATTTCGAGCGAAATGAAATGTAGTCGAGAAATCTATTTGGATTGGCATTTCTCAATTACCAGTTTTTGTCACTTCGAGTGGCAAATTTTGGAATGAAACGGAGAAATTTGTTGTATCGAGAAGTCTTTTTCAATTCTAATCAATAATCTGAAAATCAAAAGTTCTCGATACAATTTTAATTCCGCTAACGCTACATCAAAATCACTCGAACTGACACTCTTTTTTAATTCAAAATTCAGCATTCAAAATTCAACATTTCTAGTCTAACTTCTAAAAGCAAAGTGATCTAAAATCTAACAGCCTACTCTAGCGCTTTTAAAATTCGATTAAAAACTTCTGTATTTTCGTAAACCCCGTTGAATAATTCAGATCCTGGACCGTAGGAAAATAACGGAATCATTGTCCCGGTATGATCGTGCGTTAAAAATCCGCCTTCTATTTGTCCTTTTTCAAGATCGCCCTGCATAATCGCAAACCCTGAAGTTTCGTGATCTGCGGTGATAACTACCAGCGTATTTTTATTTTGATCGGCTACTTTTAAAACTTCAGCGATGGTTTTATCAAAATCCAGCATTTCTTCAACAATTCCGCTTGCGTTATTAGTATGCCCGTTTTTATCGATTTTCGCTGCTTCGATCATTAAAAAATATGGTTTATCCTGATTTTCTAAATTCTGAAGTACTTTTTTTACATGCTCTGGAAATTGATCTCCACGCAACGATGCATCTGCCAATCCGCTTTCAGAAAGAAAAATGGCTGTCCGTTTTTCAAAATCATTAAATTCTGAAATATCTTTTTGAACAAAATTCTGCTCGATTTTCGCATAATCTGAAGCTCCGGCCGATAGAAAAAAATCGACTTTACTTTTATTCAAATCCTCTAAAATCGCTTCACTATCGTCGCGTTCTACCACATTCGCAAAAAAGGAAGATGGCGTTGCACCGGTCACAAAATCGGTCGTAATAATTCCGTTAAGGAAACCTTTTTCAGCAAAAATTTCAGTCAGATTCTTTAAATCTTGTCCATTTTTATCGGTTCCAATCGCACGATTATTTGTCTTTTCACCCGTTGCCATCGCCGTTGCTCCGGCTGCAGAATCGGTTACCAAATCGTCAAAACTCGAGGTTTTAACCAAGCCGATATTTTTTAGTTGAGTAATCGTCAATTCTCCTCTATTGGCAAAAGCTGCAGAAGAAATCTGGCTTAGCCCATTTCCATCGCCAATCATTAAAATGATGTTTTTTGGACGTTCATTTTTATCGAAATCAAACTTTGGTTTATACACCGAGATTGGAGATTTTAGCTCAAATTTTCTAGCATCCAAAGTTTCTAAATAAGTGGCTGCTTCAGCTGGTTTATCGGTATTAATAAAATCTACACCCATTGCGGCGAAACGGCTCCAGGTTGTTTTGGTATCTGGCGCTCCCCAAAACCTAAATGGCTTCCCGGCATCGTGCGCTTTTTTGATTACAGCTTCCACCTTTTCGAGTTCTGGCGCTGTAATTCTTCCCAATCCATTCCAAACCGAATAATCCCTAAAATTTTGACTAACAAGTGCGATTTTACTTAAATCTGCTTCGGCTAAATTTGATACATCCTGATGATCAAATTCGATAAAATCTGGATAGCTTGCATAATCTCCTGGTTTTGGTCTATTTCCAGAAATCACGAAAGAAATTTTATTGTTATTGGTTAATTCTGGATAAGATTTTAAAGTTTGAACCAGTTTTTTCAGACTTGGTTTGGCTTCAGATTTTAGATCGATCAATAACTGAATTTCTCTAAGTTTTCCAGCTTTCCCCATTTCAGAAAGTGGTTTTAAATATAGATTTTCAAGTGTGAAATCAGTTTTTATCTCATTTTCAACATGTGTAACGAATAATTTGTCATTTTTCAGAAAAATATCGGCTTCAATCGATGATACCCCATGAATATAAGCTTTCCAAAACGGAAATTCCTGTGCATAATCGTTATGAGAATGTAATTTATAATTGCTTTGCGCGCTTAGATTTCCGCAGAAAAAAACCATCGCTAAAACAGCTAATATTGACTTATAGAAATTAGTTTTCATTGATGGCCTGCATTAATTTGTGATAAATTTCGTTATTCTCGTAAATTCCTCTAAACAGTTCTTCGCCTTTCCCTTTTGCAAAAACCGGAACCAGCTCTGTACTATGCTGATCTGTATTAAAATATACCTGCACCTGCTGCGGAATTTCTTTTCCACTCTCGTCGTAAGATTTACCAATGCTCACACCGCCGGTTTCATGATCTGCAGTGATCACCAAAAGCGTATTTGGATGTGATTTTACAAAATCGAGTACCACACCAATCGTTTTATCGAAATCTAAAACCTCCTGAATCATCATCTCGTCGTCTTTTGCGTGGCCTCCCCAATCGATATATGAACCTTCGATCATCACAAAAAATGGTTTTTTGTTGGCTTCAAAATAATCGAATGCTGTTTTAGCGGCATCACCAAGAAAATCGCCACGGCCTTCGGTTTTAGATGGTAAACCTTCTTCAGAAAGTAAATACGCATTACGGCGTGAATAATCTGGTTTACTTAATTCTAAAGTGTCTAACTTATAATTCTTAGCCGTCAAACTATCGTATAGATTAAGACCATCTTCACGATTCTGGAAGTATTTTTTACCACCACCGGCAAAGAAATCAACCTCAGCTTCTACCAGTTGTTTGGCAATATCTTCGTGCATATCACGATCTTCTACATGAGCATAATAAGCAGCCGGAGTAGCATGTGTGATCGAAGTTAAACTAATTAGCCCGGTTTGGTAATCTTGCTCTTTTAACTGCTCTAAAATTGTTGGAAGCGCTACAGAATCTTTAGAAACACCAATCGCTCTTTTATAAGTTTTTTCGCCCGTTGCAAAGGCCGTTGCGCCAGCAGCAGAATCTGTAATTAAATGGCTGGTGCTGCTAGTCCGGCTAAGACCAATACTTTCAAATTGTTTAAAATTAGGGGTGTTTTCGCCAAAATAAAATGCACTTGATACCTGCGGAATTCCCATCCCGTCGCCAACCATAAAGATGATATTTAATGGTTGGTTCTCGGTAACTCCAGTGGTATTATTTTCTTTTTCTTCGGAAGTTTTTCCGCAGCTCATCGCAATCGAAATTGCTGAAAAAACGATGATCTTTTTTATATTTTTCATTAGAATAAATTCAGAATTAATTGTTTGATTTTGAAGTATTTTCTTCTTCGGAATGCTTTGCGTTGTGCTTTTAAAATGTTTCTACGAAAAATTTGTCATCCTATTTTATAAAAAGAGCGGCAGAAGATCTTAAGATCCTCTACCGCTTACAACACAATTGAATTCAAATTAATATCCAGGATTCTGTACCAGGTAACCTTCTACGTTCGATGCACCATCGATCGCTTCCTGCGGAATTGGGAAAAGTCTGTGATTTGGATCACTATCAGACTTCGAGGTCCATGAATCTTCGTAGGTTCCAAATCTAATTTGGTCCTGACGGCGATGCATTTCCCAGTAAAATTCAAATCCTAATTCTCTGTATAAAGTTTCAAGATCGATAGATGCCAAAGCAGCCGGAGTTTGATCTGGTCTTGCATCACGAGACGTTCTTACAGTATTTACATCCTGTAACGCGCCTGCATTATCTCCCATTCTTAACTTAGCCTCAGCTCTCATCAAATAAACATCGGCTAAACGTAGTAATACTAGATCTACACTACTGTAATTGTTACCATCGTCTGATGTTTTACTGAATTGCCATTTTGCAAATCTGTAACCACTGGCATAGCCAGCGCTTCCATCTAAACTAATGTCTAAAGTATGATCTACGTAGTAAACGATATCTTCTGGATCTGAACCATTTTCACGAGCTTCAGCTAAAGGATAAATTCTGTATCCAGAATTTCCGTTCGCATCTGTACCTGTCATAAAGCTACCCGATCTATAATTCTCTTTTCTAGGCGCCCACATGGTTCCACGAATGATTCCGCGGTCAATTTCAAAATCTGAACCTGCGATAAAATAGTGGTCGCTATCACTTTGTAATCCTAGCGTATCATTTACATAGGGAGTAAGGTTTGAGATATCTTCAAGCGCTGCCGGAACCTGAGCATTTTTCTGATAAAATCTCGCATCTGCATCTGCAGGATCTGTTTCGCCATAAGCATCAACCCAGGTTTGGTAAAAATCTGAAGTCATTGCAGGACCATCTGTACCATCCATACTTAAATAGAAATCACCCGGTCTTGGGAATAGCGAACCAGACATCGACCAGTACGCCCAACGGTTGTGATCGTTGTTTAAAACTCCGCGTAAATCTAATGCAAAGATTAACTCTGCATTATCATGATTTTCGTCACTAAAAAGATCAAAGTATTCTGAAGATAATGAGTAACCGCCATTATTTATAATATTATCGGTATACTCTACCACTCTTTGCATATCGGCATCAGTAAAATTAGGAGTTCCATAAGGATCTCTATATACCGCTGCGTTTAAGTAAAGTTTTGCTAAAAATCCGTAGATCGCATCTTCAGTCATTCTACCAGGTCCACGATCGTTATTAATATTTTCTAGCGCAGCTAAAAATTCGGTTTCGATATAAGCAATAGCTTCTTCTCCTCTTAAAATTTCAGAAGTTTCAGCAGTACTTTCTTTTCTAAAAGCCAGCCCCCAACTATCTAAAAACAACATATTTTCGTAAGCTCTTAAGGCTCTCATTTCAGCTAAAGCCTGAACCGCTTCAGCATCACCATTTTCAGCAAGTGGAGCGATAACATCAATCGCAGCGATGGTTCTAAATAACGCAGTGGTTAGGTAGCTCCACGCTCCTGTTACCAGGCTATTGTTTGAAGACATTAAATGTCTATGAGCAGTGGTGTACGTGTCGTTATCTGCCCATTGCGTGCCCCCTAAACCAGTTCTTGGAGGAAGAATTGCTTCGTCTGAAGGAATTTCCTGTAGACCAAAATATCTTGTGTGTCTAAAAGTTTGTGGAAGAATCCCATAAGCCGCAGCCATAGAACCTGAAACTGGCTCTACAAGACCATCAGATCCGGTTAGTGATTCGTCTAATATTTCTTCTTCTAAATCTGTACAATTTGTAAATACCAATGCACTTAGCCCGGCAAATACAGTTAGAATTCTATGTTTCATCTTTACTACTATTAAAATTAGAATGATACATCTAAACCAAAAACAATTGTTCTCGCTCTTGGATAAGTGAAGCGATCTATACCATAAGATTTTGAATCGCTAGAGCTCCCAGTATTCAACTCGGGATCAAAACCAGTGTAATCTGTGATCACAAATAAATTTTGTCCTGTAACCGATAACCTTAAGCCATTTAACCAGTCTCCTAAACCAATTGCATTAGGCGCAAGCTCGTAAGCTAAGGTTGCATTGTTTAATCGTAAAAAGCTTCCGTCTTCAAGATATCTTGTAGATACGGTGTTACTGTTACTAGGATCTTCATTAGGAAATTCGATCGCCTGATCTGTGGTGTTTAATGAATTGGAGATCTGAGTCATATTAAATAAACTCATTCTTGTATGGTTGTAGATCTTATTGCCACTTACCCCGTTAAAATTAAGTCCCAGGTAAAAGTTCTTATAATTGAATTTAGTATAGAACGCATAAATAAAATCTGGTACTGCACTTCCTGAAGAAACACGGTCGCTATCATCGATTTGTCCATCACCATTAATATCGGTGAATTGGTTTAGACCATCTGCACCAATACCTTCAAATTGTCTTACAAAGAAGTTACCAATAGGCTGATTATTCATATATCCATTGATTGTTGCTCCAGTTTGTCCTGCTCCTTGAGCCGTTCCTGTAGTTACGATCGTAAATGGAGAATCTGTAATTTCATTTTTGATATAAGAGAAGTTACCACCTATGTTATATGAGAAATCTTTTGAGCGATCACTCTGGTAATCCAAAGAAACTTCTAAACCAGAGTTTCTAATCTTCATATCAGGAATATTCTGCCAGGTGTATCCAACCTCATCAATAGGATCCTGAGTAGAAAAATACAATAGAACATCTGTAGTTTCTTTTAAGAAATAATCTACTGTACCGGTAAGTTTTTGATTAAACAATCCAAAATCTACCCCAATGTTCGTTTGCGCAGTTTCCTCCCATTGTAAATCTGGGTTTGCAGTACGAGCAAAAACTAAACCATAAGGATAATCTTCTCTTGTAGTTTCGTTACCGTTCATTGGATAAATATCATTATCCTCAAAACTTTCACCGTAACTTAATCTTGTTTGCTTAGATGGAATTTCCTGGTTACCAGATTTACCCCAACTGGCTCTTAATTTTAAGTTGCTGAATGCAGTTTCCTGAAGGAAATCTTCTTTATGAATATTCCAACCTAAAGCGAAAGATGGAAAAACAGCATATTGATTGTTTTCACCAAACTTAGTAGAACCATCAGATCGAACTGTTGCAGTCACTAAATATTTATCTGCAAAATCATAGTTAATTCTACCAAAGAAAGATTGCAACTCGTTAACTGTTGCATTAGAGAATTGCGTATTATCCTCTCCTCTTGCTTCACCTAACTGATATCTTGGCTCGATTCCGTTATCTGGGAAATTGGTAAAATAATATCCTTTGGCATGGATAAAAAATTCCTGATAAGAATGTCCTGCCAAAAGATTTAAACCGTGATCGCCAAAATCTTTTTCGTAGGTTAAGGTATTTTCTACAAGCGTGTTCTTGTTTGTTGTAAAGGTTGAATTGATAGAACCTTCAGCATAATCTGGATCGGCAGAATACGGGATGTACTGCTCATCTCTATCGGTTTTAGAATAATCTACACCTAAATTTAATTTGTAGGTTAGACCATCGATGATCTCTAAAGATGGCGAGATATTAGCAATCATTCTGTTGTTATTAGAAAAATCTCCGTAGATATTTTCTATGATCAAAGGGTTAATCCCGGTTCCAAAAACCGTTGGTTCTCCATTGGTATATGCTGGTTGCGTAGGATTTAACTGCAACATATTACTCACCATTGTCCCAATATTAGGACGCTGATTTTCAGTTCTTGTTGCGGTTAAATTTAAATCTACTTTAAGGCGATCGTTAAGTCCTTTTTGAGAAACATTAATTCTTCCTGAATATCGAGTAAGATCACTATTATTAAGAATCCCTTCCTGATCTCTTGCGCCTACTGAAGCAAAATAAGAAGTCTTAGAAGTTCCGCCACTCATCGAGAAATTTACATCGTTGGTAATAGCCGTACGCGTGAGTTCGTCCTGCCAATCGGTATCGGCGCCATTATCACTAAGACTACCACCAACCTGTTCTACTACCTGTCTAAATTCATCTGCAGAGAAAACATCTATCTTATTAGCCATTGTAGAAATTGCAGATGAGGCAGAGAAATTCATTTGCGTTCTACCGGCTTTTCCTTTCTTAGTAGTAATTACTACCACACCATTTGCGGCACGAGAACCATAAATAGCAGCTGCCGATGCATCTTTTAATACGTTGATAGACTGAATATCTTCAGTATTAATAAAGTTTAATGGATTTGTTGGAACTCCGTTTGAAGAATTGTCTAATACAAAACCATCGATCACATATAATGGAGATGTTCCAGAACGTAGCGTTCCTACACCACGAATTATGATATCCTGGCCTGCACCCGGCTCACCACTTGCATTGGTGACATTTAAACCAGAAACTTTACCTTGTAGTAAATTTCCCGGGTTTGTGTTGATCCCTTTATTGAATTCTTCGTCACTAACAGAACTTACAGATCCTGTTAAGTCTGATTTTTTCTGCGTACCATATCCAACAACAAGAACTTCGTCTAAAGAAGCACTATCTGTTTCTAATTGTACGTCGAAATTTGCCTGATTTCCTATTTCAACTTCATAAGTTTTAAAGCCTACAAAAGACACCTGAAGAATATCACCTTCTTGCGCCTCTATAGAATATTGCCCATCAAAATTAGTAGTTACTCCATTAGAGGATCCTTTTACCATTACGGTAGCTCCAGGAAGTGGTACTCCCTGATCGTCTGTTACTACACCACTAATTGTTTGCTGTATTGATTTACCGTTAACTGTAGGATTTATTACTGGTAAATTACTGGCTGCAGCCTGGCCAGTCTGAGAAAAAAGTAAAATCGAAAGTCCAAATAATACCTTTTTCGATCTTAAATGTGTAATTTTAAAATACATTTATTTAAGTAATTGGTTGCACAATGCTTAATTAATAGCCGCAGTTGTTGGTAGCTTCTGCGGTTTTTTCGTTGATTTTTAGAGTTAGATTACTTTAGTATTACTTCACTATTTTTAGGTTTTTGTTAACAGCCGCTAAATAATGAAGAAAGAATTGAAGCTGTTTTAAATGAAGTTTATGACTAGTTTAAATAGCAGGAAGCGAGGAGAAACCCATCATGTTTTCGAGATTACTTCATTTTCATTCCTAAATTATTCTTAGAATTGACGATTTTACAAAAAGAGGTCGGTTTTTTAAACAAAATCGATATCTTATCGCGAACAACAGCCTATAAAAATCACCCTTTCCTATTAACATACATACGGAATACTAAACATTGAGATAAATAAGACTTAACAATCAGATAAAACGTTTTATCAAATTTCAAAAGCATTGATTTGATAAGAAAAATAAGCTTCAGAAATTGTGTTGATTAGCCTGAATTGCTGAAGTAATCGTGTACAAATGTGAAAATATTAACATTAAACTCGATTTGCAGCTAAATTCAACATTATTGAAAGTATAGAAGCATTCTTGAGTAAAAACAGTTACTAAAATTCGATATTTTCAGCATTAATTCTGTAGAAAATGATAAGGTTTTGGATGCAATTTGAGAAATAGACGTAAACTTTATCAGGACAAATCTCCTAAGGTGTATTTTGAAAATCGTCTCTATTTTGAGGTGAGACTCATTCAATCTCGATTATCGAGTAAATAAAAAAAGCTCTCAGAAACATTAAAACTGAGAGCTTTTTCGGCAATTTAAATAAACAAACAATAAAGCAAATATTAATCTGTGATCCAGCCGCCACCAAGCGCCTGGTACATATTAACAACAGCAGTCATTTGCTGCATTTTGGTTTCTACAAGATCAAATTTAGACTCTAGCGCATCGCGTTGCGTCATTAGCACTTCCATATATTCAGCTCTGGCATTTCTAAATAATTTATTCGAAATTTTAATCGATTCGGTTAGCGCATCAACTTCAGCTGCTCTTAGATCGTAACTTTTCTTAAGATTATCGATTTTTGCTAATTGATTTGCCACTTCGATGTAGGCCTTTAAAACCGTTTGCTCGTAATCGAAAGCCGCCTGAATTTGCTTTGCATTCGCAGTTTTATACGCTGCTTTTATGGCATTTCGGTTAACCAAAGGCGCTACCAGATCTCCGGCAACAGAATAAATTAAAGACTCTGGCGTATTTAACAGGTAATCTGGATTAAAAGCCTGATACCCAATATTTGCTGAAATCCCAAAAGAAGGATAGAATCTGGCTTTTGCAACTTTAATATCTAATTTTGATGCCTGAAGCTCAAATTCGGCCTGTCTAATATCTGGCCTGTTTTGTAATAATTGCGATGGTAATCCTGCATCGATCTGCTTTGGCAACATATCTGCAAAAGCCTCTGTACTACGAGCAATTGGTTGAGGATAACGACCAACAAGGAAATTCAGCTTATTTTCGGTTTCTGTAATTCTTTGCTGAATATCAAATTGCAAACTTTTAGTGTGCAAGACTTCAGCATTAAATTTACTTACCGCAAGCTGAGTAACACGAGCGGCCTGCATCTGCAATTTTACGATTCTATAAGCTCTTTCCTGAATTTCGATATTATTCTTCACAATTTGAAGCTGATTGTCCAAGGCCAATAATTCGTAGTAAGAATTAGCAATTTCAGCAATAATATTTGTGACCATAAAATTTCTACCTTCTACACTAGATAAATAGTGCATCACGGCAGACTTTTTAGCGTTGTGAAGTTTGTTCCAGATATCTACTTCCCATTGCGCGTTCAGACCAATCATATAATCTGGAAGCGGATCTGGAAATTCTCTTCCTTCTTTAATTTCCAGATTTTCTTCTACTGCACCATCACGAGTATATTTACCCACTTTATCGATTCCCGCCCCTGCTTTTAAGCCAATTGAAGGTAAATATTCACCTTTTCTGGCCTGCACTTCGCTTTGTGCAATTTTTAATTCCTGAAGCATAATATTTAACTCCTGGTTATTATCCAGCGCGGTGTCTATTAAAGCTACCAAATTAGGATCGTCAAAAAATGTCTTCCAATCTATCGAAGCTGAGCTCGTAGTATCGGCCGAATTAAAACTTTTTGTAGCAAGAGAGTCCTGGGAATTATGGTAATTCCCGGGAACCTCTTTACTAGCCGTTTTCTCTGATAATGAAGGTACACAAGACGTTATACTAAGCATTATTCCTGCCGTAACGCCTAAATAAGAGAAACGTTTATATTTTTTCAATTTATTTATCATAATCAAAATCTTCGGTTAATGGATTTTCGTCTTCGTATTTAATCAATGATTTTCCTTCAGCAAGACTTCCAAAGATGTAGTAAAGTCCTGGTACAATAATTACCCCGAATACGGTTCCGAAGAACATTCCTCCAAGAGCAGAGGCTCCTAAAGTTCTATTCCCAACAGCTCCCGCTCCGGTAGCAACGATCAATGGAATTAAACCTGCGATAAACGCGAAAGACGTCATTAAAATTGGTCTAAAACGAACCTTAGCTCCTTCTATCGCTGCTTCCAGGATCGTGAGCCCTTCGCTATGTTTCATCACCGCAAATTCTACGATTAACACGGCATTTTTACCCAGCAATCCTACCAGCATGATCAAACCAATTTGAGCGTAAATATCGTTTTGAAGTCCCATTAACTTCAGCAACATAAAAGATCCAAACACTCCAACAGGTAGCGAGAATATTACCGATAATGGAATAATAAAACTTTCGTATTGTGCAGCAAGTACAAAGTATACAAAGGCCAACACGATAAGGAAAATATAAATAGACTCGTTACCGCGCTGCGCTTCGTCATAGGATAAACCTTCCCAGGCGATATCATAATTTTTAGGAAGCGTATCTTCAGCTACTTGTTTAATCGCCTCAATAGCATCTGCCGTGGTATAACCTTCAGCCGGTAATCCACGAATGGCAGCCGAATTATACATATTGAAACGAGTTACCTCGTTTGGCCCCTGCATTTTTTTCAATTTCATAAATGCTGAATACGGAACCATTTCGCCATGCTCGTTTTTCACATACATATTTAAAATATCTGAAGGCAATCGTCTAAACTGAGGATCTGATTGTACATACACCTTAAAGAAACGGTTGTATTTAATGAATCCCTGCTCGTAAGTACTACCAATTAAGATATTCAGGTTTTCCATAGCATCACCTATAGAAACTCCTTTTTGCATTGCTAGTTCACTGTTGAATTCCAATTCGTACTGCGGATAGTTTGCAGCGAAGAAGGTAAACAGTCCTTTTAGCTCTGGACGCTTTCTTAGGTTTTCCATAAACTCCTGATTGATCTTATCGAAATCCTGATAATCAGTTTCAGTATTTTCATCAAGTAATCGCATAGAAAAACCACCTGATGAACCGAAACCTGGAATTGCTGGCGGCTCAAAGAATTCTATAACCGCACCTAAGTCTTTGGATTTTTCCTCCAGCTCTTCCATAATTTCGGTAACTGTATGTTTACGATCAGACCAGTTTTTAAGGTTGATCAAACAGGTACCTGCGTTAGATCCACGCCCCTCGGTCATAATCTCATAACCTGCCAAAGAAGCAACAGATTCGATTCCTTCAACTTCTTCACAGATGTCTTGTAATTTTCTGGAAACTTCGTTAGTTCGCTCTAAAGTTGCTCCAGGAGGGGTTTGAATAATTGCATAGATTGTTCCCTGGTCTTCACTTGGCACAAAACCAGACGGTAAAACCTCGCTCTCTAAGTATACACCGGCACAAAAAGCAACTAAAATTCCGAAGGTTAACCATCTACGGCTTACCATTCGTTTTAAGATCGCTACATATTTACCGGTAAGTTTATCGAATCCTGAATTAAATTTATCCAGACCTTTAGTAAGGAAATTTTGCTTATGCTCTTTCCCATGATGATTTTTAAGCAGCATCGCACATAATACTGGTGTAAGTGTAAGTGCTATAATTGCTGAAATAACGATCGAACTGGCCATGGTAATAGAGAACTGTCTATAGAATGTTCCTACCGGGCCAGACATAAATGAAATTGGTAGGAATACTGAAACCATTACTGCGGTAATTGCGATAATTGCTCCCCCGATTTCTCCCAAAACCTGCTTTACGGCTACATAAGGAGAAATATCCGGATATTCATCGAATTTCGCATGCACCGCCTCGACGACGACAATCGCATCATCTACCACAATACCAATGGCGAGCACTAACGCAAATAGCGTTACCAGGTTAATCGAAATTCCGAAGAATTGAATTACAAAAAACGCCCCGACTAATGAAACCGGAACGGCCAAAATAGGAATTAAGGTAGAACGCCAGTCTCCTAAGAAAATAAACACCACAATCGCTACCAGGATAAATGCATCACGTAAGGTATGAACAACCTGCTCTATTGAAGCGTCTAAAAACTGTGATACATCGTAGCTAAGCTTATAATCCATACCCGGAGGAAAATCTTCTTTCATTTTCTCCAATTCAGCCTTAACTTCATCAATTACATCACTGGCGTTACTACCGTAACTCTGTTTTAATACGATCGCCGCAGATGGGTGACCGTCCAGGTTAGAATAAATATCAAAAAACTCACTTCCTAATTCTACTCTACCTATATCTTTTAATCGTAAGCTTTGTCCTTCTGGATTTGCTCTTACAATAATATTCTCGTACTCTTCAGGTTCACTATATCTACCTTTGTAGGTAAGTACATATTCTAAAGACTGGGCTTTAATCCCAGAACTTCTACCCAAACGTCCCGGCCTACCAACAATACTTTGCTCTTGCATGGCTTCCATCACTTCATCTACAGAAACATTATAGGCACGCATTCTATCTGGGTTTAGCCAAACACGCATGGCATATTTACGGCTACCTAAAATTGTGGATCTTGCGATCCCTTTTATCCTGTTTATTTCAGGAATCATTTTTACATTGGCGTAATTGTATAGAAATTTTTCATCCATACTTTCCTTTTTCGAGTAGAGGTTCACATACATCAACATACTCGGTTGGATAGGTGTAATCACTACCCCCTCCCTTTGCACCAATTCTGGCAGCAAAGGCATTACCTGGTCTACCCGCGTTTTTACCCGTACTACAGCATCGTTGGGATCTGTACCTGGTTCAAAAATTACTCGTAATGTTGCCTCACCGGCACTCGTGGCATCTGTTGCCAGATAGCGCATTCCCTGTACCCCATTTATTGAATTCTCTAATGTAATTAGAGTAGATTTCACCAAAACATCTGCACTTGCCCCGGGATAGGCCACAAAGATGTTTACTGTGGTAGGTGCAATTTGGGGAAACTGCGATATAGGCAGTTGTTTTATTGCTAAAGACCCCATAAACACAATTATTATCGAAATAACAATAGCAAATACGGGTCTATGTATAAATCGTTTAAACATAGTCTTCTTAAAATTTTACTCGATAATCGAGATTAAATCCATTTTCTAATAAAGGCCTCATGGGATAAGCCCAGAGGTAGTTCACTTACATAAGTGATTGGTATACCTATAGTTCAGCTAAAAAAATTAATGCTGAAATTGTATAATATTGATACCCGAAAAATTATTCGGCGTAAAGTTCCAGGTGACTAATAACCTCTTGCGGTTCTTCAAAATCGTACTCGATCTCGTCTCCTTCTCTAACCTTACGAAGTCCTTCTAAAAGAATAGTATCATCTTCAGAAATTCCGTCGCTAATTGCATAGATATGCGGCAGTTCACCAGCAAGACTAATTTCTCTAGACTCGATTTTGTGATCTTTGTTCACCACATATACGTAATGTTTACTAAGGACCTCGAAAGTTGCTTTTTGCGGAATTAATAGTGAATTATTAAAAGGAACCTGGGTAAGAACACTCCCAGTTTCACCATGTCTTAATAATCCTTCTGGATTAGGAAAACTTGCTCTAAAAGCGATATTACCGGTTTCGTTATTAAATTCTCCTTCTATAGTTTGAACATAACCATCATGTTTGTAGATCTGGTTATTGGCCATTAATAATTCTACTTTGGTCGTATCATCTTTGTGAACGGCTTGTTGGTAATCCAGATACTCAGCTTCTGGAACATTGTAATACACCCACATATCGCTATTATCTGATAAGCTGGTAAGTAGTTCTCCTTCTTCAACTAAACTTCCCAACTTGAGATGAAGTCTATCTACTATTCCATCGAAAGGAGCTCTAATTTCAGTAAATTCTAAATGGACTTGCGCTAGCGACTGTTCGGCTTTCGCTTTTTCTAATTTTGCTTTAGCCATTGCTAACTCGTTAGGAGCTACAACATTACTATCGGCAAGTTGTTTGGTATTTTCGTATTCTATTTGGGCAAAATGTGCTTCAGCCTCAGCCCTTTGTAATTCAGCTTTGTAAAGTTTAGGCATAATTTTAAACATTAATTGCCCTTTTTTTACAAACTGACCTTCATCTACATAAATGTCTTCAAGATAACCTCTCTCTTGCGTACGCACTTCTATATTTCGTATAGATTGAATTTGTGCAACGTATTGATTGGTTACCAAGGTATCTTTGCGAAGCGGACTCGTTACCAAATACCTGGATTTTTCTTCTTGTTTTTCTTTATGGGATTCACAGCCCATGCCTAAGAACATAGCACACAGGCTAACAATCATGAGAATTCTACTCATCATAATTTCAAATTTAAAAGTGATAAAAATTAGGGTAAACCTTATGAAAGTCTATAAACCAATGCTAAGCACAACTGTAGCCAAAAGTTTTAATAGACTATTTTGAAAAATTGAAGTTTCGCCCGGATTGTAGAAAATTATCCAGACTTAGAAAATCATATCCTAAATACGCAATATCTTACACAAATAGAAGGGTAAGATGTAATATGATTTTGTTTTGAAAAATAAGGTTTGTTATCACTACGATTGTAATCGTGATAAGCTGAAAGTACAGTGTAAAAAAGAGCCGTTATATAATCACTTCCCTCTACATATTTTTTTGAAGCACCAGCATCTGAATCTGAGTCACTATCGGCTTCTTCGATTTCGATTTCTTCGGTTTCAGAAAACTTTCTATCGGGATTCGATCTTGATCTTTCGTGAATTAACGCATCACTATCTTCAAAATAATCAAAACCAAAGTCGGATTCTATCTGCTCCTGAAATGAGATCTCACCTGCAACAAAATAATTATTTTCCTGAAGGTTATCGGCATGAAGATGGCCGTATCCATTTAGGAAAAGTACAAAAAATGATATGTATTTAAACAAAGATTTCATTTGCCGCGTCAAAGCTATAGAATCTTTGGATTACCTACAAGAACTTCTATATTAAATTACCAAAAGGCATCAACATGCTTATTTTCAGTAGCATAAAATACAGTTTTCTCAGGTTAATTATTATTTAGCTGAATAAATAAAATTTAAAATTCGATAAAATCGACTGAAGTTTTACTTATCCAGATTTTTATCACTACTGAAGCTAATTACGATTCAGGAAAATTCGACATAAAAAAATCTGATCGCAGTTTTACGATCAGATCTAAGATAATTCTATTCGATATTACACAATTTAAGGTGTAAATCTCTAAATACTTATATCAAAAAATTATCTCGTTTTAATCGGGAAAATAATCTTTTATCTTCTAAAATATATTTAAGATGACTTTCTAAAGTGTGGACTTGCAACAAAAAACTGGACAAATAGTTGAATGACTACGCTGCTAGTTTAAGGTTATACATGTCTAATTCAAATTCTCTTATAGTTCTATTTCCTAAAAAGGAATGTCTTCTTCTATTATTATACCAAGTTTCTATCCATCCAAAGATGGATAACTCCGCTTCAGATCTCAACTTATAATTGTGCCTATAAACCCATTCTACCTTTAATGATTTAAAGAACGATTCAGCAATGGCATTATCCCAGCAATTACCTTTTCTGCTCATAGATTGGTTTACTAAGCCATTGTAACTTTTAATTAATGAGGTAAACTTATGGCTGGCATATTGTATACCTCGGTCGGAATGAAAAATTAAAGACTGGGTTAAAGTAGTTTTCTTTATAGCCATATGCCAAGCCTTAATAATAGTGTCTTCTGTACTTAGATTATCGCTTAGAGCCCATCCAACAACTTTGCGGTTAAACAAATCAATAATGACAGTAAGGTATAACCAGCCCTGTTTGGTTTTGATATAGGTTATATCGCTTACCCAAACTTGATCCTGTCGGCTTACTTCAAAGTTTTGGTTTAATAAATTAGGAGCTATGGGGTAATTATGTTGACTATATGTGGTTGCTTTAAACTTACGTTTTCGTTTTGCAAACAAATAATTAGCACTCATAATACGTGCAACTCTAGGCTTTGATATTTTATAGCCTAATGTCTCTAGTTCTGTTTTTATTCTAGGTGAACCATAGCTTTGAAAGCTATCTTTAAATATAGATTTAATAAGCCCAGTTACCTTTTGATTTTCTAACCATAATTTACTTGGTCCCGATTGTAACCAATGGTAATAGCCACTTTTGCTTACTTTCAATATTTTACACATCGTCTCGACAGGAAATCTCATAAGGTGTTGTTTTATAAACCTGTATTTTTCTTGTCGCTCGCGGAGAAGATGCTGATGGCCTTTTTTAAGATGTCTCGTTCTAACTCGGCTTCTTTTAATGCCTTTTTTAATCGGGCTATCTCTTTTTCTTCATCGGTCATTTTAGGATTACCACGGCCAGGGAAACTGTTGTTACCGTAATCTTTTAACTCTCTACGCCAACGGTAAAGTACAGATGGAAATATATCCAAGTCTTCACATACTTGTTTTACATTGCCTTTAGCATAACTTAACTCGACTGCTTTTTGTTTAAATTCTAAGGTGTAATGTTTAGATTTTCTTCTCATAATTGCTAAGGTAATAACTAGCAAAAATATTCTCTCAACTTAGTGTCCGGTCTAATGTAGTAATTCCAGTGCGACGATCTTGCTTATTTGCAATACTTGGAATTAAATCTTTATATAGTGATTCAAGCTCAGATTGTAACTCTAAACTTCTTTTTATAACAAAATCTCTCCCTTTAGCACGAAGCTCTTTACATTTTAATCCGTTTTGTTTTCTTCTGTAATTGGCCAGTTTATACTGAGATTTTAGACCAGAAATATAGGCTTTATTATGAAAACACATATTTTTAAAAATGGTCTTAAAATATAAACGTTGCGACTCGTCCAATGCCTGGGAATAAAAGCAAAACGCATCTTCGATCTTTTGGTACAATGCATTAATCTTAAGATCTACAGGTATCTCGTCATCTTCATCTTCGTACTTGTTTAAGATCAACACCTTTTCTTCTTCGGTTTGATGATCCTGGTACTTAATCCTAATAGTACCTAAACCTGATTCAAGATTCTTATAAAAATTACCTTTCTCGCAAAATCCACCGTCTGTTGTAAAAGCTAAACATCTAATATTTGCTTTCTTTAATTCTTTAAGAGAATGCTTCTCATTTGGTCGAATTTGGTGCTTTTGCCTTATTTTTTTTAAGGTCTCGCTGTAGGAAATATTCCCGTTATTTGCTACTGAATTCATGGTGGTTAGATTTTTTTGATCGTTACACCACAAATCTAGATAAAGGCGTCTTAGAAAGTTCTTTCCGAAAACACAAGCTTTACTTAATACCAGGTTAAATTTTAGAGAATAGGAACACTAAATATTCATTTTCAACTTCTTGAGATTAATTCACCAAAATAAAGATCTCGTAATAAAAATGCTTTAGATTAAAAAAATGTAGATAGTGCTCATTAAAATTCAGATTATATTATATAAAACAATTAAAAGTTATTCACAATTAATTAATCTAACATACGACGGCGTTAATATTTTAATTATATTGTTAAAAAAATTAACATTTTAGGAGTTATCCTGAATACTAAATTCTAAAATGATGAGATGTATAATTGTAGATGACGAAGAATTACAAGTTTCCTTATGTAAGATACTTATTGAGGAGCATACTAATTTAGAGCTGTTAGGTACTTTTTGCAATGCATTGGATGCCCTAAAATTTATTAGATCAAATTCTGAAATCGATTTAATATTTCTCGATATTATGTTGCCAGATATTACCGGGTTCGAACTTCTTTCTTTAATGAAGGATTCTCCACAGGTAATTTTAATGTCTTCTGCAAAAGAATATGCGATCGAAGCCTTCGACTTTGATCATGTTTTAGATTACCTCCTAAAACCACTTAAAAAGAATCGATTTTTAAAGGCAGTGAATAAAGCTACTGGCCAACGCGAGCAACAAATCTTGCTAAGCCGCAAAGGGCAAAGTTCCTTTTATGTACAAAGCGATAAGCGACTTATAAAAATTAATCCTAGCGAAATCGATTTTGTTGAAGCTTGTGGCAATTATGTATTTCTTCATTTAGAATCAGAGAAAATTTTCACATACTGTAGTCTGAAAAAATTAAGCGAAAAACTCGCACCGCAAAGCTTTATACAAACACACCGTTCCTACATTATTAATATTGATAAAATTAAGGATATCGAGAATAATAGTGTTTTGATCGGAACCAAAGTCATTCCTATTAGCAGGCGTTACAAGAAAAATGTACTAAATAAAATCGATGTACTTTAAGAAGAAATACCGCTTAAATAAAAATAAATACCACTAATCATAATAATTAGACCGGTTGAATAAAAAACATCTTTAGAACCTGTTTTGATTTGTAATTTCAACAATAAGAAACAAAAGTAAGAATGGTCGCTAAAGAAAAAGATCAGTTTATAAAACTCACTGGTGTTTTAAATGCCTATACGATCAGGGATATTGAAGGCGAATTGAATTCATATTTAGAAAAGGCTACAGACATTTTAAAAATAGATATTAATAGTATTTCTGAAATCGATATACCTGCAGCATTCACGCTTTATTCTTTAAAGGAAAAGGCCAAACAAATGGGAAAACTTATCTGCATCGATAAAGAAAATTGTTACGCGATTAAAAAATTAGGAAATTATAAAATAGAAAGATTGTTATAGTTGAGGTTACATTGGTTAGATCAAGATCCGGGAGCAGAACAAAACGCATAACTACTGCTCTCGGAACTTCTAAGAAAGCAATACTAACCTGCTAGAGATTTTAAAGTTTTGTTTTTATTTTTTATTTATAAGTAGTCAGTTTCATTATTAGTTATAACTAGCTAGAATGAATTCCCAAAACCCTAAAAACCCTGAAATTAGTTTCAGGGTTTTTTATTTTCTACACGCTATATCTACGATTTCTTGTTTTTAGATCTCCTTAAAAGAATATAAAAAATAACTACCGCAAGCACATCCACAATTGCGACAATCAAGGTTATTTTTTCTATAGTACTCATTAGTTACAAAAATTTCGAATTTCAAAACTACATATATTCCTTATAAATAAACTAAATTTTAGAAGGTATATTTTACGCTTTATAAAAATTACGGGCGGATACTAGTAATTTATCATTTTGAAGCAATATAGTAAACAACCTAGTGGCAAGCCATCGAGGCATTGGTTGGAAACAAATTTTTAATTTCGAGGCAAGCATCGGGGTATTATATGCTTTGGCGGTGCCAATAAACTAAAAAAGGGAGCACGTCTGCTCCCTTTCTCCGTATTATTTCATCTTGTAGGCTAATACAAATTAACGAAATAATGATTAGGTATAGCAAACTTACGGTTTAGTGTAAAATAAATATAATATTTTCTGTTAAATTCAACTATATATATAGTTAAAAATAACTAGACGCTTTTGGAAAGAACATAATAGTATAACTCCAAAAAAGTTCAAATATTATATCGCTCTAATTTTTTCTGAAATTTAATTCCTTAAAAGTTTAGGATGTAGCCATAAAAAGGCCATAGCGATAAGAAAAGTTAGGTAAAACCAAAGTAGGTTTAATGGTCTATACAAGAATTCCTGATGATCATCCTGAGTTGTTTCTTCAAAAAATGCCCAATTACTCTTAAGTCGATCACTGCTTCTTTTTGATTTCCAACTATCTGTTTGAAACACATAAAATTCAAAATCAAAAATACTATCCCCGGCTGCTAGTTTTAAATGATTCCATCCTTCGTCTTTAGGATATAGTGCTGCCGAATAATCATCTTCTAAATCTAAATGCTGCAATAAAGGAATTTCATGCTCTAGAGAATCGATTAATTTAGGTGATTCTAAAGCTGTTTTTATAGCAAGGTTCACAGGCTCATTTTTGTTTGTAAAACTATTTTCTACTTCCCAATGAAGCATTTCTTGTGCTGGTTTAGCAAGCCTCGAAAAAACATCAGTCCAAATTTCTCTATAAACCTGATTATTTCCATTTAACACTAGCTGATAGGTATTCTGCAACATCCCACTTCCTACCTTTCCCCTGCCCAAATACTTGTAAACAACCAGATTCTTTTCATTTGCTATCAAAGAATAGGTATTATTCGAATCCTGAAAAACATAAGGAAATTTAGCAATTTCGGCTTCAGGATTTTCCGGCCATTTTATTTTTGGTAATCCATCAAGCTGAATATCAAAATCCACTAATGTTTTTTGCTGAAATGTATTTTCTGTCTGCTGAATAAAAACTCCCAAGCCATCTCTTTTAACAACCATTTCCAAATCCTGCTTTTCTTTCGCTGAAAATTGATTGAAACTTGAAATATCCACTACCAAAACATCAAAATCATTCAAAAACTCTTGGGTTATTGCTGAAAATGAAGCCTCTTCTGTATTTAAATATTCGTATTTATATCGATTACTCGTCAACTGCGTTCTTAGCGTAACCTGATGCCCTTCTTCAGCCAAAAAATTCTTTAAATAACGTGTTTCAAAACTTGGGAAATCGTTCAATACTAATATTCGCAATTTTTGGGCTGTATTTATTTTTATGGGTAAAGGCTCTTTTGCGAAGATATTTCCAACAGAATCCTGAACTTCTATCTGGTAAACAAACTCTCCTTTGACTTTAGTTTTTGCTTTCAATTCAAAGTCAGCTTCAGTAAGTGTAACCGAATCCAGCTTATTTCCTCCAAAATCTTTTAAATAAGCTTTATAGCCATCTTCAGGTTTAAAAAAATGTGCTTTTATATTCAGCATTTCACCTTCAATCAATTCCTTTGGATAGGTTATTTTATCTATTCCAGCTTGTAATTCCGCAGGTAAAAAGCTTACCTTTTTATTTTCAAATTGAAAAAGATCATAGTCTTCAATTCCATAACCCAAAACAAAAATCTCTCCCGCAGCTTCTAATTCCGGACTTATAAAATCACCCGAACTATATTCGATTTTGGTAATTTTAGGATATATTTTTTTCAAGCTGTCAAGCTGAGCTTCCTTTGCTCCTTCTGTAATTACTATGGCTTTGTTTCGCTTTTTGGTACTTTGATAAGCTGGTTTCAACGCAATGGCAAGTAATGAAGCTATTGCGATCATACCTATAAAAACTCTCAGGAAAAACACCGATTTTCTTGAATTCCTAAATTCTTTATAGATCAAAACGACCAAAAGTAACACTGCCCCCAAAAGGTAAAAACCTAAAAACTGATCGTTTAAAAATGTAATTTTACTATTCATAAACCTCCAATTCTTCAAGCATTAATTGATCCAGGCGATTTTGGTAAGCCTTCGTTGGTATCACATTTTCCTCTGGTTTTGGCAAAGCCTTGAGTAATCCCTGCTGAATTTCTTTCAAATTAAGTCCTTCCAGATCACCCCCGCTCAGTGTCTTTACATCTTTTAGTGTTGCCAAAAATTGTCCCGGTTTTTCAATGGCTTCCCTTGCCAATTCTTCCCCAGCTTTTTGAAATATTCCTTTACTCGATTCGCTTAAAGTTGTAGGTATATTTTTCTGCAATTCCTGCAATTCAGCAATGGCATTTCTAATCGCTTCAAATTCATTTTTCTGCTCAAAATCCTGCGATCTTCGATAACTTTCTACATCTTTTAATTCGCCGGTTAAACGCTTATCCTCCTTTAAAGGCGGCGGATCAAACCCAATTCGATGCACATAAATTCGGGAGCTATTTTTAATATTTTGGATTAATTCTAAAGCCCGGTATTGGTATTCTAAAGAAGCTTTTGGCTCGTACACCCGCAACTGCAATTCGGCATCCCACATCTCGTTTATGGCCTGCCGTAGCTGACTTTTCAAGGATTTTGCAAACAAAGTCGATTCTTCCGGATCTGAATGATTATGAACATATTTTTCTAATGGGTCTTCCTTATCATCGCTTTCATTTTCATGCTCTTCAACCAAATTATGCTCGCTATCACTATCATGTCGATGCGAATATTCTGCCAGCAAATCTTCTTCTCCATCCAAACTTTCAGCATTTTCAGCCGCCAGACTTCCTTCGGCTTCGTCTCCCATAAATTGCCCGTATTTTAAGCGTAAAGACTTTTGATCGAACCCAAGATTATTGCTTCTGGTTTCAAATTCTTTTCGGCTTATTTCTGGCTGTTCTTTGATCAGTTTTTCGGTATCGATGATGAGTTGCCGCTGACTCCTAAAATAATCTGGCAGCAAATCGACGCCCATTCCGCCGGCCTCCATATAATCCATTTCCACCGTGTCTTTAATCACCGCAAAATAGGTTTCGCTTCTGGAAACATTTGCCCTAGGCTGTTTTAAATCTAAAGCTTCTACATAGAAATAAAGCTCGTCTCCCGGTCCCATTTTTAATTGATCCAGATCGATTTGCTGGTCGAGATCAAGGCTTTTTGAACCCGAATTTATTTCTTGCTGAAATTCGATCTTTTCTTCCCTAAATTTTACAGATTCGCCGCTTCCTTTACTTACCGTTGCAATGATATACGCGTTAGCTATTCCAAAATCATCGCTAATCTTTGATACAAATTGAAGTCTTTTTTCTTCGGAAAACTCAAATGAACTAAACTGATCTAAATTTTCGATCTCGATCACCGGATCTTCATCATCAAAAACACTAATACTATGCAGATCTGAAATATACTCGTTCCCCAGCGAATCGAAATACCTGAAATTATACACACCAGATTCGTTAATTTTTCTACTGAATTTAAACTGCTCGTTTTCACCCTTCATTTTGTAGGAATCTGACTGAAATTCTAAGAAAACCGAGTCAATTTTCTGATCAAAATCAACCGTCCAGCTTAATGCTGAATTTTCTAAAACTTCAACATCCATTTTTTTACTTCGGAATTTGCCAATTCTTGTATAATCTGGATAGCGAATTTCTAAAGTATAATTTGCAACAGCGGGAGTATAGCCTGAAGAAGCAACCGAATCTACTGAAGTAAAAGTGACCGAATCATCCATCCGATTTTGTTGAAAATCAGACATGTTTTTAAGCGTAATTCCAAAATATCGCAAACCAAAACCAATCGCCAGGCAACAAATCAATAAAACACTTAAACTTCTAAATGAAACCGGTGGTTGTAATGATTTAGATTTCTCCTGAAGTCGTTTCGCAATTTTTTCTCGCTGCAATTGGCCAATATTGGATAATTCTGATTCCTTTTTTAAAAGTAATCCTGAACTATGTTCTAGATCGCTAAAACGAGAATCTATAAATCTTAAAACCTCTTGAAGCCCTATTCTGAAAGGTTTAATAATGACTATTCCAATGATAAACAGCACTAAAAAAACTGGTGCTAGAACCCATAATTTCGCCCCTAAAGCCCACAAAATAATTAACGGAGCTATTGCAAAACCCAAAATCTTTAGCCAGGCATAAATTTGCCAGCGCTTTTTAAAATCAAAAAGAATGTTCGCTGCCTGTTTCATTGCTCTCTTAGTTTTGAAACGATTCTTTCAATAATAAAAACCACTAAAAAAGCGAACCAAAGCCAGGGCGTCCAATCGAATTTTGCCATATAACTACTTTTGCTGCCCTCTTTAAAAACTGGAGCTAAAATAGATTTATCTATATTTCGAGTATCAGTTTCTGCAATTTTCGAGTCGATCTTTGGATGTAAATCGATAAGTTGTAAGAGATCTTCAGCAAGATGAGCTTCTAGAATATTCTTTCGGTGTAAAGTATCCGTTAATTGAAAAACACCGGCTTTCGCGGTTTTTTCGATTAGATTTTCAGCATAAATATTCGGTTTAAAAATTAGAATTTTGTCATCGGAATCCGGGATTTCCTTTTGGCTTAACCAAACTAAAATGTCTAGATTTTTAATGGATCTTCCACTTAAGCTTCCTTGCTCAAATTCGCTAAAAACAATCGGCCTTTTTAAATATTTCCCTAAAGCTGAAAATGAAGCTTTTAAATATTCAACCTGATTCTCAATCTTCAAATCATCATAAAACTGAACGCGAATCGTATCCAATTCGGTTCTCAATACATTTTCAGGAATAGAATATCCATCAATGTCTTTTGCAGCTATTCTCTGCTTAGAAAATCGTCCCAAATTTTGTACAATATCAAATTGTAAAAGCTCCAAAGAATCTTTAAACGTAGTAACTTCAATAATTTCGCTGGTACTTTCAGTAGAATCAATTAAAATCCAGTTTACTTTTTGAGAAATTTCAGGTCGTTTTCCTTTAATTCCGCTTACTTTTCCTTTACTAAAAACCACAAGACTATCGCTATGCAGCTTAGAAAATTGCTGCGCTAATTGCCAATATTGGGGATTTTCGAGCTGTTTTTTTTCAGTATCAAATTCAGTTTTTTCTTCAGCATAAACAGGAAAATCTTTAGCTAATAAATAAACTTCATTATTCTTATTTATCGAATCTACTAAAGTCCTAATACTATTCAATTTCAGCAAAGATGGTTCTACCACATAAGCGACCTCTAGATTCGATCGTTTAGAAATCGAAACCGGAGCTGCCAAAATAAAACAGATCAAACTGACTAAAATTATCCGTAAAAGCAATAAAATAAACTCGTTAAACTGCAATCTGCTACTCTTTGAAGTCTGGCTTTCTTTAATTAGCCGTATGCTTCCCACTTTTATGGTTTTCCCCTCGCTTTTATTCCATAAATGGATAGCGATAGGCACCAAAAGTCCTAAAAGGCTCCATAAATAAGTGGGGTTTACGAAAGACATTTAAGCTAGTTTAATTCGTTTTTTGAGGTATAATTTTAAAGTTTCGGTCAGTGGCTCGTTCATTTTGAATAGTTGATAATCGATGCCATTTCCCAGGAAAAAATCTTCGTTTTCCTTTATATTTTTTTCCAGATCTTTTAAATATTGATCTTTAGCTTCTTTTGCTGAAATTTTTACTTTTTCGCCAGTTTCAATATCCTCGAAAGTTAGTGTTCCATTATACTGAAATTCCATTTCCTGCGCTCCCATAATTTGAAGTACAGCAACTTCATTTCGATCTGTTTTCAGTCCTTTTGCGAATTCCTGCAATTCGTATTGATGCTGATGCATATCGGTAATAAAAAAGACGATCTCTTTGCGATTATGACTATAAATTTGATTAAAAGAAGTCGATTTTTCTGGCCATTTTCCTCGATTTTCAATAGAAATCAATTCGTGCAACAATCGGTTAAAATCCTTTTTCACTGCTCTTGGATAAACCGCCTGCAATTGATGCTGATTTAAAGCAAAAAGTCCAACATCGTCGCCCTGGCCATGCGCCAGATAAGATATTGATGCAACCAAAATTCTTACAAAATCCATCTTTGTAAAAGCATTTTCACTATGCTCCATCGAAGCACTAGCATCTAAAATGAATTTTACGCTGATCTGCGATTCGATTTCAGATTGTTTGATATAATAGCGTCCAGATCTGGCGAGCATTTTCCAATCTAACAAGCGCAAATCGTCGCCGGCTTCGTAACCACGATACTGGCTAAATTCCATCCCCACGCCAAGATGCCTGCTTTTATTCAGTCCCTGTAAATAACCATCAACAATTACTCGGGACATTAGGCTTAAGCCCGAAACTTCCCTTACAATCTCTGGTTTTAAAAGTTCCTGATACATATTCATCTAAACAGCGATATTCTTCAAAAGATCTTTAGTAACCTCATCTGAGGTTATTCGTGCAGCTTCCGCCTTAAAATTCACGATCACCCGATGGCGCAACACAGGATAAGCCACCGCATCGATATCTTCTTTGGTTACCGCAAGTCTTTTTTGCGATAAGGCTCTGGCTTTTGCTGTTAGGATCATGGCCTGTCCCGCTCTTGGCCCCGCTCCCCAACTCACCCATTCTTTTACAAAATTGTTGGTTGAAGTTTCAGGTCGTGTTGCCCTAACGATTTTGCTCACATAACTTATTAGATCATCACTAATTGGCAATTCCCTAACCAGCTGTTGTAGGCGTACAATTTCTTCTCCGCTGATAACCGAATTCACTTTTGTTTTTACTGAACTAGTCGTACTTTTTAAAATACTGGCTTCTTCCTGCTCTGTTGGATATCCAATTTTTATATATAACAGAAAACGGTCTTGTTGTGCTTCTGGTAATGGGAAAGTTCCCGACTGCTCTATAGGATTTTGAGTAGCCAGAATGAAAAATGGCTTATCCAGCTTGTAGGTTTTTCCTGAAAAAGTCACTTCAAACTCCTGCATGGCTTCTAACAAAGCAGCCTGGGTTTTTGGTGGCGTTCTGTTAATTTCGTCAGCAAGGATAATATTCGAGAAAATTGGCCCTTTATTGAACTCAAAAAACTTTTTACCGGTAGAGTGATCTTCTTCTAAGATTTCTGTACCAATAATATCTGAAGGCATAAGATCTGGCGTAAACTGAATTCGTCTAAACTTAAGATCGATCGCATCAGACAATGTTCTAATCATTAAGGTTTTTGCCAATCCGGGAACACCTTCCAGCAGTGCGTGACCGCCAGCCAGAAACGTAATTAATAATTGTTCTATCGTTTCTTCCTGGCCAATAATGATCTTTCCTATCTCTTTTTTTAGAAGTTCGATCTTCGTAGTTAGGCTGTCTACTTCTTTTTCAAGATTTGATAATTCTGTATTCATATTTTAAAACTCTTATGCGGTTAGTGCATACATTACGATGTTTACACCAAAGCGAGTATTATCTATTCTATAAAATCTTTTATTTCTGAAATCATAATCCCATTCGCAACCATAATCTTTGTTGGAATACAAAACTCCAATTTTTCCGTTGACTTCGATGGCTTTAAGATATTCGTGAACCAAATCGTCTCCCCAACCATTTAGTTCTTGTGAAGTAGTTGGCGGGCCGTCTTCAAACTCAAAAAAACTTGAATAGATCTGGTGATCATTTGGGATCTTTTTTAATTTCTGAGGCCCAAAAAGTTCATCCATTTGCCGCTCAAAGGATTTTGCGAAAAGTCCATCGATATCATGATTGCAATCGTCTACAAATACAAATCCGCCGTTTTCAACATACTTCTTAAAATTATCGCTTTCGGCTTTGGTAAATTGCACCAATTTGTGTCCCGATAAATAACAAAAAGGGCAGTTAAAAATTTCATCACTTCCCAGAGAAATAATGTTTTCCTGAGTATCTACGGGCAACGAGGTATATTCGATCAAAGAATTTAAAAGGTTGGAAGGCATTCGCTGGTCTACATCCCAATCTCCCGATTCGTATTGTAATCTGGTAAAGAAAAAATTCTTATTCAAATTGAGGGGCTTCGGTTATGAATTTTCTTTTGGTTCAAATCAAATCCAAAATCTCATGAAGGATTCACAAGATTTTGGATTTTATATTTTCAGCATTAATTAAACAGCGTCTGAAAGGCTGGTAAATGTAAAGTCTCTAATTTTCATATACGGAATTAAACTTCCGTTTACTCTAACCTGTTCGCCCAAAGCTTCCAGGTTATTTAGCATGATAATCGGACTTTCATTAAACCTGAAATTCTTTACAGGATATTTAATTTCGCCATTTTCGATATAAAAAGTTCCGTCTCTCGTAAGACCTGTGTACAGCAAGGTTTGCGGATCTACAGATCGTATATACCAGAATCGTGTCACTAGGATTCCACGTTTGGTGCTTTTAATTAATTCTTCGCGAGACATATCACCACCTTCCATGATCATATTTGGCGGAAAAGGCACAGGGTCTACGCCACTTTTTGACGCCCAATATCTATCGTATGCAAGATTTTTAACAACCCCATTTTCTAACCAGGTTGTTTTTTTAAGCGGTAAACCATCACCATTCCACGTCGCCGTTGGAACATCTGGATGCAAAGGATCACTCCAAATATTTACACGCTCGTCTACTATTTTTTCCCCAAACTTAGTTCCGCCGCCTTCTTTAGACATAAAACTACGACCTTCGTCTGCAGTACGTGCGCCAAGTGAACGATACATATTTCTTAGTAAATCTCCGGCCGCAGCAGGTTCTAAAATTACGGTGTATCTTCCTGGCTCGATCGCTCTAGCTTTTTTAGAAAGTACTGCTTTTTCTATTGCTATAGCTGAAGCTTCTTCTGGATCGAACTTCGAAATATCATTATAGTCTCTGGTTACCCATCCAGAACCTGTACCATCATTAGTTCGCATGGTTACCGTAAAATCTACACTAGTCGATTTATCGTAAGCATACAATCCTTTAGAATTTAACATGGCTCTAAAAGAAGCGCCATCATCTAAAAATCCGGCTGCAGTCACATCTTGTTCTGAAGCGGGTTTAATACTACTTGCAGCAACTTCAGCGCGATATTCTGGTTTAATATTCGCTGTTGCTTCAACGTAATTTACGGGTTTGTCGTAGGTTTGTGGCTCTAAAGGATCCATAAATTCAGGATTCTCTGGAGAAAGCTGTGCTAATTCTTCAGCACGTTTTACAACACTTTGCAAAGAATCGTCATCAAATTCATCGATTGTTGCGGTTCCAGATTTCTTTCCGTAGTTGGCCACCACCTGTAAAGATTGGTTGGATTGATGCCCTGCTGTAGAAACGGTATTTCTAGCGTAACGAATATTTCCGCTTTCGCTTCCGCTTAGATACATTACACAAGCATCTGCTTTAGAAAAGCTCATTGCTTTATCAAGAATTTCACGAGCTTCTTGTTCAGTATATATTGCCATTTTTTAATTTGTTAGGTTAGAGAATTTAGATGCTTCTTCCTGTATTGATCACATTTACATCTTTAAATCGCGAAGTAGAACTTCCATGAGAAACGGCGCTAACCTGTGGTGGCTGACCTTTTCCATCGAAGAACGAACCAAATAAACGATAATCACTCTCGTCACAGATCTTTACGCAAGAGTTCCAAAACTCCTGGGTATTCGACTGGTACGCAACATCATTTAACATTCCTACGATCTTCCCGTCCTTAATTTCGTAAAAAACGGTACCTCCAAACTGGAAGTTATAACGCTGTTGATCGATCGAATACGAACCACGACCCGCGATATAAATCCCTTTTTCTACATCTTTTATCATTTCTTCTACCGAGTATTTTTCTTTCCCCGGTTCTAAAGAAACATTTGGCATTCTTTGAAACTGAACATCATTCCAGCTTTGTGCATAACAACAACCATGAGACTCGTTTTGATCGATAATTTTTACCTGATCTCTTATCGCTTCGTAATTCACTAAAATGCCATTTCTAATAAGATCCCATTTTTTGGTTTTTACACCTTCATCATCATAACCAACAGCTCCTAAGGAATGTGGCTGCGTTTTATCTGCCACGATATTTACTTTATCGCTACCATATTTAAAGTCTCCAGATTTCCACTTGTCTAAAGTCGCAAAACTGGTACCAGCATAGTTCGCTTCGTAACCAAGAACTCGGTCTAATTCTAGCGGATGCCCTACCGATTCGTGAATGGTAAGTCCTAAATGATTAGGCTCTAAAACAAGATCGTATTTTCCTGGCTGAACAGATTCTGCCGTAAGCATTTCCTTAGCTTGTTTAGCAGCTAAAGTGGCATCCTCTATAATATCGTAGCTATTTCTATATAATTTTAAGCCGGCTGGGCCAACTAATTTTTCACTTTCTAAACCGTCTAAATATTCGTAGCCCATTCCCATTGGTGCGCTTAAAGCAGATCTGGATTTAAACTTTCCTGCCGTACGATCGATAGCCGTTACATCGAAAGTTGGCCAGATTCTATGAATATCCTGGTCAATATACGAACCATCTGTAGAAGCAAAATATTTTTGCTCGTTCACCATGAATAATGAGGAATTCACAAAATTGGCTCCGTTATTCATCGCAGCAGAATTCGCATCTAAAAGCAATTCTACTTTTTGAGAAACCGGAATTTCTTTAAAATCTTTTTTAATAGGCGTTTTCCAGCTTACTTCGCCGTGCGCTTCAACTGGTGCTAATTGTACTGGTTCTTTCTGAATTTTAGAATTCGCTTTTGCAATGGCTACAGCCTGGCTGGTCGCTTTCTTGATTCCGTCTTCAGTCACGTCATTGGTTGAAGCAAATCCCCAGGTTCCTTCAGCAATTACACGAATTCCTATTCCAAAGGATTCGGTATTTACTACATTTTGTACTTTATCTTCACGAGTAAATACATATTGATTTAAGTATCGGCCAATACGAGCATCTGCATAACTTGCACCCAGATTTCTGGCAGTATTTAAGGCTACATCGGCAAGGATCTTTTTTGCAGCTACATCTAATCCCGGTTCTAAAAGGGCTTCAGCAGCAATATTACTTCCCATCGTAGAAAAAGGAAGCATCATAGCCCCTAAACCCATTCCGGTTAATTGGACAAAGTCTCTTCTTTTCATAAATTAAGTTTGTTTTGAGTTGGCTAACGTTTTTAGTGCTTGGCTTTCTAAGGGAAAAATAAAAAACTCAAAAATGTGGTTAGCATTTTTTTAATCCATTCTATATTAAGAAAACCGCTTTAATATTAACACTATAACAAAGAATAGCCTATATTTTTTTCTTAAATTATCAAAATTGTAACACAATACAAACTTAAATGCAGCATTATTAATTTCTTTAATAAAGAGTTTTGCAACATATATAGAGTTCAAATATTTTATTTCTCAATTTTGCTGAAACAAAAAAAGCCTCACAGTAACTTACTGAGAGGCTTAAAATTTTGATATTCTTATAAACTGAAATTCGTAAGTTTCAGCAACTATTATTTATTCTTCTTCCTGGCTTGCTTCCTCGCTTAGCGTTTCTACAGCATCCATCATATTGTATTTTTCCAGCTGCTCTTCTTCCCCGGTAAAATATGGAAATACGTCTAAAATTGGCGATTCTGCGATAGAAGGAATGGTGTAATCTCCCATGGTATCTTCCATCGCTTTTTCAGTATTTTCAAAAGCTTCTTTTACATCGTTTGCCTGCACCAGCATATAGCTATTCGATTTTTTCTCTTTTCCGCTTTCCTCGTCCATCGCAATAAGAGACACTTTCGATCTAAACCAACGATCTGAATTATCAAAAGGGTGAACCTCAGCGAAATTAGCGATCTTAATGTTTTTAATCATAAAATCTTCGCTGGTAAGCTTCTGTATTTCTTCAGTAATTCTGGTTTCAGCTTCAGTATAAGACACTGCATCCAGCAGATACACTTCTGTTACCACTTTTTGCTCGCCTGTTTCATGTGTTTTTCTGTATTTCACCTTACATTCATACCAAATTACGCTCATGTCTTAAATTTTTAGGAGCGCAAAAATAAAATTTAAAGCTTGCCAAGAAAGTAATCCTAAGATTAGATATTCACAAGTTTAAATTTCAAAAATGAATGCGTTTATTAATCAATATTGATCAAATATCTAAGCAGTTCTTTTCCAGTTAATTGGGAAAGGACGATACGAATAATATTGTAAAACTTCTTCTAAAGCTACTTTCATCGCTTTGTTAATAGGAATAATTTTTCTTCCTAAACTAAAATCTATTTGTGCCAATTGTAAATAGTAATCACTAAAAACTGGTACCGCCAACTCTTCATTAATCGCTACAGATGTTTTCTGAAAAGCAACCGACTGTCCCTTTAAAATTTTACAACTAACCAGCTGAAGTTTCCCCAATTTATCTCGCTGTGCAGCATAACCAAAAAGCCTGCAAACCAATCCACGTTCGTGATAAGACGAACATCTTCCCAAACCACTTTCTAAACTTAAAGTTTTATATAAATGGCAAATTTCTAGAGTAGATGTATTTAGCTGGGCTAAAGTTTCCTCAGCTTTTCCAGATAAAAAACACTGAAATGCCCAGGGCAAAAATTCTAAAGGCGAAGCCTGGATTCCTGGTTTTTCACAACATTTTCCGCATCCTACTGCACAGCTAAATCCAGCCTGAGCCTGAAAAACATCAAGCTCTTCTGAAAGGGTTTCGAATAAACTTTCGACTGCCCTTACTTTTTCTTCTAATTTCATACAAAAGGCGAAATTAGTTGAAAATCGAATCTGATTTAAAAAAATCTTAGGCTGAAATTGTTAAATATTAGGCCTAGTTTTTGAACTCCTCATCGGTCACAGGATCAAACCATTTAGAGCCGCCCATTTCAACATTAGGAATCACGAAAACATGTGTCATATCTTCTTCTACAGAAGCTCCATGCCAGTGTTTTACGTTCTTTGGAACTTTCACTACGTCGCCTTTCTTAATTACTTCTTTAGGCTGACCTTCAATTTGATGAAATCCAACGCCATTGGTAACCATTAAAATCTGGCCGCTAGGATGATAATGCCAATTGGTTCTGGAACCGGCTTCAAAAGTAACTGAACCAGATTTTGTAGTATAAATAGAATCTTCAGGCACTAAAAGGTTCATATAAACATTCCCGACAAATTTCTCTGCGGAAGTTTTCTTTCCTTTTTCAAAAATAAGATCTGAAGTAGTTTTTTGAGTTTCGGTTTTAGTTATAGCTGCTGAAGATTTTTCTTTTTCTTTGGAAGTTTTTTGGTTACAACTAAAACATAAACTTGCTGCTATAGTTAAAATAGTAAGCGCTGATCGGTTTCTCATAGCGTTCTTTTTTGCTAAATGTAAAAAGAAGCTTCTAAAAGAAGCAAACTAATCAGCGCTTTTAATAAAGCTTTATGTTTTTAAGTCACCCTGAAGTCCTGAAATATAAGGCTGATCATAGAAACGTTTCCCGGTTGCTTTATATAAAGCATTGGCTAAAGCACCAATAACCGGTGGAAAAGGTGGTTCACCTAATCCTGTAGGATCTATACCATTTTCAGCAAAATAAACTTCTATACTTTTTGGCGCTTCTTTATGCCGAATTAAGCGATACGTATCGTAATTGCTTTGTTGTGGCATCCCGTCTTCAAAACTAATTTTACTGTATAAAGCATGGCCAATACCGTCTATCGTTCCACCTTCAACCATATTTTTAGCAGCATCTGGATTTACTACAATTCCGCAGTCTACCGCGCAAACCACTTTATCGATAATTGGCTCGTTATTTTTTACTCGAAGATCGAGGATCTGGGCTACATAAGAATTGTGACAATAATAAGCCGAGATTCCGCGATTTAGATTTTGATCATCTTTTTTCCAACCAGATTTATCTCTTACCATTTCTAAAACGCCGGCAAAACGAGCGGCATCATAATCGTTATTTTCCCCTACCGGGTTTTCCTTTGCTTTCTTCAAAAGATCTAGTCTAAACTGAATTGGATCCTGGCCGGTTTCTTCAGCAAGTTCATCTAAAAATGATTGCTCGGCGCCGGCAATAAAATTCGATCTTGGCGCTCTAAAAGCTCCAATAGAAATATTACTATCTACCGTCCAGCTTTCAGCTAAATAATTATCGATAGCCCCGGCAGGGAAACGATTGGCAAATAACGGACTCTCTTTTATTCCTCCTGCATTTACATGAAACGCAGTAATATTATTATTAGCATCTAAAGCAGCTCTATATTTTACGTGATATGCCGGGCGATAAACACCATCTGTCATATCATCTTCTCTAGAATACACCAACTTAACAGGCGCACCAGCTTTTTGAGAAATCACAGCAGCTTCTACCAGGAAATTTCCGTATAAACGACGTCCAAAACCACCGCCCATTCTGGTCATTTGGATATCTATATTTTCTAAATCTAAACCTAAGCGAGACTGAATCGTTTTCTCGGCATATTCCGGAGTTTGAATTGGCCCTAGTAATTCGGCTTTATCTGCAGTGACATTAGCGAAAAAGTTCATAGGTTCCATACAATTGTGCGCCAAAAACGGACAAGTATATGAGCGCTCTATTACTCTCGCTGCATTTTTAAAAGCAGCTTCTGGATCGCCATCTTTTCGTATCGCTTTCGCTTTTTTAGAACCAACATCGGCCATCAAAGAAGTATGAGTTGCTGAACTTTCTAAACCACTCACCTCACCCATTCCGGCAGATTTTTCAAGAATTTCGATCTTTTTGGTCAGTTCTGGATTTAAATCCCATTCTACCTCTAGTGCTTTTTTAGCCTGCATCACCTGCCAGGTGGATTCCCCTAAAACAACAACAAGTTTACTAAAGGCAGAAACATCACTCCACTGTTTTTGTGTATCTTCAGGATAGGTATCGATCGTAAAAACGTCTTTAATACCCGGCATTTCTTTGATCTTCTCGGCATCCATTGATTTAAATTCCATTCCAAATTTTGGTGGATGAACGATCATGGCCGTTAACATTCCTTCTTTATAAGTATCTAGACCAAAAAGCGGTTGCCCGGTAACGATCTTTTTAGCATCTACATTTTTTCTTGAAGAACCAATAATCTTAAAATCGTTCTTAGATTTTAGAACCACTTTATCTTCTTCTGGAATTTCAATCTCTGCAGCGGCTTTCGCAATCTCTCCGTAGGAAATAGTTTTATCGCTACCCGAATGTGAAATGACTCCGTCTTCTACTTTTAGCTCTTCCACTGGTACGTCCAGTTGTTTTGCAGCAGCTTCTAATAACATATATCTTGCCGTTGCTCCCGCTCTTCTTAGCGGTTCCCAGCCCTGGCGAATAGATTGACTACCACCTGCAAGCTGTCTTGAATATAATTCAGTATTTAAAGGCGCTTGTTCTACGATCACATTATTCCAGTCTACATCAAGCTCTTCGGCCACCATCATTGGCATCGAGGTTTTTACATTCTGGCCAATTTCAGGATTTGGAGAATAGATCGTTACTACTCCATTATCGCCTATTTTTAAGTAACCGTTTAGTTCAAACCATTCATCTGGCATTTCTAAAGCGGCGTCTGCCACGGCAACTTCTTCGCTACGTTTACACGCTAGCCAGTTAAAACCAATAAGCAAACCACCACCGGCAATACCAACACTTTTTATAAAAGATCTTCTATTTACTGTTGTGCTTTTCTTTGTCATTTTTCTGAGGTTAAATTAGGCTACTTGGGATTTTGAAGCTTTTATCGCAGCTTTAATTCGGCTATAGGTTCCGCAGCGACAAATATTACCATTCATTGCGTTCTCTATTTCTTCGTCTGAAGGATTTGGATTGCTTTCTAATAATGCTGAAGCAGACATAATCTGACCCGCCTGACAATAACCACATTGCGGAACGTCGATTTCTAACCACGCCTGTTGCACAGGATGATCTCCGTTTTCAGATAAACCTTCGATAGTTTTAATTTTACTTCCTTCCAGAGAAGAAACGGGTAACTGGCAGGATCTCACTGCAGATCCATTAAAATGAACCGTGCAAGCCCCACATTGGGCAATTCCGCAGCCATATTTTGTTCCAACTAGATTTAAATGATCTCTTAAAACCCATAAAAGTGGGGTACTTGGGTCGACATCTACGGTTTTATCTTCACCGTTAATATTAAGATTGAATTTCGCCATGACATAATTTTTTCATAAAAATTACTAAAATAATCTTTAAACAGTCTTAAATCCTGTCTATTTGGAATTGTTTTAAATAAAATGCATTGAGAATTTCCAAATCATATTCTAGTAGAAAATGCCTTTGATTTCATTTATCGAATAAAAATTACACTCAAAATCAACCAAAATCGATTTAATTTCTGAAAACTGATCTAGTCTCAAACTTTATAATTCCGTAATTTTTAAAGGCTTTTTATTTGTTATTCTTTATATTTCAGAAAAAATTTAATTACACACTATTTTAACGAATATGAAAAAATCTAAAATAGCCGCACTATTTTTATTCGGAATTGGTTGTTCTGCCATCGGTTTTTCTCAAGTTGATGCTCCTACTACTCCGCCTGAAGAATCTCCAATGCCCATGAAACCAGAAATGACTGAAATTTGGGAACCACAGGTAGAAAAAATCACTCCGGGTGAAAAACCTGGCGATGCACCTTCAGATGCGATCGTTCTTTTTGACGGTGAGAATTTAGACCAATGGGTAAGTCAAAAAGATACTACACAAGCAGCTCCCTGGGATATTAAGGATGGATATTTTCAAGTAGTACCGGGGTCTGGTGGTATTCAAACAAAAATGAAGTTTGGTGATGCACAAATCCATATCGAATGGAGTGCACCAGATAAAGTTGAAAACTCTGGGCAGGGCCGTGGAAATAGCGGATTGTTCCTTCAGAATAGATACGAATTACAGATTTTAGATTCATACAATAACCGTTCTTACAGCAACGGGCAGGCAGGAAGTATTTACAAAGATGTGCCACCTTTAGTGAACGCTATGCGCTCGCCTGATAAATGGAATGTTTACGATGTGATCTACACTGCACCACGTTTTAAAGACGGAAAAATAGATCAAAAAGCCAAGATCACCGTGCTTCATAATGGAGTTGTTGTACAAAACAACACTACGATACAGGGCTTAACGCTTTATATTGGATTGCATAATTATCCAGAAGCGCACGAAGAAGATGTGATCGCGTTACAGGATCACGGCACTAAGGTTCAATTTAGAAATATTTGGGTTAGAAAATTATAATTGAAAATATCGATTTTCAATGAATGGATCCGGCTATGTTTTTAGTCGGATTTTTTTGTGAGTAGAATTTTGGTAAACTAGACGCTTGGTATTTTGGAGCGTTAGATCTGATTTTTTTAGAATGAAGCGATAGCGAAATCAAGATTGTATCGAGAACTTTTGGAACGCTATCGTAAATATCAACGAAAAGAGATTTCTCGGCTACATTACATTCCGCTCCTTTAGACTTATATTGTTATTTGAGAGCAGTATTACTAAGAAAAGAGAGCGGAACTTGGGTACACTATTTTCACTCAGAACATAAAGTTCAAAGTTCGATTCAGACCTAAGTTCAGACTTTCATCAACAATCTCTAATAGAAATTCGGGATACAAGCCCATTATCAAGGAGTTGAGTTATTGATAAAATCCTTCTTATCTGGAAAGCTTTACAAAGTTATGAAAAGTATTTATGTAGGTATCGACATCAGTAAAAACACTTTGGACTTTTGTGTTAGATCTCCCAGTGGGGGCAACCTTTCACAAGATTGGTAACAAAGTTAAAAGTATTCGAAAGCTACTGCAAAGCATAGCTAAGTTAGATGCCAGCGCATTTATAGCCATAGAAACACAGGTATTATAACCATAATCTCTACCAAACTATGAAAGACTTTGATTTTAACGTATACGTAATAGACCCCAAGCATATTAAAAGAAGTATTGGTCTGGTACGTGGTAAAAATGATAAGGTAGATGCCAAGAGGATCGCTATATTCATAGAAAGGAACTATTAGAATTTTGAATGCTGGAAACCCTGCAGCGAAGCCATCAGATCTTTAAAAATATTGATGAGCCAACGTAAGTCAAAAATAAAGCAGTGCAAAGGGATCAAACAGCAAATGGCCGATTTAAAAGATATTACTTTTAACAGCAGTACCAGAAAACTGATCAAGATCAATCAAAGGCTATCAAAGAATTGGATAGGCACATCCACGAAATAGAAACTTTGATCCGTGCCGAGATCAATCGAACCCGATTTTACAACAACAGCTCAAAAGGATCAAGACCGTACCGGGCATACACGATGTTACCGCTTGGATAATCGCCGTTAAAACCGAAGCCTTCCAACGTTTGACCGATCCTAGAAAGCTAGCCTGTTTCGCTGGCTTAGTACCATTTGAGCAACAGAGCGGCACCAGCCTAAGAACCAAACCCAGAGTATCTAAAATGGCAGATATGGCAACAATTAAAAATCAAACAAATTATAAAAACCGATTGGAATTGTCATAGAAATCGAAATGACATTTTTCAAATCCAAATTCAGCATTCAGCATTCAAAATAATTTCACATGCCTATATTATAATATCTAAAAGCATAGAGATCTAATTTCTAAAATCTAATTCTACTGCTTATCAAAAGAAATTTGTACGGGTTCGTGGCATTCGATTTTGGCGTCGACTTTGTCTTTTGCCATTGCCGGGGAGAGATACGGGATATTTAATCCTGCACCGCGAAGGATAAATAAAAGGCCTGTTAAAACAACGAATATTGGAATTAGCTTTCTTATTTTTTCCCGTGTTTTTACTCCGCTTGAAAGTTTGGTAGATAAAAATACTGCTGTCGTCATAAGCGGGATAGTTCCTAAGCCAAAAAATACCATGTATAAAGCTCCAAAACCGGCATTAGCCTGCGCAATTGCTCCCAGCATTGCCATGTAAACGAGTCCGCATGGTAAAAAACCATTCAGCATACCAATAGAAAGGAAAGTATCTGGTGATTTCTTCTTTAAACCGGCTCCAATTTTTGATTTTAACCGACTTATAATTCTTAAAAAAGGAGTGCCAATTTTATCGAATTTCATACTTCCGAAGGAAAAAACTACCGTCAAAATCATCAAAACTCCTATAGCGATCGATAGTTTTTGTTGTGCCGCAAAAAGATTTAATCCTTTCCCCAGCAAGCCAAATAACAGTCCGATTACGGCGTAGGATAATATTCGCCCAAAATGATAAAGAAATAACTGAAAAAACATCAGCGGCTTTTTATCCCTGTTTAGAGGTAATAAAAACGCAATGGGACCACACATCCCTATGCAATGAAAACTACCTAAAAGTCCGAATATCAAACCGCTGATGAGCATATCTAGTAAGTAATGGATTTTTTAAATAATACTTCTTTTCCCTGGTAGGTCATTTCTACAGAAATATCCCAACGCCCTTCGATTAATTGTGCTTCAGGAATTACAATCTTGCCTTCAGTAAGTTCTAATGGCAATGCAAAATCGAGTTTTTTGTTAGAAGGTCGATAAAGGTTTACTTTACCTTCAATTTTTCCCTGAGTTTCAGGAAAAATAAGCTCATAACCTTCATTAGTTTTATTCCCTGTAATCTCTTCAGAAAAAAGATTCAGGTTCTTTTCAGCATCGATCTCCTGTTGAAAATGCAACTCTTTTCCGTAGTAATCTTCAACTACAAGATCGTGCTCATATTTTTCGTCGGTACTCATTTTTATCACAAAAAACATGATAAAACCAATAAAACATCCCATGCCAATTACGAGTCCGGTTCCCCAATTAAATTTCATAATTCTGTCTTTTTTATCGATAACTACGAGGCCCAAGGAAATTGGTTGTCGTAGTTTCTATTAATTTATTATTACTGTATACACCTATTTTAAGCTTTTCTTTTTCACCTTTTAAAGAAGCGGATGGCACCTCGATAAATAAAGTTCCTTCTGCAAATCCCTGTTTTGGCACAACTAGGCTATCACTTTTCACCAATCGCACCTCGCCTTTATGAGAGATCAATTTAAGCTGAACATTCTCGATATTTTCGGTAGTTTTATTGACCAGTTTAAAGGTGAAGACATTGCTGATCCTGTTATTTTCCTGGTGTTCGTAAAGTTGCCCCGGTAAACGAAGAATCCTGGCTTCAACATCATTCCGTAGAAATAACATTCCTGTTAAAACACCTACTAAAATGATCAAAACCGCCGTATAGCCTTTTAATCTGGCTGTAAATTTGAATTTGGCCTTTTTCTCGATATTTTCTTCACTAGCATATCGAATAAGACCTTTTGGTAGATTAACGGCATCCATCATCGAATCACAGGCATCGATACAGGCTGTACAATTTACACATTCTAACTGCGTCCCATTTCGAATATCGATCCCGGTAGGACAAACCTGTACACATTGCAAACAATCGATACAATCTCCTTTTCCCGTAGCCTGTCGATCTTCATTTTTTCTGAATTTTGCACGTCCTTTTTCCTTTTCTCCACGTTTATGATCATAAGCTACAATGATCGATTTATTATCCAATAAAACACCCTGAAGCCTACCATAAGGACAGGCTATAATGCAAACCTGCTCTCTAAACCATGTAAAGATGAAGTAGAAAACCCCGGTGAATATTAATAATGAAATAAAAGTGCTTAGGTTTTCTGCAGGACCTTCAGTGATGTATTCTAAAAGCTGGTCGCTACCGATTAAATAGGCAAGAAAGATATTTGCGATTAAAAAAGAAATGATAAAGAAAATCGTCCATTTTAGGCCTTTTTTCCAAATCTTTTCAGCATTCCAGGCTTGCTTTGCTAAACGTATTTGCTTACCGCGATCGCCTTCTATCCAATATTCGATTCTTCGGAAAACCATTTCCATAAAAATGGTTTGTGGGCAAATCCAACCACAAAATATCCTTCCAAAGGCCACAGTAAATAAGATCACGAAGACTACTCCTATAATCATCATGATCACCACCAAATAAAAATCCTGCGGCCAGAAAGGATACCCAAAAAAATTAAAGCGGCGTTCCAGTACATTGAAGAGCAAAAACTGGTTGCCATTAATTTTTAAAAATGGAGCAGCAAATAATATCGCAAGTAAAAAATAGCTTACCAGCTTGCGATATTTGTAAAATTTACCGGAAGGTTTTTTAGGAAATATCCATGCTCTTTTACCTTCCTGGTCTATTGTTCCAATAGAATCTCTAAAGTTATTTTCGGGGATCGTGCTCATAACTTAGGCTCACCATTGTGAGTAATTAAACAGAGCCGACTTAAAACGGCCGACTCTGGATTTGTTTATTCTTCAAACTCTTTCTCTACCGCTTCATCATCCATAATTACTTCTACAGAAGTTGAATCGGCTGAGACTTCTACATCTACTTCCTCTACAGGAGCATTTTCGTCGATCCAAAGATCGCCTTGTGGTTCTTTAGGATCTGCCGGTGTAGTACCGTGTAGGCTTAAAACATAGCTGGCTACCTGGGCGATTTCCCCCGGTTTTAAATCTGTTTTCCAGGATACCATTCCTTTTCCAGGACGCCCTCCTTCAGAAATAGTATTGAAAACATTTTTAATACCGCCACCTAGAATCCAGTAGTCGTCGGTTAAGTTAGGCCCAATACCACCACCGGCATCCTCCTTATGACATGCCACACAATTACCGGCAAAAATTGCCTGTCCTGCTTTTACATCTTCTTCTCCTGTAAGCAGTTCAACCGTGTTTACATCTATTAGATCTTTAGCTGTTTTCTTATATTCTTCGATCGCTTTTTTAGCTGAAGCCACTTCTGCGATATATTCTTCTTTTTGATCTGGTGCATCAAAAATGTGATGTCTTACCAAATAAACCACAGCAAAAACCATTGTAGCGTAAAAACCATACAACCACCATGGCGGAAGGTTATTATCCAGCTCGCGAATCCCGTCGTAATTATGATCTAAGATGATCTCATCTTCCTCTTCAACCGGCTTACTATCGTTCATTCTTTTCCAGAATGCTTTTAGTTTAGCAAAGCGGTTCTTTTTTCTTAAGGATTGCTGTTGAAGGTATCGCTCCTGAGCTTCTGGAGTTAAACTTCTAAATAATACTGAAGTGATACTGGCCAGCACAACTTCCATAGCAATACCAAATACAAATAGAATACCTATTACTGCCCAAATTATCGGGTATTCCATAAATGCCCATTCTTCTGAAGATTCTATCGTTAATTCAAGAAAAATAAAGGCCAGAACCGTGATTGCGATAACTCTTAAAAATGATGCCGTATTTCTCATAATAATTCCTGATTGTCCTCCTCTAAAGGAATGTTACTCACTTGTTTTATATGTTCTTTCTTAGCGGTAATTACCCAGGCAAAAAGCGCTACGAAAAAGATGAAGAATATCAGTAGAGATACCATGGGATAGATCTCTACCCCATCGATATTCTCTAGATTTCCTTTTATAAATTTTAGCATGATCTAGTTTTTTGATGTTATAACTTAAGCTGAATATTTATTTGATCGCCCCAAGGCCATCTTCAGTTTCACCAAGAATATCGGCTTCCTGTTCTTCGTCGACATTCTTTACTTTAATATCTGTACCCAATCGTTGCAGATAAGCGATTAGAGCAACTATTTCACGGTTACGCATTTCAACGAATTCCTCTCCGTTTTCCTGTGCGTAAGCTTTATCGGCCTCGTAGGTTTTCGCAAAATCTGGATCGCTATACAGGTTTTCTTCAATTTGTTGTCCCTGCTCTGTCATCCAATCCTGTGCTCTGTCGATTTCAGCCTGAGTGTAAGGAACACCTAAACTTACCATGGCTTCCATTTTATCTTCAGTAGAAGTTTTATCAAGCTCTCTGTTCAGTAACCATTTATAAGATGGCATGATAGAACCAGCCGATGTACTTTGTGGATCGTATAGGTGATTTAAATGCCAGTTGTCTGAATATTTCCCACCAACTCTTAAAAGATCGGGGCCGGTACGTTTACTACCCCACAAGAACGGATGATCGTAAACATATTCTCCAGATTTAGAATATTCGCCATAACGCTCTACTTCACTTCTAAAAGGACGAATCATCTGTGAATGGCAGCTTACACAACCTTCGCGGATATAAAGATCTCGACCTTCTAATTCTAGCGGTGTATAAGGTTTTACACTAGAAATTACCGGAACATATTCATCTACCATCAAAGAAGGAATAATTTGTACCATACCACCTATCAAGATCGCGATCGTAGCGAAAATGGTAAGTTTTACCGGTCTTCTTTCTAACCAGGTATGGTAACCTTCTTTAGCCGTTCTTTTATTAGTGATCTTAGCAAGTGGAGCAGCTTCAGCTAATTCATCTGTAACTTTAGTTCCCTGTTTTGCTGTTTTGTATACGTTGTAAAGTGCAATAAATGCTCCTACGATAAACAAACTACCTCCAATCGCTCTCATCCAGTACATTGGGATAATCTCAGTAAGTGTTTCTAAGAAGTTACCGTAAGTTAGCGTTCCATCTGGATTAAATTGTTTCCACATAGACGCCTGTACAAAACCAGCCACATACATTGGTAAAGCGTACATAACAATACCTAAAGTACCAATCCAAAAATGTGCATTTGCTAATTTTACAGACCAAAGTTTAGTCTTAAATAATTTTGGTACTAACCAATAGATCATTCCAAAAGTTAAAAAGCCATTCCATGCTAAAGCGCCTACGTGAACGTGAGCAATCACCCAGTCACTAAAGTGTGCAATAGCATTAACGTTTTTAAGAGAAAGCATTGGCCCTTCGAAAGTTGCCATACCATAACCGGTAATTGCAACCACCATAAATTTAAGTACAGGATCTGTTCTTACTTTATCCCATGCTCCACGAAGGGTTAATAATCCATTGATCATCCCACCCCAGGATGGTGCAATTAACATTACAGAAAAAGCAACACCTAAATTTTGTGCCCAATCTGGCAATGCAGAATATAATAAATGGTGAGGCCCTGCCCAGATATAAATAAATATTAAAGACCAAAAGTGAACGATCGATAATCGATAAGAATAAACCGGTCTATTGGCTGCCTTAGGAACAAAGTAATACATTAATCCTAAAAACGGAGTGGTAAGGAAAAATGCAACCGCATTGTGGCCATACCACCATTGTACAAGCGCATCCTGTACACCAGCATAAACCGAATAACTTTTTAAAGCACTTACCGGTAATTCGATACTGTTTACGATGTGTAAAACGGCTACCGTTACAAATGTTGCCAGGTAAAACCAGATCGCAACATATAAGTGGCGTTGTCTACGTTTAAAGATCGTACCAATTAAGTTCGCTCCAAAAGCAACCCAAACTAAAGCAATACCAATATCGATTGGCCATTCTAACTCGGCATACTCTTTAGAAGTCGTGTAACCTAAAGGCAAGGTTAAAGCTGCTGCCACAATGATTGCCTGCCAACCCCAAAAGTTGAAGTTACTAAGCGCATCACTCCACATCCTTGCTTTTAATAATCGCTGGGTAGAATAGTATACTCCGGCGAAAATTGCGTTCCCTACAAAGGCAAAGATCACAGCATTGGTATGTAATGGTCGTAAACGGCCAAAACTAAGCCATGAGATCCCATCTGTTAGATTAGGGAACAAAAACATAAAAGCGAGCAATAGCCCTACACTCATTCCAACAATACCCCAAAAAATCGTGGCATTGATAAATTTCCTTACGATCTTGTTGTCGTAATAAAACTGCTCTTTTTCCATAAGATTATAAACAAATTATTTATCGGTGATTTTAGAATTTTCTTTACTGTCTATGACTTCATCCTCAAACAGCATTCTTACAGATGGGGTATAGGTGTCGTCGTACTGTCCCCTTTTTACCGATATGATAAAGGCTATAAAAAAGACAATCGCTACGACCACACTAATACTTAGCAACACGTAGATGATATTCATGGGATTTCTTAATTTTTTGTAAAAATATTATGAGCCTTGCTGGCAAAAAATGACATTTATCAGGTTTTACTGATAATTAAGTTCTGCTTGATATTGTATATTTTTAGCATCCTTTTTTAAAATCCTTTTCGCTGAATACTGTGAACTTACCGTGGTAAACGCCACAATACTAATGGAACTTAAAGGCATTAAAATAGCAGCAACGATAGGCGACAGATGCCCGGTAACTGCAAATCCAAGACCTATTAGATTATAAAAAAGAGATAGTAAAAAGCTGAATTTTATAATGCGATGACCACTGTTGGCGAGGCTAAAAAACTGACCAATCTTACCAAAGACCGAAGCATCTAAAATGGCATCACAGGCTGGCGAAAAAACGTTAATGTTTTCTGAAATTACTACCCCAACATCACTCTGTTTTAATGCTCCGGCATCGTTTAACCCATCCCCAATCATCATTACAGATTTTCCTTCTTCCTGAAGTTTTTTAATAAACTGTAACTTATCCTGAGGCTTTTGGTTAAAGCTCATTTTGGTGCTTAGCGGTAATAATTTTTCAAGGCTTTTTCGTTCGCCATCGTTATCCCCAGAAAGCACAAATAATTGCTTGTTTTGGCCTAATTCTTTAAATAATTGCGTGACATTTTCACGATATTCATTTTTTAATATATAGCGTCCTTTATAATGATTGTTGGTACTAATATGTACCGCAGTTTGATTTAATACATCCTGCTGTAATTCGTTGTTTTCAGCAACATATTTAAAGGCGCCTATTTTTATCGAATTTCGGTTTGCAGAAGCTGCCATTCCTTTCCCAACCTCTTCAGTAAAAGAATCGAGCGTTTTAATATCATTTTGTTCTAAAATCTCATAAAGTGATCTACTTAATGGATGGTTAGAAGCTCTTAAAGTGCTATTTAGCAGCGATTTTTCTTCTTCGGAAAGCAAATCACCCTCGTAGGTGATGATATTTCGTTTGGTTGAAGTAAGTGTTCCTGTTTTATCGAAAACTACCGCATCGATATTGGCCATTTTTTCGATGATATTGGCTTCTTTTAGATAGAATTTATGCTGACCGAAGATTCGGAGTAAATTTCCTAAAGTAAACGGCGCAGCCAAAGCCAATGCACACGGGCAGGCAATAATTAGTACGGCCGTAAAAACCTGTGGCATCATCGAAGGATCGATAAAGTACCAGGCAATTGTGGCCAAAATCGATATACTTAAGATCGCTTTTGTAAAATATCCACTTATTTTATTGGTAAGATCCTGAAAGCTTCCTTTAAAATTCTTATCGAAAACCTCGTTATTCCATAACTGCGTGAGATAAGATTGTTCTACAGGTTTTAGAACTTCAACCTGAAGTAATCCTGCTGTTTGTTTTCCTCCGGCATAGATTTTATCGGCTTTTTTAATAGAAACCGGCACCGCTTCTCCTGTTACAAAACTATAATCGATCAAAGCATCACCTTCAAGCAATTTTGCATCTACAGGAATGAGTTCATTATTGCGAATAAGAATTTTATCACCTTTTCTGAGCTTATAAACTTCTACCTGTTCTTCGTTTTGATTTTGGGTATTTGGATGATTAATTCTTGTAACCCCAATTGGGAAATAAGATTTATAATCACGCTCAAAAGACAAATAAGAATAGGTTTTTTGCTGAAAGAATCTTCCTAGTAATAAAAAAAATACCAAACCAGAAAGACTATCAAAAAAACCGGTTCCCAGATCAAAAACAACTTCAAAAGTGCTTCTTAAAAATAGCACGGTAATTCCCAGTGCAATAGGCACATCGATATTTAGAATTCCAGATTTTAAACCTTTAAATGCTGAAATAAAATAAGTGCTGGCCGAATAAAATACCACCGGTAAACTAAACGCGAACATTAACCAGCGAAACACATATTTAAACTGATCCAGCCAAAATTCTTTAACTTCAAAATATTCAGGAAAAGATAAAAACATGATATTGCCAAAAGCGAAACCGGCAACACCAAGCTTGTAGATTAAACTTCGGTCGATGTTCTTTTCTTTTTTATCAGTATCAGAAAGAGAAATATAGGGTTCGTAGCCTAGTTTGCAGAGCAATTCAACCAATTGGGAAAACGTAATTTTTTCCGCAGAAAAATGGACTCTTAAGGTTTTTTCAGGAAAATTAACCTGAGAATTTTTGATTCCCGGGTGCAGTTTAGAGAGATTTTCTAACACCCAAATACACGAACTACAATGAATTTCTGGAATAAGAAGATTTACGATACAAACTTCCTTACTTTTAAATTCAAGCAGTTTTTCTACAATCTCGTCATTCTTAAGAAAATCGAATTTCCCTAATTGAGTTTTAGGAGAGATTCCAGGGCGTTCGTCAAGAGCGTAATAATAACTAAGATCATTGCTACTTAAAATTTCGTAAACCGTTTTGCATCCATTACAGCAAAAATCTTTCTCATCAAAAACAAGAGAGTCGCTTTTACAAGCTTCGCCACAGTGGTAACATAATTTCATAATTTGCACAACTTAACCGTAGTACAAATATTCGCTGCTTATAGAAATTAAAATATGATAAATATCAGTTGACTTAAATGTTTACCTTTGTAAAACCAAAAAAGTAACCAATACCCGACGCTTTAGTATGAAAACCCCTGAAAAAACAAGGTGCGAAAGTTGTATCATTAGACAGTTTAATGCATTAAAGGCTTTTAGTAAAGAGGAGTTAAAAGTTATTTCGGATAATAAGATCACTAAAGATTTTAAAAAAGGTGAACAGATCTTTAAAGAAGGTGAGAAATTAAACGGTGTTTTTTGTGTTCGTGATGGTGCCTCTAAACTTTCGAAACTTAGTGAAAATGGAAAGCATCAAATCGTAAAAATCGCTAAAAAAGGTGAAATTTTAGGTCAGCGTTCTGTGGTTGCAGACGAGCAAACCAACCTGAGTGCCACGGCGCTTAACGACACTTCGATGTGTTATATCCCTAAGCAATTGATTATTGATAAGATAAACGAGAATCCAGAATTTACTCGGAATTTATTGAAGATCATGGCTTCAGACCTTAGGGAGTCTGATAATTTTATCGTGAATATGTCTCAGCACAACGTAAAACAGCGTATTGCTGAAGCTTTACTTTATCTTGAAACTAATTTTGGAACCGATGATGAAGGATTTTTATCGGTAAATCTTAGCCGAGAAGATCTTGCAAATGTGGTAGGAACAGCAACCGAAAGTTGTATTCGATTGATTGCTGATCTTAAAAAAGATGGTTTAATTACTACCAAAGGGAAAAAGACCAAAATTGATGATAAAAGAGGTCTTGAAGATATGATTAGCGGCTTTTAAAATTGAAAAACACTAATTGATTTTTTATAAAAATTAGATCGAATTTTAACGAATTTCGATAAGTAATTTTAGACAAAAATCTTATTTCTTTGATGAATTAGACAATCCGGTTCTTGTCATCTCTCCCCAACTCTTTTTACCAATTATAAGATCCCAGTTTCCACGCACTGCAGCCCACATAACGAAAGGATGATAAATGATAGGTTCTAAAAAGGCAGTTCCAATAAGCTTAAAAATATACCTCGGCTTTTTATATTGCTGAAAGCTGTATTCTTCAAAAAATAACGCGGTGATCGAAAAAAGTACTGCGAAAGCATAAACCACGAATAGAAAAGTAAAGAAAAACTTCCAGCTGATGAGGCCATTCCAAAGCAGGAAAATAAAAAATATAGTTCCTGAAAATTCTATTATTGGAGCCATCCACTCAAAAAACAACCAAAATGGTGTAGATAATAAACCTAATACACCGTATTTAGGATTAAAGATCATTTTTTTATGCAAAAGCAAAGTTTCTGCCGTCCCTCTGGTCCAACGATTACGCTGTCTTTTTAAGATCTCCCAACTTTGTGGAACTTCTGTCCAACATAGTGGATCGGGCACAAAACCAACTTTATAAGGGATATTCTTTTCGCGCATCATACGACGCATGCGCACTAAAAGCTCCATATCCTCTCCTACAGTATTATGATTATAACCACCGGCTTCTATCGCTATTTGTTTATCGAACATTCCAAAAGCTCCAGATATTAAGAGTAAGCCATCGACACGAGACCATGCCATCCTTCCCATTAAAAATGCCCTAAAGTATTCGATAACCTGAACCCTGGCGACAAATTTTTCGGGTAAACGTACTTCTAAAATTCTACCATCTTCGATTACACAACTATTAGCTACACGTATAACTCCGCCTGAAGCAATTACTTTTTTTCTATTATTAAGGAATGGTTTTATAAGCTTAAGCATCGCATCGTATTCCAGAATACAATCTACATCAATACAACAAATAATATCATTGCTACAAACATTGATCCCGGTATTTAAAGCATCTGCTTTTCCGCCGTTCTCTTTATCGATAACCAGCAAATTCTTAAAAGCAGTATTCTTAGATTTATAGACACCACGAATTGTTTTGGTTTTGATAAAGTAATGAAATAAATAATCCTGTTTTTCAAGATCATATTCATCGATTAGACGCTGCATTGTATCGTCCTTACTCCCATCGTTAATGATCACGATCTCGAAGTTTGGGTAATTGATGGTGAGAAGTGACCTTACATTTTCAACAATGTTAAGTCCTTCATTGTACGCGGGCGCTAATATGGAAACTGGAGGTAGTTCTGAAGCTTGTAGCAATGCAATTTCATCTCTGTAATTATTAGAGCGTTTATAATCTCTAATTTCAAAAATCGAAAATATAGCGGAGAATAAATAGCCTAGGCAAATTAGAATACCGTACACTAAAAAAAGCCAACTGGCGATATCTGCAATGTCGTCGAAGGTAATACCCATTTACAGCAATAATGCTTTTTCTTTTTCGTATTGGTTATAGATCTCTTGTCTTTGCTCGGGTAAAAAATATTGAGCGATGCCGTAATATTTGATCTTAAGATCCCACTCGTGATCCTGAATTTTATCTTTAAGCATGATCAAATCATTATAACTGCCCAAATGCTTTATTGCATCTAATATAGTCTTTTTTACAAGATTTGTTTCTTTACCAAATATAGAAATTAAGGTATCTATAACTTCCTGATGTTCTAAAGCACTCAGTGATCGCACAGCTTCACATCTAACTTCTTCTGCGTTATGAGCTAATAATGGTAAAAGCTCTGAAATATTCTCGAATTGATTAAATTTAGCGATCATTCTTATCCCAAATTCTACCACACTATTTTGTGAAGCTTGAAGTAATTTAGAGAAATCTGGTATTTCCCCATGATATTCATTTTTTAGAGCATCTTCAATAAAGATCTCTTCCCATAAAGTTAAAGGCTTATCTAAATGATCCAAAAATTCTAAAGGGTCGTTTTCGGCTAATTTGATAAAGTATAACTGTGCCTGCTGTCTAACCTCATCCTGACGATGATTTAACAATGGTCGTATCTTTTCTAATTCTACCGGAATAAGCATTTCAGACAGACTAAATAATGCTCTAGACTTACTATACCAGGCTCGTGCTGCCAGTTGTTTTTTACAGAATTCGTCTAAATTCCATTGTAAAAAAAGATCTCTTAATTGCGTAGCCGACTCTCCTTTAATATTGCTATGGAAAAGTAATATCTCTTTGATCGTAATCTTAATTTCTAAGGGCGTGTTTAAATGCTCATTACGAAATTTCCTGAGTTCATTCTCACTATCAAACTCCTCGTCGAAAAGAAAATTGTTTAGAATATCTTCTAGAAGTAAACGCTGTTCTTCTTTTTTTCGATTTCTGAATATCTTATAAAGTCTAAGTAAAATAATAAAGCCAACAAATAGAACGGCAAAAACGAAAAAGATTATCGTCATCATAATATTTACCATTATTACAAAAGGGAGATCGTCGGGAAAATACCCAAATATCCACTGTAAATCTATGGAAAAAACAACTGCCATATATGATCTTTAAAATCATAAAGCAATTACCACAACACCTTAAAACTTAACTATTTAAGAAAGAAGTCTTCTCACTCTTAATGATAATTCATTAGGACTAAATGGCTTTGTTATAAAATCTTCTACGCCCATATTAAAAGCATCCATTATAATACTTTCTTGTGTAGATGTCGATAAAACAATGATGGGAACCGCAGATAAATTTTCTTTTACATACGCAATAAGTTCGTTCCCTGTAACAAAAGGAAGGTTAAGATCTGTTAGAATAAGATCATATTCGTCTTCTTTTAAAAGCTTCATTGCTTCTCTTCCATCTGGCGCGATAATCACATTATAGCCATCTTTCGTAAGCTTAAATTGAAGAGATTTTATGACCATTGCGTTATCTTCTATAACTAAAATCTTCTTCATTATTGTAGGTTTAGATTGGGGTAATCTCTCTTTAATGCATTCTGAATTTCTGCAAATTCAGTAAATAATTCTTTTATTAGCTTTTTAAAATCCTCTTCTTTTGCTTTATAGGTTATTTCGTCACAAAGTTCTACTCCTTTGAAATTTTCTACCATCGCAAACGAAGGTTTTATTTTGTGTGCTATCTTACGAATTTCTTCGTAATCCTTAGCTTTAACCTTAAGATACAACTCTCCTATATCTTTTGCAACAGATAATGAAAAAAGTTGTAAGGACTCCTCAATGAACTCTGTATTATTATCTGATATTTCTTTCAAATAATCGATCGAATAGTAGGGAGATTGTTCTACATTTAAGTCTTCTTCGCCCTGATTTTTAATATGCTGCAGTAAGATATTAATGTCGTCGCCCAATACATAAAATTGATCTACGGGAACCAGTTTTTGTGAAGCAACGATCTCTGTTCCTTCAGACTCCTCCTGTAAAACTATACTATACGGATTTTTATTAAGTTCGGTTTTAATGTAATCGATCGTTTTGTAGGCATTTAAAGGAATGTTATTTTCCTGAATGATCAATGTCTTAAAACCGTCTTCGGTTTCGAACTTTTTAATGGCCTCTAAGCCAGACTTTGCGTGATCACAATAATATCCCTGCTCTTTTAAATAAAGAGAGAGCTGGGAAATCTGATCGTAATCTTTATGCACGATCAAGATACCATGTAAGTTTGCCAATACTTCTGACTGCTCTTCCATTTTGTAGGCGATTTAGGGCTAATAACCTGCAAAATTTCTATAAAAAAATAGTTCTATTATTATATGCTATCTTTTAATAAATTTATTTCTGCTTCGATCTCTTTTTCTAAATCTAGTAATAGAGATTCTTTAAATAGGTTAAATTCTTCTAATTTTGCTGCAAGATACTCCAATTTATAAAAACAACAATTCTGCGCAGAGCCTTTTATTTTGTGACCAAGCTTATTTATCCCTTCTAGATCACGATGCTCTATTTGTCTTCTTAATTGTTTTGGATAATCGTCTAAACTTTGTTTTACGATCTGTATTAACTGGTTGTATGTATTTTTATCGTAATCGAACTTTTCCAGTAGTTTTTGTTTATCAAAGTGCTGGAGACTGCTAGTATTCTCCAGGTCGTCATTTTTATTCAATAAAAATTCTTCAATTACAGATTTTATGGTTTCAAAAACTACAGGCTTTGTAATGTAATCGTCCATACCTGCTTCAAGACACCTGTCCTTTTCTCCTTTTATGGTTCTGGCCGTTAGAGCAACGATGGGTATGTGACTGTCATTGTTTTGCTCGGCTTCGAACTTTCTAATCTCTTCTGAAGCCTCAAAACCACTCATTATTGGCATCTGAATATCCATGAAAATGATATCTATTGGATTTACTTTGTAAAACGCAACCGCATCCAGTCCATTTTCAACTTCAAAAATCTCGGCATTAGGCACTGCTTTGGTAAGAATAGTTTTCGCTAAGAATTTATTTACCGGATTATCTTCTGCCACTAAGATCCTAAATTTATCTTCAAAAGTCTTTTCTGTCACCACATCTACAGTATGTTCTTCAATATTTTTTAATGGAGCCTGTATCTGGTTTAACATGCCAAATAATTGATCTATTTTAATTGGCTTGGTAATATTAAACTGTACATTAAGTTCTTCGCAGGATTTACCCAGTTTTTCTTCTTCAGCAGAACTATGTAAAAGGATTAAAGGTAATTGTTCTGCATCTACTTTTAAATCATTTCTAAGGTGGGCTATAAAATCGATCCCCGTCATGTATGGCATATTGTAATCTACAATGGCCAGCTGATATTTATTTTCCTTCTCTAAGACATTAAGGGCTTCTATAGCATTAGAAACTGCATCGCAGTTTATATCTTCCATCGCCAACATTTCCTTTAAGATGACCTGATTATTGTAATTATCATCGATCACCAAGACATCTTTAATCTTCCCAAGATTGTCACTTAAGAAAGACTCTCCTCCTTCAGATTCAAAACAAACTTTAAATGAGAAAGTAGAGCCAACACCTAACTCGCTACTAAGATTCAATTTACTGTCCATTAAATACAGTAACTTATTAGAGATGGTAAGTCCTAAACCGGTTCCTCCATATTTTCTTGTGGTACTGGCATCTTCCTGATCAAAGGCTTTAAATATTCGCTCTAAATTTTGCGGTGCTATTCCTATCCCTGTGTCTCTAACAATAAATGTATATTCTCTTTTATTTTCCTGGTTAATCTCCCCTGCTTCGATTCTTAGCTCTATTTCACCTTGATTGGTGAACTTGACCGAATTTCCTAACAGGTTGGTTAAAATCTGGCGGATCCTAACAGAATCTCCATAGATATACCTATCTACATCTGGGCTAATATTCAATAAAACTTCAAGGCCTTTTTCATGTGCCTTATGTTTTACTACATCTACAGTTTGACCACAAAGCTCAATTAGGTTTACTTTTTCTACGCTAAGTTCTAATTTACCAGCTTCGATCTTAGAGAAATCAAGAATATCGTTTATCAGGTCTAATAATGTATTGGCCGAATTATAAACCGTTTCCATGTATTGTTTCTGGCTCGCATTTAATTCGGTTTTCATCAAAAGATCTGTAAAACCTATCACACCATTAAGCGGTGTTCTAATTTCGTGACTCATATTCGCCAAAAATTCAGATTTAGATTTACTCGCGGCCTCAGCTTTTAGCTTGGCTTCTACCAGCGAATTTTCCATATCTTTTCTTTTGGTAATATCCTGAATGGTTGCTAAAATAATATCTCGCCCATTAGAATCTTTTATTTTCGCGCCATTTACCAATGCTGGATAAATTGTACCATCTTTCTTAATGAAATTCTTTTCGAAAGGTTCAACTTTACCGTTTAAAACTACTTTCCCAAATCGATCCTGAGCGAGTGGGATAAATTCTTTTGGAGTAATTTTTCTATAAGACATTCCGGTAAACTCTTCTTTGGTATAACCAGAAGATGCAATTAGGGATTGATTAGCTTCTACAAAAGTACCATTCTCTACATCTATTAAACCTATCCCAATAGGAGAAAGCTCGTATAAAGATCTAAACCTGGCTTCATTTTGTTTGATCTTACGTTCTGCTATTTTTCTATCGGTAATATCACTTTGAGTACCAATCATTCTAAGTGGCTTTTTATCTTCGGTCCAGTCGGTTACCTTTCCTCGATCTAAGATCCATTTATATTCGCCGTCTTTACATTTAATTCTTTTTTCGATATGGTATACAGATACATTTCCATTGAAATAATCTTCTAAAGCTTTTTCAGATTTTTCTCTATCGTTTGGATGTATTCGTTGATCCCATTCTTCTACATCGCTAAGCTCATCACTTTCATCAAAACCAAGCATTTCTTTAGCTCTCTTGGATAAAAATTGAGTATTAGTATCGATAAACCAATCCCAAATACCATCACCAGAACCTTCTAAAGCAAATTGCCAGCGCTGCTCACTTTGTTTTAATTCTTCCTGAATTGCTTTTAACTGAGAAATATCTGTGGCTACACCAACATAACCTGTTATCTCATTTTGGGCATTTTTAATAGCCGTTACAACCAATTGAACAGGAAAACGCTCTCCATTTTTACGAATATAGGTCCACTCTAAAGATTCATAATCCTTAACCTTAGGCCCTGTTGTAAAAACATCAAAACCTTTAATTTCTCTACCGTATTTTTCACTTAGCTCTATTTCTCTTTGCTTTATCTCTTCCTGATCATGAAGAATAAAAACTTTTTCCTTATCGATTACATCTTTAGCTTTATAACCAAAGAAATTTTCAGCACCCCTATTAAACTTCTTAATTACACCGTTTAGATCACTTTCTATAATAGAAACCTGCGTGGTAGCTTCCATTAGATTTTGAAGTTCTCTAAAACCTTTATTTATATTCTCCTGCGCTTCTTTGGCCGCCGTAATATCATTTATTTGTGAGATGAAATAGATTGGTTTACCACTCTCGTCCTTCAATAGAGAAACGGTTAATAATCCCCATAAAAGATATCCTTCTTTATGGATATATCGCTTCTCCATACTGTAAGTATCTATCTCTCCAGCAAGGAGTTTATTTAATAGGCTTAGATCTTTATCAAGATCTTCTGAATAAGTTACATCCATAAATGACATTTGCAAAAGCTCGTCATTAGTGTAACCAATCATTTTACTAAGATTTCTGTTTACATTGATCCATTGGCCATTGAGAGAAACCAGAGCCATTCCGTTTGGCGAATAGTCGAAAGCGCTTTTAAACTGACTCGCATTTTTATAGGATTCGGCTTCTAGTGCTCTACGGGCTGTAATATCTTCAACCTGTGTAATAATCAATTTTGGAGTACCATCTTCGTTTCGAAGCAAGGAAGTAAAAGACTGAACCCAAATAATCGTTCCATCTTTTTTGTGAAATCTACATTCGATCCTATAACTATCGAAATCGCCTTCTATTAGTTTTTTTCTCTTTGTGGCCGCCATTTCCAGATCATCTTCATGTATTACGTCCTTTAAAGAAAGTTTATAGATATCCTCTAAAGACGAATCGTTATAACCAAAAAGATCGATTGCCGCTTTATTGGCATGAAAAACCTTATTCGTTACAGGTTCAACCAGAATTATTCCTAACGGCGAAGTATCAAAAATGCCCTGAAATCTAGACTGAGTGGTCTGCAATTGAAAATCCTGAAGTTTTTGCTCTGTAATGTCTTGAAAAGCACCATAAACCCGCACCGTTTTTCCGTCTTCAGTTTCAGCATTTCCAAATACTTTAACCCATTTTTTATTTCCCTTGGCAGATAAAATTTCAAAATCGTCCATAAAAGAAGAGCCTTCTTCTACAGCTTTGGTGAAAATTCTGGTAATCCTTTCTCTATTTTCGCCTTCCAAATAGAAATTTATACCATCTGGTACGTTTGGTTCATAATCATCATCAACTTCATGAATAGCTTTAGTGACCTTGGTCCAAAGCACTTTACTATTTACAATATCTACCATCCAGCCACCAACAGATGCTATTTCGTTGGTTTTATCAAAAACTTCATTTAATTTTTTTAGGTAACTATTTTCGTCATGCAGACTTAAGTACTTTTCTTTAAAAGGAATATATTGCTGAAGAATAAACACATAATCTTTTTCTCCGCAGGCTCCACAACGCATTTTTTTAAAATGAAATCTCCACTTTTTAGCTTCGATATCTGGACTGTAGAAATCGATATGTTTATCTTTTTCTTTTGAAACTATAAAATCCTGAGTAAACTGAAGAAAACTAACCTCCTCGTTATGTAATTCACTTAAATGCTCAAAATCAAGTATTTTTTTATTCCCGGAAACTTTTTCGAAATTACCCCAAAAGGCTTCTTCGGCAATATCGACAAACCATATACATTCAAAGATATGCTCCCCAAACCAAGATATAAGATTAGCGTTTTCTGCAATTAAATTTTTAAACTCTGCATGTAGATCCTTAAAATGTAATGCCATAAAAATTTGTCGTGAATTAACCCAATAAGACTTTCAACCTGATAAATATAAATTATATCTGATGTAATTTACAATAATATTCGTTTTTGAACATTAAAATCGATCAGCAATGCAAAATATTAATTTTCAGCTTAAAATATAGTATAACGTTAAATTGAAGTTGCTCAGCATTTCTTTAAACCGCAAAGTATGACTAGCTTAAGCGACAGAAAATAGTATTAAAATAAAAAGAGTCGAATTCATTTTTCTTCAGATTTTTATGAATTGCCTCAATAAAAAAGTAAGATTTTATTTACATAGAATAAGAATATAAATTTAAAATTGTAGGAATTAATACTACTCTAAAACAAATATTTGAAGTAAACATCCTCATGGCAAGTCTCGGGGTTATATCCCTGGGTGTTGTTGCCAATGAAATGCTTCGAAAAATTTACATTCTTCAAACTTTAATTATAGTTTCTTTATATTAAGGTGTTAAATATATCCTTAAGTCTCACCAGTCACTGCCATTTATAGGAAGAATGGCTTAATTTAGTTTTAAAAGCGGCCAATTCAGTTTGAAAATAACTTAGCGCTAAAATTAAAAAATGAAAAAAGAAGAAGAAAAAGATCTGGAACAGAAAAAGAAGGACCAGGAGAAACAAGAGAAAAAAGAACAGGAAGAAAAAGAAGAGCAGAAAAAGCAGGAAAGTATCGATAAAGAACTAAAAGATTCAACCTCGGTTTCTGGCGATAGCACCAAATCTCATGGTGAAATTTTAAAACAACAGATCATCGAAGGCCAAGAAACCTACGATCGTAATCCACGTAGTATTTTATTGAGTTCTATCACTGCCGGATTAGAAATTGGTTTTAGCTACCTTCTTTTGTGTACCGTATTTTCTTTTTTTAGCGATAGCTTTCCAGAAGAAAGTCTCTTTAAGATAATGGCTTTTGTTTATCCTGTTGGGTTTATCTTGGTAATTTTAGGACAGTCTATTTTGTTTACAGAACAAACCTCACTCCTAACCCTTCCAGTTTTAAATAACAAAAGAAGTGTACGTAGCTTACTCAAAATCTGGGGGCTTGTAATTGCAGGAAATCTTTTGGGCGGCTATATCATGGCTTTTATTTTAATATGGATAGGCCCAAAACTCAATATTTTTGAACATACAGCGATCGAAAAAATTGCAGAGCACGTAACCGATTATAACGGAATCGTGATCTTTATTAGTGCAATTTTAGCAGGCTGGCTTATGGGACTTCTTTCATGGTTAATTACTTCCTCTAGAGATACGATGAGTAGGATCTTTGTGATCTATATCATAACTGCAACCATGGCGTTTACAGGATTACACCACAGTATAATTGGTAGCGTAGAAGTCTTTGCAGGAATGATCGCTTCAACCAAAATCGAATTATACGACTATGTAAAATTTCAAAGTTTTGCTTTGCTTGGTAACTCTATTGGAGGCGGAGTATTTGTAGCACTTTTAAAATACAGGGCTTTTGTTTACAATATTGATATGGAACGTAGAAATTATTAGTTGATCTATATAAAATGACTTCAGAAAAATTTAAAATAGGCTGGATAGGTTTAGGAAAAATGGGGAATCCCATGTCTAAACAAATTTTAAAAGCAGGATATCCTTTAAGAGTTTATAATCGCTCTCAGGAAAAAATAAAAGCTTTAGAAACCGAAGGAGCTACATCTGCTAAGACCGCTAAAGAACTTGTAGAAAAAACAGATATTATCTTCATCATGGTTTCTAATGATGATGCTGTAAGTGAAATCTTCAATCAGGAGAACGGAATTTTTTCTGCGGAAGTAAAAAATAAGATCTTTATAAATGCCAGTACGATCTCGCCAGAATTAAGCGTATCACTTTCCGAAGAATTAATTGAAAAAAGCAGTAATTATCTCGACGCACCAGTATCTGGAAGCGTAAAACAAGCTGAAGATGCAACACTGGTAAGTATTGTTGGTAGCGAGCTATCTATCTTCGAAAGGGTGAAACCAATTTTAGAAGCCTATTCCAAAAAAGTTATTTTGGTTGGTGAGAACGGAGTGGGAAATTCGGCTAAACTAGCTGTAAATACGTACTTAGGGGTTTTAACATTGGGATTGGCAGAGATCATTAAATTTTCAAGTAAGAAAAATGTGAAAACTGAAGACCTTATGGAAATTCTTAATAATAGCGCTTTAGGAAGTACTTTTGGTAAAATTAAGGGAGAGGCGGCCATAAACGAAAATTATAATGCAGCTTTTACTTTAGAGCATCTTACCAAAGATCTACGTCTCGCACAGCAAAGCGGATTTGATCAACCTGTTGGAAATGCAGCCTACCAGACATTTAGTAATGCTGAAGCTGAACTTGGTGCTGAAGACGTAATTGCGATTATAAAGAAACTATCTTAAATTCTTCTAATAACTACCTTAAGAGTTTTAATTGAGGTAGTTATTGAAATTGGTATTATTTAATTCGTCTCCCAGTTCCGCTCGCTATACTAATCTAAAGAAATTAGATAATCTCGATTATCGATTAGAATTGCACTAGGATTGCATAAATCACGGTGTACTTTTACATCATGTCACATCACCACCATCACCACCACCATCAATCGGGTAAAAACCTGAAGATTGCGTTTTTCCTAAACTTAGGATTTACCATTTTAGAAATTTTTGGCGGAATTTATGTAAATAGTGTTGCCATTATTTCTGATGCCGTTCACGACCTTGGCGATAGTCTTTCTTTGGGAACTGCCTGGTATCTGGATAAAAAATCCAAAAAAGGAGCAGACGAAAAGTACAGCTTTGGCTATAAGCGATTTTCATTATTAGGCGCCTTGATTAATAGTATTGTATTAATTGCTGGATCTGTTTACGTCATTTCTGAAGCTATTGAAAGACTTTTTGATCCCCAACCTTCAGATGCGCAGGGAATGATCGTCTTTGCAATCGTTGGTGTTTTAGTCAACGGTTTTGCAGCATGGAAATTAAGCGGCGGTACCAGTCTTAATGAAAAAGCGGTTTCCTGGCATTTACTAGAAGACGTTTTAGGTTGGGTAGCGGTATTAATCGTTGCTATTGTACTAAATTTTACAGATAATCAATACTTAGATCCTGCATTATCGCTTTTAATTACACTGTATATTCTGTATAATGTTATACTCCGACTCAAAGAAACTTTATACATTTTTTTACAGGGAGTTCCTAAAGAAATTAAGCCTGAAATAATCAAAAAAGATATATTAAAAATCAACAATATCGCATCTTTACACCATATGCATGTTTGGAGTTTAGAAGGCGAACACCACGTTTTTACATCCCATATAAAACTGAAGAATATAACCGATTTTCAGGAATTACTTGAGGTGAAAAAACAGGTGAAAAATGTTCTAAAAGAGTATCATTTTGATCATTACACCATCGAAACCGAATTAGATAATGAAACCTGTGAACTGCTTACCAACGAAGAACATGAGCATGATGACCACAAACACGATCATCATAAGCATTCTCATTAAAATTTACCAAATTCGATATTCTACGCCTAAATTTAAAATGATTCCTCTAATCTCATTCTCTCTTTTTATTGCTCCAAAATAAGTTCGAAAATTCAACAATATCGACTCCGTTATATGGTGCCCAATGCCAAGATTTAATCCTGCATCAAAGCTATCTCCATCGCGCATTATAAAAGCATCGCTTTCCCCATCGATCACTTGATAATCTGATTGTAGACTTCGGTCTAGAATAAAAACAAATTGCGGACCAGCTTCTAAAAATAATCCATTGGTCACATAAAATCGAGACATTAAGGGCAGCAAAATACTTAATTCGTGGATGCTATATTTGTACTCGTAAGTTGAGGATGAAATGGGATTACCGTAATAATCGAAAGCAGGAACACTTAGATCATCTTTTACCACTTTACTTCCCTGTAATCCAAATAAAACCTCTGGCTGAAATTGGTAATTTCCAGACCTAAATGCATAGAACGCTCCCGCATAAAATCCGGGCTTAAATTTAAAATCACCTCGATTTCTAAAACGATAATCGTTACCAGATGCGTCGGTAAATTTCGCTAAATTTCCACCTGCTTTTAGTCCAAATTGATGCTCCTGGGCAGTAATTTTAAATACTGAAAATAATAAAACGATAAAAAATAGATTCCTGATATTCATTTTGATTGGTTTATGCGATTGACTTTTTGATTAATTACAATTTTCTGAAATCGGCTATAAATATAGAATTAATTTGCCTTCAGAATCGATAAATTTTTCAAGCTTTTTTATCAGTTCATTCTTCAGAATTTACAGTCTTTGTATATTCAGGCCTTAAAACCTCAACACTCTCAAAACGCATGAAAAGAAAGTTTACAAAACATTTGGGAATGGCAGCGATCGTATTGTTCGCGGCCTGTAAAAGCGACTCCCAAGATAAAGATGATGCTATGGAAAACAATGTTATGCTTACTGAATGGACTGGCCCTTACCAGGGAGTACCGGCTTTTAATAAAATGAAAGTTGAAATGCTGAAACCCGCAATTTTAGAAGGGATGCAGCAACACCTTGAAGAAATAGACAGTATCGCAAATAATCCTGAAGCTGCCACTTTCGAAAACACGATTATCCCTTTCGAAAAATCTGGTGAAGCACTAGATCGCGCGTTCACGTACTACGGAATTTTTAGTAGCAATCTTTCTTCTCCAGAATTTAGAGAAATTCAGAAAGAATTATCCCCAAAAATATCTGAATACAGTTCTAAGATTTCACAAAACGAGAAGCTTTTTCAAAGAATCAAATCGGTTTACGAGCAATCTCAGGAAACTCCGCTAGACTCGGCTGAGCAAAAAACCATCGATCTTATCTACAAGGATTTTGAAATGGATGGCGCTAATCTTTCCGAAGAAGACAAAAAACGCTATGCTGAAATTAATAAGGAATTATCTGAATTATACACGCAATTCTCTAATAACGTTTTGGCCGACGAAGAAGGCTATGTGACTTATATTGATAGTACTCAATTAAGCGGACTACCAGAAAGTTTTATAAAATCTGCCGCCAGCGCTGCCGAAGAAAGAGACCATAAAGGTAAATTTGCGATCACGAATACCAGGTCTTCGATGGATCCTTTTTTGACTTATTCAGATGAACGTGAGCTTCGAGAAAAAGTGTGGAGGACCTATTATTCTCGCGGAAATAACGGAGACGAATTTGATAACAACCAGGTGATCAAAGAAATTTTAAAGCTTCGTGACGAGCGTGTGGAACTTTTAGGCTACGATAACTATGCGCAATGGCGTTTGCAGGATCGTATGGCAAAAGAACCTAAGCAAGCGATGGAATTGATGGAAGCGGTGTGGCCTGCTGCCTTAGGTCGTGTAGAAGAAGAAATTAAAGACATGCAGCAACTTGCCGATAAAGAGGGCAAGGACATTGAAATCCAAGCCTGGGATTATCGCTATTACATGGAAAAAGTTCGAAAAGAAAAATACGATCTAGATAGCGAAGAAGTAAAAGAATATCTACAATTAAGCAATCTTAAAAAGGCGATATTCTACGTTGCAGGCGAACTTTTTAATTTCGATTTTACACCTGTAGATACCAGTTATGTTCCGGTATTTCATCCAGATGTGACCGTTTATGAAGTTAATGATAAGACAAGCGGAGAGGTAATTGGCCTTTGGTATTTAGATCCTTATGCCCGCCCTGGAAAACGTTCTGGTGCCTGGGCGACAACTTACAGAAGCAAAGATGAATTAATGGGAAGCAAACCGGTATTGGCTTCTAATAATTCAAATTTTGTAAAACCTGCAAAAGGAGAACCAACGCTGGTAAGCTGGGACGATGCTGAAACTTTTTTCCATGAATTTGGGCATGCGCTGCATTTCCTTTCTGCAGATATAAAATATCCGAAACTTAATAGCGGTGTTAGAGATTATACTGAATTTCAATCGCAATTATTAGAGCGTTGGTTATCTACAGATGCCGTTATCGATCAATTTTTACGTCATTACGAAACTGGCGAGCCAATGCCGGAAGAATTAGTAGAAAAGATCAAAAAAGCGGCTACTTTTAATCAGGGATTTGGAACGACAGAATTTTTAGCTTCGGCTTTAATGGACATGAAATATCATACTACAGATCCTTCAGAAATTACAGACGTTCAGGAATTTGAAAAACAACAACTGGATGAACTTGGTTTACCAGAACAAATCCCTATGCGTCACAGATCTACGCAATTTGGGCATGTTTTTTCTGGCGAAGGTTATGCTGCAGGATATTACGGTTATTTGTGGGCAGATGTGTTAACCGCCGATGCTGCGGAAGCTTTTGCTGAAGCCCCAGATGGTTTTTACGATAAAGAAACCGCGCACAAACTGGTTAAGTTCTTATTTGCACCAAGAAATGCGATGGATCCTGCTGAAGCTTACAAAAAATTTAGAGGTAGAAACGCGAATATCGATGCATTAATGCGCGATCGCGGATTCCCAATTCCGAAAAAATAATTGGTCTTGATTTTATCGAATCTTAGCAATAGTATTCGGTTACTTTAATAGAATAATGAAAGCCATTCTTTAAACAGAATGGCTTTTTTTGTTTTATAAAATTCCGAAGTGAAAAATTTAGCGACAATCCAAAAGGTCGAAACACGCTAACTAACTATATATCAAAATAATTTTTATCAAATTAGGATCAAATCTCTAAGAATTAAAACCTTAATAAGTGATTAAATTATCGTTAAAACCGAAAAACAATGTAAGCACTTACCTTTTTATTTGACTACATTTGCGTAAGCACTTACATATATATTTTAAAACCGAATTATGACCTGAAATTGAAAAATCAATTTTGTAAACAAATGAGTTATGATCTTAGAGAGAACAAACAATTTAGCACTAGACATTAAAGAACTCAATGCAATGAATTTAGAAAACATTGCATCTACTTTTTTACCAAAAACAAACACCAATAACGAGCAAACCGATCCTTATGTTAGTAAACTGCTTACATTCTTAAAAGCAGAACTTAACCTGGAAAATCACCAAACCAAAAACTATCATTTATTGTGGTCTCGTGATCAGGAAACGATTGGCTTTGTAAGTGTCACCGACATTAAAAAAGGTAAAGAAGCTAAGATTAAATTTAGGTTGTTTGATCATGTAAACCTGAGTCAGCAAGAAAGTGAAAATAGCATCATTTCTTCTGTAGATAAGATCTTTGAAAAATTTGATCTAAAAAGAGCGATTATCAGCATCGATACAGATAAAGAAAATCAGCCTGAAAAAGATCTTTTAAGACTTTACGAATATTATCCTATTGGCATGGTTCATCTGGAAAATAGGTTGAAAGAATATGTGATCTTGCGTGAGCAAAAAAATACTGCCAGCCAAGCTTTCTACATTTTATAAATAGAAATTTAAATATAATACTAAAGCAATAATCTCGATTTTCGAGTAACATTTTTCTTTATTAGAATTACGTAAGTGCTTACTTTTACTGCAGTTCTTAAATAAGATTTATGGATAATGACTTTTTGGTAGAAATGGGTTATGCCGGTTTAACGGGAAGATTAAAAAGGTTAAGTGATGCTTTTGTGTATTCTACCCGGCAATTTTATCGAGATCACGGACTCGAAATTGAACCAAACTGGCACATGATTTTTCTTTTACTTCAAAAACATGAAAAATTAACGGTCATGGAAATTGCAGAAAAATTACACCTCTCCCACCCTGCCATCGTTCAGCTGGTAGATAAAATGAAGAAAAAAGGCTACATCAACTCGGTAAAAGATAAAAAAGACAAGCGTAAACATGTACTGCGTCTTTCTAAGAAAGCGCATGATAAACTCCCAGAAATAGAGCGGCATTGGAAAGCCGGTGACGAGGCGGTAAAAGAAATAATGAATCATAGCAAAGCAATTTTAGATTATCTCGCCGTTTTGGAAAATAATATGGACGAAGCCGACTTTAGAGAACGCTCAGAAAAAAACCTCGAAAAACTATAGAATATTGATTCTTGATTTTTCTCAATCAAGATTAGACATTTTAAGACACCTTTATTTTTCTATTTTTGCTGAACAATTTTTTCTATGCATCGCTATTTTAAAATCTACAAACCTTACGGTTATCTTAGTCAGTTTATCACAAATGAGATTCCACGAAAAAAGAAAAAATTATTGGGAGAACTGGGTGACTTCCCTGAAGAAACTATGGCCGTAGGACGATTAGATCAGGATTCTGAAGGACTTTTATTTTTAACCACAGATGGTAAAGAAAGCGCCAGAATTACCGGAACTGGCGTAGAAAAAGAATACTATGCTCAGGTTGACGGTGATATTACTGAAGAAGCTGTAGCATTATTAAAAAATGGCGTAGAGATAAGTATTAACGGCTCAAAATATCAAACGCTGCCCTGTAAAGCTTTTAAATTAGAAAACCGACCTGTTTTCCCTGAACGGGCAAAAAAGATTAGGGACGAGCGCCACGGCCCAACAAGTTGGGTATCGATCACACTTACTGAAGGGAAATTCCGTCAGGTAAAAAAAATGACGGCGGCTGTTGGTTTCCCAACACTTCGTTTGGTTCGCGTACGCATTGGAAATGAAAAATTAAACGATATGGATAGCGGTGAAGTAATCGAACTTCAAAAATTTGATAGCTAAAATTACTAATATTGAGTTTTATATTCTATAATTAAGCTGTCTCGTATATATCTTTTTTATTTAAATTTTAATATTGATTTAATTCTTTGCCATAATGAACTATGTCTGTAATTGGTAACTGGCTCTGGCTCTTTTTCAATTTCCGTTACTTTGTTTTCAGTCCAATACTGTTCCATTATCGGGATTCTCTCAACAACTTTTTGAGCCAATGTGATATATACTTTATCCAATTTCGATTTGTCATATCTAAACCAACTGTCAGTTCCATGTTTTTCAGTTAAAGTGTTTGGATAAATTCGCTGTCTTTCATTCAAGTCGTGAGCTGTCAATTTATTTAAAGGAATTATTTTTCCCCAATGAGTTTTAAATTCCGATTTATTGAAATTAGCTATTTCAATTACGAATCCACCTCCATTACGGTCAAACTGGAAAGTCAATAAATTAGTTTTTCCATTTTCTATTTTTCTAAAGTGTGGAAAGCTACCTTTAAAATTTCTATTCCGTAGTTCAGGTATAGTAATTTCTTTTAGATATTTTATCATTTTGTCTCTTTCCTTGCTCATTTTTTAGCTTTTAAACAACCTCAATTATCAATTAAAATAAGCCTTAAGTAAACTACCTCGCAGGAAGCCCACTAGGCATTCCATAGAAACAATTTTTGAATTTCGAGGCAAGTCTCAGAGTATTATACCCTTTGGCGGTGCCAATAAACTTAATCTTCCATTTCTGCTACAGCTCCGCCGCTATAACTTCTGGAATCTGCTGCGCCATAGCGCATTCCGGTTTCAGGATCAATATAAATTCCCATCGCTCTACCCTGGCTGCTTCTTGTGTCAGGTTCGTGTCCCATTTCTTCGTAAATTCTTTTGGTATCTGGAGAAAATCCCCATTCTTCAAAATAAGTTATATCGGGTAACCATTGATGATGAATTCTTGGCGACTCTATCGCTTTAGCAATATCCAGATCGTAGTCTATGGTATTCAAAATAACCTGAAGCACAGTGTTAATGATCGTCCTACCACCAGGGCTGCCAATTGCTAGCACTGTTTTTCCGTCTTTTGCGACGATCACCGGACTCATACTGGAAAGCATTCGTTTTTCCGGAGCAATTAAATTAGGAGCTGTACCTATCAAACCTCGTGAATTCGTGTAACCCGGAATTGGATTAAAATCTCCCATTTCGTTATTCAGTAAAAATCCAGCTCCTTCTACCACATACTTAGAACCGTAACTCTGCTCTAAAGTATAAGTAAGCGAAACCGCATTGCCTTCTTTATCTACAACAGATAAATGTGTGGTTTCTTTACTCTCATATTTTAAATGCGCTTTATTAAAATTAGCCGAATCACTCTCTGAGGCTGCATCCATCAAAATCGATTTTCGAAGTTTTTCAGCATAATCTTTCGAAGTCAGTTCTTCTAAAGGCATATTAGGATTAAAGTTGGTATCTCCCAAATACATCGCGCGATCTGCAAAAGCGCGGCGCATTGCTTCGGTAATTAAATGTAAAGAAATAGCCGAATTTTGTCCAAATTCAGTCATATCGTAGCCCTCAAGAATATTCAGCATTTCAACCACAGCAACTCCGCCAGAACTTGGTGGTGGCATTCCAATAATATCATAACCACGGTAAGTGCCTTTGATGGGCTTCATTTCTTCAGCTTCATACTTAGCAAGATCTTCTTCAGTAATAATTCCGCCATTCTTTGCCATAAAATCGGCGAACAATTCGGCTGTTTTGCCTTTATAAAACCCATCTGGTCCATGCTTTTGAATTCGTTTTAAGGTCTTAAATAAATCCTTCTGAATCAGAATTTCGCCATTCTTATAAAGACTCCCATCTTCTTTTAAAAATATCGCTGCAGTACTTGCGTATTCTTCTTGGTGTTCCTTAACCCACTTTAAAAACCACTGCATATCCTCACTTACTGGATATCCCTTTTTTGCTAATTTTAAAGCAGGTTTTAAAAGCTGTTTCCAATCTAAATTTCCAAATTTTTGATGCGCTTTATAAAGTCCGGCAACCGTTCCCGGCACGCCAACCGCTAACAATCCGTCGTGATTAGCATTGTCTTTCACTTTTCCGTCTTTACCAAGATACATGGTTTCTGTAGCTGCTAAAGGTGCTTTTTCCCTAAAATTGAAAGTAGCTTCTGTACCGTCTTCTCCACGATACACCAAAAATCCGCCACCACCAATATTTCCGGCAGAAGGTAAAGTTACCGCAAGCGCAAAAGCCGTTGCAATTGAAGCATCTACGGCATTGCCGCCATCACTAAGAATCTGCGCTCCCGCCTGAGAAGCGAGTTTGTGACTACTGGTAACGATCCCTTTTTCTGAAGAAACAGGAATACGGCCGCTTTGCGCAAAACCTGGAAATAATGGCGCAAAACATACAATAATAAGAAATAGTGGGGTATAGATCTTTTTCATAGGTTTAGGAGTATAATCGAAAACCTAAACCTAGTCAAATTGTATATTATTTGAAAGAAATTATTATAATTAAGCTGAAAATTGTGGATTGTACTCAAAGATCTTCCCAAAAAACCTAAAGGTTTCCTGAGCTTTAAGTGTTGCTTTCTGAATTTCTTCTTCTGAAAACTCCCTGGCATTCACTCTTTTCATAAACTCTTTCCAACCTTGCACATTTTTGCGATCTCCGTTAAAGAAATGATGTGTAGAAATTGAAGCCAATTTTGTACAATTTTGAAGTTCTTTTGCGATAAGCATTCCGCCCATTGCAGAACCTTCTAAAACATACGCAGCTCCCAGAGCTTCAATCTTATCTTTACAATGAAATTGATCCTCAAAATGTATTAGAGGCGAATGAAAATCGATATTTAGTGCAGTGAGGTCTTCAGCCAGTCTTTCGCTTTTATCCGTAGAAAATTCAGACTCAAATTGCTTAATTTCGTCCTCCACTATTTTATAAGCTAAATAGTTTTGAAGCAATAACAATTTATATTCTTCAAGAGTAATACTGTGATCCATGATCAAACCTGCAGTATTATCCTTTTCGATTTCTTTGTGTAATGTGGCTGTTTGTTCTCTAAGCGTCTGCAGCATTGTCTTTCTCGAGTGTTATGCTTTCTATATTCGCACGAATTTTATTAAGACTTATTCGCTGCTCTTCATTTTCAGCATTAATATCGTCCAGATATTGATAGATCTGGTTTACGGCAATCTTATTTCGACGTATTTTTTCGCGAAGTTCTTCTTTCTCCAGCATATTGAACACCACTTTTTTAAGTAATGGTTTCAATTTTTCACCAAGAGTATTCATGTGCTTTTTCAGAATAAATCCAGAGGCTCCAGATAAAATTGTATTTGCCGCAAGTTCGTCATCATCTATTGTCCCGGTAACGAATATAAATGGCAAATTATCATCAAATTGCTTTACAACTTGAAGAATATCCAGACCAGTACAAGTTGGTAGGTTGTAATCTGACAATACAACATCTGGCACGAAATTGTGTAATTTATCCTTACAATCTTCTACATTATCTACAATCTTTACTTCAGGATTCTCTACGATTTTCTGAATTTGCATAGTGATAAGATCGGCATCGACGTCATAATCCTCTACCAGCAATATCTTAAGTGCAGTCTTTATCATCTAGTTAGTTTGGTTTGATGGCTGAAAAATACGAAATAATTTTATAAAAACTCCCTATTCTTCTATATCTGGCAGACTGAAATAAAAACAGGAACCTTCACCAGGAGTTGTTTCTACCCACAACTCACCCTTATGCTTATCTACCACTTTTTTAGCGATAGAAAGTCCGATTCCCGAGCCTTTGAAATCTTCTGTGGCCACTCGTGAAAATACTTCAAAAATTTTGTTCTTATGTTTAGGATCAAATCCTACGCCATTATCTTTTATAAAGTATGTTGTTTGATCGTTTTTCCTATAATACCCAATTTCTACAACTGGTTGCTCTTTTTTCCCACTATATTTTAATGCGTTGCTTATTAGGTTATTCACCAACTGAGCGATCATTCTACGATCGCCAACGATCTTTGGCAATTTTTCTTCAAGCTTAATAATGGTATTTGGATAATTACTTGTGACATTTTGAGCGTCCAGAGCATTTTCTACAATTTGTCTCATCGACAACACCTGCTTAGCCAAATCTGTTTGTCCAACCCTGGAATAAGACAAAATATCATCGATAAGCGTATCCATTTCTGAAGCCGATCTTACGATGGTATTTACGGCTTTTTGACTATAATCATCCAGCCTATCCATATAATGATCTTTTAAGATCCTGGCATATCCATCTATACCTCTTAAAGGAGCTCTTAAATCGTGAGAAACACTATAACTAAAGGTTTCTAGTTCTTTATTGGCTTCAACTAATTGACCGTTTAGGCTATCAATTTTATCTTTTTGCTGTTTTACCAGAATATGGACGATACTTTCTCTTAAACTGCTTACCGCTTCTAGATCATAATCCTGCCAGGGTTTTGCTACACCATTTTTCTTCTCTGTCCAGCGTTCAAAAGATTTTCTTGGTGTTAGATATTCTATACCATCTTTTACAAAGCCATTCTTTTCAGGGTTTCCTCCCCAGTTCACCGTTTCCTTAGCTTCTGGCCTAAACCACATGATATAATTAGCATCCTGCTCACTTATTTGTACACTTAGAATTCCCGATGCTATATTTTTAAAAGCTGCTGCTTTTGGGTACACTGCAGAGAGCGATTTTGTTGAAAAATACACTTCTTTTTCAGCTAAAAATTCATCACATAATTGTCTAAGCTCAGCTTTTTTAGGAGTTTCTCCTGAAAGATAAATTTCTCCGTCCATCACCAATGCTCCACCACTGCATTCAATAAGATCTGTGAATTTTGGATCGAAACGATAAAGCGCATCTTCAATACTTCGTATCGAAGTTATTTGTAAGACTAGCTTTTTCCTAACCTCATCAGACTTCGAAGTGTTTTCTAAAAAAGTTTTGGTTGTTTTAAGTGCCAGTTTATTTGAAAAAACTTGCGTTAAAAACAAACAAGATTGCCTTTGGTGGTAGTTTATAAATTTTGGTGAATAATGATGACAGGCAACCAATCCCCAAAGCTCGCCGTTTAGCACGATCGCTGCGGTTAGAGAAGCTCCAACTTTCATATTCTGTAAATATTCGATATGAATTGGAGAAACAGCTCGTAACTCTGAGGTTGAAATATCCAATGGCCGCCCGGTTACAGGCGAAATTTCTGGATTTATAGGGGATGCCCTGTAATTTACATCACTAATAATTCTTACTCCCTGCTTCATAAAAATTTCTCTCGCAGGTTTAGGAATATCGGTAGCTGGATAATGCAAACCTAACCAGCTGTCTAATTCTGGTTCTTTTACTTCAGCAACAACTTCTCCATTCCATTCTTCGTCAAACTTATAGATCATGATTCGATCGTAATCGAATAAGTGTTTAACAAGCAAAGCAGCTTGCTGGCACATATCGTTTACAGATTCAGATTCGTCAAGTTCGGTTAAGATCTTGGTTAATTGTTCCTGAAAATGAACTGGATCTAATGACTTTCCTGAAGGCTCTACGTCTATAATAAGATGCTCACCAGAAATCGAAGGAATACATAAAAACTTTTGTTCCCCGATCTTTAATTTTTCGGGTAATAAAGAGTCTTCGTTCTTAAACTTCTTTTTAAAAGATTTTGCTACTTTTTTAGATAAAACCTGCTTTAAAGGTTTACCTAAAACTTCAGTATGGGAAATTCCCAGAATATTTTCAATATTTTCACTGCATTGCGAAACATTGAAAGAATTTAAATCACAAACAACGATAACACCATGTTCCTGAGCTTTACCTATAATATGTATAGGCTCCCTGTCGCAATTTGTGATATTTACTTCTTGTTCGCTATATGCGGTTTTACTCATCTACTTTGCTTTGATTTTGAAATAAAATGTACTACCCACTCCCGGTTGCGAATCTACCCAGATCGAACCACCGTGCAATAGCACAATTTTATGTACGTGTGCCAATCCTACTCCTGTTCCTTCATATTTCTCTTCTGTTGGTACACGGTTAAAAATGGTGAAAATATTTTTTTGATCTTCTTCAGAAATACCAATTCCGTTATCCATTATAGAGAATACCCAATATTCATCTTCCTGATAAGCCGAAATTCGAACTTCTGGAGTCTTATCTTTTGCACAATATTTTAGGGCATTGCTCAATAAATTTTGAAATAAAAGACGCATCTCTACTTCAAAAACCTTTAATTTTGGCAAACTTCCCACATGAACTTTGGCCTTCGTATCTTTTATTCTCTTGGTAAGATCGTATTTTACGACCTCTACCAATTCTCTGGTGTCGACAAGTTTTTTCTTGGTGTTTCTACCAATACGAGAATGCTCCAGTAATGCTTTTATCTGTGCTGATAAACGATCTGAAGCTTCGTCGATATACTGAATATAATCTTTTCCTTTTTGATCTAATTTATCTGAATAAATCTTTCCTAAGATATCACTACCAAATTTAATAGTGCTTAGAGGTTCCTGAAGGTCATGCGAACAGATAGATACGAATTGTTCTAAATCGTGATTAGCTCTTTGCAGGTCTCTTTTTTGTTGCTGCAACTCGTCCTGAACCTGTTTTAATTCTGAAATATCTACACAGGTAAATCTATTGGTAATTCCGTTTCCATTTTCATCAAGCTCTACAGTAGAGTTCATGATCACCGGAACTATTTTTCCGTTCTTAGTCACCATTTCCTGCTCTACGTTCTTAAGCTCTCCTTTTTCCTGGAATAATTTATTAAGACGTAAGGCTCTTAATTTAGATTCGTCTTCGTAAAGCTCGAAAATCGGCTTTCCAATAATATCTTCTTTAGAATCGTATTCCAGTTTTTCTACTGCTTCCTGGTTACACTGTACAATTTCTGAAGTTTTTGGATCTACACTAAAGTGTAAAACAGGATCTTCTTCGTAGAAAGATTTAAATCTTCTTTCACTAGCTAGTAATTTGTTTTTAGCCTTCTGAAGTGATTCAATATCTACAAAGGTAATTACGATACCTTCTGTATTTTCTTCAGTATTTCTAAATGGGGAAATTCGTTGCAGATAATTTCTTCCTTCTTTAGAAAGAATATTACGCTCTAATATTTTCCCGGTTTCCATCACTTTATTACAACGATCTACTAAACCTTTCCCTCTATTTACTCCAAAATTGGTAGTGAAGTTATCGATAGGCCTGCCTATATCACTATTTATTAGACTAAAGTGCTTTTTAATTGCAGGTGTAAATTTTCTTATTCTAAGATCGCTATCTAAGAATATAGTACCAATATTAGTACTTTCAAGCAGGTTATTCATATCGGCATTAAGCTGAGCAAGATCATCCATTTTCTGGATATTCTCAGCATTCACCGTATTAATTTCTTCGTTTACACTCTGAAGTTCCTCATTGGTACTTTGTAATTCTTCGTTAGAAGCCAAAAGTTCTTCGTTAGCTGCCTGTAGTTCTTCATTACTGGTTTCTATTTCTTCTAATGAAGTTTGAAGTTCTTCTTTGGTTTTCTTCAATTCTTCTTCAAGCTCAGAAATATATTCTTGAGTACGCCCATTAATAGTTACCTGCTCTACCTCGATCGTATCTTCTTCATTAACCTCTTTTTCGATAAAAGTTAATACAAAATTACTTTCGTTATCAAGGTTTTTCGGTTTAAAAGGCTTCACCACAATATCTAATTTCATCACAGATCCGTCTCCTTCTTTTACCACTGCATCATGGTAAACCACTCTTTTCTTCTCTTTGGCAGATTTTTTAGTGGTAGACTGTACGACATGCTTAAGATCTTTATTAAGCATCTCGATTAGATTAGTGGTAAATCCTGAAACCGGCAGATTAGCGTATTTTCTAAACTCACCAACCGCTTCCATGATATTGAATTCGGAATCTACATATACACTTGCAGCTCCAAATTGCTGCATAATCGCTTCGTTAAGTTCGTTTATAAACTTTTGCTTGCTATTACTATAAGTACGATTATCACTACGGCGTGATGAACTGCGTTTTTCTTCCTGATCGACATGAGTTCTTCCTGTGGTAGATCGTAAATTTTGAGTTCTAATTCTCGATCTTGGATGAACATTTCTAAAGATCTTCCATTTTCGACTAATATCCTCAAACGAATCTCTATGGGACGTAACGCTTTCACTGGTACCTAATACAAGAAAACCATATTCTTTAAGTGCATAATGAAGCACATCCATCGTCTTCTTCTGTATAGTAGACTGGAAATAAATTAGCAGATTACGACAAACCACCATATCCATATTACTAAATGGCGGATTTTTTATAATATTATGTTTAGAGAAAATCACCATTCTTCTAATTTTCTCTACGATTTGATAACCTTCTGGTTTCTTGATAAAGAACTTCTTCAGAAATTTATCTTCAACATTCGCTACAACACTTTCTGAATATATTCCTGCACTACCAATATCTAAATGTTCCTGAGAAATATCTGTAGCGAAGATCTTAACTTCAAGCATTTTGTCCTGTCGTTGCATTTCTTCGTGAAGCAACATGGCGAAAGAATAAGCCTCTTCTCCTGTACTACAGCCTACATCCCAAATTTTAAGAACCTCATTATCCTTTTTTGACTCTACAAGTTCTGGAATTAGATCATCTGCAATAATTTCCCAAACTCGTTTATCTCTAAAGAAATTAGTTACTCCAATTAAAAATTCCCTGTATAGCATAGGAATTTCTTCATCGTTATGAAGTAACATATCGTAATATTCCTCTAAGCTACTGCAACCACAAACATTCACTCTTCTAGCTACTCTTCTCGCTAACGTAGAATACTTATATTCTCTAAAATCAAGACCTGTTTTTTCATCTATTAAATGAAGAATCTTAGAAATCGTTTTTTGATCAAATTCAACGTCATGATTTTCTATATCGAAAACAAGCGGAGCGTTAATAAACTTTCTTAGCTCCTCGCCCATTTCTTCTACTGGCAAAATATAATCTACAAGCCCGGTTTGAATGGCACTTTGCGGCATCCCATCGAATTTTGCCTGCTCAGGATCCTGCACCATCACCATGCCGTCTTTTTCCTTAATTGCTCTAATTCCTCTGGTCCCATCACTACCTGTACCGCTTAGTATAACAGCCACAGATTTTTCCTTTTGATATTGAGAAAGAGACTCCAAAAACATGTCTATAGGCAAGTTTAGATGCGCTCGCTCTGGTTTCTCTACAAGCTTAAGACAGCCATCATCAACTAATAAATTACATTTTGGAGGAATAAGATAAATGGTCTTCTCTTCCATCTCCATTCCATCCTTTATTTGCTTGATTGGGAATTTAGTTGATTTTGCAAGTAATTCTCCCATCATACTTTTGTAATCTGGAGAAAGATGCTGTATCACCACATAAGTATTATTATCCTCTTCAGGAATACCATTAAAAAATGCTTTTAAAGCTTCTAAACCTCCAGCACTAGCTCCTACAGCAATAATTCTGGATTTTGCATTTTTGTTTTCTCTAGGTTTAACCTTTGGTGTTAGTTTGTTATTTCTAGTCATTGAATTCTTTGAGCAGTAGTTTACACGTGTAAACTTCAAATATATTGGTTAAAAAACACATTTTATACTACAAATGCTTTTAAAATGCACGTTATTCACAAGATTTAGTACACATTTTAATCAATAACTTCCATAATCCCTGCCAGCTTAACAGTTACATTTGTCAGTTCGGCAGCTATAAGAAAAAACTATCGATTATAAGAATATTCAATGAAGTGAACATTCACGTATATCACTAGTGTTTTATTAGCAAAATTTAACATTTAAAATATTCCTGATAATCAGAGATTCGCAATTTATATCAATCATATTCACCCATTCTACATAGCTCTAAGGCAACTTAACTCATTAATTGTCATTTCTCACTTTTTACAATTCTTTAACCCTTGTTGAGATTTTGTTAAAACAATTTCATCTTATATTAAATGCCAATCAAATTTGTGCCGCCAAATTATTTTTTGGCTCGCACGGTCTTTGAACAATAAAGGACAAGTTTAACTAAATATCGTGGCAGAAGGCCACACAACAAAATTGAAAAACACAGAAATGAAAGTATTAGTTATTGGAGCAGGAAATATGGGACTTACTTACGCCGAAGGCATGGCGAAAAGCAGTCTTCTAAATCGAAGAAATCTTATGATCTTCGATAAGTCTGCCGAAGTTATTACCGACTTAAGTAAAGTAGACCATTTTGATGTTTTCGATAAAGTAGACCACTGCCTTCCTCAGGCAGATATTATCTTTCTGGCTGTAAAACCTTACCACATCGAAGGCTTGTTCGAAGAGATCAAACCTATGGTAAATGATGAGCAAATATTTGTTTCCCTAATGGCAGGGGTTACTATTAAAACCATTCAAGATGGTTTAGGAGTTAAAAAAGTTGTTCGATCTATGCCTAACTTACCTGCACAGGTTGGTAAAGGTGTAACATCTTATACTGCGGCTAAAGAAGTATCTAGAGTAGAGCTTTTAATGGTAAGAAATCTTTTAGATACTACCGGAGAATCCATAAAAGTTGAAAATGAAAATTACATCGACGCTTCTACCGGTATTAGTGGTAGTGGACCAGCTTATGTTTTCTATTTTATGGGATCGATGTTAGAAGCTGCTCTTAAAATGGGATTCTCTGAAAATGATAGTAGAGTTCTTGTTAGTCAGACTTTTGAAGGCGCTGTCGAACTATTTAACCAACATGACTTGTCGCCAGATACATGGATGGAACGTGTAGCTTCTAAAGGAGGAACTACTCGTGCTGCATTAGATTCTATGGACGATAATAACGTAAAGGAACTGATTAAGGAAGCTGCTTATGCTGCATTTGACCGCGCAGTAGAACTTGGAGAAGGCAAATAATCTACTAACTAACACTATCAAACTTAATAATGGAAAATCAGAAGAAAAGAATTGTTGTAAAAGTTGGGACTAATGTAATGACCAACAAAGACAATAGAATTTTAGGACCCGTTCTAAAACATTTAGTTGAACAAATATCAGAACTTTATGAAGAAGACGTCATGACCGTTTTGGTATCTTCAGGTTCGGCGATTGCAGGAAAAGAAATTCTTGGAGAAATCAACGTTCACGATCCTTCTAAGAGAAGACAGGTATATTCTTCAGTAGGACAACCAAGAATGATGAGACATTACTACGGAATTTTCCACGACTACGGAATGCGTTGTGCTCAGGTTCTTGCTACAAAAAGAGATTTTAGCCCTGGAATACATAGAGAGAATATGATCAATTGCTATGAATCTTTACTTTCAGAAGGAATTATTCCTATTGCAAACGAAGATGATGCAGTTTCTGTAACTATGTCGATGTTCTCTGATAATGATGAATTAGCAAGTTTAGTTGCCGAGTTAATTGGTGCAGACTCATTGATCATTCTTAGTGATACAGACGGACTTTATACAGGGCATCCAGATGATGATGATTCAGAAAAATTAAATAAAGTACAGATTGACCAGAATGTCGAAAAATACGTTCAGGAATCTGATAAAGGTGAAGGTGAAGGCCGAGGCGGAATGGAGTCTAAAATTAAGATCGCTAAAGAAACCGCTGCTAAAAATATTACGACCTACATTGCGAACGGTAAACGTCCTAATGTAATTCTTGATATTATGAGAGGTAAACCAGTGGGAACTAAATTTACTTCATAAACTAATCAGCTTAAACGCTAAGATATAATCTCGATTATCGGGAAATTAACTAATTAAAAACTTAAAGCAGATTAAATGATACTTTTAAATTCAGATAAAAAAAATAATGTTTTGAAATCCATGATGCGTATCCTGGATGAAAAACGAGAGGCTATTATCACAGAAAATAAAAAGGATCTTGAAGCTTTTGGAGAAGGAGATCAGGCGATGTACGATCGTTTGGTTTGTGACGATAAGAAGGTGGATGGTATGATTACTTCGGTAAAACAAGTAATGGAACAGGAAGATCCTGTAGGGCAAACTATCGAGCATAGAAAACTTGATACTGGTCTTGATATTACAAATAAAACGGCTCCTTTTGGAAACATCATGATTATTTACGAATCTCGACCAGATGTTACCATAGAGGCTGCTGTGCTTGCTTTTAAAGCAAATAATAAAATTTACCTTAAAGGTGGTAAAGAAGCAATTAACAGTAATAAAATTCTTGTAGAATGCTGGCATGAGGCGCTTAAGGAAAATGATTTAAGTTCAGACTGGATCGAGTTATTACACCTAAGCCGTCCAGAGACTCAGGAATTTCTTAAAAATCCACCAGTACAATTAGACTTAATTGTACCAAGAGGTGGTGAGCGATTAATTGGATTTGTAAAAGAACACGCCACTGGTGCAGTATTAGTTAGTGGTAGAGGAAATAATTTCCTTTATGTTTCTAAAAATGCCGATTTTGAAACCGCTAAAAAAGTGATGCTAAACGCGAAAATCGATAAAATTTCGGGTTGTAATGCATTAGATAAAGTGCTTGTGGATGTTAATCTTCCAGATTATGAAGCTAAACTGAAAGAACTTCAAGAAATGTTTAAAGAAAATGAAGTAAACATTCTAGTTGATGATGATGTGAAAAAAGTGCTTAGCGAAGAAGATAGCATTCCATCTGAATCTACCTGGTACGAAGAGTTTCTTGCTATGAAGATCGTTATTGGTAGTATCGATGGCTTAGATGCTGCTATCGAAAAGATTAACAAATATTCTGGCGGACATTCGGCTTCTATTATTACTACAGAAAAGGATGAAGCGATCAAATTTATGGAGCAGGTAGATAGTGCTGCAGTTTACCATAATGCTTCAACCAGATTTACTGATGGTGGACAAATGGGCGTAGGTGCAGAGCTTGCAATTAGTACAGATAAGTTACACCATAGAGGGCCACTAGGTCTAAAACAGTTAACTACAAATAAATATTATGTGCTTGGTGACGGGCATATTAGAGCATAATTTTCATTATAAATGGAAAAACAAAAAGGGTGACAAAATTGTCACCCTTTTTAATATCTCAAATTCGACAAAAATAGATACTAAAATGTAACTATTTGAGTTTTTAATAGTCCAATAAGAAAGAAAACATAACCATGAAGAAAATAGTGTATGCTGCTGCCTTACTGGCAAGTTTGTACTCTTGTAAAACAACACAAAATTTAACTTCTAAAGATCAGCCAATTATCACAAAAATTGACCTGGTTAATGTCTTAGATGATAAAGTAAAAGTTAGCGTAGATCCTGCTAAAATTACTACTGAAGAAATTAGCTTTTTTATTCCGAAAACGGTTCCAGGAACCTACTCTACCGATAACTACGGAAGATTTATCGAAAACTTTAAAGCCTACGATTACGATGGCAACGAGTTAGAATTTACGCATCAGGACGACAACACCTGGACGATCACCAATGCCAAAGCTTTAGACAAAGTTAGTTATGAGGTAAACGACAGTTACGATATCGAAGGCGAAAATGGTGTCTTCTCCCCTTCTGGAACTAATATCGACGCTTCTAACAATTTTATGCTGAATTTGCATGGTTTTGTAGGCTATTTCAGTAAGCTTCAGGAAGAACCTTATCGCATAGAAATTCTTAAACCAAACAATCTTGTTGGTGGCACTTCTCTAATTGTTTCTACGGAAGATAAAAATTCCGAAGATAACTTCAGCAAAGATATTTTTAGTGTAGATCGCTATTTTGAAGTTACAGATCATCCTATCATGTATGCAAAACCAGACACTACAAGTTTTGATGTAGAAGGAATGAAGGTACTTTTAGATGTGTACTCACCAAATGATAAATTTTCTGCTCAGGATATCAAACCTGGAATTGAAAAAATGATCGCTGCTCAAAAACGATTTTTAGGAGACATAAACGACACTAAAAAATATGCGATCCTACTTTATCTTTCAGATCTACAAAATAAAGACGCTCGCGGGTTTGGTGCTTTAGAACATCATACCAGTACTGTTGTTGTACTACCTGAAACCATGCAAAAAGCACAGTTGGACGAATCTATGAAGGATGTGGTGTCTCACGAATTTTTCCATATTGTAACACCGCTTAGCGTACATTCTAACGAGATTCATTATTTTGACTATAATGATCCAAAAATGTCTCAGCATCTTTGGATGTATGAAGGAGTGACAGAGTATTTCGCGAATCTTTTCCAGATCAATCAGGGGCTAATTTCTAATCAGGATTTCTACGATCGCATGTCTGATAAAATAGCATCTTCGATGAGTTTCGACGATACTGTTCCTTTTACCGTAATGAGCGAAAATATCTTAACAGACGAATATAAAGATAGCTACTATAATGTTTATCAAAAAGGAGCTTTAATAGGTATGGCTCTGGATATTCGATTAAGAGAACTAAGCAATGGCGAAATGGGTATTCTTGATCTTATGAAAAAATTAAGCGAGAAATATGGTAAAGACAAACCATTTAATGATGAAGATCTTATAGGTGATATTGTTGAATTAACTTATCCTGAAATTCAATCATTTTTCGACCAGTATGTCACCGGGGAAACACCAATTCCTTATGACGAATTTTTCGCTAAAGTTGGTTTAGAAGAAAAATCTGTTATGGTAAACACCAGCTACTTTTTAAACGGACAGGTTCCTTATATTGATGGTGATCCTGCTTCTGGTGAACTTTTCTTTAGAGAAGGAATTAGTTTTAATACTTTTATCGATGAATTAGGAGCTGAAGGTGGTGATGTTATTAAAACGATAAACGGAACAGAATATACCGTTCAAAATGTTTATGGATTAATTACAAGTTCACAAGCCTGGGCAGAAGGTGACGATGTAGAGATTGTGGTAGATAGAGATGGCGAAGAGCTAACACTAACTGCCAAAGTTTCGCAACCACAAACTGAAGAAACTTCGATCACAGAAATGGATCTTCCAGCAGATAGTCCAAAAATAAAATTAAGAGAAGCCTGGCTTAAAAATTAAATAAAAAAATTAGAGACTAAATCCTCTAATTTCAATTTATAGAATCGCTGCTTAACCTGCCTCTTTACTATCAAAATTAGATAGTTTAAAGAAGTATTTTAAGCAGCTTTTTTATTCCGTTTAATTCAACTAAATTACCATCAAACTAACCAAAACCAATCTGCTATGGAAATCCCAATCTTACAGGATATTGTAGTTATTCTGGGATTATCGGTCCTTATCATTCTTGTTATACAGAAGATAAAAATCCCTAGTATTTTAGGTTTTTTAATGGCGGGAATTATCGCCGGACCTCATGCTTTTAATCTTATAAGCAATGGCCACGAGGTTGAATTATTAAGCGAAATAGGAATTATTTTCCTGCTTTTCGTAATTGGGATCGAGCTTTCTTTAAAAGGATTAGCTGCCATTAAAAACACTATTTTTATTGGTGGTGGTTTACAGGTTGGTGGTACCATTTTATTTACAACATTAGCCGCGCAACTGCTAGGACTTTCTTTAAATACTTCTATTTTTCTGGGATTCCTGTTTTCTTTAAGTAGTACTGCGATCGTTTTAAAACTTTTTCAGCAAAGAGGAGAAATCACTTCTCCCCACGGTAGGATAAGTATTGGGATTCTTATTTTTCAGGATATTGTTGTAGTTCCTATGATGCTGCTTACGCCAATATTGGCAGGTAAAGCAGATAATATTTTAATGACCATTGGGATATTGGTTAGTAAAATTGCGTTGGTTTTAGTGGTGATCTTATTGCTGGCTCGCTATGTAGTTCCTAAAGTTTTAGGTTGGGTGGTAAAAACTAAAAATCAGGAGCTCTTTATTCTTACCGTGGTCGTATTTTGCTTTGCGATCGCATGGCTTACCAGTTCTGTAGGACTTTCTTTGGCGCTGGGTGCTTTTTTCGCCGGACTCATTATTTCTGAATCAGATTATAGTCACCAGGCTACTGCAAATGTGCTTCCTTTTCGTGAAATTTTTATCAGTTTCTTTTTTATCTCGGTAGGAACACTTTTAGATTTGGGCTTCTTTTTCGACAATATCGCCTATATTCTTTTGCTGGTTCTTGGAGTAGTTCTATTAAAAATGTTAGTGATAGGAATTACGGTTTTGATTTTAAAATATAAACCCAGAACGGTATTTATCTCAGCATTTAGTCTATTTCAGGTTGGGGAATTCTCGCTTTTACTTTCTGGAGTTGGTTTGGATAATGGTTTATTGCCCGAAAATATTTACCAGTATTTTCTTGCAATATCAATCTTAAGTATGGCGCTCACTCCGTTTTTGATCATGAATTCTTCAAAACTTTCTTATGCAATTCTTAAGGCACCAATTCCTTCAGCAGTAAGACATCGATTATCGAACATTAAGAAAAACGCAAAATCTGACGAGGAGTTTTCCGAAGAAAATCTTAGTGATCATATCGTTATTGTTGGTTACGGAACTAATGGAGAAAATATTGCTAAAGCTGCTCGAAGCGCTGATATTCCTTACGTGGTAGTCGATATTGATCCAGAATCTTTCGAAAATGCCAAGAAAAACCAGGAGCCGGTGGTTTTTGGTGATGCTACTAATTCATTGATCTTAAAGCATATTCATATCCAGGAAGCTCGTGTGGTGGTGATCGCTATTTCTGATGCTTCGGCTACTAAAAAGATCATTAGCACTATTCGATTGTTTACGCAAACAGCTTTTATCATTGTTAGAACAAGGCAAGTCAAAGAAATTGAAGAACATCTTCGTGTTGGCGCAGATGAAGTGATTCCGGCAGATTTTGAAACTTCTATCGAAATCTTTACCAGAGTGCTTAAAAAATACCTGGTGCCTTATGACGAGATTGTCGATTTTACAAGCAGTATTCGTTCAGCAGATTACGAAATGTTAACGCGATTAAAAGATAAACCACATAATCCTGCTTTACATCATCTAAACATCCCTAATAAAGAAATTGCAACGCTTAGCGTTCAGCAAAAAGATAAAAATATTGTAGGCAAAAGCCTGGAAGAATCGGGTATTGCTAAAAATTACGGCGTCACGGTTCTTGCTATCAAAAGAGATACTAAATACTTAACTGAAATCACACCGAAAACCAAAATTAAACGCGGTGACCTTATTTATGTTTTTGGTAACCCGGCAAATATTAATCACCTAAATAGTTTATTGGCAGTTTAAGCTTTTAAAAATAGTATCTCATTTTATCGAATTTTGGCTCTTATTTTTCTGGAAGTTGAGATGCTACTTTCGTAAGGGAAAAGCATTAGCAGCATATTGCGAATTTAAAGTGCTAAAACTAAGCTAAGATGCACTGTTAAAAGACTAAAGAATTGTAATTTGCCTGTAAAATCAAGCAAGCAATTAATGTCTATACTTCCCGAAAACTTTACACGCTATCGTAAATTTTTCAGTTTTATGCTGAAATATGGTAATAGTGATCTCTTTAGAAAAACCACGGCTAATGCCTTTGAAGATCCATCGAGTGAAAATAAAGATCAGGATAGTTACGACCGCTCTCCTGAAGAGTTAGTAGAAGACTTAAAAAATATGGGGCCTACTTATATAAAATTAGGTCAGTTGCTTTCTACCCGCCCAGATCTTTTACCAGAGGCCTATTTAAAAGAACTTGCAACCTTACAGGACGATGTCCCACCAATACCTTACGAGGAAGTACACCAAATCGTAGAAGAAGACGTGGGAACCCGAATTTCGAAAGCTTTTGATACGTTCGAGGAAAAACCAATTGCCAGTGCCTCGATTGGCCAGGTGCATTATGCCACATTACGAAGTGGCAAGCCGGTTGCCGTTAAAATTCAGCGTCCCGGTATTAAGCGTAAGTTTCTGGACGATATGGATACGCTTCAGGAAATGGCAGATCTGGCAGTTAAACATTCAAAAATTGCTAAAAAATATGCGATCGATACAGTTTTAGCCGAATTACGTCGCATTTTATTGAACGAACTCGATTACTCCAAAGAACAGCAAAATCTTATAACACTAGGAGAAAATTTATTGCCGTATAATTACTTGATCGTTCCTGAACCTGTGCCAGATTACTGCGGAAGCAGAGTTTTAACGATGGATTTTATTGACGGAAAAAAAATAACTTCCCTCTCCCCGCTTAAGCAATTAGAAGTTGATTATGCGCCAATGGTAGATCAATTGGTTGAAGCATATTTACAACAAATTATCAACGACGGATTTGTACATGCAGATCCTCATCCCGGAAATATTCAGTTTACAAAAGATGAAAAAATTGCACTAATCGATCTTGGGATGGTGGCTAAATTTACCAGCCACATGCAGGAATGTTTGCTTCAGCTACTAATAGCGATTAGCAATAATAACGGCCCGGAAACAGCTCATATCATTATCAATATGAGTGAGACAGATGAAGATAGCGACCTGGCTACTTTCAATAAAATAATTAGTGATATAATTATGGAAAGTGAGAATAGCCCGGCAAAAGAATTACAAACCGGGAGATTATTGATTCAGTTGAATCGCCTTGCGGCAGAAACCGGAATTCATATGCCTGTTGAAGTAAATATTCTTGGGAAAGTTTTACTAAATATGGATCAGATCATCGCGGTTTTAGATCCCGAATTTGATCTTAGGATTGCCATAAAAAAACATGCGCAAAAAATCATGCAAAAAAAGATGTATGATGAACTGAAGCCAGAGAATTTCTTCTCGATGTTACTAGAATCCAAAAAACTGGTAGAACATATCCCAGAGCGCTTAAATAAGATCACAGATAATCTTGCTGAAAATAAATTTAAAGTAAATATCGAAGCTCTAGATGAAGAAAGGCTTACCGATGGTTTTCAGAAAATAGCCAATAGAATTACGTTAGGGATCATTATTGCAGCAATGATTATTGGAGCATCAATGCTTATGCAAATACCAACAGATTTTGTGATCTTTGGATATCCCGGATTCGCCATTTTATTTTTTATACTAGCTGCATTTTTAGGAATCTGGCTTAGTTATGTAATCATTTTTAGAGATAACAACCTGAATAATAAAAAATAAAATTCCACTTTTTCAATTCAGTTGGAAATAGTATTTTTCCAAAATCAAAAACCCCGGCGGCAATTCAATTGAAAAAATCAGGATTGCGAGGAAAATTTAGTTGATGCAAATTTTCAGAAATAATAAAACTTTACGTTATTTCAGCTTAATCATTGGCTTGGTGATCTTAAACATCAGTGTCGATTCGCCCGACTTTAATAAGAAATTCCCTGAAGATCTTAATCTTAATGATCAGGAAAGTATTGTTGAAATCGTGATCGAAAAAATTCTGGGTTTTGAAAATGCGATTCCCGAATATGAAGACAGTGATAGTGAAAATCAACTGGTAAAAAAAGATTTTTCGGTAGACAACTATGTCTTAGATAAAAATTCTGAAGTCTTTTTCGATATTTCTTTACAGAAATTAATGAATTCAGAATATCAGCATAAATATTACAATTTCTATCCAGAAGTTACTTCTCCCCCTCCAAAAGTTTAGATTCTAATTTTCTACATCTGGCAAATTAATTTTTGCTTTCTAAACAATTTACCAACTCTAATCCTGCATTCTGAAAGGATTTAGAGACTATTATTATTTGAAAAAATCTAAACTTATAATGAACAAAATCATAAGTAAACTTATACTTCCAATTTTATTGGTAAGTACAGCTATTACTGCTCAAAATACTGAAGATACAGAAACAAAAAGAGACAGTCTTCCTCCAAAAGTTTTACATGCTGAACCTTTATATATCGATTTAATTAGGGATCTGGGCGCCAGAAAAGGCGAAAGAGAATGGAATCTTGGTGTAGGCCTTACCGATAACGAAAATTATGACGAATACACTGCCTTGATAGAATACGAATGGGCTCCAATGGATCGATTAGGATTAGAGATCGAACTACCTTTTTCTTTATACTATCCAACTGAAGATGGATCTGCTCCCGGAAATAACCTTAACAGCATAAAAATGGCTGGGCAATACAGTTTTTTAGTTTCAGAAAAACACCAGGCTTCTATGGCTATTGGGTATATCCAGGAATTCACGCTAACCGAATTCAATAATTATGGGAGGGAAACATTATTTACAGGATTGGTTTACAATACGTTTTTGATCGCTGCTAAACGACTTGGGAGTAATTTTCATTCGCTTATTTATACCGGGCCGGTATTCGATCATCATTTTAATAATGGAAATATCACTACTACATGGCAGATCAACTCAAACATTCATTATATGATTCCGGGTACTCGAAATTTTATTGGAGTTGAATTTAATAAAGAGATTTACGATGGTGAATTTGATATGACCATTAGACCGCAAATGCGCGTAGATGTGAGTGATCACTTACTGGTGGGTATTGTTACTGGAATTCCTATCGATAAGGATAATGAAAGATTCAGTTCTTTTTTGAGACTTATCTACGAACCATGATAACCAAAATTCGATAAAAAGGAGCCTTATTTTTTAAAGGCTCCTTATATTTTTAAGCTCATTTTGTACAAATTAAGCCCTGTTTTTGTAGAACATAAGAAATAGCAGTATTTTTCAGCTTTAACCCTAAACAACATATTTACTAATGAAGAAAATTTATTTCCTCTTTTTCTCACTTATTGCTTCGGTTACTTTTGCGCAAAAAGTAAAAGTTCCGGTAGATACTACGGTGGTTACCAATCATTCGGTTACCATAAAAGGAAAAAACATCGATTATTCAGCTCAAACCGGCATGCAACCTGTTTGGGACGATCAGGGCAATTCTATTGCTAGTCTTTATTATACTTATTACAAAAGAAGTGATGTTAAAAACACAGAAAATCGACCTTTAGTGATCTCTTTTAATGGAGGTCCTGGTTCTGCTTCGGTTTGGATGCATATTGCCTATACTGGCCCAAGAATTTTAAAGATCGACGACGAAGGTTATCCTTTACAACCATACGGAATTAAAGAAAATCCATATTCAATATTAGACGTTGCCGATATTATTTATGTAAATCCTGTAAATACCGGTTATTCAAGACCTATCCCAGATGAAAATGGTAAAGTTGATAAATCTAAATTCTTTGGTGTAAACCAGGATATTAGTTATTTGGCCGAATGGTTAAATACTTTTGTTACACGCGAAAATCGTTGGTTATCGCCTAAATATTTAATTGGTGAAAGCTACGGAACTACCAGAGTTAGTGGATTAGCTTTAGAGCTTCAGGATAGCCAGTGGATGTATTTAAATGGTGTGATCCTGGTTTCCCCAACCGAACTGGGAATTGATCGTGAAGGTCCTGTTGAAGTTGCAAATCGTTTACCTTATTTTGCGGCTACGGCGTGGTATCACAAATTGCTTCCGCAGGAATTACAGAGTAAATCGTTAACCGATCTTTTAGAAGAAGTTGAAGAATATAGCATAAACGAATTACTTCCAGTACTGGTTAAGGGTGGTTTTGCTTCAGAAGCAACTAAAAATGCTACTGCTGAAAAAATGGCTTATTATTCTAGCGTAGATAAAGAGGTTTATCTTCAGAATAATTTAGAATTACCTATTGGTGCTTTTTGGAAAGAACTTCGTCGTGAAGATGGTTTTACCGTAGGGCGTTTGGATTCTCGTTACTTAGGAATCGATCGTAAAGAGTCGGGTAATTATCCAGATTATAATGCCGAATTAACCTCTTGGTTGCATTCTTTTACTCCGGCGATCAATTATTACTTAAGAGAAGATCTTAATTTTAAGACCGATCTTAAATACTTTATGTTTGGCCCGGTTCATCCATGGGATAGAAGTCGCGATAACACAGGAGAGAATTTAAGACAGGCTATGGCGCAAAATCCTAATTTAGATGTAATGATCCAGTCTGGTTATTTTGATGGTGCCTGTACATATTTTAATGCGAAATACTCGATGTGGCAATTAGATCCTAGCGGAAAAATGCAAGACAGACTTTCTTTTAAAGGTTACGAAAGTGGACACATGATGTATCTTAGAAAAGCTGATCTAGAAACTGCAAACGAAGATATTCGTGAATTCATAAAGAACAGCTTACCTGCTGAAGGTGCTCCAGTAAAATATTAAACTGAAGTTATTAATTTAAAAAAAGCCTTTCCAGATCTGGAAAGGCTTTTTTTATCTAAAATTAGGAGGAAACTATTTTGAGGCAAGCCTCGGAGTATTATACCCCTTGGCGGCGCCGATAAAATTATGGGTTACCGTACATGTTAGATTCCCCACCATCTATCGCAATTGTTTGGCCACTTACGTAACCATTATCTGCACTAAGCAAATATGCTACCAGTTTTCCTACATCCTGAGGATCTCCCAAAGATCTAGTTGGGTTTCTGCTTGCATATTCTTTTTCGGCTGCTTTTGGATCTTCTGGGTTCACCTGTTTAAATGCTTCGGCTACCATAGGAGTTAAAATTGCTCCAGGCGCGATCGCATTCGTAAGGATTCCATATTGTCCATATTCTAATGCAGCATTCTTAGTCATACCACTCACCGCATGCTTACTGGCAACATAAGGAGATTGATTAAGCACTCCACGAATACCTCCAACAGATGCTACGTTTACAATACGCCCGTATCCCTGCTCTTTCATTATTGGAAGGATATAACGTAAACCGTAATAAACACCCATTAAATTGATATCGATAACTTTTTTAAAGACATCCATATCATAATCGATCATTGAAGCCTGTCTTCCTTCAATTCCGGCATTGTTGTAAAAACCATCAATTCTACCAAACTTATCTACCGTTTGATCTACATAAGCTTTTACCTGATCTTCCTTAGAAACATCGGCTGTAACGCTTAATACTTCTAAACCTTCGTATGTCTTTTTTAGTTTTTCCTCTGCTTCTGCTAATGCATCTGCATTGTAATCTACTAAGACAAGTTTCGCTTTTTGTGAAGCTAAAACATCTGCGGCTGCATAACCCAGCCCCATTGCTCCACCAGTGATAATTACTACTTTATTTTCCATGATTTTTTAATGTTTCATCTATAAGCAATAAAATTACTGCTTTCTTGTACGAACAACAATTAGTGAACATTAAAATTTGATTAAAAATAGCTTCTTTTAAGATTAACTCAGTAAAAAAGCTTTCAATTCGGCATAATCTTTAATCGAAATGGCTTTTTTCTCCTTATCCAAAACTTCTTTTATAGAATCTGGAATATCGATCTGCTTACCAATGGCGTCTTCTACAGTTTCACGGAATTTACAAGGATGTGCAGTTTCTAAAAAAGCTCCCACTTCATTTAGGTGATCTTTAAAATATTCCTGAAGTCCCAAATAACCCACCGCTCCATGAGGATCCATCACATAACCGGTTTCTTTGTAAACCTCTTGCATGGCTTCTTTTGTAACCTCATCGTCGTAACTAAAGCTTGTTAGATTTTCTTTTACGTTTCCGTATTCGTTTTGAAAAAGCTGTAATATTCGCACAAAATTACTTGGATTCCCAATATCCATCGCATTTGAAATCGTCGGAACACTTGGTCTCGGCTCATAATTCCCGGTTTCCAGATAATCGGTGATCGTTCTATTCGCGTTATTCGAAGCGATAAAATGTTTGATAGGAAGACCTAATTCTTTTGCAACCATCCCGGCACAAACATTCCCAAAATTTCCACTTGGTACAGAGAATACAATATCTTTTCCTTCGGAAGCTAACTGGCGATACGCTAAAAAGTAATAGAACATCTGCGGAAGCCATCTGGCTACATTTATAGAATTTGCTGAAGTTAACTGTCTTACCGACTGAATTTCGTCATCCAAAAATGCCTGTTTCACCATATCCTGACATTGGTCGAAAGCGCCATCAATTTCTAAAGCAGTTACATTTTTACCAAGCGTGGTTAATTGCTTTTCCTGTATTTTACTTACTTTGCCATTAGGATATAAGATCACCACATCGATTCCTTCTACACCTAAAAATCCGTTTGCTACTGCTCCACCGGTATCTCCAGAGGTTGCTACGAGCACGGTTACTTTACCTACCTCGTTCTTTGTGATAAAATACCCCAAACTACCTGCCATAAATCGCGCTCCAACATCTTTAAATGCAAGAGTTGGCCCATGAAAAAGCTCTAAAGTGTATACATTGTCTTTTACATGCACTACCGGAAACTCAAAATCTAAAGTTTCAGCAATAATTTTTTTAAGCTCGGCTTCTGGAATTTCATCGCCAACAAATTGTTTAATCGCCTGATAAGCGACTTCGGTTTGTGGCATATTAGGCAGATCTTTAAAAAAAGATTCAGGCAATTTTTCGATATTTTCAGGAAAATATAATCCTTTATCTGGAGCCAGACCTTTTATTACCGCATTCTCGAAGCTAGAAGAATGGTTCTTATTATTCAGACTAAAATAATTCATGTTTTCTATAAGATTTTAACTCCTTCAGGATTAATTTTTGATAAATGAAGATCGTAAGTTATATTTTGTTTTTCCATAAATTCAGCAATACTTGCTTTTACATTTTCGGCATTTTGCTGGCCTCTACACATCGCATAAACCGATGGCCCAGAACCTGAAATACCAAAACCAAGCGCTCCGCTTTCCAAAGAAATGGCCTTAATTTCATCGAAATACGGTATTAAAATCGATCGGATTGGTTCTACGATGTCATCTTTAAGACTTCTGCCTAGTAAATCATAATCATTGGTATATAAAGCGCTAACCAAAGCACCAAGATTACCCCATTGGCTCACCGCTTTATCAAGACTTATATTTCGCTTAATGATCGCACGAGAATCCTTGGTTTTCACCTCGATTTGTGGATGAAGAATAACCACATTCAACTCCTCTGGAGATGGCAGTGATAAAACCTCTAAAGGCTCATAACTTTTTACCAAAGTAAAACCACCAAGTAAAGCTGGCGCCACATTATCTGCATGGGCATTTCCGCTGGCTAAACGTTCTCCTTCCATTGCAAAAGGTAAAAGTTCTGCACTCGAAAATGGCGAATTTAAAAGCTCATTTACTGCAAAAACAGCACCAGCAGAACTGGCAGCACTACTACCAATTCCGCTTCCTGCTTTTATTTTTTTATAAATTTCGATATCAAAACCTTCGTTAGACTGAAGTTTTTCTAGCATAACTTTTACCGCTACGCCAGCTACGTTTTGATCGACTTCCATAGGAAGATCCTGACCTTCCATTTTTGTGATTCGAAGCTGGTTAAGATCATTCTTTTTAATGATCATCTCGTCCCCAACATTGTCAAGGCAACAGCCCAAAACATCGAAACCACAGGAAAGGTTAGCTACCGTTGCCGGAGCAAAAACTTTTATTTCTTCCATCTTTATTTCTTACCTATTCGTATAACATCGGCAAATATTCCCGAAGCCGTAACATCTGCTCCCGCTCCTGCCCCTTTAACGATCAATGGCTGTACGCTATAACGATCTGTAAAGAAAAGTACGATATTATCGCTACCGCTAAGATTATAAAAAGGATGATCTGCATCTACTTTTTGTAATCCTACAGAAGCTTTTCCATCTTCTAATTGTGCTACATATTTAAGCTGAGCTCCATCTTTAGCAGCATCTTCGTAAATCTCTTTAAATTTACTTTCGTCTTCCTGAAGCAGTTTAAAGAAATCTTCATTATTCTCGGTATTCAGACTTTCTTCAGAAAGGAAACTTTTGTTTTCTATATCGCTAAGCTCCATTTTTAGTCCGCTCTCACGAGACAAGATCAATATTTTTCGCGCCACATCTACTCCGCTTAGATCGATCTTAGGATCTGGTTCAGTATAACCTTCTTCCATTGCCTGCTCTACCGTTTTGTAAAATGGCTCGGTTCCATTATAAGTATTGAAAACAAAGTTTAAACTACCCGAAAGGACCGCCTGTATTTTATGAATTCTGTCTCCTGAAGCAATTAAATTTTTAAGTGTATCGATAATTGGTAATCCTGCACCAACATTGGTTTCATAAAGGAAAGATGCTCCGTATTCTCTTGAAAGTTCCTGCAAATGTTGATAGTTTACCAAATCATCTGCTGCAGCGATCTTATTACAGGTTACTACTGCTATCGAGTTTGCAAGATATTCTTTATACCATTTTGAAATTTCAGCACTTGCAGTATTATCTACAAAAATGCTGTTACGTAAATTGAACTCCTTTACCTTATTAAAAAAGTTATGCTTACTGGCTTTTTCACCTGCATCCAGTAATTCTTGCCATTTACTTAAATCAAGTCCGTTTTCATCAAAAGCCATGGTTCTGGAATTCGATAATCCAAGAACACGAACTTTTAATCGCAATTTTTCAAGAAGGTATTTTTCCTGTTTTTCTAATTGAGATAAAAGCTTGCTACCAACATTTCCTACTCCGGTTATAAACAGGTTCAATTCTTTAGAAGGGACTTCAAAAAACTGTTCGTGCAGCGTATTTAATGCTTTATTGATATCTTTTTTCGCAATCACGGCAGATATATTTCGCTCTGAAGATCCCTGCGCAATGGCTCTAATATTGATATTATTATTTCCTAAAGCACTAAACATCTTACCACTTAAACCGTGGTGACTCTTCATACGATCTCCCACCAATGCAATGATAGCCACATTACCTTCTATTTCTACAGGTTTTATTTTTTGATAATCTATTTCTACTGAAAAAGCTTCATCTAAAGCTTCTTTTGCAGCCTGCGCTTCATCATCTTTTACCGCCACACAAATACTATGTTCTGAAGATGCCTGAGTGATAAGAACAACATTGATATTCTCCTGGTAAAGTGTTTCAAAAAATCGCTTTGAAAAACCAGGAATTCCAACCATTCCACTACCCTCAATGTTTAGTAGTTTAATATCATCGATATGCGTGATACCAGTAACCCATCTAAAGTTTTCTTTACTGGATTTTGAAATTAAAGTTCCTGCATCATCTGGTGCAAATGTATTTTTTATATGAATCTGAATCCCTTTATCCAACAATGGTTGAAGCGTTGGCGGATATAAAACTTTAGCCCCAAAATGCGATAATTCCATCGCTTCCTGATAAGATATATTTTGAAGCGGATATGCCTGATGCACCACATTTGGGTTTGCAGTGTACATTCCGTTTACGTCTGTATAGATAATCACTTTCGCTACATCTAAAGCTCCTCCAAAAATTGCCGCTGTAAAATCACTACCACCACGTCCTAAAGTACTTGGAACGCCCTGCTCGTTTTTAGCTACAAAACCAGGAACCACAAAAAGACTCGCGTCGTTTTCTTTAAAATACTGAACAATATTTTTGTTGGTCAGTTCATAATTCAATTGAATCTTTTCATTATTATTCTTACAAACGATCAATTCTCTGGAATCAATTAGAAGCGCATCTGTAGCCAGACTTTTAAAATATTCAGCAATAATTAATGAAGACAAGATCTCACCAAAACTGGAAACTACATGCTTGGTTTTATTCGATAATTCATTCAAATGATAAACACCTTCGTAAAGCGTTTCTAATCTATTGAATTCGGTTTTCACCTTACTTAAAACTCCGCTTTGATTTTGAACAGGAATTAATTCTTTTACCGCATCAAGATGTCTTTTCTCGTTTAGAGCCAGAATTTCTTTATAAGCAAGATCTTCTTTTGCAGCCAGTTCGGCCATTTTTAAAAGATCGTTGGTTACCCCTCCAAACGCTGAAAAAACAGCGATGGTTTTATCTTGTTGCACATGCTTTTTTACAGTTTCGGCTACAAGTTTGATTCGCTCCGGAGAGGCTAAAGAAGATCCTCCGAATTTTAGAATATTCATAAGAATAATTTAATAGTTTGAAATAAATAGTTTTGAGTTCGTTCTAAAACGTGTGTGAGTGCGGACGGAAAATTATATACATACTACCCCAAAGGGGTAATAATTGTGCGAGTAATAATAATAGAAATAGCAGCTCCTGTGATAGGAGTTATTGTAGAAATGCTATTTAATTTAATACTCTTCATTGTTTTCCTTAAAAGATGTGATAAAAGTATATAATTACGTAGAATTAAAAAACTAAAATTACACATTTGCTGAAAAAATATGAGATTTTCATAATTTCAAAAAAACAAAAGCCCGATTTTTAGTAAAACCGGGCTTTTGTTCCTTTTATTTCAACTTAATTCAGTCTAAAAACTATAATCCGCTTATATAACTTCCGTAGAGATCATTAAATTGAATGCCTTTGGTGTAACGTTGCTTGCTTAATTTCTTAAACTCGACTAATCCCCAAAGTAAAAATTCTTTTAGAAAATAGGTGTCGATTTTATCCATTTCTGGCTGATATTTTTTTATTAGCTCGTTTAATGGCGCTACCTCATCTAATTTCTTCTTGTACTCTTCGTCGGTAAGATCGTCTGGCAATTCAAACCCGGTTTGCTCGAAAAACCATTCTACCAAATCGTCATAAGGTGTTTTTTCATCGGGACGTTGTAGCTTTTCGATCTTAGGAAAATAATTAGGGAATAATGTTTTTACCGCATCTCCCAGTAACTGAGTAGCTACAGCTGCAGCTCCTTCCTGCTCGCCTTCATAAACCAGCTCTACTTTACCGGTAACCGAAGGAATTACTCCCATAAAATCACCAAATCTTAGCAAAGTTTTATCTTCTCCATTCTTTAAAGTCCTGCGTTCTGCAGCACTTAAAAGATTCTCATAAGCTGTAATGCTCATCCTGGCACTAATCCCACTTTTCTCGTCGATAAATTCACTTTCGCGAGCTTCAAAACCAATTTGCTCAAGCAGGTCTTTGGCTAGTTCTGGCACATAAACCATATCGGTTTGCCTGGAATCTAACTTTGCTTCCTGTTGCGTAATTGTTTTTGCGATCTCGATAGTTTCTGGATAATGCGTTAAGATCTGTGAACCAATTCTATCCTTAAGCGGCGTTACAATACTACCACGATTGGTATAATCTTCTGGATTGGCTGTAAACACAAATTGCATATCTAAAGGCAGTCTTAATTTAAAACCGCGAATTTGGATATCACCTTCCTGAAGGATATTGAAAAGCGCCACCTGAATTCTTGCCTGTAAATCTGGCAACTCATTAATAACAAAAATACTTCGGTTAGCACGCGGAATCATCCCAAAATGAATCACACGATCATCGGCATAACTTAGCTTTAAATTCGCTGCTTTTATAGGATCTACATCTCCAATCAAATCGGCTACTGTAACATCTGGTGTTGCCAGTTTCTCAAAGAATCGCTCGCTTCTATGAATCCAGGTAATTGGCGTTTCGTCTCCTTTTTCAGCAATAAGCTCTTTTGCGTAACGTGAAATTGGATTTAAAGGATCATCACTGATTTCTGAACCTTCAACTGCCGGAATATATTGATCTAAAAGATTAAGCATTAAACGCGCCAGTCTGGTTTTGGCCTGCCCACGTAATCCCAACAAATTAATGTTATGCTTCGATAAGATTGCACGCTCCAATTCAGGAATTACAGTATCATCATAACCATGAATTCCGGTGAACGCAGGTTCGTTATTTTTAATTTTTTCAATTAAATTATCCCGAAGCTCGTCTTTTATTCCTTTACTTATATATCCTGAAGATTTTAAATCTCCAAGGGTTTTCATTTTCTCAATATTCATATCTTCTTTTTCTTTTAGCCTCTAATTCTCTTTTTTCTGTTTGTTTCGTAATCTTCAAAGATCATTTCACCAAGACCTTTAAGTCCGGTATAAAATGCCTTCCCTTGATTCGCCTGTGTAAATTCCCTAATAAATTGCATTAAATAAGGATCTTGTGCGATCATAAAAGTGGTGATAGGAATTTGAAGTTTACGTGCTTGTTGCGCCATATTGTAGCACTTATCGACGATATAAGGATCTAAGCCCATACTATTTTTATAATAGCTACCATCGCGTTCTCGAATGCAGCTTGGTTTACCATCGGTAATCATGAATATTTGCTTATTGGTATTTCGCTTTCTTCGCAAAATATCCATTGCCAGCTTCAAACCATCAACAGTATTGGTGTGGTACGGCCCTACTTTTAGATAAGGAAGATCTGCGATAGAAACTGGCCAGGCATCATTACCAAAAACGATAATATCTAGGGTGTCTTTTGGATATCGTGTAGTGATCAATTCGGCCAAAGCCATTGCTACTTTCTTCGCCGGAGTAATTCGGTCTTTGCCATATAAGATCATACTATGGCTAAGATCGATCATTAACACAGTGCTCATTTGTGATTTGTAGTGAGTTTCTTCAACCACTAGATCTTCGTGCGTCATATTAAAACTTCCAATCCCGTGATTGATCTGGGCGTTACGCAGACTTTCGGTCATCGAAATTCGGTCTAAAGAATCTCCAAATTGATAATTTCTAAAATCACCGGTGTGCTCGTCGCCACGGCCAACATGACTTGTACGGTGATTACCAGAGTTTCCTTTTCTCATCTTACCAAATATCTGGTCTAGTGCCTGCTGGCGTATTGCCCTTTCTGTTTTTGCAGTGATCTTCAAACTTCCAGAGCCATCTCCTTCACCACCTCCATCTGGATCTATTTCTTCTTTTATATAACCTTTTTGCTTAAGGTCTTCTATAAAATCTTCGATCGTATAATCTGGCGTGGTAAGTTGATATTCTTCATCTAACTGGCGTAACCAGTCTAGCGCTTCATCTAGATCACCCGAAGTGTGCGTGATCAATTCTTTAAAAATCTCAAAGAGTTTTTCAAAAGGACTTGTATTTGGCTCTTCATATTTTTTGAAGACAAATCCCCTTTCCTTCATTTTATCTTTCTTCTTCATACTTTAAAATTAAACTTTTTTCAAGAGAATTAAAATTGAACATTTCACAACTTTCAGAAAAAGACACTATTTCTCCCCTGAGCTATTGAAATTGCCGACTTTACGTTATACTTTTCTTAAATGCTTTTAAGTTTTGTTGAATAATAAGAGATTTGAATAGATTTCGACCTAAACATTATTGCCAACATAAAAACGATCAGCATGGATACCGCTGAAATAATTGTACTTTGCTTAAATTTTATCTTCTTAATCCCAACTTTAGCTTCAATAACCCGTTTTGATCAATGGTGGGTTAGAGGTTTTGATTTTCCCAGGATACAAATTTCAGTTTGTATAGTTATCACCCTAATTCTTTGCGCGTTCTTCTACGACTTTTCTGAAACATGGCATTATGTAGCTACAGTATTACTTTTTCTTAGTCTTATTTACCAAGCGATCAAAATATTTCCTTATACAGTATTATCTAAAAAACAGGTTATAAAGTTTAAGGGTAAAGCTGAAGATGCCACGATCTCCATTTTAGTAAGTAATGTCCTTACGCCAAACAAACATCCAGAGAAACTTGTTGCTTTGGTTAAAAAGCGCCAACCAGATATTTTACTTACACTAGAAAGTGATAAGCGTTGGGAAAAAGCATTAGAAGAGATTGAAGATGATTACAAGTATACTGTAAAGGTTCCTTTAGATAATCTCTACGGAATGCATTTATATTCTAAATTAGAATTGATAGATGCAGATGTGCATTATCTGGTTCAGGAAGACATTCCTTCTATTCATGGTTATGTAAAACTTAGAAATGGCACTAAATTGAAAATGCATTGTTTACATCCAATGCCACCAAGTCCTACCGAAAGTTATACCTCGACCAATCGTGATGCAGAAATTTTAATGCTAGGTAGAGACCTTTCTCCAGAAGATCGTAAAGTTTTAGTTTTTGGAGACCTAAACGATGTAGCCTGGTCGAGAACCACGAAACTCTTCCAACAGATGAGTGGACTAATGGACCCCAGAATAGGAAGAGGCTTTTTTAACACCTTTCATGCTGGATATCGATTATTCCGTTGGCCGTTAGATCACGTATTTCATTCTAAGGATTTTACCCTGATAGAGATCGCCAGAGAAAAAAGTATAGGCAGTGATCACTTCCCTATGTACATAAAACTAAATTACGATCCTAGAGCTACAGCTGTACAGGAAGAACTGGAGCTGGAACGCGAAGACGAATTATGGGCTCAAGAAAAAATCGAAGAGGCTCAACCTCTTGAAAAGAGTATAAATATCCCTAAAAAAATTCGCTAATAGACTGTAATTGTTTTAAGTTCTGGCAATGCTTTAAGGTGACCGGTTTTTCGATATAATCGATAACACGCTGATAAGTTTCTGCTTTTCTTCGATCTTTTTGATCTATAGAAGACGTTACCATAATTACATGAATTTGATCATGCAAAGGGTGTTCTTTGATAAGATCAAGAAATTGCCAACCAGACATCATGGGCATATTAATATCAAGAAGAATTAGGTATTTCTTATCGATATTATTTAAATTTTCAGGCTTATTTAAATATTCTAAAGTTGCTACCGCACTTTTAAAAATGATGGGTGTCGATGAAATCTCACACCTAGAAACCATTTTTCGTTGCATCATCAAAACAATATCATCATCATCTACTAGTATGACTTCCAACATAATGTAGGTTAAGATTAGGTTCTAAATAGATTTAAGGGGCTTCAAATCTATTAATTATATGTTTTTTCAGCTATGTTGCGTATCACAGCATCTAAATCCTCGGCTGAATTTAATATTTTTTCTAATAAATCCTTAGTTTCTTCAGCATTATTTTCACTAAACCTTACTAAATCGATCAAACCCATAATTTTTGCCAAAGGAGCCCTAACCATATGTGATTGTTCCCAGGCTATTTCTTCCAATTTTATATTGCGTGATTTTATTTCTTCTAATTGTTCTTTTTGCTTAGTGATATCCTGTTTAGAACCAATGATCCTCTCTGGTTTACCATCAATATCTCTTACGATATAGCTTCGGTCTAAAATATTTTTAAAACTTCCATCTGCACATTGAAATCGATATTCTAATTGAAATGATCTTTTTCCCGACTCGATAACTTCAATTACTTTTTCCCTAACTACCGTGCGATCATCTTTATGCACTTTCGATAACCACCAATCTCTAAAATTCTCTTTTTCTATTTCTTTTGGATCATATCCAAAAACTTTATAAAGCGATTTGGAAATTTTCACTTCTTCTGTTTTAAAACTGAAATCTGTAACAATATCACTAGTAGCCTCAGAAACAATTTCGTATCTGGAAAGACTATCAGATAAACGATTCCTCTGCTCTACAAGATCTGTTACATCCCTACTATTAATTACTATACCTTCAATTGGGGAAAAATCTAGTAGGTTGGTTAGCTTAGTTTCTAAAAATCGCCAATAACCCAAGCCGTCCTTCACCCTGTAAAAAGGCAAACTAATTTTTTTATTACTGGATTGTTTTATAGACGCTAATAAGGTTTTTATAAAAGACTGGTCTTCTGGATGAATTCTGTCATGAAATCGATCTTTTATAATATGTTTCGGCTTAATACTTAAAATACTTTCTATACTGGGACTTATATATTTGTATCTAAAATCTTTGTCTAGAATGGCTATTAGATCACTACCCTCCTGAACAAGAGACTTAAAGCGCATTTCGCTATCTTTTAGGGCTTTTCTAATTCTAAGGTTTTCGGTCACATCGCGTACCAACGTCAATCTTGCCTCTCGCCCATTATAGTATATTGGTTTACTATGAAAGTTTACAGTAATTATGTCATTGTTCTTAGTTTTATGAAAAATAGTCTCCTGCAAAAAATCGTTGGTAAATTCTTCTACCATCAATTTTAATTTTTCCTTTTCCTCTCTAATCCAAAGATCACTGGCCTTCATATTTAGAAATTCTTCTTCAGAGTATCCATAATGTTCTATAGCTGCCTGATTAACGCTTAAAAATTTTAGTGTATAGCGATCTAAAACCCACATAGGCAAGGGTGAAGAGAAAAACAAGGTTTTGTAATTAAATTCTGAATTACTTATCTCTTTCTTGTAGTCTTTACGTTTTATAGCAAAATAGATACTCCGCTTCAAGGAAGGAGGATTAATTTCTGATACATGAATATAATCCTCGATCCCTAAAGCAAAAGCTTCATAAGCATGCTTTCTAATTCTGGTATTGGTAATAATTAATACAGGAAGATCTTTATGCCCGGCGACAAAATTTAGAATCTTCTGATAGTCATCTTCGCGATAATTTAACTGAAGAATCAAAATATCCACATCGCCTTTCTCTCCTAAAATACGCTGTAAGGACTCCAGCCCACTACATTGAGATATGTAATAATTAGGATCCTGTTTTAGAGCACCTAAAATGGTTTCGGTTTCATCAATAAAACCAAATAATAGAAGATGTAGGCTAAGCGATTGCAGCATAATTTGAATTTCATACTTAAAATCATCATTTCAGCAAATAATTAAGGTAAAGGGCATTTTAAATTTAAGATTTTAAAACTAATTCTAAGAATTTAAACATTTATTTTTCAAATAATGTAAAATTAAAACGATTTATTTCACAATAATGTAAGATTATTTTTTTGTCTTTTAATTTAAAACACGCTACTTTTCAAGAAAAGTAAATTAGATGTTTTCATTCTTCGCTAAGAAGTATTTTTTCGTAGATCTACTAGAAGGATTCACAGATTTCCATAATCATATTTTACCCGGAATCGACGATGGTTCGCCAAATGTTGAAACCAGCCTGGAGCTAATTAAAAAGTTTGGTGAATTTGGAGTGACAAATTTTGTGCACACCCCACATGTAATGAATGATTATTATCCTAATACTCCTGAAACCATCAATAATGCGCTCTCGGAGTTAAAAGCCGCAAAACCAGCAAATATCAAGAATTCGGCTGCGGCAGAATATATGATGGATCAGTCTTTAATGGATAAATTGGATGACGAAAAATTATTGAAAATTTCAGGTAATTTTAGTCTTGTAGAAATGTCTTTTTTACAGCCACCAATTAATTTAAAAGAGATCATCTTTAAACTGCAAAACAAAGGTCATGTTTTAATTTTAGCACATCCAGAGCGCTATGGCTTTTTTCATGATAGCAAAATGAGAAAATATTACGATCTTAAAAGTCGTGGATGCTATTTTCAGCTTAATATGCTTTCGCTTACTTCGCATTATGGAGAAGGCATCCAAAAAATGGCTTTTAAGCTACTAGAAAATCAAATGATCGATTATATAAGTAGCGATACACATCGAATGGAACATTTAGAAAAACTACAGAATATTAAACTTAAATCGAAAGAGATCGAGTTACTTAAACCAATCGTAGAAAAGAGTAAAGAACTTTTTGCTTAAAGCTTATAATCTTTTATAATACTAGCTTTTTCCTCTGTCGGAATTTTATCACTAAGTAATACGCTAAGCTGCTCCATAAAATCATCATTGATTTCGGCACCTTCAACAATTGAAATATTATTTGATTGCTGAATCAGGTTTTCATTTTCAGCGATTAGCTGTTCATGCTCTTTTTCGCCTGGCTTTAATTCGGTTTTTAGAATTTCAGCAGATCGATTATAAAGATAAAGATTAGCCAGCCTAGCTAACGGCAAAGGATGCTCATTTTTCAAAGTAAAAATTTGCCCAGAACTATCATTTTCTAAAACATCATCTGTAAGCTCGAAAATTTCTTGAATCGTAAAAAAATACCGTGAAGCATTCACATTGGTCAAATTTATAGAATTTCGCCATGCTAATTGTTTACCCCAAAGCGGCAAGACCGAACCAGTACTGCCTAAAACATTTCCAAACCGAATTGTTTTAAAGTTGGTTTCGTCACAATTTTGTGAAAACCATACACATAATTTTTCTGCCCAAGCTTTACTTTTCCCCATCACAGAAATTGGCGACACCGCCTTATCGGTCGACACCAAAATGCATTGCTCAGCCTTATAAGTTTCAGATAAATAGAAGATAATATAAGCGCCCGCAATATTATTTTTCACCACTTCCTCAAGCTCATTCTCCAGTAAACCCACGTGTTTATAAGCTGCGGCATGAATAATAATTTCGGGTTTAAATTCTTCAAAAATCGATGTCATTCGTTGCCTATTGGTCACATCTGCCAAGCAACAATTTATATTCGCGTTTGGATATAAAATCTCAACTTCTTCTTTCAGAAAAAATAAAGCTGACTCGCTTTGATCTACAATTATAATTTCTGAAAACGAATCTGAATAATATTTCACCAGAGCAGCGCCAATATAACCCGCTCCACCTGTGATCAATAATTTTTTATTTTTCTGCGGAAGTTTACTCGGACTTATTTTATCAAATTTATATAAATCCTGAAGCTGAAATTCTGTAAAATTGAAGTCACTTTTTTTCCAATTCTGAAGCGAAAGCGTAAAAATAGCTGCCTTTGCACTTATCGCTTTATCCAAAAACGCGGCTTTAATTCCGAAATCAGCTTTTTGCTCTTCTTCAATATAAATTACAATAGACTCGCTTTCTAAAAATTCCAGCTTGTCTAGTTCTTCAGAATTTAGTCGGTTTTTATCGAAAATCAAGATGTTCGATTTTGTATAATTTTGCTGAAGAAAATCTGAAACTTCCTGAAGCTTTGAAGCTTCGCCAAAAATGATAATTTGCGCTGTTAAATCTGGTTTAAGCATTTTTTACTGCCGCTAATAGTTCGGATTTAATAAAATTGAGATCTGCATCGCTCATTGCAGTTCCCGATGGCAAACATAAGCCATTTTCGAAGATTTTTTCAGCAATATCAATTCCGTAAAAATCAAATTCGGCAAAAACCGGCTGCGTGTGCAAAGGTTTCCAGATACGCCGACTTTCGATATTTTTTTCGGCTAATTTTTTCATTAGATCTATAACCGATATTGGTGATTTTTCAGCATCAATTTCTAAAATACTCAACCAGTGATTACTTTTAAATGCTGAAGACGATGCTGCAAAAACCTTAAAGCCCTCAATTTCATTTAAAGATGAAGCGTAAAATTGCTGAATTTCACGTTTCTTTTTTACCCGTTCTTCTAAAACATCGATCTGCGAAATTCCGATAGCTGCCAAAACATTACTCATTCTGTAATTATAACCAATTTCTTTATGTAGATAAAAATCCTCTGTTTCTTTAGACTGAGTTGCCCAAAAAACTGCTTTTTTATGCTGAATTTCATTCTTACAAACCAACGCACCACCGGCTGAAGTGGTGATAATTTTGTTTCCGTTAAAAGAAAACACCGCCAAATCGCCAAAACTGCCGCAAGGTTTATTTTTGTAATAACTCCCCATTGCTTCGGCCGCATCTTCAATAACCGGGATTTCATATTCAGCCGAAATTCGATGAATTTCAGCTACTTTATAAGGCATTCCGTAGATATGAACCGCAATAATTGCTTTAGGTTTCTTTCCTTTTTTGATCTGGTCTTTTATGGCTTCTTCAAGAAAATCTGGAGATAAATTATAAGTATCTTTTTCGCTATCGACGAAAACCGGAGTGGCACCTTCGTACAAAATAGGATTTACTGAAGCCGCAAAACTTAAACTCTGGCAAATCACAACGTCTCCTTTGCCAATATTCAGTAATTTTAAGGCTAAATGTAAAGCTGAAGTTCCCGAATTCAACGCAACTACCGGACAATTTTCGGTTCCTAAAAATGCTGAAATTTTAGCTTCAAATTCACCAATTTGAGGTCCTACGGGAGCAATCCAGTTTTCCTGAAAAACCTGCTGTATTTTTTGCAGTTCGTTTCCACTTAAATGCGGTGGTGAAAGCCAGATTTTCTTCATCGATTACCGGATTTTAGGAAATATAGGTTATTCTGATTTCTTTTCAGGAATTACATGTTCAAAATTTACCGCATCATAGCCATTAGAACTCACTATGGTTTTCAGCAAAATTTTAAGATCCAGCCAAAAACTCTGGTTTTCGATATAGTAATTGTCTAGACGGTATTTCTCTGGCCATTTTAGCGAATTTCGACCGGTGATTTGGGCAAGCCCGGTAATTCCCGGTAAAACGCGATGGCGATCTCGCTGCAATTTGTCCTTAAGATCGATATAATAAACCGGCAAAGGCCGCGGACCAATAAAACTCATTTCAAACTTAAGAATATTGAAAAGCTGCGGAATTTCATCTAAACCAGATTGTCTTAAAATTCGGCCAAAAGGAGTAACGCGGAGTTCTTCATTTAAAAGTTTTCCTTCGGAATCCTTTTTATCATTCATGGTTTTAAACTTGTAAATCCTAAAACTGCGAGCATCCTTCCCTACCCGATCCTGAATAAAAAATGGGCTAAAACCATCGAATATCAAGATTAGCAAAGTAATTATTAAAAAAACAGGAAGAAATAATACGACCGTAAACAACGCAAAAATAAAGTCGGCAGTACTTTTTACGTATTTTCGATACATATTTAAATCACTTTAAAATTGCAGCAAGCCAAAGCTGAAATTCAATGAAAATTTACAGTTTTTTATCAGCTTTATCGCCTAAAACACCTTTTACATCGTAAATAACGCCGTCTTCAGTTTTTAATTCGGCCAAATCCATTTCTAAAAATTCCTGATGAGAAACGGCTAAAATCAAAGCATCGAATTTAGTTTCTGGCTTTTGATTTAAAGTTTTCACTCCATATTCATGCAAAACTTCTTCAGGATTCGCCAAAGGATCATAAACCGAAACATTTACGCCGTAATCTTTTAAATTTCGGTATACATCGATCACACGGGTATTGCGAACATCAGGACAATTTTCTTTAAAAGTAAAACCTAAAATAAGAATATTCGATTCTTTAACCTTCAGGTCTCTTTTCAGCATTAATTTAACCACTTCCGCTGCGACATATTGTCCCATGCTATCGTTCATGCGCCTTCCAGCAAGAATAATTTCTGGATGATAACCAACCGCTTGTGCTTTTTGAGCCAAATAATAAGGATCTACGCCAATACAATGCCCACCAACTAAACCGGGCGTAAACGGAATAAAATTCCATTTTGTCCCCGCCGCTTCTAAAACCGCTTTGGTATCGATATCCAAAATATTGAAGATCTTAGCCAGTTCATTTACAAAAGCAATATTAATATCTCTTTGCGAATTTTCGATCACTTTTGCAGCTTCAGCCACTTTTATCGATGGCGCCAAATGCGTCCCGGCAGTAATTACCGAGGCGTAAATTGCATTAATATCTTCAGCAATTGTAGGAGTTGAACCTGAAGTTACTTTTAAAATTTTATCTACGGTATGCTTTTTATCACCAGGATTTATACGTTCTGGAGAGTAGCCTACAAAGAAATCTTTATTAAAACTTAGTCCGCTAATTTTCTCTAAAACCGGCACACATTCTTCTTCTGTTGCTCCAGGAAAAACAGTGCTTTCATAAACAACCACATCGCCATCTTTCAAGACTTTCCCTACGGTTTCGCTGCTTTTATAAAGTGGTGTAAGATCTGGTTTGTTATTCTTATCTACCGGCGTTGGCACCGTGATCACGTAAAAATTACAGTCGGTTAAATCTTCAGTATTAGCCGTACAAAATAAACCAGTTTCTTCAGAATTACTCACTTTTAAAACCGCTTTTAGATCTTTATTTTCGACTTCCAGCGTTTTGTCGTTTCCTTGTTGTAATTCGGCAATTCTGGAATTATTGATATCGAAACCAACTACAGGATATTTTGTAGCGAAAAGACGTGCCAAAGGTAATCCAACATACCCAAGACCTATAACTGCTATTTTCTTTTGTGTCATTTACTTTAAATTATTCCAATACCAGGAAACTGCTTCAGCTAATCCTTCTTTTGCTGAAAATTCTGGCTGATAACCGAGTAATTTCTTTGCTTTTTCGATCGATGCCTGAGAATGTGGAACATCGCCCTGGCGCTCGGCACCATATTTTGCTGAAATCCCTGAAATTTCAGGATCAAATTTAGATAATTCTGACTTTAATATATCAACAAGTTCGTTGAGATTTGTCCTTCCGCCATAAGCCACATTATATACCTGATTTACCGCTTCTGGATTTTCAGTAAGCATTGCGAGTAAATTCATCTGAATCACATTATCGATATAGGTGAAATCTCTAGAAAAACTACCATCACCATTAATCACGGGCGACTGATGACTCATCAGTTTCTTTACAAACTTGGGAATCACTGCGGCATACGCGCCGTTTGGATCCTGATGTCGACCAAAGACATTAAAATAACGCAAACCAATATTTTCGAGGCCATAAGTTTTCTGAAAAACATCGGCATATAATTCGTTTACATATTTTGTGATCGCATAAGGTGATAAAGGTTTGCCGATGTGATCTTCGATCTTTGGTAATTCTGAAGCATCTCCATAAGTTGAAGAACTTGCTGCATAAATAAATCTTTTTACCTGGTTTTCTTTAGCCGCAACCAACATATTTAAAAATCCGTTTACATTCACATCGTTAGTGGTTTGCGGATCTTTAATAGAACGTGGCACCGATCCTAAAGCTGCCTGATGTAAAATATAATCTACATTTTTGCAGGCATTTAAACAAGCTTCAAAATCTCGAATATCGGCTTCTAATAAAGTGAAATTTGGATGATCATTAAATGTATTGAGATTTGACCTTCTTCCGGTAGAAAAATTGTCTAAGCAAATTACCTTCGCTTCAAGATCAAGAAGCTTTTGGCAAAGATTAGAACCAATAAAACCAGCACCACCAGTTACGAGTACCGTACTGGTGGTTAGTTTTGCCATTTTATTTGGTTCTATCAAGATATTGATAATTAATGTTCAGAATCAAACGTAGTAGATTCTAAATTTACCAATTTAGTTTTGATAATTTTTTCTGTAGTTTTATTTAATTCGGCTTCACCTTTTAATCGTTTTCCAAGAAGCTTCATGGCTCCTTTCCCTATTTTACGAGGATTTTGCTCGATATAACTAATAGATGGCGTTAGGAAAGACGTGATTTCTTCATTTAAGAAACCAACAACTTTGAGATCTTCAGGAATACGAATATTATGTTCGTAAGCATAACGATAAACTCTCATCGTACTTTCTGTATCACAACAGAGAACGGCTTCTACTTTATCGTCGATTAGAATTTCGTGAATTTTTTCATCTAAGAATTCACGTCTCGTAGAAGCTGCAATATGTTCTTTCATACTTGGCAATAAAGCTTCCTGATAACCTCTAATTCTTTCTTTACCGTTAACCAGGTGAAGAATCGTTGAAACCACACCAATTTTTTTGACTCCTTTTTTGATCAATTTAGTGGTCACCTTTTTAAAACTTTCAGCATCGTCTACCCCAACTTTATCTACAGGCATATCATAATTGATACGATCGTAAAGTACTACTGGTATATCATAATCGATTAGATGATAAATATGGTCGAAAGCTCTTTTACGCTGCGTTTCTTCAGCAATAGAAAGTAGGACACCATCTACAAAACCAGAGGTTAAATGGTCTATGATCTGCACTTCACGATCATAAGATTCGTTAGAAATATAAGTGATCACTTGTAATCCTTCCTCCTGTGCTTTAGCTTCTATCCCAGATAATACTTTGGCAAAAAAGACATTTGCAATGTTTGGGATAATCACACCAATCGTTCCACTCCTGCTACTTTTTAAATTAACTGCCACAGGATTAGGACGATAATTATGTAAAGCTGCAAGTTCTTTAACGCGTTCTACCGTTTTCTGACTAATTTCTGGGCTGTCATTTAGTGCTTTAGAAACAGTAGAAACTGAGACATTAAGCAATTTAGAAAGCTCTTTTAAGGTGATTTTATTTTTCATACCTTCAACCTAAAGTTTAAATCTGGTTTTTACGCCAAAGAAAAGCATTTTTGCCTTTGCTAGAAAATAAATTCGACGTTAAGTGACCGGCCAAGCTAATTTTCATAATTACAAAGATAGTTTTTAGAAGTCATAAACCCTAGACCCTTGATTTTTTTGGGGTTCAACACCAAGACTTGCACAAATTTTTAGATTCAGCATATAAAATAAGAACCACACTTAATTAAAAAACACAATTTCAAAGGACAACCCCTGTATTTTCGTTATTTTTCTGAAAAACATTTCAAAAATGCTAGTTATCTGATTACCAAAGTTCTTCTTTTTAAAACATACTTAGCTTCTTCCTATATGAGTATTAAACTGGTGAAACAGATTACATCATTAAAAATCATCAAAAGTTACTTATCAGCTCTTCCCGAAATTTGCTTGATTTTTTTCTAATTTTTTGTACACTAGCAAAAACGATAATTATAATCCATACCTATGAAATTCTTTAATTCTTATTGGTTTTATATTCTCGCAGCTATAATTACCATAATTGGTCTCGTTACAGGTTGGTATTTTTTCTTCTTAATGGTTTTACCTATAGGTCTTTTCAGCAGAAAAAAAGATCGCTAAGTCTTCAAATATTAAGGAATAGCCAAATCGAGTTAAACTTATACTAAACCATTTAAATGTCTTGGAAATAAGGCAGTCTAGACGTAATTTAACATTTGAAACCAATTGAAAAATTAACGAAAATGAAAGATTACGGAACCCTATCTCAAGCAATAAATAAATTGAAATTAGAGGAAGGTTATGAGCATGATTTTAATCTTCTGGATGAGCATCTTGAATTGAAATCTGAAGACGAAAAATTTGGTGTAAACGAATTCGACGTAGATAAAGTATTACGCTTTGAAGGAATGAGTAATCCAGACGATAATTCGATTCTTTATGCTATAACTACAGAAAATGGTAGAAAAGGAACTCTGGTTGATGGATATGGAGTTTCAAGCGGACAAATGTCTGATGAGATGAGTAAGAAATTAGATTTGAAGCAAAATAGACCTATAGACTAAGCTGATCTAAGTATAGCGTTAAACTTCTATTAAACGCTATGCAGAACCTTTTAAGTATTGTATTTTTGTATTGAAATTAAAAAAACTATAAATAAATACTATGAACTATTTAGGATTAGACAAAGAAAAAATTGCTTTAACTGTAGATGAGTTAAACATTTTGTTGGCTGATTACCACTTATACTATCAAAAATTAAGAAATTTTCATTGGAACGTAATTGGTAAGAACTTCTTCGATCTACACGAGAAATTCGAAGAAATGTACGACGACGCCAAATTGAAAATTGATGAAATCGCTGAGCGTGTATTAACCTTAAGATTTCAGCCTACAAGTAATTTGAGCGATTATTTAAAAATGTCGAATCTGGAAGAATCTATTTCTGAACTTACAGATTACGATATGATTGAGCAATTGATCAATGATCATGGTGTGCTTCTTTCTCAAATGAGAAAAGTAGTTAAAGCAGCAGATGCTGCAGGCGACGAAGGTACCATCGATCTAATTGGTGCATACATTAGAGAGCTTGAGAAAACGAGCTGGATGCTAGATGCATGGAAAATGAAAACGACAGAAACTCATAAAGCTATTCCTGCTGAATAATTTATTGTAATATAGATGGCAAATAGCTTTGATATCGAAAAATCATTAGAATCCTTAGTTGATAAACTAACTGGATGGCTAAATAGCCTTATCGTGAACCTGCCAAATATTATTTTGGCAGTTCTCGTTTTTATAATTTTCTTTTTTATAGCCAAATGGGTTGGTAAGATCGTTAACCGACTTTTAATTAGAAAAGTAAAACAGGATTCTATAAGAGAGATTACGATTAAAGTCTTAAAGGCAATAATTATCCTTACCGGATTTTTTGTGGCTTTAGGACTTTTGAATTTAAATCAGCTTTTAACCTCTATTCTTGCCGGTGCAGGAGTAATTGGTCTGGCTGTTGGTTTAGCTTTACAGGGACCGCTTAACAATAGTTTTTCTGGAGTAATCCTAAGCTTTTTACCTGAACTGCAAATTGGTGATTGGGTAGAAACTAATGGTTATGCAGGAACGGTAATAGAAATAAACTTACGTAGTATTAAGATTAAACAATCTGATAATAATTTTGTGGTTATCCCTAACTCCAAAATTGTTGACGATGCGTTTAAAAATTACAGCCGAACAGAGCGTTCAAGAATTTTTGTAGACTGCGGAGTTCATTACGATAGTGATCTAGAATTTGTTCAAAAATTAACGGTGGATACTATTGCTGAATTATTCCCGCAGAATGGCCAAGAAGAAGTTGAGTTTATGTATAACGCTTTTGCAGACAGCTCTATCAACTTTACGGTTCGATTTTGGACAGATGCTAAGAAGAATTATGATATTCTAGTAGCACAAAGTAGAGCGATCGTTGGTATTAAAAAAGCTTTTGATAAGAATGATATTAATATTCCATTCCCTATTAGAACTATTGATTTTACGAATAATTTGAATTTAAGTCAGTCTTCTGAAAGTAAACAGGAATAAATTTATAATTGTCTATTTAATAAAAACAAAAGGCTTTTGGTGATACCAAAAGCCTTTCTTTATTAGAATTAGCACTCTAACACATTATTAAAAAAAGAAGTTGCTTTCTCTAACCTCTCCCTTTTTACCTAATGTATTAAACTTATAACTGAAACCTAGCATAAAATATTGTTGTAAGACCGTACTTTGTACATCCTGAACATAATTTTCTGAGGTTTGCCGTTGTGTGTTCGTGTTTTGATCCAGAATATCGAAGGCTTTTAAACTAATGTTTCCTTTATTATCCAATATTGAATAGGTAAGCGTACTATTCCACAGAACCGTAGATTGCTGAAAAGCTGCACCAACATTTGGATTATTAAAATAGCGAAGATCATTTTGCCACTCTAAATTTCTCGGCCAATTTGTAGTCGCTCTTAATCGCAATTCGTGCCGTGTAAATTCATAATCTTCTATGGTATTAATATCGAAATCGGTATTATTAAATCTAACGGTATATCCTGGGCGTAACTCTAAGAAATCGCCAAGCGTATAAGTTAAGTTTAACGTTGGGTTTAAAGCCGTGGTATTGCTGTTATATATTTCATTGTTTATAAAATTTACATTTCTCAGTAGCGTACCATAGAATCCTAAACCTATTCTAAAGGACGAAAGAGAATCAATTTGTACTTCTTTACTATAACTAATATTTCCTGAACCTCTGTAGGCACCGTCCACATTATCATAAGTTGTAGTTCTCACAAAATTTTTGTCTACGGTAGACTTAGAAACCACCTGATCGTCGGTATAACTATACATAACATATGCGTAAAATCCGCTTCTTGATTGAAAATCATAATTATTATAATTTAAGTAAAATTGAGTATCGTTAGAAGGTTTTAAATCTGGATTTCCCTGAATAATATTTAATGGATCTGAAACATCAACATAAGGCGATAATTGCCGAACTTGGGGTGCGTTATTATTTCGTGAAACCGATGCATATATTCTCGTCTTCTGACTAAGTGAATAATTCATGTTCAAATCAAATTCGATAGCATCAAAATCCTGAGAGAAATCAAAATTTCTCAAATTATCACGACTAGACAGTTCTCTTAAAACGTAGCCGACATCCAGACCAAGATTAAGTTTCTCTGTATTCCAATCTACCCCAAATTCAGGTCTGTAGTATTCATTAATATTTTCAAAATCTGTACTTTGCTCGATATTGAAATTATCGAATGTTCCAGAAGCATCATTAAGATCGTAAACATATTGCCTATCATCTCTGGAATCGTTACCATATCCTATTTCAGAATTCAAATAAAACTTATCTTTTACAATCGGTAGTCTATAACGAAGGGTAGAATTAATATTGTTATTCTCCTGTTCTCCATCTGTAAATTGATTTCTATCGATAGATTGCCCATCATTTCCAAAGGTTTCTGCTGAAGTCAAAATATACGACTCTGAATCATTATTTTCTAGGTCCCCGTTTACTCGTAAAGACAATGAAGCGCCATTTGCCCAACTTTTATTCACGTTAAAATTCCCTCCAAAAGTCTTTCCATCTCTAAATGTTTGGTTATCACTCTCAGATTCGTTAATTAAGTCACCATTTTCATTAAAAGACCGTGAATTACTTTCGTAACTATTTTCAGCTTTAGTATAACTGAACGAAGGCATGGCATCTATAAACCAAGTGGTATCTGGTTTTGTTGTAAATTTAAGATTTGCCTGGTGGCGATCTGTATTCCCTTCTGTTCTAGAATAACTTTCTGTAAAATATCGATTATCAGGCAAGATATTTTCTCGCTCACGTTGGGTTTCTTCATAATTATTGGAGCCGGAGTAAAAATAATCAGCTGAAATTTCTGAAGTTTCACCCCAGGAATCCGCAAAATTAAGTCCGCCGGTTCGTGAATTAATGATTCCGCTACCAAAACCAAAACTACGACCATTAATACTGAAAGCTCCGGTGCTGGAAACCATCATGGATCCACCACCTCCAAACATTTTTTCGATCTCCCCAAAACTAAAACCAGGAGAATTAATATTGTTACCGCCACCAAGCGCGCTTAGTTGAAGGTCGTTATCAAAATAATTGACAAGACCGGCATATTCAAAACGATCATCGGTTCCACCGCCACCAGAAACACGACCAAAAACTCCTTTATTTTTATCCTCGTCGATGGTAATATTGATGGTCTTGTTTTCACCATCACTATTTTCTCCGGTAAAAGCATCTGAGTCTGATTTTGTATCAGAAACCTGAATTTTACTTATCATTTCTTTGGTAAGATTTCTGGTAGCGATCGTAGGATCGTCACCTCCAAAGAATGATTTACCGTTAACCAGGATCTTATTTACAGGTTTGCCGTTTACGGTTATATTTCCTTCACCATCTACTTCTACTCCTGGTAATTCTTTTAAAAGATCTTCAACCGTAGCGTCCTTTTGAGTTTTAAAAGATTCAGCATTAAATTCTAGTGTATCTTTCTTGATCGTTACCGGCGCTCTTCTAGCTTTTACCAAAACATCGCCTAAAGACTCCACTTGAAATTCGAGTGCAATAGGATCTAATGTTATCATACGGTCGCCTGTAAGTTTAACTCTTTGTTCATGCGGAACGTAACCTACAAAAGAAACATAAACATTAACTTCTTTAAGACCGGTTCTTCCAATTAATTTATATTCACCGTCCTTATCTGTGATCGTATACGTAACCAGAGTACTATCGGTCACCGATTCTGCAAAAACGGTTGCAGCCTCTAATGGAGCCTTGTTTTCTTTATCTATTAATTTTCCTGAAATTTCAAATTTTTGTGCAGATAATGAAATGCTAAAAAGTCCTATAGCGAGGACCAGTAATTTTTTAAACATAAAATGATGAATTATTGATTGACGTATGCTAATAACTAAAAAACTCGTTGAATATTTAATGAGTTCTAATTTTTTAAGTTTTATTTAACGTTTTATAGGGTGTTTATCCTGTAATGCCTTACTCTTCCTGGCTGACTCTTTCTGTTTTTATGGAATGTATCAAATCGATAACTAAAGCTTAGCATAAAATATTGAGTGAGCGCCGTAGACTCGTAAGAAGTGATAGAATCTGCACCAGAAAATTGATAGACGTTCGTGTTTTCGTTTAAAATATCATATGCCTTAAGCGTCAATAGCCCGAAATCATTTTTCAGGAATTTATACGATATAGAAGAGTTCCAAAAGAAAATATGTGCATCAAATCGATCCTCATCGACCTGCGGATTAGTTGAATATCTAAAATCATTATTCCATTCAAAATTCTTAAGGAATTTTATAAAACCACTAAAATTTAACGAATTTCGATATATTCTTTGATCTGCTATGGTCTCTAAATCGTATTCTGCAACTTGCAAATTCATAGAATAACTTAGCTGAAGTCTTAAACTCTGGTTAGACAAATTTACAGATGGCCCAATTCTATAATTCTGAGTACTGGCTGAATATAAAGTTTCATCTGTAAATCGATAATTCTTATTATGCCTTGCATTAATATTCATATTAACGCCTAAACGATTAATAGAATCTAATTTGAAATTCTTATTCATCCAAACAGAAGCAGACAGCCCGTACTCATCATTTATATTGCTGAAGGTTGTAAATCTTGAAAGATCATCAGCTATAGTGGTTTGAGATTGCACGGGATCTACTGTATAATCGCCATTGATATTTGCATTGAAATAAAGCTGCTTATCCATATTATTACCATTATAACTCAATCTAACATTATGGCGATTGGTGAGGTCTAAATCTGGATTTCCCTCAACTATGTTTAGTGGATTTGAAATATTTCTATACGGTGTTAAGCTATAGATCGAAGGAATTTGGTTAGATAAATTGTAATTAAACCGAAGACTCGAAGTTTTTGAAAAACTATAATTTAATCTGGCACTTCCTTCAAAAGCATTAAAATCATTCTCGAAGCTAAAATCTCTAATTCTATCTGTACTTTCTAAATCTGCAATAGAATATCTGGCATCTATGGAAAAATTAAAAGTTTCACCCTGATAACTAATATTTAAAGCAGGTTTGTGAGTTATGGTATGATTATCAAAACTTGTACTTTGATCTTCATTAAGATTGGTATAGCTATTAGATTCTTCATCCAGATCGAAAACTAAGTTTTCTGAATCCTCCAAATTAGCACTATAATTATAAGAAATACCGTAGAAAAGTAACTTTTCGATAATTGGAGATCTAAAATTTACTGAAGCGCCAGAATTGTTGTTTTTAGAGCCTCCTCTTGTTATCTGATCTCGATAAATATTTTCCTGGTCTGAATTATAAAAAATGAATTCTGATTGATTATTGCTTTCAAAATCTGAATTAGAGATATTGTTATTTATCCCAAATGTTAGAAACGATTGATTAAATCTCCTGTTAATATTTAAGCTGTTTACGAAATTGGTTGTTTCTGTAAGTCCGTAATTATTAGAATTTGATGTATTTCTTAATTCTCCATTCTCTTCCCTGCTCTCTGAAGTCCTACTCCCTCTCGTAAAGTTTTTATCATAACTAAATCTTGGTCGTGCATCGATCATCCAACTCGAATCTATAGTTGCTTTAATTCTTGAATTAATCTCATGTTTGTCCTGGTTTCCGGTATTGTTATAACTATTTTCTGAGAAGTAATTTCCATCTGGACGAATATTTTCTGAAGACGAAACGTTTCTGTAATAATTATTAGAGGCAGAATAGAAGTAATCTGAACTTACTTCCAGATTTTCCCCAAGATCATCGGCATAATTGGCACCGGTAATTTTAGAATTCACTATACCATTACCACCACCTATTCTTCTACCACCAATACTTATTCCTCCATTATATGTTGTATAAGAATTAGTATTAAATATTTCTCTAAGTTCACCAAATGTAAAACCAGAAGTATTGATATTATTCCCTCCACTAAGCACACTTAATCGCAAATCATCATTAAAGTAATTAGCAAGACCAGCAAACTCGAAACGTTCATCACTTCCTCCCCCGGCTGCAACTCGGCCAAAAACACCTTTATTCTTATCTTTATCTAGTTTTATATTGACCGTTTTACTATCTCCACTTGCTTTCTCCCCGCGAAAAACCTGGCTATCAGATCGTGTATCTACCACCTGAATTTTATCTACCATATCTTTTAGTAGATTCTTTGTTGCAATACTTCCATCACCAGAGAAAAACTCTTTTCCCCCTACTAATATTCTATTAACCTCTATACCATTAACCTTAATAGTCCCATCTTCATCTATCTCTACTCCCGGTAATTCTCGTAGAAGATCTTCTATCGTTGCTCCTTCTTTTGTTTTAAAAGATGCTGCATTATATTCAAGAGTATCCTGCTTAATTCTAATGGGAGGTACTCTCCCTTCAATTAAAACATCACTTAAAGATTCAACTCGTTGTGACATTTCGATTGGCTTAAGTTCCAAAGGATATTCACTTTGCGGTAGTGAAATTAATTTCTTTACGGGATCGTACCCCACAAAGGAGATCAAGAGATTTATTTTTTCTTTTGAAGATTTCCCTGAAACATTAAAAACACCATCAGTATCTGTTATAGTGTAACTAATTAGGGTACTATCTTTTAAAGTCTCGGTAAATACGGTGGCCCCTTCTAAAGGTTCATGAGTTATACTATCCAGTAATTTTCCTGATATCTCAAACTTTTGAGACTGGGCAGTAATTGATGATACAATCAATAGCAGAAATAATGCTTTTTTAAGCATATTTGATGATTTTTGATTGATGAGTAACTAAACCTAAACCGTTTAACTACTACAAGTTTAACACTATTTTATCAAAAATAACACCAAAATTTAATTTTATTAACGTTGCCGCATAAAAAAACCTGCTAAAAGCAGGTTTTTCAATATTTGATTTACAATAATTTTTAAAATCTAAAGCCAAAACCAAAACTTACTCGCCATCCTTCATCTCCATTAAATACGTGCAATGTTCCGTTTACTGCCTCGGCACTATTAATCCATATTCCACCTCCATAACTATCATGCCACTGGTCACTATTACCATCTTTTAACCATACTCTACCAAGGTCATAACCACCAAAAACCCCTATTTGAAATGGAAGGAAAGAAGTTTTAAACTGATTAAAACTATAGCGCAGGTCTCCTCCTGTAGCAAAAGCACTTTTTCCTGCAAATCGCTGCAATCTATAACCTCTCAACCCGGAACCACCTCCTAAAACAGCGGCTTGATAAAATTCGTAATCTGTACCTATATTAATTTGTGTTTGCACATGACTTTTCAATACTAGTTTTCGACTTCGTATGAGAGAATTATAAAATTCTAAATAAGATTTAAAATATCCATAATTTCGATCTGTATCGGCCGTATTTAATTTTGCGCCAAGATTTAAATCAAATTGCATTCCGCGGGTTGGATTTAAAACATCATCATAACTTTCGTAGCGATACAAGGCATCCAGACCTGCAAAATACTTTCGATCAAAAAATCCTTCAGGATCATCTGGTGTAAATTCATCTATAAACCTTCCTTCAGTGTGATCGATCTCTACTGTTTCAAAACTTGCTTTATAGCTAAAATAGCTACCAAATGGAGTTGCATTTACCAAACCAACGTCACCTCCAATTCTGCTAATCTTAACTCGGTTATAATCTAATGTAAGATCATCATCTAGATTTACCGTTTCATTTCCGTAGCCAAAAAAGTTTCTAGCAAAATTAGGGCTGGTAAAATGTGCTCCAACTTGTAAATTATAATCTCCTATAATCGTTGCAAATCTTGCCTGATAACTTAGATCAAAACCATCTGTAGCAAAATAATATCCTGCTTTTAATTCATGTTGTGAGGTATAGGGATTTCTTTTAAAATCATTGATAGTATATAATGCTTTAAACCCAAGCTTAACACCATCATCTGGATTATAACCTATCCCGGGTGTTATAGACGTCGATTTAAATACCTTTTTATCTTTGTCATAAATATTTAGGTCATATTGATCTGTAAATCTAAATCGGGCGTCTGCGCCTTCTTCTATGGTATTTGGTTTAGATTTATGATCGTAGATCTTTAATTTCTTCTTGTTTCTTATTCTATAAATATCGTTGTTTTGCCCACCAATTATCCTCACATAAATTAGGCGATCACCTTCACCATCTACCGTGATGATATCATCGTCATCTAAAGCATAGATCCAAATATCTTTAGTAAAGGCTTTATCGTAAATATAATCACTTACGATATCTGCACGTTCCCCTTTCTTATTTCTATAGATCGTAACTTTCGTTTTTCCCTCTGGCATTCTGGTTACATCGATAAAATCATCTTTATCTGTACCGGTAACTATTGCCAGTTTTGCATAATAATCGTAATACCTTTCAGCAATTTCAACAATATTATCCCTTCTGCCTTTTAGTTTCTCGACTACGGTCTCTGTAATTTCTCCCTGTGTTTCTGGCGGAAGATTACTAAAAGCATTTTCGATAACTTCATCTGTTATATTTTGCTGAATATATTCTGCCTGTTCTAACCAGGTTTTCTTTCCTGTGTTTTGAAGTATAGATCGATCTAAACCTATGGCTGCAATATTAAACCACTCAATATTAGATAACTTTTCATCATAAACTGCAAATTGATTTGCCAGACCAACTAGCGAACGAAGCGTACCAAAAAAAGCACCATCGAAATTTGAAAATACCTGGTCGCGATCTCTTGGAATTGGCGTAAAAATATGGTTACCATCTCCATCTTCATTCTCTGCCCAACGCCATTGATCCTGGTGCCTGTCCCAATCGCCAACCAGCATATCAAAGATTCTTGCTTTTACATAAGCCGGCTCGTCTATTTTATATTTTTCATCTCTTCGAATACGTTCAAACATTCCGGCTGTACTAACGATATCGTGATTTGGCGATCCAAAACTTTCCAGATCAAGCCAATGTTCCTCGGGACGTTCTACGATCATGTATACGTCGTCTCCATGATCTTCGTTAAGTTCTTCTAGATTATCCTGCTTAGGCATATAAAAAACCTTCGGGTTTGTATGTGCAAGCCCTATCGCCTCAGACAATGTTGGAATCGCAAGAAATGCAAAAGGATGCGCTGAAGTATAAAAATCTGTAATAATACTTTCTGCTGTAGTATTCTGAAATTGTTGCTCTATAGGTTTATCTTTATAAGCAACCGTTTGCAAAAATTGTACAGCATCTTTGCGCAAACGCCTAATATTATATTCTCGATTTAAAGAATCTTTTACTCGTATCGAAACTGTTTGGTGACCTCCACCTTCTCGCATCGGCTCTAATCCTCCGTAAAGAGTATCAAGATCTGCTACATTATATTCGACTTCTGTCCCGTATAATTTCCGATAGCGCTTACCCCATAAAGTCCTATATAAACCGCTTACATCTACATCTTCTTCAGGATAGATACTTGCTTTTTTTTTCTGCGGAAAAGAATCTGGGAAATCTCCTAATTTATAAGGTTTCGGACTTTCAAAAACTTCTTTTTGATACATCAACTCTGGCTCATTATCTTTATTTCGATAATAACTAACCCAGGAAGATCCATCTTTAAAGACATCATAAACCGCAAATCCCTGAAGCGAAAAAGCAAATAATCCATCTGTTCCCAGCGCTACATAATTTTCTTTAGATCCAGATCCCGAAATAATTTGTTTGATCCCGTCGTGATCGATGTACTGTAAAGTATGTTCGTGGCCAGAAACAAATATTACTCTATCTCGTCCTTTAACCATAGTTTCCAATCGATCTGATAAAGACTTATAACGTTCATTTTGTAGATCCTGGATAGAAATTCCTCCGGTAGTTCTAATAAGCATTGCTAAAGAACCCAAAACTGGCACCGGAATTTTTCGCTGCGATGGATATAAATGTCGGTTAAAATTATACTGCCCACCATGAATTCCGTTAGAAAAAATAGGATGGTGTAAGGCGATAATCGTTGTTTTATTCTGCGATTTTTTTAGCTCACTTTCGATTTCTGTGAACAATGCTTCTCTAGTTTTTATTTGATCGCAATTGTCGTTGACCGTTGGGCTTTTGTCCCAATCTTCAAGATACCATTGCGAATCGATAATGATCATTTGTATATCATCAGAAATTTCTTTGATCTCTAATCCACATCCTGTGCTGGGAGACCAATCTAAAGAATCACCATATTGTTCTATAAGGTATTCTTCCTGGCGTTCTAAACCATCGATACGTTCGCTATACCAATCGTGATTTCCGGGAATGTAGATCACCTTTCCATTATAATTCTCTACTGCATCTAATTGCGCATCCAATCGATATTCAGATTGTTCACGTAAAGGATCATCTTTAGGAGGCATTCCAACCGGGTAAATATTATCTCCCAAGAAGATCGCATAATCTCCCCTGGTGTCTCTTTCTTTTATAAACTTTTTAAAGACTACTAAGGCTTTAGAAGTACCACCTTCTGGTGAATAGCCTCCATCCCCTAATAAATAAAAAGTCTTCTCAATTTCCTTATTTTCAGGATATCCAAAGTTAGAAGTGGGTTCTCCTTTTCGATATTTTGGATCTGAACTTGTGCAGGCAGCTACAAGCGTTAAAATAAACAAAAAACAGTAGTAGTTATATCTTTTCATAAATGTTGTTAGACAAAATTTTGTAATTTGGCACAGTCAAACAAGTACTTTATAGATGAACAACCTTTTAGATAAAGCTGATAAATATGTTCTTGAATTATTCAAGGAAAAACTCCCTAATACCTTTCTATATCACAATTACAAGCATACAGAAAGAGTTGTTAAAAGTACTGAAGAATTAATTGAACATTCTGAAATTAATGTTAAACAAGAGGAGGCACTTAAGCTCGCAGCATGGTTTCATGACACCGGATATACTAAGGGTCACGAGAAGCACGAAGAATCCAGTGTTAAGATCGCCAAAAGCTTTTTAGAAGATAATAATGCTACCCAAGATCTCATCGATCAGGTTTCTAAGTATATTCTGGCGACTAAGTTTAGCCACACGCCGCAGGATATCGGAGAAATGATCATTAAAGATGCCGATTCTTCTCATTTTGCTAAAGATTATTACGAAGAAACCAGCGAACTTTTAAGGCAAGAATTGCAATTGCATAACCGTAAGAATTTCACCTCTAGTGAATGGATTATGGAGAATATTAAAATGCTGACTGAAAAGCATCAATTCTATACCGATTATGCACTAAAGAACTGGAATCACGCAAAAGAAGAGAATCTTTTAGATCTTGTTGAAAAGCAAAATAAAAGGGAGAAAAAACTAACCAAAGAAGAGCATAAAGCCCGACTAAAAGCTAAATATAAAAACGATAATCCAGAGCGAAGTATCCAAACTTTATTCAGGGTAACTTTACGAAATCATATCAAATTAAGTGATATTGCAGATACTAAGGCCAACATTTTACTTTCTGTAAATGCGATTATTATTTCTTTGGCAATCTCTAACCTTATTCCAAAATTAGATGCGGTAAGCAATCGCCACTTATTAATTCCTACGCTGGTTTTGGTACTTTTTAGCGTTGCTTCTATGATCCTTTCGATCATGTCTACTCGTCCAAATGTTACCAGCGGAGAATTCACCAAAGAGCAGGTTAAAAATCGTGATGTAAATCTTCTTTTCTTCGGAAATTTCCACAAAATGCCTTTCGATCTATTTAAATGGGGAATCAACGAAATGATTCAGGATAAAGATTACGTTTACGAATCGCTAATGCTCGATCTACACTTGTTAGGTAAAGTTTTACATCGTAAATATTTATTACTGCGATTAACCTATACTGTTTTTATGTTAGGTATTATTATTTCGGTAATTGCTTTTGTAATCGCTTTTTATCTGATGTAAATTATTGTTGAAATCTCCAATAAAAAAGTTTAAAAAATTGCATCGATATTCGTTGAATATCAATGCAATTCTTCCATTAGATTTTCATAAGTGATAGGCTTCTCATGCTCTTTTTGCTCTGAAGTGTATAAAATATTTACTCGAATTGCTTTAAGCCCAATTACACTCTGTACATCTTCCAGTTCTAAAAGCTCAAGTTCATCTCCTAAATATTTCTTAGCCTGAAGGTATTTTACGTAACGAACATATTCACGCTCATCAGATTTTTGCGAATAAATAATAACGATCTTTCCTTTGGTGGTAATTCGTTCTTCAGTTCCTTTAATAAAGGCTTTATCTATACGCTTTTTAATGATTTCGTACCTGGCATTATAAGTACCATCAACATCAAATTTCTTTTCGTCCATTCTGTAACGAATCGAAAGAGTCGTGTTATAGACCAGGATCAAAGAGGCTGCATCTAAGTGCATTGGAGTAGACTGCTGCAGGTGATAAAACCTGTTTTCCATCTCTACCATAGTCTTTATTTGCCACAATCTTAAATTAAAAAGATAGACTTTGTTAAATGGCTTATTTTTGGTAAGCGATGGCCCTATGTACATGTTATGATCTACCCCATCTGTTTTATATCGCTCAAAATAATGCGGATAAATTTTCTGTGCTTCTAATTGTCGTTTATCCAGAAAACGAGACATTGTACGGTTGATCTGTTGTACGGTATCATCATAATCTTTACGATGATTGTAAATGATTCCGGTTTCGGGATTTAGCATTTCCCGATAATCGGCAACCATATTTCTAATCTCTTCGCTTTGCTTTTCTAAATGTTCCATTAATGGATTCACTTCACGCTGCAAAAGACCAAAGATTTTCTGTTCACTACTTGCATTTAGACTTTCATCGATATCAACTCTAAATTCCTTAATTCTAAACTTTACCTGCTCATAAATGGGAAGTTCTTCGATCTTATAAGCTTTATCAATAATTTCTAAAATGACATCCAGTTGATAAAGCAAATCCTTCTGAATAGCTTCATTTCTGGCATCACTACTCGCTACAATATCAATTTGTCCATATAAAGGATATACATCTTTAAAGACAATATCCTTAAAAGATGCAAGCCCATCACTATCGTAATCACTTATAAATTTTCGCGCTTCACGCTCAAAAACCCATAAAACACTAGGATGAATAGAGGTGCATTCACTTTGAATTACCGCTTTTACACGATTTTCGAAGTCATTTTTATTACGCTCAGAAGCTGTAATAATATAAGGTAAGATTTCATCTAGTTTCATCGCATTAATACGGTTAAGCACATTTTTGCGATTAGCCACTAACTCTAATATTCCTACCAGGTTCCCGTTTTTGGCAAGCGGCGCTAAAATACAACTCTTAACATCGTTTGCTAGTAAGTTTCTGGCTAGGAGATTATCGTTCTCTCGTGCGTAAACTTCTACATTAGGAATACTAAATTTCTTATTATCCTTGATCAGGCTATTAAAACTCTGCTCGCAAATTCCAGTTTTGCAGTCGCTTTCCAGATCGTCATTTAATATAAAACTCTTGGCTTTCAGCTTTGTTACCTTTTCAAAAGTACGGTCTTCAACATTATAACCAGTAAAGCCAACTCTAAGATCTGGAATCTTATAAATTGTTCTAAAAATTCGTTCCAGTTTATTTAATTCTTCTTTTTGAGCTGTTTTCTGAAAAAGTAAAGCTGTTTTCAATTCAGAAATAGCGTCTTCAACAGTAACATCGGTTAGATTTACGATCACAAAACCTTTAAAAACCCAACTACACGGCGGAAACTTTTCTTTCCACAAATCTATATTTTCAACATTTTGCAAAAGATCATCTACATCCTCTTGTGTGATCTCTTTCGCATCTTCTTTGGGGTATAATTCTACAAAATCGCCATTTAAACTTGCTCGATAATGTTTTTCGATTCCGTTTTCGTCTGGAATATCATAATACGGTGGCCGCGAAAAATCGATATTAAAATCGTAGTATTTATTTAGAATATTAATACAGGCATTAATGTATGCCGCATTATCATCGATCTCACGCATACTTGGCTTAAAATCCTTTCCTGCGGCATCTATGATCTTCTTTAATCGATTAGAGTGATTAAAAAGAATATTATGATAAGGTATCGAAACTGCTTTTATCTCGTTATTACTTAACACATTGGGAAAAAGATCATCTAACAGAATCTTTATAGGATCTTTGTATTTTTCTAAATCTTCGATATTATTGATCCCCTCGACGAGCTTTGGGTATTTTTCGATGTATCCCAGTAAACTTTCGATGTATTTTTTGGCAATAGGATTCTCCTCAACTTTAAGCCGATCTTCATATTGCTCTATTACTCTATGGAAGCTTATTGTTATATCCAGGGGGAAATCCTGCTTTTGCTCTTTCATTCTTTAAATTTATTTGGCCGTAAATTGATCTAAAAGTAAACTATTAGTACTATAAATATGTTCTAAAAAGTCTTAGAGTTTAAATTACAAAACTTTTGCAAGAATCACACCGCTTTCAACGATCAGTTCATTACTTTTGCACAAAATTAATATTTAATCATGCGAAAATTAATAGGAATAGCTAGTTTATTGGTTATACTAACCGGATGCGAAAAAGATCAGGGATATTCGATCTCAGGTAAAGCTGAAGGAATTGAGAATGGTAAAATGGTTTATGTTTCTGAAGTTAAGGAGCTAAACCAAAGACCAGCAAGAATCGACTCTACCTCTATTGAAAACGGAAAATTTGAACTTGATCTTGCTGATGTAGAAAACTCAAATTTAAGTGCTCTAGAAGTTGAAGGCGTTAATGGAATGGTTCTTTTTATTTCAGAGAATGAAAATATCGACTTCACTATTTACAAGGATAGCATCCAGGCTTCTAAGAAAAAAGGAGGTAAAGAAAACGAGCTTTTAAATGAATATTTAGAGCATTACCAGGCGATCAACAAAGAAGGAAACAAGCTTGGTGCAGAAATGAGAGCGGCTTATCAAAGTAAAGATTCTACAAAACTGGAAACTTTACAGGCAACGCAAAAAGAGATCATCGATAACGACAAGTTATTTAAGATGCAAATTGCTGAAGAAAACAAAGATTCATTTATCTCGATAATGGCGATTATGGATCTACTTAGATCACAGCAACCAGACATCAAGAAAATAAAAGAACTTTACGCTTCATTGTCTGAGGATGTAAAAAATACTCCTTATGGAGAAATGATTGGGAAGCAACTTGAAACTATGAATGCTACTGAGATTGGTAGCGAAGCTCCAGATTTTAGCGGTCCAACTCCAGATGGTGAAGAATTAGCTTTAGCTGATGCTATGGGTAAAGTAACGATAATCGACTTTTGGGCAGCGTGGTGTAAACCTTGTAGACAGGAAAATCCAAACGTTGTAAAAGTGTACAACAAATACCATGATAAAGGTTTAAACATTATTAGCGTTTCTCTAGACAAGCCTAACGAAAAAGATAAATGGTTAAAAGCTATTGAAGACGATGGTCTTGTTTGGAACCACGTTTCTAACCTTAAGTTTTGGGACGAGCCAATCGCTAAAAAATACGGAATTCGTGCAATCCCTGCTACTTTCATTATCGACGAAAACGGAGTGATCGTAGATCGTGATGTTCGTGGTGAAGAAGCTTTAGACAAAAGAATTGGAGAGCTTTTAGCAGCTGAATAAATTCTTTTCTGAAAATATTAAAATCAAAAATCCCCGGCAAAACCGGGGATTTTTTAATTTAACTAACTAATTAAGAATCTGAAGTAACTTCAGATTAAAATAACTGGAAACTTATATTCACGTTTATACTAACTTCCATTTCACCAGGAGCTATAGTTTGCTGATCTGACTGAGAAGATGATTTCATTTCAGCCATTCTCAAAACTGGATAAGAATTTCCTCCATTTTCAGAAATCATTACCGCCTTACCAATTTTTTGATCTAATGGTGCTACCAAATCTTCAGCTTTTTTCTTAGCATCTAAAACGGCTTTTTTACGAGCTTCTTTTTGATACTCGCCAATTTTAGAAGAAGAAAATTCTACACCATTAATTCGGTTTAAACCATTTTTTAATAAACCCTGCATGATTTCTTCGTAATCTTTAAGATCTTCAAGTTTTATAGAAATTGCCTGATTGGCTACAAAAGTTTCTTCCTTAGTATTATAATCGACACGCTTATTAAAATTTACATATTCTGTTTGAATATTTTTTTCAACAACTCCTTTCGATTTTAGATATTTAAAGATCTTATTTGCAATTTTATCATTCTCTTTTTTAACCGCTTCAGCATCCAAACCTTCAGTTTCAATTCTAGAATTTATAGTTACCATATCGGGAACTACCATAACATTTCCTTCCCCACTTACACTAACAGTATTTCTTTCGGTTGAATTTTGGGCGCTTATCCCCATGCTGGTGATGACCGCCAGTAATAGCACTAACTTTTTCATAAGATTGATCATTTTGTTTGGAAAGAGTAATCCAAATACGATACCAAACTATATCTTTCCGCTACGATGAAGTAAAAATAAAATAACGATCGGCGCAGCTAAAAGGATAACCATCATAAGATGAGCTTCTAACACAAATGGCGCCAAGATTATTGTTGATAAATAACCTCCAACAGCTCCACCAAAGTGTGCATCGTGACCTATGCTATCTCTTCTGCTTTTCATTCCGTAGATCGTATAAAGCAAATATCCAATACCAAATAAATAGGCCGGGATAGGAATAATAAAAAACAAGCCGAGCATCATATCGGGATTCAATAAAATGGCAGCGTAAAGAACTCCCATCACCGCACCACTGGCTCCTACCGCGGTATAATTATACTCATCTTTATGGAAATACAGCGATAACAAATTCCCTAACAGTAAACTAACTAAATAGACCACGATAAATCCGGTTGTCCCCAAATAATAAAGCACCGCATCAGCAAAAAAGTACAGCGTAAGCATATTCACGAATAAATGCGAATGGTCAACATGTAAAAATCCAGAAGTTAAGATTTGATATTTTTTACCACTTTTTATATCGGCGATATTAAACTTGTACTTGTGAAAGAACTCGGGATCATTAAACCCCTTAAAAGAAATGATCACGTTTGCCGCGATAATGATAATTGTTACCAATTCTAAATTGCCCATAGGTATTGCAGTTTAATTTCAAATATACCATATATTTGCTGAAAGTTTTTTTATGCAGGGATTTGTTTTCTGGCTTGTTTATCCTCTACTCTGGTTAATTTCAATCTTACCCTTTAGGCTTTTTTATTTATTCTCAGATCTGGTTTACATCTTGGTCTATCACATTGTTGGTTATCGTAAAAAAACTGTGGAAAACAATCTAAAATTGGCTTTTCCTGAAAAATCTGAAACCGAATTAAAAATCATTAAAAAGAAGTTTTATCATCACATGTGTGATATGTTCTTAGAAATGATAAAAACCCTTACAATTTCTGAAGCCGAATTAAAAAAGCGCTTTGTTTTTACCCACCCTGAAGATATTGAGACCGTAAACAATCTTGGTAAAGGAGTTTTAGTTATGTGCGGACATTATGCAAGTTACGAGTGGATGATCTCTATGGAAGTCTACGGACTTAAACTGAAGGGACACGGAATCTATAAACGTATTAGAAATAAATACTTCGACAAGCTGGTAAAAGATATCCGCGGAAAATTTAATACTGAAATGATCGAATCTCACCGTGTAGTGAGCACCGTAGCCAGACATCAAAAAAATTACCTGAATGGTATCTACGGGATGATCGCCGATCAAACTCCGAAACGAGCAAATTATAAGTTCTGGACCGATTTTATGGGAATTAAAGTTCCTTTTTTTACCGGAACTGAAAAGTTATCCAAGGATTTCGATATGCCGGTGTACTACCTTGAAGTCGAAAAAGTAAAACGAGGTTTCTATGAAGCCCGTCTAAAAAAGATCACCAATAATCCACAATCTGAACCTGATTTTTTTATAACCACTTCTTTCCGTGACCGACTGGAAGCTCAAATCAAAGCTCATCCAGAATATTACCTCTGGACGCACAAACGTTTTAAACACCGCAATGCCCCTATCCCAGAGAATGCAGTAGTGAAATAGAGTTTTCAGTGAGTAGTCACAGTAGGCAGTGATCAATTAACAATAAGCAGGAAACGATTATCGGTTTTTATTGACTGTCATTACAAACAATTACTTCCGGAAGACCAGAAATCTCTTAAAAAACAAACCTCACAGGTTTTAAAAACCTGTGAGGTTTGACAATTACAATAACAAAAGCAAAAGTTCAATTGAAACTCAGTTGTTCAGGAAAAATATTACTCACCTTCAAAGAAATCTGAATCCAATTCTTTTACTTCATATGTAGATTTAACCTGAATCCCTACATTATATTCATGCATTAAATCAGCTAGTTTTAAGCCATCAATCAAGATTATGGTGTGATGCGCATCATGAGCCTTTTTTTCTGCTCCTTTATCAAAACTTGATGTAGTAACAAAAACACCTTTCTGGGTGTCTCCGCTCATCGCTCCTATAAAATTCCGAATATCCTTTTCTCGGACCTTATTTTCTCCGTAGCGCTTAGCCTGAATATAAATCTTATCCAAACCTAATTTATCTTCATTAATAATTCCGTCAATCCCTCCATCACCAGTTTTGGAAGTTTCTACAAAATCACCGTATCCCATTTTTTTAAGAAGTATTAAAATAACTTTTTCGAAATAAAATGGATCAAGCTCTTTTAGCTTTTCAAGTAATTCATTCTTTATTTCATTCTCAATTTGCAAAAATCCTTCGTCTATTAAATCCTGTGGAGAAGCATTCTCTATCTTATTAGGGGTAGTTTCTTTCGATGGATTTTCTTCGTTATAAAAATCAAGAAAATTCTCAGAACTTTCTACGTCCCTCAGGCTTAACTTTTTCTCGATAGAAGCTAAACCCTTTTCGGTGATTTTCACATATCCTCTTTTAGGAAACTCTATAAATCCTCCTTTTTTTAAATAAGATTTCCCCCAGGCAATTCTGTTTAATATCAGAATATCACCACTTTTCGTTTTCTCACTTAATTGATTATCTGATAATTGAGAATAAAACCGACGAATAACTTCTTTACTCATTTCACGATGATGTACTCTCACTCTTTTCTTTCAATACTTTTAAAATGGGAATGAAAGTTTCATGAAATTTTGGGATCTCCATATTTGCTTGTTTATAAAATTTATATGATCTGAAGAGTTACTTCAAACTGCTGCTGCCAACTGCCCACTGTTTACCGTAAACTGCAAACTGTTAACTAAAACACCTACCCAACAATCTCCTTAATTTCGCCAATCATTTGTTGTGCAAGTTCATCAGCTTTTTGTTGGGACTTAGCTTCAGTATAAATTCTAATAATTGGCTCGGTATTCGATTTTCTTAAATGCACCCAATTTTCAGGAAAGTCAATTTTCACTCCGTCTACCGTGCTAATTTCTTCATTTGCATATTTCTCTTCCATCGTCTTTAAAATAGCATCAACATCGATTTGCGGAGTTAATTCAATTTTATTTTTGCTCATGTAATAGGCAGGATATTCAGCTCGCAGCTCAGAAACTTTTACTTTCTTTTCAGCTAAATGTGTTAAAAACAAAGCCACACCAACTAAACTATCACGCCCGTAATGCGCTTCAGGATAAATAATTCCGCCATTACCTTCACCACCAATGACGGCATTAGATTCTTTCATTAGCGTTACCACGTTTACTTCACCTACGGCGCTGGCTTTATAATTTCCACCGTGTTTTTGGGTTACATCCCTTAAAGCTCTGGAAGACGATAAATTACTAACCGTATCACCCGGTGTTTTCCCAAGTACATAATCGGCACAGGCCACTAACGTATATTCCTCGCCAAACATTTCCCCGGTTTCATCGATAAACGCCAAACGATCTACATCTGGATCTACCACCACTCCAAAATCAGCTTTTTTTTGCTGCACCAAATCGCTAATATCAGCAAGATGCTCTTTTAAAGGCTCTGGATTATGAGGAAAATGCCCATTAGGTTCACAGTATAATTCAACCACCTCAGCACCCAATTGCTTAAGAAGTTTTGGAATCGCAATTCCGCCGGTAGAATTCACCGCATCTACAACCACTTTAAATTTAGCCGACTTAATCTTCTCTGCATCTACCAACTTCAGTTTTAAAACTTCTTCGATATGTCGATCGATATAATCGTCGATTTTGGTAATTTTCCCAAGATCATCGACTTCAGCAAAATTAAAATCATCACTTTCAGCAATTTCAAGAATTTTCGCCCCGTCTTCTCCGCTTAAAAATTCACCTTTATTATTTAGCAATTTTAATGCATTCCATTGTTTAGGATTGTGGCTGGCCGTTAGAATAATTCCGCCATCAGCATTTTCTAAAGGCACAGCAACTTCAACTGTTGGTGTTGTAGAAAGATCGATATCTACCACATCGATTCCCAAACCAACTAACGTATTTACCGTAAGTTGTTGAATCATACTCCCAGAAATCCTGGCGTCACGACCTATTACTACCTTTAAATGCTCTTTATCTGAATTCCATTTTAACCAGGTTCCGTAAGCTGCAGCAAATTTCACGGTATCGATTGGCGTTAAGTTATCGCCAATTTTACCACCAATAGTCCCACGAATTCCTGAAATAGATTTTATTAAGCTCATGTTGTAAGTTTGTTTGTTTCCAAGGGCTTTTTTTGGCCCTATTACAAATATAGCAGGATGTCACGCCTCCTCAAAATCTTAACAAAACTTAAAGAAGTAGAATCGTTATATTGTGGCAATGAATTATCTGGCACACATCTACCTCTCTGGAAATAATGACATGCTAAAAATCGGTAATTTTATAGCCGATTCTGTAAAAGGAAAGCAATATTTAGACTATCCAAAAGCCGTACAACAGGGAATCACTTTACATCGAAACATCGACGAGTTTACAGATTCCCATCCTATCGTTCATCATAGTGTTCATAGGCTTTTCGATAAATATTCACATTACAGTACGGTGATCGTCGATATATTATACGATCATTTTTTAGCTGCAAACTGGAGTGATTTTCACGAGACGAAATTAGAAGATTATAGCCAGGATTTTTATAATCTTATTCAGCGTAATCCCCAGGTTTTGCCAAAGCGAGTAAAAAACTTTATGCCATACATGATAGAGCATAACTGGCTGGTAACTTATTCTACGATTGATGGCATTGGACTTATTTTATCGCAAATGAACCAGCGCACCAAGTTTAGATCGAAAATGGACGAATCTGTAAACGAACTTAGAGAGTTTTACGATGAATTTAAAGATGAATTCTATAGATTTTTTGCTGAACTTGAAGCTTTTTCAGAAAAAAGGAAAAAAGAACTACTGGAACAGTAATTGCTAATCGAAATTCAACAAAATCATTCAAATTTAGATCGAAATTAACAATGGTGAAACTTTGCTTACTTTTTAGTTAGCAATGCATTGAGTAACTTTGCGATCTTGATGAAAAATATGACGAAAACTGAAGAAAAAATAGAGGTTTTAGGAGCCAGAGTTCATAATTTAAAAAATATTGATGTCGAAATTCCCCGCGAAAAGTTAGTCGTGATCACGGGACTTTCAGGCTCCGGGAAATCTTCCCTTGCTTTTGATACAATTTATGCTGAAGGTCAGCGTCGTTATATCGAAACATTTTCTGCCTATGCTCGCCAGTTTCTTGGCGGTTTAGAGCGCCCCGATGTAGATAAAATTGAAGGTCTTTCTCCTGTTATTGCGATCGAGCAAAAAACTACGAGTAAGAATCCGCGTAGTACGGTAGGAACGATTACCGAGATTTACGATTTCTTAAGGCTACTTTTTGCCCGTGCCGGTGAAGCTTACAGTTACAACACAGGTGAGAAAATGGTAAGTTATACCGATAATCAGATCAAGGATTTGATCATCGAACATTATAAAGATAAACGTGTAAGCGTTTTGGCCCCGGTAGTTAGATCCCGAAAAGGACATTACCGTGAGTTATTCGAGAATATTGCCAAGCAGGGTTTTGTAAAAGTGAGAACCAACGGTGAAATTCGGGATATCGTAAAAGGAATGAAGCTGGATCGATATAAAACGCATGATATCGAGATCGTGATCGATCGTTTAAAGATCGATGACAATACCGATGCGCAAAAACGTTTGGACGAAAGTATAAAAACTGCCATGTATCATGGCGATGATGTGCTTATGATCATGGAGCAGGAAACCGGTGAAGTTCGATTTTTTAGTCGAAACTTAATGTGTCCTACCACCGGAATCTCCTATCCTAATCCAGAGCCAAATACATTTTCCTTCAACTCTCCAAAAGGTGCCTGCCCTAGCTGTAGCGGTATTGGCACGCTTTATAAAGTAAATGAAGATCGAATTATTCCAGATCGCTCTAAGTCGATTAAAAGCGGTGGATTAGCTCCACACGGACCGCAAAAAAAGAACTGGGTATTCTCACAACTTCAGCTTATTGCTGAACGTTTTGATTTTAGCCTGAACGATCCTATCGAAAAAATTCCGCAGGAAGCCATGAATATGATCATGTACGGCGGAAAAGAAAAATTCAGCAAAGAATCTAAAACCATAGGAATTACCAGAGAATATAAGATCGATTTTGAAGGCGTTGCTACCTTTATCGAAGAGACTTATAAAAATAATGACTCTAGTTCTTTACGTCGCTGGGCGAAAGAATATATGGATAAGATCGAATGCCCAAGCTGTAACGGTACTAGGCTGAAGAAAGAATCGCTTTATTTTAAGATCGACGAAAAAAATATCGCTGAATTAGCGAATCTTGATATTAGTGATTTAGTAGCACTTTTTGAAGATCTTGAAGACCGACTTTCAGAAAAACAAAAGAAGATCGCTACTGAAGTGGTTAAGGAAATTAGAACCCGACTCAAATTCTTAGAAGATGTTGGGCTTACCTATTTAAATTTAAACCGAAGCTCAAAAAGTTTATCTGGTGGTGAAGCACAACGAATAAGACTGGCCACTCAAATTGGTTCGCAATTGGTTGGTGTACTGTATATCTTAGATGAACCAAGTATTGGTTTGCATCAGCGTGATAACGAGAAACTAATCAATTCCCTGGTATCTTTACGAGATATTGGGAATTCTGTTATTGTAGTAGAACACGATAAGGATATGATCGAGCGTGCAGATCATGTGATCGATATTGGCCCAAAAGCCGGGAAGCATGGTGGTGAGATCATTAGCCAGGGACCACCTTCAGAAATTCAAAAGAATAGAACGCTTACTGCAGATTATCTAAGTGGGAAAAGAGAAATTGCTGTTCCGAAGGAAAGAAGAAAAGGAAACGGAAAGAAAATTAAACTCACCGGCGCAACAGGAAATAACCTGAAGAATGTTTCGGTTGAATTTCCTTTAGGTAAAATGATCGCTGTAACAGGAGTTTCGGGAAGTGGAAAATCTACTTTGATCAACGAGACCCTTTACCCGATCATGAACGCGCATTATTTTAATGGTGTTAAAGAGCCTAAACCCTATAAAAAGATCAAAGGTTTAGATCACATCGATAAAGTTATTGACATCAATCAGTCGCCAATTGGGCGCACACCAAGAAGTAACCCGGCGACATATACTGGTGTTTTTTCTGAAATTAGAAGCCTTTTCGCTAAAACTCCTGAAGCTTTAATTAGAGGATATAAACCGGGAAGATTTAGTTTTAATGTGAAAGGTGGGCGCTGTGAAACCTGCAAAGGTGGCGGACTTCGAGTGATCGAAATGAACTTTTTACCCGATGTGTATGTTGAATGTGAAACCTGCCACGGAAAAAGATTTAATCGCGAAACTTTAGAAATTCGGTACAAAGGAAAATCTATTGCAGATGTGTTAGAAATGACCATCGATGAAGCTACAGATTTCTTTGAACCTATCCCGAAGATCTTTAGAAAATTGAATACGATCAAAAATGTTGGTTTAGGCTATGTTACGCTTGGGCAGCAAAGTACCACGCTTTCTGGTGGTGAAGCCCAGCGTATAAAATTAGCTACGGAATTGTCTAAACGAGATACCGGAAATACTTTTTATATTTTAGACGAACCAACAACCGGACTTCATTTTGAAGATATTAGAGTTTTAATGGAAGTCCTGAATAAATTAACCAACAAAGGAAATACTGTTTTAATTATCGAGCATAATCTGGATGTTATAAAAATGGCAGATCATATTATCGATATTGGCCCAGAAGGTGGTAAAGGCGGCGGCGAAGTAATCGTAACCGGCACACCTGAAGAAGTTGCCAAAAACAAAAAAAGCCACACGGCAAGATTCCTTAAAAAAGAACTTAAATAAAATAATTATGATTCCGAGCAATCCGGATGACGATAGTTATCTGGATTAGCACGGAACATTTAATCCCGATTATCGGGTAAAAGATTAAAAGAATGATACCAAAACAAGGAGGAAAAACCTGGAATGAGATAAAAACAAATGATAGCTGGGCGATCTTTAAGATTATGGGCGAATTTGTAAACGGATACGAAAAACTGAGTCAGATTGGCCCATGTGTTTCGATATTCGGTTCGGCTCGTACAAAACCAGATATGAAGTATTATAAGCTTACTGAAGATGTTGCCAAAAAGATCGTAGATCATGGCTACGGAATTATCACTGGTGGTGGTCCCGGAATCATGGAAGCAGGAAACAAAGGTGCTCACCTTGCCGGAGGAACTTCTGTAGGACTTAATATCGAATTACCTTTCGAGCAACACGACAATCCATATATCGATAATGATAAAAGTTTAGATTTCGATTACTTCTTCGTGAGAAAAGTCATGTTCGTAAAATACTCTCAGGGTTTCGTAGTAATGCCGGGTGGTTTTGGAACTTTAGACGAATTATTTGAAGCGATCACTTTAATCCAGACGCATAAGATCGACAAATTCCCAATTATTTTAGTGGGAAGTGAATTTTGGAGCGGTTTGGTAGACTGGATAAAAACAACGTTATTAGATAGCTTTAAGAATATTAGCGCTCCAGATATGGATCTTGTACAGGTTGTAGATACCCCAGAAGAAGTTATCGAAATTTTAGATAAATTCTACGATGAATATAATCTTAGCCCTAATTTCTAAACCAGACATTTATTGTTTTCGTAAATATGATAGAATTTAAAATGTAAAATTCCCCTTTGAGAACCCTTTTTGTACTTTTTTTTTGTTGCTTGTTGAAGATAGATGGTGTTGTGGCTCAGCATCAGATTTTAATAAACGCTGAGCTTAACAAAGAAGAAAGAACAATTTACATTGATCAACAACTTACTTATGTTAATACGGCCAAAGAGCCGATTAGGGAAATCTATCTTAATGATTGGGCAAATGCATTTAAAGACAAGAACACTCCCCTGGCCCGAAGGTTTGGGGAAGAATATGTTCGTAAATTTCATTTTTCTAAGCCAGAAGAAAAAGGCTATACAAGCCTAGAAAAAGTTACTTATAATAACAACGACCTTGTTTGGATCAGGCCACAAAATCATCCAGACATTTTAAGAGTTCTGCTGAATAAAAAGCTGCAACCTGGCGAAAAGATCAATTTAAAATTTAAGTATAGCGTAAAAATCCCCAGTGATAAATTTACTCGTTTTGGGGTGAGTAGCGACGGAAATTATAAACTAAAATTCTGGTATCTAACTCCTGCTGTTTATGATGGTGAATGGAAATTATATAGCCATAAAGATATTGGTGAGCAGTATACGCCACCGGCAAATTTAGATATTCAATTAGACGTTCCTACCGAATTCTTTCCATCTACTGCTTTAAATATTTTTCATAATTATGCTGCCGGAAACCGCAGGCATATTAGGCTAACTGGTAAAAACCGAGTAGAAACTGAGCTTTTACTTACACAAACTTACGAGCCAGAAACTTTACCTGTTGGGAAACATCAATTGGTAACCAATCTTGATGATGATGGATTACAACCTGAAATTAAAGATATTATTCTTACCCGGATCTTCGATTTTCTTCAGGAACGACTAGGAGGTTATCCGCATCAAAAGATATTAATCACTAAAGAAGATTATTTAAAAAATCCGGTTTATGGGCTTAACCAGTTGCCCGATTTCATAAGACCTTTCCCAGATGGATTTAATTATGATATTCAGCAATTAAAAACGATTACCAATAACTTTTTAAGTAACAGTTTACTATTAGATCCGCAGCAAGATCAATGGGTTCATGATGCTATTGCGATCTCCTTAATGATCGATTATGTAGATCGTTATTATCCAAAAATGAAACTTATTGGTAGTCTTAGTAAGATTATTGGATTACGGTGGTTTCATGCAGCAGATTTAGAATTTAACGATCAATACCAATTTCTGTACATGAATATGGCCAGGCTAAATATAGATCAGCCATTGGGAAGCAGCAAGGATTCATTGCTAAAATTCAATGTAAATATCGCTAATCCTTATAAAGCGGGAATTGGCATTAAATATCTGGAAGATTACCTGGGTAGCGAACCTGTTAAAAAAACTATTTCTGAATTCTATTCGGAAAACCGACTTCAACTTGGAAGGAGACAGAATTTTGAATCGATATTGCGCAAAAATGCCGATAAAAATTTAGACTGGTTTTTTGAAGACTACGTGAATACCAGAAAAAAAATAGACTTTAAAATATCGAAACTTAAAAAGAGTAAAGACTCCCTTAAGGTTACCATTAAAAATAAGCGAGACAATAATATGCCAGTGTCGCTCTACGGAATTAAAGACGACCAGATCATTTATAAAAGATGGGTAGACAATATTGGCAAAGAAAAGCAAGTCACGATCCCAAGAAATGATGCTGAACGAATAGCGCTTAACTACGAGCAGGTAATCCCAGAATATAATCAGCGTAATAATTTTCGAGGCGTTAGTAAACTCTTTAATAAACCAATTCAATTTAGATTATTAGAAGATATAGAAGATCCAAAATATGCACAGGTATTCTTTACTCCAGAATTTGATTATAACCTTTACGACGGAATTTCTATTGGCCCAAAAATGTATAATACCACATTTTTAGCTAAAGATCTTAGCTTTAGAATTTCGCCAAAATATGGCTTTAATAGTAATACCGTAGTGGGAAGTGCAAATATTAGTTACACCTGGCGCTACGATAATCAAGATCTAAGAACCATTCGCATGGGAATTGGCGGAAACCGATTTTCTTACGGCTACGATCTTTTTTATCGCAGATACACTCCTTATTTAAATTTTGTGTTTAGACCGCAGAATCTTAGAAATAACGAGAGACAGAGTTTATCGATTAGGAATATTAATGTAGATCGCGATGAAAATCCTTTCGATCAAACCCAAACATCACCTAATTACAATGTTTTTAATGTGCGTTATGGCTATGGAAACTCTTACCTGGTAGATCGTACTTCAGCAGTGATCGATTATCAACTGGCAGAAAATTTCAGTAAAGTTTCACTAACACTTCAGTATAGAAAATTGTTTAAAAACAATCGCCAGATCAATCTTCGGTTTTATGGCGGTACTTTTATTTATAGTGATCTTCAGCAAGATGCAGATTACTTCAGCTTTGCTTTAGACAGGCCAACAGATTATCTTTTCGATTATAATTACTACGGAAGAAGCGAAGGTGATGGTCTATTTAGCCAGCAGATCATTATGGCTGAAGGTGGTTTTAAATCGCAGGTAATGCCAGAATATGCCAACCAATGGATTACTACTGTGAACGCCAGCACCAATATTTGGAAATGGATCTTTGCTTATAGTGATGCAGGAATAGTAAAAAACAGAGGTGAAAACAGCCAATTTCTATACGATTCTGGTGTTCGCGTGGCACTTGTTGAAGATTATTTTGAAGTTTTTTTCCCAGTTTACTCTAATCTGGGTTGGGAGATCGCTCAGCCAGATTACGATCAAAAAATACGATTTATTGTATCGCTGGATATCAATACGTTAATCAGGCTTTTTACCCGTAGATGGTATTGATATTAAAGTTTTTTGCACCAATTTTTTTTATAAGTAAATTTTAAAGAATTCAATAAAAACGAAAAATCACGAATATTTTTTAAATAATTTCAATTTAACCGATGTTAAAATATGTTATATTTAAAATATAAGGATTTTTATGAATTGTGTATAATTCTAATTTTAGCTATATTTGTGTGATCCAAAAAAGAAGTTCATGCAAAGCGAAACCGAAACTAAAGAATCGATTTCTTACGAAGATTTTAAAACTCAGGTTTTAGAAGATTACAAAGTTGCCGTAACGAGCCGCGAATGTAGCTTACTGGGAAGACGAGAAGTACTTACCGGGAAAGCCAAATTTGGGATTTTTGGAGACGGAAAAGAATTGCCTCAGTTGGCTATGGCCAAAAGCTTTAAAAATGGTGATTTTAGATCTGGTTACTACCGCGACCAAACTTTTATGATGGCAATCGGCGCCCTAAGCATCGAAAACTTTTTCGCCGGGCTTTATGCCGATACCGATATTGCTAACGAACCAATGTCTGCCGGCCGCCAAATGGGTGGTCACTTTATTTCTCATAACATTAATGAAGACGGAAGCTGGAAAAATTTGATGCAGCAGAAAAATTCTAGTGCAGATATTTCTCCAACTGCCGGCCAAATGCCAAGATTGTTAGGTTTAGCACAGGCTTCTAAAATTTATAGAAATGTAGATGGTTTGGATGCTGAAAAATTTTCGGATAATGGAAACGAAATCGCATGGGGAACTATTGGAAATGCCAGTACCAGTGAAGGCCACTTTTGGGAAACTGTGAACGCTGCCGGTGTTTTACAGGTACCTATGGTATTGAGTGTTTGGGATGATGAATATGGAATTTCTGTACATGCAAAACATCAAACTACAAAAGAGAGTATATCTGAAGTTTTAAAAGGTTTCCAGCGTGATGAAGATCAAAACAATGGTTACGAGATCATCGTGGTAAATGGCTGGGATTATGTAGCACTTGTTGAAGCTTATGATAAAGCCCAGCAAATCGCAAGAACAGAGCATTGCCCTGTTCTTATACATGTAGTTGAATTAACACAACCACAGGGACATTCTACTTCAGGTTCTCATGAGCGTTATAAGAGTGATAAACGTCTTGCATGGGAGAAAGAATACGATTGCAATGTAAAATTTAGAGAGTGGATCATCGAAAACGGCTTCAGTACTCCTGAAGATATGGATCAACTTGATAAAGATATAAAACGCGAAGTTAGAGAAGGTAAAAAGCGTGCATGGAATGCTTATTTAAACCCTAATAAAGATAAACAGAAAGAATTACTTCAAATTCTTAGTAATATCGCCAAGAACAGTGATGCAGCCGAAAGCTTAAAACCACTAATCAAAAAATTAAAAAGTACTAAAGAACCACTAAAAAAGGATGTGCTTTCTTTAGCCAGAAAAACACTACGCTATATCACAAATTATAGCGGAGAAGATAAAACCGAACTTATAAACTGGATCAACAATTTTAACGACCAGTCTTTCGATGAATATAGTAGTCACTTATATAGCACCAACAAAGCTATAGACACAGAAGTTTTACCGGTATATGCGGATGAAGCTAAAATGGTAGATGCACGTATCGTAATTCGTGATAATTTTGATAAGATTTTTGAAACCCGACCAGAAACTATGATTTTTGGTGAAGATGCTGGTGAAATTGGAGATGTAAACCAGGGCTTAGAAGGTCTTCAAAAAAAATATGGATCTTACCGTGTTGCCGATACCGGAATACGTGAAGCGACAATCCTGGGACAAGGAATTGGTCTTTCACTAAGAGGATTACGCCCTATTGCTGAAATTCAGTATTTAGATTATGTAATGTATGCTTTGCAAACTATGAGCGACGATCTTTCTACTTTACATTATAGAACCAAAGGAAGACAGAAAAACCCATTAATCGTTAGAACACGTGGACATCGATTAGAAGGAATTTGGCATAGTGGATCTCAATTAGGCGGAATTTTAAATCTAATTCGTGGAGTTTTTGTATTGGTACCAAGAAACATGACAAAAGCTGCCGGCTTCTACAATAATTTACTCGATCTTGATAATCCTGCTTTAATTGTAGAATGCCTTAATGGATATCGTTTAAAGGAACGTTTACCAGAAAACCTTGGAGAATTTAAAACCCCAATTGGTAAAGTAGAAACCCTTAGAGAAGGTAAGGATATAACGTTAGTTTCTTATGGCTCTACACTAAGAATAATTGAACAAACCGCTGATGAACTTGCTGATGTGGGTATAGATGTTGAAATTATAGATGTTCAATCCTTACTCCCATTCGATACGTCTCATGATATCGTAGAAAGTTTAAAGAAAACGAATCGCTTGCTTGTAATCGATGAAGATGTACCAGGCGGTGCTTCTTCCTATATTCTTCAAAAAATCTTAGAAGAGCAGGATGCATGGCGATATTTAGATAGTAAGCCACAAACGCTAACTGCCAAAGAACATCGCCCAGCTTATGGTAGTGACGGCGATTATTTTTCTAAACCGTCACATGAGGATGTTTTTGAAAAGATTTACGCGATAATGCACGAAACAAACCCAGAAAAATATCCGAAATTGATGTAAAAACCATCGATTTTCAAAGTAAAAAAGCCGCTATGTTAGCGGCTTTTTATATTCCTAAAGTTAGCTGGTCTTTTACCTTATGATAACGAAAGCAGGCTTTTATACATTCCTTTAATTCGGTTTCGGGAACTATATCATTTATTCTAAAGATGATGGCTCTTTTGCCCTCAAATTGAAATTTTTGACCAAAAATTAACCTGAAAGTATCTACCAATCTAGTGGTACATTGAAAATATAATGCATATTGATCTGGTGCTTTTGTTTTCCAATCCATACGTAATGTACTTCCATTTTTTGTAACATAACTTGGTTCTCCCCATTTAAGAGTTTCTTCCAAAACAGCTACATCCTTCATTTCTTCTGCTGTTTCGATAACCAATTCTCGAAGTTTTCGCATTTTATCTTGAACGAAGTCCGGATAATTCTCAAAAGCCGCATTTACTCTTGCATCTGTATTTAATATCATCTCTCTCATTTAAACTTTTTAAATGTTTTAATATTGTGGCGGTATTATGTAAACCTAAACTACTTCAGGGCAACTTGTGATGGCTTTGTTTAAAAATCATCTTTATATTGAAAGATTTTGACAGTTTTCGAGACTGTAACAATTAAAACAGAAAATACTTTATGATCTATAATTTTTAGAAAAGACCTATTATTAGAAATAGATATTTAAAACTTTTATCTGAATTGTTTAGGTTTATTTTTCTGAAGAGCATTTTCTACGATTTCTAAGATTCTTTTTTGCCTGGTCTTTTCTCTTTTAGCCGAAATCACCCAGTATAAAATTGATTTTTTGTCTGACTTGCTTAAACTTTCAAAATATTCCAAAGTTCCTTTATTTTTGGAAAATTCCAGTAATAAGTCATTTGGAATCTCAAGATTTTCAATAGCATCCAAAAATGTCCAGGAACCATTTTCTTTTGCAATTTCAATACTTGCCAACCCGGCTTCAGCCATAAGTCCATTATCGATTAATTTTTGAATCTTTTCTTTATTGACTTTAGACCAATTACTTTTAGCTTTTCGTTTTGTAAAATACTGTTTATACTGCTCGTTATCAATTGTCTTTTTTGTACTATCGATCCAACCAAAACAAAGAGATTCATCTACAGATTCACTCCAACTTAAATTATACTTAGGGGAAGTTTTTCTATAAAAGATTAACCATACTGCATTTTATCAACGTGGTTTCGCTTGAGCCAGTTTCTCCATTCTTCTTTATTTTTAGGACAAAACTCCTCAGCTTCTTTCATTTTATATTTCTGTTTTTTCGAAAAGATCCAGAGTCCAATTCTACGAATTTGGCGCTCTTACATCCAGGCTATATTGGTTCGTTCTATAGCATAAAGACAATAGTTCATTTTGTGCAAAATCGTCTTATCTACGGCTCTAAATGTAATATCACCTGCAGCATTGTGAAAAACAATATGTACCAAATTTCGCTTTTTATACCATAAAGGTTGTTTTACGGTGATGCCTTGTAATTTATAAATTTCTACGATTTCGATAGTCTCATCCCAGGAAGAATAGGATTTTGTAATAAACTCTTCTCCTATTTTTAAACTTAGCGAGTTATATATTCTGAATTGAAAAATAGCATAAATCAATAAATACACTGAAGCTACTAAAACCCACCACTGAAATTCTATAAAATTGGTGAAGTATTGTAGAATTCCGGTTGCGACTACTGGTATCGCTCCAATAACCAAGCGCCGTGATAATTCTACCCAATGCGGTTTGAAAATAGTTCCAGCTTCGGTTTCTGAAGATTGATAAAGAAAGGATTTTATCTTCTGAATGGTATCTTTTTCCAATCCCGGAATCTGAATTACGCTTTTCTTATCATTCTCTTCACTACTGGCTACCCATAAGCCTGCTTTGTACAAATTTAAGCGTCTTTGTATAGGATTGGTAACGATCTTTAAAATCTGAACTCGAATGGGTTTTAAGGAAACTCGCGTATTGGTACGCAAGCCCATTTGCAGGTCTAAACTACTTTTGGTTTGTGTAAGATTAAGATTGAAATATTTAATAAAAACCTCAGCAGTTGTAATAAAAATACTTAATACGAGCAGTAAAAAAATAAGCCCAAAAATAAACAAAATCGACTCGGTTGCTACACCGCCTATATCTTCAGTAAACTGCGATTCCCACTCTGCTGTTTCTTCTTTAAAAAACTGATTCAACTCATTGAAGATCGTAGAAATAAACACAAAAATAAGTCCGAATCCTCTAAAAAAATTACTACTTAAACCTGTTTTGATCAAGGTTGCCAGACTTAAACGGTAGGTCCATTTTTCTTGGGAAGGTTCTTCAGTTTTAGCTTTAGTATTTGTTTGATTCTCATCTGCAATTTCAGCATCAACATGCTTAGACTCCTTCAGACTATTTAAAATATCAGCGAGTTGATTCGCATCTTCAGTATTAACCGCTTTAATCTCAACTTCCTTTTGCTTGCTTCCGGCAGTGTCGATAACCAAACTATAAACTCCGGCTAATCGTTGTAAAATTCCCCTTTTAAAATTTACCTGCTGAATTTTATCGAAAGGAATCGACACAAAATCTGAGCTAAAAACGCCCTTTTTCAGAATAAATTCTTCAGCTTCGTAATCGATATGAAAAAGGAATTTTCGATAATCAAAATAACTATAGATCGCGACCAAAACAACGATCACAGAAACTCCTAGAACGATGTAGAGTAAAATATCTCCCTCTGGTCTTTTGAATATAAAATAGGCAAAAGCTGCCCAAAATCCCCTGATGAGTTTATAAAGTGTAGAAGTGAAAATAAGTAAAATTCCCACTGCAGATTGCCGTTGTGGTATACTAAACGCCTTAGACATTTTCGTTGGCAATTTTACCTGCTAGAGCTTCTTTAAGCTTTTCAGCAACTGTTGGATCTAAACCGGGAATCTTTACATCGCTACCGCTTCCACCGGCAGTGAAAATTTTAAGGGTAGAAAGATCCAGCCACTTATCTAAAACACTGCGATTTATAGATACATGCTGAATCCTGTTGAAAGAAACCACCGTAGTTTTACTTAACAAAAATCCGCGTTTATAAATTAGATCTTTTTCTCTTATCGCATAAGCGTAGCGCGGCTGCTTTTTGATAAAATTGAAGACCACAAATATTAAAAAAAAGGTTACAATTCCGCTAATAATACCTCCAACCAAAATTTCATCCTGAAAATACATAAAAACGCCAAAAGCAATAACGAGTAAAAACCAAACACCTGTTTGCAACAAGTGTTTGGTTAATAATTTTTCACGAACGGGATTCATGGCTACCTCTTCAAAATCTGGTAGTGTAGCTATATCGATCGTATTATTGCTGAATGGGGTCTCTATGGAATCCATTTTTTCTCGAAATTTGGCTTTCTTTTTTCCAAAAATGCGTTACGGCCTTCTTTAGCTTCATCTGTCATATAAGCTAAACGTGTGGCTTCGCCAGCAAAAACCTGTTGTCCTACCATTCCATCATCAGTTAGATTCATGGCAAACTTCAGCATTTTGATTGAAGTTGGTGATTTTGCAAGAATCTCCTGCGCCCACTCGTAAGCAGTATCTTCTAATTCTTCATGCGGAATCACAGCATTTACCATTCCCATTTCGTAAGCTTCCTGCGCTGAATAATTTCGGCCTAAAAAGAAAATCTCACGTGCTTTCTTTTGCCCCACCATTTTCGCTAAATAAGCAGACCCATAACCTGCATCGAAACTGGTAACATCTGCATCTGTTTGTTTAAAGATCGCATGTTCTTTACTCGCTAAAGTAATATCACAAACTACATGCAAACTATGACCACCTCCCACAGCCCAGCCTGGCACTACACAAATTACCGCTTTTGGCATAAAGCGAATTAAACGCTGTACTTCTAAAATATTTAAACGGTGATAACCATCTTCACCTACATATCCCTGGTGACCTCTGGCTTTTTGATCGCCACCACTACAAAAAGAATACACGCCATCTTTTGGTGAAGGTCCTTCTGCAGAAAGTAGCACGGCACCTATAGAAGTATCTTCGTGCGCATCTTGAAAAGCATCTAATAATTCGCTGGTTGTCTTCGGCCTAAACGCATTACGAACCTCTGGACGGTTAAATGCAATTCTTGCAACACCATTACTCTTTTTATAAGTGATATCGTCGTATTCCTTAACTGTTTTCCAGTCGGCTTTTTCCATATTGTAAAATTTATGAAGTAAAAATAAGGTTTTGTGCGCAGTTTATAAAGTGAAAGTTTGGACTATGAGGTTTTAAAGCTATCAGCACTTAGCGAGTAATATTTTAATTGAAAAACCGGCATAGAATCTAATATCTCTTATCTCTTCTCTATTTTCTAAAAACGCAGAAATTTATTTTCTTAAAAACGGGCATAAAAAAAACCCGGTTAATAAAACCAGGTTTTTAATTATAGAATTTTAGCTTTTACTGCATATATTTTGCCATAATCGACTGAAGCTCCATACCCCATTGCTGACCTACGGTCATCGCTTTTTGCATAACTTTTGGAGTCGTATCTACCATTTTCTTCCCGACTGGTGTGTCGTAAAAAGCAAGTATTTCGTCTAATTCATCCTCTGTGAATTCTTCACGATAAATCTCTGCTAATTTTACATAAAGACCTTTAAGACTTGCTTTAAGTTCTTTTTTAAAATCTTCACGGTTTCCTTCAGGAATTTGATTTACGATAGGCTCGCTAATGATCTCGAACTGCTGCCCAGAGGTTAATTCGATTAATTTAACTGCTTTTTTCTGAAATGAATCTCCTTCTATTTCCTGTGCAAAAGCGCTGGTTCCTAAAATTACAAATAGGATGAATACTAACTTTTTCATGATTAGGTTTGATGTTTATATATGCGACTAAAGTAGCCTTATTTTTTATATTCGAAGTTTTTAGCAGGAATTTTAATTTCTCTTGAATTAATTTCCGTAGGTGTCGATATAGTATTCTGTTGCCATTTGGTAAGCTTCCTTTCTTGAGCGAATCTTAGCATCGTCTTTTACAGGATCAATCTCAATTTTTTCTTCTGGATTCAGCATAATTTCAGTAGCTATAATTGAAAACTCTTCCTTATCTATTCTTAAGATTAAGCCTGGAAGCCCATTATAATTATGTGGCCCAAATTGCAATGGGATTTCTGGTGCAAACCAGGCAACAACAGGTTCTTCTTCAGTTGTCCCGTCACGCATATATTTTTTTTCTAAGCCTTCAGCTTTAAAGCATTTGTAATCTCCAATTTCTTTGCTCTCGTTTTTTACTTCCCAGCTTATCTCCTCATAATTTAAAAGCCCCATCATTGAAGTTTTTTCAACAATCTTTTTATCATCGAGGTTCACATAAAAATCATATATTCCAGCTTTACTTCCAAAACTGGGACCATCGTTTTCATTTTTCAACTTCTCGATATAATGAAGATAAGATTCCTGACCCTTAAAATGAAGTTCATAATTATCCTCTTCAACGTCTAGAAACATTGCTACAACTTGTTTTCTTATGGCAGGAGATACATCTTTTTTCTTCTTAAATTCTTCTAGAGAATTATTTCTGAATTCTTCATTCATTACTGCCTTATATTTAACGATTCCTGAAGTTTGCTGGGCGTAAACCGAGTTTAAACCGAATAATAAAATCAATACTATCGAGAAATAGCCTAATATTTTCATGATGAGTTGATGATTAATAGTTAGAAAGAAATTGGAATATATAAAATATCTAAGCATAAGAATCTAATTATCAGATTTAATTTAAAAAATTTGGCCTCGAATTTTAAATTTGTGTATGTATTATACTGAAATAGGTTGACCATTTTTGATTCAATTTTCGACAGATTAAATGGTCAATAGTTCTAAATTTTGTTTATTCCTTTTGTAGGAATGATATTCTATATTTCTATTCAAATGAACAAAGTTAGGGGTGTTCAACTTGAGGCTAAAATGCGGTCTTTTGTTGTTGTAAATCTCAACAGCTCTTTTGACCATCTTCTTCGCTAAGTTAGTATTTTTTATAGTTCGTTTTAAATCATATTCATATTTAAGCGTTCTGTTGATTCTCTCAGCCACGGCGTTCTCGTATGGATCGTACTTCTCGGTCATACTCATTACTATTCCATGATCCTCAGCAAAGCCTGTATATAGCGGGTTGCAGTACTGAATTCCACGATCTGAGTGGTGGATGAGTTTCTGATTTTTGTATTTTCTGTTTTTAATGGCCATTCTAAGGGCATCGACGCAAATTGATGTCTTCATATGACTTGCTAATTTATAACCCATAATTTGCTTAGAATAGGCATCTGTAACCAATGCCAGGTAGCTGTGTCCGTTCTGCGTTTTGATATAGGTAATATCGCTTACCCAAAGTTGTTCCGGCCTGGTTGGAACTTTGTCTTTTACGAGGTTCTTGTATTTAAAGAATCGATGTTTTGAATCGGTTGTGATATGGAACCGCTTTAATTTAGGCACGAGCAGGTTATTCATCCGCATTACACGATAGAATTTATCTCTTCCTATTTTAATACCGAGTCGGTTCATATCATTCTTTAATTCTTTATAGAGTTTAATCCCACCGGTACGCATTCCATACTTATTTCGGTACTCTTTTATAAGCCGAATGATCAGCTGTTGCTGAACTTGTCTGGTCTTGTGAGATCTTAATCGTTTGTAAAAAGCTTGTTTAGAAATCCCAAAACATTGGATCAACCATTTTCTTTTGAACGGTTTAGTTTCTTTTTTTCGATCTCGTCTGCTAATGTTTTGGGCAATGACTTTTTTGCCATATCAACACCTGTAATAAGTTCCATGTCAGCAATAATGTCTTGTTGGAAGTCTTTGACAAATTCCAGTTCCTCTATTTTTTCTTTGAGTTTTTTGATTTCATCTTTCTTGCTCATCCCTTGTTTCTTTTGTTCTAAAGTACTGTATTTTTTCAACCAGTAATAGATGGAAGCTCTGGAAACTTGATATTTATCGGAAGCATGATTGATAGAGATCTGTGCATTTTGAATCTGATCAATGATCAGGAGCTTGAGATCGTAACCTACTTTTTTGTAGGAATTTTTTTGACAGTGTTGATTTTGTTCTTTCATTAGGTATAGTACTAAAAGGTTTAATTTTTAGTCAACCTATTTCAGGAAAGTACGGTACTAAAAATTGATAATATCGGTTATCTATAAAAATTTGATTCTTAATTTTGAATTTAGCGCTGTCTGTTTTAAGTTTAGCATAATTTTTGAAACAGGTTTTAGAAACGTCCAGGTTTAATGAAACATCTTCTTAGCATCCTTTTTCTACTAACGATAAGCACGGTATCATTCGCGCAGGAAATCTCTGCAAAAGAAACTGTTGTTTTAGAACTAGATCAGGATAAATTTCTACCACCGGTGCTAACCGATCTAAGACCCAATCAATTTTTAGTTTACGATCCTAATTTGCCAAGCGGTACTTTTATTGGTGTACAAAACGAACGTGAAGAATTTGATATGGTGGGCATTATTCGCGAGGAAAATCGACAAAGAGAACTGGCAAAAGCCAAACGCCTGGCCAATATTAGTTTACCACAAACAGAACCAAAGGAAGAAAAAGCGATTCAGCTTACCGGTAACAACCAGCAGGACCAGTTGAATACCGGCATTAATAACTTCAATAATAACAATACTAATTTTAGTAGTAATCCTTTTCACCGCTATCACAACTCATTGTATAATTCTACAATGAATAGTATGTATTCAAGACCCTATTCTTATCGCCGTAGTAGCAGATATTATTACTAAAAAATCAAAAGAGCTTAATTTTTCAGGTAAATTCCGTCCTCTTTTATATCGATTTGGCGTTGTTTGTAAAGATTACCAGCGGCGCGCTTAAAACTCTTTTTACTCATTTTAAGCACAGCTTTTATTTTCTCTGGTGAAGATTTATCGGTAATATTTAAAAATCCGTTTTGATTTTGCAGTTCATCCAAAATTCCCTGTGCATTTGGTTCGATGCTTCTATAACCAGGACGTTGCAACGTAACATCGATCTTACCGTCTTTTCGGGTCTTTTTTATAAACCCTTTTATACGATCTCCAATTTCTATAGGCTGAAAAACATCATCGTTATACACCAGGCCTAGATGAATTTCATTTATGATCACGTTATAGCCAAGATCAGTTTTATTGCTCACGATAAGATCTACTTCTTCGAAAGGCTTTATTGTAAGATCTGAATTGTCTAAATAAGCATGTACTTTACTTGAAGCTACCAATCGATTTGTGTCTTCATCTAAATAGCAAAAGATCAAGTAACTATGCCCTTTTTGCATAGGATACACCTGCTCTTTAAACGGAACAAAAAGATGTTTCTCTAAGCCCCAATCTAAAAAGGCACCAAAATCTGTGGTTTCTACACATTCTAAAAAGGCAAATTCGTCTAATTTCACGTAAGGTTCTAAAGTAGTCGCCACCGGACGCTCTGAATGATCCAGGTAAACAAAAACCTCAATTTCATCTTCTAACTGAAATTCCTTCGGAATATATTTATTAGGTAATAAAACCTCGTCTCCTTCAGCATTCTTAAGAAACAAACCAGGTTCGGTTTCACGATCAATAATTAAACGATGATTTTCGCCAATATTCAGCATAACATAAATTTAGATGACAAAGATACTTTATAATTTGAGGGGAATGCAAAAAAAGAATCCGCTTCCTGAAAATAGAAAGCGGATTCGATCCTGACTAATCTATGAGATTAGGCAAATACAGACTCTTTTTTAAAATGTTTGGTTAGCAAATAATATAATATTGCTCTATATTTATTTCGGTTTGATTTGCCATATTTTTCCAGCATTGCATTTAAACCAACATCAAGGTTGCTATCATTAGGTAATCCTAATTTCTTGATCAAAAAGTTTTGTTTTACCGTTTCTAACTCATCCTCACTGCTCGATGAAACCGTTTCGGCATCACTTCTAAAAACTACAGGCCCTAAAGATTCGGTTATTTTTCGGATAAGGGCCACATCTGGCTCCTCTCCTACCTTTTCTTTAATATCCTGAATATACTTTCCTACTTTTTCATCAGTCTTGGTACTCATAATTTTGTTTTTTGGTTTATTCGAATTTACATAGAAACATCACTAAACTCACCTAACAGAATCATAAGAAAACTTATTGAAAATTTAAAATTTGAAGAAAAAATATAGAATTTGTTAAATAATATAGTTTACAGTAAGCAATTACAGTTGACAGTTTAAAAATTCACGATTTGATTAAGATATTTCTAATTCCATAATTTTATACGAACTGAGGCCTTCTTTGATTCAAAATTTAAAATTCTGAATAAGAATATTTTAAGCTCTAATAACGCAGCGGTCTAAATTCTAATATCTAACAGCGTAGGGATCTAATTTAATTACTTCATATAACTAAAATATTCCAGTAAAACTTTATCGTTGACTTTGCGCGGAGTAAAAATCTCTAAAATCTTAGGACGCGCTGAAGCTTCAAAAAATGTACTTAACGAATGACTAATTTCAGCTTCTGAAGAAGCAGAATCATATTCAAAATTGTACATTTTCGCCAGTTGTTCTGCTTTTAAATCGTGAACGGTTTCAAAAAAAGTATCGAATTGTTCGCTATTCTTATTACCGGGAAGAATCCTAAAAATTCCGCCACCAGAGTTGTTCAGAATGATAATTCTAAAATTAGCAGGTATATATTTATTCCAAAGTGCGTTACTATCATAAAAGAAACTAAGATCACCAGTTACCATCAAAACTGGATCTTCACTCGCCATCGCAGAACCTGCAGCGGTAGAAATACTACCATCGATACCACTGGTGCCGCGATTACAAAAAATTCGTAGCGAAGGATTCCATTTAAATAATTGTGCATAGCGAATCGTTGAACTGTTGGCCAGTTGCATGATATAATGATCTGGCACCTTTGGCACCAATAATTGCATGGCTTTTAGATCTGAATATGGAATTTCGTCCATATACGCATCATGGCGCACCTGGCGTTTTGCGCGTATATTTTTCCAAAATTCGCCATAATCACTATCCATTTTTGTGGTAAGCGGAAAGAAATCTGTAAAGAAGTCGTTTACCGAAGTTTCAAAATGCTTGTTTAAGCAAAAGAAAGTATTGTACGCCTTTTTAGAATCGACGTGCCAGTGATGTTTTGGATTATAATTCCGTAGAAAAGCTTTTATTTTTTTAGAAACGATCATTCCACCAAACGTCAACAAAATATCCGGGCGTAAAGCTTCAAAAAGCTCCTGCATATTTTCGTCTTTTTCTATAGGCCCAATTATGGTATCGATCCTTGTAAAAAATTCGTCGTGATGTAGATTAGAGGTTGTTTCTGTAAAAACAATAACAGAGTCGTCTTTAGCTAATTTTTCAAGGAATTTTTGCTCTACCACGTTTGGTTGCGCTACTCCAACGATCACCATTTTTCGTTTGGCTTTATTCCAAATTTCAGCGTAAGGTAAAAGCTCTTCTTTCGAATAATGTCTTTTGGTGATTTCTGGAAAGATCTCGATAGGATTTACCTCGATATTTTCAACTGTATCATAAAGCGGTTCGTAAAACGGGACATTAATATGCACCGGCCCTTTTTCTTCTATGGCTTTATTTAGCGCCAAATTAATCTCACGCTCATTATGTTTTTGCGCTTCCCACTGTTTTTGCTGAAGTTTTTTATCGATTGCTTCAGATTCCAAAACCAACTCAGAATATAAATTTGCGGAATACAGAATATGATTTTCGTAAACATTCTTTTGCCTGATGGTTTGCCCGTCTCCAATATCGATACGTTCGATTGGTCGATCTGCTGAAATAACCACCAGCGGAATATCACTATAAAAAGCCTCTGAAATAGCCGGATAATAATTAAGTAATGCTGAACCTGAACTACAAACCAGCGCAACTGGCTGTTGCAATTGCTGCGCCATTCCCAGGGCTACAAATGCTGCACAACGCTCGTCGACGATGCTGTAAGCATTTATCTCTGGATGATGCGTAAATCCAATAGTTAAAGGCGCATTTCTTGAGCCTGGAGAAATTACAACGTGTTTTATATTTTTTGAAACGCAAAGTGAAACCACATTACGTGCAACAGGTATTTTAGAATACTTCACAAAGTTTATTTTTTGCGAGCGGAAGCTTCTGGGGGAAGTTAGGAAACTTCAACGCAATTTAATTATACCTCAAAATTACGATTTACGCCAGACTTCTACAGTAGCTTTAAAAAGTATTTAACTGATTATTTGATGAAGAAGATTTAGTCGAACCTCACAGGATTTATAAACCTGTGAGGTTTATTCATTTTCAATTCAGTCCTAATTGACTAAAACCGACTTGATCGTATAGCTTTTGTTCACCGTTTCTTCCCACTCGGCTGCCGGGTTAGAATCTGCTGTGATTCCGCCGCCAATAAATATTTCGGCTTCACCTTCAGTTAACTTCATACATCTTAGATTCACAAAAATCTGCGATTGTTTTAAAATACTGGCATAAGCCTGATTTTCCTGATTTCGACGATTAGAGTTTCGTTTTACTTCCTGTTTTAAGTTTATCTCACCAAGAAAACCCGAATAAAATTCGCGATCACTGTATTCATGTTGCAAAATGAATTCCTTTGCTTTTTCTCTTGGGAAACCACAAACAGCCGGAGTTGGATGTAAACTTTCCAATAGATTCGATAAATTATCGTTCTCTAAAACTCCTGCAATATCAGTACGAATATGCAGTAAATTCCCTGCCTTTACGGTATAAGGATCACTTAGATTTATTTCTCCAGCAGCTACTTTAAAATCCTTTAATTTTTGTACAATCTCGTCTGAAACAATTTGTTGCTCCTCAACTTCTTTTGGTGTCCATGCAGCTTCATCTATGGTTCCTTTAAAAGCCTGCGTTCCTGCAAGCGCCATGGTTTTAAAGCGATTTCGCTCTACTTTCACCAAAGTTTCAGGAGTAGCACCAATCCAGATCCCGCTTTCTGGATGTGACCAGATATAACAAAATGCTTTTGGATAATTTTCGAGTAAATTTTTAAAGATCGAAAGTGCTGAAAGTTGCGTTGGGTTTTGTTCCTTTCTGGCCAAAACTACTTTTTTCATACTTCCCGACTTAATTTCTGCGATCCCTTTTGCCACTAATGCTTCGTGCTGCTTTTGAGCTTCGATATTAGTGATTTCAGGAATATATTCTGAAGTTTCTGTAGCAGGTTTCTCGGTGCTATATTCCGTAGTAATAACTTCAGAATTAGCTTCAGGAATTAATAAACTTTTTGTTCCGCAGAAATCAGAAAAAACAAATCCGCTTTCAGAAAAATCGGTCGTTGTATACGATTGCTTATCCTTTTGTAAAAATGCTTTGATCACATTTTCATCTGGTTTTCGATAAGCGACAAATGCTAAATTTTTATTGATATGATCTTCTAACGCGTTAAAAAACGCCATCGCCTGCATCATGAGTTCTTTTTTGCTAATGCTATGGTAGTTAGTTTTACCAGGGAAATTAAATTATCTTGAGCATCGGTAATATGAATATTCCAAAGCTGCGTGGTTCGGCCTTTATGAATAAATGTCGCTTTGGCAAAAACATCGCCTTCTTTTATGCTTTTAAGGTGATTTGCAGAAATTTCTATCCCACGAATCGCAAAATCTTTGGTATCTAAAAAAATATAACTCGCCGCACTCCCAACGCTCTCGGCCAAAGCCACACTTGCACCACCATGCAATACTCCGTCTGGCTGATGTACTTTTGGCGTTACCGGCATTTTTGCGGTTAAAAAATCTTCGCCAACATCGATAAATTCAATATTCAAGGTTTCCATTAATGTGTTTTTACACATTTTTGCACACATTCCCAGGATTTCCTCTTTGTTCATAGCAATACGATTAATTACTTTGTAAAAGTACAAAATTGAATCTACAGCATGAGCCGTGAAAAACAGGTTTCTTACCAAATTACCAATACGTATAGCGTTTTAAACGAGTTTACCGAGAACACTAAAAACATTTGGCTGGTTTGCCACGGCATTGGTTATTTAAGCCGATATTTTATTCGGCATTTTAACCATCTGGATGCCAGTGAGAATTACATTATCGCACCACAGGCGCAAAGCAAATACTACCTAAAATCTGATTATCGCCATGTTGGTGCTTCATGGTTGACCAGAGAAAATACTGAAGCCGATATCGAAAATGTGCTGAATTATTTAGATGAAGTGTATGCTGAAGAAATTCTGTATAAAAAAAACTTAGCCAATACGCCCAATCTTATCATTTTGGGATACTCACAAGGTGTTTCTGTTGCTACGCGATTTTTAGCACGACGAAAAATTAAATGTGATCAACTCATTTTGCACTCGGGTAAAATTCCTGCTGAAATTTCTGCGGAAGACCTAGAGTTTCTGAAAGACACAAACGTCACTTATCTCTACGGAACCGAAGATGAATATCTAAAAAAAGGAATCATTGAAGTTGAAGAGGAACGCCTAAAAACGCTATTTCCTAATAATCTGGAAGTTTTAACCTACAACGGCGGACACGAATTTAATACCGAAATTATAGAAAAACTGAGTTGATTTGAAGATTTGAAAATGTGGTAGACAATGAGCAATTAACAGTAAACAATTATCAATAAATCATGTTTAGTTTTTCGCTAAATGCTAAAAGCTGATAGCTGAAACCTGCAAACTTTCCATTTTTTTCTGAATAAATTTGAATATTTTCGCCAGATATGATCTAGAAACGCGATGGAATCACAGCAAATAGCAAAAAGAACAAAAAAGACTTCAATTTTAAAGAATATCGGTCCGGGGTTTTTACTCGCAGGAGCCGCAATTGGAGTTTCTCATTTGGTTCAATCTACCCGAGCCGGCGCCGATTATGGTTATATTCTTATTTGGGCCTTATTGCTGGCTTGTATTTCTAAATATCCCTTTCTGGAATTTGGCCCTCGTTATGTCGCAGGAACCGGGAAGCATTTAATTGCCGGCTATAAACAGCTAGGTAAGATTCCGTATTATTTATTCATTTTTATTACGGTAGCCAGTATGTTTATTATCCAGGCAGCGGTGACTATCGTAACAGCAGGTTTGGCAGAACGACTTTTTAATTTCGGACTTTCCCCATTTACGTGGAGTTTTATCATTTTTGGAGCAAGCATTGCGTTGCTGCTGATTGGCAAATATCCCGGACTCGATAAAAGTATGAAGATCATTGTAAGTTTACTTACACTAGCTACTTTGGCAGCGGTTTGCATGGCCTTGGGAATTCAAAAAGAACCGATAGAAACTGTCGAAATTCCTTCTTTATGGACAACAGCCAGCCTGGGATTTATAATTGCTTTTATGGGTTGGATGCCTATTCCATTGGACGCGGCGGTTTGGCATTCGATCTGGACCAAAGAAAAAGCGCACGGAAATAATGAAAAGCTCAGTTTAAAAAGTGCTTTCTTAGATTTTAATATTGGTTATTTTTCGGCCTGTTTTATTGGAATTTTGTTTTTTCTGCTAGGCGTTTTGGTGATGTTTGGAAGTGGAGAAAGTTTTAGCAGTAATAGTGTAGAATTTTCATCGCAACTTATTAATCTCTACGGAAGAACTTTAGGAGAATGGAGTAAACCGGTTATCGCCATTGCTGCTTTTGTAACAATGTTGAGCACCGTGATTACGGTCACTGATGCTTACCCAAGGGTTATTTCTGAATTATTTCACCCAGAAAATTCTATTTCTACTGAAGCTGATAATCGTAAAAAAAGATGGCAATTTTATCGAATATCGATTTTTATAATCCCCATACTTTCGTTAGCGATTCTTTATAATACCTCAGGATCGTTTACTATTTTGGTAGATTTTGCCGCGGGTTTATCATTTTTGTCTGCCCCAATTCTCGCCTGGTTCAATTATAAATTGGTTACTGGCCAGGAAATGCCAGAAGCCGACAGGCCGGGTAAAAATTACAGAATATTTACGATCATTTGTTTTGTGATGTTATTGGTATTCAATATTGCCTATTTAGGCTATAACTTTTTTATATAAAAATTAATTAAACGCAGGCATTTTCGTCTATCTCTGCAATCTCTTCAGAAACTATGGTGACATTTCCCTCGCGATCCACTTTAAGATGAAATCGGTTTGTTTGAAATGGCAAACAATAGCTTACCGTTTGCATTACAATTAATTCGAAACCATCTTGAGTTTCTTTAATAGCACCATTATTTTTATTATTTACAGCCCAATAATAAGCATTAGCTCTTGCAATAAGTAAGGCTTCACCTGGTGAATCGATTTCTCCAAGAAAATTAAGAAGATCGTCTTTAGAAGCAACTACAAGATTTTCTTCTTGTGTCTGATATTTAATGTAATAAAAGCAATATGATGGCAAGCATCCACCAATAAAACCAGCATCTGCTTGTAAATTATTAAATGCCGTTCTACAATCAGGATCTGAACAAATTTCATTAAAAGAAAAAAGTACGTTATTGCGATAAACTAATGAAGTTGGATCATCGGGATCTTCAAAATCTGGCATTGACTGGATATATTCAAAATAGGTAATTTGCTCATCAGTCTGAATATCAGAAAATGGATAGGCTGCAGATATTGCTTCAAAATCGTTAAAATTGACTTCGATCCCATCATCGTCACTGGAGCAAGAAAAAAATAAAATTCCCAAAAACTAAAAACAGTAGTTTTTTGATCATAATTTTTTATTGGTTTCTTACTTAGATGCAAAAAAACCTAAAAGGTTGCGTATAAAAAAAACCGCTGAAAAATCAGCGGCTTTTTTTTTATTCGGATATAATATTCAATTTTGAAGATCCCGAATCAAGTTCGGGATAAACGATTCACAAGATTTTATAAAGCAAAATCTGTTCTCTGCTTACTTCACTTCTTCAAAATCTACATCTTCTACATCATCTCCACCTTTGGCTTCACCGCCTCCAGCTTGTCCTCCTTCAGCTCCGGTTGCTCCTTGTTGAGCGCCACCCTGAGCTTCCGCTTGTGCTTTATACATTTCTTCTGAAGCTGTTTTCCAAGCTTCATTCAATTTGTCTAATGCAGGAGAAATGGTTTCTAATTCTTTAGTTTCGTAAGCTTTTTTAAGCTCTTCTAAAGCATCTTCGATAGGCTTTTTCTTATCGTCAGAAAGTTTATCGCCAAACTCTTTCAATTGCTTTTCAGTTTGGAAGATCATTCCGTCTGCTTCATTTAGCTTATCTACTTTTTCTTTCGCTTTCTTATCGGCATCTGCATTTGCTTCAGCTTCCTGCTTCATTTTTTCGATTTCTTCTTCTGTTAATCCTGAAGAAGCCTCGATACGGATATCCTGAGATTTTCCTGTCGCTTTATCTGTAGCACTTACTTTAATAATACCGTTAGCATCGATATCGAAAGTTACTTCGATCTGAGGTGTTCCTCTTGGCGCTGGTGGAATACCATCTAAATGGAATCTACCAATCGTTTTGTTATCTGCTGCCATTGGACGCTCACCTTGTAACACGTGGATTTCTACTGAAGGCTGATTATCTGCTGCGGTAGAGAATGTTTGTGATTTTTTAGAAGGAATTGTTGTATTCGCTTCAATCAATTTAGTGTTTACACCACCCATAGTTTCAATACCTAAAGAAAGTGGAGTTACATCTAATAACAATACATCCTTAACATCACCAGTTAATACACCACCCTGAATTGCAGCACCAATAGATACTACCTCATCTGGATTTACTCCTTTAGAAGGTTTTTTTCCGAAGAAACCTTCTACTTCTTCCTGAATTTTAGGAATACGTGTAGAACCACCTACTAAAATTACCTCGTCGATATCACTTTTAGAAAGACCAGCATCCTGAAGCGCTTTCTTTACTGGCTCCATAGATCTTGTTACTAGTTCTGCTGCTAATTGCTCGAACTTAGATCTTGTTAAAGTTTCTACCAAGTGTTTTGGTCCACTAGCTGTAGCCGTAACATAAGGCAAGTTGATCTCTGTTTGAGAAGAAGACGATAACTCGATCTTCGCTTTCTCTGCAGCTTCTTTAAGCCGTTGTAACGCCATAGGATCTTTTCTAAGATCGATATCCTCAGCTTTCTGGAAAGTATCTGCTAACCAGTCGATGATTACTTCATCAAAATCGTCACCACCAAGGTGTGTATCACCATTTGTTGATAATACTTCAAAAACTCCATCTCCTAATTCTAGGATAGAAATATCGAAAGTACCACCACCAAGGTCATAAACTGCGATCTTTTGATCACTAGATTTTTTATCTAAACCGTAAGCCAGTGCAGCTGCAGTTGGCTCGTTAATGATACGTCTAACTTTAAGACCAGAGATCTCACCAGCTTCTTTTGTAGCCTGACGCTGAGAATCATTAAAATATGCTGGTACTGTAATTACAGCCTCAGTCACATCCTGTCCTAAATAATCTTCAGCAGTTTTCTTCATTTTTTGAAGAATCATTGCTGAAAGTTCCTGTGGAGTGTAAAGACGCCCATCGATATCTACACGAGGAGTATCGTTGTCTCCTTTTTTTACTTTATATGCTACACGTCCTGCTTCTCTCTCAGATTCAGAAAATTTATTTCCCATGAACCTTTTTATAGAAGCGATCGTTTTTTCTGGGTTGGTTACAGCCTGTCTTTTTGCAGGGTCTCCAACTTTGATTTCACCACCTTCTACAAAAGCAATTACAGAAGGAGTTGTTCTTTTACCTTCGGCATTAGGGATTACCGTAGGCTCGTTACCTTCCATAACTGAAACGCAGGAGTTAGTTGTACCTAAGTCAATTCCAATTATCTTACTCATAACTTTATACGTTGATTTAATTTTTTATTCATTGTTTCGCTCTCTAAAAGTCAATCTTTATGCCAGCAAAAAACTTATGACAGGTTGGCAGAAACATTTTTAAACAGCTTTATTTTGGGCTAAAATCAATGCAAATTTTGCAGAGTAACATCAAAGTTGTGCATAAATAGGCAGTTAGAGTTCCTATTTTATTTCTGAATCTGTTCCTGAAATTATACATTTGTCCGCATAATTTTTCGGTATGGAATGTATTAGTGTATTCGACATGTTGAAGGTTGGCGTTGGCCCATCAAGTTCTCACACGCTTGGGCCATGGCGCGCTGCACAGCGATGGATTACAGAGCTTAAAGCAAAAGAAACCTTTCAGCTTGTTGAAAAAATACATATCGATCTTTATGGCTCTCTTTCATTAACAGGAAAAGGTCACGCTACAGATATTGCAACTTTGCTAGGATTATGTGGTCACGATCCTGTTACCATGGATATTTCTTTAATTGAGACTGAAATTTCAGCAATAAAAGAAAAAGGAATCCTTGCTCTTAATAAAGAATTAGATATTCCTTTCCATTACGAAACCGATATAAAATTTAATCGCAAATTTCTCGATTTTCACCCCAACGGGATGATCTTTAGAGCTAGCCTTAAAAATGGTAAAAAATGCTCTTCATCGTTCTTTTCTATCGGCGGTGGGTTTGTTGTGAAAAAGACCCGAAAGAACGCGAAAAAAAAACAGGATAAATTCAACGAATTTCCTTTTCCGGTAGAAAGTGCAAATCAGCTTTTAGATTACTGCAAGGCTGAAAATTTAAGCATCTCTCAACTGGTATTGCAAAATGAACGTTCTTTAAGAAACGATGAGCAAATTGATACCGGACTTCAGCAAATATGGAATACCATGTTAGAATCGATGTTTATTGGTTGCCATACTGAAGGAACTTTACCAGGCGGATTAAGTGTAAAACGACGCGCTTTCGAGATGCATCAGCGGCTTATTGGTGAAGAAAAATATGATTCGCCAGAAAATTGGATCGATGCCATAAGAAATACCGAAGTTAAATTTCGACAGATCCTTAAATGGGTGAGTTGTTTTGCTTTAAGTGTAAACGAAGTAAATGCCAGTTTAGGTCGTGTTGTTACCGCTCCAACCAATGGGAGTGCCGGCACCGTTCCTGCTGTGATGATGTATTATATGGTTATCGAAAATCACGAAGCTACTTTCGAGGATATGAAACGTTTTATGCTGGTAGCGGGTGAGATAGGAAGTTTATTTAAAAAGGGGGCAACGATCTCTGCCGCAATGGGTGGTTGCCAGGCAGAAATTGGAGTTTCCTCTGCAATGGCTGCCGGTGGTTTAACTGAGTTGCTGGGTGGTACGCCAGAACAGGTTTTAATGGCGAGCGAAATTGCTATGGAACACCATCTTGGCTTAACCTGTGATCCTATTGCCGGTTTAGTGCAGGTACCTTGCATCGAGCGAAATGCGATGGGTGCGATTAAAGCCATTAACGCTGCAGAAATTGCGTTAGAAAGTGATGCCACCAAAGCTAAGGTTCCGTTAGATAAAGTGATCGCTACCATGTGGGATACCGCAAAAGATATGAACTCGAAATATAAAGAAACCAGTGAAGGCGGACTCGCAGTTAAAGTGAGCCTGAGTGATTGTTAATCTCACTACTAATCCAAAATTAAATTGTACGCGCATAATTTACCATCTAAGATCAAAAATCTCTTTCGCCATTATTTTTTAACGATGGCCTGTTACTTTTTGTTTTTTATGGGAATGGGCGTTTTAAACAATCTATTTCCTGAATTAGATTTCGATCGCTACCAGCAAACCGAGATTTACGAGATGATGACCGATAATCCAATGGTATTCTTTATCCTGGCCGTGATTATCGCACCAATCATGGAAGAATGTCTTTTTAGAAGTCTTATTAAACCTTCACAAAACGAAATTCTGGTTTTTATATGCTCCTGGATCTTATTTGTAAGCCTCGCATTTATTCCTGCTGAAGCTAATCTCTTTTTAAAATATGGTTTATTACTATTAAGTGTATTTATCATTTTCTTATTTCTAAAATCTGTAATTCCAGAAAAGAAGATGAAAAAGCTCCAATATCAGCTTCATAAATATCACCGCTTTATTTGGATAATTTCAGCAGTGATTTTTGGCTACGTACATGTGTGGAATTATGTATCTGGGTTCGAATTTAATTTTATTCTTTTCATCCTAATCTTCCCAAGGATCATTGCAGGTTATTTCTTCGGAAGATTAAAAATTCAAAATAAAGAATTATACTGGCCTATGCTACTACACGCAATGAACAATGGAATCGTAGTGATTATTTCTTCTAAAGCAGAAGAGATCACCGATATAATTCTGTAATTTCTAAAACCGATTTTGGTTAATTACAGCCCTCTTTTCTACGTGTATCGATAATATAAATAATTTGCCATTTACCATCGATCTTAACCAACTGAAAAGAATTTACCCCACAATGACTAAATTTATCCTTGAAGTAAAATTTATAAGGCGTCCAGGCATTCGCCATATTACCATCTATAGAGATTTGATAATCCAGCAATTCTTCTTTAAAACTGGCATTTTTAGGAATACTCACAATTCCTTTTAAAAAATCAGAAAATGAGGTTTTATGTACTAGCGTATTACCTTGCTGGTCCTCTCCTATCGATTGAGTAACGACATTCTCTGAAACAAGATCTTTCATCCCCACAGCGTCCTGAGCATGAAACGATTCAAAAAAAGAATCGATCGTAGATTTTACATTTTCAGCTTCAGATTGCGCTGTTAAAGTGCTGCATAAAAAAAGCACAATTATGTATAAAATTGATTTCATATAAAACAACGTTAAGATTAGAGAACGATACCTTTGTTGGTATATATTTTTTCTAAATTTAGAACATTCTACAACAGCGGCCTAATGAAAATTAAGAGGTACTTATTAGTTTTTACGATCTATTGCTTCGGAAGTTCTCTTTGTGCTCAACAAACCGAAAAAGAACATTTGCTTATAGGTTACGTATTTGGCGACCTGATGGAAAAAGCCGAAAAATCTATTCAGGCTGATAAGCTTACGCATATTAATTATGCTTTCGCAAATATCGAAGAAGGGAAAATTAATATTGCAGATGAAGATGATCCCAAGCGTTTTAAAAAGCTGAAGAATCTAAAAGCTAAAAATCCATCCTTAAATCTTCTAATTTCGGTAGGTGGATGGGCCAATGCTCCAAAATTCCCAAAAATTGCGAGCAGTGACAGCTCCAGAACGCGATTTGCCAATAGTACACTTCAGTTTTTAAAGAAGTATGATTTAGATGGTATCGATCTCGTTGTAGAATATCCTAAAAATAATGAGTCACAATACTTCTCTCCTGAAAATAAAAAGAATTTTACCTATTTATTAGATGAAATTCGACAAAAATTAGACTCATTTTCAGCAAAAAATAATAAGGAGTATGTACTCAGCATAGCAACTTCAGCAAATAAAGCATACCTAGAAAATATCGAAATCGACAGCATATCAAAAAGCGTAGATTTTATCAATATTATGTGTTATAACTTTCACGACGATTGGAATTCTTCAACTGCACATCATACTAATTTATTGACTTCAGCAGCAAACACTATCAACCAGAATCTAAGTACAGCACAGGTTGTTAAAAATTATATCGAAGCCGGTGCAGATCCTGGAAAACTTGTAATCGGAATTCCGTTTTATGGTCGTGGCTGGAAAAAGGTAGCTCCTAAAAACAACGGATTATATCAATCGGCTTCAGGGCAGGCATTTTCTTTAAATTACACGGCTTTAAAAGACAGTTTACGCACCGGTAAATACCATCGCTATTGGGACGAAACTGCGCAGGCACCCTTTTTGTGGAATGCTACAGACAGGATCTTTATTACCTACGACGATCCTATTTCCCTAAAAAAGAAAGCAGAATTTATCAAAACTGAAAACCTTGCCGGAGCGATGTTTTGGCAATATCATGCAGATGACGGCGAACTTTTGGAAAGTCTTTCAGAAAATCTTAGTACAAATTTAACAAAAGAATAGAATCCCTAAATTCTTGACAATATCTTAATTAGTCTCTCATTAAAACCTTATTTTTACGCATATAAAAAATTAGATTAATGTCTGTTGCTAAAAAAGAATATAAAAGAATTACAGTTAAGTCTTTAGTCGATATGAAAAAGCGTGGAGAGAAAATCTCTATGCTAACCGCCTACGATTACTCGATGGCAAAAATTATGGATGGCGCAGGAATCGATGTGATCCTTGTGGGCGATTCGGCCAGTAACGTTATGGCAGGATACGAAACTACTTTACCCATGACGCTAGATCACATGATCTACCACGCTACAAGTGTTGTGAATGCGATTAACCGTTCTCTGGTTGTTGTCGATCTTCCGTTTGGGACATACCAAAGTGATCCTAAAGAAGCTTTGCGTTCTTCCATTAGAATTATGAAAGAAAGTGGCGCTCACGCCATAAAGTTAGAAGGTGGTAAAGAAATTAAGGAGTCTATTAAACGAATTCTACATGCCGGGATTCCGGTGATGGGACATTTAGGTTTAACACCACAATCTATTTATAAATTTGGAACATATACAGTTAGAGCAAAAGACGAAGAAGAAGCTGAAAAGCTAAAATCTGATGCAAAAATGCTCGAAAGATTAGGTTGTTTTGCTGTAGTATTAGAAAAGGTACCAGCAAAATTAGCTAGAGAAGTAGCAGAAAGTGTGAGCATTCCGGTTATAGGAATTGGTGCAGGAAACGGTTGTGATGGCCAGGTTTTAGTGGTTCACGATATGTTGGGAATGACCAAAGAATTTAATCCGAGATTCCTTAGAAGATATCTAGATCTTTATAGCGAAATGACAGGCGCCTTTCAGCGTTATGCTGAAGATGTGAAAAGTGGTGATTTCCCTTCTGAAGACGAGCAATACTAAAGTTTTTTGCTGAAAAGATTTTTACTGAATGAATACTGCAGAAAAAATAATCGATCGCTTAAACTTACAAGCTCATCCGGAAGGTGGCTTCTTTAAGGAAGTTTATCGAAGCCCCGATCTTATTGAAGCTAATGCTTTGCCTGAAGCTTTTAAAACCGAAAGAAATTATTCGACCAGTATCTATTTTTTGCTGACTTCAGAGAATTTTTCAGCATTTCATAAAATAAACCAAGAAGAGGTTTGGCATTTTTACGATGGCTCACCTCTTCTTTTGTATACCATTTCACCTGCAGGAGAACTTTCAGAAATAAAAATTGGAAGAGATCTTGAAAATGGAGAAGTTCCGCAATATGTAGTTCCAAGAAATTATTGGTTTGCGGCGAAAGTTATTCAGCCAAATCATTTTTCGTTTGTTGGTTGCACTGTGGCACCGGGTTTCGATTTTGACGATTTTACGCTAGCAGAACGGGAAGAACTGACTCAAAAATTTCCGCAGTATAAAGAATTAATTAGCGATTTTACCCGAGAGTAATTCTGATGAAAACAGAACACGAGAATCGTATTTCTAAAAATTATGTTTCGGTCAAAAAAATGTGGGCCGATTTTATAGAAAATCAACCTCAATTTCAGCAAAAAGGAATTCCGGAGTCCTTCTATTTCTGCGATAACCTAAAAGACGCTAACGAATGTGCAGATCTGGTTGTTGAAGGGACAAAAAGAGCAACTGCGCCTTCTCTAAAATGGTTTAAAAGTAATAATATTGAGTTTAGTAAACCAGGTGATCTTTTTATCGTTACCAATTGGGACGGAGTTGCAAAAGCCGTGATCCAGATCGAAAAAATTGAATGTACACCTTACAATAAAATTACACCTAAATTTGCCCAAATTGAAGGTGAAGGAGATCAATCATTAACGTATTGGAAAAAGGTACATAAAGCGTATTATTGCAGAGAACAAAATATTCCTGAAACTGAGTTTGATGAAAATATGATGATCGTTTGTGAATATTTTATATGTATTTATCCTAAAAAATAATGGCGACAGATAAGTTACTTTCTAACAAAGATAATCTACAGGTTTTACACGAAGACAATCACGTGATCATCGTGAATAAGCGTGTGGGTGATATCGTACAGGGTGATAAAACCGGCGATAAACCACTTAGCGAGGTGGTAAAATCGTACATAAAAGAAAAATATAATAAACCAGGGAATGTATATCTGGGTGTGGTGCATCGATTAGATCGCCCAACAAGCGGAATTGTTCTTTTTTCTAAAACTTCTAAAGCGCTACCAAGACTCAATAAGTTATTCCAGCAAAAAGAGGCTAAAAAAACCTATTGGGCGGTGGTAAAAAATAGGCCTCCAAAAGATAAGGATGTCTTAGTGCATTACTTAAAACGCAATCCAAAACAAAATAAATCTTTCGCTCATAAAAATGAAGTTCCAGATAGTAAAAAAGCGATCTTAGAATATCGAATCTTGAAGGAATTGAACAACTATTTTTTATTGGAAATCGATTTACAGACCGGTAGACATCACCAGATTCGTAGTCAGCTTTCAGCGATTGGATGTCCTATAAAAGGAGATTTAAAATATGGTTTTGATCGTAGTAATAAAGATGCCGGGATTCATTTACATGCTCGTAAATTAGAATTTATCCATCCCGTAAAAAATGAACCTGTAAAAGTAATTGCTGAAGTTCCAGACGAACCTTTATGGCAGGCTTGTGTTTAGTTTTTTAGTTTTCAGTTGACAGTTGACGGTTTACAGTTCTTTTAGCATTCAGCTTTCAGCATTCAGCAATTAAAAAAACATCACGAAATTCTACAATCTTAACCTATAGCTTAGAGATTATTTTCAAATTAGCACATAAACATATTTTCAAATTGAATGTTTCAGCTTTCAGCATTAAAAAAACATCTCTCAAATCAACAATCTTGGTCTATAGCTTAAAAATAATTTTCAAATTAAGTCTTTCAACATTTAGTGTTCAAAATAGATCTCTGGTCACTTCTCTATTTTCTCTATTCTAATTAAACCGCAGCAATAACAAGGATTCAACACTTCTTAAGACTTTCCTACTTTTCAAAAACTTGTTTTAAAATTTCGATTTTCGATATTAAATCTTTCACAAAGGCATTATTAAGATTTTCAAATCGTCCATTCTTGAAGTAATTTGGAGAAAGTTTTACTATCCAAAGATTTCATGCAGAAAAGAAAATTTACCAAGATCAATAATTACGGCTTTATTGGGAACTTACAAACCACAGCACTTGTGTCGTTGCAGGGTGACATTGATTTTATGTGTTTCCCAAATTTCGATTCACCCACGGTTTTTGCTAATATTTTAGATCAAGATAAAGGTGGTGGTTTTGCCATAGAACCACTCATCGAAAACCTGGAATACAAACAATTTTATGTAACCAATACTGCCACTTTAATTACACGTTTTTCGTCTAAGGATGGCATGGGTGAAATTTGTGATACGATGGTGGTCGATGAAAAAGATCATAAATTTAAACTCTTAAGAAAAGTCACGACAACTTATGGCGATATTTCGTACCGGGTAAAATGCAACCCAAGATTTAATCATGCCGAAACCAGACATAAAGCGACACAAAAAGGCAATGAAATTTGCTTTTCTACGGGCGACGATAATTTTTTATGCCTAAACAGTTGCCAGGATCTATATATCTCAATGGACGATGGTTTTTCTGAATTTTCTTTAGCTGAAAGAGAATCGACATACTTCATTTTAACCGATTTCCATTTAACCCAAGATCAACAGGAAAACATGCCTTCTTTTGGAGAAAATTATCTTGAAGAAAGTAATAAATACTGGCAAAAATGGGTAAGCAAATCTACCTACAAAGGTCGCTGGGTAGAAACCGTTTTAAGATCTGCCATTACCCTAAAATTGCTAACGTCTCATAAAGAAGGAAGTCTTATCGCTGCACCAACCTTTGGATTACCAGAGAAGATTGGTGGCGAAAGAAATTGGGATTACCGCTATACCTGGATTCGCGATGCTGCATTTGCGATGTATGCCTTTTTAAAACTCGGTTTTAAAGAAGAAGCGAAATCATTTTTTAAATGGGTAGAAAAGTATTGCTTTAAAGATAAAATGGATCTGGTTTATACTTACGATGGTAAAACTCCGCCAGATGAACGAAACCTAGAGCATTTTAATGGCTATAAAAATAGTAAGCCGGTTAGAGTTGGTAACGAGGCCAAAAACCAGATGCAATTAGATATTTACGGAGAACTTATCGATGCTGTATATGTTTATTATT